>CAVPWX010000007.1:0-718032 GCA_963709605.1 uncultured Chloroflexia bacterium | reverse complement strand
GCGCGCCGTCGACGCGCCCGGGATCCGTTCGACGGGACGACGATCGCGAGGACGCGAGGTAGTCTTGGTCCTCGTCCCTCCGAAGAGGGGCGCTCCTAGGTGGCCTGGGGCAGCCGGCGGTAGGCCGGCCGGAGGAGGGGACATGTCGGACGGCGTGCTCGAGATGCGGCTCGTGGTGACAGCGCCCGACTACGAGGCCGCCCTCGCCTTCTACCGCGACGTGATGGGGATGCGCGAGATCGCCGCGTTCACATCCCCCGGGGCCCGGATGGCAATCCTTGCCGCGGGCCGGGCAACCCTGGAGCTGGCCGACCCGCCGCACGCCGCATACGTCGACGAGGTGGAGGTCGGCCGGCGCGTGGCGGGCCATGTTCGGGTGGCTCTCCAGGTGCGCGACGCGGCCGCCGCTACCGAGCGCGCCGTCAGCGCTGGGGCCGTGCTCGTCGCGGCGCCGGTCGGCACACCGTGGCGTTCGCTCAACGCCCGGCTCGAGGGCCCGGCCGGCCTCCAGCTCACGCTCTTCGAGGAGCTCGATGCGGTGACGTGAGGCGGCAATACGCTGAATTACCGAATTCTGATAGCCCCGCGCAATCCGATCCGGATGGCCCTATCGCGGGACCCGGCGCAGGCCGGTACGCTTCTTGCATGGACAGCCCGGGGACCCCTCGAGGACAGGGTGGCACGCCCATCGGGCTCAGTACTGAGGCAGTGCTCGACGCGAGCCCCAATGCCGTCATCGGGGTCGACGGCCGCGGCCGGATCGTGTACGCCAACTCGAAGGTCCAGGAGTTCGGCTGGTCACCGGAGGAGCTCCGCGGCGAGTCGATCGAGCGTCTCGTGCCGTCGCGCGAGAGCGAGCGGCACGCCGCACTAAGAGCCGCCTACCACCGGCAGCCCACGCCCCGGCCGATGGGCACGGGACGGGAGCTCACGGCACGCCGCCGCGATGGCACGGAGTTCCCCGTGGAGATCAGCCTGGCTCCGGTGCGCTTTCGGCGCGGTCAGATCGTCTACGCCACCGTCGTCGACATCACGACCCGCGCGAACCTCCTGGGGCAACTCGAGCGGGCTCATGAGGAGCTGCAGCGCCACGTCGACGAGCTTGAGCAACGCGGACGAGAGATGTCCCTGCTGGCCGAGATGGGGGAGCTGCTGGAGTCCTGCCAGTCGCTCGACGAGGCGTATGCCGTGATCGCGCGAGTCGCGGAGCCGCTGTTCGCGGGCGACGCCGGGGCCGTCTATGCGCTGACGGAATTGGGCACGGCGGCCGAGGTCGTGGCCGCGTGGGGCAGTCCGCCGCCATCCCGGAGCGTGTTCGCCCCGAACGACTGCTGGGCCTTGCGGCGGGGTCGGCTTCACGTGGTCCGTGACGCCGACCCTGACGTGCGGTGCCCCCACGTCGAGGAGCCGTTCGCGGCCGGCCTCCTGTGCCAGCCGCTTGCCGCCCAGGCTGAGACGCTGGGCCTGCTCCACGTCCAGCTCCGGCGCCGGGCGTCGACCAGGGTGCGCGCCGGCCTGCTGGCCAATCGGGAACGCCTCATCGAGACGCTGGGGCAACAGGTGGCCCTCACGCTCGCCAACATCCGCCTCCGGGCGAGGCTCAGGGAGCAGTCCTCGCGTGATCCGCTCACGGGGCTGTTCAACCGCCGGTACATGGCGGAATCGCTCGACCGGGAGATCCGTCGGGCCGCCCGCGAGGGCTATGGCGTCGGGATCCTGATGGCCGACCTCGACCACTTCAAGGAACTCAATGACGCCTTCGGGCACGCGGCCGGGGATGAGGAGCTGCGGCGGATCGGGCGCTTCCTTGCGGGGGCGGTGCGGGGCGAGGACGTCCCCTGCCGCTTCGGCGGCGAGGAGTTCATCGTTCTCCTCCCCAAGGCATCGCTCGCCGACACCCACCGCCGTGCGGAGGCGCTGCGCGAAGGCATGAAGGTGCACCCCCTCGACGGACCGACGCGCCTGTATCCGACCGTGACGATGTCGATTGGCGTTGCCGCCTACCCGGAGCACGGAGCTTCCGTCGATGAGCTGATCCTCGCGGCCGACTCGGCAATGTATCGCGCCAAGACGCTGGGTCGAGATCGCGTCGTGGTTGCCGGTGGCCACGACGGCCGTCCAATCGAGGTGTCGGCCGGGTAGCGGCCATCGCCGCCCGCGAGGCGGCCCCGGTCGCAAGGGGGCGCACGGCCTCCACCGCCATTTCGGCGAGATCGACCCGGGCGACCTGCAGCTCGAGCGTCCCGGCGTTGGTCCGGGCGAGGAGGAGGAGGAGGAGGAGGTCGTCGTCGACGAGCGCCGCGAGGTGGGCCGCTTCGGCTGTCATCTCGCCTCCAGTACGTCCGAGACGACGACCTCCGGCTAGCCATCGATCGCGCGGACGGTCGTCCATGCCGCAAGGTCCACCGGCTATCGGGTCTGATTCCTCGACGACGGATCCTCAGGCGCGTCGTCGGGACGAGATGGACCGGCGACGGCACCGCCGCTCCCGCTGCCGGCGCTCGGCTCCGCGACCAGGATGCGCTCGAGTCCGGCCGAGATCGAGGCAAGGACGCCGGGATCAGGGCGGTCACGCTCTCGGGTGGGAGGGCGAGCAGCGCGAGGACCTGCGAACGCCGCTCGACACCGTCCGGGGTGAGGGCGAGCGCCTTCACCCTCCGATCGCCAGGCTACCGCGAGGCTGCCCGGCTCCGCGCCGGCCGAGCCGCTCGTGCGGGCGTAGATCCCCGTTGCGAGCCCGGCGATCCCGCCCCCGATCACGATCACGGAGCGGTCGCCCATCGCGGGTCCTCCATCTCAGCCCACTCGCGTGATCCCTCACAACGCCGCCCGGCCCCCTGGCACCGTCCGTCCTACCTCGGCCCGAAGATCGGAGCGTACTTCCGCCGGTAGGCCGCCGGCGTGAGCCCGGTGACGCGCTTGAACAGGCGCCGGAAGAACGCCGGGTCCGCGTAGCCGACCTCGAACCCGATGCCGTCGACCGAGTCGTCGCCGGCCTCCAGGCGCTCTCGGGCGCCTTCGATGCGCAGGGCATGGACGTAGTCGATCGGGCGGCGGCCCGTCGCGGTCTGGAAGCGGCGCGCGAAGGTCCGAGGGGTGAGCCCGGAGCGCTGCGTCATCGCGGCGACAGGGTTGGGTGTGGCGTAGTTCACCTCGATCCAGGCGACGCTCTCGGCGACGACGCGATCATCGAGATGCGACCGGCGAATCGTCGCCGAGAACGGCAGCTGACCATCCTGGTGGCCGGCAAGGAGGTAGATCTTGGCCGTCCTCGTGGCATGGGCCGGCCCGCAGAAGCGCCCGATCACGTACAGGGCGAGCTCCTGCCAGGATGTCGCGCCACCCGCGGTCACGACCCCTGCCGCCTCGCTCGAGAGGTCGAGGATCGAGCCGGCCTTGAAGCGGATGCGAGGGTACGACGAGGCGAAGAGATCGACGTAGGCCCAGTGACCAGCGCACGACCGCCCATCGAGCAGTCCGGACTCGGCGAGCAGCAACGACCCGGCGCAGACGCTCGCGATCAGCGCGCCGCGCTCGCGCATCGCGCGCAGCCACACCGACTCCACGGCATATCGGCCGCGAGGCGGGGCGTCGATCGGCGTGAACATGTCGCACACGATGACTGCGTCGGCGTCGTGGACGTCGGCGATGGCAGCGTGCGGCTCGATCCGGACGCCCCCGTAGCAGCGGAACGGCTCGGCCGTCGCGGCGACGATCCGGACGTCGAGCAGCGGGTCACCGGGCGTGGCCGAGGTCATGTCCGGCCAGGCGGACCCGACGGAGCCCAGGACGTCGTACAGCCCGTAGAGCACCGCCGCGGACGTCTCCGGTGCGGCGAACAGGACGACGCGGGGCAACCGATCTGCTGTCATTTTCGGCCCGCTTCGGTGGATTCCGGCACTTCCAGCATGGCACGAAGCGGCGGATACTGCGGGGCGCCACCGCACCACTCGGGAGTGAACCATGACCGACGCCGATGTCACCTCCGCCGTCGCGGCACTGCGCGCTCGCGTTGCCGGCCGCGCCCTGACGGCCGACGACGCCGACTTCGACGAGGCCCGCCGGGTCTGGAACGGGATGATCGATCGGTGGCCGCTGGTCATCGTCCAGGCTGCCACCACGGACGACATCGCCCCGACGATCGACCTCGCCCGCACCACGGGTCTCCGGCTGGCGATCAGGGGCGGGGGTCACAACGTGGCCGGGAACGGCACCGTGGACGGCGGGGTCGTCCTCGACCTCGGCGGGCTCGATGCGGTCGAGGTGGACGCCAACACACGCCTGGTCCGCACGGGCCCCGGGGCGAAGCTCGGGGACATCGACCGGGCGACCGAACCTTACGGGCTCGCAGTCCCGGTCGGCGTCGTCTCGGGTACCGGCGTCGCCGGCCTGACGCTGGGCGGCGGAGTCGGCTGGCTCGTCAGACGCCACGGGCTGACCATTGACAACCTCGTCTCGGCTGATGTCGTCCTGGCGACCGGGGAGCGGGTCACGGCGAGTGAAGCCGAGCACCCGGACCTGTTCTGGGGGCTGCGTGGCGGAGGCGGCAACTTCGGCGTGGTGAGCTCCTTCACGTTCCGGGCCCATCCGCTGGACCAGGACGTCTTCGCGGGAACGCTCGTCTACGAGCGTCCGCGGTGGCGCGACGCCCTCGCATCGTTCGCAGCCCTCGGGCCAGAGCTGCCCGACGACCTGAGCGTGCTGATGACGCTGCTCGTACCGCCAGACGAGTGGGAGCTCGGGGACCGCATCCTTCTCCTGATGGGCTTCGCCTGGGCCGGCGCCGACCGGGCGGCCGGCGAGGCCGTCGTCCGGCGTATCCAGGACGCCTGCGCCCCAGACGTCGCCGTGCTGGACCCGACCCGCTGGCTCACCTTCCAGTCGGCCTTCGACGCCGCCCTGCCGAGAGGCTCACGGGCGTACTGGCGCAATGCTTCCTTCGACCGCCTCGATGGCCCGCTGATCGATCAGCTCGTCGAGTGGTGCGGCGTCCAGACGTACGGGACCGCCGTCGATCTCCATCACATGGGCGGTGCCTTCGGGCGGGTGCCCGAGGATGCCACCGCGTACCCGAGCCGGGCCGCCGAGTACCTGCTGAACATCTACGGCTTCTGGGCCGATCCGGCCGAGGACGCCGGGCGGATCGCCTGGGTCAAGGGCTTCTCGACCGCGATTGACCGCTACGCGCTGGTCGGCCAGTACGTGAACTTCCTTGGGCACGACGAGGCCGACGCCCGGTCGAAGGCCCTTGCCGTCTACGGGCCCGCGAAGTACGAGCGGCTCGGCGCGGTGAAGCGGAGATACGACCCGGAGAACCTGTTCCGGATCAACCACAACATCCCGCCGGGCTGAGGCGAGCCGGGGGCGCGCCCACCGGGATGCCTCCGGGCGCGCCAGGTTCGCCGGCGGGTACGATCGTGGCGCGATGGCGACGCCTGAGCCCGGCCTGAACCCCGACGCCCTGCCGCGAGCGGATCCGCCGCGCGTGCAGCGCTGCCGCGTCAACGGCACCACCCTGCACGTCGAAGTCCGCGGTTCAGGACCGGCCCTCCTGATCATCCATGGCGGCGGCGAGGATGCCGAGGTCTGGCGCGCGGTCGCCGAGCGTCTCGAGGACTTCACGGTCGTGACCTACGATCGCCGCGGAACCCTGCGCAGCGGTCGCAACGACTGGCCGGGCGGCGGCTCGGCGCAGCACGCCGACGATGCGGCGGCCCTGCTCCGCGCGCTCCGGCTCGACGAGGTCGCGGTCTTCGGGTCCAGCTCGGCCGGCATCGTGGCCGTGCAGCTTGCGCTCCGCCACCCGACGCTGGTCCGCCGGGCGCTCGTGTTCGAGCCGGGTCTCTTCCGGCAGCTGCCCGGGGGAGACCCTGTCGGGCGGCCGGTACAGCACGCCGTCGACCGCCACCTCGCAGCCCGCCCCGGCGACTGGGCGGGAGCGCTCGGAGTCTTCAGGCGTGCGGTGGGGTCCGCGACGGGACCTGCCGCCGACGAGCTCGTCGCACCGCCGCCCGGCAAGGAATGGTACGCATCGCGCGAGGAGGAGAACGCCGAGGCGTTCGTGCGGGACGATCTGCTCATCCTCACCCGGGAGCGGGTCGACGAGGCCGAGCTCGCGTCGGCGGGCGTCGACATCCGGTTCTCGTTCGGGACCGAGTCGATGCCGGTCTTCCGGGCGATCGCGACGCAGCTCGCCGCCGTTCGCAACGCACGTCCGATCGCGGTCGAGGGCGTGGGCCACGTCATCTACTACGACCCGGACGCGGCAGCCGCGCATCTCCGCACCCAGGCCGGCGACCGCTCCGACGGCAGGTAGCGACGCCGGCCGGGGTGACGCCCCCCTTGTTCGTGCGCGTCCGACGCCCTCCGGGCGCGCCGGTTCGCCGCAGCTGCCGGCGAACACCGACGACCTGGTCCTACGATGCCGCAGCCTCGGGCGAGCCGGCCGGGATCGGTGCTTCCAGCAGCCTCTTGAGCTCCCTGAAGCCGGCGTCCATCTCCCGCCGCAGGCTGGCCGCGATCAGAGGCTCTGCGAGCGAGACGAACCGCGAGGCCTCCATCGCGATCGTCGATGTGACCCTGGTGCCCTCCGCGACGGGCTCGACGACGTAGCTCGCCTCGAGCGGCATGGGCCCGGAGGTCGTCCTGAACGCGATCCTCCTGCCGGGCTCGAACGCGACGTACTCGTTGTCGACGGCCAGCCTGCGCCCCATGAACGTGCGCACGATCGTGTGCCTGGTGCCCAGGCCGATCGGGCCGTCCGTCAGCCGCCGCACCTCGACCAGGCCGGCCTGCCAGTGGACGGCGTTGGTCTGATCGCCCACGTAGGCGAAGACGTCCTCGACCGGGCGCTCGATGACGATGCTCTTCTCTGCCTTGATCATGGTGGCCTCATCACTAGACTCTCGCACTAGAGTGAGACACTAGCGTCGAGCTGCGTTACTATCCGAGACGCCATGGACCCTGTCAAGTCGCCGGACCGCACGGGACCCCCTCGACGTCAGCGCGCGCAGGCGACTCGGCTGCGCATCACGAAGGCGGCCGGCGTGCTGTTCTGTGAACGTGGGTACACCGGGACGACGATGGCGGACATCGCCGACGCGGCCGGTGTCGCGGTGCAGACCGTGTACTTCGTCTTCCACACCAAGAGCGACGTGCTGAGCAGCACGTACGACCTGGCCGTGCTCGGCGAGGGGGATCCGGCCCCGCCGCAGGCCCAGGAGTGGTATCGCCGGGCCGTCTCCGAGCCGAGCGTGGCCGCGGCCGTCCGGGCGCTCGTGGAGGGGGCGGGCGAGATCGTGCGGCGGGTGGCGCCGCTCGACCTGGCCGTCCGCACGGCCGCCGCGAGCGACCCCGACGCGGCCCGGTTCCTGGCCCGGAACGAGGACATGCGGGTCGACGGCTACCGCGAGATGATCGACTTCCTTCGCACGAAGTCGCCGCTGCGTGCGAACCTCTCCGCGGAACGCGCGACGGACGTGCTGTTGCTTCTCGTGAGCCCAGCGGCATATCGGACCCTCGTCGCCGACCGTGGCTGGTCGCACGCCGAGTGGGTCGCCTGGACCAGCGAGGCCCTCACGGCGCAGGTGTTCGATGTCCACCTGGGCGGCGCAGAGCCCGGGCCACGAGGCTGACCCGTCGCAGTCCGACGGTCGCATGCACCTGACCGATGGCCCTGTTGTTCGTGCGCGCCCGACGCCCTCCGGGCACGCCAAGGGTCCATCGGATACGCCCACCGCCCCGGAACGCGGGCGTGCGCTGCAGGCGCCGGGCCATTGGACTCTGGCCTGTCATCCGGGAGGGCGTCGATGATGGCACCGTCGTCCGCCGCCGTGACGCCATGGCCGGCGGGGTGACCGTCGAGAGGCCCGCCATCGAGGCCCTGACCAGCACCCAAGCCCTCTACGACCGGATCGCGCCCGGATACCACCGGTGGTGGGCTCCAGTCATCGAGCCGGCAGCCCTGCGCCTGCTCGATCTCGTGGCGCCCGTGGTCGACGACCGCCGCGAAGCGATCCTCGTCGACGTGGGCGCTGGAACCGGCCCGCTCGCGCGCGCCGCGGTCGCGCGATGGCCGAGGGTCACGGCGATCGCGGTCGACCCATCCGGCGGGCATGCTCGACCTCGGGCGCGCGGAGGCCGAGACGACGCTCGATCGATCGGCCCTCCGGCGCCTGAGCTGGGTGACGGGTGTCGCCGAGCGACTCCCAGTCGAGGATGGTTCGGCCGACGTCGTCGTGTCGTCCTTCGTATTCCAGTACCTCCGCAGCCGGGCCGCCGCCCTTCGCGAGGCGCACCGGATCCTGCGGCCGGGCGGGGCCGTCGCGGTGGTCACCTGGCTCGACAACGACATGCAGTTCGTGCCGTGGCGTCTGTTGGGTGAGCTCCTCGACGAGCTGCACATCCCGCGGCCCCCGTCGTCGGAGACGGCGCTGTTCCGGTCTCTGCCCTCGGCCGCGACCCTTCTCCGGCGAGCCGGGTTTCGAGCGGTCCGTGCCACGTCCGGCCTCGTGGAGCACCAGTGGACCCTCGATGCGTTCATGCACTGCGCATGGGAAGCCGAAGAGCTGGAGCTGCTCGACTCGCTCGACGACGACACGCGCGGCCAGCTGGACCGATTGTGGAGGGAGCGCCTCGCGCGCCTTCCCGAGATCGAGCTCCGATATCGCGACCTCGTCGCCTACGTCATGGGCGAGCGTCCTTCCTGACCAATCAGGCCAGGGACCCCGCGAAGGCAGCGCGAGCCGAGTTGATCCCGGCTGGACGGATGCGTTGGTGATGCTGGCACTGGACGCCCTGACCCAACCGCGGTCGAGCGACCCTCGGTACGTTTCGCGACGTCGAGGCCCCTCAAGGATCCCGCATGGTCCGTGCGGCGAACGCGTGGACCGCGGCGGCCGTCCCTGGGCCCGCCAGCGGCAGGCCGTGACCGCCGGCGAGAACGCAGGGCTCGAGGTCGGCGATCGCGGCGATCGAGGCGCGCGCGGCATCCCGATCCCAGGTCGTGTACCAGGGCGGGCCGGACAGGCCCTGCTCCTGCCGCAGGAGGCCCGACCAGGCGTTGACCTTCAGGGTCAGGATGGCGTCGCCGCTGATGACGACCCGGTCGCGCGCCCGGACGTACGCCACGTGACCCGGGGTGTGGCCCGGCGTGTGGATCCACTGCCAGCTCTCCAGGCCCGGGACCGCGCCGCCCGGCGGGAGCGGCTCCACGATCCCGGCCAGGCTTCCGCCGGCGAGGATCGCCTCGCGGCGGCGTCGACCGATGGCGCGCATGAGGGGCAGGATCAGCCAGCGGTCCAGCGGCCCCGCGTATCTACCGCATGGCCTCGAAGTCGCCGGTGGCGATCGCAAGCTCGGCGGGGTGCAGCGTAGACGGGGCAGCCCCAGGCCTGGGCCAGCTCGCGGGCCGACCCTTCGTGATCGGGGTGGGCGTGGGTCAGCAGGATGGCCGAGGGGACCAGCCCGGGCCCCAGCAGCGATCGCGCAGCCGCCTGGATGCGCGGTCCGTCGTTCTCCCAGCCGGCGTCGACGAGGATCCACGACGAGCCGTCGCGGACCAGGTACGCGTTGGTCTGCGTGCGACCCCACGGCCCCAGGAGGTACACGTCGGGCGCGATCTCCGTGGCGACGGCGCCGCTGGCCTCGGCGGACGGGCGTGTCGCCGGCTCGACCGGCCCTTCGGCCCGGTCCCGGAGGCCGAGCAGCATCCGGCGTTCCATGACCCACGAGGCGGGCACGAGCAGGAGCCAGGTCGCCGCGCGGACGGGCACCGGCTGCCCGGCGGTCGCCATCCGGGTCCGGCTGAGGAGCCGGGTCGTGTCCCCGGCGGGCTCCAGGACCCAGGTCCAGGCCCAGGTCCCGTCGTCGGTCAGCGCACCCAGCACCCGGCCCGGCTCGATGATCCGGACGCGCAGGCCGGTCCCGTCGTTGGCCACCGGGATCACGTCGCCGACGGCCAGGCCCTGCAGCTCCGGCACGATCCGGCGGCTGCTCCGGAGGTCGAGGCCGAACAGCCGATCCAGCCAATCGTAGGAATAGGCACCAGCCCGGCCGACACCGATCTGCACGATCCAGGGCCACACCGCGGTGGGCGGGGCGGCGATCGAGATCGCCCGGGTGGCCACCAGGTCCGCGTCGGGGAGGAGCTCGTCACCCGGGAGCGGGCGGTGGGTCTCCTCGGCGCTGGCACCCCAGTCCAGCATGTGTCGCCACAGGCGAGGTCCGGCCAGGACCCCGACCGCCACCAGCGACCCGGAAGCCGCGAGGATCCCCATCCGCTTCATGGGAGGAGTGTCCCCGGCCGGTCGTCCCGCCAGCAGAGGCAAACGGCCCATCGCGCGCCGCCCGAGGCGGGAGCCCCGGTGCTCGCTCGGGCTCGACGGTCACGGAGTCCGCGCCCCTGGCGCCTTCGTCACTCCTCGTGTTGGCGTTCCCTCCCGATGGCGGCCGCATCTGCGCTCATGGATACGGTATCAAGGTGCCCGCTGGCTCCTCGGCACGACCCGCGACGATCACGCGCGGGCTCCCTACGGCGGTCGCAGCCGGTGGACGAGCACCTCGCCCGACACGCCCTTGAGGCTCGCCTGCTCCTCGCGCACCTGGTACCCGGCGAGCAAGGGCGGCACCGAGCTGCCCTGGTGCACGGCGTCGCTCAGGACGATCTCCCCGGGGGTGGCGATGGCGCCGATGCGCGAGGCGATGTTCACCGTCTGCCCGAAGTAGTCGGTGCCCTGGCGGCCGGACACCACGATGGCGTCGCCGCGGTGGATGCCCACCTTCAGGGCCAGCTTGGTCGCGTTCATGCGGTTGAAGTTGTCGAGGCGTTCGAACATCTCGAGCGCCGCCTGGACAGCATCGGCAGGATCGCGGAAGCGCGCCATGAGTGCGTCCCCGATGGTCTTCACGATCTCGCCGCGGCGCCGACGGGCCACCGCACTGAGTGTGTCGAAGTGCAGGCGGACGAGGTCGAAGGCGAACACGTCACCGATGCTGGCGTACATGGCCGTCGAGTCCTGCAGATCCGTGAACAGGAAGGTCAGGTCACGGGTCTCCTGCCCCTGCGAGGCCGTGACCGTGGCGAACCGGAACATGGCGAGCGGCAGCAGCGCCGCCCCGACCGCGGCGACGAACGCCAGGCGTTCACCCTGTGAGCCGGCGACCGTCCCGGCATAGCGACCGATGTAGAAGAGGGCGACGGAGCCGGCCATGGCGGCCGCCCCGAGCGCAACCCAGGCCAGCTGGCGGCGCTGCCTGGGGCTGCCGTTCTGGTACCGCCAGATCAGGCAGACCGCAGCAAGTGCGAGGGAGCCGACGAACAGCGCGACACCTGCCAGCGACAGCAGGCTGACGAACGGGGCGAACGTCGTGGGTATCGCCAGCGGGTTGGGGAGCGTGGGATACCAGAGGAGACCTTCGGGACGGAGAGCCGAGCCGACGGCGAGGAGCGCCGTGCCGACAACGGCCAGCGCCAGCGTCTGCCGCCCGTAGCGCCAGTCGAGGTGACCGGTGGGGAACAGGAGGACCACGAGGACCACCGCTGCGCCCGAGGCCGGCATGTGAACTGCCGTCAGCGCCCACGCGGTCACGAGCGTCCCCGGCGGCACGGGACGGAAGCCGTGGATCGAGTCCTCCACGAACTGGTCGAGCGGGAGGATGACAGCCATGCCGATCCCGATCCCGAGGAGCGCCCACCCGATGAGGTCGCGGGGTCGCCGCCGAAGGAGAAGCGCACCGACGGATGAGTACAGGAGACCGGTCATCGCAATAGCCGACACTCCCAGCGGGCCTTGGACGAATCCCGTCGGCTGGGGGGAGGCGCCGCGCACGACATAGAGGACCAGCGTGACCAGGATCGCGCCGACGGCGAGCAGAGATGCGATGGTCGCCGTCCAGCGCAGCGCCACCCCAGGATCGACGTCCGCTCGCCTCTTGCTCTCCATCACTCCTGGCTGTAGGCCACGGCCTGGACGGCGTCGAGCTGCGCGAGGATCCGGTCGAGCTGCGACTCGTCGGCCGTGAAGTCGAGGATCGCCTGCCAGAACGCTTCGTTCATGACGTCCGGCATGGAGTCGGAGGCGTCGAAGCGGAGGATCTTCGCGGACGCCAGCAGCGCCGCCTGGCGACGTGCGAGGTCGTCCGGATAGGCGGTCACCCGGAGGTTCCCCGACAGCGCGCCGCCATGCTGGACGAGGAGCTGTTGGGCCTGCGGGCTGACGAGGTAGCGGATGAGGTCACGCCCCCCCGGCGTGTCGTTCGACAGCGCGAACAGGTCCCCGGCACCGATGAGGGCTCCGCTGAAGCGCGGCTCGACGTCCGGGAACGGGATGAAGTCGTAGCGATCGCCGTGCTTCGCCACTGCCTCGTCGAGGAACGTGGACATGAAGGTGGCCTGGTGGGCGAACAGGCACTTGGGCGGGTCGGTGAACAGCCCATCGCCGGCGCGGCTGAAGTGCGTGCGCAGGACCCCCTCGATGCCGCCGGCGACATCCGCGTCGTCGATGACGGTCCCGAAGCTCCGGAAGGCGCGGCGGATCTCCGGTGACGACCAGCGAACCCGACCCGCGACCCAGTCGTCATAGACCTGGGGTCCGCTCTGGCGAAGGACGAAGTCCTCCACCCAATCGGTACCCGGCCAGCCTGACGCGGCGTCGGACGCGAGCCCGATGCACCAGGGTGCAATACCGCCGTGCCCGGTCACAGCGTCGTGCTGGAGATCGTCCCAGCTCTCGGGCTCGCCCGGCTGGATGACCTCCGGGTTGTACCAGAAGAGACCCTTGACCGTCGCCTTCATGAAGACCCCGGCGAGCTTGCCCTCCACGGTCCCGATGTCAACGAAGCCCGGCGCGGTCTCGGACAGGTAGGTCCCGGTGTCGATGACATCCGCGAGGTTGACGAGCTTGCCCTGGCGGACCAGCTCGAGCATGTAGCCCGGTCCCGGCAGGCCGGCGAGATCGGGCGGATCTCCGACCTCGAAGCTGCGCTCCAGCGCTCCCTTGAGGTCGCGTGTCGTGCTCACGACGACGCTGTAGCCGGTTTGCGCCTCGAACGGCTTGACCGCCGCCCTGAAGGCGTCGATCTCGGGGCCTTCCCAGGACCCGAGGACTCGTATGACCGACGGCGCGGGGCTCGGGCTGGGCGAACCCGAGCATGCGGCCAGACCGACGATGCCGGCAACGAGGACCGCTGCGAAGCGGCCCCTCGGGGTCATCATCTCAATCACCATCCCCCGCAGTTCGGGCGCCGCGCCGTGAGGCGGCAGACGCGTGGTTCCCGAACCCCTCCCCGGCCCCCCGGTCCCGGACGGGCATAGGGTAGTCCATCCGATCGAAACGACAAGACCATCGACCGCCTCGTCCGCTCGGCGAAGACGGCAATTCCCGTCGCGTCTTCGTCGGCGATCTGCGCGCACGGGCACCCCATCGACGCTCCGTCGTACACCTGCGATCCCGAGGTCGCCAGCCGGCTCTGGGACGTCACCGCTTCTCTCACGCAACTCAGCCAGGGAGGGACCCTGGAGATGATCATGGCGAGAGCGTAGAGTCAGGCTCGTGAGCTTCGGTGTCGTCGCCGAGGCCTACGACGGCTTCATGGGCCGGTACTCGCGCCTCCTTACGGGCACGTGGCGGGCCTCGCATCGGCGGCGTAGACCTCGCCCACGCCTCCCATCATCAAGAAGCGTCGCGTCCCTGGCGGAGTCGTGCGACCATGCCCTCGCCAGGAGGGAGCCGGATGGACATCCGCCGCGATCGGATCGAACGGGTTCAGGCCGGCATGCGCGAGCACGGTCTGGTCGCGATCGTCGTCCTGAACCACGACGACTACCGGTACCTGTTCGGGGTCGACCGGACCCAGCCGCGGGCGGTCATTCCGGTCGAGGGTCCGCCAACGATCATCGCCTTCGCGGGCGAGGAGCCGGAGATCCGCGCCAGCCTCGCGGCCGACGGCGTCGGCGATGGCGACGTCCTCCTGTTCGGCTCGGTCGGAGGCCAGATCCACGAGGTGACCGGGCTCCTGCGCGAGATCGTCGCCCGCGTCGGGCACGAGGGGCCGGGCCGCCCGAAGGTGGGCGTCCAGCTGTGGTTCGAGACACCGGCATTCCTCGTTGAGCTCCTGCGCAGGGTAAATCCTGGGATCGAGGTCGTCTCCTCCGACCCCGTCATGGACCCCTTGCGGATGGTCAAGGACGCCGACGAGGTGGCCCTGATGGCGGAGGCCCAGCGGGTCGCGGGGGTCGGGATGGATCGGGTCCGGGAGCTCCTCCGCCCAGGGGTCAGCGCCCACGAGATCGCGACCGAGGCGACCTACGCCCTGATGCGGGCGGGCGCCGAGCGGACGAGCACGCCCATGTACGTCACCTTCGGCATCGAGACCTGCATGCTCCACGGGCGCCTGAGCCCACAGCCGCTGGAGCGCGGCCAGCTGGTCATCGTCGACCTCACGCCTCAGGTCGAGGGCTACTGCGCGAACCTCGCCCGCACGTTCGTCCTCGGCCCAGCCGACGAGCGGCAGACGACGTTGCTCGACGCGTACGCCGAGGTCATTGCCGCTGCCAGGGATGCGATGCGCCCCGGCGCGACGGTCGCCGACCTCGACGCGGTCGTCGGGGCCGTCTTGACGGAGCGCGGGCTCGCGGAGCATCACGTCCTGGGCATCGGGCACGGGCTGGGCTTGCGCTTCGAGGAGACACCGGCATCGACGATCATCCCGCCGCACCGCAACATCCCACTCCGCGAGGGGATGACGATGACGATCGGGCACACCGTGCTGGCGATCCCGGGCTTCGGCGGGGTGCGACACGAGGACGTCTACCGGGTGACCGCAACCGGCGGTGAGATCCTCCGGCCCTACCCCGTGGCTCCTGTTGTCGAAGCATGACGCCGTGACCGCGCCAGGCCCGGCATTCTCATAACTCGGCAACCCGCCACTTCACCTCGTCCTGCCCGCGCGACTGCCGGGTGGCAGGAGTTCCGGCGCCAGCGAGACCGGACACTCACCCGCGCACAACCGTTCTGACGACCGTCGGTGCGAGACGGCAGCCAGCCTCGTCGGATGCCTTGCAGCGTTCCCGTATGCTGCCGACCTCGTCTCCTCCGACACAGCGAGAGCGCAGGTTTGGGCACGTGAGCTTCGAAGTCGCCGCCGAAACCTACGACGGCTTCATGGGTCGATACTCGCGCCTGTTGTCCGGTCAGCTGGCAGACCTGGCATCGGTCAGCGACGGGCAGCGGGTGCTCGACGTAGGCTGCGGCACCGGCGCGCTCACCGGCGAACTGGTCGCACGGCTGGGACCCGCTGCGGTGGCGGCCGTCGATCCGTCCGGGTCGTTCGTTGCCGCGACGCGGGCGCGCCATGCAGGCGTCGACGTCCGACGAGCGCCAGCCGAGCGGCTGCCGTTCCCGGACGGAGCCTTCGACGCTGCCCTCGCGCAGCTCGTCGTCCACTTCATGAAGGATCCGGTCGCGGGGCTGACCGAGATGGCCCGCGTGACCCGGCGGGACGGTGTCGTCGCAGCATGCGTCTGGGATCACGGTGGGAGCATGGGGCCCCTCCGGCTCTTCTGGGACGCTGCGCGGGCCCTCGACCCCGATGTCGACGATGAGTCCCACCTCCCCGGTACCGGCACGGGGCAGTTGGCCGAGCTGTTCGGCGCCGCCGGGCTGCGCGAGATCGAGGCGACCGCACTCTCCGTGCGCCTCGAGCACCCGACCTTCAGCACCTGGTGGGAGCCGTTCACGCGCGGCGTTGGCCCGGCCGGCGCCTACCTCGCGAGCCTCGACGCGGATCGACGCAGGGCGCTGCGCGACGACTGCCGTCGACGGGTGCCTTCTGAGCCGTTCCTGATCACTGCCGTGGCCTGGGCGGCGCGCGGCCTGCCATAGCCGGAGACGCGAGCCCGCACCGGTCCGGGCCTCCTGCGCCAGCTGGCCGCCGGTACGCGCACCCTTGCTTCGCGCGGAAGCCCCCGCGAGGTCCCGCTCAAGCGGCGGCTACGCGGCGACGGGGCTGAGCAGCGGGATCGCCCGGCGCAGCGCGACGTCGCGCGGATCGCCGTCGAACCCGCCCATCCGGTTCGTCACGTACGCGTACCCGATGCCCGTCGCGGGGTCCGCGTAGCCGAGCGAGCCGCCCGCGCCGGGAGCCCCGAACGCGCCCTCGTGGCCGAACGGCCAGGCCGCCGTGGGCTTCATGAAGCCGAGCGAGAACTGCACGGGGCCGCGCATGCAGGCGTCGTGGAACCCACGTCGCGGCGGGATCGCAGGTGCCCGCAGCGCCTCGAGCGTGGCGGAGCGGAGCCCGAGCTCGTGCCCGTCGCCGGCGAAGACGCCGTACGCCTGCGCGATGGCGCGGGCCGTGCCGACGCCGCCTCCCGACGGGATCTCGAGCTCGCGGGCGAACACGCGCTCGCGGTCGAGCGGCACCTGCGTGCCGGGGTTGGAGACCAGCGACCGGAAGAGGACCGACCGAGGGTTCAGCGCGTCGAGGAGCATCGGCAGGGGCAGCCCGAGGATCGTCCGGATCGCGCTTTCCTGGACGAGCGGCGCCAGCCGCGCGTCGGGGATCGACTCGGGCAGACGGACGTAGAACTCCAGGCCGAGCGGGGCGGCGATCTCATCGGCGAAGAGCCGGCCGAGCGTCCGGTGCTGCGGGTCGATCCGCCGGATGATCTCGCCCTCGTAGAAGCCGAGGCTGATCGCGTGGTACGCCTGGCGCTCGCCGGGCTCCCACGCCGGCCGCTGGCGGGCCATGATCGCGGCGAGGCGGTCGGGGTCGGCGATGACGGCGCGGTCCACCTTCTCGTCGAAGCCGAAGAGGCCGGCCTGGTGGGCCAGGAGCTGGCGGACGGTGATCCGCTCCTTGCCGGCCTGACCGAACTCGGGCCAGTACGTGGCGACCCGCTCGTCGTAGTCGAGCCACCCGCGCGAGTGGGCGAGTGCCATGGTCATCGCGGCCAGGCCCTTCGTCGCCGAGTAGACGAGGACCATCGTGTCCTCCTCCCAGGGCGCTCCGGCCGCCGCATCCCGGATGCCACCCCACAGGTCGACGACCTTCTCGCCATCCCTATAGACGGCGCACGCTCCGCCGAGCTCGCCGCGGCTGCGGAAGTTCTCGACGAAGGCGTCCCGCACGGGCTCCCAGCCCGGGGCGACGGTGCCCTCGATGAGGAGTCGTTCCGACGCGATCGTGGTCATGGTGGTCACCCGTCTCTCGTCCGCTGGCGCCATCCGTCGTGGGCGGCGCCGACGGCTCCCACGGTGCGGCTCAACCGGCGTCCGGCGCATCCATCGGAGGGCGGACGCGGTGGTTGATTCTCCCGGCCGGCGGACGGGGGCCGAAGCGGCGCGTCCATCAGTCCAGGAGTCCGAGCTTCCGGCCGCGCGCCACGGCCTCGACGCGGTTGGCGGCCCCGAGCTTCCCCGAGATCGTGTGGAGATGCGACTTCACAGTTCCCACCGTCACGAACAGCTCGGCCGCGACCTGGCTGTTCGACCGGCCGAGGGCGACGAGGCGCAGCACCTCCAGCTCCCGCGGGGTCAACGCCTCGACCGGGCCGTCCGGGCCCGACAGCACGCGGGGAAGCCCAGCAGCGCCAGCGCTCTCGGGCGTCGCCTGGATGCGCGCGAGCGTCGCCCGGGCGGACCGCACGACCTGGGCATCGCCGGCGCGGGTGCCGAGCTCGACCCCCCGCCGGGCCGCAGCCTCGGCGAGCTCGATCTGGCCGAGCTGCTCCCGCGCCCTTGCCAGGGCGATCCAGACGGCACCGCTGGTCGTGGCCGCCGACTCCGCCGGCGCCCGCCCGATCTCCGCCTCGCAGAGCCGCACGGCACCCTCGGGGTCGCCCCGCGCGATCGCGAAGGCGGCCAGGTCGGCGATCGCGCGGCCGACCGCAAACAGGTTGCCCCCGGCGCGCAGGTCGGGCAGGGACGCCTCGTAGGCCTCGGTGGCGCTTTCGGTGTCCCCCGCCGCCGCGAGGGCCCGCGCCAGCAGGATCATGGCGTCGCCGCGCAGCGTGGCCTCGCCCTCCGGCGGGAGCCCTGCCGGCAGGAGCTCGCCCGCGAGGCGTGCCTGCGCGATCGCCGTGGCTGACGTCTCCCTCGAGGTCCGCGAGGCGCGACCGGATGAGGGCCAGCTGGGCCGGGACGGCGGCGGTGGTGATCGGGTCGCCGTCGCGACCGGCCGCAAGGGCGCGCTCGGCGTCGACGAGCCGCGCGGCCACGCCCTCGGTCTCGCCCGGGAGGACGAGGCACCAGGCGTACGACGCGCTGAGCTGGGCGTCGTCGCGGACGGCCGCCGCGGGCAGGGCGTCGAGCCAGCGGCGAACTGTGCTCAGCTCCCCGGCGTTGAGGTGCCACAGCGAGGCCTCGGCCACGAGCCGGCACGTGCCCTCCAAGGTCGTCCGACAGGAGCGCGTGGGCGATCGCCTCGTCATCGTGACCGTGCGCCCGGTGCCAGGTCGCCGCCCTCGCGTGCAGCTCCGGGACGCCGCCGGAGTCGAGGATCCTCAGTCGAGCGCGCAGGACCTCCGCGAACAGCGCGTGGTAGCGGTACCACCGTCGCTCGTCGTCGAGCGGGATGATCAGCAGGTTGGCGCGCTCAAGCTCCTCGAGCCGCGCCTGGCCGTCCTCTCGACCGGTGACCGCATCGCAGAGCGGCCCGCACAGGCGGTCGAGGACCGAGGTCCGCAGCAGGAAGTCCTGCGTCTCGGACGGCAGCCCGGCGAGCACCTCCTCGACGACATAGTCGAGGACGAAGCGGTGGCTGGCACCGAACCGTCGCACCAGCCCGGCCTGGTCGGGTCTCCCGCGCAGCGAGACCGCGGCGAGGCGCAGCGCCGCCGCCCAGCCCTCGGTGCGCTCGGTGAGCTCGTCGACCTCCGCGGGGGCGAGCTCGACCGCGGCCGAGCACAGCAGCTCGCCGGCTTCGGACGCAGTGAAGCGGAGATCCTCGGCGCGCACCTCGAGGAGCTCCCCCCGCGCACGCAGCCGGGCGAGCGGGAGCGGCGGGTCGACGCGCGTCGCGATCGCCAGGCGGGCCCGCGGGGGCAGCCGCTCGACGAGCGCGGCGACGAGCCGATGGACGGCGGGCTCGTCGATCACGTGATAGTCGTCGAGCACGATCACGGCTCCACCGGCCGGCCCGTCCTGGAGGGCGCTGTCGATCAGGTCGAGCACACGTGCGAGGGCGAGCTCGGCATCGAACGGGTGGGCTGGGTCGCGGCCGCCGGCGCTCTCGATCCCGGCCAGCTGCGCCGCGGCGGCCTCGAGGTACCGAGCGAAGCGGACAACGTCGTCGTCGCGCGCATCGAGGGACAGCCAGGCGCCGTGGACCTCCGCCCCGCCCAGCCAGGCGGAGAGCAGCGTGCTCTTGCCGAAGCCGGCGGGCGCCGCGACGAGCACGAGTCGAGCCTCGGGCGCGCTCTCCAGCAGGGCGCGCAGCCGCGCCCGTTCGACGAGCCGCGTGCCCCGCGCCCGGACACCGATCCTGTTCGCGAGGAGGAGGTCGGCCCCTGGCATCGCCATCGTGATCGTTGCCTTGGAGTGGCCCCGGCAGTGTCGGCTGCCGAGTCCCCGACAGCCAGTGCCATTCGACGCGTCTTCGACCCGACCGCAGCGGCCGGCCAACCGTCGCGGAATCAACCGGCGGCTCCATCCTCGGGTGGATGTGCGGGTCGGGGGTTGAGCCGCAGGCTGGTCGGCAGGTCTCCGGCCCCATCGTGCTGGAGCAGGCAGAGGTTCGAGATGGATCGCGCGGCCCGCTACCAGATCCGCGTTCGCGTGCAGGGCGAGCTGGCTCCCGCCTGGTCGGCGGTGTTCGCCGATCTCGCGGTGGTCCCGGACCCCGACGGCACGACGGTCCTGACCGGCGAGCTTGCCGACCAGGCCGCCGTCCACGGGCTCCTCGCCGCCGTCCGCGACCTCGGGCTGTCGCTGCTCTCGGTCGAGACCTTCGCCAATCCCTCATCCGCGTCCCGCTCGGGAGGCTCGTGATGTCGCTCCTGCTCGCGCTCTTCCTTGTCGTCCACGGCGGTGTCCACATCGCGTACATCTGCGGGCCCGCCTGGCCGTTCGCCATGACCGAGCCATGGCTCGTCACCGGTGTTGGCGCCGCTGCCGAATTCCGTGCGGGCCGCAGGCATCGCCCTCGCGCTTGTCACCTTCTTCGGCTTCCTCCTCGCGGCGCTGGCGGCCGTCGGGCTGATTCCCGCGCGCCTGTGGCGCCCGCTTGTCGTGACGGCCGCCGTCGCCTCGGGCGTCGTGCTCGTCCTGTTCATCACACCGGGGACCCTGCCCGGCCTCGCGATCGACGCCGTCCTGCTCTGGGCCGTCCTCGCGAAGGGCTGGCGCCCAAACCCCCTCTTCGGCCGCCGAGCCCGGGCCGGACGACCCGTGACGCCCTGATCGAAGAGACACACCATGACGATGTTGGAGATCGGAGGACCCGAGATGGGCACCACCATGTACGTCCACGAATCCGGCACGCCGGGCGCCCCGGCCATCGTGTTCCTCCACGGTGCGGGCGCCAGCGGGCTGATGTGGCGCCATCACGTGGCGCGGCTCGACGATCGGTTCCACTGCCTGGCGCCGGATCTGCCGGGCTTCGGGCAGAGCAATCGCCTGGCGCCGCTCACGGTCGACGAGACCGCAGACCTCATCGCCGAGCTCATCGAGACCCGCGTCCCCGCGCGCCGGGCCCACGTCGTGGGGCTCTCGTGGGGCGGCGGCGTGACCCACCGGCTGCTGGCCCGCCACCCGGAGCTCGTGGACCGCGCGGTCATCGACTGCGCCGGCGTGCTCACCGCGCGGGGCGGCTCGCTCGTCCTGCTCGGGATCACGGCAGTCTCGCCGTTCCTCCACATGCGTCCGGTGATCGACCTGTTCAGCCGGATCATCGGGATGGACGAGGCCGGGCGGGCGGACCTGCGCACTGCGTCGCGTCGGGCCTTCCGGCGGGCGTTCGTGGAGGGCTTCAAGGGCGGGGTCTCCAACGTCGAGCTCAACGCGACGTCGCCGACGCTGCTCACCGCGGGCGAGACGGAGTCGGCGATCCGACCGTCCAACGCGGCGCAGGCGGCGCTCATGCCGCACGCGGAGGCCCGGTTCGCGCCAGGCGTCGGTCACGGCTGGCTGGCGCGGAAGACGGCCCTGCATGTCCGGATGGTCGAGGCCTGGCTCAGCGGCGGCGAGCTGCCAGCCGAGCTGGTGCCCGAACCGCCGGCTCCGGCCGCGGTGGAGCGGATGCGTCGAGAGGTCGAGAAGGAGGTGCGCCGTGGGGACCGTCGGCTTGCGGCGCGACCACGCTGAGGACGAGATCCCGGCGTCGCACCGCGACCTCGTCGAGTGCCCGCCGGTCGCCGCCCTGACGACGATCATGGCCGATGGCTACCCGCAGACCTCGGTCGTCTGGTGCGACTTCGACGGCGCGTGCGTGCGGGTCAACACGATGCGCGGCTTCGCGAAGGAGCGGAACATGCGCCGCGACCCGCGGGTCACGCTCCTCTGCTACGACCCACGGCGGCCGCTCCGCTATCTCGAAGTACGCGGCACGGTGATCGAGATGACCGAGGAAGGCGCGGCCAAGCACCTCGACGCGCTGGCCTCGAAGTACGCCGGGCGGCCGATCCACTACTTCGGCGAGGCGATCCCGGCCCGCTTTGCCGAGACGGAGACCCCGATCCTGTGCCGGATCCGCCCCGATCGCGTCGTGGCCCTCGACGCCACGGAGCCGGGGGGCGGGCGATGAGCACGGCCGGCGCGCCTGTCGCGCCCGGAACGCTCGCGATCCCGCCGTCGCATCTCGACCTCCTGACGCCGCCGATCTGCGGCGTCCTCACGACGATGGGCCCTGACGGCCGGCCGGAGTCGAGCCTGGTCTGGGTCGACTGGGACGGCGAGTGTGCCCGCGTCAACACGACCAAGGAGCGCCGGAAGGGCCGGAACCTGCTCGCCAACCCGAGGTGCAGCCTGCTCGTCGTCGACCCGGAGAACACCGGCCGCTTCATCCAGGTCCGGGGTGACGCGGAGCTCGTCACCGACGGCGCGCTCGAGCACCTCGACGCGCTCACGCGCACCTACACCCGCCATCCGCGGTACTACGGCTTCGTCTACCCGGTCGAGCAGCAGGCGCGCGAGACGCGCGTGATCTGCCGCATCCACGCTCGGCGGATCACCCTGGACGCGATCCACGCCTGAGCGCCGGCGTGCGAACGGGTGGGGTGTCGCGAGCCCGGCAGGAAGAGAGACGA
Organism: uncultured Chloroflexia bacterium; assembly: GCA_963709605.1. Taxonomy (GTDB): domain Bacteria; phylum Chloroflexota; class Limnocylindria; order Limnocylindrales; family CSP1-4; genus CTSoil-043. Next base: position 695,789 of record CAVPWX010000007.1, on the reverse strand, counting down.
TTCTCGCTGCCGGCGATCCGGGACTGGGCCGAGGCGCTCAGAGCCCGGCGCCGGCCTCGAGGAACGCCGCAACGTTCTCCCAGGGCACGTCCGGCTCATCGATGTCGTAGGCCGGGCAGAGGATGAGCCCGGCGCGCCCGAGCGTCTCGACCCTCGCCTTGACCTCGCCGCGGATCTCGTCGGGGCTGGCGAAGGCGAACGTCGTCTGGCGTCCGACGGTCCCCCAGAGGGCGAGCCGCGGCCCGTACCGCCGCCGGATCCGTGCCGCGTCCATGTGCTCGGGCTGGACAGGGTTGATGCCGGCGACCCCGATATCCACGAGGTCGTCGAGGATCGGCTCGATGTGGCCGTCGCTGTGATAGATGACGCGGATGTCCGGCTTCGCGGCGCGGGCCGCGTCGATGATCCCGGCGAGCCGAGGGCGGAAGAACTCTCGCCACGTGGCAGGCCCGATCATCATCGTTCCGGGCATCCCGACGTCGTCGTCGAGGGCGAGCACGTCGACCCCGGCGAGCGCGAGCGTCGTCGCGTTGCGCCGAGCCAGCTCGGCGAGCCGGTCGAGGAGGAAGTGGGCCATCTCCTGCCGGGTCAGGAGGTCGATGAGGAAGCGCTCCAGGCCACGGAGACGCCAGGCCGCCTCGAACAGCTCGCCGCCGAGATGGGGCGTGTTGCCGCCGGCCGCCAGCCCTCGCTCGTGAAGGTCGCGAACCTGCCGGGCGACCGACTCGACGACCCGGGTCCCCCCGACCTCCGGGAAGGGGAAGCGCTCCAGGTCGGCGAGCGTCTCCGCGCGCTCCAGGGGATTCCCGTCGCGCCCCGCGTGCGGGAGGTAGCCCCAGCTCGCGTAGCGGGCGACCTGGGACGCGCTGCCGATCCGGGTGTCGCCGTCGTATGGCATCGCGCGGCGGCGGAGCTCCTCCTCCTCGGCTGAGACCGGGAAGGAGATGAAGCTCACGTCAACGGCGTCGTCGCGCCAGGCGCCGGGCGGGGCAAGGCTCGCGCCGTTCACCTCGTAGAAGCTCAGCGCGAGCGGCACGCGATCGGGTGTCTCCCCGTCGAGCGCCGCGAGGACGCGCTCGCGCCCGTCCATCCGATCCGCTCCAGTCACTTGTCGGCTCCGGCCTGGTCGCCGGTCCTCCAGCCACGTCCATGCTACGTCCGCCAGCCCGACGCACACGGCCGGTCGTCGCGACGACGAGGATGAGATCAGCGGGCATACTCCCCCGATGGAGATCGGCCTCTACACCTTCGGCGAGCTGGCGCCGGATCCCGCGACGGGGAAGACGAGCCCGGGCCAGCGCCTCCGCGACCTCGTCGAGGAGATCGTCCTCGCCGACCAGGTCGGCCTCGACGTCTTCGGCGTCGGAGAGCACCACCGACCCGACTTCGCGGTCTCGGCGCCCGCGGTGGTCCTGGCGGCGGGAGCGGAGCGAACCTCCCGCATCCGGCTCACGAGTGCCGTCAGCGTCATCAGCTCCGACGACCCGGTGCGCGTCTTCCAGGAGTTCGCGACCCTCGACCTGCTCTCCGGCGGGCGCGCGGAGATCATGGCCGGCCGCGGCTCGTTCACCGAGTCATTCCCCCTCTTCGGCTACGAGCTGCGCGACTACGACGCGCTCTTCGAGGAGAAGCTGGAGCTGCTCCTGCGCCTGCGGGGATCCGAGCGCGTCAGGTGGCCGGGCGGCCACCGGGCGGCGATCGACGACCGGGGCGTCTACCCGCGCCCGCTCCAGGACCCGCTCCCGGTCTGGATCGCCGTCGGCGGGACGCCCGAGTCGGCCGTGCGGGCCGCCACCCTGGGCCTCCCGATGGCCCTCGCGATCATCGGCGGGCTGCCGGAGCGCTTCGCACCCTTTGCCGCGCTCTTCCGGCGTTCCGCGGAGGCTGCCGGCCACCCGGGCCTGCCGCTGGCCATCGCCTCCCACGGGTACGTCGCCGACACCTCGCAGCGCGCGGCGGACGAGGCCTACCCGCCGCTCTCGGTGCTGATGAACCGGATCGCCCGCGAGCGCGGCTTCGCGCCGCTCGACCGGGCCGCCTTCGAGGCCTCGCGCTCGATCCGCGGCGCCAACTTCGTGGGCAGCCCGGCCGAGGTGGCCGAGAAGATCCTGTTCCAGCACGAGATCTTCGGCCACGAGCGCTTCCTGCTCCAGATGATCGGCGGCGGGATGCCCCACGCCCAGGTCCTGCGCTCGATCGAGCTCTTCGGGACGGACGTGGCCCCCGTCGTTCGCAAGGCCCTCGCCGGGTGAGGCGCCGGCACCGCCGCGTCGGCTGGCGTGCCGCCACGAGGGCCGCCACGAGGGCCGTCCAGCCGAGGGGAGACGCCTCGGAGAGATAGTTGCGGATGCAGCGATCGGCGCGAGCCCGCACCGGGGTCAACACCGCGATCGGTCAGCCGTGGTCGGATCCCCCGCGCGTCGCCCGGGCGGCGACGAGGCGATCGAACCGGCGTATCGAACGAAGCTGCATGAGCGCGATGGCAATCGCGATCACGGCCAGCAGCAGGGGACCCGGGACGCGCGGCCCGACGGTCGCGCACAGGGCGGCGATCCCGGCGATGGCCACGACGCGCTCCGCCGCCAGGTGACGCACCGCCTGCCACTGCAGGCCGAGCAGGCCGCCGACGAAGAAGGCGACGCGGCGGCCAGCATGGCGAGGTCGCCTGATCCCAGGGCGTCTTCCGGATGGGCAACGGCGTGCTTGGCGGCCACGGCGTAGAGCACGAGCCCGAAGACGATCGGGAAGTGGCCGAAGGTGAAGACGTTGCGGGCGACCGCCCCCCGGTCGGCGCCGCCGGCCGCGCGCAGCATGCCCTCGACCGCCTCGGCGCACGTAGGCGAAGCACGTCCACCAGATTGCCGGCGCGCACCCGGAACGCCGGGAACCGCGGCAGCGCCCGGGGGGAGCGATCCCCCGCGTGCCGGACTGCCCGGCCGCGGGCGGGCGCGCCTGTTCGACGACGCACGGTCGGGGCGTTTGACGGAATCGCGCGATGGCCCCACGGTGGGGGTACCAGTCGCCATGCGCCGGGCTCTCCTTCGGCCGGTCCGAAGCGCGCGACGGATCGGAACCCCACCATGGCTCGAACCCCGTTCTCTCCGCCTGACGCGAACATCGTCGTGAGCAGCGACGGCTACTTCGACGTCTACCCGCCGGCCGACCGGTCGAACGGAGACAAGCCCGCCTATCGCGGCCATCTCTCGGAGCTCGGCACCGGGATCCGCGGTGCAGACGACCGGCTCCGGGTCCGTCCCGGATCGGCAGCGCTCGCCGACGCCGTCAGCGCCTGGTCGGCCGTCCACGGCGCGGCCGCCGTCCGCGGCGACCTCGGCCGGGGTCGCGACGGGACCCAGATCGAGGGGTGAGTCACCGCGCCAGCTCCGGCCCGAGACCGCGGGCAGGCCTCTCCTGGCTCCCGCGGTCAGCCCGCGCCGGGGCGATCACCAGCCGGCGGCGATCTCCCGCAGGTACTCGCTGTCGAGGCGGCTGACGATCGCGTCGCGATCGGTCCGCGGGGCCGGTGGCGTACCAGCCGGCGGCGATCTCCCGCAGGTACTCGCTGTCGAGGCGGCTGACGATCGCGGCCGGGCTGGTGCCTGCCGCCGTGACGTACCAGGTGCCCGCGACCCCCCGCAGGTACTCGCTCTGGAGCCCGCCAAGGATGGCGGCCCGGTCGGTGCTGGGCGCCGCGGCGGCGGCGACGGGTGCGGCCACGACCGGCGCGGCTGCCTGCGGCACGCCCGCGCTGCTGCCGAGGCCGAAGCCCGCGGCGAACGCGCCGAGGGCGATCGCGCCCGCCAGCGCCACGCCGGCCACCGCTGCCGGCACCGGCGACCCGGGCCGCCGGAGGGTCTCGCTCAACTGGGTCATCTCGCACGCTCCTGTTCGATCCATGAAGGTCGGTGATCCGATGCAGCCGATCTTCGGGTCGAACGCGCGGCGGCGAAATCGCGGAAACCCCTATCCGGGACCCTCGTTCGGGGTGCGCCCGAGGGAGCCGGGGGCGCCGAGCGAGCCGGGGGTGTCGCCGACGTCCCCACCGTCGCTGTCCCGCGCCGCCATCACCCGTGCCAGCTCCGTGCGACTGCGAACACCGAGCGAGCGGTAGATGCGGGTCAGGTGCGCCTCGACCGTGTGCACGCTCATGAAGAGCGACTCGGCAACCTCGCGGTTGGTGCGGCCCGCGGCGACGAGCTGCGCCACCTGGAGCTCGGTCGCGGTGAACGACGAGCCGGTCTCGCGATGGCCGGTCCGGGCCAGCTCGGCGACCGCGCGATCGTGCCACCGCCGGGCGCCCAGCTCCTCGAAGATCGCGCCCGCTTCCCCGAGCGTCTCCCGGGCTCGACCACGGCGGCGGAAGCGCCGGAGAGCTTCCCCCTGGACCAGGAGGGTGCGGCCCCTCTCGAACGGCTCCGGGATTCGATCGTGGTGGCCGAGCGCCATGGTGAAGGCCTCCTCGGCGGCCTCCTCATCGCCGCGGGTCGTGGCAATCAGGCCTCGCACGCGCAGGCTCGCGGCGAGGGCAGACGGGCGATCGAGGCGCCACGCGACGTCCTCGTACAGATCCAGCAGGGGAACGGCCTCGGGCACGCGATCGAGGGCAACCAGCGCCTCACCCCAGTCGGTGAGCGGCCTGAGCGCGGCGGGATCCATGTATCCCTCCGCGAGCAACGGCTCCACCGCCTGGCGCAGCTCGACCTGGGCGGCCTGGACATCTCCCAGGGACAGCGCCAGAAAGCCCAGCGCGGCGTGGTTCTCCAGCTCGCTCGCTCGCCCGCCGACCTCCCGGGCGAGGGCCAGGCCCTCCTCGGCCGCCTGCCGTGCGGCCGCCTCGTTGCCGAGGCCGGCTTCCACCGTCGCTCGTACGCCGAGCGCGAACGCCAGGCCTTCGGCCTGGCCGTTCTGGCGCGAGCCCCGCTCCGCCTCGACGGCGTGTCCCTGGGCTTCACGCCATGCCCCGCGGCGAAACGTGGCGCCGGCCAGGTTGCTCGAGATCAGCGGCAGGGAGTCCCAGTCGCCCACCGCCGTCGCCCGGCCACGGAGCTCCAGGAGCGTCTCGATCCCCTCGTCGAGCCGGTCGCATTGCGCATCCGTCAGCGCCCTGGCAAAGGCCGGCCAGAGGAAGACGCGCTGGTGCTCGACCTGGGGCGCGAGAGCCATCGCACGCTCCAGCAGATCCGTGGCGAGGCCCTCGCCGACACTGAGGCGCGCGAAGACGGCCGCCAGGTAGGCCGAGCAGCGAACGGCCGGGTCGTCCTGCAGGTCCGCCTCGGCCACCGCCGCCATCGCGAGCGCCACCTCACCCCCGGCGTCGCGGATCGTGTGCCACTTCGTCTGGGCGAGCGCCTCCAGGACCTGGCTCCGGAGACGATGGTCGTCCCCGGCCTCGTCGAGCGCCTCCTCGAGGATTCGGATCTTCGCCTGCCAGTCGTCGCTGGACCGGGCATCGGCGAGCACCCGGAGGGCGTCGGCGCGCCGGACCCCACGCGGCGCCGTGGCGGTGTACTCCTCGAGCACGGCACGAGCCCGGGTCGGATCGCCGGCCTGGATGAAGTACCCCCCGGCGTTCACGATCCGGCGCTGGGCGGCATCGGGATCGTCGGCGGGGGTGCGCATCGCCGCCTGGAGCTCGAGCTCGGCGGCGGCGTCGGAGCCGCCCCGGGACCGGGCGTGGAGTGCGGCCCGGTCGAGCTCGGCCGCCACCGCCTCGCTGGCGGTCACGACGGACAGGGCGAGATGCCGGGCGCGTTGCTCGGGCTCGGTGGCCGTCTCGGCCAGTCGAGCATGGAGCTCGCGGCGCTCCGCCTCATCCAGGAGCGCGTACGCGCCGGCCGCGAGCAGCGGGTGCGTGAAGCGAACGCGGCCTCCTTCGAGCTCCACCACCCCGGCGAACCTCGCGGCATCGAGCGCTTCGCTCGCGCCGGGCACGGCCGCCGCAACCAGCTCGACCGACGGCCTGCCCAGGGCGGCCGCGGCCGCGAGGGGCCAGCGGGCGGACGAGGGGAGCGCGTCGAGGCGTCCCCGCACCAGGTCGCCCGTGGCCGTGGGGACGGCAAGGCCCTCGAGCCCGGGCCGCATCCCGGTGCGTTGCATCGCCCGGGCGATCTCGAGGGCGACGAACGGGTTGCCGCCCGACTCCGCATGGACCCAGCCGAGTGCCGGGCGCCGCAGCGAGAGACCGAGCTCGTCTCGGACGAGCGCATCGATCGCGTCCAGGTCGAGCGGCCCGACATGGAGACTTTCGACCGGCCCGTCGAAGGTCGACGCCGTGGCGGGAAGCGCCTGATCGGGAGCGTCGCTCCGGACCGTCGCGATGTACCCGACCCGCATGCCGCCCACGCGCCGCAGGACGTACTCGAGCACCCGGGCGGACGGCCCGTCCAGCCACGCCAGGTCGTCGACGGCGATGACCACGGGCGTCTGTTCCGCGAGCGCACGGATCGACGCAAGGGCGCCCATCGACACCGCGAGCGGTGGCGGAGGGTTCCCCTCGGCCGGGACTCGCTGGAGGGCCATCTCGAGGGCGACCCGCTGGGCCGGCGGAAGCCCATCGAGCACCTCGTCGATCGAGGGATCGAGCAAGTCGGCAAGGCCGGCGAACGCCAGCTGTGCCTCTGCCTCGACGGCTCGCGTCTCCATCGTCCGATAGCCGCGCCGGTGCGCGTCGGCGAGCAGCGTCCGCCAGATCGTGGTCTTGCCGATCCCGACCGGACCCGTCAGGACCAGGGCTGCCGGCCCGCGGGCCGCGGCGTCCAGGAACCTCGCCCCTGCAGCGTGCTCCGTCTCGCGCCCGATCGGCGCCGCTCCCCTGCCGGGCTCGCCCCGGGGTTGCGTCACGCGGCTCCTGTCCGGATGCTCGCGGCACAAGCGATCATCCCCAGTCCTGCCAGCTTCCCACCACCCTCGAAGGTCCACCCCACCTGAAGAGGCGATGGCACCATGGTAGCGCTCCACCCGCGCATTTCGATCCGAAGGGCTCTGGCGGCGTGGACGTGGCATGCCCAACATGGCGACGCGGCCAGCCAGGCGGAGATGCGGACCGGCGAGGAGGCCCCGGATGGCGAGCGAGGTCAAGGTCGGGCAGCGGAACGCTGCCCTCGTCGTGTCGAGACGGCTCCCGGTCACGCTGGCGGAGATCGGCGGCGCCATGGGCCGGGCGTTCGGCGAAGTCTACGGGCACCTGGGGGCGCGACGAGCAGAGCCGCAGGGTCCACCGTTCGTCATCTACCACGGTACGCCCGTGTCCGGCGAGCCATTCGACGTCGAGGTCTGCGCCCCGGTGGCCCGGGCGGTCGATCCGCCGGCGGGCTGGCAGATGCAGGAGCTGCCGGCCGGCACGTTCGTCACCCTCCTCCACGTCGGACCGTACGACACGATCGGGGCTGCCTACGAGGCCGTCTTCCCGTGGATCGCCGCCCACGGCTACGCCGTTGCCGGTCCGCCCCGCGAGGTCTACCTGAGCGAGCCGGAGACGCCGCCGGAGCAGATCAGGACGATCGTCGAGGTCCCGGTGGTCGAGGCAGCCGCGCCGGTCGCAACGAGCTGACGGCAAGCCCCGGCGGTCGGAGCTCCCCCGGACACCGCACGAGGCGCCGCGATCAGGCCGAGCGGACGTCCCGCCTGGCGAAGGCGATCCCACCGACGGCCAGCAGGGCAGCCGTCCCGGTCGCGAGGGCGACGAAGCGGACCGGCTCGGTCGGGCTCACCAGGGGGTCCGTCCCGAGCGCCCAGTCCCAGGGCGAGAGCCACGCCCAGCCCTCCAGGACGTCGCTGAGCGGGAAGAGGGCGGCGACGAGGTAGCCAACGAGGGCGAGGCCCAGGCCGAGGGCCAGCACGGGCCCCGGCCGTCCGGTGATGCCGGCGACGGCGAACGCGAGGCCGGCGTAGAGCGCGCCCAGGAGGGCGCAGAGGGCGACCGTGTCGACCACCCGGGCGTCGGCGATCTCGAGCCCGAACGCGGCGTCGGAGACGAGCTGCGAGGCGAGGACGACGAGGGCGAGGAGGGCAAGCCAGCCAAGCACCGCCACGACGCGACCTGCGAACACCGCCTGCCGCGTGACCGGCTGGGCGAGCCAGAGCTCCAGGCGCCCGGCATCCTCCTCGCCGGCGCTCGCGCTGTTGGCGAACATCACGCCGGCGGCGGCGAACATCAGGGGGACCACGACGTCGTAGAGGCCGCCCCGGAGGTAGCCCGCGGGGCTCAGGAGATCCTCCATCCCGAACGCCTCGAGCAGGCCCGGCGGGAGGTCTGAGAGCATGTCGCCTAGCTCGGTCGAATCCCTGAAGGCGGGCCAGAAGGCGACCGTGCCGACGATCATGAGGACGAACACGACCGACCACCCGAGGCCGGCCCGCCAGGCGGCCCCGAACGGGCCGGCGACGAGCTGGCGCCGTCGCCCGCTCATCGGGGCGTCCCCGCGTACAGGTCGAGGAACGCCTCCTCGAGGTCGGGGTCCTCCACCACCAGGCTCTCGACCGGGTGCCGCACCAGGACGTCGAGGAGCGGCTGGATCGGGCCGTCGAGGACGGCGGAGAACCGCCGGCCGTCGATCGCCCGAGCCTCCAGGCCGGGGAGGCGGTCGAGCTCTCCCACCGGGGGATCGCCGGCGAACCAGGCCTCGACGCGCTGGCGGGCCCGGCCGCGCAGCTCGTCGACCGTCCCGACCGCGATGATCGTCCCGGCGCGCAGGACCGCGACCCGGTCCGCCGCCCGCCGCACCTCGCTCAGCACGTGCGACGAGAGGAAGACCGTCGTGCCGGCGTCGCGAGCCTCGCGGACCAGGGCCAGGAACTCGTGCTGCATGAGGGGATCGAGACCGTTCGTCGGCTCGTCGAGCACCAGCAGCTCGGCGTCAGCGAGGAAGGCCAGGAGGAGGCCGACCTTGCGGCGGTTGCCGGACGAGAGGTCGCGCATCCGCCGGCCGAGGTCGAGGTCCAGGCGGACGGCGAGCTCGTCCCGGCGACGCGGGTCCAGGCTGCCTCGAACGCGCCCGATCGACGCGACGAGCTGGCGCACCGTCCCGCGCTCGGGGAGCCGGAGCTCTCCGGGGAGATAGGCGAGGCGGGCCCGCAGCGCCATCCCGTCGCGCCGCGGGTCCAGGCCCAGGACCTCGACGGTGCCGGCCGTCGGCCGGAGCAGGTCGAGGAGGCAGCGGATCGTGGTCGTCTTCCCGGCGCCGTTCGGCCCGAGGAACCCGAACACCTCGCCCCGCCTGACCTCGAGATCGATGCCCGCAAGGGCCCGGACGCGACCGTAGTCCTTGACGAGCCCGGTGATCCGGATGGCAGGAGGGGGACCGGCGGCCTTCTGCTGCCGGGCGGCGGAGGCATCCATGACGTCGGCGTTCCTGCAGATTCCTGCCGTGTTCGCCGCCCGTCCCGGTGCGGGCGGAACGCGCCGCCGTGGGACGGCCGGACGGCGCGACCCCAGCATAGGGCTCGCGGCCCGGGCCTCGTCCACCGGATCGCCGGCTCGCCCGGCGTCCCGATGCGGGCGCATGGTGCTGAGTGCCATCACGACATGGCACCTCCGAAGCGAGCACTCGCCCCGCGCCGGCCTCGTGGCGGCCAGGCCGACCGACCCGTCCGCCCCACTGCAGCCGCGGTGCGCCCATTCGTGTCGCGGCGATGACGGACGGCACTTGCAGCCATCGCGGAGCGGCCGGACCATCTTCGCGCGCGTCGGCGAGGCGTCGTCGTCGGCGCCTGCGGGGGGAGCGACATGGCTGGGAGCGGACGAGCGTCCCGCTTGGTCCTGGCGATCATGCTCGTCCTCGTGCCGCTCGGCCTGGCGATCGCCATCTCCGGCGATCGCGGCGGCAACGCTCTCGTGGCCGCGGCCAGGCGGGCAGAGGCGGAGGGTGACTGGGCGACCGGCTTCCTCGCCTACCTGGCCGCTTCACGGGCCGGATCTGGCGATCCCGAGGTGCGGGCAGGGCTGCGGACTGCCGCGGCGCGGCTCGTGGATTTGCTGCCGGAGGAGTCTCCGGCACTCCAGCTCGAGCTCGTCGGGTGGCTCGCCACGACCGAGGACAGCCGCCTGCTGGCGACGGCCCTCGACCGCTGCACGGCGCCGATCTCGGCGGGCTGGTTCCTGATGGGAAGCGACGCGGGCCGGGCAGACGAGCGCCCGGCCCGACGCGTCTACGTGGATGCCTTCCGGATCGACCGCTTCGAGGTGACCAACGCCCAGTACCAGAGGTTCCTCGCGGCCACCGGGCGGCCCGCGCCCCCGTACTGGCGGGACGGGCAGGCCCCCGCCGGAACGGCGGCGCACCCGGTTCTCGCCGTCGACTGGAACGCCGCGGCGGCGTACTGCACCTGGGCGGGCAGGCGGCTGCCCACGGAGGCCGAATGGGAGCGGGCCTGCCGCGGCACGGACGGGCGCACCTATCCGTGGGGAGAGGCGTGGGACCCCTCGCTCGCGAACATCATCTTCGGCCTGCCGCCGGTCGAGACCCAGCCCCGCCCGACCGACCCGGCCTGGCGCCTCATCGTGGAGCCGCAGCCGGCCGGCGGTCCGGCGCCCCGTCCGGTTGGGAGCATCCCTGGCGGCGCCAGCGCGGAGGGCGTCCTCGATCTCGTCGGGAACGCTGCCGAGTGGGTCGCCGACTGGTACGGCTGGGGCGGCTACGCCGACCTGCCCGAGCGCAACCCCGTCGGAGCCGGACCACCCTGGAACCACGTGCTGCGCGGCTTCGGCTGGCTCGATCGCTACGGGTCACCCGACACCGTCGCGGGCGATGCGCGGTGCTCGGCCCGGGACTCGTCGCATGCCACGGTCGATGTCCGCTTCGGCTTCCGGTGCGCCGTCGACGGGCTCGCGGCGCCGCCGGATCCGCCGGCCCTGGGCGGTCCCTGACGCCGCCCTCGTGCGCAGCCGGTCGTGGCGAACGCGCTCAGCCTGCGGGCCGCACCGCCGCTCAGCCCCCGATGAGCCGCGGCGCGACGACACCCAGGGCGATCGCCACGGCGAAGTTGAGGACGACCTTCTCCACCATCAGCGGCGTGCGCGACGCGACGGCGGCGACGCTGAAGAGGGTCGCGAGAGCGAGGGCGAGGGCCACGTAGGCGCCCTCCGACGGCAGCCAGCCGTGGACGAAGGCAGCGAGAAGACCCAGGCCGGGGCCGATGCAGGCGGCCGCGCCGAACGCGAGGGCCGTGGCGGCGCCCGGCGAGAGGGCCTCCGACCCGCTGCCCTCCGTGAAGAGTCGGACCACCTCGTCGCGCCGGACGGCGACGTAGCCCAGGCAGAGCAGCGAGATCGGGATCCCGGCGATCGCGCCGGCAAGGAAGCGATTGTCCAGCATCGCGGGACCTCCTTCAGCCGGCCGGGCGATATCCCACGAGGCGGAAGGCCGCGTGGCGGAGGGCGTCCGGCGGCAGTGCCGGCCACAGGTCGGCGTAGGTGATGAGCAGGCCGTTGAAGAAGGCGAAGTAGAAGGCCACCAGGAGGTCGGGGTCGGCCGGCGCGACGGCGCCCTCCGAGCGCGCCTCCGCGAAGACGCGCCGGAGGTTGGCGTGGTAGCTGCCGCCGATCTCGCGCATGTCGAAGCCGAGCGAGCGGATCAGCTCCTGGCCGCCGTGGCCCATCAGGCCGCCGAGGATGACCACGAACTCGGCGTTGCCCTCGTAGAGCGCGAGCGTCCGCTCGACGAGGAGGTCCAGCTTGCGGCGGGCGGGCCCGTACGCGTCCGCCACCTCGGCGGTCATCGCCTCCACGCTCGCGAACCCCTCGGCGAGGATCGCCTGCAGGATCGCCTCCTTCGAGTCGAAGTGCCAGTAGACGTTGCCGGGGCTCATGCCCGCCCGGCGGGCGACGTCCGACACCCGGCAGGCGAAGAAGCCGCGCTCGGCGAAGAGGGAGCGTGCGGCGTCGAGGATGCGTGCCCGGCTGGCTGCCCGGGTTGCCTGGCTCTCCTCGCGCGAGCGTGGTGTCATGCTCATGACCTCGACTGACTGATTGTTCAGTCGGTAGCATGACATTGAATGATCAGCCAGTCAATAGGACGCGGCTGGACATTGAGAGCGGCCGGATATGCCGTCGAGTGGCCGCGGCGCGCTGGACCCGCGGTGCGCTACGGGTTCACGTGCTCGAGCAGGCTGACCAGGTAGCGCGAGCGCATCTGGTCGGTCGCCAGCACCTGCTTCGTCGGGGGCAGGCGCAGGATCACGCCGAGGATCGCGGCCATCGCCCGGTGGCTGGCGAGCGCCCGGTTGTCGAAGATGCAGTCCTGGAGCCGGCCCCGCTCGAGCGCCATGAGCACCGTCCGGTGGAGCGTGTCGACCGGCGTGAGGACACGCTCGGGGCGGGCCTCGAGCCACAGCCCGTCGGTCGGGCAGACGCGAGTGCAGACACCGCAGCCAAGGCAGAGCTCGGCGTCCAGGACGGCCTTGCGGCGCTTCGGTCGATGCGGGTCGTTGGCCGAGACGAGGGTCATCGCCTCGACCGGGCACGCGACGACGCACTTGCCACAGCCGTTGCAGCGCGCCTCGTCCACGTTGGGGAGGAAGTTGGTCGTGTGGACCGGGTCGAGGAGGCCGAACCGCCGCGCCGCGATCATCGCCTCGCAGCAGCAGCCGCAGCAGTTGCAGATGAACGCGACCTCGCGCTGGACGTTCTCGCCGAACTGGACCAGGTTGTGGCCGTACGCCTCCTGCAGGAGGTCCATCCCCTCGGCCCGGCCGGCGCGCCGCGCGTAGCCGTGACGGATGAGCGAGTCGGCCGTGCCCCCGAAGGTCATGCAGATGCCCTTCGGCGCATCGCAGGCCCGCCCCACGTGCTCCATCTTGTGGCGGCAGTAGCAGAGGCCCACGCCCATGTGCTCGGCGGTCCCGATCACCTCGCTCGCCCGCTCGTAGTCGAGGACGTGCAGGCCGCCGTTGCCGGTGCCGCTTCCCGGGCCGCCGCCGCCCGTCGGCGCTCCCCCGGCCTGGCGAGCCGCGGCGCGTCGCCGCTCGCCCTCCGCCAGCGCTGCCTCGTTGACGAAGACCCGGCCCAGCTGCGTCCTGCCGTGGGTGAAGAGGCTGACGATGAAGTCGTCCTCGACGGTTATGTAGTCGTAGAAGAGCTCGCTGAGGACCTTCTGGTCGACGTCGTCGCGGACCCGCATCATCGAGAACTCGAAGAAGCCGGCCATCGGCGGCGGGAGGATGTACACGGTGCCGCGTGGGGCCTCCATGTCGAGGAGGATCGCCCGCGAGGCCAGGCCATCGAGGACGCGGCGGGCCTCGGCCACGCTCGTCCCCCATCGCGCGGCCGCCTGCTTCGCCGTGAACGGCCGGATGGGAAGCTGCGCCACGAGGCCGGCCTCGCGCTCGCTGAAGAGCAGCTCCAGGATGCGGTGGAGCAGCTCGGACGGCGGCGCTCCCTGGGGGAACCGGTTGAGGCGCTCGGTGAGCCGCCCGTACGCGCCCCTTGACGCCGCGTGCGCCATGTCAGCCTGCCGGGGTCGGCGGCGAAGGCGTCGCAGGCGGCCCGCCGGCCGGTGCCGCCAGCTCGCGCGCGGTCCGGCCGATCCGCAGCGCGATGGTGACGACGGAGAGTGCGACGAGCAGCATGCAGACCCCGGTCCACGGCACCGCCGTGACGCATCGCGACGCCCGACACGACGAGGATCACCGCCTGCCGGTCGGGCTGGCCGCCGGGACCCACCCACTGCGGGGCTCCACCGGCGAGGAGCGGCAGCACGGCCAGCACGTTCACCAGCCAGGCTCCCGCCAGCACCAGGCAGACCCAGGCCGGCTCCGCCCAGGCGAAGAGCGCCAGGAGCAGCACGACGTCCCCGAACTCCTGGGGGACGCGGTTGGCGTACGGCCCGATCCGCGTCTTCTTTCCATACGCCTCGGCGACGTGACCGTCGAGGACGGTGAGCGCCATTCGGCCGAGGATCCCGACGATCACCAGGCGCCCACCACCCCTGCCACAGCGCCACGGCCGCCAGCGCCGCCGGGACGAGCGATGAGATGGAGATCGCGTTCGGCTGGAGCCGCGAGATCCCGGGAATCCGATCGAGGAGCCGGCGCACCGCGTACTTCGTCGTGTACAGGCCGAGGTCGGGGCGGCCCGACCCGCCGGATCTGCTCATGCGTGCTCCTCCCAGAACCGGGCGAGGATCCCCAGCAGCTCCTTCGTCGGGGGCGCCTCGACGGGCTCGCCGAAGACCACGCGGAGCCGCCGAAACGGCCGCGGGAACCGGCGGTCCACGGGCCACGCCTCGCGCATCCCGCCCAGCGCCACGGGGACGATCGGCCAGCCGCTGCGGGCCAGGACGAGCACCAGCCCGCCGTGGAGGTCGCTCGTGCGCCGGCTGCCCGACGGGTAGGCGAGGAACCAGCCCTTCTCGACGCCGCGAAGGATCTCCGTCCAGCGCCGCAGCTCCGTGTAGCGGTGGCGGTCGAAGGCGACGGCCTGGCCCAGGAGGGCCGGCGCCAGCGCGGTCGACGATCGCTGGAAGAAGTAGTCGCGGGCCGCCAGCACCGTGATCCGCCGCCGGTGGCGCTCCGGCAGCACGGCGAGGATCGCCAGCGTGTCGAGGTGGCTCTGGTGGTTCGGCATGAGCGCGAGGCGCGGGACGTCGGGCACCGATCCCACGACCTCGATCCGGAAGAAGGTCCGGACCACGGCGGCGGTCACGACACGGCCGATCGCCCGCGCGGTGTCGAGCAGGAGATCGGGCTGGCGTGGGTACTGCGCCAGCCGGTCCACGAGCGGCGCGTCATAGCCGGGGATGGGCTCGTAGTGGAACGACGCGCCGCTCACATCAGGATTCCCCCGCCGGGGTTCGGGAAACCCCCGAAGAGGTAGCCCATGAAATGGGCGAAGGCGGGGGCCGTGACCATGAGCGAGTTGACTCGATCGGTCACCCCGCCGTGGCCGGGCAGGACGGACCCGAAGTCCTTGACCCCGACGTTGCGCTTGACGTTCGCCATCGTCAGGTCGCCGATCTGGCCGCCGAAGCCGACGATGAAGCCGGCCGCGACGACGCCCCACCACGGCACCTGCGGGAAGGCGATCCACCACTGGCCGAAGGCGAGCAGCATGGTGGTGGCCGCGGCCAGGATCGAGCCCTCGAGCGTCTTGTTCGGGCTGATCGGGGTCCAGCGGTGGCGGCCCAGCGTCTTCCCGTAGAGGAAGCCGAGCGCATCGTTGAGCTGCGTCCCCAGGACGACGTAGAGGACGTAGCCGTACGTGGGCTCGGACTGGGCCAGGTACGTGAGGTGGGCCAGGAAGTAGCCGAAGAAGATGACGCCGACCGTCGAGAGGGCGACGCCCTGGAGCATCCCTGCGGTCCGGTTGAGGGCGATCGGGACGAGGAGGAGCGCGAGGACTGCCCACGTCGGGGTCGCCATGAAGATGTCGTAGGCGCCCGCGAAGGCGGCGACGTTCTCGACGACGATCGCGACGTAGACGACGATGACGAATGCCCGCTCCCGGTAGAGGCCGGTGACCTTGGCGAACTCCTTGAAGGCGATGACGGAGACGACGCCGACGAGGATCGCCCAGGCCCACGTGCCGATCCACAGCGCGCCGAGGACGATCGGCAGCATGACGAGCCAGGTGCGGATCGGGACCCAGACGCCCGGCAGCCGGATGATCGCGAGGAGCGCCGAGACGCCGACGATCATGACGATCGTGGCGACCGTGTAGAAGGGCAGCGGCTCCTGGAGGACGGCGACCAGATCCGGGTCCATCGCGTGTCCCTGCCTGCTGGGGCCCGCTCCCACGGGGGCGGGGCCGGGCTCGCCCCGCGGCGTTCCTCCAGTTTCCGGGACTCCCGACAGAGGTCAAGTGACGTTCGGCCCGCCCGGGCGAACGATCGGGACCAACGCCTCTGGTCAGCCGCCGCCGGAGGATGATCCTGTTCTCGGGCTGCGCCGGGGCGGGCCGCGAGATCGGTGACCCGCGCGCGACGCGGCAGCAGGGAGTGCATGCATGGCGACGACGGCCACGGCGCCGGTCGCGACGGCGCGCGAGGTGACGGTCCAGGCGAGCCCGGACGTCGTGTGGGCGACGCTGACCGAGGTCGACCGCTGGCCCGCCTGGAACCCCGACGTGGCGTGGGTCCGGTCGGACGGCCCCGTCGCCCCGGGGATGACGTTCCGCTGGAAGTCCGGGCCCGGCACGATCCGCTCGACGATCCGGGAGCTCGAACCACTCCGCCGCCTCGTCCTCGTCGGCGGGACGTTCGGGGTCGCGGCACGCCATGACTGGCGGCTGGAGCCGGGGCCGGCCGGCACGACGACCGTCCGCACCGAGGAGACGTGGAGCGGCCCGCTCGCGCGCCTGTTGCGACGCCGCCTGCAGGCCCGGCTCGACCGCCGCCTCGACGAGCGGCTGGCCCACCTCCGCGCCGAGGCGGAGCGCCGATCGGCGACTCTCGGGCCGAGCCCGGCGGGAAGCGTGGGCCTCGCCGGCGGTCCCGCGCCCGAGATTGGCCGCTGACGGTCGCCTCGTTCGCCGCGTCGGGCCGAGTGGCGCTACCGACCTCCCGGACACCGGCGACGAACGGCGCCGGCGCTCCGCGGCCGGCTCTGCGGGCACCGGCCGTGACGTGTGGCCCTTCCCGCAGTCAGGCATCCGCGCGATGCTGGCACGCAGGCACCGTAGGTCGCGCCGCCCTCCGGAGGACAACGCTGATGCGCAACCTCTCCCGGGCACCCGCAGGCCGGATCGCCGGCCGTGCGGTCGCCGTCGTCCGGCGCGAGGCCCGTGGGCTGGTCGCGGCGGCGATCGCGGTCGGCATCGTCGTCGCCTTCCACGACCCCGCGAGCGGGCCGTGGCCGACCGGCCGCGAGGCATTCTGCTACTGGGTGCCGACGCTGGCCGACCCCTATGCGCTGGCGGACTGGACGTCGCCGGTCGCCTACGTCTACTCACCGGCGTTCCTCCAGGGAATGACACCCTTGAGGGCGGTCCCGTGGCCGGCCTTCCTCGCCGCCTGGACGACGATCCTGCTGCTGGCCGTACGCTGGCTGGTCGGGCCGCGCCTCTGGCCGCTCGCGATCCTGGTGGCCGCGCCTGAGATCGCCGGCGGCAACGTCCACCTCCTCCTGGCCGTTGCGATCGTCGCCGGGTTCCGTTGGCCGGCGGCCTGGGCGTTCGTGCTGCTCACGAAGGTGACCCCCGGGGTCGGGTTGCTGTGGTTCGCCGTCCGCGGCGAGTGGGCACGCCTGGGCGTCGCCCTCGGGGCAACCGCCGCGGTGGTCGTCGGCTCGTTCGCGATCGACCCGTCGGCGTGGGCCGGGTGGATGGACGTCCTGGTCTCGAGCGCCGGCAAGACGCCGGGAACGTGGGCCGCGATCGGCATCCCGCTCGTCCTCCGGTTCCCCGTCGCGGTCGCCCTCGTGACCTGGGGCGCCCGGACAGATCGACCCTGGACGGTCCCGGCGGCGGCCATGGTGGCGCTGCCGGCCCTCTGGTTCGGCGGCCTGAGCATGCTTCTGGCGGCCGTCGCCCTTCGGCGGGCCGAGGCGGCGCGAGCCGAGGTCCGGGCGGGCCGCAGGCAACGCCGGGGCCTCCCTGCCCTGGCGCGCGAGCCGGTCTCTGCCGGATCGGCCTGACGGCCAGGCCGTCCGCGCAGTGACAGGCACGGGGGGCGGCGGCAACTTGACCCGAAGGCTGCCCCGGCGCACACCCGGCGCCACGGCAGTCCGCGGGCCGTGCGGCGATCCCGGACGCGACCTACGGCTCTGCCGCTGCGGCGTGTCGTGCCCGACGATCCGGGGCGGAGGTGCCCCCGATGCTCCGCCTGATCGCCCGCATCGCCGTCGTCAAGCTCGCCGTCCTCGCTGGCCTCGTCGCCCTGCTCGTCGCGACCAGCCGGCGGTTCGACCGCCTGGTCGAAGCCGATCGCCGCCGCCTGCTCGAGCAACCCCGCCCGTCGCATCCGCCGCTCGCGACCGAGGAGATGCTGGCCGGCCTCCCCGAGCCGGCCCAGCGGTATCTGCGCCACGCCGGCGTCGTCGGGCGGCCGCTGGTCGACACGGTGCGCCTGCGCCAAACCTGCCGGATGCGGCCGGGTCCGGGCAGGATGACCTTCCCCCTCGTGGCCGAGCAGTGGTACACGGTGGAGCCGCCCGGGTTCGTCTGGGACGCCACCGTCCCCGTGGCGGGCATCCCGGTGGTCCGTGGCCGCGACGGCTACCTCGAGGGCCGGGGGTTGATGACGATCCGCCTCGGCTCGCTGGTCCCGTTCATCGATGCGTCCGGGCCGGAGATGGACCAGGCGTCGCTCCTGCGCCACCTCAGCGAGATGCCGTGGTTCCCCAGCGCCTTCCTGCGCGAGCGGGTGACCTGGGAGGCGATCGACGACTCGACCGTCCGCGTCTCGATCGCCGACGGCGACCTGCGGGCGACCGGAACCCTCGAGATCGACGCCGAGGGGCGCCTCGTCGCCTTCCGCTCGGAGCGCCACGCGATGGTCGGCAAGGGGTTCGAGCTCCGGCCGTGGACGGCGCCCACCCACGCCTACGGCGAGCTCGAGGGGCTACGCCTGCCGGTGAAGGGCGCGGCCGTCTGGACGCTCCCCGACGGCACCGACCTCCCGTACATCGAGCTGGAGCTGACCGAGCTCGAGTACGACCCGCCGCTGCCTGTCTGAGCCCGGCCGTGGGGGCGCTGCCGGCCCGGTAGCGGTTCACGTTTGACAGGTGCCGCCCGATCGGCGACAAACGCCCCATGGCCAGCCACCGCGTCGTGATCGTCGGCGGCGGGTTCGGCGGGCTCAACGCGGCACGGGAGCTCGGCCGCGACCCGCGCGTTGCCGTGACCCTCGTCGACCGCCGCAACTTCCATCTCTTCCAGCCGTTGCTCTACCAGGTCGCGACCGGAGCGCTCTCGCCGGGTGACATCGCCCAGCCGCTGCGCTCCGTGCTGCGGCGCAATCGCAACACGACGGTGCTGCTCGGCGAGGCTGTCGGGGTCGACCTCGAGCGCCGCGAGGTGCTCATGTCGGATGGCGGTCCGATCCCCTACGACACGCTCGTCGTCGCCACCGGCGCCCGTCATTCCTACTTCGGCCGCGACGACTGGGCCGCCCACGCCCCGGGCCTCAAGTCGATCGACGACGCGCTGGAGATCCGCCGCCGGATCCTCATCGCCTTCGAGGCCGCCGAGCGCGAGCAGAACCCGGAGCGCCGCCACGAGTGGATGACCTTCGTCGTCGTTGGCGGCGGGCCCACCGGCGTCGAGCTGGCCGGGGCGCTCGGCGAGATCTCCAACGACACCCTGCGCCGCGACTTCCGCTCGATCCACCCGCCCGACGCCCGGATCATCCTGGTGGAGGCGCTCGACCGCGTCCTCCCGCCCTACCCGCCGGATCGCTCGGCCTCGGCGAAGCGCCAGCTGGAGCGCCTCGGCGTCGAGGTCCGCACCGGCACGCGGGTCGTCGATCGTCGACGAGCGCAGCGTCCGGGTCCAGGTCGGCGACGCCCAGCAGGAGATCCCGACCCGGACCGTGCTCTGGGCAGCCGGCGTGCAGGCCTCGAGCTTCGCCCGCGCCGTGGCGACCGCGACCGGGGCGGAGACCGACCGGGCCGGGCGGATCGTCGTTGGGCGGGATCTCACCATCCCCGGCCACCCGGAGATCTACGCCGTTGGCGACGACGCGGTCCAGCCGTGGAAGAAGGACCGCCCCGTGCCGGGCGTGGCGCAGGGCGCGATCCAGCCCGGCCAGTACGTCGGTAAGGCGATCCGCCGCCGCCTCTCCGGGGAGCCAGTCGCCCCGTTCCGCTTCAAGGACAAGGGCGACGTCGCGGTGATCGGCCGCCTGGCGGGTGTGACGAACATCGGCTGGCTGGGGCCGTTCGGGCGCCAGGGCGGCTTCACGGCCTGGCTGATGTGGCTGGTCATCCACATCTTCTACCTGATCGGCTTCGCCAACCGCATCGTGGTGGTGATCCGCTGGGCCTGGAGCTTCTTCACCAGCGGCCGGGGGACACGGCTCATCACGGGCTCGCCGCTCCTCCCGCCGATCGAGGACCCGGCGCCACCGGCTTGGTCGACAGCGCCCGCCGAACGCACGGACGAGCCGGGGGCCGGATAATCGCCCGATGCACGAGTGGGCCCTGGCCGAGGCGGTGGTGGCGAAGACGGTGGAGGTCGCCCGCGAGCGCGGCATCGCGGCCGTCCGCGAGGTCGTCGTCGCCCTCGGCGAGCTGCAGGACGTCGACCGGAGTGCCTTCGAGTTCGGGCTGACGGCGAACCGGGGCGACGCACCGGAGCTGGCCGACGCCCGGTTCGTCTTCGAGGTCGACCCGGCGCGCTGTCAGTGCCGGGTCTGCGGGCATGCCTGGATGCTCGCCGACAGCCTTGCCGCGCTGCCCGAGGACGACCGCGAGAGCATCCACCTCCTCCCGGAGGTCGTCCACCTGTACGTGACCTGCCCGGCCTGCTCCAGCCCCGACTTCGCCATCGTGGGCGGGCGGGGCGTCTCCCTGGTCGCGGTCAACGGATAGCGGCGTGGATCCCCGGCCGGCCGTGATCGAGCGGCGCCTTCGTGGCGTCCGCCGGATCGTGGCGGTGACCGGCGGCAAGGGCGGGATCGGCAAGAGCTCCGTCGCGGTCGGGCTGGCCCTGGGCCTCGCCGCCGACGAGGCGCGCGTCGGGCTCCTCGACCTGGACCTCTGGGGCCCGTCGGACCACGTGATCCTGGGCGTCGCGCGGCCGGGGCTGGGTGAGGACGGCGGCCTGGTTCCCGACGTCGTCGCCGGGGTCAGGTTCATGTCGATCGCCAGCATCGTGGGCGACGACCCCGCGCTCCTCCGCGGCGACGACATCAGCAACGCCGTCCTGGAGCTGCTGGCGGTCACGATCTGGGACGACCTCGACGTCCTGGTCGTCGACATGCCGCCGGGCTTCGGCGACACGCTCCTCGACGCTGCCCGCTACCTGCCGCGGGCGGAGTATGTGGTGGTCACGACGCCGTCCGAGCTGACGCTGGTGACCACCCGCAAGACGCTCGAGCTGCTGCGGCGGCTGGACCTTCCCGTGCTCGGGCTCGTGGAGAACCTCCGGCGCGATGGCGATTCCCGGGGGGCCGGCGGCGCGGCGGCGGGCGGCTGCGGCGGCGGGCGAGCCCGGCAACGCGCGGCACGGCCGCGGGGCAGCGCACCTCCCCCTCCTCGGGACGATCGGCTACGACGAGCGCTACGAGGCGAGCCTGGGGGACCCGGAGCGGCTTCGCGGGACCAGCGTTCTACCGGGACGTGCAGGCGGTCGCGGCGGCCCTGGCCGGCGCTCGCCTGCGGCACGGCGGTAAGTCCGGGCAAGCGGGGCGAGCGCGCCGAGCGGCCGCGGGCGCGACGGATCAGGCGCGGCCGATCGCCACGAGCTGGGTCGCGCTGCGGGCGCCGACCACCCGGAGGCGAACGCGCAACTCCTCGCCGCGCCGCTGGAGCTCCGGATGGCCGTCGGCCAGGGCGACGTGACGGTCGATCGCCGCCTCGAGCTCCGCGACCGTCGCCGGGTCGTGCGGATCCTCGTCCGGATCGGCCTGGTCGGTGAGCCGGAGGTCGGCCAGGCCCAGGCGCTCGACGATGGCGACGATCTCCGCCCGCCGGTACGTCGCCCGGTGGACCTCGCCGCAGACCGTGTTCACCGCCGCCCACCAGTGATGCAGGAGGACCTGGGTCATCTGCTCGTGGGACTGGCCGTCGCGGTACATCTCGTCGACCAGCGTCAGGGGAGCCAGGTCGCGAGGAGGTCCGCCAGGTCGAAGGCCTCGAACGGGACGTCGCACGGCCGCCCCGGCGCGATCCAGAGCCGCCCTGCCTCCAGGTCGCAGACCATCGCGAAGACGACGGCCTCGGCGTCGTCGCCATCGGCGGGATCCGGGTGGAGGCAGATCGTCGAGGGGGTGGAGCCGTGGTCGGCCAGGATCGCCATGACGTCCCGGGGCGACCTCGGCGGCGACGCCGCGACCAGCTCCGCGAGGCGCCGATGACGCGCCAGGCTGCCCGCCGACGGCGGCGTGCCGAATGCGGCCAGCCCGGGGTCGAGGTAGTGGTTGGCATGCACCCCGGGCCCGTCGAACGTGGCCGCCCGCGTGGCCGTCGTCTCGATCGTGCAGGCGCGGCCGCCGCGGAACGCGTGGAGGTAGCCGTAGCCGCCCGACCTCCCGTCCTGCGTCGCCCGGCGCAGGGCGTCGGCCGGGTCGCGGGCGCCGAGCGAGGCGCGCGACACGAGCACGCGCGGGATGCCGGGGCCGTCGTCCCGGGCCGTGACCGACATCACGGCCTGCGCGTGGCCTCCGGCCGTGACTCCCACAGCAGGGCGCCACGAGGCGCAGGTCGGGGAGGCGATGGCCGGCTCCGCCGGGTCGTCCGGGATTTCCACGACGAGCGCGATGTCCCCGGGCTCATTCGCCAGCCACTGCTCGTTGTGGCCGAGGAGGGTCGTCCCGGGCCCCACGACCGTGAGCGCGGAGCAGCGCTCGACCGGCCGCGGCGGGCCGCCGGGGACCCGTCCGGCGCGGTCGCCCCACGGCCCGGGATCCGCGTGGGGATCGAGCTCCTCGTAGGCGTTCGGGACGAGCACGTCCAGCAGCGGGAGCTCGGCGCCGTCGGCCATCCCGCGCAGGGCATCGAGCTCGCCAGGGAGGCCGCGACCGTCGCCTGGAGGAGCGGGGCGGCCAGCGTCTCGATCCTCGGCCGGTCCAGGCCGCGGCGCGCGAAGTGGGCGAGGTTGTAGGTTGCCGAGCGCCGGATCGGGCCGGCGAGCGCGCGCCCGATCGCGAGGCCGCGCTCGTACGGCGTGCCCACGGCATAGACGACAGGGATGGGGCTCATCGCCGGACGTCCCGCGCCGACCCCGCGTCGGCGCCTGCCGGGGCGATCGGAGGGTCCAGGAGCACGAGGTTGCGGCGCGCCTTCCGCGTGTCGAGCGCCACGATGGCGCGACCGCGCGGCGTGAACGCGAGACCCTCCGGCTTCCCGCCCAGGCGAGGGAGCTCCCACGTGCGGTGGGCTCGCGCCGAACTCTCCGCCGGGTGGAGATCGGCGAGGCGGGCGACGCTGGCCGACTTGTCGCTGAGCACGTAGAGCCGGCCGTCGGGGCCGACCTCGAGATCGCTTAGGTCGCGACAGGCGTGGGCAAGCTCGCGGTCCGGCGTCCACGCCGCGAGCAGCACGAACGACTGCTCCCCGGGCTCGACCGGCCACGGGTCACCCGCGGCGAGCGCCGCGCCACCCTCCGCGGCATCCGCGCGATAGCCCGGACGCCGGCTCCCCGGCGGGCCCGAACTCGATGAACGCGGGCGGGTCCTTCTCCTTGGCGACCAGAAGGTGGCCGTTCGCCAGGAAGACCGCGCCCTCGCCGCGGGAGCCGTCCGGGTCAGCCCAGGAGGCCGCCAGGGGGTGACCGGCCGGGACCTCGAGATCGATCGAGGCGACGACGCGACCGCCCGGCGGGTCGACCAGCTCAACCCGCGCCGGCGACTCCTGGAGGAGGAGCACGCGCCCCGCGCCGTCGGCGCAGACCGCCTCGATCTGGGGGTCGTCCGCGGGGAGCCGGGTCCCGGCAAGCCCCGTCAGCGGGATCGTCTGCCAGGTCACCGGGCCGCCGGGATCGTCGGGGATCGTCGCCCAGGCGCCGATCGCGGCCCGGTCGCCGATCGCCACGACCTGCATCGCGCCGGCCGGGCCGCGGCGCAGGCAGATCCCCGAGACCTCCTCGAGCGGCACGTCCTCGGTGCGTGAAACGGTCAGCCCTGAGGCGCGGCGGTGCTTGCTGGCCATGTCGCGACGAGGATGCCACGCCCCTGTGCCGGCGGGCATGGCGGAACCGCGCACGGCTCGGAGGAGGGCGATCGCGGCGGGTCCCTGCTGCGGGAATCCCTCCAGGCGAGCCACGGAGCGCCCGTGTCCACGTCCCACCCTGGGCCGTTGAAGCCGAGCGTGAGCTGCGTGAAGCGCATCTCGACGAGGCGGTCGGCGTCCCGGCGCAGGAGCCGCCGGCCCATCCGGCGCGACGCGCCGTCGCGGGCCCGCCCGCTCCCCTACCCTTCGGGGTCATGGACCGCTACGCCGACGTCTCCTACTGGCTGCAGACTTGCCGGTGACCTGGCCCCGCGCCCGCCGCTCGACGGCACGACGGAATGCGACGTCGCGATCCTGGGCGCCGGGTACACGGGGCTCTGGACCGCCTACTACCTCCTGGAGCGCCAGCCGGGCCTCCGGATCGTCATCGCCGAGGCGGAGATCGCCGGGTTCGGGGCGTCCGGCCGCAACGGCGCCTGGTGTGCTCCCGACCTCAACATCTCGATGGATCGCCTCGCGCGGCTCCACGGCGAGGACGCCGCGAGGCGCACGCAGCAGGCGACCTACGACGCGGTCGACGAGGTCGGCCGGGCGGCTGCCGCCGAGGGCCTCGACGCCGGCTTCCACAAGGGGGGCGAGCTCCTCGTCGCCCGCGGTCCGCAGCACGTCCCGGCGATCGAGGCGGCCTACCGCGAGTACGAGC
Source organism: uncultured Chloroflexia bacterium (assembly GCA_963709605.1). Taxonomy (GTDB): domain Bacteria; phylum Chloroflexota; class Limnocylindria; order Limnocylindrales; family CSP1-4; genus CTSoil-043. Next base: position 671,326 of record CAVPWX010000007.1, on the reverse strand, counting down.
GCTTCGGCTTCGCCGACCGCTACCGCCTCCTCGACGCGGCCGGCGTCGCCGAGAAGGTCCGGATCGCCGGGGCCGTGCGCGGGCTGTGGTCCCCGACCGCAGCCGTCGTCCACCCCGGAAGGCTGGTGCGCGGCCTGGCCGCGCTCGTCGAGCGGATGGGCGCCCGGATCGTGGAGCGGACGCCCGTCTCCGACTTCCGAGCGGCGGTGAGTGGCCCGCGCCGGCGCCGCGCCGGCAGCCCTGATCACGCCCCGGGGCGAGATCCGGGCCCCCGTGATCGTGCTCGCGGGTGAGGCCTACCTCGTCCGCCTGGCGAAGCTGCACCGCCAGCTCGTGCCGATGTACTCGCTCATCGTCCTCACCGAGCCGATCGACGACGCTCAATGGGCCGAGATCGGCTGGGCCGGCCGCGAGGTCGTCGCCTCCGCCCGCCTCTCGATCGACTACCTCTCGCGGACGGAGGACGGCCGGATCCTCTTCGGGGGTCGCGGCGCCCCCTACCGCCTGGGATCGCCGATCAGGGACGCCTACGACCGCCACGACGCGACCCACGAGATGCTGCGGGGCTTCGTCCGGACCTGGTTCCCGATGCTCCGTGACGTCCGCTTCACCCACGCCTGGGGCGGTCCGCTGGGGATGCCGCGGGACTGGCACCCGACGTTCTCGTTCGACCCGCGGACCGGGATCGCCACCGCCCGAGGCTACATCGGCCACGGGGTCTCGACGGCGAACCTCGCCGGGCGGACGCTGGCGGACCTGATCGCCGGGGAGCGGACGCCGCTCACCGAGCTGCCGCTGGTCAACCACCGCAGCCCGGACTGGGAGGTGGAGCCGCTCCGCTGGCTCGGGATCCGCTACGCCCAGGGCGCGTTCTCGCGCCTCGACCGGAAGGCCGAGGCGACCGGGCGGCCGCCGACGGGCCGCTCGCTGGCGGAGCGGCTCGCGAGCCACTGACCGCGGGCCGGGCGCACGGCACGTCGGGGGCCGCGCCCGTGCGGTCGGCGGAACTCCCCACAGCGGGATCGACCGTCCATACTGGCCACGACGGCCGCCGTGGAGGACGCACGTGGACCTGATCCGGGAGATCCTCGCGTCGCACGAATCGGGCATCTCACGGGGCGGGCTGCTCGCGTGGGCCCGCCTGCGGGGCAACCCGCAGATGACGGACGAGGAGCTGGACGCGGCCCTCGCGGAGCTGGGCGACCAGGTCGTCGACGTGCAGGGGTTCCTCTACCTGCGGGAGCACGCGCCGGCGTCGGCGCTCGGCGTCGACGCGGCCGCGCCCCTGGCGCCCCCGGCGCCGCTCCCCGGCTCTTGGGGCTCCCCGGTGGAGCCGGGCCGGGAGGGTCCGCCGGGCTGGGTTCCGCCCGACGGCCGGGCGTGGACGCCGCCCGACGGCGCGGCGTGGACGCCGCCGCCCGAAGGACAGCCGTGGACGCCGCCCGACGGCGCGGCCTGGCCCCCGCCGTCCACCGGCAGCACCCGGACGATGATCATCGCCGGGGTCGGCGTGCTCGTCTTCGTCGGCGTCGCCGGCCTCGGCGCGCTGCTGCTTCGTGCCGGGGAGTCGGAGGGAGCGCCGGCCCAGCCCACGCCCACGGCCGGGTCGGTCGTGGAGGCCGGGAGCCTGCAGGTCGGCGACTGCATCATCCTCCCCTCCGAGGACCAGTTCGACGAGATCCGGCGCCTCGACTGCACGGTGCCGCACGACGGCGAGATCTTCTTCGTGGGCGATCACCCGGACGGGGACTACCCGTCGGACGAGGCCTTCGAGTCGTTCGTCGACGAGCAGTGCCTGCCGGCCTTCGCGACGTTCACGGGCAGCGTCTTCGACGACCAGGACGTCCTCGACATCGGCTGGTTCACGCCCACCGACGGCTCGTGGGAGAACGGCGATCGCGAGGTCGCCTGCCACCTGAACCCGGCCGACGGCGGCCAGACGAGCCAGTCCTACCGCGACGCGAACCCCTGACCGACCGGCCGCGCCCGTCGGGTCGCGCCTGCGCGCGCCTGCGATGGCCCGCTCAGGCCCGCGCGGCGGCCACCCCCGGAAGCTCCCCGGTGAGGCCGACCGGGACGCCGGCGTCGCGCACAAGGGCCTCCATCTCCGCCTCGACGGCCGGATCCGGAGCCGGCCGCGCGTAGGCAGCCAGCAGCTCCTCCACTCGGTCCCGCGCCCGGGCGGCCGAATCCGGCCGGCCGGCATCCTCCCAGGCCCGCAGCGAGGCCCGGTCGATCACCGCCGACGGCAGGGCCTGCTCGGACCGGAAGAGCCGGCGCGTCTCCGGCAGCTCCAGGAAGCGCGCCTCCCAGCCCGCGGCCCGGATCGCCGCCGTGGCCAGCGTCTCCGTCGGCGTGGCGACGCCCCGCAGCAGCCGCTGGGCCATCGCGATCCCCTCGGCGTCGAGCACCAGCTTCTCGGCGCTGTGGCAGCGCAGCGAGTCGAGCATCCCGGCGCCGGAGATCATGTCGATCCCGGCGAGGGCGCCCACGAGCGCGCCCATCCCGCTCTCGAGGCCGGCCTGGTGGTCGATGACCTTGCCGTCGGTCGCCGAGAGGTAGCCGTGAGTCGGCAGGTTGAGGTCCTTGCCGACCTGGGCGTAGGCGGCATCGAGCATCGCCGTCTCGATCGCGCCCATCGGCGTGACGCCGGTCCGCATGTCGACGATCGCCGGGGCCCCGCCCCACACGATCGGCGCGCCGGGCCCGGCCAGCTGGTGGATGGCGATCCCGGCGAGGCACTCCGCGGCGTGCTGGACCACCGACCCCACGAGCGTGACGGGCGCCGCGCCGCCGGCAAGCGGCATGGACACCATCTCCGCCGGGACGCGGGCCCGGGCGAGGTCGACCAGGTTGCGGGCACCGAACGCTGTCCAGGTGAGCGGCGGCGAGGGGCAGACGTCGAAGACCGCGCGGGGCCTCGCGGCCAGCGCCTCGCGACCGCCGGCATCGAGCGCGAGGAGGTCGATCATCGCCGCCGTTCCCCGCGGGCTGAAGGCGCCGGTGACGATCGGCTTGGCCGACCCGAGGAGGACGAGGAAGAGCCGGTACAGGTCGCCGATGTCCGCGGGCACGTCGTTGCAGACGATCGCCGTCGACTGGGCGGCATACGCCGGGAGCATCTCCGCCACGCGGACGAGGCGGACGAGGTCGCCGGCCTGCGACGGCCGATGGTCGCCCGTGACCGGGTCCAGGACGTTGACCCCGGACGAGCCGGGATCGAACTGGACGATGCCGGCGCCGTAGCGAACGGCCGGGGCGCCCGAGCGGTCGAAGAGGTCGAAGGCTGCCGGCACGGTCGCCAGGGCGCCCTCCACCAGGGAGGTGGGGATCCGGACGATCTCGCCGGCGGGCCGGGCGCCCGCGTCGACCAGGAGGCCGAGCGCCTCCGCGTCCTGGACCCGCACCCCCGGATCGCGCAGGAGCTCGTACGCCTCGTCGAGGATCCGCCCGACCAGGTCGGCCGAGAGGAGCCGGAGCGTCGGCCGCAGCGGCGCGGCTCCCCCCCGGCTCACCGTCCGATCCCGGCCGGCGCCGCGACGTCGACCACGGTGGGGGCGGGCTCGACGCCGGCCTCGCGCTCGACGGCATGGACGATGCCGGCCAGCTCGCCCGCGAGGGCCGGCTCCAGCCGCTCCGGCTCGTGCGTCGCCAGCAGCTCGCGCGCCTTCGCGTTCGCCCAGGCGCGGGGCCCGCCGCCCTCGGCCTCGACGACGCCCATCGGGCGCCGGTCCATGAAGCGCGGCCGCCACAGCTCGCGCATGTGGCGCCGGGTGTGGGGAGCCGTGAGGTAGTCGCCCGCCGGGCCGACCTCGGCGATGGCGTCGAGCGCCAGCGACTCGTCATCGACGGGGATGCCGCGGAGCATGCCCCGGACGATCGAGAAGATCTCGGCGTCGAGGAGGAGCTGCTCGTGCGACCAGATCCGGCTCCCGTTGAGGAGGCCGAGCCCCAGGAGCATGTCCGACCCGACCGCCGAGGCCAGGAACGACGAGAGGGCATTCTCCACGCCGGCCTGCCAGTCGGGTGCCTTGGCGCCGGTGGCGAAGGCCCCCATCGAGAGGGGCACGCGATAGAAGTCGGCGAGCTGGTTCGTCGCCGCGCCGAACAGGAAGTCCTCGGGGCCGCCGCCGGTGTAGGCGCCGGAGCGGAGGTCGATCGCGGTCTGGGCCGCCGCGTAGTAGACGGGGCAGCCGGGGAAGGCGAGCTGCATGAGGGCCAGCGCGGAGATCACCTCCGCGTTGCCGACGACGAGGGTCCCGGCGAGCGTGGCCGGGCCGGTGAAGGCCGCCGACGCCATCGTCATGAAGCCGACCGGGATCCCCGCCTCGGCCGCCTCGAAGGCGGCGTCCAGGCTGCCGCCGTCGTGGCCGAGGGGGCTCGTCGTGCACTGCATCATCGAGAGGACGGGGCGGACCCGGAGCGAGTCCCTTCCGCCGGCGATCGCGGCCGCCATCTCGATCGCCGCCCGCGCCTCTCGGGCGCTGACGATCGACTCGGTCTGGACGTGCTTCGTGCTGTTGGCCCAGCAGGCCAGCAGCTCGTGGAGCGACCGCGAGACGGCCGGGCGGTCCTGGGCCGAGACGGGGATCCAGTGGAACGAGACCTCGTCGAGGGCGTCGGCAAGGCGCGCGATCTCGGCGACGTCGGCGATCCCCGACGGGCGCCGCTCGCCGGTCTGGAGGTCGGCGACCTCGATGCCGCAGCCGTCGGTGGCGGCGTAGACGTGCCGGCCGTCGAGCGACAGGTCGAGTGCCGGGTCGCGCGCCGCCAGCGGGTACTCGGGCGGGGCGGTCTTCAGGGCGGCCTCGATCATCGCCCGGGGCACGCGGACGACCTCGGCCGCCCGGTCCACGGTGGCGCCGGCGGCCTCCCAGGTCGCGAGGGCCCGCTCGGACGGGAAGCGGACGCCGACCGTCTCGATGACGTGGAGGGTGGCCTCGTGGATCCGGGCGATCGCCTCGGCATCGAGCGCCTCGACGCGGATGCCGCCGATGGCGGCCGGGTTGACGGCGCTCACCTGGCCGGCCCTTCGGCGCCCGCGCCGGTCGCGCCGCCACCGACGAGGCGCTTCGCGAGCTCGACTGCGCCCATGGCGTCCTCGGAGTAGCCGTCGGCACCGATCTCCTCGGCCCATGCGCCGGTCACCGGCGCGCCGCCGACCATGACCTTCACCGGCGGCCGCATGCCCGCCTCGGTGAGAGCGGCGATGACGGCCCGCTGGCCGGTCATCGTCGTGGTCAGGAGCGCGGACAGCCCCACGATGTCGGCCCGGTGCTCCCGGGCGGCCTCGACGAAGCGCTCGGGGGCCACGTTCACCCCGAGGTCGTGGACCTCGAAGCCGGACGTCGAGAGGAGCATCCCCACGAGGTTCTTGCCGATCTCGTGGATGTCGCCGGCCACGGTGCCGATGACGACGCGCCCGGCGACGGTCCGCTCCACGGACGCCGCCTTCAGCTCGGGCTCCAGCACCGCGAGGGCGCGCTGCATGGCGCGGGCCGCCAGCATCATGTCGGGGAGGAAGAGGTCGCCGGCAGCGAATCCCGCGCCGACCTCCTTCATGCCGGGCATGAAGCCCTCGTCGATCGCGACGAGCGGCGGGATCCCGGCGGCGATCGAGGCCCGCGCGGCGGCCTCGGCGGCGTCGGCGTCGCCGTCGACGACGGCCTGTCGCATCGCCTGGAACTCGGTCTCGGTCATCGGTCTGCTCCTCGGGTGCGTGGCGGGTGGCTGCGTGGCGGGGGCGGACGAGTCGGCGGGCCGGGCCGGCCGTCCGGGTGGGGAGGGCGCCGGTCAGAGGCCCGCGGTGGCCTCCGCGCGATCGACGACCGCCCGAATGGCCTTCTCGACGTCCGGGTCGAGCGGGGTGGGGGCATGGCGGCCCAGCAGCTCGTCCACGCGGACCGCGGCCCGCTCGGCGAGGGTCGTCGCGCCGACGGCACGCCAGGGCTCGAAACCGCGCCGGTCGAAGAGGGCCGGGTACCAGCGCTCGCGGTAGCGCTCCAGGGTGTGGTCGGTCTCCAGGAACGAGCCGTCGACCCCCAGCTGGTCGACCAGGTCGAGGGCGAGCGCCCCGTCCGACGTGTCGACCGGGCGGAGCAGCGCGCGGATCCAGCCCGCGATCTCGTCGCACACGACCAGCTGGGCGAGGGACCCCGTGAGCCCTGACTCGAGGTACCCGCTGTCGTGGATGAGATGGCCGCCGGCGAGCGCGTCGGCCAGCATCGTCAGGCTCGCCTCGGCGGCCGCCTGGCCGTCGACGGCCTTCGAATCGCTGCCGCCTCCCAGGCTGAACATCGGGAGGCCCCAGCGGTGGGCGAGCGAGGCCGCGACTCCCTTGGGCTCGGGCCCGCAGTAGGGGTCGACCATCGTCCGCAGGTCGAGAGAGTCGCCGCCGAAGCCCGGCACGACGAGCGGGGCCCCCTCCCGGGCGAGCTGGGAGAGGACGACGCCGGCCAGGATCCCCGCCGTGTTCACGGCGATCGTGCCGGCCAGGGTGATCGGGCCGGTCGTGCCGCCGGAGGTGACCGGGATCCAGAGCGCCGGGACGCCCCGCTCGGCGCAGACGAGGAGCTTGCGGACGGCGTCCTCGTTGCACAGGAGTCCGCGGGTCACGTTGATGTAGACGGCCATCTGCGGCCGCTCGGCGAGGGCCTCCCGGCCTCCCGCCACGAGCTCCGCCATCTCGAACGCGTCGAGCATCCCCGCCAGCTCGTAGGTCACGAGGACGATGGGCTTCCGGGTCAGGGCCAGCATCGCCGCGGCCTGGTGCCGGTCGGCGAGGGTCTGGTCGACGTCGGCGGGCAGGAACATGGACATCACGAAGTCGATGTTCGGGAGGGCGTCGGCGAGGGCGAGGCCCTCCCGGAGGTCGGCGGAGGTCGCCCGGCGTCGCTCGCCGGTCCGGTGGTCGAGGATGTTCAGGCAGTCCGAGCCGGGGCCGAAGAAGGCGGCGTTCCCGGCCAGCGCGATGGCCGGGCGGCCGGCCCGGTCGTGGAGGGCGACCTCCTTCGGGGCGGCCTCCAGGGCCCGGGTCACGAGGCGCTCCGGGATCCGGACACGCGACCCGTCGACCGCCGCCCCCGCGGTGCGGAGCAGGTCCAGAGCCTCCGGCACCGGGATCTCGACGCCCGTCCTCTCGAGGATCTCGAGGGCGGCCTCCTCCAGGCGCGCCGCGGTCGCCGGGCCGAGCCGGTCCCAGCGCGGCGTGGCGGGCGGCGCGGCGGGCGCCGCCTCCGGCGTCGTGCGCGGCTCGGTCATCGCGCCTCCTCCGGCCTCACGGTGCGTTGGGCACACCATCCCACGGTGCGAGGGTGGCCGGTCACCCGCGGTCGGCGACAGGGACCTTCGGCCCGATTCCGGCCCTCGCCGGGCAGGCGGCCGGCCCTGGCCCTGGAGGCGGCCGGCCGGGGGACGGGCTCGCGGGCCGCTCAGCCGCCGAACGCGCCGGCCAGCTCGGCGATCCGGTCCGGGCCCACCCTGCAGCAGCCCCCGACGAGCCGCGCGCCGGCGGCGACCCAGGTCCGGGCCGTGGCGGCGTCGACGGTCGGCCCGGTCGCCGGGACCCACCGGCGGCCGGCGACGTCCCACCCCTCGCCGGAGTTCGGGTAGACGACGATCGGCTTCGTCGTGACCGCGGCGATCCGCCGGACCAGCTCCTCGACATGCTCGGGCGCCGTGCAGTTCACCCCGACCGCGTCGAGGCCGGGCGTCGCATCGGCGATCGCGGCCGCCTCCTCGACGCGCGTTCCGTCGCGCAGATGCCCGCCGTCGGCGCAGGAGAGCGCCAGCCAGCCGACCGCCTCCGCCTCCTCGACCAGGTCGGCCAGCGCTCCCACCTCGACGATGTCGGGGATCGTCTCGCAGGCGAGCAGGTCCGGGCCGGCCTGCCACAGGACGCGGATGCGCTCGCGGTGGAAGTCGCGAAGGGCGCGGCGGTCCAGCCCGTAGCGCCCCCGGTACTCCGATCCGTCGGCGAGAGACGCGCCGTACGGCCCGACCGACGCGGCGACGAGGAGCGGACCCGGGTCCGCCGGAGCGCACTCGACCCTGTAGCGGGCGCGGGCCGCGGCCGCCAGCTCCACGCTGCGGGCGAGCAGCGTGGCAGCCTCCGCGCGCCCGATCCCGCGGGCCGCGAAGCCCCCGAACGATGCCTGGTAGCTGGCCGTGATCGCGATGCGCGCCCCGGCCCGGAAGTACGCGAGATGTGCCGCGACGATCGCCTCCGGCTCGTCGGCCAGGAGGCGGGCGGACCAGAGGCGGTCGGCGAGGTCGTGGCCGAGCGCCTCCAGCTCGGTGGCAAGGCCGCCGTCGACGATGATCGGGCCGCCGCCCGCCAGGAGCGGGGCGAGGGGATCCGCGCGCGGCGGTGGCGTATTCCCCGGCATCGGTCAGCCGGCGGCGCCGATGTCGATCGCGTAGGCCTCCCAGACGAGGTCCGCGCCGCCCTGGCGGTGGCGGACGATGCGGAACATGATCCGCTCGAGGTCGTCGCGGACGGCGTCGACGTCGGCTTCGGAGGCGAGGTGGCCCGCCAGGCGCCTCGCGCCCTCTGCGAGCGCTTCCGTGATCCGGGGGTGATCCGCGCGGAGCCGCTTCGCCCTGGCAGCGACGTGGGGCGCGACGTTCTCCATCTCGTCGTACAGGCCGCCCGGATGCTCGGTCTCTTCGACGTGGACGACGAACGCCCCGCGGAGGGCGTCGAGGTGCTCCGTCACCTCGAGACGCCAGCTCTCGATGTCGCGGAACGGCGAGGCGAGCGCGTCCTCGAAGGCGACGAGGGCCTCGCGGAGCTCGCGACGCCGGCGGGCGGCCGCCTCGAGCGCGGGGGTGAGCTGGGGTTCGTCGGTCATCGCTGGTACCTCCCGAGCGGCGTTGCCGTGCGCGCCATGGTAGGCGTTCGGCGGGCTCCCCGGCAGGGGGTGCGGTGGTGGCTGGAGGAGGCTCAGGGCTCCCGGCGCGGGGCGACCCCGACGGGGCCCATGACCGTCCGCCACGCGCGGGTCAGCATCCGGAACTCGACGGACGGGATTCGCTCGACGGCGACGATCGCGCCGGCCGTCTCGGCGGCACACTCGGCGGCCTCCGATCGCACGCGCGGGTCCACGTCGGCCGCCGCAAGGGCGCCGGCCGCCGCTTCGCGGGCCGCCTCGGCAGCCGCCCGGGCGACGTCGTCGCGCTCGCTGGCGAATGCCCGGTCGCGCGCCAGCCGGGCCGCCTTCGGGACCTTCTCCAGGCGCGGATCCCACTCGAAGGCAAGACGTCGGCCGGCGGCGAGGTCCCGGGCGGCCGCCGCGTCCAGGGCTTCGGCGGCGGCGATCACGGCGGTCACCTCCGCGCTGTTGGGCCCGTAGTCGCCCGCCGCCCTGATCGCGGCGACCCGCCGGCGCCGCCGTCGGAGGTCCCAGCGGTGGAGACCGAACAGGACGAGGAACGCCGCCCCGAAGAGAAGCGTGAGCAGGATGTCCGCCGAGAGCTCGCGGAGGCCGTCAGTCACCCGCCGATTGTGACCGACCGCCGCGGAACGAGTGTCAGCCGGCTTCCCCGGCGCCGCCGTCTCCGGCAACGCGCGGGGTGGGCGTCAGACCGCCTCCCCGCCGCCGGCCCGCACCGCGCTGGCGAAGCCGTTCGTCCGGTGGGAGCTGTCGCAGAAGGGCTTCGTTGCGGAGCCGCCGCAGCGGCACAGGAAGACGGCTTTGCCGGCCTCCACCTCGAAGGTGTTCCCCTCGCCGTCGAGGAGGGTGATCGGCCCCGCCACGCGGAGGTTGCCGTTGTCGCGGACGGTGATCGTGACGTTGGCCGGGACGGTGGGATCGGTCATGGCGGTGGGGCCTCCTGTGCGGCGCGGGCGGGTGAGCGGACGGCGTGCCCGCTGCCCCTACGTTCGCGCCGGCCCATCCGCCGGATCGCGCCGTTCGAAGCCAAGAGGGAGCGGGGATCGGGACGGTCCACGCGCTATCCTTACCGCGGCCCAGCGCGGCGCATTGCTGATCTGGCGTGCGCGCCGAGCCCGGCTGGGCCATGATCAGCCACCCCAGGGAGCCCACATGAAGGTCGGCGTTCCGAAAGAGACGCTGCCCGGCGAGCGCCGCGTTGCCCTGGTCCCGGACGTCCTTCCGAAGCTGAAGGCGGCCGGGATCGACATCCTCGTGGAGCGCGGAGCCGGGACAGCCGCGTCGTTCACCGACGCGATGTACGAGGAGGCGGGCGCGACGCTCGTCTCGGGCGACGAGGCCTGGAGCCGGGCCGACTGCGTCGTCAAGGTCCAGAAGCCGGACCCGGCCGAGGTCGGCAGGCTCCGTGCCGGGCAGGCGCTCGTCGGGCTGCTGACCCCGCTCATCGAGCCCGCGCTGATGAAGACGCTCGCCGACCACGGCGTGACGGCCATCAGCCTCGACGCGATCCCCCGGACGCTGTCCCGGGCGCAGTCGATGGACGTCCTCTCCTCGCAGGCGAACATCGCCGGCTACAAGGCCGTCCTCGTGGCCGCCGAGGCGTTCGGGCGCTACTTCCCGCTCCTGACGACGGCGGCCGGGACGGCGAAGCCGGCGAACGTGCTGATCCTCGGCATCGGCGTCGCCGGCCTCCAGGCGATCGGGACGGCGCGCCGGCTCGGCGCGGTGGTGAAGGCCTACGACGTCCGCCCCGAGACGAAGGAGCAGGCCGAGTCGCTCGGCGCCCAGTTCGTCACGCTCAAGACGGCGATCGACGCCACCGGCACGGGCGGCTACGCCCGCGAGCTGACGGCCGAGGAGCGGGCGGCCCAGCAGGCCGAGCTCAACGGCGTGATCGCCGGGATGGACGTGGTGATCACGACCGCCCAGGTCCCCGGCCGCAAGCCGCCGGTGCTCGTCACCGCCGACGCGGTCCACGCGATGAAGCCCGGCTCGGTGATCCTGGACATGGCGGCCAGCTCCCTCGGTGGCAACTGCGAGCTCTCGAAGGTCGGCGAGACGGTGGTCACCGACGGCGACGTCACGATCCTGGCCCCGGACAACCTCCCCGCCACCCTGCCCATCAGCGCCAGCCAGTTCTACGCCCGTAACCTCCAGGCGCTGCTGCTGCACCTCGTGAAGGACGGCCAGCTCATCCTCGACCCGGAGGAGGAGATCACGGCTGGCGTCCTCATCGCCCACGGCGGGAAGGTCGTCCAGCCGGCGACCGCGAAGCTCCTCGAGCCCGCCGCCGCCGGAGGTGCGGCCTCGTGAACGAGCTGCTCGTCGCGCTCACGATCTTCACCCTCTCGATCCTCGTCGGCTTCGAGGTCATCGCCAAGGTCCCCGCGACCCTCCACACGCCCCTGATGTCGGGGGCCAACTCGATCCACGGGATCATCGTCATCGGGGCCATGGTCATCGCGGCCGAGGCGAAGGACCCGCTGGGGTACCTCCTCGCGTTCGTGGCCATGGCCTTCGGCGCCATGAACGTCGTCGGCGGCTACGTCGTCACCGACCGGATGCTCCAGATGTTCAGGAAGAAGCCCGCGGCCCCCAGGGCCGAGGGCAAGTCCTGACGGGGGCCGTGGTGGACAGCGAGACCCTCCAGACCCTCGTCTTCCTCGCCCAGCTCGCCGGCGCCGTCTGCTTCGTGCTGGGCCTCCACCTCATGAACTCACCGGCCACCGCCCGGAACGGCAACCTCCTGTCCGCGGGCGGCATGACCGTCGCGATCGGCGCGACCCTCGTCGGCCTCGTCCTTCGCGAGGAAGGCCTCGGCGCGATCGCCTGGGCGATCATCATTGTCGGCTTCGGCGTCGGCGGCGGGCTCGGCCTGCTGACCGCTCGCACGGTCCCGATGACGAACATGCCGCAGCTGGTGTCGCTCTTCAACGCGGTCGGCGGCGGCGCGGCCGCGCTCGTCGCGATCGAGGACTTCATCCGCCTGACCGGCGGCGGCGGCGTTGCCGTCTCGACCACGATCTTCGTCGTGCTCGACGTCGTGATCGGCTCGGTGACCTTCACCGGCTCGCTCCTCGCGTCGGGCAAGCTCATGGGCGTGGTCAGCGGCAAGCCGATCATCCTGCCCTTCACCCGGCCGCTGACGGTCTTCGTGGCGCTGGGCGTGATCGCCGGCACCGGGGTCCTCGTGCTGGGCGCCGCCGGGACCGTGGTGCTCGACCCGACCGTCGCCCTCCTCGTCCTTGGCGCGATCGTGGCCGCCGCGCTCATGCTCGGCATCACGATGGTCCTGCCGATCGGCGGGGCCGACATGCCGGTCGTGATCTCGCTCCTCAACGCCTTCACCGGCACGGCAGTGGCGATGGCCGGCTTCGTGCTCGAGTACCCGATCCTGATCATCGCGGGCGCGCTCGTCGGCGCGTCCGGCGCCATCCTCACCAAGCTCATGGCCGACGCGATGAACCGCTCGATCCTGAACATCATGATCGGCGGGTTCGGCGGCGGCGAGGGCGAGGTCGGGGCGGCCGGCGGCGCGGGCGGGTCGGTCCGCTCCATCGGCGCCGACGACGTCGCGATCCAGCTGGCCTACGCCAGCAGCGTCATCGTCGTCCCGGGCTACGGTCTCGCCGTCGCCCAGGCGCAGCACGCCGTCCGCGAGCTCGCCGAGATGCTCGAGGAGAAGGGCGTCGACGTTCGGTACGCCATCCATCCCGTGGCCGGGCGGATGCCGGGCCACATGAACGTCCTCCTCGCCGAGGCCAACGTGCCCTACCCGCAGCTGCGGGAGATGGACGAGATCAACCCCGACTTCGACCGCTGCGACGTGGCCCTCGTGATCGGCGCCAACGACGTGACGAACCCGGCGGCCCGCCGCCCGGGCAACCCGGTCTCGGGGATGCCGATCCTCAACGTCGACCACGCCAAGTCGATCATCGTGATCAAGCGCTCGATGGGCCGCGGCTACGCGGGCATCGACAACGAGCTCTACTCGAACCCCAAGACGGGGATGCTCTTCGCCGACGCGAAGGAGGGCATCGCCCAGCTCATCACCGCGGTCAAGGCGCTGTAGCGGCGCCGGGTCCCGGGCGCGGGGCGCCGCTCAGCCCGTCCCGGCCGGCTCGATCCCCAGGAGCCGCAGGAACGTCGCCGGCGATGGGTCACGCCCCAGGAACGCCCGGAGCAGGTCCATCCCGTCCCGGGTGCCGTTGGGCTCCAGGATCTCGCGGCGGTAGGCCGCCCCCACGGCCGGCGACGTCACGCCCTCGGCCAGGAACCGCCCGAACATGTCGTCCCCGTAGACCTTCGACCAGAGATACCCGTAGTAGCCGGCGTCGTAGCCGCCCACCAGGTGGCCGAACTGGCAGACGTAGAGGGTCCCCTCGTGGTACGGCAGGCCCCACGCGGCGAAGGCGGCGCGATCGACCGCGGCGATGTCGCGGCGCTCCTCCGGCCCGTGCAGGTCCAGGTCGACGATCCCGAGGTAGCACTGGCGCAGCGTCTTCAGCGCCACGTCGAGGTCGCGACTCGCCACGAGCCGCTCCACCAGCCGCCGCGGGATCGGCTCGCCGGTCGCGTGGTGGCGGGCGAAGCGGGCCAGGACGTCGGGCTCCCAGGCCCAGTGCTCGAGGATCTGGCTGGGGGCCTCCACGAAGTCGCCCTCCGTCTCGCCGCCGGAGAAGCGGACCAGCTCCGCGCGGGTGAGGGTCGCGTGGAGGACGTGGCCGAACTCGTGGAAGAGGGTCACCACGTCGCTGTGGCCGAGGAGCGCCGGGCGCGCGGACTGCGGCTTCGGGAGGTTCGCGACGATCGCCGTCAGTGGCCGCTGGTAGGTGCCGTCCGGGAGGCGCCGCCCCGGCACCAGCGCCCAGGCGGCTGCGTGGCCGTACTTCCCGTCGCGCGGGTGGAGGTCCATCAGCACGTCCCCGATCTCCCCGCCGGTCGCGGCGTCGTGGGCGCGATAGCGCAGGACGTCGGGGTGCCAGGCGGCTGCATCCTCGAGACGCTCGAAGACGAGGCCGAACACCTCGGCGCAGAGCGCGAGCAGCCCCTCGAGGACCGCCTCGAGCGGCAGGTAGGCGCGGAGCTCGTCCGGGTCGACGTCGTAGTCGCGCCGGCGGAGGGCCGTGTCACAGTAGCGCCAGTCCCATGTCCGCAGCGGCGGCTTCTCGTCCTCCGCGCCGAGGATCTCCTCGAGGCGGGCGACCTCGTCGGCCATGCGCGCCCGGAGTGGCGACAGGAGGCCGCCGTAGAAGCGGCGCACCGCGTCCGGGTCGCGGGCCATCTTCACCTCGATGGCGTAGTGGGCCCAGGACGGGTACCCCAGGAGGCCGGCGACACGGCGCCGGATCTCGAGCGCCTCGGCCAGGATCGGCTCGTTGGCGGCCCGCGCCGCGTTGAACTCCCGGAGCTCCATCTCGCGACGGAGATCGCGGCGGCGGGCCTGCTCCAGGAACGGGAAGAGCTCCGGGGCGTCGAGGCTGACACGGTGGGTCCCCGGCAGGGCGCCGGGCCGCAGGCCGGCCACGAAGTCGTCGGAGAGGCCGTCCAGCTCCTCCCGGGTGAGGTCGAGCCCGTCCTCGAACTCGTCGATGTTCCGCTGGAAGGCGGTCTGGAGCTCGACCAGGCGCAGCTCGAGGGACCGGACCTCCGCCCGCGTCGCGGGATCCAGGGCGTGGCCGGCCCGGCGCAGGTCGCGGACGAGCCGGTCGAGGAAGCGGGCCCGCTCGCCCGCCAGGCCGGCGGCGTCAGCGCTCGCGGCGAAGGCGAAGACGGCCGCGGCAATGTCCTCGCGGAAGGGTAGGTCGACCCGCCAGCGGTCGAGTCGCTCCTCGGCCTCCCGGCCGGCGTCGCGCATCGCCGGGTCGGTGTGCACGTAGCCCAGGAACGCGCCCGCGGCGTAGCCGGCCGCGACGCGGGCCTGCGCCTCGTCGAGCGGCAGGAGGACGGCTTCGAAGGTGGCCGCCCCGCCCGCCCCGACGGCCGCGGCCACGAGGGCGTCCGCGGCGGCGAGGGTCTCGTCGGTGATCGCGCGGACCTCGTCGGGCGTGGTGGCGAAGTGCATCGATGATCTCCGGGCTCGGCACCTGCGGCTCGGCTGGTGGCGGGGGTGTCGTCGGCCAGTCTGCCACGTGACGGCGGTCCCGGGATGTGCCGCGCAGAGCCGCGGATTCGGCTTGTGGCGCCCCGAGGGCTTCGCTAGAATCTCGTCTAGCCGTCTAGACGTTTGGCCGGCAATTCCGCACGCCCGAGGGATGCCCGCATGAGACGCATCAGCGACATCGGCGCCGCCGTCATCGGCAGCGGCTTCATCGGCAGCGTGCACATCGAGGCGCTCCGGCGGCTCGGGATCCGGATCCACGGGCTCCTGGAGGTCTCCCCGGAGCACGGCGCGAAGCGGGCCGCCGACCTGGGGCTCCCCCGCGCCTACGGCTCCATGGAGGAGATGCTGGCCGACGAGCGAGTCGAGGTCGTCCACGTCACCTCCCCGAACGCGCTCCATTTCCCGCAGGTGCGGCGGATTCTTGCCGCCGGCAGGCACGTCGTCTGCGAGAAGCCGCTGGCCACGACGTCGGCGGAGTCGGCGGAGCTCGTGCGCCTGGCCCGGGAGGCCGGCGTCGTCAACGCCGTCAACTTCAACATCCGCTTCTACCCGCTGAACCAGCACGCGGCCCGCCTCGTGGCGGAGGGCGGCCTGGGGGACGTCCGCCTGGTCACCGGCCACTACTTCCAGGACTGGCTCCTCCTCGACACCGACTGGAACTGGCGCCTGGACCCGGCCGAGGGCGGGATGCTGCGGGCCGTCGGGCGACATCGGCAGCCACTGGCTCGACCTGGTGAGCTTCGTCGGCGGGCGGCGCATCGAGAGCGTCATGGCCGACCTCGCCACGTTCGTCAAGGTTCGCCACCAGCCGGCCGGCCCCGTGGAGACCTTCTCGACGGAGCGCGCGGCGAACACGATCCCCCGCGAGATGGTCACCGACGATGCGGCGACGATCCTCATCCGCTTCGAGGGCGGGGCGCGCGGCGCGGTCGCGATCTCCCAGGTGAGCGCCGGGCGCAAGAACTCCCTGCAGTGGGAGATCGACGGGTCGACCGCGGCCGCGGCCTGGGATTCCGAACGGCCCGACGAGCTCTGGCTCGGCAACCGCGAACGCCCCAACGAGATCCTGCTCCGGAACCCGGCCCTGATGAACCCGGCCGGCGTTGCCGCGGCGAGCCTGCCCGGCGGCCACGTGGAGGGCTTCGCCGACACCTTCAAGGCGCTCTATCGCGCGGTCTACGCCGACGTGGCGGCCGGCGGTCCGGCCGAGCGCCCGATCTACCCGACCTTCGCCGACGGCCACGACGAGATGCTCGTCAACGACGCCATCGCCACCAGCGCCCGCGAGGGCCGCTGGGTCGAGGTCGGCCGCACACCCTGACGCAGAACCGTCCCAGCTGTCCGACCGCACCGCCCACGCTGAGGGAGCACCGCGATGAAGCTCGGTTTCCTGACCGCCCCCTTCCCGGAGACGCCGCTGATGGAGGTCGCCGACTGGGCGGCCGCCTCCGGCTTCGAGGTCCTCGAGATCGCCTGCTGGCCGCGCACCTCGGGCCCGACCCGCCGCTACGCGGGCACCAGCCACATCGACGTCGTCAACCTCTCCGACGGCCAGGCGACCGAGATCGTCGACGAGATCGCGAGCAAGGGGCTGGCGATCTCCGGCCTCGGCTTCTACCCCAACCCGCTCCACCCGGATCCGGCCCACCGCGATCAGGTGATCGGCCACCTGCGGGCCGTCATGGTCGCCGCGCGGAAGATGGGGATCCCCCTCGTCAACACGTTCATGGGCGGCGACGCGGCGAAGAACCAGGACCAGAACTGGGAGGAGGCGCTCCGCGTCTGGCCGGACATCGTGGCGTTCGCGAAGGACCAGGGCGTGAAGGTCACGCTCGAGAACTGCCCCATGATCTTCAGCTACGACGAGTGGCCGGGGGGGCACAACATCGCCACGACGCCCCGCATGTGGCGCCGGATCCTGGAGCAGTGGGGCGACACGATCGGGCTCAACTTCGACCCGTCGCACCTCGTCCTGCAGATGATCGACACGGGCCGCTTCCTCAAGGAGTTCGGCCCCCACGTCCTCCACTACCAGGCCAAGGACCTGATGATCGACCGCGACGGCCTCTACGAGCGCGGCATCCTCTCGATGGGGATGGGCTGGCAGATCCCGCGCATCCCGGGCCTCGGGGAGGTCGACTGGACGGTCGTCTTCGGTGAGCTCTACCGGGCCGGCTACGAGGGCGACTGCATCATCGAGCACGAGGACCGCCGCTTCGAGGGCACCGACGAGAAGGTCAAGCAGGGCTTCCTCATCGCCCGCGACGTCCTGCGGCCGTACTGCAAGTGAGCACCCCGACTCCCTCCTGGGCCGAGGTCACGGCCCCCCGCTCCCCGGCGGAGCTGACGCCGGAGCTCCTGGCCGACCTGCTCGGCCGGGTGACCGAGCGCGACATCGCCAAGACGATCGATCACTCCCTCCTCCGGCCGGAGCTCGACGACGCCTTCGTCGAGACGGGCTGCCGCCTGGCGGCGGCCTACGATGTGGCGTCCGTCTGCGTGCGCCCGGCCGACGTCTGGCGCGCCGGCCGGATCCTCGCGGGGGCCGACGTGGCCGTCGGGACGACGATCGGCTTCCCCCACGGCAACCACCGCACGGAGACGAAGGTCTTCGAGGCCCAGCAGGTCCTGGCCGACGGCGCGACCGAGCTCGACATGGTGATCCCGATCGGGGCGCTCAAGTCCGGGCGCGACGAGGAAGTCCGGGCGGACATCGCGGCCGTCGTCGCGGTCGGCCACGCCGGCGGGGCGATCGTCAAGGTCATCTTCGAGAACGCCTACCTCACGGACGACGAGAAGATCCGGGCCTGCCGGCTCTCCGAGGCGGCCGGGGCGGACTTCGTGAAGACCTCGACCGGCTTCGCCCCGGGTGGGGCAACCCACGCGGACCTCGCCCTGATGCGGGCGAACACCTCGCCGCACATCCAGGTGAAGGCGGCCGGCGGCGTCCGGACGCTCGACGCGCTGCTGGCCGTGATGGCGCTGGGCGTCACCCGGATCGGGGCCACGGCCACGAAGACGATCATCGACGACTTCCGGGCCCGCAAGGCCGGCAGGGGGCCGGCCGCGGCCGGGGAAGGGGGCGCGTACTGATGCGCCCGGTCGATGCAGCGTATCGTTCCACGCGAGGGGCGATGCCGCCCGTCCTCACGCGGGCATCGGTGGTGGGGCCGGAGCGGTCCCGGGACCTCTTCGAAGGGGCCTACCGGGAGCACGCGAGGCGTCTCGCGCGTGCGATCATCCAGCAGGGGAACGCAGACCCCGCACAACAGGAGGTGCGACGGACCAACCTGCGGTAGCTCCCATACCCGTGGTACCAGTTTGCTGGCCGGCAGCCCCACACCGGGCGCCGGCGCACGAGGAGGAGTGAATGTTCGACAAGCGATCTCGCGTGGCCCGGCTCGTCGTCGGCCTCGCGGGCCTGGCCATCGTCGTCGGCGCCTGCGGCGGCGGCGGCGATGGCGACAAGTTCAACATCGGGTACTCGAACGGCGGCGGCGTCGGCAACGGCTTCCGCGAGGAGCAGGTCTGCACCGCCAAGGCCGAGGCGCTCTCGTCCGGCAAGGTCGAGACGCTCACCACGATCCACCGCAACACGGACGCCGCGGGCCAGCTCCAGGACCTCCGCGACCTGATCGCGAAGGGTGTGGACGCGATCGTCTTCAACCCGAACGACCCCGAGGCCCTGAACCCGGCCCTCGAGGAGGCCAAGGCCGCTGACATCATCACCGTCTCGGTCGACGCCTTCGTGACCAACCCTGACACCTACAACCTGTACAACAACCAGGTCGAGTACGCGTACCTCGGCGCCAAGTGGCTGTTCGAGAAGCTCGGCGGCAAGGGCAACGTCTACTACATGCGCGGCTTCGCCGGCCACCCGGCCGACACGGACCGCCACACCGGCTTCCAGAAGGCCCTGGCCGAGTTCCCGGACATCAAGGTCCTGCCGACGATCGACGGCGAGCACACGCAGTGGGACTCGGCCAAGGCGACCGAGCTCATGAACAACTGGATCGCCAGCGGCAAGTACGACGACACCCAGGGCATCTGGACGTCGGGCATGGACCAGGAAATCGTCGATGCCATCAAGGCCGCCGGCAAGGAGTTCGTGCCGGTCGTCGGCGCGGACCGCGGCGGCTTCGTCAACCAGCTCCTCGACGAGGAGGGCTTCGCCGGCCTCGAGGGCGCGGCCGTCACCAACACCGCCGCCGTCGGCGGCGCGGGCATCAGCCTGGCGCTCAAGCTCCTCCAGGACGAGAAGGTCGAGACCGATCCTTCGGCGCCGCAGCCGAACACCGTGCTCCTGGTGCCGGTGGTCGCAGCCGACGACAACGACGAGGGCCGGGCCACGCTCGAGTCCTGGCTCGTCGAGGGCCTCGATCCGACGTGGCCGCTGGGCCTCACGATCGAGGGCTGGACGACCTACACCCCCGAGCAGGCAATCGACTGCAAGGGCCCGGGCGACGAGTAGTCACCCGCGCTGACCCTGGACGAACGGGGGGTGCCGGCGCGCCGGCACCCCCCGTCTCACACCAGCACCCGCACCAGGGACCCATGACCCTGACCACCACGGACCTCCTGCTCGAGGCCACGGGCGTCTCCAAGACGTACGGCGCCGTCGTGGCGCTGAAGGCCGCCTCGCTCGCCGTGCGCCCGGGTGAGGTCCATGCGCTCATGGGTGCCAACGGCGCCGGCAAGAGCACGCTCGTCAAGGTCCTCACGGGTGCCGTGAACCCCGACGCGGGACGGATTGCCATCCGCGGCCGGGAGCGGACCGTCCACAACCCGGCCGAGGCCCGCCGTGGCGGGCTCATCTCCGTCTACCAGGAGCCGGCGCTCATCCCGGACCTGGACATCCGCGCCAACCTGCGCCTGACCGAGACGCCGGTGGAGCCGTTCCGCCATTGGCTCGGCGAGCTCGGCCTGGCGGACCTCGACCTGTCGATCCTGGCGCGGGGCGTGCCGCTGGCCTCGCTCCGGATCATCGACCTCGCCCGCGCCCTTGCCGTCGAGCCGGACGTCCTGATGCTCGACGAGATGACTGCGGCGCTGCCCGCAAACCTCACCGAGCGCGTCCTCGAGGTCATCGGCCGCCACCGCGGCGGCGCCCGCTCCGTCATCTTCATCTCGCACCGGATGATCGAGATCGCCGCCGTCTGCGACCGGGCGACCGTGCTGCGCGAGGGCGAGACCGTCGGCGTCGTGGACGTGACCGAGGGCTCCGAGGAGCGGATCGTGGAGCTCATGCTCGGCGAGATCGTCAAGGGGGTGCCCGCGCGGGCGGCTGCCACGGCCGCGACCGGCGCGCGAGCCTCGGGTGCGCAGCCTCGTGTGGCGGCACGCGGGCTCGCGTTCGGCCAGAAGCTCCACGACGCCTCGTTCGACCTCTACCCGGGCGAGGTTCTCGGCGTTGTCGCGCTCGAAGGCCAGGGCCAGGACGAGCTGTTCGACATCCTGGCCGGGTCGGCGCGCCCGAGCGGCGGCAAGCTGCTCGTGGACGGTGCGCCCGTCTCGTTCCACCACCCTGCCGACGCGATCCGGGCCGGCCTGGTGTATGTCGCGGCGGATCGAGCCGAAGCCCTGCTGATGCAGCGCTCGGTCCGCGAGAACATCGCCCTGCCGTCCACGGCCCGCCTCCGCCGGTGGGGCCCGATCGACCTGGGTGGCGAGCGGCGGAAGGTGGACGGCGCCGTCGCGACCCTGCAGATCGACGCCCGGGCCGGGGGCGAGGTGCGACGGCTTTCGGGCGGCAATCAGCAGAAGGTGACGATCGCCCGCTGGGTGGCCGGGGGCGTGCAGACGATGCTCTGCTTCGACCCGACCCGTGGGATCGACATCCGCACCAAGAACCAGGTCTACGTGCTGCTCCGCGATCTCGCCGAGGCCGGCGCCGCGGTCCTGCTGTACACGTCCGAGCTGAAGGAGGTCCAGCTGGTCTGCGACAGGGCGATCGTGATCTTCGGCGGCCGCGTGGTGGCGGAGATCGACGCGGCCGAGGCGGACGAGGCGGCCCTCCTGCGCGCGGCGTACAACCTCCAGTCAGACGCGGCGATGCCTGAGGAGCTCGCGGCCGAGGCCGTCGCGGCCCATGCCGATCCCATCCGCGATGTCGCGCCCGGCGAGAGCGAGCGGCCCGACCGGCCGAAGGGCGACGCATGAGCGCCACGACCTACACCGAAGCCGCCCGCAGTCGTCCGACCGACGCGCTCGCCTCGTGGGCGCGGCGCAACGCGTGGACGCTCGGGCTGCTCGGCTTCCTGGCCGCCCTCCTGGCCTTCACGAAGATCATCCAGCCGAGCTACGGCGTGCCCGGGATCCAGGGCCTGGCCATCTCCGTGCTGCCGCTGGCGCTCGCCACCGTCGCCCAGGCGATCGTCGTCATCTCGGGCGGGATCGACCTCTCGATCGGCTCGATCATGGCCCTGACGAGCGTCATCTCTGCCTCGCTCATGGAGGGCCAGAGCGAGGAGCTCGGGATCGCCGTGGTCATCGGCGTCCTCCTGATCGGCCTCGCGCTCGGTGCCGTCAACGGCATCCTCGTCGTGATCACCCGCGTGCCGGACATCGTCGTGACGCTGGCGATGTCGTTCGTGTGGGCCGGCTGCGCGCTCCTCGTCCTCAAGACGCCCGGTGGCGACTCCGTGGACTGGCTGCGCCAGCTCGTCCTCGGATCGCTGGTCGTGGACTTCGTCCCCAAGGCGGCGGTCGTCCTGGTCGTCATCGTGGGCGTGATCTGGATCCCGCTGCGGCGCTCCCGGCTCGGCCTCTCGATCTACGCGATCGGCAGCAACCGGCTGGCCGCGTTCCGGAGCGGTGTCTCGGTCGGACGCACCAGGATCGCCGCCTACGTGTTCATGGGCCTGTTCGCGGCGTTCGGTGGCCTCTCCCTCACGGCGAGCACCGGGATCGGGACGCCCGTGCCGGGGCCCTACACGCTCATGAGCGTCGCCGCGGTCGTCCTCGGCGGCGTCAGCCTTGCCGGTGGCCGGGGGGGCGTGTTCGGGCCGATGGTCGGCGTCGTCATCCTCCAGCTGATCCGGACCGACATGACGTTCCTCAACTTCGACCCCAACCTCGCGGTCGTCGCGCAGGGGCTCATCCTGATCGGCGTGGTCATGGTCGGCAGCCTTGTCCAGCTGCGACGGAGCCGCGCATGAGCGAGACCACGCGCCCGGACCGCACCCGAAACCCGTGGCTTACCTGGACCGCCTGGCGCGGTCTCTTCCGCGATCGGCCGATCGTCCCGCTGATCGGCCTGCTCGGCGTCCTGGTCGTCGTCATCCAGCTGGTGCGGCCGGGCATGGTCAACCCCGAGTGGGCCGGCGTCATCCTGCGCGCGGCGGTGATCCTGGCGATCCTGGCCGGCTGCCAGACGCTGACGATGCTGACGGGCGGGATCGACCTCTCGGTCGGCGCGGTCGCCTCGATGTCCGGCTTCCTCGTGGCGACGCTCGCCGCTGGCTCCGGTGTGCCGTTCGGGATCGTCGTCGCGCTCGCTGCCGCAGGCCTTGCGGGGCTCGCCACCGGCATCGGCGTCGGCGTGTTCCGGGTCCACCCGCTGATCATGACCCTGGGCATGAGCCTGGTCGTGCTGGGCTTCGCGAACGTGTGGCAGCTGCAGATGGTCCAGACCGGGGCCGGGGTTCCCGACCTGTTCCGGTGGCTCGGGTCGGGCCTGTCCCTGGGCATCGTGCCCAACAGCCTCCTCGTCTTCGTCCCGCTGGCCGCCCTGATCCTGTTCTCCCTGCGGCGCACCGGGTATGGCCGGCTGCTCTACGCGGTCGGCGACAACCCGGTCGCGGCGCGCCTGTCGGGTGCCCGTGCGTGGCAGGTCCTGGTCGTGCTCTACGTGATCTCGGCGCTCCTGGCCGCGGTGGCCGGCTTCCTGCTCGCGGGCCTCACCAACATCGCCGCAGTCACGCTCGCCGACTCGTACGTGCTGCCCTCGGTTGCGGCCGCGGTGATCGGCGGGACCTCGATCATGGGTGGGCGCGGCGGCTTCGGCGGGACGATCGTGGGGGCGCTCATCCTGACCGTCCTCTCGTCGCTGCTGTCCGCCCTCGGCTTCCCGGAGGCGGTGCGCCAGATCCTCTTCGGGTCGATCATCGTCGCCGTCGCGGCCACCTACACCCGCATCACGGCGGAGTCCTGAGGGCGCCGGGAGGGAAGCGACGATGAGCGCCGGTCCGGCGACGCGCCACCTGGGCCTGGACCTGGGGGCCACGAACCTCAAGTGGGCGGTCGTGGAGCGGTCCGGCGATGCCTGGCGGATGCTCGCCCATGGCCAGGTGCCGAGCCGCATCGTCCCGGACCCCGACGAAGTCCCGGACGCGATCGTCGCGCAGCTCGGCGAGGTGGCCCTCGCCGCCATCGGCGACTGGGGGCCCGTTGCGAGCATCGGGATCGGGGTCCCCGGCCTGTACGACCCGGCGACCGGCCGCACCCGCTTCCTCCCCAACGTCCCGGGCCCCTGGGCCGGCCACCTCGTCGCCGAGCCGATCGCCGCCGCGGCGGGCGTCCCGGCCTTCCTCGTCAACGACGCACGGGCCTTCGGGCTCGCGGAGCTGCGCCTGGGGGCGGGCCGGGGTGCGTCGTCGATGATCGGGCTCACCCTCGGCACCGGCGTCGGCGGCGTGATCGCCATCGGCGGCCGCGTCTACCAGGGCCACGACGGCACCGGCGGCGAGCTGGGCCACCAGACGATCGACCCCGACGGACCGTGGTGCGGCTGCGGCAACCGCGGCTGCGTCGAGGCCTACGCCCGGGCCGACCAGATCGCCGCCGCCTGCGGCACGGAGACCCCCGAGGAGGCGGTCCGGCGCCGCCCGGGCCGGCGACCCGCGGGCGCTGGCCGGCCTCGCCGAGGTCGGCCGCTACCTGGGGATCGGGATCAGCAACGCCGTCGTCGTCGTCACCCCCGACCGGGTCGTCATCGGCGGCGGCGTCGCGGCGGCCGGCGAGCTCCTCTTCGCCCCGATCCGCGCGGAGCTCGCGAAGCGGGTCACGATCACCTCGGTCGACGACGTGGAGATCGTGGCGGCCGAGCTGGGGACGCTGGCCGGGGCGATCGGGGCCGCGGTCCACGGCGCCGAGCGAGCGGCGGAGCAGCTGCCGTGACAGCGCCGAGGGACGCGGCGCCGCGGGCTGCCGGGACCGACGAGGCGCGGCCGTGATCCCGGGGTCCTACCTTCCCCGCTACCGCGAGATCGAGCAGGCGCTCCGGTCCCGCATCGCGGGCCTCAAGCCGGGCGACCCGCTCCCCTCGGACGCCGCGCTCTGCCGCGAGTTCGGGGTCAGCCGGATGACGGCCCGCAACGCCGTTCAGCGCCTGGCGGAGGAGGGCCTCATCAACCGCGAGCCCGGCCGGGGCAGCTTCGTCGCGGTGCCCCCGTCGCACCGCCGGGCGAACAGCCTCATGAGCTTCTCCGACGAGATGCGGCGCCAGGGCCGCACCCCCCACTCCCGGTTGCTGCGCCGTGAGCTCCGCCCGGCGCGGCCCGACGAGGCCCGGGACCTGCGCCTGCAGGACGGCGAGACCGTCGTGGCGCTCATCCGCATCCGGATGGCCGGCGAGGAGGCGATCGCCCTCGAGGCGGTGACCCTGCACGGGCGCTGCGCGGCCGCGGTCATGCACGCCGACCTCGAGGAAGGATCCCTCCACGAGGCTCTCCGCGCGGCCGGCTTCGTCCCCGCCCGGGGACGCGCCACGATCGCCGCCGAGAACGCAGCCGAGGACGACGCGCGCCTCCTCGGCATCCCGCCCGGGACCCCGCTCCTGGTCGAACGCCGTGTCATCGTCGACCTCCGCGGACGGCCCCTGGAGTCGACCGAGTCGCGCTACCCGTCGGACCGCTATGCCCTCGACGTCGATTTCGAGGTGGAGGCCGCGCGCGAGCGGCCGATCGCGCGGGAGCAGGCCCACCCGTGACGGGGTCGCGGGCCCGCGTCCGGGCCGCCCTCGAGCACCGCGAGCCGGATCGCGTCCCGCGCGACCTCGGCGCCGTCCGCATGACCGGCATCCACGTCCGCGCCTACGCAGGGCTGCGGCGCGCGCTCGGGCTGCCCGAGCGCGACGTGCGCCTCGGCGACCTATCCCAGCAGCTCGCCGTCGTCGACGACGACGTCCTCGACCTCCTCGGGATCGACGTCCGCGGCGTGGAGCCCCGGAGCCCGGGCGGCTACCGCCGCGAGCTCGTCGACGACGGCGAGGAGATGGCGTACGACGACGAGTGGGGCGTCCGCCGGCGGATGCCGAGGAGCGCGTTCGCGTTCGATCCCTCGACGGCGCCGCTGGGCGGTGAGATCGACGCCGGCCACCTGGCCCGCTTCGCCTGGCCCGACGGCGCCGACGCCGCCCGGCGTGCCGGCATTTCCGAGGAGGCACGCCGCGTCGTGGCCGAGGAGGGCCGAGCCACCTACGTCGGGTCGGTCTGCGCCGGCCTCACCGAGATGCTCTTCCGCCTCCGCGGCTTCGAGGACGGCTACATGGACCTCGCCGCCGACCCGGCGCTGGCGCGGGCGCTCATGGAGCGCGTCCTGGAGGTGAAGATCGCCTGGTGGGGCGCCGTCCTGCCCGAGCTCGGCGACGCCGTGGACGTCGTCGGCGAGGCCGACGACCTGGGCGGTCAGGCCACGCCTCTCTTCTCGCCGCGGACGTACCGTGAGCTGGTGAAGCCGCTCCACGCCGAGCTTTTCGCGTTCATCCGCGCCCGGACCCGGGCCCGGATTCTCTTCCACTCCTGCGGGGCGATCCGCGAGCTGCTGCCCGACCTGGTCGAGATCGGCGTGGACGTCCTGAACCCCGTCCAGGTCTCCGCGGCGGGCATGGAGACGGCGGCGCTCAAGCGCGACTTCGGGCGGGACCTCGTCTTCTGGGGCGGCGGTGTCGACACGCAGCGAGTGCTCGGCAGCGGGTCGCCGGCGGAGGTGCGGGCCGAGGTGGCCCGGCGCATCGCCGACCTCGCCCCCGGCGGCGGCTTCGTGTTCGCGTCCGTCCACAACGTCCAGGCCAACGTCCCGCCGGAGAACCTCGCGGCCATGTGGGAAGCCGTCGCGAAGCACGGCGCGTACCCGATCGGGGCCGCGATCGCGGATCCAGGAGGCAGCGGATGAGCGGATCGTCGGGGGCCGGCGGCGCCGGCGAGATCGTCGTCGCCGGGCGGCTCGTCCTCGAGGACCGGGTCGCGCCCGGGCGGATCGTCGTCCGCGACGGGCGGATCGCGGAGGTGGAGAGCGGCGGGACCGCGACGGGCGGCCCGTACATCACCCCCGGCTTCGTCGACGTTCACGTCCACGGCCGGGGCGGCCACGATGCGCTGGGCCCCGACGGAGCACTCGACGGGATGGCCCGGGCGCTGCTCCGCCACGGCGTGACCTCGTTCCTGCCGACCGCGGTCACCGCGCCGCTGGCCGAGCTCGCGGCGTTCGCCGAGCGGGTCCGCCGCTGGATCCCCGCGGCCCCCGACGACGGCGCCGGGCCGCTCGGCTTCAACCTCGAGGGCCCCTTCATCAACCCGTCCCGGAAGGGCGCCCAGAACCCGGCCCACATCCGCGTCCCCGCCGACGTCTCGACGGCCGACCTGGAGCCGCTCGTCGACGGCCTGCGGATCACCACCATCGCCCCGGAGATCCCGGGTGCCCTCGACCTCATCCGCTGGCTGCGGGCCCGGGGTGTCGCTGCCTCGCTCGGCCACTCCGCGGCGACCGTGGAGGAGGGGCGCGCGGGGTACGCGGCGGGGGCCCGGACGACCACCCATCTCTTCAACGCCATGACCGGCGTGGACCACCGCGCGCCCGGGCTCGCCGTGGCCGCCCTCCTCGAGGACGACGCCTACGTCGAGCTGATCGCCGACGGTCACCACGTCACCGAATCCGTCTGGCCCCTCATCCTGCGGGCGAAGCCGGCGAACCGGCTCCTCCTCGTGAGCGACTGCGTCGCGATCGCCGGGACGGGGGCTCGCCGGGGCGTCCTCGGCGGCCTCGAGGTGCTGATCGACGGTGACCGCTGCGTGCTGGCGGTGGGCGGCAACCTTGCGGGCTCGGTGATCGCCCTCGACGCCGCGGTCCGCAACGTCGCCCGCTCAGGCGTCCCCCTGCCGCGTGCGGTCGCGGCGGCCACGCGCGAACCGCTCGCCCTTCTCGGGGTGACGGATCGGGGCCGCCTGGAGCCCGGCCTGCGGGCCGACCTGGTCGAGCTCGACGACGACCTCCTCGTGCGGCGGGTGATGCGCGGCGGACGCTGGTTCCCGGGGCCCGGCTGAAGGGGACCGGCCGTCGCCGGACGCCCTCCTCGCAGATTGGACAGACTCCAATAATCGAAGTATACTCGAGCGGTCCCGAAGGCAATTCCAAGAATGACCCAGGAGGTCCTCCGATGCCCGCTGCCACCAAGGCCAAGGCCCCCGCGTCGAGCGCGAAGGCCGACCGTCGCCGCGCTCCAGGACAGCCTCGTCGAGCTGATCGACCTGTCCCTCCAGGCGAAGCATTACCACTGGACCGTGACCGGCACCGAGTTCCGCGGGGTCCACCTCCACCTCGACGAGATCACCGACGCGGTCCGCCTCTGGTACGACGACGTGGCGGAGCGGCTGGCCACGCTCGACGTCGCGCCCGACGGCCGCCTGGCGACGGTGGCCTCCGCGACGCCGCTCCCGGCCGCCGGCAAGGGCTGGCAGAAGGATGTCGACGCCGTGACCGCGATGTGCGGACGCCTCGGCGAGGTGGCCGGGCGGCTGGAGCGCCGGGCCGGCGAGATCGGTGACCGCGACCTCGTCACCCAGGGGATCCTGCTGGAGATCGCGGGCGGTCTCCAGAAGCACGCGTGGATGCTCCGCGTCCAGACGCGATGACCGAGGGCCCGGCTGCCCGCCTTCGCGCCGCCGGGCTCCGCGTCACGCGACACCGGATCGCCGTGCTCGACGCGCTCGCCGGGCTCGGCGGGCATCGCACCGCCGACGAGGTGGCAGGGGCGCTCCAGGACGCCGGGGCGCCCCTGCCCCGAGCCAGCCTGTACCACGCCCTCGGCGCCATGGCGGGGGCAGGCGTCGTGATGGTCGCGGACGCTGGACCCGGCGTGGCCCGCTACGAGGTCGCGGCCTCGTGGCACCACCACCTCGTCTGTCGCGGGTGCGGCGCCGTCGTCGACGTGCCCTGCGTGCGGGGGAGAGCCCCGTGCCTGGATGCCGATCTCCCCGGCGCCACGATCGACGAGGCCCAGGTGATCTTCCGGGGCCTCTGTCCGGCCTGTTCGAGCGCTCGCGCCGCCGTGCCGCCGGTGCGCTGACGCGTCGGGCACGTCGGGCGCGAATGCTGCGGCCGTCCGCCCCGGCTACGCGGACGCCGGACGGACGCCGACGAAGAGATCGCGCTCCCAGCGATCGCGCACGACCGACGGGACGAACCCGACGCCGCGGAGCAGGCCGAGCCACGTCGCCCGCGCGAACAGGCCCGTCACGTGGCGGTCGTACCGCACCCGGACCTCGTCGGCCCCCTCGCGCAGCAGGATGGCGAAGTCGGTGATGGTCGTCGTGTCGGCGGGATCGGGGTCGTAGCTCCACTCCAGGTAGCGGAGCGCCCGGCCGGCGCCGTCGTGCCCGCCGTGGTCGGTCTTCGGCTGGAACGTCTCGCGGACGCAGTCGGGGGCCACGACCGCCGCCCCGCCGGGACGCAGGTGGACGAAGGCGGTCTGGAGCGCGGCCCGCAGGTCGTCCTCGGTCGTCATGTACACGATCGCATCGTGGATGAGCACCGCGTCGAAGGCGCGCCCCAGGCGCAGCGTCCGCATGTCGCCCAGGAGGTGCTCGCAGCCAGGGTTGAGCCCCCGGCTGAGATCCAGCATCGCCGGCGCGAGGTCGGTCAGCGTCAGACGCAGGTGGGCCCGCAGGTGGGACGCCGTGTTGCCGCCGCCCGATCCCAGCTCGAGGAGCGTCTCCAGCGGGCCCTCGACGTGGTCCCGGAGGAGGTCGAGGATGACCGAGGCCTCGTCGGCGTACTCCTCGGGTGCGGTGAGCAGGTGGAACCAGCCGGCCAGCTCGTCGTACATGCGAAGGCCGTCGCCGGGCGTGTCGCTGCGTCCGTCGCCGGGCGTGTGCACGGGTGGCTCCTCCTCGGGTGGGACCGGTTCGTCGGGGCGGTCGTGAGGATCGTACCCGCCGGGCCTGCCCGGGCCGCGGCACGCGGGGGCCGCCGCACGCGCCTGCCGCGGCACGCGCCCGCGACCCGTGGCACCATCTGCGGCCATGCAGCCGATCTTCCTCGTCGTCGGGGGCCCGGGGGTGGGCAAGAGCACCACCAGCCGAGCCCTCGCCGCGACGTTCCCCCGGAGCATCCACGTCCCCGTCGACGACCTGCGCCACATGGTCGTCGCCGGGCTGGCACTGCCGGGACAGCACTGGCCGGCGGAGCTGGTGCGGCAGATCGCCCTCGCGCGGGAGGCGGCCGTGCGCATGGCGCTCGACTACGCCGAGGCCGGCTTCGCCGTCGTGCTGGACGACTTCTACGACCCGAACGGCCTCGCGGAGTACCGGGAGCTCCTCGCCCGGCCCGAGGCACAGGGGATCGTCCTCTTCCCGAACCAGGCGGAGGCTCGGCGCCGCAACGCAGCGCGCTCGCCCGGCGAGGCCGGGGCCTACATCGACGAGGCCATCCCGACCGCCTACAGCTTCCTCGAGCCCGCACTCGAGCGCCTGGCAGGGGATGGATGGCTCGTCCTCGACACGTCCGACCTGGACGTCGGCGGCGCCGTGGCCGCGATCCTCGATCACGCCCGGCTGCGATCGAGTCGACTGGAGGCCGCCCCCGGATCCACGCCCACCCGGGCTCCGTAGCGAGCTCCGCTGGTTGCCCGGCGAGTCGACCACCCGGGCCGCCACGCGAGTCGACGAGCGAACCCGCACCGTCGCCGCCGATCTCGCTCGCAAGCTCCTCCTCGCCGAGCCGTTCGAGCATCGCCATGGCCCAGAAGCGGGGCTTGCGGAGGTTGCCGATCGTGAGCAGCCCGAACCCGCCGTGGAAGAGGGTCGGCGCCTCGCCGAGCTCGACGAAGTGATCCGAGGCGACCGGACGGCAGGCCCACGACCCCGAGGGTGACCGACCGTCCGAGGGCCCGGACCCCGGTCGCCTTCGTCGAGTCGAGCGTCCCGTTCCAGGCCGCGATCGCGACCCGGCCGTCGGGATCGCCCGACGCCCACGCCGCGCGGGCCTCTGCGGGGCGGCGTCGTGAGCGTGACGCTGGACGCCGGTCATGGGCTGGCCAGCGGGTCAGTCCTTGTCCTTGTCCTTGTCCTTGTCCCTGGGCCCCCGGACGGCATCCTGGATGTCGCCCAGGACCTCCTGCCCGGACCCCTGGACCTGCTTGGCCTTGCCGTGAAGCTGCTGTTCCCTGTTACCGGTCAGCTTGCCGAGTCCTTCCTCGACCTCGCCCGTGACCTTGCTGATGGTGCCCTTGGTGTGCTCATCTGTCATGTCGAGCGTCCTCCGTTGTGTGCCGTTGGCCGCGTGGGTGCTCGGCTCCAGCAGAACACCCCTGGCGAGAAGATCGAGGCAGATGCGAGTGTCCCGTCGCGACCCCGTGTTGTCATGACGGCCCGTCATGACACGCTGCCAGTTCGGCGGGACACTCGGGACCGGCACTCCACAGGAGTGGGTCCACCCACGTCCCCCGGATGCCTGAAGGCACGCGGAGGAAGCCATGGCCATCGATCAAGTCGACCGGACGGTCGTCACCCAGGCAGGTGCGACACCCGCGGGCCAGGAGACGGTGCAGACGGAGAGCCGGCGCATCACCCGCAGCGGTCGCGGCGGCTCCGAGATGGCCCGGCGGGTCGTCGTTCTCGTGTTCGGGCTGATCCAGCTCGTCATCGGGGCCCGGATCATCCTGCTCCTGCTCGACGCCCGGGAAGCCAACGCCCTGGTGGCCGGCATCCTCGAACGTCAGCCAGGTGTTCGTCGCGCCGTTCGAGGGGATCCTCCGGACGGACTCGCTCAATGCCGCGGGCTCGGTGCTCGACCTCGCGGCCATCATGGCCCTCGTCGGCTGGACGGTCATCGAGCTGATCGTGCTGGGCGCGGTGGGCATCTTCCGGCGCCAGCCGGCCTGACAGCAGAGCACGTGACCGCGTCGCGGTCCCCCGGCGGGCGGGGCGTCGTCCGCGGACGGCGCACGCCGGAGCGGCGGCGCACCAGCGCAAGGAACGGACTTCGATGGGCTTTCTCTCCTGGATCGTCGTCGGCGCCATCGCCGGCTTCCTGGCCAACCTGATCATGGGCTCGCGGCAGGGCCTGCTGATGATGGTCGTCCTCGGCATCGTCGGCGGGCTCGTCGGCGGGTTCGTCGCGACGAGCGTGCTCAAGATGGGCTCCGTCGACGGCATCAACATCGAGAGCATCCTGATCGCCACGCTCGGCGCCATCGCGGTCGTCTTCGTGGTGGGCTTCGTGACCCGGCCGCGGGGTCTCCTCCACCGCTGAGAGCCGCAGGACCGCACTGATCGATCAACCCCTGGGGAGGACCGGCTCCGCCGGGCCGGTCCTCCCCAGCTCGTTGCCGGGCGAGCGTTTCGCGTTCACGTCGGCCGATCCACAGCACACGAACCGGGACGGCGAGGCTGACCTCGACGAACGCCGCGACCACCACGAGGAGGACCGAGACGTGCTCCCCGACCGCGATCGAACAGCCGATCGCCAGCAGGCGCAAGACCCCTTCGACGAGGATCAGGCTCGGTCCATGCTCGGTTCGGAGGGGGAGAGGCGGAGCCGCCCGTTGCGCTCTGGTTCAGTCGGATGCGACGAGGCGAGATGCGCACCGCGCTCGAGGTGTGCCGCGATCACGGTTGGCTGTTCCCGTCATCCAGGCGCCTGACAGCTTCCGTCATCGTGCCCGGGCAGTGTGCGGTCCTTCTGCTGCGTCGCCTCGAGGAGCTGAGGGCCGCGCCCGACAAGGTCCTCATCCGCTCGGCCGACCTGCCCTGGGCCCAGGTTCGTGCTCTTCACGAGGCCCTCCCACCGGGCACCACCCTGAGGATCTACGGCTGACCACCACTTCCGGCGGACGCCGAACAACCCGGCCGCCGGGAGCGAACGCGAAACGGCCCGCGTCGCGAGCCTCGCGATGCGGGCCGTCAGCGGGCGATGGAGGGCGCCCGGCGAAGGATCCTGGTGGTTGGTGCTACTGGTCGGTGTCGGCAAAGGTCCCCGCGGCATCGTCCTCCGGCGTGAGGGGCTCCTCACGTGTGCCTGCGGCGAAGTCGCCGTGGAGGCCCTCCTCCAGCACCTCCTCCGGTGTCGGGATCTCGGTCCGCTCTCCGGCGGCGAAGTCGCCCTGGAGACCCTCCTCCCGCGTCTCCTCCGCGGTCGGGATCTCGGTCCGCTCTCCGGCGGCGAAGTCGCCCGGGAGATCCTCCTCCCGCACCCCTTCAGAGCCCGGCACCACGGGCGCCGGCGTGGTGTTGTCGATCATCTGTGTCTCCTTCTCCATGTCCCGCCAGGTGCTGCCGCAACGCGGGCCCCGCGGACGGGGATCTCTCGGAAGGCTCGCTCAGCCGTGCGGATCATGAGCAAGGCGAGGCCCGTCCCCCAGGACGGACCCACCTCGCCGGATCGTGCAACTGATGAGGAACTGCGGGCGATCCGTCGCTCGTGGGTCAGTGTCCCCCTCGGAGGCCAGGGCGTCATTACGACCCGTCATGCGGCCGTCGCCAGGCCGACCACGTCATCACGGCGCCGCCACGCGAACCACGCGCTGTGATGGCCGGTTCGCGCTCGCAGTCGACGGTGGTGACCCGGCGACGCTCAGTTGCGCGGTCCCTCGGGCGGCTGCTTCCCCGCGTCGCTCCCGGCCCCCCAGCCCGTGTTCGAGAAGGTGGGGATGAACCGGTAACCCTTGCCTGGGACCGTGGCGATGAAGCGCGGATGGCGGTAGTCGTCCTGCAGCTTGATGCGCAAGCTCCGGATGTGGCGATCCACGATGTTGCTCTCGGCCAGGAAGTCGGTGCCCCAGACGGCATCGAGGATCTCCTCCCGCGTGACGACGCGTCCGGCACGACTGGCGAGGAGGTACAGCAGGCTCTGCTCGATGCCGCTCAGGTGCACGACCGAGTCGCCGGCGCGCACCTGGCGACTGACGATGTCGATCTCCATCTCGCCGATCCTGATCGTGGGCACGATCGGCCGATCGGCTCCCGTCGCCCGACGGGTGATGACGAGGGCTCGGGCGAGGAGCTCCTCGGGCGAGAAGGGCACCGTCAGGATGTCGTCGACGCCGAGATCGAACGCCTTGAGCTTCGTCTTCAGGTCGCCGCGTCGCGTGAGCCCCAGGGCCGGCGTCACGCTCCGCGTCAGGGTGTTCGAGGCGCCGATCCGCCCGAGCAGCGCGGTGCTGTCGTCGTGGTCCATGTCGATCACGGCAAGCTGCGGGCGCCACTCGGCCAGGATCACCTCGGCCTCTTCCAGGTTGCGCGCGGCCCGGACGACGAAGATCCCGTGGTTCAGCGTCAGCTCGATGAGGTCAACGACCAGCGGGAGGTCGTGGAGCACCAGCGCGCGGTGCGCCTCGATCTCCGGGTTGCTCACCAGGCGCCGAGGGATCATGGCTCATCCTCCCGCGGTGGAAGACGCCGGAAAAGCTGCTGTGTCTGAAGGCGACCTGTGTAGGTTCAACCGCCACACGGCGGTTCTACCCGGAGATTGTCGCTTCTGGCCTGCCGGACCCAGGCTGCTGCGCCCCTATCCACGCCCACGTGCATCTCGCCTCGCCGCGCGCCAGGCTCCCCCCGCGGGGGCCCCGAGCCCGCGGAGCCTGGCGCGCGGCGACCCCGTCACACCCGGGCACGAAGGCGGCGGGATCATCGTGGATCCCAACGTACCTTTCTTTCCCGCGCCGGCAATGTCAAAGTTCACTTGCGAGTCGGAACCAGACTCGGTGCGAGCGGCCGTACTCGAAGAGGGCCTCAATGGGTGCGATCGAACCAGTTGGTGACCATCTCGCGCGGCTGCTCCCGGGCACCGAAGCCGGCACGCTGCGTCGCCTCGAAGGTGCGGCGCGCCAGCAGGCCTTCTCCCGCCGCGACGTGTTGCACGCAAGGGGGATCCAGCTGCCCCCCTTCATCATGCTCGACGGGCACGTCATGGCTCGCCGCGTCGTGGAGACGGGACAGGTGTACGGCGCGCTGATCGCTGGGCCCGGCCATCTCGGCGGGCTCCGCTCGATCAGCGACCCGGAGGCCGAAGCGCTCTACGAGCTGGTCGCCCTGAGCGATGGGGCATGGGCCACGTGGGATCCGGGCGTCATGCGAGCGCTCGCGCTCCAGGACGCCGGCCTGGCCGTGGGCCTCCTCGACCTGGCATCCGACTTCGCCGTGCTGCTCAACGTGCGGCTCGATGAACGGTCGTTCGAGAGCGCCCGCCAGCGGACGGCCGCCATCCTCCTGCGATACGGGAGGGTGATCTTCGACACGCCGCATCCGGTCGCGCGGCGAGCCGATCTCGCGGCCATGATCGGCACGAGCCGCGTGATGATGTACCGGACGTTGCGCGGGCTGGAGGCCGACGGCCTCGTGGAGCGCCAGCGCGGCGGCGGGATCAACGTCCTCGACGAGGAGGGGCTCGCTCGGCTCGTTGACGTAGCGGCCCTGGACGTCGCTCCGGCGCTCTGACCGCCGGGCTGTCGGCGACCACGCCTGCTCGCCCCGCCTCCGTGGGTCTGCTCGTGCAACCTGGGGACGGTCGCTATGATCGAGGCGTCCCCCGTCGAGGAAAGGGCGGACCGGGTCAGGCCATGCGCTGACGGCGGACCATGAGATCGAACCAGCCCCTCGGAGACCCGCCCGGTCGCGATCGGCGGCGGTTTCGCCCGCAGGCGGAGCTCGGAGAGCCGATCCTCGCCGAGCTCTTCAGCGTGGAGCGGCTGGAGCAGCACGCTCGGACCCTTGCCGCCGCCCAGGCGGTCACCGACGCGCCCCGCCGGGGACGTGCGGTCGGGCCTCGCATCGCCGAGAACGGCCGTGTCCTGGTGGAGTCGTACCGCGTCCTGGCCCGCGCGATCAAGGACGAACGGGCGATCACGCCGGCCGCCGAATGGCTCGTCGACAACTTCCCCATCGTCGACGAGCAGCTCCGCGAGATTCGCGACGACCTGCCCCCGGACTACTACCGCGAGCTCCCCAAGCTGGCCGAGGGTCATCTCGAAGGCTACCCGAGGGTCCTCGGTCTCGCCTGGGCCTACATCGCCCACACGGACAGCCGGTTCGACCCGGAGAGCCTGCGGCGCATGGTGCGTGGCTACCAGGAGGTGGAGCCGCTGACGATCGGCGAGCTGTGGGCGATCGCGATCAGCATCCGCATCCTCCTGGTCGAGAACCTCCGCCGTCTCGCGGAGCAGATCGTGCGCAGCCGGGCGGCGCGGGAGAAGGCGGACGAGCTCGCCGACAGCCTGCTCGGCCTCGGCAAGGACAGCCCGGAGGCCGCGGCGGCTTCGCTGCGACGGCTCTCGCGGGAGGCGCTTCCAACGGCGGCCCGGGTCCAGCTCTTCCAGCGCCTGCGCGACCAGGACCCGGCGGTCACCCCCGCCCTCCGCGGGCTGGAGGAGCTCCTCGCGGCCCCGGGCACCACCGTCGAGGAGATGGTCCGCCTCGAGCACCAGCGCCAGGCGATGATGAACGTGACGGTCCGCAACGTGATCACGAGCATGCGCCTCATCTCGTGGTTCGACTGGGCCGAGTTCGTCGAGAGCGTCAGCCTGGTCGACGACGTCCTGCGCGCGCGAAGTCCGTTCGGGGAGATGGACTTCGCGACTCGCGATCGCTACCGGCACGCCGTGGAGGCGCTGGCGCGGGGCTCCGGCCTGACCGAGATCGAGGTTGCCCGGATGGCCGTAGAGATGGCGGACGCCGCCACGACGGCCGGCGACGGCGAACCTGCCCTGGCGGGCCGACGCCGGGAGCCCGGCTACTACCTCATCTCGGACGGCCGCCCCGCGTTCGAACGCGCCCTCCACGGTCGGGTGCCCTGGGCGACCAGGCTGCGGCGCGCGTACGTTCGGGCCGGAGCCCTTGGCTACCTCGGGACGTTCGCGGCGGTGACGGCGCTCATCCTCGCCGTGCCGCTCCTCCTGTCCTGGGACGGTGGCGCAGCGGGTGCCGGCATCTTCTTGATCGCGATCCTCGCGCTCGCCCCGGCCTCCGACCTCGCCATCGCCCTCGTCAACCGCGTGGTCACGAACGTGCTGGGCCCCAGAGCGCTGCCCCGGCTCGACCTGGACGACGGCCTGCCCACCGGGCTGCGAACACTCGTCGTCGTGCCGATGCTCCTCACCAGCGAGGCGGACGTCGAGACCCAGGTCGGTGGCCTGGAGGTCCACTACCTGGGGAACCGCGAGGGCGACCTGCGGTTCGCGCTGCTCTCGGACTGGCTCGACGCCCCGACCGAGCACGTCCCCGGCGACGACGAGCTCCTCTCGGCGGCGGCGGCGGCCATCGACCGGCTCAACGAGCGCCACGGCGAGGCTCCCGGGGGAGGCGCCCGGTTCCTGCTCTTCCACCGGAAGCGCACGTGGAACGAGGCCGAGGGCTGCTGGATGGGCTGGGAGCGCAAGCGCGGCAAGCTCCTCGAGCTGAACACGCTGCTGCGCGGTTCCACGACGACCGGCATCCTCACGACGGGGCGGGCCGCGTCGACCCCGCCGCCGGACGTGCGCTACGTGGTCACGCTCGACGCCGATACCCGGCTGCCCCGGGGCGCGGTGGGGCGCCTCGTGGGGACGATCGCCCATCCGCTCAACCAGCCGTCGTTCGACGCGAAGGCCGGCCGGGTGACCCAGGGCTACGGCGTGCTCCAGCCGCGGATCACCTCGACGCTCCCGGCGGAGCACGGAGGGTCGTTCTTTCAGCGGATCTTCTCCGGGCCGGCCGGGATCGACCCGTACGCGTCTGCCGTCTCCGACGTCTACCAGGACCTCTTCGGGGAGGGGAGCTTCACCGGCAAGGGGATCTACGACCTGGACGCCTTCAGCGCGGCGATGGCGGACCGCGTACCCGAGAACGCGCTCCTCAGCCACGACCTGTTCGAGGGGGTCTTCGCCCGGGCCGGGCTGGTGACCGACGTCGAGCTCTTCGACGAGTTCCCGTCCAACTACCTGGTCTCGGCGGCCCGCGTGCACCGCTGGGCACGGGGCGACTGGCAGCTCCTGCCCTGGATCCTCGGCCGGGCCCGCGACGCCACGGGCCGGCGGCGGAGCACTCTCCCCGGCATCGCCCGCTGGAAGATGGTCGACAACCTTCGCCGGACGATGTCCGCCCCGCTCACGCTGGCCACGCTCGTCGCCGCCTGGACACTTCCCTCGGTGTCGGCCGGCGTCTGGACCGCGTTCGTGCTGGCGTCGGTGATCGTCCCCGCGGCATTGCCCGTCCTGGCGGGACTGCTGCCGCGACGGCAGGGCATCTCCAAGCGCAGCCACCTGCGGGCCCTGGGCGAGGACGTCGCCCTCGGCGCGGCCCACGTGGGCCTCGGCCTCACGTTCCTCGCGCACCAGGCCTGGCTGATGGGCGACGCGATCCTGCGGACCCTGGCGCGGGTGTATGCCACCCGGCGGAACCTCCTCGAATGGACGACTGCCGCGCAGGCCAAGGCCAGCGGCGACCTCGACCTCGCTGGGTTCTACCGGCAGATGGCGGGCGGCGTCGCGATCGCGGCCGCCACCGCGGTCGCTCGTCCTCGCCGTCAAGCCGGGCGCGGCCTGGATCGCCGCGCCGTTCGTCGTCCTGTGGCTGGTCGCGCCCCTCGTCGCCCGCTGGGTCAGCCTGCCACCCCCGAATCGGCCTGCGCAGCAGCTCTCGGCGGCCGAGGTCGGGGCGCTCCGCCTGACCGCGCGCCGGACGTGGCGGTTCTTCGAGACCTTCGTCGGTCCGGAGGATCACGCGCTGCCGCCCGACAACTTCCAGGACGATCCCCGGCCGGTCGTCGAGCATCGCACCTCGCCGACGAACATCGGGATGTACCTGCTGGCGACCGTGACGGCCCGCGACCTCGGCTGGATCGGGACGCTCGAGATGGTCGAGCGCCTGGAGGCGACCCTCGCGACCATCGGCAGCCTCGAGCGGTTCCGCGGGCACCTGTACAACTGGTACGACACGCGCGACCTGCACCGGCTCGAGCCCGAGTACGTGTCGTCGGTCGACAGCGGCAATCTCGCCGGCCACCTGCTCGCGCTGTCGAATGCCTGCCGCCAGATGATCGACCAGCCGCTTCCGGTCGCGGCCGCGCTGGCCGGGATCGGCGACGGGATCGCGCTGGCCCGCGAGGCTGCCGGCGCGATCGGCGACGACCGGAGAAGCCAGACGCTCACCCGGCGGCAACTCGACGAAGCCCTCGCGCCGCTCGCCGAGGCCGGCTCCGCCGTCCCCGCGACGCCCGAGGCCTGGGCGGCCCACCTCGACGAGCTCTCCGCCCACGCCCGGACCCTCTCGGACGTCGCCGCGGCCCTGACCGCGGAGCGTGGCGAGGGCCCGGAGGGCGAGCTCGTGACCTGGGCCGAGGCGGCCCGGGGGGCCGTGAGCAGCCACGTCCGGGATCTCGCGCTGCTGCGACCCCTGGCACCGGTGGATGCCTTCCCGACGATCGCGGAGCTGTCCGATCCGCCGGACCGGCAGCCCGGCGAGGGATCGCCGGCCGCGGTGACGCTTGTCCGACGGCTCCAGGCGATTGCCGACCAGGCCCAGCAGCTCTTCCGGGAGATGGACTTCAGCTTCCTGTTCGACCCGACCCGCAAGCTCTTCTCGATCGGGTTCCGGGTCCGGGACGGCATGCTGGATCCGAGCTACTACGACCTCCTCGCCTCCGAGGCCCGCCTCGCGAGCTTCCTCGCGATCGCCAAGGGGGACGTCGCGCCGGACCACTGGTTCCGGCTCGGCCGCGCGCTGACGCCCGTCGGCCGCGGCTCCGCC
This sequence comes from uncultured Chloroflexia bacterium, assembly GCA_963709605.1. Taxonomy (GTDB): domain Bacteria; phylum Chloroflexota; class Limnocylindria; order Limnocylindrales; family CSP1-4; genus CTSoil-043. The sequence continues at coordinate 632,396 of CAVPWX010000007.1, read as the reverse complement.
CTGATCTCGTGGTCCGGGTCCATGTTCGAGTACCTCATGCCCGCCCTCGTCATGCGCGCTCCGGCCAACAGCCTGCTCGACCACACGTACCGGCTGGTCGTGGCCCGCCAGATGAGCTACGCCGCGGAGCTCGGCGTGCCCTGGGGCATCTCCGAATTCGGCGTTCAACGCGCGTGATCTCGCGCAGACGTACCAGTACTCGAGCTTCGGGGTGCCCGGCCTCGGCCTGAAGCGGGGCCTGAGCGAGGATGTCGTCGTGGCGCCGTACGCGACCGCCCTCGGGGCGATGATCGACCCCGGGGCCGCGGTCCGGAACTTCGCCCGGTTGAGCAGGGCCGGGGCAGGCGGGCAGTATGGCTTCCGGGAGGCGCTCGACTACACGGCGCGGCGGCTCCCCGAAGGCGAGCCGGTCGCGATCGTGAAGAGCTACATGGCGCACCACCAGGGGATGGCGCTGGTCGCCCTCGGCAACGTCCTCAACAACCGGGTGATGGTGGAGCGCTTCCATGCCGACCCGATCGTCGAGGCGACGGAGCTGCTGCTCCAGGAGCGGATGCCGCGCGACGTGCTCGTGGCCCGGCCCCGTGCCGAGGAGGTGAAGAGCGCCGCAGACGTGCGCGATCTCGTGCCGCCGGTCCTCCGTCGCTTCACGTCGCCCCACGACGCGATCCCGCGGACGCACCTGCTGTCGAACGGGCGGTACGCGGTCATGGTGACCGCCGCGGGATCCGGCTACAGCCGCTGGGGCGACGTGGCGGTGACCCGCTGGCGCGAGGACGTGACACGCGACTCGTGGGGCAGCTACCTCTTCCTGCGCGACATGCACACCGGCGCCGTCTGGTCGGCGGGCCACCAGCCCAGCGGCACGGAGGCGGACCGCTACGAGGTCACCTACTCGGAGGAGCACGCCGAGTTCTCTCGTCGCGACGGCTCCATTGCGACCGGCTTGACCGTCGTCGTGTCGGCGGAGCATGACGCGGAGATCCGCCGCGTGTCGCTGACCAACCTCGGCTCGCAGGCTCGCGAGATCGAGCTGACGTCCTACGCGGAGATCGTCTCTCGCCCCGCAGGCGGCCGACGCCGCTCACCCGGCCTTCCAGAACCTGTTCGTGCAGACGGAGTTCGTCCCCGACATCGGCGCCCTCCTCGCGACGCGCCGCCCGCGATCAAGGGACGAGAGGCCGATCTGGGCAGCACACGTCGCAGCCGTCGAGGAGGAGGCCGGCAGCGGGGTCATCCAGTACGAGACGGATCGCGCCCGCTTCCTCGGCCGAGGCCGGTCGGTCCGCTCACCGGTCTCGGTCATCGACGGGCGTCCGCTCTCGAACACGGTCGGCGCGGTGCTGGATCCGATCTTCAGCCTCCGGTGCCGGGTCAGGCTCGCCCCCGGCGCGACCGCCCACGCGGTCTTCTCCACGGTCGTCGCGGAATCACGTGAGCAGGTCCTGGACCTGGCCGACAAGTACCGTGAGTCGGCCACCTTCGAGCGGGCGGCGACCCTTGCCTGGACGCAGGCCCAGGTCCAGCTCCATCACCTGGGGATCGAGCCCGACGAGGCCCACCTCTTCCAGCGCCTGGCCAACCGGATCCTCTTCTCCGACCCGTCGCTGCGGCCGGCGGCGGGCCTGCTCGCCCGCAACGAGAGGGGGCCGCCCGGCCTGTGGGCCCACGGCATTTCGGGCGACCTGCCCATCGTCATGGTGCGGATCGACGAGCTCGAGGACCTCGACATCGTTCGGCAGCTGCTCCGCGCACACGAGTATTGGCGGCTGAAGCTCCTCGACGTCGACCTCGTGATCCTCAACGAGCATGGCGCCACCTACGCCCAGAACCTCCACGATTTGCTCGAGGCCCTCGTGCGGACGAGCCAGTCCACCCTGGCGCAGGAGGGCCGACACGGTGCGCGGCGGCGTCCACATCCTGCGGGGCGATCAGCTCTCGGCCGAGGACCGCACGCTCCTCCAGGCCGCCGCCCGCGTCGTCCTGCTGAGCCGCCGGGGCACACTCGCCGACCAGGTGATCCGCCTGGAGCGTCCCGGGCCGCGTGCACCTACGCCGGCGACACCACCCTCGAGAGAGGCTGCCAGCGATCCGGCCGCGCCGCGTCCGGAGCTCGAGTTCTTCAACGGGCTCGGTGGCTTTGCGGATGGTGGGCGCGAGTACGTTGCCGTCCTCGGCCCGGGACAATCCACCCCGGCGCCCTGGCTGAACGTGATCGCCAACGCCTCGTTCGGGTTCCAGGTCTCCGAGTCCGGGTCGGGCTATACCTGGTCCGGGAACAGCCACGAGAACCAGCTCACCCCGTGGTCCAACGACCCCGTCAGCGACCCGGTGAGCGAGGCGATCTACGTCCGGGATGACGACACCGGCGAGGTGTGGGGTCCGACGGCCCAGCCGATCCGCTGCGAGGAGTCGACGTACGTCGCCCGTCACGGCGCCGGCTACAGCCGGTTCGAGCACCTGCACGACGGCATCCAGCTCGACCTCGTCCAGTTCGTCCCGCTCGACGACCCCCTGAAGCTCTCGGTGCTGACCATCGAGAACCGATCCGGGCGCTCCAGGCGCCTCTCGGTGACCGCCTATGCCGAGTGGGCGCTCGGCACCTCGCGCTGGGCCGGCGCCCCCAGGATCGTCACGGCACTGGAGCCGGAGACCCGGGCGATCCTCGTGCGCAACCCGTGGAACACCGAGTTCGGCGGCCGGGTCGCCTTCCTCGACCTCGGCGGGCGGCAGACGGCGTGGACGGCCGATCGGACCGAGTTCCTCGGCCGCAATGGCGCTCCGGACCGGCCCGCCGGCCTGGAGAGCGGGCACCGGCTCCAGGGAGCCGCCGGCGCCGGCATGGACCCGTGCGCCGCCCTCCAGACCAGCTTCGAGCTGGCCGGCGGAGCGCAGACGCAGGTCCTCGTGCTGCTCGGCGAGGCGGACGGGGCTGCGGCGGCGGCCGACCTCGTCCGGCGCGGGCGCGTGGCCGACCACGAGGCGACGCTGCGAGCCGTGGCGAGCTACTGGGACGACGCGCAAGGCACGATCCAGGTGCGAACACCCGACCGCTCGATGGACATCATGCTCAACCGCTGGCTCATCTACCAGGCGCTCGCCTGCCGGCTGTGGGCGAGGGCGGCGTTCTACCAGGCCGGCGGCGCCTTCGGGTTCCGCGACCAGCTCCAGGACGTCATCGCCCTCGTGACCGCGAAGCGCGAGCTCGCCCGTGAGCATCTCCTGCGGGCTGCAGCACGCCAGTTCGTCGAGGGAGACGTCCAGCACTGGTGGCATCCGCCGTCGGGTCGGGGCGTCCGAACCCGGATCTCGGACGATCGCCTCTGGCTGCCCTACGCGGTCGATCGCTACCTCGCGGTCACGGGCGACACGGCGGTCCTCGACGAGACTGTCACGTACCTCGAGGGACCGGCCCTGCGGCCGGACCAGGCTGACGCCTACTTCCAGCCGGAGCGCTCACCGGAGTCGGCTTCGCTGTTCGAGCACTGTGCGGCGGCTCTCGACCGGAGCCTCGCGGTCGGCGCGCACGGGCTGCCGCTCATCGGGTCGGGCGACTGGAACGACGGCATGAACCGGGTGGGTCACGAGGGCCGGGGCGAGAGCGTCTGGCTGGGCTGGTTCCTGCACATCGCCCTGGCCGCCTTCGCGCCGATCGCGGAGGCCCGCGGAGAGCGTCCTCGCGCGGAGCGCTGGCGAGCCCACATGAAGGCGCTCCGGCGGGCGCTCGAGCGCCACGGCTGGGACGGCGACTGGTACCGCCGAGCCTTCTTCGACGACGGCACCCCGCTCGGCTCCGCCGTGAACGCCGAGTGCCGGATCGACTCGATCGCCCAATCGTGGAGCGTCCTGTCGGGAGCCGCCAATCCTCCCCACGCGGAGCGGGCGATGGCCGCGGTGGAGGAGTACCTCGTCCGACGCGGTGACGGCCTCGTCCTGCTGTTCACCCCGCCGTTCGACCATTCCGACGTCGATCCGGGCTACGTCAAGGGGTACGTGCCGGGCATCCGGGAGAACGGCGGCCAGTACACCCACGGAGCCATCTGGTCGGTCCTCGCCTTCGCGGCGCTGGGCGACGGCGACAAGGCCGGCGAGCTGTTCTCCATCCTGAACCCCATCAACCATGCCAGCACGCGGGCCGGGGTCCATCGCTACAAGGTGGAGCCGTACGTCATGGCGGCCGACGTCTACACCGAGCCGCCGCACGTCGGCCGCGGCGGGTGGACCTGGTACACGGGGTCGGCGGGCTGGATGTACCAGGCCGGCGTCGAGTGGATCCTGGGGTTCCGATTGCGCGGAACGACGCTCCTGCTCGATCCCTGCATCCCCCGCGCCTGGCCGGGCTACGAGATCGACTTCCGCTATCACACCGCCAGGTACGAGATCGTCGTGGAGAACCCGCAGGGTGTCAGTCGCGGGGTGGCGGCAGCGGAGCTCGATGGACAGCCGCTGACGGGCGGCGGCGCCGCGATCCCGCTCGCCGACGACGGCGCCACGCATCGCGTCCGGGTCGTCCTCGGCTAGGCTTCGTGCCGGGCGGGTCGAGTCGGGCGCAGGGCGATGGCCGCACCAATGAGCAGCGCCGGCACGACCCCCGCCGCGCGGACCAGCCGCGGCGCGCCGGCGAGCTGGAGCCCGGCGGCGAGACCGACCGAGCCTGCCGTGAGCCACCGAAGCGTCTCGTCGGGCAGTGTCTGCAGCGCGCTCGTCGTCCCGCGCACGCCGGCCCGGGTCGCGCGCACGGTCCCGGGCGCACGATCGACGAGCGTCGTAGCGCTCGTGCGGGCGATCTCGACGGCTCGCGACACGGGACGGGCAATCCTGGCCATGGGTCAGGCTCCCGCCCAGGCCTGGCCTTCGCCCGCGGCAAGGCGGCGGAGGGTGTCGAGACGACTGCGAGCGTCCCTCGCCGTGGCCCTGGCCCCGGACGCGGCGCCGAGGCCCAGCCGGTTGTCGTCGGCGATCTGGCTCTCGAGCGTCGTGGTCGCGGCATCGAGCGCGTCCCAGCCGACGCGGAAGCCCGGGCGCTGGATCTCCGCAGCAAACCCCGGTCCCCGAGGGAAGACGGCGTTGGCCCTGTCGACGAGCGCCACGCTCGCGGCCAGCTGCGCGGTCACCGGCGGATCGAACGGGGCATCGCCCGAATCGGCCTCGTGACCGGTCAGCGCGAGCAGGACGAGCGGGCGCGCCCGACGTGGCGCGGCGCGCTGGGCGATCAGCGCGGCGATCCACATCAGGATCGCGAGCGCCACCAGGATGACGCCGTAGAGCAGCACCGACGGGGCGCCACCGATCTGGCTCGCGGTCGAGCCCGGAGCGATCAGACGATCGAGCATGAGGGGGGGCACGATCACGAACCCGAGCATGAAGAGGAGCCTGCCCTTGCCCTCGGGGAGCGGCGACCGGCCGAAGTGCACCCGGGTCACTCGCAACGCCGCGAGGCCGATCATGGCGGCGACCGCGAGAACGAACAGCTGCTGCACCGACATCGAGAACGACCTTTCGGGGGCGAGCGTTCCGGCGACGTCGATCTCGCGGGCGTGGCCTGAAGGTCACCGCCGCGAGGCGCTCCGGCAGCTGCCGTGCTTGCATTGAACCACGAGATCATGCTACTGTCAACTGTAGTGACTGTAATCTACTGTAGGATAGGATGCGTCGTGGCACCATCGATCGGAACCGTGCTCAAGCAGGCGCGAGAGATCCGTGAGCTGTCGGCCGTCGACGCGGCGCGCGCTGCCGGCATCTCGGCGGCGTACCTCGGCAAGCTCGAGAACGACGCCGTCAAGCGCCCCTCGCCGCATGTGCTCCACCAGCTGAGCGAGACCCTGGCGGTGCCGTACGCCGAGCTCATGCGCCTGAGCGGCTACCGCGTGCCCGGCGAGTCGACGGCGAGCACCAGCGCCGCGATCGGCGCGGCGCTCTTTGCCGACGTCACGGACGACGAGCGGGAGGAGCTGCTCGAGTACCTCGCCTGGTACCGCGCCCGGCGCCGATCGGGGCGTGGCGGCAACGGCGGTCGCTGATGGGCGCCGGCACTGTCGACGGCTTCAGCGCAGAACGGCGAAGGCGTCGGCGTCCACCCTCGGGTGGCCCGGGGTGCCGACCACCCTGATCTCCAGCGCGTGGGTCCCACGCGCGGTCCAGGTGGCCCGGTAGACCACGCGGCGAACGTCCGTGCTGGCGCGGTAGAGGCTCACGGTGGTCCTGTAGCGACCGTCGACGTAGATGCGAGCCGAGCCTCGAGTCGGGCCGACCGGCGCGACCCAGGCGACAGCCCGGCCCGTGAACCTGAATGCTGCGGTCGCGTCCTTCGTGATCGCGTAACGCACGGCTCCGCCCGACGCGCCCGCACTTGTCACCCGGCGCCACGACCCGCGGTACGCGCTGAGGCTGGTCGTCTCCTCGTACCGCGCCGCAGACGCGGACGCCGCGGCCGACCAGGCGCTCCACGAGGCCGCCGGCGTCCGATATCGGAGCCGCACGCTGTAAGGGCGCCCCGGCACGAGGGTCACAAACACCGATCGGCTGATCGGTGACGCGAGCCGGAGCGTCCGCCACGCGCCCCCGTCGTCCTGCAGCTGGACCTCGTAGGCGGTCGCGGTCGCGATCGCCGGCCAGGAGATCGTCGCGGGCACGCCGGTAGAGCCGAGCCGGGTCGCCGTGATGCCGATCCGAAGGTCGCCGGGTCCCGGGAGCGGCGACGGGAGCGGCGCGCCGTCGGCGCCGGGGATCCCGGCCGCCCCGAGCACCGCATCCCGCTGGGCGGCCGTGAGGTACGTCCCGCCCTCCTCGCCGGGCGTGGCATTGAACGCGTCCAGCGTGGATCGGCCGCCGTCCCATTCGAACCGATGGTCGGTGGGTTCGGCGGCCCCGCTCCAGTAGCGGTTGCCCGAGCCCCGGTTGTTGCTGGCGGCGTCGAACAGGGCCCCGTCCCAGTCCTGGGCCCAGAAGGCGAGCCAGCGGTCGGACTCGCCGATGATCGTGTTGTCGTGGACGTAGTTGTTGGTCGCCGAGTGACTCCAGTCGGTGCGGTTCTGGCTGATGACGCTGATCCCGGCGTCGTTCCAGGCCACGATGTTGTCGGACACGTCGGCGCCGCCGGACGAGCTGATGAGGATGCCGGCGCCCCAGCCCCAGACGGCCTTGCCCCAGCCGTTCTCCCAGATCTTGTTGGCGCGGATCGTGGCCCCGGTGCTGACCTCGAAAAAGATCCCGGCGTGGGTGTTGTGGTGGACCCGGTTGCCGGTCACCACGATGTCCCGGCAGTAGATGTCGCACCAGAGGCCCGGGCCGGCATTGTCGTAGACCGTGTTGCCCTCGAGGCGGAGACCCGTCTGGACGGTGGCCTTGACCCCGCCGGCCTCCCACTCGGGGTCGAAGCCTGCGGTGTTGTTGGCGTAGATGCGGTTGTTGCGGAGGACGTTGTTCTTGCCGCCCGGCTCGTCGCCGCCGAGGTGGACGCCGAGCTGGCCGGCGTGGTGGATGGCGCAGTCCTCGACCACCGAGCTATTGGCGCCGCCGATAGTCGACGTTGGCGCCGGCGGCGTAGGCGAGGTCGCAGGCGCGGAGGGTGAAGCGGTTGACGCCGTCCTTCACCTTCACCGCCCCGGTCTGGGCCGCGTTGTTCGCGTCGCGCATCGTGAAGCCCTCGACCGTCACGTCGGAGGCGTTCACCACGACCCAGGCCGAGCGGACCGTCGTCCCGGCGGCGTTCTTGCCGCTGATCGTGGCCCCGTAGCCGCGCAGGGTGAGCGGCTTGTTGATCGTCACCGTCTCGCGGTACGTGCACGCCGGCGCGGTGACCACCGAGCGGGACGGCGCGGCGTTGACGAGCGCCTGCAGCGACGTCGGGCAGCTGGCGGCGGCCGTCATGCCGGGCGAAGCCGCCGTCTCCAGCTGGGCGCCGGCGACGAGCAGGACGGCCGCGCCGAAGATGAGCGCGCGGCGACGGGGACTTCGCCGGGCGAGGGTCGTGCGGGCTCGGGGCCCGGTCGGAGACGCGGGGTTCATGCGAATGAGCGGCTCCTGCGCGCCGGCCGCGGCCCCGAAGGGGGCCCGGCGACATGACACAGGGTACCCCGCGCGACGAGATCGGTCCTCCCGCGACGTCATGGGCCACCCGGGGTCGCTCGCCAGGCGGCGGCCGTGCGAAGAGCGGAACCCGCGGTCGCCAGCCATGGGAGCCTGCTCAGCCCTCCGGGTCGACCAGCTCCATCCGGATTCGCTTGTTGATGCGGCCCTTGGACTCGTAGCCGGTGACGCGGATGCCGCCGACCTCACGCGTGTTGGCCACGTGGGTGCCGCCGTCGGCCTGGAGGTCGAGGCCGACGATCTCGATCGTCCGGATCGTCTCGATCCCCTCCGGCAGGAGGTTCACCTTCGTCCGGATCAGGTCCGGGATCTCGAACGCCTCCTCGCGGGGCAGGAACGCCACCCGGACGTCGCGCGCCCGGGCCAGCTCCTCGTTGACCGCCGCCTCGATCGCCCCCACGAGCTCGCCCGACATCCTCTCGAACTCGAAGTCCATCCGCCCGCCGCCGGGCTCCATGTTGCCGCCCGTGACGAGCGCCCCGTGGTCGCGCCAGACGACGCCGCACAGCGCATGGAGCGCCGTGTGGGTCCGCATCAGGCGCAGACGGCGGTCCCAGTCGAGGTCGACGGTGAAGATCGTCGGGCCGGCGGGGGGCGCCTCCGCGCCCGGCTCCAGCTCGTGCCAGATCTCGTCGCCCGCCTTCCGCGCAGCGATCACCTGCCAGGTCCGCCCGTCGGGCGCCCGCAGCTCGCCGCGATCGGCGGGCTGGCCGCCGCCGCCGGGATAGAAGACGGTCCGGTCGAGGAGGCAGAGGGCGCCCCGCCCCTCGGCCGGGGGTGCCTCGACCGCGCGGACGGACGCCGCGACCGACCGGGCGTAGGCGTCGACGTAGCAGACGTTCTCGCTCATTGGCGAAGGCTAGCGCAGGGATCCCCTCCCCGGCCGGTCCGCCCGTCCCGGCGGGCGCCGCCCGGACCCGGCCGGGCCTTCCCCCGCGCCATCGTGCCTCCCTACTTGGCCGTGAGCGTGCCGGTCATGTTGGGGTGGACCGTGCAGACGAAGCCGTAGGTCCCCGCCGGGAGGGCCGGGACGTCGTAGGTCCGGGTCTCCACCCCGTTGAAGATCTCGCCGGTCCAGACCGCGGGCCCGGTGGGGCTCCCCTCGTGGATCGCCACGTTGTGGGGGATCCCCGCGTCGTTGTTGGCGAACTCGATCTGGAAGGGCGTGTCCGCCGGCACCTCCAGGGTGTCGGTGTCGAAGGCGATGCCCTGGGCGCTGATCTTGATCACGACCGCCTGCCCGCCGCTCCCGCCGTCCGACGGAGCGGGGGTCGCCTCGCCGGCCGGGGCGCTCGGCTCGCCGGAGGCCGGAGCCTGGGTGGCGGGGGCCGCCGTGGGGACGGGGGTCGGGGCGAACGTCCAGCCGGGGGTGGACTCGCCGGCGCAGGCGGCGAGCGCGAAGGCAAGGGCGGCGAGGAGCATGAGGGAGCGGGCGATGCGCATTGCGAGAAGTGACCTCCGGGGCGGTGGCGGGACGCGCGGGACCGGCGGGACGGCCGTGGAACGACGAGATGCTACCGAAGGCCGCCGATTCTTGCCGCCGGTCGCCCTCCGGCGCGGATGCGTACGACGAACAGGATCGCCATGAGGTAGCTGGCGGCCATGACGAGGAACGCGACGGTGAAGCCGACCTCGTCGCCGAGGGTCGCGACGAGCACCCCGAGGGCCGCCGCCCATGCCGCACCGACCACGAACATGATGGTGAAGTAGGCCGAGTTGGCGGCGTCCCGGATCGCCAGCGGGGCCGCCTCCACAAGCAGCCCCTGGAGGAGGCTCGCCTCCTCGAACACGAAGGCGCCGACGAAGCCGATGGCCAGCCAGACGAGGGGGATCGAGCTCCCCGCCACGACCAGGAGGACGAGCGCCGCCGCGCCGGCGACGTACGAGGCGACGAGCACCGGACGGTGCCCGTAGCGCCCCGCCAGCCGCCCGGCCACGAGCGGCCCGGGCACGCTCCCCGCCAGGAGCAGCGTGTACATGAGGGCGACGGTTCCCGCGTCCAGCCCGAGCGACCGCGAGAGGTAGAGCGGCACGAACGTCGAGACGACGCCGATCCCCCGGCCGGCGGCGGCGATCGACGACGCGGCCATGAGACGGCGCAGGTCGGGCTCGCGGGCCACGGCCGCGAACGCGCTGCGGACGCTGCCGTGAGCCACGGCCGCGGCGCGGTCCGCGCCGGTCTCGCGCACGACGACGAGGATCAGGGTGCCGACCACGAGGGCGGGCAGGCCCACGGCGGCCATGGCGACCGGCCAGCCGAACGCGGCGATCAGCCCGGCCCCGACGAGCGGCACGGCGACGGTGCCGAGGTTGCCGCCCGCGATGTGGACCGCGATCGCCGACGCGTGGGCCCGCGGCGGGCGCTGCTCGGCGATCAGCGCGTTGCCCACCGGGTGCTGCGGCGATCCGGCGATCCGGGCGACGATGGTGGCCGCGGAGAACCACGCCCAGGACGCCGCCAGGCCCGTCGCCGTCATGGCCGCCCCGAACAGGAGGCCCCCCGCCCCCAGCAGGGAGCGCCGGCTCACGACGCGCTGCAGCGGCGCGTAGGCAAGCTGGGTGACGCCGGCGAGGACGTTCCCGACGGCAATCAGCAACCCGATCTCGCCGACGCCGATGCCGAAGACAGGCGTGACGGCGATGAAGACGAGCGGCAGCAGGGCGGTCTGGGCGTGGATGAGCCCGTGCTGCGCCGAGAGCAGGGCCAGCGTCGCCCGCGGCCGCAGGTCGGCGGTGGCCGGCTCGGTGGCGAGCGGAACGGCCTCCTCCATCGCCAGATGATGCGCCATCCGCGGCGCCCGGGCGGATGCGGCCGGGCGGCGCCGGCGGCTTGTCAGCGGCCGACGACCGGCCCCTCGGCCCGGAACACCTCGAAGACGGAGAGCCGGGTCGCCGCATCGCGCCACGCGTCGGAGCGGAGTCCCGCCTTCTCGCAGACCGCCGTCAGCATCTCGGTCGCACCCCAGCCCATCTCGGTCGCGACCTGGGGGAGCAGGAGCGCGCGGCGGCCGCGCGCCTCCACGACGATCCCGTCGATCCCCGGCACGAAGTCGGCGACATCCGCGAGCGGCCGCGGCGGACCGAGGACGCTCACCTCGACGTCGAGGTCGGCCAGCTCATCGGGACCCACGGGCTCGAATCGGGGATCCTCGGTGGCCGCGAGCCGGGCGGCGTGGACGACGGCCCTGCCGACGGGCCAGCCGGCGCCGAGCGTGCCGATGCAGCCGCGGAGCTCGCCGCGACGCCGGAGCGTGACGAATGCGTCTGCCGGGGCGCGGAGCTCGGGCGCCGCCACGGCCCCGGGGGCCGGGCCGGGGCCGCCGGCCACGGCGGCCATCACGGCGCCGCGCGCGAGCTCGAGCACGGCGTCGAGCAAGCCCGGGGCGAGGACCGGCTCGGCGGCGGGCGGCAACGCGGGCTCGGCCGCGGGCGGCAACGCGGGCTCGGCCGCGGGCGGCAACGCGGGCTCGACGGGCTCGGCGCGGCTCGACATCTCGTGGACCTCCGCGCGGATCGTGCGCCCGCGGCCGAGCGCGAGGCCAGTTCCGAACGGCGCCGCGAACACGGGCCGGAGGGCACTGGCCCGAGCGCCGCCGGCGGTCGAGACTGGTCGCGAGGCCACCTGTGTCCGTCCTGCCCGTCGCCAGCCGCCGCCGACCCGCCCCGTCCCCGCGGACGACGGGTGTCGTTCCTGCGCTCCTCGCGGAGTCCCTCGAGGACGGGAGCGTCCGCTGCAACGCCTGCGCGATGCGTTGCCTGGTCCGGCCCGGGCGTCCCGGGATCTGCGGCGTCCGAGAGAACCGCGACGGGACGCTGGTTTCGACGGTGTACGGGCGGGCCGTCGCCGTGGGGCTCGATCCTATCGAGAAGAAGCCCCTCTTCCACGTCGCGCCGGGTGCGCTCGCCTACTCGATCGCGACGGTCGGCTGCCCGTTCCACTGCACGTTCTGCCAGAACTGGGAGATCGCCCAGGCGCCGCGCCTCGGCCTCGACCTCCCGACCCGCAGCCTGCCGCCGGCGAAGGCGGTCGACGAAGCGCTGACGGCGGGAGCACGGGCGATCGCCTACACCTACGTGGAGCCGACGGTCTTCCTCGAGTACGCCCTCGACACGGCCCGCGAGGCGCACGCGGCGGGCCTCCTGAACGTCTTCGTGACCGACGGCTACGCGACGCCCGAGGCCATTGGCCTGCTCCGGCCGTACCTCGACGCGGCGAACGTCGACCTCAAGTCCTTCGACGACGCCTTCTACCGCAAGCTCTGCGGGGCCCGCCTGGCCCCCGTCCTCGACGCGCTGCGGGCGTACCGCGCCGCCGGCGCCTGGGTGGAGGTGACGACCCTCGTCATCCCCGGCCACAACGACGATCCCGGTGAGCTGCGGGCGCTGGCCGGCTGGATCGCCACGGAGCTGGGCCCCGAGGTGCCGTGGCACGTCAGCCGCTTCTTCCCTGCGCACAAGATGCTGGATGTGCCGCCGACGCCCCCGGCGACGCTGCGGCGGGCGGCGGAGATCGGGCGGGAGGCCGGGCTGGCCCACGTCTACGTCGGCAACGCCCCCCAGCTCGAGATGGAGGACACCCGCTGCGCTGGTTGCGGCCGCGTGCTCCTGGAGCGCCAGGGGTACCGGGTCTTCGACCGGCTCGGCCCGGGAGCCACGTGTCCCGGCTGCGGCCGTGCGCTGGCCGGGCGCGAGCTCGGCCACGACGGCCGGGTGCCCTGCGGATGACGACCCCTGGGCACCCCGGTTCTCCCGCACCGGCCGGGCCGGCACGGCCGCCGGCCGTCGCCGGGTCGTTCTACCCGGGGAGAGCCGGGGAGCTCGGCGCCCTCGTCGACGAGCTCCTCGTGGAGGCCGCGGCGCGCCATCCAGCCCCGGCCGGCCTCGGTCCCGGGCGGCTCGCCGGGATCCTGGTGCCCCACGCCGGGCTGGTCTACTCCGGGCTCGTGGCCGCCGCGGGATGGCGCTCCCTGCTGGGGTCGTACACCCCGGGCGCAGCGTCACCCCGGGCCCAGCTCACCCCCCCGGGCCCAGCGTCACCCACCGTGGTCCTGCTCGGCACGAACCACGGGGCCGCGTGGCTGGACGGCGTCGGGGCGTGGGACGGCGGGCCCTGGCGGATCCCCCTCGGCGAGGTCGAGCCCGACCCCGCGCTGACCCGGGCCGTCGTCGACCTCGGGCCCCCCTTCGACGCGGACGCTCGCTGCCACCTCGGCGAGCACTCCCTCGAGGTCCAGCTGCCGTTCGTGATGCGCCTGGCCCCCGGGGCCCGGATCGTCGCGCTCTCCGTCGGCGCCGGGACCGGCGCGCGGGCGATCGGGGCCGGCGAACGACTCGGCGAGCTGCTCGCGGAGCGGCGAGCGGCGGGCGAGTCGATCCTCGTCGTCATCAGCAGCGACATGGCCCACTACCCGACAGCCGCGGTCGCCGAGCGGGTGACCGCCGCGCTGGTCCCGCACATCGTGGGGCTCGCGCCGGACGCGCTCGCCGCGGCCGAGGCCGAGGCCCGCTGGAGCGAGCCTGGCGTCTCCTGCGGGATGTGCGGGATCGAGCCCACCGTGCTTGGCCTCGCGGCGCTGCGCGCGATGGGGGTGGGCCCAGGGGTCGTGGTCGCCGCCGCGACGTCGGCCGATGCCGGGGGCGACTCGCGGCGGACCGTCGGCTACCTGTCGGTCGCGTTCGAAGCGCCCTGACCCGGCCTCGATCCGATCAGCGCTTCTTGTCCCTCGGGACCTCGTACAGGTCGGAGCGCGGGTCGTGGTAGCCGCGACCCCGCGTCGAGCTCGCGCTCGGCTTCGGCTTCATCAGGAAGAGCGCGAAGAGGGCGAAGGGGCCGAAGAGGACGCCCAGGATCCCCCACGTGCCTGCCCGCCGGCCGCGCTGGGGCGCGCTCCTGTAGGCGATGTAGGCGCAGAAGAGCCAGATGAACAGGCCGAGGATGACTCCGCCGAAGTAGATGATCTCCATGAGGGCGGAGTGTAGCGGCCGGCGGGCGTTGCGGTTTGCTCATGACCTCTACTGCCCCCATCGTTGGCAGGCGGGCTTCACGCCGGCTTGTCGCGGTTCTGGCGGTCGCCAGAGGCACTCCCCCTTGTCAGGGCGGTCACCTCGTGGCGCCGACGAGCGTGGCACGGCGCGATCCGGCCGCGGGGTCGAGCGCGGGTGACCGCCGAGGGGTGGCCCCAGGCCGGAACCCCGTCAGCTAATGCCCCGGGCAGTAGGGACGACGGGGAGCGAAGCCGCGACACATCATCGGCGCGCTCCCCCTCCCGGCCGGCGGTCCGGCTCAGAACGCCTCGAGGTAGCGGTCCAGCTCCCACTGCGTGACCTGGGTCCGGTACTCGTCCCACTCGGCCGACTTGGCCTCGACGTAGTGCTCCAGGACGTGGTCGCCGAGAGCTTCGCAGACGACCGGGTCGGCCTTGAGCTCCTCGATCGCATCGCCGAGCGTGCCCGGCAGCTCCTGGATGGCCCGCTCCGCGACGCGCGTGGCGTCCATCTCGAAGAGGCTCTCCTCGACCGGGTCGGCGAGGGCCAGGCCCTTCTCGACGCCGTCGAGGCCGGCCGCGATCATCACGGCGAACGCGAGGTACGTGTTGGCGGAGGGATCCGGGCAGCGGACCTCGGCGCGGGTCCCCTCGATCGACTTGCCCGGCGAGATCATCGGGACCCGGATCAGCGCGGAGCGGTTCGTCCGGCCCCAGGTGATGTAGGTCGGCGCCTCGTAGCCCGGCACCAGCCGCTTGTAGGAGTTGACCGTCGGCGCGAGGACCGCGGCCATCCCCTTGGCATGGGCGAGGATTCCCGCCATGTAGGAGCGGGCGAGGTCCGACAGCCCGTACTTGTTCTCCGCGTCGGCGAACGCGTTGCGGCCCTCCTTGATCGAGAAGAGGCTCTGGTGCGTGTGCATCCCCGACCCGTTGATGCCGAAGATCGGCTTGGGCATGAACGTCGCGTAGAGGCCGTGCTGCTGGGCGATCGCCTTGAGGGCGAACTTGAAGGTGACCGCGTTGTCGGCCGTCCGCAGGGCGTCGCTGTACTCGAAGTCGATCTCGTGCTGCCCGGCCGCAACCTCGTGGTGCGCCGCCTCGACCGAGATCCCGAAGGCCTCGAGGGCGTCCACCATGTCCTGGCGGACCTCCTGGGCGAGGTCCGTGGAGAAGTCGAAGTAGCCCGCGAGGTCGTGCGGGAGCGGGGTCACTCTCCCGGCCTCGTCACGGCGGAAGAGGAAGAACTCCAGCTCGGGGCCCATGTTCACGACGTAGCCGAGCTTCCGGGCGCGCTCCACCTGGCGGCGGAGGACGAAGCGGGGGTCGCCGACGAAGGGCTCGCCGCGGGGGGTGAAGACGTCGCAGATGACGCGCGCGGTCCCGCGCGGGCCGTCGCCGGGCTGCCAGGGGATCTCGGCGAAGGTGGACATGTCCGGCATGAGGTACTGGTCGGACTCGGCGATCCGGGTGAAGCCCTCGATCGACGACCCGTCGAACCAGGTCCCGTGCTTGACCGAGTCCTCCATCCGGTGGATCGGGATCGTCACAGCCTTGACGATCCCCAGGATGTCCGTGAACTGGAGCTGGACGAAGCGGATCCCGTCCGCCTTCGCCTTCTCGATCTGCTCCATGGCGCCGGCTTCGGCCACTGGCCTTCCTCCTCGCGTCGAAGGCCGCTCACGAGCCGTCCCGCCCGTTCCGCGGCCCCGTGTTGTGACGCTCGCACCAATCGCGGGCGCCCGTTGGCTGCAACGACCGGAGGATAGCAACGCGAGCGCGGGTCAGACGGTTGCGGAATCCGCTCCGATTTGTGCTCTTTGCACAATGCGGACGGCCACGGCAAGCGAGAGCCGGAGCTCCGGATCGTGGAGGTCCCAGCCTCCCAGCGACTCGATCCGCCGGATCCGGTAGGCGACGGTGTTGCGGTGGACGCCGAGGGCCGCGGCGGCCTCGGCGAGGCCCGGCCGGTCGAGGACGACACGAAGAGTCTCGAGGCGCTCACCCACGAGGGCCGGCCGCCCGGCGAGCAGCGGCTCCAGCAACGCGCGGGCGAGCCCGAGCCCGTCGGGGACGTTGTGCAGGTTGCCGAGCAGCCGGTAGGCCGCGACCCGATCGGCCCGGACCACCGGCGGGGACGCCGCGTACCGCTCTGCGGCCTCCAGGGTCGCGCGCGCCTCCGCCTCGGCCACCGGGCGCCCGCCCGGGTCTGCGAACGGACGCGAGACGGCCACGGTGCGGCGGAGGAACCGGGCGACGCGTCCCGCGATCGCCAGCCCGTGTGGGTCGGCGACGTCGGCGACCGCGACAAGGCGGAACTCCAGGCTCTCGGAATCGCCGCGCAGGGTCAGCCGGCGGTTGGGCTCCAGCATCCGCAGCTCGGCCCGGAACGCCTCCCGCTGCTCGTGCTCCTCGACGTCCTCCTGGCCGACCTGGCGGGCGACGAGAACGACCCACGGCGGGCCGTCGGATGGCAGCGCCTCCGAGCGCCGGGCCGTCTCCCGGGCCCGCTGCACGGCCGCGTCCCGCGAGAGCTCGAGGGCGAGCAGCGCGGCCGCGCGATCCGTGGCCGTGCGCTCCAGGTCGCTCACCGGCGCGTCCCCGAGCAGGACGAGCGAGCCGCGCAGGGCCGGCTCGCCGTACCGGGCGAGGTCGGGGCGCCGGGACGGGTCGGCCGGGGCCAGGGGGAGCGGCACCCGGAGGGCGACGCCGCCACCGGTCGCGAGGAAGCGGCTCGCCGCGGCGGCGGCGGCCGGGATCTCGGCCGGGGCGTGGACCGCGAGGGCGTCGCCGCGCCGCCCCTCGAGGACGGCGGCGCGCCCCAGGAACCCGCCGAAGGAGGCCACCAGCGCGGCGAGGTCCGCACCCGCAAGGGCGAGCTGCTCCAGGCGCCGCTCCAGCCCCGCGGCCTGCTCCTCGAGCGCGGCGCGCCGGTTCGACCAGCCAGGCGATGACGCTGCGCTCCAGCGCGGCCGCATCCGCGCCGGGCAGCCGCAGCACGGGGATCCCGGCAGCGCCTGCGGCTTCCACGAGCGCCGCCGTACCGCCCTCCGCGTCCTGGCCGGTGACGAGCAGGGCGGCGGCGCGGTCGCCCAGCGCCTCGGCCAGGGCCGCGGCATCCCCGGGAGTCGGGGCGACGGCGGCCGCGACGGCGGCCGGGGCGATGACGACGTCTCCCGGCTCCAGGGCGTCGAGCGCGGGCACCCGGGAGCGCAGCACCCGCACCCAGGCGATCTCGCGGGCAGCCGCCGCCTGCGGGATCGGCGTGGCGGGAACCGCGGCCGGCAGGAGCGTCGTGCGGAGGTCGTCGAGCGTGGCCATGCCCGCGATTGTCGCCCCTCGCCCGGCCCGGCGCGGTGCCAGAATTGTCGCCATGACCGAGGACCGCCCCGGCGCCGCCGGCGCCTCCGCGAGCTCCCCAGTGCTGCGCGTCCGGCCACCCCTGGACCCGGCCTTCCGCCCGCTCGGACGCGCCCGGCGGGCCCTCGAGGAGCGCGTCCGCGCCTCCGGCCGGGCCGTCCCCGTGACGCTCGCCGTCGAGCAGCCCGGCGGGACGGTGAGCCGCCGCGACACCGTGGCGTACCCCGACGGCCATCCCGGCGCCGCCCGGACCCACCGCAACGCGGAGCGGATCCTCAAGACCCTGCTCTGGGCCCACGGCGGCAACCGGGTGCACGTCGACGGCCCGGACGGGCTCGTGGCGCACCTGCGCCGCCACTACGCCCGGGATCCCACGGGAATCTTCGACGCCCGGATCGCCGCCGAGATCTACCTGCGGCCGCTGGAGATCGTGCGCACGCCGCGGGACGAGATCCCGGCCTCGCGGGCGGCGGCGGCGCCGCTCGGCGGGCACCTCGAGGGCTGCCGGATCGGCTTCGACCTCGGTGCCAGCGATCGGAAGGTCGCCGCCGTGATCGACGGGGAGGTCGTCTTCAGCGAGGAGGTCCGCTGGGACCCGGCGAACCACGCCGACTCGCAGTGGCACTACCACGAGATCGACGAATCGCTGCGCCGCGCGGCTGCCCACCTGCCGCGCGTCGACGCGATCGGCGGGAGCTCCGCAGGCGTCTACGTCGACAACCAGGTCCGCGTCGCCTCCCTCTTCCGATCCGTGCCCCCCGACCTCTTCGCCTCGCGGGTCCGCGGCCTCTTCGACGAGATGCGGCGGGCCTGGGGCGGCGTCCCCTTCGTCGTCATCAACGACGGCGAGGTGACGGCGCTGGCCGGCTCGCTGGCGACCGGCGCGGGGGCCTTCCTGGGGATCGCCCTGGGCTCCAGCCAGGCGGCCGGCTACGTGACCCGCGAGCGGACGCTCACCAGCTGGCTCGACGAGCTGGCCTTCGTGCCGGTGGACGACCGGGTCGACGCCCCCGTGGACGAGTGGTCGGGCGACCGCGGCTGCGGCGTCCAGTACTTCTCCCAGCAGGCGGTGGGGCGGCTCCTCCGACCGGCCGGCATCGACGTGGACCCCGACGCGCCGCTGCCGGAGCGGCTGGTCCACCTCCAGGAGCTGGCGGCGGCCGGCGACCCGCGCGCCACCCCGGTCTACGCGACGATCGGGACGTACCTCGGCTACGCCCTCCTCGACTACCGCGAGTGGTACGACGTCGAGCACCTGCTCCTGCTGGGGCGGGTGATGACCGGCGCCGGCGGCGACGTGATCATCGAGCGAGCCCGCGCGGTGCTGGCGGCGGAGGACCCGGCCGCGGCCGAGGCGGTCACGATCCACGTCCCGTCGGAGCGCGACAAGCGCCACGGCCAGGCGGTGGCGGCCGCTTCGCTCCCTGCGCCAGCCTGACCCGCGGCAGCTCCGGTCGGGGGGGTCGTCGGCCTCCGGCGGCGCCCTCAGGTGGTCCGCCGACGTGCCACGAGGTCCTCGAGCAGCCGCCCGAACTCGCGGCGCAGGTCGACGTAGCGGTCGGCCCGGGCGACGAGGCGCAGCTCACCGTCGGGCGCGAGACGGGCCCAGACGCGCCGACGCGGGAAGTAGAACGTCAGCGAGAGGCCGAGGATCAGGAGAAGGAAGCTGACCCACACGATCCCCGCCCCGGGATCGCGCTTGACGATCACGCCCGAATACGCGGTGACCTCCTCGAAGGTGATGCGCAGGTCGCTCGTCTCCACGTCGTAGGTCCGCCCGGGTGACGCCCCGCCGACGAACGTCGTCTCCACGAGGGGGGCGCCGGCATCCTCCCCGACGATCCGGTAGCCGACGACCGCCAACGAGGCGGCGCCCGCCGCGTCGGTGCCGAGGAGCATCTCGAGCCCCTCGTCGCGGCCGGGGATCGTGAAGCGGCCGTACGGCCTACCGGCGTTCTCCTCGTCGAGGGGGATCGGGCCCGACCAGAGGAGCCGCCCGGCCCCGTCGCGGATCGCGAGGTCGACGGCCGGCCCGAAGAAGTTCTGGTGGAACGTGAAGCCGGCGGCCTCGAGGGGGTCGTTGACCCGGATCGTCTTGCGGGCGATCTCACGGCCGCCCTGATAGACCGCAAGATCCGTCGTGAAGTCGGCGAAGCGGCCGTCCGCGTCGCGCGGCGCGCTGAAGCCGAGGCTCCTGATCGACACGAGCCCGGCGGTCCCGATGCTCTCCACGGGCAGCGCCTGGCCCTCCGGCAGGAGGATCCCGGTCTCGAAGCCGAGGCGGCTGGTCACCGCGGCCGCCAGCAGGAACCCGACCAGGCCGGCGTGGCTGATCAGCGTGAACAGCTTCGCGTGCTGGTTGCGGTCCCCGTACAGGTAGCGCGCGCCGGTCGGGGCCATCGGCCTCGCGGACGCGGAAGCGCGCACCCCGGAGCGCGATCCGGACATCGACCGCGGCCAGGCCGCCGGCGATCACCGCCCGGTCCGGCAGCTCGGGGTCGTAGAAAGGGTCGGGCTGGACCACCCGGACGTCGCGCGCGGAGCGCCACAGGCGCGGCGTGCGGTCCAGGGTGCAGACGACGATCGAGAGGGCCAGCAGGGCGAGGAGCGCCGTGAACCACCAGGCGGTGAACACGCTGAAGAGGCCGAGGGCCTCGAACGCGTCGGTCAGCCCCGGCCCGAGGGACGGCTCCACGCGGGCCCGCAGGAGCTCCATCTGCTCGGCGTAGTCGGCCGGCGAGCGCGAGGCGATCCCGGGCAGCTGGGGGACGATGATCCCGACTACGCCGGCGAGCGCGATGGCGACGATCTGGACGACGGCGAAGCGGACCGACGTGAGGAGGCCGTAGACGGCGCGGCCCAGGCGGGCCGGCACGCTCAGCGGGCCACGGGCCGGCAGCGCCCGCCGGCGTGCCGGGAGGGCGATCTCGGGTGCCGTCATCGGGGCCCGCTCATCGGGTGGCGCGCGCGGCCCCGAGCGCCTGCGCCATGTCGGCCGCGAGGTCGTCGGGATCCTCCAGCCCGACCGAGACCCGCAGGAGGCCGGCCGCGATGCCTGCCGCGTCGAGCTCGGCCGGCGTCAGCTGCCGGTGGGTCGTGGACGGGGGATGCACGACGATCGTGTGGATGCTCCCGAGCGAGGCGGTCCGCTCGGGGATTCGGAGCGCGTCGACGAAGGCCCGGGCGGCCGGCGCCCCGCCGGCGAGCTCGATTGCCAGCATGCCCCCGCCCGTTGGCAGGAGGCGGGCGGCGACCGCGTGGTCGGGGTGCGAGGGGAGCATCGGGTACAGGACGCGCGCGACTCCCGGCGCGGTCTCCAGCCAGGCCGCCAGGCGGGCCGCGGTCGCCGCGTGGCGCTCCATGCGCAGGGCCAGCGTCGGGAGGCCGCGCAGCACCAGGAAGGCAGAGAAGGGGGCCAGCGTCCCGCCGGTTTCGACGTGGAGCGCCCGCACCGGGGCGATCCGCTCGGCGCTGCCGGCCACCACGCCGGCGAGAACGTCGGAGTGGCCGGAGAGGTACTTCGTGGCCGACTCGACGACGAGGTCCGCGCCGAGCTCCAGCGGCCGGCAGAGGTACGGGGAGGCGAACGTGTTGTCCACCACGACCGCGGCCCCGTGGCGGCGGCCGAGGGTCGCGAGCGCCGGCAGGTCGGCGACCGCGATCGTGGGGTTGGAGATCGTCTCGAGGTAGAGCAGCCGGGTCGGCGCCGCGGCGAGGGCCGCCTCCACCGCGCCGTGGTCCGCCGGATCGACGAAGACGGTCTCGACCCCCAGGCGCGCGAGGACCCGGGTGAAGAGGGCGCGGGTGGTGCCGTACAGGTTTCGGGTGGCGACGATCCGGTCGCCGGAGCCCACGAGCGAGCCGACGGCGAGGTGGATGGCCGCCATCCCGGTCGCGGCGGCGAACGCGGCCTCCGCGCCGTGGAGCTCGGCGATCGCGTCCGCCAGTGCGTCGACCGTCGGGTTGCCGAGGCGGGCGTAGACGTAGCCGTCGACCGCGCCGGTGGTGACCGCGCCGAGCTCGTCTGCGTCCGCCGACGAGAAGGTCGCCGCCTGGTAGATCGGGACCGACGTCGGCCGCTGGTCGACGCGGGGCGTGCGCGATGCGGCGCGGATCGCCCGCGTCGTGAAGCCGTCCATGGGCGGCGATCGTACACCGCGTCGCGCCGGGGGCCGGTCGCTCCGCGTCGCGCCGGCGCCACGACCGGCCAGCAGCCGCCGGCCGTCAAGGCCCGGCCGTCAAGGCCCGGCCGTCAGGCGTCCTCGCCCCACGGGCCGGGAGCCGCGGCGACGCCCCGACCCGGCGGCGCCGGGACCAGCCCGGGCCCGACCGCCGTGAGCGGCACCCTGCCGCCGGGGCCGCGGCCGCCGCCCGGCCCGCGGCGCGTGAACCGTTTCACGTCGTACATCGCGTCGTCCGCGGCGGCCATGATCTCGTCCAGCGAGCGCCCGGGGGCCCACTCCCCGAGGCCGATCGAGACGCCGAGGCGGATCGGCTCCCCGTTGTCGGCGACCGCGGCTGCCGCGACGCCCTGGCGGATCTTGTCGGCCACGACGCGGGCGCCTTCCCGGTCCGTCTCCGGGAGGAGCACCACGAACTCGTCGCCACCGAGGCGGGCCGGCGTGTCGATGCGGCGGACGTTCTCCCGGATCACTGCCGCCACGGCCGCCAGGGCCCGGTCGCCGACCCGGTGGCCGTGCGTGTCGTTGAGCTCCTTGAGCCCGTCCAGGTCCGCCATCAGCACGCAGAAGCCGTGCCGGTAGCGAGTCGCGCGATCGATCTCGCGCTCGACCGCGGCCAGGATGTAGGCCCGGTTCGCCAGCCCCGTGAGAGCGTCGATCGTGGAGAGGCGCAGGGCGGCCTCCCGCGTCCGGCGCTGCTCGCGGGCCACCACCATGGCGACGTAGGTGAGCAGCACGAGCGCCGTGAGGTTCACGGCGACAAGGGCCAGAAGCCCGGCGTCGAGGGTTGCCCCGCCGGCGGCGACGAGGACGGCGACCAGGTAGCCCCCGATCGCGACGGCGGCCAGGGCCACGGCCGGCAGCGGCCGGATCACGAGCGCCGCCCCGGCCACGACGAGCGGATAGGCGTAGAAGAACGGGCTGGCCGCCCCGCCGGTCAGGGCGACGATGATCGAGACGAGCGTGATGGCGACGGCGCCCTCGACGACGAAGCGGCTCCCGGCGAGCATCCGGGCGGGGACGACCTCGTGGGCGACGAGGACGAAGACGGCGCCGATTGCGAGGACGAGGAGGAGCGCCGCCTCCGCCTCGGGCCACAGCCCCGTGGCGTAGACGACGACGGCCGTCGAGAGGAGATACCCCCAGCTCGCGACGCGGACGACGCGGTCGTAGGCCATGGTCGGATCCCCGTCGGTGAGCGCCGACAGGGGGTCCAGCGCGGCGATCGCCCGGATGTCGAGCGCGCCTCCATCGCCGCCGCCGTCACGCCGGCCGGCGCCCCCCTCTTCGAGCCGCCGCGCCAGCGCAGGGCCGAAGAGGATCCCCAGGAGCGCGAGATCAAGCGCCACGACGACGCCAAGCCCCGCCGCGAGCCAGGCGTTCGTCACGGTTCTCCTCACCCCGGATGGCGTGCCCGGCCACGCGGGTCAGTCGCGATGATTCCGGGAGAATTCTGGCACGCTGGCAGGCCAACGACGAGGGTGGTCCGGTCCATGAGGTCGATCCATGCGCTCCGCGGCGCGATGAGCGGTGCGTCCGCGCACCGGAGGCGCCCTCGCGGGGCTTCCGCCGCCGGCGGCGGGGCGGCCGTTGCGTCCCGCGGAATTCGTTGTTGCGCCGCCCTCGGTCTGCTACGGTCGCCCGATCCCGCGCGCCGCGCGGGCCCGCAGAGGGAGGCGTGGTCGAGTGTCCGGGCAGCGGCGGACGAGAGCCAACGGGGGGGCGGCGGGGGTCGACATCTCCGAGCTCGACAAGAGGATCATCGAGCACCTCCAGCAGGACGGCCGGCGCCCCTTCACCCGGATCGCCGCCGACCTCGGCGTCTCCGAGGCGGCTGTGCGGGCCCGCACCAACCGCCTGATCGAGCGGGGCATCCTCCAGGTCGTCGGCGTCACCGATCCGCTCAAGCTGGGCTTCCACCAGCAGGCGATGATCGGGGTCCGCTGCCAGGCGGACCGGCTCATGGAGGTCGCCGAGGCGGTCGCCGCCTTCCCCGAGGTCGACTACCTCGTGGTCACCGCCGGCTCGTACGACATCCTCGTCGAGGTCGTCTGCGAGGACAACGACGCCCTCCTCCGATTCCTGACCGAGCGCCTCCGCCGGGTCGAGGGGGTCCGCGAGACGGAGACGTTCGTCTACCTCCGGATGGTCAAGCAGGTCTACGCCTGGGGGACGCGCTAGCGGCGCAGCCGGCGCCTCGGGGCTACACCGACGGCACTTCGACGCCGACGGGCGCGCCGACCCGGCGCTCCACCGCCGGCAGCGGCTTCCCCGATTCGGCCAGCCAGCAGGCCGAAGCGCGCCCCGCCCCCAGGTCGATAAGCGGCGGCTCCTCCGTCGAGCACCGCTCCATGATGCCGGCCTGCTCGGCGAGCGGGCAGCGGGGATGGAACCGGCAGCCGCTCGGGATGTGCGCCGCGTCCGGCGTCTCGCCGGCCAGGATCACCCGGCGGGCGCGTTTGCCCGGTTTCGGCGGCTCCGGCGAAGGCATGACCGAGACGAGCGCCCGGGTGTAGGGGTGTCGGGGGTCTCCGATGACTTCCTCGGCGCCCCCGAGCTCCATGATCTTGCCGAGGTACATGACGGCGATCCGGTCGGCGATGACCCAGGCCACCGAGAGGTCGTGGGTGATGAACAGGTACGTCAGGTCGCGCTGGCGGCGCAGGTCCAGCATCAGGTTGAGGATCTCGGTCCGGATCGAGACGTCCAGCATGCTGACCGGCTCGTCGGCCACGACGATCTTCGGATCGAGGACGAGCGCCCCGGCGATCACGACCCGCTGGCGCTGGCCCCCGGAGAGCTCGTGCGGGTAGCGGAAGGCGAAGTCCGTCGCCGGCCGCAGGCCCGCAACGTCGAGCGCCTCGAAGACCCGGCGCTCCTGCTCGATCGCGCCCCCGCCGTCGCCCTGGATGACGAGGGGCTCCGCCACGAAGTCGTGGATCGTCTGCTTCGGATCCAGCGTCTCGTAGGGGTCCTGGAAGATGAGCTGGACACGGCGGCGGTACTGCTTCAGCTCCGAGCGCTTCCACAGGCCGGTGACGTCCTCGCCGTCCAGGAACAGGCGTCCCGCGCTCGGCTGCGTCAGCTTGACGATCACCCGGCCGGTCGTCGTCTTGCCGCTGCCGGATTCGCCCACGAGACCCATGACCTCGCCCCGCCGGATCACGAGGTCGATGCCGTCCACCGCGCGCACCCAGCCGACGGGCCTTCGCCGGATGGCGTCGAGGAAGCCGCCCTGGATCGGGAAGTGCACCTTGAGGCCGTCGAGCCGGATGAGCTCAGCCGGGTCGCGCACGGCGCCGCTCACGTCGGCGACTTCGCGGCCGCCGCGAGCTCGCCGGCCACCGGCACCACGCGCGGCGTGCCGTCGCTCGAGGGCGGATAGAGGTGGCAGGCGACCCGCACCCGGTCGGCGAACGTCACCTCGGGCGGGACCTCGGTGCGGCAGGCGTCCATCGCCACCGGGCAGCGCGGGTGGAACCGGCATCCGGGGGGCGGGGTGCGCAGGTCGGGGGGCGCGCCGGGGATCGTGCCGAGGTCTCGTCGACCCGCTTCGACGTCCGGGAACGCAGCGCAGGAGCATCTGCGTGTAGGGGTGGCGCGGCGTCGCGAACACCGGCCCGACGGGCCCCTCCTCCGCCACCCGTCCCGCGTACATCACCATGACCCGGTCGCAGGTCTCCGCGATCACCGAGAGGTCGTGGGTGATGAGGATGAGCGAGAGGCCCAGCTTCTCGCGAAGATCCTCCAGCAGCTCCAGGATCTGCGCCTGGACCATGACGTCCAGGGCCGTCGTCGGCTCGTCGCCGATGACGATCGCCGGGATCGCAGGCGAGGGCCATCGCGATCATCGCCCGCTGGCGCATGCCCCCGGAGAGCTCGTGCGGGTAGGCCGGTGCCCGTGCGGCGGGGATCCCGACCAGCTCCAGCAGCTCGCGGGCACGCACGAGCGCCTGGTCGTGGGGGACGCCCAGCCGATGCTCGATCGGCTCCGCGATCTGCTCGCCCACCCTGCTGAACGGGATTGAGGGCGTTCATCGCCCCCTGGAAGATGATCGATATCTCGCGCCAGCGGTACCGCCGGAGCTGCTTCTCGGTCTTCTGCTGGAGGTCGATGCCGAACAGCCGGACGCTCCCGCCGACGACCTTCGCGTTCGAGGGCAGGAGGCGCAGGAGCGACAGGGCCGTCGTCGTCTTGCCGCACCCCGACTCCCCCGCGATCCCGAGGGCCTCGCCGTCGTCGAGGCGGAACGAGACCCCGTCGACGGCCTTCACGACGCCGGACTCCAGGGTGAAGTACGTCCGCAGGTCGTCGACGACGAGCAGCGGCGCGTCCGGGTCCGCTCCCCTTGGCAGGTCCGGCTGGCGCCGCTGCGCGGGCGACGACGGCGGCGGCGCCCCCGGCGGCCCGGGCGTGGTCGGCGGCCCGGGCGGCGACATGGCCGACGGCGGCCCGCTCACTTCCGACCCGTCCGCTTGGGGCTGAGGACGTCGTCCAGCGCTCCTCCGACCAGGGTGAAGGCGAGCACGACGAGCACGATCGAGGCGCCCGGAGGCACGAGATACCACCAGGCCCCCAGGCCGGGCGCCCCGGCCTGGTCCGCCGCGTTGAGGATCTGGCCCCACGACGGCTGGAACGGGTCGCCCAGGCCCAGGTAGGAGAGGGCGGTCTCCGTCAGCACCGCCCCGGCGAACACCAGCACGGCGTTCGCCACGATGAGGTTGATCACGTTGGGGAGGATGTGCCGCATCATCGTGTGCACGGGACCGGCGCCGATGACGCGCGCGCGATCGACGAACGCCCGGCCGCGCAGGGAGAGCGTCTGGCTCCGGATGATCCGGGCAGTCGACGCCCAGCTCGTGATCCCGATCGCCACGACGATGACCAGAAGGCTGACCCGGATCCCGAAGATCTCCCCTCCCCCGCCGAGCGCATCACGGATCACCGGCGTCAGGACGAGCGCCAGGACGAACGTCGGCAGGACCAGGAAGAAGTCGGTGATCCGCATCAGGATCGTGTCGGTCCGGCCGCCGACGAACCCGGAGATCGACCCCGAGGACGACGCCGACCGACACCGTCACGACGGTGGCCAGGAACCCGATCATGAGCGAGATCCGCGTCCCGTGGACCGTCAGGTTCAGCATGTCCCGGCCCAGCTCGTCCGTGCCGAAGATGTGGGTGGGGCTCGGCGGCTCCAGGCGTCCGCCCGAGGCCGTCACCGCGGTCTCCAGGGGCCCCACGAAGAAGACCGGGGCCAGGGCCAGGAGCGTGTAGAGGGCGAGGATGGCGACGCCGACCACGCCCTCGCGGCGGCGCGAGAAGCGGCGGAGGAAGTCGCGCCAGCCCTGGGCCCGGAGCGCGAGGCGTTGCCGGCGAAGCTGCCCTGCCGTGAGGACCTGGGTCGTCACGTGCGCACCCGCGGATCCAGCCGGCCGTACAGGAGGTCGGCGATGAGGTTGGCCACCACGACGGAGATCGACAGCAGCAGGAAGATCCCCTGCAGGACCGGGAAGTCGCGGGCCTCGAGGGCCTCCACGGTGAGCGTCCCGAGCCCCGGCCAGTTGAAGACCTTCTCCGCGGTGATGGCGCCCGCCACCACGTAGCCGATGTTGACGGCGATGAGCGTGACCGCCGGCAGCAGCGCGTTCGGGAGGGCGTGGTGGCGCAGGACCCGGCCGTCGGTGAGGCCTTTGGCGCGGGCCGTGGTGACGTAGTCGTCGTTCATCGTCTCGACGACCGAGGCCCGCATCAGGATCGAGTACTGGCCGATCAGCCCGATGGCCACGCAGGCCAGCGGCAGGGCGAGGTGGGCGAGGATGTCGACCACATGGTCCCAGGTGGAGGCATAGGTCGCCCCCGGCGTCACCATCCCGTAGGTCGGGAACCACCCGAGGCCGGTCGCGAAGATCACGAGGAGGCCCATGCCGATGAGGAAGTACGGCATCGAGTACAGGATCAGGGAGATCCCGTTCCCGACGTAGTCGACGGCGCCCCCGCGGCGCCATCCGCTGTAGGCACCGATGGAGAGGCCGGCGACGATCGCGATCAGCTCGGCGAGGCCGAAGAGGAGCAGCGTCGGCCCGATCCGCTCGGCGAGGACGTCGGCCACGGGCTTGCCCCGGTAGACGTACGAGTATCCGAGGTCGCCCTGAGCCGTGGCGACGACGTAGGCGACGAACTGGTCGGGCAGGAGCGGCTTGTCCAGGCCCCACCGCTCCTTGGTCTGCTGCAGCGCCTCGGCGGTCACGTTGGGGTTGCGCCCGAGCAGGATCCGCTCCGGCGATCCCGGCATCATCCGGAACAGGATGAAGTTCAGCAGGACGATCATCATGATCGTCAGGGCCGCCTGGGCGACCTGCCGCAGGATGTACCGGTTACCCATGGCGGTCGGAGCTCGGGCGCGGGACGGGGGCTGGCCCGGCAGTCGCGATCAAGCGGAGGGCCGGCAGCGACTGCCGGCCCTCCGCGGGTTCGGGCGACACGGCGACGGTCTCGCCGCTCGCGCCCCGGCTGCTACTCCTCTTCCTCGCGGGCCTGGCGGCGCCGGAAGACGTAGGCCAGGATGATCCCCGCGACCACGATCACGGCCACGACGATGCCGATGTAGAGCGCCGAATTGTCGGCGGCGGTGTCGCTGCCGTCGACCGAGGGCGCCGGGGTGGGCTCGCCGCTGCCGGCGGGCGTCGCCGAGGCGGCTCGGGCGCCGGCGTCGCGGCCGCCGCGACGGGCTGGATCGACCAGTAGCCGAACGAGCCCTGCACGAAGAGCGGCGTCCCGTTCGCGGCAGGCTGGTTCCGCCAGTCCGGTGAACTGGTCGGTCCGGTACGCGTCGAGCTGGCTGTCGTAGTACGAGGACGTGGTACGGGGCCTCCACGTAGATGAGCTCCTGCATCTGCGCCAGCAGCTCCTTGCGCTTGCCCTCGTCCGACTCCCGGCGCTGCGGCTTCGTACAGCTCGTCGTACTTCGGGTTCTCGTAGAAGCTGTCGGAGGAGGCGCCGATCTCGCTCGGCCAGGAAGAACTTGAGGAGCGAGTTGGGGTCCGGGTCGCCGACCCAGCCCCAGATGAACATGTCGAACTGGGCCTTGCCGTCGGCCTCCGGCGGGCAGGAGCTGGTCGATGAGCTGGCCTTCCTCGGTGACCGAGGCGTCGACCTTGATCCCGAGCTCCTCGAACCAGGCGGCGATGAACTGGGCGTGGTGCCGTTCTCGGCCTCCGAGTCCGGCCAGGTGAGGCGGAGGGTGATCGGCTTGCCCTCCTTGTCGAGACGCCGGCCGTCGGCGTCGAGCTTGTAGCCGGCCGCGTCGAGCAGCGACTTGGCCTTCTCGATGTCGAACGTGCGCGGGTTCGCCGGCGGGACGTGCCAGCGGGCGTGGAACGGCGGGATGATCGTGTCGCCCGGCAGTCGCCGTAGCCGCCGAGGACCTTGTCGACGAGCTCCTGCTTGTCGATCGCGTAGCCGAGGGCGTCGCGGAAGGCCGGGTCCTGGAGCGGCCTTCGTGGAGGCCCCGCCGCCCTCGATCGACGCCGCCGTTCCGCGAGTAGCAGTTGAAGGCGAGCTCGGTGTAGCCGTTCGAGGCGCCCTCGACGGTCGACGATGTCCGGCTCGCCCTGCGAGCGCCGTGAACTGGTCGGGCTGGATGCCGCGGGCGTAGTCGATCTCGCCGTTGCGGAGCGCCTGGACCATCGTGTCCGTCGAGGCGAACGTCGTGATGATGACCTCGTCGGCGGCCCAGCGGATCGCCGCGCCAGTTCGGGTTCTTCGCGAACCGGGTGAAGTTGCCCTCCGTCGTCTCGACGGCCTGGTAGGGGCCCGTGCCGACGACCGGGGGCGGGTTGGTGAACGCCCCGGACGCGATGTCGTCGACCGGCACCTTCTCCCAGACGTGCTTCGGGAGGATCGGGCGCGTAGACGTACAGGATGAGCGTCGAGGGGAACTCGGTCGTGATGACGACGGTCTCGGCGTCGGGGCGCCGTGACGGACGTGACGCCGGCCGCCGGCAGGTAGCCGTCGAGGTACCCGGACGCCGAGCGTGAGCTCCGCGGCGTACGGCGTCGAGCATCATCTGGTACGTCCAGCGGACGTCCTCGGACGTCGCCGGCGTGCCGTCGGACCACTTCATGCCCGGGCTGGATCTTGAAGGTCCAGGTGTTCCCGTCGGCCGACTGCGTCCACGAGGCCGGCGAAGCCGGGCACGGGCTCGTTGTTCTCGCCGAAGTTGACCAGCAGGTCGTAGTTGAGGGTGAACGCCTCGTACTCCGCGACGACGACCGCCGTGTACGGGTTGAGCGACTTGATCTTCTGGTCGGTCCCTGCCCGAAGGACCAGCGGATCCGCCGCGAGCGCGGGCGCAGCGAGGGCGGGCAGGAGCAGGGCTCCCACGAGGCCCGTCGCAGCGAGCAGGCGGACGAAGCGGTGGCGGACGGGTGCGCGCATCGGTGCTCCTCTCACGCCGTCCCGGCTCCCGTCGGGACTTCCCCGGGGCGAGTCCACCCCCACTGCCCCGTGCCACTCTAGGCACGGGCGGGCTGCCCGGTCAACTCGGGGCGCGGGGAGCGGACCGCGCCGCGCCCAGCGACGGACCTGCGGGCCCGGCGACGGGCCACGGGTCAGGCGGCGGGCCGCCCGATCAATGAGAGCGCGCCGCGGTCACCGCGACCGGCGCCGCTTCGACCGGGAGGACCACCACGAACGAACCGTTGAGGATGCTCCCCGTCCGCCGGGGGCCCCGCTGGAAGAGGACGAAGTGGCGGGTGAGCTCCGCCGGCGTGAGCTCCGTCCCCGGCGGCAGGGTCCGCCCGCGGCTGCTCACCGGTCGCGGCCACCACGGATCGCTGACCACGAGCCCGGCGATGCGGAAGCTCCGCTGCGTCGCGGGATCGGCCGTGGCCCGGAAGCCGCTCACGACCCACGCGTGGGCCCCGCTCCAGACCAGGAGCCCGGCGGGCCGGCCGGTCGCCCGGATGGCCACGGTGACGGCGCGCAGCGCTTCCATCCGGGACGGGAAGGTCCGAACCCGGTACGGGCCTCCGCCCAGGCGTCCCAGGGCGTACGCCCACCCCATGGCCGACGCGCCCCCGCCGGACCGCTTCACGTAGACCGGGTTGCTCCGCTGCTGGGCCGTGCGCTGGGCGAGCCGCTGCGCGGCGCGGGAGGTGTCGGCGCCCTCGCGGACGATGTTGACCATCGTCTGCACGCTCGCCCCAACGCAGGTGACGTCCGTGTACTGCGTGACGAAGTCGCCGGGCTCGAGGAGATCGAGGCGGTACTCGCGGTCCGCGGCCGCGACAGCCGGGGGAGCGGCCGTCGCCGGCGGCGCCGCCGGGGTAGCGACCGCGGCGGCGAGCGCGACGGCGACGAGGAGGCGCAGGGGCCGGCGGGGACGCATGGCGCCATGATCGCCCAGGCGGCGCGATCCGTCACCCGGGCGGCGCAGCTGGCCGCTGGCCGCCCGCGCTGGCCGCTGGGCGCTGGCGCTGGCAGCTGGCCGCCCGCGCCGGCCGCTGGTCGCTGGCCGCTGGCGGTGATTCCCGGGGTGGATCGGCGCGGCAGCGTGCGAGCGGGAAACCCGCCTCTGAAGGGCCGGACCGGCGCGGCTGCGCGGGGGTTCCGTGCGGCGACTGGGCCGCGATGATCCCGGACAGGATCACCGGGGCGGCGGGGGCCGGCGGGGGCCGGCGGGGGCGGGCGTGGACGGGCGAGCCGTCCCCTACCCTCGGTCGAGGTCTTCCAGCATGGGCGCCAGGGCGTCGAGGGAGGCGAGCGTGATCGGGTCGACGACGAGCTGGACGTGGGCGATCCCCTGGGCGGCGAAGGCGCGCAGCGTCGCCGCGATCTCGGCCGGCGTCCCCTCCACCGGCGGGATCGCGTCGTTGGCCGTCTCGCCCTGGACGCGGCCGCGACCGCCCGGAAGGCGCACCAACACGGCCACCGTCCGCTCGATCTCCGCCGGGTCCCGGCCGGCCGCCCGCGCGGCGGCGTCCACGCGCTCGCGGAGCGGCGCGATCCCCGCCGGCCGGTTCCCGAACGCGTCGAACCAGGCGTTCCAGGCGTCCACGTGGGGCGCCGTGATCTCCAGCATCCGCGGGCCCGGTCGAGCCGATCATCAGCGGCGGGCCGCCGCGGCCGCGGCCGCGGCACCAGCTCGCAGTCGCGCGCCGTGTAGAACTCGCCCTCGACGTCGATCGCACCCTCCCGCAGCAACGTCCGGACGATCGTGAACGCCTCGGCGAAGCGGCTGATCCGGCGGTCGAAGGGGAAGCCGAAGGCGGCGAACTCGACCTCGTTCCAGCCGGCGCCCAGGCCCAGGACCAGGCGCCCGCCGCTGATCTCGTCCACCGTCGAGGCCATCTTGGCCAGCATCGCGGGGGCGTGGAAGGCGGTGGCCGCCACGAGCGGCCCGATCGTGATCCGCGACGTCACGGCGGCCAGGCCGGCCAGCGTCGTCCAGGCCTCCCACGGACCGCGCGCCCGGTCGTCGCCCGGACGGCGGTACAGGAGGTGGTCCCCGTACCAGATCGAGTCGAAGCCGAGCTCCTCGGCACGCAGCGCCAGCGCCCGCAGGTCCGGCCAGCGGGCCTCCCACTCGACCTCGGGGAGCTGGACGCCGACCTTGAGCGGGCGAGCGGGCATCGCGGACCTCCGTTCGGGACCGGAGCGCCCGACGACGATCCGGTCCAGCGCCTGCAGGATGGGCCATCCGGCCGTTTCATGACGGCCGTCCCAGGCCCATCATCGGCCTGCCCGGCGGTCCCCGGTGGGCGAGTCGCCTGCCCCGCCGCGGCCCGGCCCGGTCATCCCGGAGGGGGATCACGAATGACGCTGAACACGCCCGAGCCCGCGGCGACGCCGTCCGCCGCTCCCGCCGCCCCGAGCGCGAAGGCCGGCCCGCCCGCCACCGGCGCGGGGACGGCCGGGGAGCCGGTCCTCGTCTGCCGCGACCTCCGCAAGCGCTACGGCGAGCGCGTCGCCGTCGACGGCGTCGGCTTCGAGATCGCCGCCGGCGAGACCTACGGCCTGCTGGGGCCGAACGGCGCCGGCAAGACCACCTCCATCTCGATGATCTGCGGCCTGCTGCGCCGCGACGGCGGCGAGGTCATGGTGGCCGGTCGGCCGGTGGACATCGGGGCGACCGACGCCAAGGCCGCCATCGGTTATGTCCCCCAGGACCTGGCGATCTACCCGGACCTGACGGCCCGCGAGAACCTGCGCTTCTTCGGGCGCCTCCAGCGGCTGCGCGGGAAGGAGCTCGAGCGCCGCGTCGACGAGGTGCTGGCCGTCATCGACCTGGCCGACCGGGCCGGCGAGCGGACCGAGGGCTTCTCCGGCGGGATGAAGCGCCGCCTCAACATCGGCATCGGCCTGCTCCACCACCCGAAGCTGCTGGTCCTCGACGAGCCGACCGTGGGCGTCGACCCCCAGAGCCGCAACGCGATCCTGTCCAGCGTCGCCGAGCTCGAGCAGGAGGGGATGGCGATCCTCTACACGACGCACTACATGGAGGAGGCCGAGCGGCTCTGCGACCGGATCGGGATCATCGACGAGGGGAAGATCCGGGCCGAGGGCACCCGCCGCGAGCTGGTCGCCCTGGTCGGCCAGAAGGACCGCGTCGAGCTGACGGCCGGGGGCACGACGGTCGGCCCGGCGGCGGATGCGCTGCGGGCGCTGGAGGGCGTCGAGGAGGCGACGGCCTCCGACGGGCGCATCGTGCTGGTGGTCGAGGAGGCGCGCCACCTGCTGCCGCGGATCCTCGAGACCGCGGCCGGGGCGGGCGCGGTCATCCGCAGCGTGGAGGTGGTGGAGCCGGACCTCGAGGCGGTCTTCCTGCACCTGACCGGCAAGGCCCTGCGGGACTGAGCCGTGCGTGCCGCCCTCGACATCGCCGCCAAGGACCTCCGCCAGAAGCTCCGCGACCGCTCCGTGCTCCTGATGGCGGTCGCGGCCCCGCTCGGGCTCGCCTTCCTCTTCTCGTCGATGCTCCCCGACCAGGACACCTTCCACACCACGTATGCCGTCGTGGACCTCGACCGGGGCGAGATCGCCCGCGGCCTGGTGGACGGCCCGCTTGCCGGGCTCGAGAGGGCCGACGTGGCGGACCTGGTGCCGACGGCGACCGAGGCCGAGGCGCGCACGGCCGTAGACGCCGGCGACGTCGCGGCGGCCATCGTCATCCCGGCCGGCTTCACGGCCGCCGTCCAGGCCGGCCAGCCGGCCCAGCTGCTGGTGATCGGCGGGCCCTCGAGCCTGTCGGCCGAGATCGCCCGCAGCGTGCTGGTCGGGTTCGGCAGCCAGGTCACCGCCGTCCAGGTCGCGGTCGGCACGGTCATGACCGCGGCGGCGGCGTCGCCCGATCCGGCGCTGGCCGCCGAGCTGGCCGGCGCCGCCATGGCCGCCCCGGCCCCGATCGAGGTCACCGCCGGCGAGACGGCGGACCGGAGCGCCTCGTCGAAGACGTTCTACGGCGCGTCGATGGCCGTGCTGTTCGTCTTCTTCGCGGCCCAGTTCGGCGTCCTCGGCCTGCTCGCCGAGCGTCGCAACGGCACGCTGGCGCGGATGCTCGCGGCCCCGATCGCCCCGGCGACCATCCTCCTCGGCAAGGTCCTCGTCAGCCTCGTCGTGGCCTCGATCTCGATGGCCGTGATCGTGGCGGCCACCACGCTCCTGATGGGCGCGGACTGGGGCGACCCGCTGGCGGTCGCGGCGCTCGTGCTCGCCGTCGCGCTGGCGGCCACCGGGATCGCCACCCTCATCGTCGGGTTCGCGAAGAACGAGGAGCAGGCCGGCAGCTTCATCGCCGTGGTGGCCATGACCCTGGCCGTCTTCGGCGGCTCCTTCTTCCGGATGTCCCAGGCGCCCGAAGGCCTGGCGGTGCTGAGCATCTTCACCCCGCACGCCTGGTTCCTCCGGGGGATCGACGACCTTGCCGCCGGCGGCGGCATCGCCGTCGTCGCGCCGTCGCTGCTGGTGCTGGCGGCCGTCGGCCTGGTGACCGGCGGGCTCGGGCTGCTGCGGGCACGGCAGGTGGTGGTGCCATGAACGCCCTGCTGCGGGCCCGCCGGGTGGTAGTCCCATGAACGTCCTGGTGATCGCGCGAGTCAACGTCCTCCGGCTCCTGCGGGACCGGACCAGCCTCTTCTTCATCTTCGTCCTGCCGATCGTCCTCATCGTGGTGCTGGGCACCGCGTTCGGCGGCCGCGTCGCGCCGCGGATGGGCATCGTGGCCGTGGACGCGGGGCCGCTCGGGACCGAGCTCGCGGCCGCGATCCGCGACGGCAGCGTGAAGCTGGAGCTCAAGGAGCCGGCGACGGCCGACGACCTGCGGGCGGGGGTGGAGAGCGGGACCCTCGAGATCGGGGTGATCGTCCCGCCCGGCTACGACGCCACGCTGCGCGCCGGGGGCGTCGCCGAGATCATCGTCCTGGGTCAGCCGCAGAGCGCCGTCTCCGCGCTGCGCGAGGCCGTCGACACGGCGATCGCCGCCCAGTCGGCGGCCGTCGGTGCCGCGCGCCTCGCCGTCGCCCGGGAAGGGATCCCGTTCGACGAGGCTCTCGCGACGGCCCGCTCAGTCCGGGACGAGACCGCGGGCGTCACCGTGGCCGTCGAGCAGATCGGCGAGGGGATCTTCCCCGCCACGACGGGGGCCTTCCAGCCCGGCGCCCAGAGCCAGCTCGTGCTGTTCATGTTCCTGACCTCGATGACCGCCGCCACGCAGCTGATCCTGACCCGCCAGCTGGGAGTCTCGCGGCGGATGGTCGCCTCGCCGGTCCGGGTGAGCACGATCCTGGTCGGCGAGACCATGGGCCGCTTCGGGGTGGCCATGCTCCAGGGCCTCTTCATCGTGCTCCTCTCGGCCGTCGCCTTCGGCGTCGGCTGGGGCGACCCGCTGGCGGCCGGGACGATCGTCGTCCTCTTCGCCCTGGTCGGCACGGGGGCGGCGATGGTCGTCGGCGTCTTCTCGAACAACCCCGACCAGGCAGGCGCGCTGGGGATCATGGCCGGGATGCTGCTGGGCGCTCTCGGCGGGGCGATGGTGCCGCTCGAGATCTTCCCGGAGCCGATGCACACGCTCGCCTACCTCACGCCCCAGGCGTGGGCGATCCAGGGGCTCCGCGAGGTGGCCCTCCGCGGCGGGACGGTCGTCGACGTGCTCACGGAGCTGGGGGCCCTGGCCCTGTACGGCGTCGCGCTGATGGCGGTGGGGACGTGGCAGTTCCGGCGGATCCTCACCCGGTGAGCCCGATGCCTGCCGCCGACACCGGCCCGCCCGTCGCCGTCGCCATCGTCGAGCTCGAGGCCGTCCGCGTCGCGGTCATCCGGTCCATCGTCGCCACCGAGGACGTGCCGGACTTCATGGCTGACGCGCTGGGCATGGTCGCGGATGCGCTGCGCCGGACCGGCGTCCAGCCGGCCGGGCCGCCCTTCGCCCGCTACTTCGAGATGACCGCCGAGGGCCTCGACGTCGCCGCCGGGTTCCCGGTCGCCGAGCCGTTCCTGGGCGCCGGCGTCGTCCATCCGGGGGAGCTCCCGGCGGGATCGGCGGCCGTCACGACCTTCGTCGGTCCACACCAGGGCCTCGAGAAGGCGTGGACGGCCCTGCGCCGCCGGATCGTCGAGCTCGGGCGAACGCCGGGCGACGACCCGTGGGAGGTCTACTTCATCGGCCCCGGCAGCGGGGTCGACGAGGCGGAGTGGCGCACGGAGCTGGTCTGGCCGCTGGCGCCGGCCGCGGAGGCGGAGGCGGGCGCCTGACGGCGAAACGCCGGGGCTCGAAGCGGCGGCGGCCGATCGGCCGACGGGTCAGGGCGCCGGCTCGGATCGTCCGCGGGCTGCGAGGCGGGCGAGGACCGATCCCAGGCGGGCCGCGCGGGCGGTCGCCTCTGGCGTGGCGGGTCCAGACACGATCCCGGCCTCCCGCAGGGCGTCGATCTCCTCAGCCGCGAACCCGGCCTCTGCCAGCACGTCGTGCGTGTCGGCACCGAGCCCAGGGGCGGCGGTGCCGTCCGTCTCACCGGAGGCTCCCCGGAGCGCCGTGACGATGTGGGCCGCGTCGCCCTCCCCTGCCACCAGGCCGCGGGCGCGCACCTGCGGGTCGAGCTCCGCCTCCACCGGGGCGTTCACGGGGGCGACGCAGGCGTCCTCGCCGAGCAGCGCCAGCCACGCAGCGCGCGGCCGCGTGGCGAGCACCGCCGCGACGTCGATGAGAGCCGTGGGGTCGAACTGGCGCGGGACGAGGTCCTCCCGCCCGACCGCCCGGCAAAACGCGACCCAGAAGGGCGGCTCCAGGGCGCCCACCGCGAGGTAGGCGCCGTCCGCCGCGGGGTAGACCGCGTAGCAGGGGTAGGCCCCCGACAGCGGACCGGTCGTGGAGCCCGCCGTCGCGACGCCGGTGCCGAGAGGAGCCAGCCAGCCCACGACGGCGTCGAGGATCGCCACGTCGAGCGTCGCGCCCGCGCCCGTCCGCTCGCGGCGCAGGAGCGCCGCCACGATCTCCAGGGCGGCCAGCGTGCCACCGGCGACGTCGGCCAGCTGCAGACCGGGCGGGACGGGTCGCGCACCGGCGGGGCCCAGGAGCGCAAGGAGCCCGCCGATCGCCAGGTAGTCGAGGTCGTGGCCGGGGCGGTCGCGGTAGGGCCCCGCCTGGCCGTAGCCGGAAAGCGAGCAGTAGACGATCCCGGGGTTGGCCGCCCGGACGTCTGCCGGCCCCAGGCCGCGGCGGGTCAGCTGGCCCGGCATCGACGCCTCGAGGAAGACGTCGGCCGTCCCTGCCAGGCGCAGGATGACCTCCCGGCCGCGCGGCAGCCGGTAGTTGACGGCAACGCTGCGCTTCCCGCGGTTGAGCGCCTCGAAGACGCCGCCGAAGCCCAGCTCGGGCGGGGCGATCCTCGCGTAGTCGCCGGCCAGGGGCGTCTCGACCTTGATCACGTCGGCGCCGAGATCCCCGAGGAGCAGGGAGCACCACGGGCCCGGGATGAGGCGCGACAGGTCGAGGACGCGGATGCCGGCCAACGGGCGATCCGGACGCGGCGCAGCAGCCGGCGGTGCAGAGGGGCCTGCGGGCGGCGTGGTCGGATCGGTCAATCGTCACCCCGTCTCGCGCCAGCGTGGGCGCGGGCGAAGTCCACGGCCAGTGCCGTTCGGATCAGCCGGCAACACCGAGGGGTGGTCGGGGTGGTGGGATTCGAACCCACGACCTCGTGCTCCCAAAGCACGTGCGCTGCCACTGCGCTACACCCCGACGGATTCGTGCTCGCGAAACGCATGTGCTTCGCGAGCGACGACCTGAAGCCTAGCCTACAGCGCTTGTTTCGCGACCAATGCCTCTGCCAGCCCAGATCGAGGCAGGCAAACCTAGGGCAGGTTGGCCTAGCGGGCGGCCGGCCCCGTGGCGCCTAGTGGCCACGAGCGCAGAGAAGGGTACGCGTGTACTTCCCCATCGACCTCTGGTTCAGGGCCTTCCTGCTCACGGTGATCGTGGAGGTCCCGATCGTCGCATTCCTGCTGCGCCGCTTCGAGCCGACCCGCCCGCGCCTGCTCCTCCTGATCCTGTTCGCCAACCTGGCCAGCCACCCGCCGGTCTGGTTCATCTTCACCCAGCTGTTCCTCGTCGGCACTACCGCATATCTCGTCGCCGCCGAGGGCTGGGCGGTGGCGGCCGAGGCGCTCTTCTATTGGGCCGCCTTCCGGGGGCTCCCCGTCCGCCGGGCGATCGTCGTCTCATTGGCGGCCAACGCGGTCTCGTTCGTCGTCGGACAGCTCGTCAGCGGCGCCTGGCCCGACCTGCTCTCCTGATGCGGCCCTGCACGGTCGAAGGGCCTCGCGCCCTCGGCGACGGCCGGGACCAATGGCTCTGGCGCAACAAAGACGCCGGGCACAGCGTCTCCCTAGCGGCAAGCGCGGCGTGACCGGCGGCGCGGCCATCGCGAGCCGTCGGATGACGCCCGCCGCCTCGACGAGGCGTCCCGGGAGGACGACATGCGCGCCAGGCTGGCCTTCCTCCTCGCGGTGGCGCTCATTCTCGCGTCGTGTGGTGCGTCCTCGACGGCGTCCCCCTCGACCGTCCCCGAGCCGACTGCCGCGCCGTCTGCCATCGCAACCGCACCCGGGCCATCGACATCCGCGTCGACCGCGATCGCCACGCCGGGGACGGCAGGCCACTGGGAGTCGGCCGGCGACCTTGCCGCAGGCCGCGCCGTGCCACACCTAGTCCGCGTCGGCGACGGAGGCGTTCTCGTGGTCGGCAACGACGACTGCGGATATGACTGGCAAGGTTGGGGTCCGTTCGGATGCACATGCGCGTGCATCCGGATCGACAGTCGGATCGTCGAGGCGTGGAGCCCGTCCTCGCGGCGCTGGACGACGGTCGGGCCGCTGAGCGCACCACGCGCAGACCTGGCGGTCGTCGCATTGGCGGACGGCCGGGTGCTCGCCACCGGAGGCGTCCAGGAGGTCGCCGGGAAGGACCCGGAGCGGCCCTGGCTCGCCGAGGAGCACCACGCATCGCTGGTGAGGACGTCGATCTTCGACCCGGGCACCGGGCACTGGACACGCGTCGCCGACATGACGACACCGCGGACGGCACCGATAGCGGCGGTCCTTCAGGACGGCCGCGTCCTCGTCGCCGGTGGGTACGACCTCGATGCCCCGACCGGACCCTGGACGCACGGACCGGGCGGGCTGGCGGAGCCGGGTACGGCCGCCCTTGCCGCGTATCGACCCGCCCCGATGGGGACAGGCGCGCTGGGCGGCATCCTTGCGAACGTGACGCCCTGGGGGCCCAATGTGCCCGTCCTGGCGACCGCCGAGCTCTACGACCCGGCCACCGACACGTGGTCGGCGACCGGTCCACTGCGGGTCGCCCGCTTCGGCGATGCCGCGATCACGCTCGCCGATGGGCGCGTGCTCGTGGTCCCGGACGCGCGCTACCTGAACACCATGATGGGTGACTTCGGCTGGGACGGGCGACCCGCCGTAGAGCACGAGCTCGCTCAGACGCTGACCGAGGTTTACGACCCGCGGACCGGTCGCTTCAGCGTCGCGGGCGAGATCCCGCCAATTGACTGGTCGCCTCTGACCGCCCTGGGGTACAAGGACATCGACGGGCGCGATGTCTACGCCGGCTCGCTTGTCGCACTCGGCGACGGCAGCGCCCTCCTCGTTGGCCGGAGCACCTACTGGGGCGACTGGGTCGAAACCGAGGTGGGGGGTGGAGCGACCGGCTGGGGGTACTACGTGCGCACGTTCCGCTTCGACCCATCGAACAACACGTGGTCCGAAGTCGACCGGAGCGTTCTCGTGGACCGCAACCTGGAGGACGCGGACACGACGACGGAGCAGGTCGCGACAGGCCACGTCTTGCCGGGAGCCGTGGCGGCACGCCTGGCCGATGGACGGGTGCTCGTCGCCGGGGGCATCAGGTCCGCGGGGCTTGACTACGACGCCGGGGCCTTGGCATCACAGAAGGCGGCGATCTACGACCCCGTGGCGGACAGGTGGGCGGCCCTTCCGTCGCTGCCAATGGCGCGCTTCGGGGGCGCCGCGATCGCGTTGGCCGACGGCTCGATCGTCCTCGTCGGGGGTTCCACGGGGCGAGCGCGACCGGGTTCGCCTGATGATTGTGGATCAGGCGCCACGGGGATTGCCTCGACCATCCGGTTCGTTCCAGGGCCGTAGAAGCGTCGCGTCATTCCGGGCGTCAGTGCCGGGCTCGACTACACCGACGATCGCCCTGTGTGCTCGTGAACCGCACAATAATCGGTGCCTACGCCGGTCAGCGTCTCGTGCCCAGGACCCCCGACCCTAGGCCGCATAGGCCCCGCCGGCTCCCAAAGCACGTGCGCTACCACTGCGCCACACCCCGACATCGATTTCGTGCTCACGAAACGCGTGTGCCTCGCGAGCGCCACCCTGAAGACTAGCCTACACCGCTCCACGGGCACGACCCAGCCAGCCACGGGTAGTCGCCCCGGCCGTTGGGTCGGACCTCCTTCGTCGGCTGGCCGTCGATCACTCGTCGAACGTGCTCGGCCCGGGGAGCCTGCCGCCGATCGCCCCAACGAAGGCGAAGTCGCGGGACGCAGGATCCGTCGGTTTGTACTCGAGTCCGATCCAGTCGTCGTAGCCGGCCGAGTCGAGCGCGTGGAGGATCGCGCTCCAGTCGAGGGTGCCTGTGCCGGGTTCGTGGCGACCCGGGTAGTCCGCGAACTGCACGTGGCCGATGTGGCCGGCGGCGGCGTGGGCAACCGCAATCGGATCCTCGCCCCCCATCACGGCGTGATACACGTCGAGCTGGTACCGCACGTTCGACCTGCCTGTTCGGGCCACGACGTTCAGAGCAGTGGCCGAGTCGAGCACGAGGTAGCTTGGGAAGTCGACGGGATTGAGGGCCTCGAGCATGACGGAGATGCCAGCCGAGGAAGCCATCTCGGCCGCTTCGGCCAGCCCCTCCACGAGGACATCGAGCTGTGTCTGCCTGGTCTCGACGGATGCGGCGTTCCCTGCGAGCGCGTTGAGCTTGCGACATCCGAGCTCGCCCGCCAACCCAACGGCCACGGGGAGGTTGGCGCGGAAACGTGCCCGAGCCTCTGGCACGCCCGCCAGGCCCCGCCATCCGGCCGACATGTCACCCGCGTCGAGATTGAAGAGCGGGACCTTGAGGCCGATCGAGCGGATCAGCGCTCCGAGCTGCTGGATCGACCATCCCTCGAGCTGCTCCGGCGACGGCCAAAGGAACTCGACCGCATCGAAGCCTGCGGATGCCGCGGCCTCGAAACGACGCAGGAAGGGGAGGTCGGTGAAGAGCATCGAGAGGTTGGCCGCATATCGAGCCATGGCAGATCCTCGATCGTGTTCAGACTGGCGATTGTGACGCTGCAGAGCAGGCTACAATAGGTTGCGTTCAGCGCACCATGAGTTCACTGAGTGAAACGATGGTGACCCGCACCCTGAGTCGAGGTCTCGACGTCCTGGAGGCCCTGGCGCGCGCGGACGAGGATGGGCTCGGGCCCTCGGCGCTCGGCCAACGGGTGGACCTCGACAAGGCGACCGTGACGCGCCTCCTGCGGACCCTCATCGAGGCCGGGTACGTGACCCAGGACGAGCTGACGCGTCGCTATCGGCTGACCGGCAAGATCGTGTGGCTGGCCCACCGCATCACCGTCCGCCTCGATCTTCGGAGCGTCGCTCGACCGCACCTGACGGCGCTGCGCGACGAGCTCGGGGAAACCGTTCACCTGGGGGTCATGCAGGATCTCCGGGTCTCCTACGTTGACAAGCTGGAAGCCGACAACAGCATCCAGCTGGTCTCCGCCATCGGCCAGACGATGCCGCTGCACTCCACCTCGCTGGGCAAAGCCATGCTCGCAGCGCTGCCGGACGAGGAGCGCGAGGGCATCTACCTTCGGATGGACTTCCAGCCGCGGACCGACAGGACGATCCGGGACCTGGCCTCGTTTCGAGAGGCAATCCGCGTGACGCAATCCCGCGGCTACTCGACCGACGACCGCGAGAACGAGCCATTTGGGGCGTGCGTCGGGGCCGCGATCGTCGGAGCCGACGGCCGGCCGGTCGGAGCGATCAGCATCTCCGGACCGTACTTCCGCATCCACGATCGCCTTGAGGACTTCGGCGAACGGGTGCGCGCCGTGGCCGGAGCGATCGCCCGCGAGCTGGGGGCCGACGCGGGCGTGTCGACCGACGGCCGCGGCCACGACACCCGCGAGGCGACCTGATGCTCCCCCAGGAGGTCGGTTCGAAGCTCGCCGGCGTCTTCGCGCCGATCTGCACGCCCTTTGCCGCGAACGAGGATGTCGACCACGGCGCCCTGCAGTTCAACCTCGCGCGCTACGCGGAGACCGGGATCCTCGGCTACCTGGCGCTGGGGTCCAACGGCGAGAACCGGAGCCTGGCGGAAGACGAGAAGCTGAGCGTCCTCGACGATGTGGTGCGGCACAAGGGACCTGGGCAGGTTGTCCTGGCCGGTGCCGCGTACGACGGGCAGCGCGAGGCGGAGCGCTTCCTCGCGGCCGCAGCGGACCTTGGAGCCGATTTCGCGCTCGTTCTGCCGCCGGGCTACTTCCGGGCGCAGATGACGGACGAGGTCCTGCATCGCTACTTCTCGTCGCTGGCCGACCGTGCGTTGATCCCGCTCCTCCTCTACAACGCCCCGGGCTTCTGCGGCGTCACCTTGGGC
Source organism: uncultured Chloroflexia bacterium (assembly GCA_963709605.1). Taxonomy (GTDB): domain Bacteria; phylum Chloroflexota; class Limnocylindria; order Limnocylindrales; family CSP1-4; genus CTSoil-043. The sequence continues at coordinate 589,594 of CAVPWX010000007.1, read as the reverse complement.
CCGGAGCTCGTCGGGCGCCTGGCGGCCCACCCGAACATCGTGGGCCTCAAGGACAGCGCGGCGAGCGGTATCGAGGGCTTCCTTCCCTTCCAGGGCCCCTCGTTCCATGTCCTGGCGGGCTCGGCCAACTTCCTCTTCCGGGCCATGACCGGCGGTTCGCCGGGCGGCACGGTGTCGCTGGCCAACTCCTTCCCAGAGCTGGCGCTCGAGCTGTTCGACTACGGGCGCGCTCGCGACGAGGCGAACGGCGTCCCGCTGCAGGCACGGGTCAGCCGCATCAACGCGGCCATCTCCGGAGCCCACGGGGTGGCCGGCGTCAAGGCGGCCATGACCCTCGCCGGGTTCCGGGGCGGCATCCCACGACGCCCCCTGCTCGCCCTGGAGCCGGCCCAGGTCGAGGCGCTGAGGGCGCTCCTCGTCGCGGAGGGTCTCCTGCCGTGAGCGGCGACATCCTCGGCATCGACGTCGGGACGAGCGCGCTCAAGGTCGGGGTCTTCGGCCCCGGCCTCGAGCAGCGAAGCGAGGCGCGGCGCACCTACGCACCGCACATCTACGACCGGGGCAAGGCGGACATCGAGCCCGAAGCCTGGTGGGAGGCGCTGCGCGAATGCTGCGCGGAGGTGGCGGCCAGCCTGGCCGGGGTCGGCGTCGTCTCCCTGTCCGTCACCACGCCGGGGCTCACGCCCATGGCCGCCGACGGCACGGCGCTCGCGCCTGCCGTGTTGTTCCTCGACGGACGTTCCCGTGCGCAGTCGACCGCCATTCGCCGAGATCGTTGGAGAGAGGAGGTTCCTCGCCGAGACGTGCAACCTGCCCGTGTCGGGTGGCTCGTCGCTGTCGTCAATCCTCTGGTTCCAGGAGGAGCAGCCGGAGGTCTGGGCGGCGGCGGCGAAGTTCGGCCACTGCAACACCTATCTCGTCAAGCGGATGACGGGCCGCTGGGCGATCGATCCCTCGACCACGTCGATCACCGGCCTCTACAACACGGCCCGCAACGACCTCACCTGGAACCGCGAGATCCTCGACCTGGCCGGCATCCCGGAGGACCGGCTGCCCCCGCTCATGCCGTCCCACGAGCCCGCCGGCCGTCTGCTCTCCCCGGTCGCCGATGAGCTCGGCCTGCCGCCGGACTGCCCGGTGCTGTGCGGTGGCAACGATGCCGTGCTCGCGGCGCTGTCCGGGGGCCTGACCGAGCCCGGCGACATCAACATCATCAGCGGGACGTGCGACATCGCCAACGTCTGCACCGACCGTCCGATCGCCTCGCCCACCTTCAACGTCCGGTGCCACGTCGTCCCCGGTCGCTGGCTCACGTTCTTCGTCCTCAATGCCGGCGGCGAGGCGCTGGACTGGTTCCGTCGGATCGCCTGCAGCGAGCTGGGCGACGACGAGTTCTATGCCGAGTACGTCCCACGCGTGCTCGACGAGTTCTTCCGGGATCCGGACCCGGATGCCCGCGAAGCCGAGCTCCCCGAGTACGTGCCGTACCTCGGCGGGAGCCGGTACTCCCTCGAGCGGCTCAAGGCCGGCTTGAGCGGCCTGACGCTCGAGACCACGCGTGAGGACCTGTTGCTCAGCCTCGTGCGTGGCAACGCGACGTACCTCGGCGGGCACCTCCGGGAGGTCGCCGAGCTCGTCCCCATCGGCCGCCGGGTAGGGATCTCCGGCGGCGGGGCGAGGATCCGCGGAATGCTCGAAGCCCGGCGTCGCTGGACCGGCGACTTCGAGTACGTCTTCCAGGACCAGTCCTCGTTGCTCGGCGCGGCGATCCTCGGCCAGATCAGTCAGTCGGGACGGCTGCCCGGTTCCGGGCAGGTCCCCTCGAGAGTCACCCAGGAGGCAATCTCATGAGCGCAATTGGCACTGGCAGCACGACGTCCACCGATGCGAAGGCGGCGGCCGCCGAGCTGGTCGAGCGGGCGAAAGCCGGGCTCGAGGGCACGCCGACGCTGGCCATCCTGTTCGCGACGACGCAGTACGACACCGAGGCCCTCGTGTCCGGTGTGTCGGAGCTGCTGGGCGGAGTGCCCCTCTGGGGCGGCTCCTCCTCCACCGGCGTGTTCCAGGATGACGGCTGGGTCACCAGCGAAGGCGGCGCGGCCAGCCTGATGCTGATCGCCGACCGGCCGGCCGGGGTCGGCGTCGCGGCCGTCGGCGAGGGCGACGGTTTCGCGGCCGGCAAGGAGGCGGCCCGGGCGGCGCTCGCGCAGCTTGGCGGTCAGGCCGGCGCCCTGCTGACCATCGCCTTCATGGGACCCGAAGAGGAGATCCTGCGAGGGATCGCCGAGGTGGCCCCGGGCGTGCCGGTGGTCGGCGGGACGTCGTCGGACCACTCTCCCGACGGCAAGTTCCAGCAGTTCGCGAACGGCCACGCCTACAAGGACCACTTTGCCATCGCGGCCCTCGGGGGGCCGATCGGCTACGCGTTCACGAATGGCTACCGACCGACCGGCAAGAAGGCCACCGTCAGCAAGGCTTCGGGGCGCACGGTGTTCGAGCTCGGCGGCCGCCGGGCCATGGATGTCTACTCGGAGTGGGTCGCTCGACCCGAATCCGAGATCGGCGGCGGCGCTCTCGTGTCGTTCAGCGTGCAGTACCCGCTGCTCTTCCACAAGGACGGGATCACGTACTCCGCCCACCCGGTCAACAGCAACGCGGACGGGTCGATGGACTTCGGGGCGGCCATGAGCCCCGGCATGGTCCTGGAGCTGGGCGAGGCTTCCGTCAACGGGCTGATCGCCGAGGCGGGCAACGTCGTGTACAAGGCGGTCCAGGACGTGGGCCATCCGAAGGCCATCGTGCTCGCCCATTGCGGCGGTCGCGCCATCGCCCTCGGCGACCGGATCAGGGAGATCCCCGCTGAGGTCGAGCACGCCGTCGGCCACATGCCCCTGATCGGCTACCTCGCGTTCGGCGAGCAGGGCGTCGCGGTGGAGGGCATTCCGACCCATGCCGATCTGAGCCTGTCTGCGCTCGTTCTCGGCTAGGTGCCAGTGCCTGTGGCGTCGGTGGCGGACGCGGAGCCGGTCGGCGGCTGACCGGCGGCTTCGCGCCCTGCCACCCAAGGTCCGGCCGCGCCAGGGGCGCGACTGGTCAACCCGGAGGATCACGATGGCTGTCGCAACTCGCCGCTACCAGAACTACGTGAACGGTCGGTTCGTCGACGCGCGGGGGGGGAAGACCCTGGCGGTCGAGAACCCGGCAACCGGCGCCGCGGTGTCGGACGTCCCCGATTCGTCCGTCGAGGACGCGCGGGAGGCGATCGAGCTCGCGGACCGGGCCCAGCGCCAGTGGCAGAAGCTGGCCCCGATCGAGCGGGCAGGCTACCTGCACCGGATCGCGACTGGGATCCGGGCTGATGCCGAGCACCTCGCCCGGGTGCTGTCCGAGGAGCAGGGCAAGCCCCTCGACCAGGCCCGCGGCGAGGTCAACGGGACCGCCAACTACTTCGACTACACCGCGGAATGGGCCCGCCGTATCGAAGGCGAGGTCATCCCGAGCGACCGGCCCAACGAGATGGAGCTGCTGCTCCGGCAGCCCATCGGCGTCATCGGCGGGATCGTGCCCTGGAACTTCCCCCTCTACGTCCTGGCCCGCAAGGTGGCGCCCGCGCTCCTGACGGGCAACGCGATCGTCGTGAAGCCGAGCGAGATCACCCCGAACAGCACGCTCGAGCTCGGCCGCATCTTCGACGAGGCGGAGGTGCCGGCGGGGGTCGTCAACCTCGTGTGCGGCTACGGGCCGGTCGTCGGCGAGGAGCTGGCCTCGAACCCGCTCATCGGCATGGTGACCGTCACGGGCAGCATCAGGACGGGCTCCCGCGTCATGGAGCTCGCCGCGAAGAACATCACCAAGGTGAGCCTCGAGCTCGGTGGCAGCGCTCCGGTCATCATCATGCCCGACGCCGACCTGGACCTGGCGGCCAGGTCCATCAAGGACTGCCGCCTCCTGAACACCGGCCAGGTGTGCGGCGCTGCCGACCGGACGTACGTCCACAAGAAGGTCGGCGACGAGTTCATCAATCGGCTGGCCACCGTGATGGGCCAGGCGACCTATGGGAACCCCCTCGTCGACGAAGGTCGCGACCTGGGTCCCCTCGTGAGCGCCCGGCAGCTCGAGGCCGTCAGCGGACGTGTCGAGCGGGCCGTCGCCGAAGGCGGCCAGATCGTGGTCGGCGGGAAGCGGGCCGAGGACATGCCGGAGGGCAACTACTACCCGGCGACGGTCATCGCCAACTGCCGCCAGGACATGGCGATCGTCCGGGAGGAGATCTTCGGGCCGGTGATGCCGGTCGTCACGTTCAACGACCTCGACGAGGCGATCGCTTGGGCGAACGACTCGATCTACGGTCTCGCGTCGTCGATCTTCACCAAGAACGTCGACGTGGCCATGCGGGCGGCCAACGAGCTCCGCTTCGGCGAGACGTACGTCAACCGCGAGAACATGGAGAACATGCAGGGGTTCCACGCGGGCTGGCGCAAGTCCGGGATCGGCGGCGCCGACGGCAAGCACGGGGTCCTCGAGTACACGCAGACCCACGTCGTCTACCTGCAGTACGACATGGCGGCCGGGCGGCCGTAACCTCCTCGGAACCCGGCGGCGGACGCTGGGAACAACCAGTCCGCCGCCGCGTCCCAAGCTGACGTCGCCGGCTGACGCCGTCGGTGCGCCCCGAGTTACGCTCGGGGCGCCGCTCGTCGCGCCGGCCGGCCGTCAAGGACGGCCGGGACCGGTGCTCGCGCAACGGGCGAGCCGGTCCGGTCCTGGAGCTCCTTGACGGCACCCGATCGCCGCCGAGCTCGGTGACAGCTCCCGCGTCGGACGACGCTCGCCCGGGGCTGCGCGCACCGCGCTCGAACCCGTACGCTTCCGGCCGTGAGCGCCAACGCCTCGGCGACCGTGCTGTCGGTCCTCGGCCTGCGCAAGGCCTACGGGTCGCTCGCGGCGGTGGACAACGTGAGCCTCGCCGTCGCGGCCGGCGAGGTTGTCGGGCTGCTGGGCCCGAACGGCGCCGGCAAGACCACGACGCTCGAGTGCATCGAGGGCCTGCGGCGCCCCGACGAGGGCGAGGTCCAGATCCTCGGCGACGGCGCTCGACGCACGGATGCCATGGGCGTGCAGCTGCAGACCGGGGCCCTGCCCGCCGACATGACGGTGGGCGAGGCGATGCGGTTCTTCTGCGCCTACCACCGCGTCGCACCGCGCGACGACCTCCTCGAGCGCTTCGGGCTCGCCGAGGCGCGCCGCCGGCGCTACGGGGACCTGTCGGTCGGGAACCAGCGGCGGCTGGCGCTTGCCCTCGCCATCGCCCACCGGCCGGCCCTGGTCCTGCTCGACGAGCCGACGGCGGGCCTCGACGTCGCTTCCCGGACCGAGCTGCACGCCATCGTGCGCGAGCTCGCTGCCCAGGGGACGGCCGTGCTGCTGGCGACGCACGACATGGCGGAAGCGGAGAAGATCGCGGACCGCGTCTGCATTCTCCTCCAGGGCCGGGTCGTCGCCGAGGGAACCCCGCGAGAGATCACGGCGACCGGCGCGGGGATGACGAAGGTGTCGGTCGCGACGGAAGACGGCGTCTTCGCGACCGGTGCCGTCTCGCTCGCCGCTGCGGCGCTGCGTGACGCCACGGGGGGCTACGCGGTCTACTACAGCAGCGACCCGGCCGCGACCGTCGCTGCCCTTCTCGCGGAGCTGACGAGTCGCGGGGACCGGCTGGTGGATCTCCGCGTCGAGCGGCCCAGCCTGGAGGAACGCTTCCTCGAGATCACGGGCGGAGGCTCGTCGTGAGCGCGCTCGCCGTCCACTTCACGTTCCAGTTCCGGAGCATGCTGCGCAGCCCCGCCCAGATGCTCGTCGAGCTACCTCTTTCCGCTCGCCTTCTACGCCTTCATGGGCCTGGTCATGACGGAGATCAACCCGGGATTCCGGGACAACCTCCTGCCGTCCATGACGATCTTCGCCGTCCTGACCGGCGCACTCCTCGGGCTGCCCGGGCCGCTCGTGGACGAGCGAGAGGCGGGCATCTACCGGGCGTACCGGGTCAACGGCGTGCCCGCGGCGGCCGTGCTCGCCATGCCGGCCCTGACGATCGGCCTTCCATGCCCTGATCGCGGCGTCACTGGTCGCCGTCACGGCCGTGCCGCTCTTCGGCGCCCCGGTCCCTGCGAGCTGGGGCGCGCTGGCGCTTGCCACCGTGCTGGGCGCCGCGGTGTTCGCCGCGTTCGGCACGCTCATCGGCGTCGTGTCGGCAAGCTCGCGCGCGACCGTCCTCCTGTCCCAGGCGATCTTCCTGCCGTCGATGCTCCTCGGCGGCCTCATGGTGCCCCTGGAGACCCTCCCCGACGGCGCACAGGTCGCCGCCCTGTTGCTGCCGACGACCTGGCTGGCACAGCTGGAGCAGGCGACGGTGTACGGGCGGGAGGTCCTCGTCGCATCCTGAGCTGGCGGCCGCGGTGCTCGTCGCGTCCGCGGTGCTGACCTTCGCGGTCGCCGCCTACTCGTTCAACTGGGACAGGAAGAACGCGACGCGGCGGGGACACCCGGCGCTGGCGCTCCTCGCCATCCTGCCGTTCGTGGCAGGGATCCTCGCGTCGCAGGGGTAGCCGGGCCCATCCGGTCCAACCTCCCGAACAGGGAGCGACGTTCGCCGTCACCTGCCGAGCGACCGACGGATCCGTGCTCGCGAACCGCATGTGCTTCCGCGAACACGACCTGACGCCTGGCCTGCACCGCTCCCGTGGCCCGACCGTCGGAGCGCGGCTCGATCGTACCGGCCTGTCGGTCGCCGGGCCTGCCCTGCGAGGCGGCCAGAACCGTTCGCCTCTCGACCGCCAACCGGGTCGCCGTGATCAGCTCACCAGGTGACGCGGGCCCCGTCGTCCTCCGCCCGAGCTCGAGCCGCAGCTGCTTCGGGAAGATCGGCGCTTCGAGCGATGCCCGCCCAGAAGTCCACCGCGGCGCGCTCGTAGAGGAGGCCCATCCGCACGGTCTCCCCGTGCCAGCGCTCGGCGGTGCGATGTCCTGGACCCGCAGCGCGAGATCCTCGCTCGACGCGCTGATCTTCTTCGTACTCGCCAAGCTTCGCGCGGTGAATCGTCAGCTGCTCGGCGGCGATCGCGCCCCGTGCCTCGGGAGGTCCGAGATCGGCGAAGAAGAGCTGCAGGAGCCCCGGGTCGCGCAGCTCCGTCGGCTCCCGTGACGGCTGGCCGAGCCACGCGCGGAGAGCGTCGAGGCCGGCCGGCGTGATCGTGAAGATGCGCCGTCGACGCCCGCCATCCTCGCGCTCCTCGCTGAGCAACCCGAGACCAGCCAGGCGGGCGGGCTCGCCGTACAGGAGGGTGTGAGGGAACGACCAGAAGTGGCCGAGCGTCGCCGCAACGTGGCGCTTGAGCTCGTACGGTGTGGACGGGCCCTCCCGCGCCAGCAGGCCGAGGACGAGGCACGCGGTGGGAGTCAGCTGTTCGGTTGACATACTTCGTAATGTACCATACAATGCAAATGGTTCAAGACAAATGATTCGCCAGACTGACGAGCCTTGTCGGCTGAGCCCGGAAGGCAGACTCATGACTCTCATGTTCCGCGATCCGTTTGCGGATACCGTCCCGCTCCGCCAGGCGATGGATCGGCTCTTCGAGGAGAGCTTCCCCCGGCCGAGCCGCCACTGGCTGGCGGTCGACGTCTACGAGACTGCCAGCGCTCTCGTCATCAAGGCGGCGCTGCCGGGAATGAAGCCCGAAGAGGTCGACATCGCGATCGATGGCGACACCCTGACGATCACGGGCGAGCTGAAGGCCGACGCGGAGTCGGTGGACCGGGAGTACCACCGGCGTGAGCTGCACGTCGGCTCGTTCGAACGGGCCCTGCGGCTTCCCGAGCGCTTCGAGGCCGAGAAGACAGATGCGGTCTTCGAGAACGGCATCCTGACCCTCACGATCCCCAAGGCGGAGCAGGCCGAGGTGAAGCACATCAAGGTCCAGCCCGTGATGATCGAAGCGACCGCGGTCGCAGTCGAGCGCTGACGCGCGCCAGTGACGGACGCGTCGGCGGAGCCGGCCCCCGGGTCATCAAGACAGTCGGAACGAGGCGACACCATGAGATACCGCACGCTCCTCCCGCGGGGCGCGCCATGGCCATTCTGAGAGAGCTGGCGGCCACTCCTGGCTGCGAGGTCAATCCGACCGGCCAGCGCCTCTGGCGCTGCCACACCCACGGCTCGCCGGCGCTTCGGCGCGGGCTCTGCCTCGCGGCGAGCTCGGACCGGCGCCTGGACCTGCTGGCCCGCAACTCGCGCCCCGGGTCGGCCGCACGCCGTGCGATCGAGTCCGAGCAGCATGTCCGGGCCGCGTCGGGCGGCGGAGAGGCCCGGATCTGGATGAGCCATCTCGGGGGATTGGCGACGCCGTCGAAGGCGCCACCACCACCCGCGAGTGGCTCCACGATCCGCCAGCTCCAGGTGCTTGGCGCGGCGTCCCCGGTCACGCAGGAGGAAGGCGTCACCTGGTTTGGCTGACGGCAGCTGGACAAGGGCATCGTCGATTCGAGCATTCACTGCGGACCTGCCGCACCTGGCTGAGTCCGTGCCGCCGACACACCTTCAGGAGGAACCATCCGTGGCCACCGCCACCAGGGCCAAACCCGTCCGCGCCTCGAAGTCGACGCGGCGCGCCACCGCCACCCCGATCGCGAAGAGGCTCCGCCCGCTGGGCGACAAGGTGGTCGTTCAGCCGACTCCACGCGAAGAGACGACAAAGAGCGGCATCGTGATCCCGGACACCGCGAAGGAGAAGCCCCAGGAGGGGAAGGTCCTGGCCGTCGGCCCGGGTCGCGTCCTCGACGACGGCAAGCGGGAACAGATGGACCTCATGTCGGGCGACACGGTCCTCTACGCGAAGTATGCCGGCACCGAGTTCAAGCTTGACGGCGAGGATCTGCTGATCATCAGCGGCAAGGACATCCTCGCGGTGGTCGAGCACTGACCCTGGGGTCAGGTTTCGGCTCCGGCCCTCTCCGACCACTGCCGGCGCGCCTCGCGCACCTCCTGAAAGGACAGACACGCCATGGCCAAGCAGCTCCTCTTCGATGAGATGGCGCGACGGGGTCTCAAGCACGGCGTCGACCGCCTGGCCGACGCCGTCCGCGTCACGCTCGGGCCGAAGGGCCGCAACGTCGTCCTCGACAAGAAGTACGGCTCGCCCACGATCACCAACGACGGCGTGACCATCGCCAGGGAGATCGTGCTCGAGGACCCCTTCGAGAACATGGGCGCGCAGCTGCTGAAGGAAGTCGCCACCAAGACCGACGACGTGGCCGGCGACGGCACCACGACCGCCATCGTCCTCGGCCAGGCCATCGTCGCCGAGGGCCTCCAGAACGTCAGCGCCGGGGCCAACCCGATCGCTCTGAGGCGCGGCATCGAGAAAGGCGTCGAGGCGATCGTCGCCGACCTCGTGCGCCAGTCGCGCCCGGTCGACAACCGCGAGCAGATCGCGGCCGTTGCCTCGATCAGCGCGGCCGATCCCGAGGTCGGCACGATCATCGCCGAGGTGATGGACAAGGTCGGCAAGGACGGCGTCATCACCGTGGAGGAGGGCCAGTCGCTCGGCCTCGAGACCGACTACACGGAGGGCATGCAGTTCGACCGCGGCTACCTCTCGCCGTACTTCGTCACCAACGTCGAGCACATGGAAGCGGTTCTCGAGAACCCCCTCATCCTGATCACCGACAAGAAGATCTCGAGCGTCAAGGACATGCTCCCGGCGCTCGAGAAGGCCGTCGGACAGGGCAAGCCGATGCTGGTCATCGCCGAGGACGTCGACGGCGAGGCCCTCGCCACGCTCGTCGTGAACAAGCTCCGCGGCACGGTCTCGGTCCTTGCGGTCAAGGCGCCGGGCTTCGGCGATCGGCGCAAGGAGACCCTGCGCGACATCGCCGTCCTCACCGGCGGCACGCTCGTCAGCGAGGAGATCGGGCGCAAGCTCGACTCGGTCGCGGTCGAAGACTTCGGCCAGGCCCGCCGCGTGGTGGCGACCAAGGACGACACCACGATCGTGGACGGCGCGGGCTCGCCGGAGCAGATCAAGGCCCGGATGAGCCAGATCAAGGCCCAGATCGAGGACTCCACCAGCGACTACGACAAGGAGAAGCTCCAGGAGCGCCTCGCCAAGCTCGCCGGCGGCGTTGCGGTCATCAAGGTGGGCGCCGCCACCGAGGTCGAGCTCAAGGAGAAGAAGCACCGCATCGAGGACGCGGTGTCCACCACCCGCGCGGCGGTCGAAGAGGGCCTGGTCGCGGGGGGCGGCGTGGCCCTGCTCCAGGCCATCCCGGCGCTCGACCTGGTCGAGCTGGTGGGCGACGAGGCGGTGGGCCTCGGCATCCTGCGCCGCGCGCTCGAAGCGCCCGTCCGCCAGATCGCCGACAACGCCGGCGCGCACGGCGAGGTCATCGTCGAGCACGTCAAGACGTTGCCCGCGGGGCACGGCTTCGATGCCCTCAAGGGCGACTACGGCGACATGTTCGAGAAGGGCATCGTCGACGCTGCCAAGGTCACGCGATCGGCGCTCCAGAACGCCGCGTCGATCGCCGCGATGGTCCTGACGACGGAGACGCTCATCACCGACCTGCCGGAGAAGAAGCAGGCCGTGCCTGCCGGCGGCGGGTATGGCGGGGACATGGACTACTAGAGGACCCGACAGCGTCTGCGGGGTCCGCCCCTGAGGAGTTTCACGCTCAGGGCGCAGCGAGAGCCGGGTCATCCGTTCGCGGATACCCGGCTCTCAATATGGCGACGGCGGCGCGCAGCCTCTCGCACGTGGGATCGGCCCCCTCCCCCTTCCGTCGCGGCCGAGCCCCTGCGCGGAGCCGGTGTGGGCGTAGAGTGAGGGTGGGCGATGAGCTGGCAGTTGTCGGGGAGGGATCGGATCACAAGACGGGCGCTGGGCCTCAGATCCGCGTCGCTCCCCGTGGTCGCGCTCGAGAGCGCCCGGACAATCCGCCGTCGTGCCGCGAGTGCCAGCGCCGTCGCGGTCACAATCGCCGAGAAGACCGCCCACGCCGATCCCGAACTCCCCACAGCGCCCGCTGACGCCGTCGTCATCGGTGTGGAGGCGGTCGAGGGGGACGGGACCGAACCGCGCGCACTCGTTGCCGGTGCTCCGGCCACGCTCGACGATGAGGGGCTCGAGGAGCCGACGGACGCGGAGCTCGCGACACCCACGGCTGGAGAACTCACCGAGCCGGCCGCCGAGGAGCTCGAGGCGCTCTCGGCCGACATGCTCGGCATGGACGACCCGGTCCGGATGTACCTCCGGGAGATCGGCAGGGTTGCCCTCCTGACCGCCGAGGGGGAGGTCGTCCTGGCCAAGGCAATCGAGCTCGGCGAGCAGCTCGTCGAGGCACCCTGGAGGGGGATGGTCTCGCTCCGCGAGTGGACGCTCCACGACACCGAGGGCAAGACCCGGACGGCCAAGCCGCAGCACCGCCTCCCGTTCGGGCCCGAAGCGCACACGATGGTCCGTCACGCCATCGCCGACGAGGCGGCCAGTGACCTGCTCGTGGCCTCGCCCGCCTTCCACTTCGTCAGGGCCGCCAGACTCGCCCAGTCCGATGGGACCAAAGCGCTGCTCAAGGAGGCGCGCCACCTCGTCGCGGCCTACAACGTGTCGCGCACGCCGGATGCCTTCCTGACGCTCCTGGATTTCGCGTATCTCGCGGTTCACAACGGCGACCTCGACTCGCGGGACAACATTGGCCTGCGGACCCTCTACGACTGGACCCGCGAGGGCGTGGCGTTCCCGGCCCTGCAGCGCTGGATCACCACGGGCCACGACGCCGACCTGCTCAAGCGGATGGGCTACGACCCCGAGGTGCCGCTGAACACGAAGCTCGCCCATCGCAAGGGCGAGATCGTGCGGATCGGGCGCGACGCGCGCGAGCAGCTCACGTCGGCGAACCTGCGGCTCGTCGTCTCGGTCGCCAAGAAGTACATCGGCCGCGGGCTCAGTCTCCTTGATCTTCTGCAGGAGGGGAACATCGGCCTGATCCGGGCGGTCGAGAAGTTCGACTACGAGAAGGGCTTCAAGTTCTCGACGTATGCCCACTGGTGGATCCGGCAGGCGATCACGCGTGCCATCGCCGACCAGGCCCGCACGATCCGCATCCCCGTCCACATGGTCGAGTCGATCAACCGGCTGTACCGGGTGTCGCGCCAGCTTCTCCAGGAGCTGGGCCGCGAGCCGAGCGTCGAGGAGATCGCCGAGGCGATGTCCAAGGGCCAGGAGGTCGTGGTCACCCCCGACAAGGTCCGCGAGATCACCAAGGCGGGCCAGCAGGCGATCTCCCTCGATACGCCGGTCGGCGAGGAGGCGGACAAGACCCTGGGCGACTTCATCGAGGACGCCGCGGCGCTGGCCCCGGCCGAGGCCGCGTCGCACCAGCTCCTCAAGGAGCAGGTGGCGGCCGTGCTCGACTCGCTGACGGGCCGCGAGCGGCGGGTGCTGCAGCTCCGCTTCGGCCTGGAGGACGGCCGCGCCCGCACGCTGGAGGAGGTTGGCCGCGAGTTCAACGTCACCCGCGAGCGGATCCGCCAGATCGAGGCCAAGGCACTGCGCAAGCTCCGCCACCCCTCGCGCTCCCGCAAGCTGCGCGACTTCTTGGAGTAGGCGGCACCCGGGTCATGGCGGCGATGTCGGCGATCGCTTGGTCCGCGGTCCGTTCGCGATCCCCAATGCCACCGCGCCGCACCCCGGCCGGCCGACGCCGTCGGCCGCGCTGGCCCTCGCTGGCGTCGCCAGCACATGGCCAACCTGACGATCACGATCGATGAGCGGCTCCTGAAGCAGGCTCGCATGCGGGCCCTCGAGGATGGGACCTCGGTCAACGCCCTGCTGCGCGCGTACCTCGAGCGCTATGCGGGCTCGGGCGACGCGGGCGAGGCCCTCGGCGGCTTCGCTCGGCTGGCCCGACCGAGCACCGCGACGAGCGGCCCCAGCGGTCGCGCCTGGACCCGGGATGGACTCCACGACCGAGGCCCGGGCCGCACCCCATGAGCGAACCGGTCTTCGTTGACACGAGCATCTGGGTCTACGCGGTGGATGCCGCCGACCCGGTGAAGCGCCAGCCTCGCCCTGGAAGCCGTCGCGCCGGTCGCGGGCCGCGACGTCGTCGTCTCGACGCAGGTCCTCACCGAGTTCTACGCGGTCGTCACGCGGAAGCTCGCCCTCCCGGTCCCGGCCGACGACGCCGAGGCGATGGTCCGCCAGCTCATGGCCCTGCCGGTCGTCGCGATCGACGCATCGCTCGTCGCCTCGGCGATCACGGGCAGCCGGGAGTGGCAGGTCTCGATCTGGGACGCGCTCATCGTCCGCGCGGCCGAGGTCGCGGGGTGCCGGCGTGTCCTCAGCGAAGACTTCGCCGACGGCCGGACCTACGGCTCCGTCATCGTCGAGAACCCACTGGGCTTGCGCGGCCCCACCCTGGAGTGACCTTTCGGCCTTCCCCGTCTCCTGGACGACTGGCCACTACCGCGTGACGTTCTCCGCGGGCGGGCGAAGCCGACGCGCCGTACGCGTCCCAGGGGAGGGGGGGATGAACGCACGCGGCACGGCTGGCCGGCGTGGATGAGTCGAAGGCGCCGGAGCTGGCGTCTCCTCCCGGCGAGCAGAGGGAGGGCGACATGACGGCTCGGTATCACTTCCTGAGCGAGTACTCACTGACGAGTGATCGGGAGGCAGTCTGGACCGCGCTCACCGCGGTCACGGAGTGGCCCGCATGGTGGCGATGGCTCACGCGTGTCGACGTCGTGAAGGAGGCGACGTCCGATGAGGGCGTGGGCGCCATCTACCGCAACCACGTCCGCGCACCGACCGGGTACGGCTTCGTGTACTCGACCGAGATCGCGGAGGTGGATCGCCTCCGCCGGATCGACGTCATCTCGTCCGGCGACATCGTCGGGCGGGGCAGGTTCCTCGTCTCCGATCGCCCGTCCGGCGGGACGAACGTGTCGTTCGCGTGGCTTGTCGAGACGCCGAAGTGGTGGATGAACCTCTTCGCGCCGATCGCGCGGCCCGCCTTCACCTGGAACCACGACAAGCTGATGACCGACTTCGGTCGAGGCCTGGCGAAGGCGTCGGGCGGCGTGCTCACGAGCGTCGACAACACCGCCCTGAAGCCCGGGTCCCCGGGCTTCTAGAGATGCCCGCCCTCGGAGGCTGGCGCACCACCCCTCCGTGACCGGCGGTGGGCCCGCTGCTCGTCGTCTGCCGCCCGATTCCAGGCCGCCGGGGAAGCGCGGCCCTGTTCGGGTCCGACCCGACGTCGAGAAGCGACGGACCCTTTGCATGCAACTCACCACCCGGCGCGTTGACGGTGCCGGCGCGCAGGATCCTTGCGTGGAGCGTCCGATTTCCTGCGCGCGGGAGGCCCTCGTGCAGGGTCCTTGCGTCCGACTGTCGAGAACGCGCCAACGGCGGCCGCGAGAACGCCAGATGTTGAGTCGAGCGCAAGCCGGGCGGCGGAGCGGTCGGGGTCCAGGCCCGGCGCCTGTCCGGGAAAGCGCAACCCCGGCCTCGGACCCGGCGCCGGCCCCGCACCGGCTCGCCCGCTACGCCAGGAGGATCGGGATCGCCTCCAGCGGGGCGGGGTTGGCTGCGAGCACCACTTCGGCGGCCGCCCGGACCTTCGACGCTGCCGACGCCACGTACGCCCGGGCGACCGGCTTCTTGTGCTCGGCGACGATCGTGTCGCGCAGGAGGAGCCAGCCGTTGACGACCTGGACCGCCATCTCGACGAGGTCGACCGCGTAGTAGTCGACGCGTTCGCGCTCCGGGACCGCCTTGAGCGCGTCGATCGCCTGCCCGAGGAGCCCCGTCAGCTCGACCAGGGTCGCCTTCTCGGCTGCCATGTCGGCCGGGTAGTCGGCGGCCCCCCATTCGTCGAGGAGCGGGTCGAGCGAGTGGTTGAGCAGCTTCCCGATCGCCGCGACCACCTGGAGCTGGCTCGTCCCCTCGTAGATGTTCGTGATGCGGACGTCTCGGAAGAGCCGCTCGATGTTGAACTCGCGCATGTAGCCGACGCCGCCGTGGACCTGCATCGCCTGGTAGCAGACCCGGTTGCCCATCTCGGTGGCCCAGTACTTGACCATCGGGGTCAGCGTCTCGGCCAGGGCCTGGGCCTGCTTGTGGCGGGCGCGCATCGCCGCGTCGGCCTCGGGACCGCCCTCGCCGATCGCGTGCTCGTAGACCTTCCAGAGGTCGACCCAGCGCCCCGTCTCGGCGAGCAGGGCCCGCGTGGCCTCCAGGTCGACCTTCATCGAGAGCAGCAGGCGGCCGACGGCCGGCAGGTGGCGGATCGACCTGCCGAACTGGATCCGCTCGCGGGCGTAGCGGTCGGCCTCCCGCCAGGCGGCCTCCGCGATGCCGAGGGCCTGCGCGGCCACGGCCAGCCGGGCCCCGTTCATCAGGTTCATGGCGTAGCGCATGAGCCCAAAACGGCGCTTGCCGACGAGGATCGCCGGCGTGTTGTCGTATTGGATCTCGCACGTCGGCGAGGCGCGGAGCCCCATCTTGTGCTCGATGCGCCGGATCTTGACCGTCTCGTCCCGCTCGACGAGGAACATCGAGAGGCCCCGGGCGTCGGCGGAGCCCTCCTCGCTGCGGGCCAGGACCAGCGACACGTCCGCCAGCCCGTTGGTGATGAAGCGCTTGACCCCGTTGAGGTGCCACCGGCCGGTCGCCTCGTCCAGGGTGGCCCGTGTCGCCACGGCGCCGAGGTCCGAGCCGGCGTCCGCCTCGGTCAGGACCATCGCCCCGGAGACCTCGCCGCGGGCGAAGCGGGGCAGGACCCGGGCCTTCGTCTCCTCGTCGCCGTACTCCTCCAGCGAGGAGGCGATCTCCTGGAGGCCGTACACGGTCATGAGACCGCTCTCCGCCCGGGCCACCATCTCGACCATCATCTGGTAGATCGACTCGGGCAGGTTCAGGCCGCCGTACTCCCGCGAGAGCATGGCCCCGAACAGCTCGGCCTGGCGAAGGGCCTCGATGGCGTCCTTCGTGGCCGCGGCGTAGGTCACCTCGCCGTCCTGGTAGTGGGCGCCTTCCTCGTCCGCCTCGGCGGCCCGCGGCGCCACGCGCTCGCCGCAGACCTCGCCGAGGACCTCCATGACGATGCGGTAGCTGTCCTTGGCGTCGGCGTAGTTGCGGGGGGCCGTCGGGTAGACCTCCGCCTCCGAGTAGCCCCGCTCCTTCAGGTCGACGACCTCGCGCAGGTCGAGCTGGTCGAGGCGGAACTGCAGGTCGGGGTTGTCGAGGAAGAAGTTCTCGCTCATCGGGCTGCCCCCTCGGCTGTCGGCTCGCCTGCTGCGCCGGCCGCCGCCTCGCCCGTCGCTTCGGTGGCGCCCCAAGCCGTCGCTTCGTCGCCCCACGCCGTCGCCTCGTCCGCGGAGCGCTCGCGCAGGGCCTTGATGATCATCGGCACGACCTTGGCGGCGTCGCCCACGATGCGGTAGTGGGCGATCTGGAACATCGGCGCGCCGGGATCGGTGTTGATGGCGATGATCTTCGACGACTCGGCCATCCCGGCCCGGTGCTGGACGGCGCCGGAGATGCCGGCGGCGATGTAGAGGCGGGGCCGGACCGTGGTGCCGGTCTGACCCACCTGGTGCTCGCGCTCGATCAGCCCGGCGTCCACCGCCGCGCGCGAGGCGCCGAGCTCCCCGCCGAGGAGATTGGCCAGCTCCCGCAGGTGAGCGACGTCGGCGGCGCTGGAGATGCCTGCGCCCCCGGCGACGACCACCGCCGCGTCCTTGAGCTTCACGGTGGAATGGCGGACCTGCCGGCTGAGGACCTCGAGGGCGAAGTCGCCCGGCTCGAACTCCGGCGTCACCCGCTCGACGACGCCGGCCCGGCCCGCGTCGGCGGCCGGCATGCGCATGACCCCCTCGCGGACCGAGGCCATCTGCGGCCGCGTGTTCGGGTTGACGATCGTGGCCACCAGGTTCCCGCCGAAGGCCGGCCGGATCTGGAAGAGCAGGTTCGTGCAGGTCCGGTCCTCGCGCCGCAGGTAGTAGTCGCCGATCTGCAGGTCGGTGCAGTCGGCGGTCAGGCCGCAGCGCAGGGCGCTGGCGACGCGCGGCGCGAAGTCCCGCCCGTTGGGAGTGCCGCCGACGAGGAAGATCTCCGGCCGCCGCCGGCGCGCCTCCGTGATGGCGACCCGGGCGTAGGGGAGGGTGCGGTACTCGGCCAGCTCGGGGTGGTCGGCCAGCATGACGCGGTCGGCGCCGTGGCGGATCACGTCCCGGGCCAGCTCCTCCACGTCGTGCCCGCAGAGCAGGCCCACGACCTCGTAGCCCAGCGGATCGGCCAGCTCGCGGGCCCGGCCGGTGAGCTCCAGGCTCACGTCGGCGATGCGGCCGGCGGCGTGCTCGATGAAGACCCAGATGCTCTGCTGCTCGGTCATCTGCTCGCTCATGGCCGCCTACCCGACGATGTACTCGTGGACGAGCTCCGCGACCATCGCCCGGATGGCCTCGGGGGTGGGCTCGACCGTCTTGCTCTCGGTGCTTTCGAGGACCACGAAGTTGACCTTGTGGACCTGCGTGGGCGAGCCGGCCAGGCCGATCGCCTCCGCGGTGACGCCGATGTCGTCGGCCGTCCAGACCGGGATCTCAAGGCCGCGGGCACGGACGTGCTCCGCGAGCGCCTCCGCGGTCTCGAACTCGGGCCAGCGTGCCAGGAGCGCCGGGATCTCCGCCGCGGTCGCGGCGAGCTTCAGCTCCATCCGCCGCCGGGCGGAGGGCGGGCGGGGCGTGTTCGCCGTGCCGACGACCGTCAGCAGGCAGGGCATCGAGCAGCGGACGACCTCCGAGCCGTGGTCGAGGGCGCGCTCGGCGGTGATCCGGCCGTCGGCGACCTCGAGGATCGACTCGGTGTAGGTGACCTGGGGGATCCCCAGCTTCTCGGCCGTCTGCGGGCCCACCTGGGCCGTGTCGCCGTCGATGGCCTGGCGGCCGGCCAGGACCAGGTCGTAGCGGCCGATCTTCTCGATCGCCTTCTGGAGGGCGAAAGAGGTGGCCAGGGTGTCGGCGCCGGCGAACCGTCGATCGGTCAGCAGGATGACCCGGTCCGCCCCGCGCCAGAGCGACTCGCGCAGGATGTCGGCCGCCTTCGGCGGGCCCATCGTGATGACGGTGACCGTCCCGCCGTGGCGCTCCCGGAGCTGGAGGGCCATCTCCAGCGCGTTGAGGTCCTCCGGGTTGAAGATGGCCGGCAGGGCGTTGCGGTTCATGGTGCCGTCCTTGGTCATCGCGTCGCCCGTCACGTGATGGGTGTCGGGCACCTGCTTGACCAGCACGACGCTGTCGATCGGTCGGGAGTCGGTCATCCAAGTCTCCGGGGATCGCCGGCCGGCGCCGGCGGACTGGGTGGCGGGGCTCTCTCGTGGCGGATGCACGGCGGACACCCTGGGGCGGGAGCCGGCTCGGGTCGTTCGACGCGCTCCGGGAAGGATACCCGCCGGGAGGCTCAGCCGAGCCGGAAGCGGTCGCCCGCGCGCATCTCGAGCTCGTCCGCGAGCGCCCGCGAGGCGGAGACGGCGAAGCGGTCGACGAGCCGCCCGAGGATCGGGCGCGGCAGGCGGACGGCCGCCCAGCGCGGGGCGACCTTCGCCATCCCGGCCGCGATCTCGACCGCCCGCTCGAGGTCCCCGACCTCGTCCACGAGCCCCAGCTCGACCGCCCGGTCGCCGAGCCAGACCTCGCCCGTCGCCAGCTCGCGGACCCGCGCTTCCGGGAGACGGCGGGCCTGCGCGACGCGCGCCACGAACCGCTCGTAGATCGCGTCGACGAGCTCCTGCTCCTTCGCCGCCTCCTCGGCGGTCTCGTCGCGCCACGGCGCGCCCATCCCCTTGAGGCGGCCGGCGCGGCGCTCGGCGACGCTCACCCCGACGCGATCGAGGAGGCGCGCGGCCCGGGGGCCCGCGGAGATGACGCCGATCGAGCCGACGACCGCCGTCGGGTTGGCGACGATCCGGCGGGACGCCAGCACGGCGAGGTAGGCGCCGGACGCCCCGGTGCCCCGGATCGCCGCCACCACCGGCTTCGCCCGGGCCAGGCGCTCGACAGCGAGGTAGAGGTCGTCCGACGCGCTCGCGCTGCCGCCGCCGGAATCGACGTCGAGGACGACGGCGGGGACGCGCCGCGATTCGCGCACGCGGCGGAGGTCTCGACGAGCTCGGCGGTGCGGCCGGCGCCGCCGATCGGGCCGAACAGTCGCACGACAGCGACGCGCCGCGCCCGGAGGCGCCGGGGGAAGGGAAGGCGGTACATGCTCGCCATCCTAGCGCGGGTG
Source organism: uncultured Chloroflexia bacterium (assembly GCA_963709605.1). Taxonomy (GTDB): domain Bacteria; phylum Chloroflexota; class Limnocylindria; order Limnocylindrales; family CSP1-4; genus CTSoil-043. Next base: position 570,257 of record CAVPWX010000007.1, on the reverse strand, counting down.
GGGCCGTTCGCCTCTCGCCAGGCGCACGAACGACCGGCGCCGCCGGCGCCCTCTCGACGCGGGCGGGGTCGTCGAGTGTGACGACCCCGCCCGCGTCAGAGACGAGACTCAGGCCCGCGGCCTCAGAACGGCAGCGAATGCCTCGGCCATCGCGTGGTAGCCCAGCGCGTTGGCGTGGTTGTCCGGGCCGAACGGCGCCGGCGCGCAGACCCACGTCCACTGGCAGAGCCGAACGACGTTGAGCGGCACCTCGCCAAACGGGGGCAGCGGCACCATCGTCGTGAAGTCGGTCGTCGAGAAGGCGCCCTCGACGTCGGCGACCGGCATCCCGGCCGCGCCGTAGATCCCGGTGAGCAGCCGATTGAGCGGCACGATCGCCGCCGAGACGGAGAGCTGGGCCAGCGCCTGGCCGTCCGGCCCGGTCAGCCAGTAGGCGAGGAAGGGGTCGTAGATCGTGGCACCGACGATCGGGGTCTCGGGCCCGGCCGCCTCACGGAGCGCGCCGAGGATCGTCGGGAGGTTCCGGCCGATCGTGGCAGCGCCCGGCGGCAGGCACTCGAGGCCGGTCTGGCAGGGGAAGTCGTTGAAGCCGATGTCGATCGACACGAAGGCGACGAACTTCCCGTGGGCGTGAAGGAAGTTGACGGCCTCGTCGAGCTGGCTGCCGTGATCGTAGGCGCAGATCCCGCCGTCGATCATCGTTCCGGTCGTCTCGCCGGGGCAGCCGAGCTTGACCAGCCTGAGGTTGGGGTACCACTCGCGGGCCATGACGAAGAGCTGGTCCGCGTAGCCCTGGTCGGTCCGGTGCAGGTTCGCGGGGTCGCCGACCGGCTGCACGCCCGCGGCGAGCGAATCACCGAGTGACAGGTAGTAGAGAGGGGCGTGGTCGCCGCTCCGGCCGGGCCCGATGGCCGCGGCGGGCTGGGCGACGGCAAGCGAGAGGACGAGGGCAAGAGCACCAAGTCGAACGAGCCGCATCTCCGTGCCTCCAGTGGTTGTCGTCCCTGGTGGGACGGCCCCACAGTCGGCCGTCGGGGCCGGCGCTTCATCGGATCGCCATCCAAGAGGCGACCGAACGGCGCCTCATTTCGCGGGCGCCGGTACCTCAGGGACAGCCGTCCCGGGATCAGGCGTCGGCGTCGAGCTCCGGGAGAACCGAGCCCGGGCGAGGCTGACCGACAAGGCCCGCCCGCTGGGCGAGGGCGCCGGCCTCCACGCGGTCGACGACCCCCAGCTTGCCGAGGATGTTGGAGACGTGGACGCTCGCCGTCTTCCGGCTGATGTAGAGGGCAGTGGCGATCTCGCCGTTCGACCAGCCGGAGCCGACGAGGGCCAGGATCTCCACCTCGCGGGGCGTGAGGTGGCGGCGCGTCGATGAACGTCGCGGCCCGATCGTCCCCCCGCTCCCGCGCCAGCTTCGGCTCCGTTGCTTCGGCTCGGTCGCCGAGCGGCGACGTGTCCAGGCGCGCGCGTCGAGCCAGCTGCTCGGCCGCCGCAACGAGTGGCCGAGCGCCGAGATCCCGGGCGGCGTCGAATGCCGTCTGGAGCGGCGCTGCGGCCGCCGACCGGGCGTCGCGCACGGCGCGCGGCGTATGCGGCGCCGCGCACTGCAGGAGCGCCTCGGCCTGGCGGAACCGGGCATACGCCGCCGGGTAGACGAGCCCGAGGTCCTCATGGGCGAGGGCCGCGCGCTCCCAGCTGGAGGGGTCGCCGGCGCCGCTCGCACGGCCCGCCTCGGCAGCGCACAGCGTGGCGGCGGCATCGGCACGGGCAGGATCCGGGGTCGCCGTCGCTGGCGACTCGCGGCGGCGGCGCCACTCGACGAAGAGTCGGTCGGCAATCGATCGCTGGATCACCAGCGCGTCCTCGTCCCCCACCGCCCGAGCCGTCTCCGCCCGCTCCGCGGCGATCCTGATCGCGACCGCAAACAGCGATCCTGTCGGCTCGTCCAGCACGGCCGGAGGAAGGCCGCCGATCACGGCCGCGGCCAGCTCCTGGGCCCGCCCGGTTCGATCGGCCGCCAGATCGGCCTCGATGCTCGCGAGCCAGTACCACGTGGCGTGAGTGAGGTCGGCCGCCGCCTCGAGGAATGGCTGCGCGACCGCGAGCCCTGAACGCGCCAGGCCCTCGTCTCCCGACCCGGCCGCAAGTCGCATCGCGACGGCACCGGGCCAGACTGCCTCTGGTCCGGGCGCGGCGATCGCCAGGGCCGTCGCGCAGAGCTCGCCCGCCTCGCCCCAGCGACCGAGGTGATAGGCGGCTGCCGCCGCGGTCGCCGCCAGCGAGCCGCCGTACGTCCGCTCCAGCCCGATCGACCGAACGGTCGCCAGCCCGTCGACCGCCGTACGGAAGGCCTCCTCGAGGCGACCCGCGTACAGCAGGAGGCTCGAAGGTTCGCAGTCCCGAGGGCGCGGCCCTCCGGGCGCCCCAGAAACTCGGCCATGGCGAGCCCGTCGCGAAGATCCGCGATCCCTTCCGTGGGCCGCCCGAGCACCGTCCGGCCACAACCCCGGACCCCCAGGGCGAAGGCCAGCTCCGCCAGGGCGCCGGACACCCGCGCGCCGTCGACCGCCTCCTCGGCGAGCGCCAGCGATTCGGCCCACCGGCCCTGGCGGAGGCGCAGGCCGCCGAACTGGCCGAGCACCCGGGCTCGCGTCGCCGACGGCGGATCCGCGGGCACGAGCCGATAGGCCTCTTCCAGCGCGGCCTCGGCCCCTTCGTGATCGCCCGACTCCCAGAGGTACCAGCGCAGGCGCTCGTGGATGACCGCCTCCCGCCGTGGATCGGCCCCCAGGCCCGAGTTCGGCAAGCGCACGTCGCGCCAGATCGACGGCCGCGGCCGGGTCTCCGGCGAGCACCGCGGCGTCCGCTGCGCGCTGGAGGAGGGCGATCCGGTCCAGGTCGGGCGGGCCGGCAGGAGTGGGGATCGATTCGGAGAGCCGGAGCGCGAGCTCGAAGTGGCGCCGGGCCTCGGCGAACGCGAAACGGCGCTCGGCTTCGACCCCTGCCGTCACCGCAGCCGGCAGGGCGCGATCCGGACGTCCGGCGAGCAGCCAGTGACGGGCGATCTCGCCGGCGGCGATCGCCGGCGGAGCCGTCTGCTCGAGCGCCTCAGCGAAGGCGCCGTGGAGATGGCGCCGTTCTCCGGGGAGCAGGGCGCTTTCGGTCGCCTCCTGGAGAAGGCGGTGGCGGAAGGCGAACCGGATGGGCGCGCGCACGCTCCGGACCAGGAGGCCCCGGTCGGCGGCCTGCCGGAGCGCCGCTGCGACGTCGGCGGCGGGGAGCCCGGAGGCGACGGCCACGAGCTCGTCGTCGATCTCCACGCCGACGAGCGCCGCGACCCGCAGGACGCCGCGGGTCGCCTCCGAGACCGTCGCAAGTCGGGCACGGAGCAGGCCGTCGAGCATCTGCGGCACGTCCGCCCCTTCGCCGCGCCGTTCGGCGGCCAGCACCTCCTCGGCGAAGAACGGGTTCCCGTCGCTCCGACCCATCACCCAGTCCACGAACCCGGGATCCGCGGGCGCCCCAAGGATCCCGGCGATCTGGGCAGCCAGCTCGGGGTGAGAGAACCGGGCGAGCTCGATCCGATCGACCAGCCCCGTCCGCTCGAGGTCACCGACGGTCGACAGCACCGGGTCGTCGGTTCGAAGATCCTCGGTTCGGACGGTCAGCACCAGCAGGAGCCGGCCTTCCCGGATCCCCCTGACGACGAACCCGAGGAGGGACAGCGTGGCCTCGTCGGCCCACTGGAGGTCCTCGATCGCGATCACGGCCGGCCGCGCCTCCTGCAGGCGTCGTGCGACCCCGAGGAGGAGCTCGAAGAGGCGGTCCCGCGAGACGGCCCTGGTCTCGACGCGTTCGTCGGGACTCACTCGATCGACGTCGGTCGCCAGCTCGGGAACGACGAGCCCGAGCTCGGCGCGAGCGGGGCCCAGGATCGACACGAGACGGTCGGGCTCCATCTGGCGCTCGAGATCGCGCACCAGGTCCGCGAATGGAGCATAGGGCGAGCCGTCCGCGGAGCCCGGGAAGCACCGGCCGACGAGGACGATGGCCCGGTCCCGGACCCGCGACTCGAACTCCTCGAGCAGGCGCGTCTTCCCGATGCCCGCCTCGCCGCCGACGACGACCACGGATGGCCGGCCTCCGGCCGCCCGGGCGAGGGCGGCGTCGAGAATCCCGAGCTCGGCGGCGCGGGCAATGAACACCGGACTGGAGTCGACGGCGGCCATCGCACCCATTCTACGAGCACGCGCATGCCGGTCTGAGGCAGGCCCTCTCCGAGAATGAGTCGGGCCTCATCCGACGAGGTGACCGCAGGCCCGGGGGATCGAGGCCATCGGCACCTAGGCTGAGAGGACCCCGAGGCCCGACCCTGAGCGCCTGAGCCGATCCGGGGCGAGCCCACGCCTCGCGAGCGGCGGCGCCCGAGCGTAGCCTCGCGAGGTACCTGATGGATCGTGAGCTCCAGCACGACGTGGTGATCCTGGGGGCCGGCCTGGCCGGGCTGCGGGCCGCGGTGGAGATCTCCCGGCGGCTCGGCGGCAAGGTCGACATCGGGATCGTCTCCAAGGTCCAGCTCATGCGGGCCCACTCGGTCTGCGCCGAGGGCGGCACGGCCGCCGTGCTGCGCGAGGACCTCGGCGACTCCCGCGAGCTGCACGCCTGGGACACGGTCAAGGGCTCCGACTTCCTCGCCGACCAGGACGTCGTGCGCACGTTCGTCGACACGATCCCGAAGGAGATCCACCAGCTCGACCACTGGGGCATCCCCTGGACGCGCGACGCCGACGGCTACATCTCCCAGCGCCCCTTCGGCGGGCACAGCTACCCGCGGGCGACGCTGGCGGCCGACAAGACCGGCTTCTTCGAGATGCAGACGCTGTACGACCAGCTGCTGCGCTACCGCGACCTTCACCCGCTACGACGAGCTCTTCGTCACCGACATCCTGGTGGCCGACGGCGGCTTCGCCGGCCTGGTCGGCCTGCACATGGGCACGCGGCGAGACCGTCGCGATCCGCGGCAAGGCGCTGCTCATCGCCTCGGGCGGCGGCGGCACGCTGTACGGCTTCACCACCTACTCCCAGACGGTCACCGGCGACGGCATGGCGATGGCCTACCGGGCCGGCCTGCCGCTGGAGGACATGGAGTTCCTCCAGTTCCACCCGACCGGCCTGGTGCCGAACGGGATCCTCATGACCGAGGCCTGCCGCGGCGAGGGCGGCTACCTGAAGAACAACCAGGGCGAACGCTTCATGGCGAATTACGCGCCCAAGCTGATGGAGCTGGCGCCGCGCGACATGGTCTCGCGCGCCGAGACCGAGGAGATCCTCGCCGGGCGCGGCTTCACGACGCCCGACGGGCAGGACTACCTGGAGCTCGACCTCACCCACCTCGGCGCGGACCGCATCAACACCCGCCTGCCGCTGATCCGCGAGGTGACGATCAAGTTCCTGGGCCTCGACCCGATCGAGAAGCCGATCCCGATCCGCCCGGTCGCCCACTACTCGATGGGCGGCATCGAGACCGACATCGACGGCCTCACCCGCGTCGCCAACGTCTGGGCGGCGGGCGAGGCGGCCTGCGTCTCGCTGCACGGCGCGAACCGGCTGGGCTCCAACTCGACCGCCGAGTGCCTGGTCTGGGGCGGGATCACCGGGCGCAGAGATCGCCGAGGCGCTGCCGGGCTCGCCGAAGCGGCGCCGCTGCCGGCGGACCAGGCGAGCGGCGGCCGAGGAGCGCGTCCGGCGGGCTGCTGGCGCGCCAGGGCGACGAGAACCTCTACGAGCTGCGCCGCGCAGCTGCGCGCGACGATGGACGCGAACGTCGGCGTCTTCCGCACCGGCGAGGGCCTGGCGACGGCGCTGGCGAAGGTCCGCGAGATCCGCGAGCGCGCGCGGCGCGGGCGCCGGTCGCCGACAAGTCCCGCGTCTACAACTCGAACCTCGTCCACGCCCTGGAGCTGGAGAACCTCGTCGACCTCGCCGAGGTGACCGTCGCCGGGGCGCTGGCCCGCGAGGAGTCGCGCGGCGCCCACGCCCGGCGCGACTTCGCCACCCGCGACGACGAGACCTGGCTCAGGCACACGCTGGCCTTCCACGCCGCCGAGGGTCCCCGGTTCGAGCACAAGCCGGTGACCATCGACGCGTGGAAGCCGGTCGAGCGAAAGTACTGACCTCGGAGGACCTCATGGAATCCCGCGGACATCCGAATCGGCTGGGCATCCGGGGCTGGGTCGGCGGCGGGCGCTGGGGCTTCGAGCGCTACCTCTACACGCTCCACCGCCTCACCGGGCTCGGCCTGCTGGCCTACTTCGTGATGCACATCTTCGTCACCTCGTCCCGGGCGCTGGGGCCCGAGGCCTGGGACCAGGCGATGGGGGTGGTCTCCGGCCCCCTCTTCACGCATCGGGGAGTACCTGGTCTTCGCGGCCTTCGCCTTCCACGCCGTCAACGGGATCCGGCTGGCGGTGATCGAGCTCGGCTACGCCGTCGGCCGGCCGATCGAGCCCGTCTACCCCTACGCGACCTCGGTCGGCCGCCAGCGTCGGCTGGCGCGTGCCGCGCTGATGATCGCCGCCGTGGTCGCGCTCTGGGGCGGCCTCGACTTCTTCGTCCTGAGCTAGGAGCCCGACGATGCGCGATCGAACGCTCTGGACGTGGCACATCGGCGCAGGCGTGGTGATCCTGGTCCTCCTCGGCCTGCACATGGCGATCATGCATCTCGACCAGACGCTGGGGATCTTCGGCACCCGGCGCGGAGCCGGTGGAGTGGGAGAGCGTGGCGGCGCGCGCGGGGAGCCTCTTCTTCACCGTGACCTACGTCCTCCTCCTCGGCGCGGCGCTCTACCACGGGCTCTACGGCCTGCGGAACATCCTCCTCGAGCTGAACCCGGGCCCCGGGCATCCGGCGCGCCGTCAACGTCGGGCTGACCGTGGTCGGCCTGGGGCTGTTCGCCTTCGGGACCTGGGCGGCCCTCGCCGCGCCCGGCGCCGCGCTGGCGATGGGAGGCTGACGTGGCCGAGACGATCGCCAGGACGGTCACGTTCCGCGTCCGCCGCTTCGAGCCCGGGAAGGACCGCGCGCCGCGCTGGGACGACCACCGGATCGAGGTCCTGCCCGGCATGACCGTGCTGGACGGCCTGTGGAAGGTGAAGGAGCTCGCCGCCCCCAGCCTGGCCTGGCGCTCGTCCTGCCGGATGGGCATCTGCGGCTCGTGCGGGATGCTCATCAACGGGCGGCCGCGCCTGGCCTGCAACACCCAGATCGCCGAGCTGAACAGCGACGGTCGTGGCGGTCGCGCCGCTGCCCAACTTCGACATCGTCAAGGACCTCGTCCCCGACCTCGCCCCGATGTTCGAGACGCACCGCGAGCTGCGGCCGTACCTCCTCCGCGACGACACGGCGGAGCAGGACGACCCGACCCGGGAGTACTGGCAGTCGCCCCACGAGCTGGAGCAGTACCTCCAGTTCAGCTACTGCATCAAGTGCGGCTGCTGCATGGCGGCCTGCCCGACGGTGGCCACCGACCCGCAGTACGCCGGGCCGATGCCGCTGGGCCAGGCGCACCGCTACAACAGCGACACGCGGGACGGCGGGTTCGCGGCGCGGCGCGGAGGTGCTCTCCGGCGGGAGCGGGCCGTGGCGCTGCCACTTCGCCGGCGAGTGCTCGCAGGTCTGCCCCAAGGGCGTGGACCCGGCCAAGGCGATCCAGCTCATGAAGCGGGAGCTCGTCCTCGACCTGCTGCGGCTGCGCCGGCGGAGGTCGCCGGCCGCGGTGGCCGAGGCGCCCCACGGCACGCCGCGCGAGGGCATCGCGGCGCCTCCGGCGCGGACGGTGACGCCGGACGCCTGACGTTCAGCGGGGCAGCCCGGCGATCGGCCCGGGCGGCCTGCCGGTTCCGTGACTGGCCGCCCGGGTGGTGCGTGGAACGCATCGCCACATGGCGGCGGCGGTCGCGGTTAGGCGGTCAGGCCGACTCGCGCGGCACGACCCAGCGGACGGCCTGTCCGGTGAGCGCTGCGATCCGGTCGTAGTCCGCGTCGTAGTGGACGAGCGTCGCCCCGTGCCGCTCCGCGACCGCGGCCACGATCAGGTCCGGCACGGACACGGATCGCTGGTGGCCCGGGCCGGAGGCCGCAAGCAGGCGGTGGACCTCCAGGACACGGTCCCAGTCCCCGGGCTCGGTCCGCAGCCGCTCCGCCGCGCCGAGACCCCAGGCGAACCGGTCGTATTCCGCCAGGTTGCGAGCACCGTTCAGGTACTCGACGACCACGATGTCGGTGACGGCAAGGCGGCCGCGGTCGATCGCCTCACGGAGCGCCGCGGCCGCGCCATCGAGCCGCGCCGCGAGGATGAGCGCGCTCGTGTCGAAGAGCTCGATCATCTCGTCGGCGGCCCTTCGTCCTCGCCGTACGGCTCGAGGCGCTCGGCGAAGCGGTGGGCCCGCATGGCGCGGAGATCGTCCAGATCGAGCGCGGGCCGGAACTCCAGCAGGGTGGCCAGCCGGCGGCGGCGGACGACCTCCTCGAGGGCCGCGTGCACGGTCTCGGTCATCCTGGTGTCCCGAGCGCGACCCCGGCCTCGCGCACCAGGTCCATGTCGATGTCGATGGTGGTATGTCGACGCATCGTCAGATCATACGCGGACTGAACGTCATCGTCAATGCATACTGAAGACGGCCGTCAACGCGCAGCGCACGGGTTCCCCTGCCGTCGTCGGAGGCGCCGCCTACGCCTCGGCGATCACGCCGATCGAGATGCGGAAGCCGGCGCGGCGCTGCAGCAGGGGCAGGAGGGTGCCCTGGCCGATCGGCACGTCGCCCGGGAACCAGCGCACCCATTCCTCGTTGAAGGTGTCGAACTCCGCCGGGTCGCGCAGCGCCCAGTTGGCCCAGACGACCTTCTCCAGCGAGCTGCCCTCTTCCTCCAGCTTCGCCTTGAGGTTCTGGAGGCACTGGCGCGCCTGCTCCTTGATCCCGCCGACGACGACCTGGCCGGTCTCGGGATCGATCGGCCCCATCGAGGAGACGTAGACCATGCCCCCGGCCTTGACCGTCCGGCCGTGGCCGACGGTCGGTCGGGAGGCGTCGCCGAGCGCGAGCCCCTCCCCGGTGGCCATCCTCCCCTTCCGCATCCGGGTCACGTCCGGCTGCGCGGGGTCTTCGGGGGGGATGCCGAACTCACCCTCAGGCAGCTGGATCCCGCGGGACGTGAACTTGGCCATGAAGGTCGGCCGGATCCCGGTCGGCTTGAGAAGCCCCTCGATCTTCCCGTCGCGGAAGTCGGTCTGCTCGAAGACGAAGACGTCCTGGAGGAGGATGTCGTCGTCCTCGATCCCGTAGACCTCGGTGATGTTGACGACCTTGCGGGTGCCGTCCTTGAGCCGGGCGGTATGGACGATCAGGTCGACGGCCGACGCGATCTGCTCGCGGATGGACCGCAGCGGGAGATCCACGCCGGCCATGAGGACCATCGTCTCGAGGCGCCGGAGCATGTCCGGTGGGCTGTTGGCGTGGCCGGTGGAGAGGGAGCCCTCCTGGCCCACCGTCATGGCCTGGATCATGTCGAGGGCCTCGCCGGAGCGGCACTCGCCGACGATGATCCGGTCGGGCCGCATGTGCAGGGCATTGCGCAACAGGTCGCGGATCGTGATCTCGCCGGTGCCCTCGAGGTTCGGCGGCCGCGCTTCCAGGGTGACGACGTGCTGCTGGTTGAGCTGCAGCTCGGCGGCGTCCTCGATCGTGACGATCCGTTCCTCCTCGGGGATGAACGAGGAGAGGACGTTGAGAGTGGTCGTCTTGCCCGAGCCGGTGCCGCCCGAGACGAAGATGTTGAGGCGGGCCTCGACGCAGGCCCTGATGAAGTCGAACATCTCCGGGGTCGCAGTCCCGAAGCGGACCAGGTCGTCCACCGTGAAGGGGGTGGCGGAGAACTTCCGGATCGTGATGACGGGACCGACGAGGGAGAGGGGCGGGATGATCGCGTTGACGCGCGACCCGTCGGGCAGGCGGGCGTCGACCCTCGGGCTCGTCTGGTCGATGCGCCGTCCCAGCGGGGTGACGATCCGGTCGATGATCCGGAGCACGTGCTCGTCGTTCAGGAAGGTGCGATTGACGCGCTCGATCTTCCCGCGCCGCTCGATGTAGATCTGGCGCGGGCCGTTGACCATGACCTCGGTGATCGTGTCGTCCTTGAGGAGCGGCTCGAGCGGCCCGAGGCCCCCGATCTCCCCGACCAGCTCCTCGATCAGGCGCTGGCGCTCGACCCCGGTGACGGAGAAGCCGTTCGAGGTGATGACCCGCTCGACGATCGCCTCGACCCTGCGGCGGACGTCCTTCGCCGCCGTGTCATCGAGCAGCGAGCCGGAGGCGCGACTTGCCTCCTCCAGGAGGCGAGACAGGATCTCGCGCAGGTACGTCTCCCGGACCGCCGACTGGGCCGGCTTCATGACGGGCGGCGGCGGAACCGGCGCGACTGTCCCGGCATTCGGGGCGTCGGCTCCCTCCCGCGCCCGCTCGACCCGCCGGAGCAGCGACATGGACGTACACCTCCCTCGGCCCGCGACGCGATCCAGGATCGCTGGTGATCCGGGCCGCCGCGAGTGAAAGGCGGCCTGTATAGCTTGCCGAGCCTGCGGCGAGGATACCTCCCCCCCACCGGCGACAGGTCCGCCCCACTAGTAAGGGTACCGGCAGTACGAATGCGGTGCGTCGTGGCACCCCGGGGCGCGGTTCGTCGTGGCCGCCGAGAGCGAGCCGGACGATCGCCTGGACGGCATTCGACCAGGGGGACACTGCGGGCCGTTCGGCCCTCGCTGATTCGCGGGAGCGCGCGCAGGATGCCCGGCGGCGGGAGGCTTCGACGCGCGGCCCACATGCTGGCCGCCGGGACCGCGCCGAGCCACTGGCGAGACCGACCCGCAGGTGTGCGTCCCAAGGAGGGTGGCGCCATGCGGAGGCATGGGGCGTCGATCACGAGCGCGGGCTGTCGCCTGCTGGTGGGCGCCGTCGTGGTCGCACTGATCGTGGGGGCATGCGGCGCGGGGGCGTCGCCATCGGCGGTCTCCGTTCCCGACCGGGTGAAGGCCGCAGGCACGCTCGTCTGGTGCTCCGACACGACCTACCCGCCGTTCGAGTCCGTCGCCGCGGACGGCACGACTCCGGAGGGGCTCGATATCGACATCGCCGCCGAGATCGCGCGGCGCTGGGGCGTGACCAAGTGACGTCCGCGCGACGTCCTGGGACGCGCTTCTCAACGACCTGAACGCCGGGGAGTGCGACCTCGTCATCTCGTCCATGACCAGCACCTTCGCGAAGTCGGGCCGACCAGGCCGACTTCGTCGACTACCTGAAGACGTGGCTGGCGTTCCTCGTGGCGCCCGGCAACCCGAAGGGGATCACCACCTCGACGACCTTGCGGGCAAGTCGGTGGCCGTGGCACCGGGCCTTGCGAGTGAAGCCTCGCTCCGGGCCGCCAGCGACGACCTGGTCGCAGCCGGGAAGCCCCCGATCGAGATCATCACCGCCCAGCGGCCGGCGGAAACGTGGGTCAAGTACCTCGGCTCCGGGGACGTCGACGCCCTGGCGGGGGACTCCGTCGAGGTCGTCTACCAGGCCGGCAAGCCGCCGTACGCGGGTGCGTCCGAGGTGGGCGGCCCGCGATCGACCCGCAGCCCATCGGGATCGCCATTCGCAAGGACGACGCCGGCATGAAGGAGGCCGTCGCGGCGGCCATCGACGCGATGGACGCCGACGGCACGATGCAGTCCATCGTCGAGAAGTGGAGCATGACCGACGCCGTGGAGCTGCTCCAGTAGGCTGGCGGGTGAGGCGACCCGAGACGCGGCGTGCGCGCGGAGCCCGGTCCGCCTGGCCGCTCCGCGGCAGTAGGCTGGCGCGCCACGGGACCAGACAGGGGGAAGCGATGCGCACGATCTACGCCGGGTTCTTCGTCTCGCTCGACGGCGTCGCCGAATTGCCACACCGCTTCGTCTTCCCGTTCTTCGACGACGAGGTGGGGGCCGAGATCGATGCGGGGCTCGCCACCACGGACACGGTGCTGCTGGGCCGCCGGCTCTACGAGGAGTGGTCGGCCCACTGGCCCGGCAAGACGGCCGCCGTCGACGAGTTCGCCGACTTCATCAACAACGTCCGAAAGGTCGTCATCTCGACCACCCTCGAGACGGTCGGCTGGAACAACACCACCCTCGTCCGGGAGGATGTCGCGGGAGCGATCGACCGCCTGAAGGCGGAGGACGGGGCGGACATCGCGGTGAACGGGAGCATCACGCTGGCCCGCTCGCTGCTGCGCAGCGGCCAGCTCGATGAGCTCCGGCTGCTCGTCTTCCCGGTCGTCGTCGGCTCGGGGCGGCGGCTCCTCGACGACCTCGGCGACCTCGACCGCCTAACGCTGCGGCTGGTGCGGGCGAAGCCGCTCCGCTCGGGCGTGGTGTCGCTGGTCTACGGGCGACCCGAGGCGACGGCCTGACGCGACGGCGGGCCTCGGCCGCCCCAGCCGGGTAGCCGTTCACCGGGGCACCCGGCAACCGGAGGCCGTTTGACTCTCGCCAGCGTCGATCATCGCGCCTACGGTGCCCATCGGCGGGAGAGTGGCCGCCGCGGTCGAGCAGGCCGTAGCGGGCGACGAGATGGCCTTCGCCCCGGCTCGTCTCGGTGGCCGCCAACGAGGCCCGCCAGATGATCCGCAGCCGGCACCGCCGGCAGGTCGCCGAGATTCGGGTCCGGCCCTCGCGGATGGACAGAAGGTCAGGTGCGCCCCATCAGGTCACGGATCGAGCTTCGACGAAGCCTGCCGCGCTGAAGTCGCCGTCGAATGCCAGCGCCTCCCGGAGGCGCTCTCGTCGCATGACGGCGAAGCTCGTGGCGTCGACGAACGAGTAGACCCGCTCGTCGTGGCGCTTGAGCCAGGCCCGGGCCTCGCGCTCGGTCGCGTCCTCGACATGGACGACGGTGAGCCAGGCGGTCGACTCGACCGCCTCGAGGAACGCGACAGCCGACGGATGCCCGTCGCGACGGCGCAGGAACGTCCATGTCTCGCCGACGACGTGGTTCGTCGTCAGGATCGGCAGGCCAGGCGTCCACAGCCGGACGGCGACGTCGTGGTTGACATCGCGCCGGAGCCGGAGCGCCACCCAGTAGGAGGTGTCGACGAACCTCACGACCCGTAGACGACCTCGTCGACGGGCGCCGGGTCCGCGTCGGAACCGCCGATCCAGTCGCGGAATGGATCCACCGTGGGCCCCGGCTCGCCGATCGACCGGCGGACGGCTTCGCGGATGAGGGCGGCCTTCGACGTGTGCGCCCTGCGCGCCCGGACGGCCAGCGCGTCGTCCAGCTCCTCGTCGATGTAGATCTGCAGGCGCTTCATCCATGGAGTATACATCTACTATCAGCGTATACGCCATCTTCCGAGTGGACCTACGGGCCGGCACCACGGCGAGCCCAGGCGCCTCCCTTGCGCTGTCCAAGTCCGCACGTCCCGTCCCCATCGATGTGCTACCTTCATGTACATGGACAGGACCGTCGGGATCGCCGAGCTGCGCCAGAACCTGAGCCGCTACCTGCGTCGCGTCGAGGACGGCGAGCGACTGCTCGTCACGGACCGCAACCGACCGGTCGCCGAGCTCGGCCCCCCTCCCAGCACGGGCGAAGCGCTGGACCGATTGATCGCGGAGGGGCGCGTTACGCGCCCGACGCGGCGCGGGCTGCCCCCGCCGCTGCGGATGGAGGGCGACCCCCACGCCCTCAGTCGCGCCCTTGACGAGATCCGCGGCGAGCCCTGAGCGGTGGCGCTCTTCTACGCGGACGCGTCGGCGCTCGTCAAGCTGGTGCGAGACGAACCTGAAAGCGATGTGCTGCGGACGTTCCTGGCCGACGCCGACCTCGTCTCGAGCGAGCTCGTGCTGACCGAGGTGCCCCGTGCCATCCGGCGCGCCGCCGCCCGGGACCCGCGACTGGCCCTCGACCTGCTGACCGCCCGGGCCGGCGACCTCGTCGATGCAGTCGCCCTGCTGCCGCTCGACCGCGCCCTGCTGCTGGCCGCCGGAGCCCTCGACGAACCGGCGCTGCGGGCGCTGGACGCCATCCACATCGCCTCGGCCACCTACCTCTCGCCGCTCGACGGGTTCGTGACCTATGACGAGCGCCAGGCGGCTGCCGCCCGCCTTGCCGGCCTGCGGACCCTGTCGCCGGGCGCCTGACGGCGAGGGCACGTCCGCGCAAGTCGAATCTGAAGTTCGAACGCGCGCTACAGGTCGCGCCGGATCTCGAGGGGCAGGAAGGCGGCGCAGTCGGGCGGGCTGTCGGACGCGTAGAGCCGCATGAACTGCACGTGCGCCTCGCGGAGGTCGATCTCCACCGCGCGCAGGTGGTGCGTCCCCTCCCGGGTTGCCAGCTCGACCGCGTCCTCGCAGTGGGCATGGGGGACGCTCCGGCGCGGCCCGATGTCGTGAAGGTGATGGGCGAGCCGCGCCCCCCGCCTGACGTCGAGATACTCGTAGCTGTACCTGGCCAGGTGCCAGTCCCCCGACGGCGTGCGCCGGTAGTGCTCGCGGTATCGCGCCCGCACGTCGACCGGAAGATCGTGGCCGGGCGCCTCGAGGGCGAGCTCCAGGAGGCGGCGATCGCGATCACCGCCGAGGTCCAGGACCCTCACGTCGCCCCAGGCGTCCAGGAAGTCGGCGAGCCGGTCGCGGCGCTTCCGGACCTGGCCGCCGCTCAGCCGGTCGAGACGGCCGGAGACGCTCACCGGTGCCTTCCGGGCGACGCGGCTAGGGCTCGACGTCCCGCGACGCATCCTCCGTCAGCGACGGCCCGGTGGCGTCGAGGGCGAGGAGGCGGATCACGGCCTTGCGAGGGATGCGATAGGTCCGCTCGGAGAGCCGCACGGCGGCGAGCCGGCCGTCGTGCACGTAGTTGAGGATGGTCGAGGACGAGACGGAGGCGAGCTCGGCCACCTCGGCGGGCGAGTAGAACGCCTTCGGGAGCAGCTCCAGGAGCTCGTCGGACGGCGCACGGAGCGCCATGGGTCGTGCCTCCTCCGCGATCGCTTCGCGCGCCGCCGCGCTGGCGGCGTTGGGTATCAGCAACTATGGCGAATAGAACCAAGTTGTCAAGGTGGCAGCGATCCCGGGATCGCCCGCTCACCGGGAAGGGACCGCCGGGGGTGGACTGGAGCGCGCCCGGAAGGCGAGATGCGGGCCCCGCAGGCCGAGGCGGGCGTCGCCGGGGTCGGGATCGGGCAATTCCCGCCCGCCGACCCCGGTCGAGGGTCAGGCCCCCAGGCGCGCCCGCAGCGTCGCCAGCTGCGCGGCCAGCTCCGCGGGGAGCCGGTCACCGAAACCAGCGTAGTGCTCCTCGAGCTGGGGCAGCTCGGCGACGATGGCCGGACCGTCGACCCGCAGCAGCTCCGCGAGGTCCCCGGCCGGCACCTCCAGCCCGACCGTGTCGAGGTCCTCCGGCGCGGGCAGCAGCCCGATCGGCGTCTCCACCGCGCCGGCCTCGCCGTCGCAGCGCCGGAACATCCACTCCAGGACCCGGCTGTTCTCCCCGAATCCCGGCCACAGGAAGCGGCCCTCGGCATCCCGGCGGAACCAGTTCACGTAGAAGATGCGGGGGAGCTTCTCCGGCGCGGTCTCCCGCCCGACGTCGAGCCAGTGGCCCCAGTAGTCGGCCATGTTGTAGCCGCAGAACGGCAGCATCGCGAAGGGGTCGAAGCGCAGCTTCCCGACCTCGCCGAACGCGGCAGCGGTCGTCTCCGAGCTCATGATCGAGCCCATGAAGACGCCGTGGGTCCAGTCGAACGCCTCCCGCACGAGCGGCACGACGTGGGCCCGCCGGCCGCCGAACATGATCCCGTCGATCGGCACGCCGGCGGGGTCCTCCCACTCGGGCGCGATCGCGGGGTCCTGGCTCGCCGGGGCGGTGAAGCGGGCGTTCGGGTGGGCGGCGACCCGGCCGGCGTCGGGCGTCCAGTCCTGGCCCTTCCAGTCGATCGCGTGGGCCGGCGGCTCGTCCGTCATCCCCTCCCACCAGACGTCGCCGTCGTCGGTGAGGGCCACGTTCGTGTAGATGCAGTTCGCATCGAGCGTGCGAAGTGCGTTCGGGTTCGTCTTCTCGCTCGTCCCGGGCGCCACGCCGAAGAAGCCGTACTCGGGGTTGATCGCGTGGAGGCGGCCGTCGCCGCTGAAGCGCATCCAGCAGATGTCGTCGCCGACCGTCTCCACCGTCCAGCCGGGGATCGTCGGGACGAGCATCGCCAGGTTCGTCTTGCCGCAGGCGGAGGGGAAGGCCCCGGCGAAGTACTTCACGCGCCCGTCGGGCGCGGTGACCTTGATGATCAGCATGTGCTCGGCCAGCCAGCCCTCGTCGCGGGCGATCACCGAGGCGATGCGGAGGGCGTAGCACTTCTTGCCGAGGAGGGCGTTGCCGCCGTAGCCCGACCCGTAGGACCAGATCTCGCGGGTCTCGGGGAAGTGGACGATGTACTTCGTGTCCGGGTCGCAGGGCCAGGGGACGTCGAGCTCACCGGGGACCAGCGGCGCGCCGACGGAGTGGAGGCAGGGCACGAAGTCGCCGGCCTCGCGGATGGCCGCGAGGGCCGGGGCCCCCATGCGGGTCATGATCCGCATGTTGGCGACGACGTACGGCGAGTCGGTGATCTCGACGCCGAGGCGGCTGATCGGCGAGTGGAGGGGTCCCATCGAGAACGGGATCACGTACAGGGTCCGGCCGCGCATCGAGCCCCGGAAGAGGTCGGTGAGTGTCGCCCGCATCTCGTCGGGGTCGCGCCAGTTGTTCGTGGGGCCCGCGTCGGCGGGGTCGCGGGAGCAGATGTACGTGCGGTCCTCGACCCGGGCGACGTCGGAGGGGTCGGAGCGGGCGAGGAAGCTGTTCGGCCGCAGCTCGGGGGAGAGCCGGGTGAACGTGCCGGCCGCCACCATCTCCTCGCAGAGGGCGGCGTACTCGGCGTCGGAGCCGTCGCACCAGTGGACCCGGTCGGGTGTCGTCAGCGCGGCCACCTCGTCGACCCACCGCGTGAGCACCGACACGTCGTCCGGCCGGGGCATGCCCGGGTAGCGGGCCCCAGGCCCGCCGATCTCCGCCTGCAAGGTGGTCATCGCATGTCTCCCGCGTCGTGCCGCTGGTGCCGCGTCGCATCGCCTCGTGCCGACCCCGGGCGCGGCCTCTCGCGCGGGGCGGTTCCGCGAACGATACCCGGCCTGCCGGCATCGCGGCGGGGCCGTCCCGCCGGCCCGCGGCGGTGTCGCGGCTCGTACGCCGGGGCTTCCGCCTGCCGGGACACCGCGGTACGCTCCGGGCGAGCACCATGAGGAGGAGCCCGTGATGCACCCGCGACGCACCGCATCCGGGCCCGGCGCTCCCCGCGGCTCCGGGTCGCCGCGCCGGGCGCTGCTGGCCTGGATCGTCCTGCTCGGGGCGGTCGGCTCGTGCGAGCTCCCCAAGCCGCAGATCCCCTCGATCGGGGCGGCGCCGGCCGATGGAGCGGCGGCGGCTGCGCCCGGCCCGGCGGCTGCGGCGGGCACGCTCCGCCCCCGCGCCTCGTGACCGGCGCCTGGGACACTGCGTACGCCGAGGGCGGCCGGCCGACGTGGGACATCGGCCGGCCCCAGCCGGCCGTCGTCCGGCTCCTCGCGGCCGGCGCGTTCGGGCCGCCCGGGGCCAGCATCATCGACGCCGGGTGCGGCACCGGCGAGAACGCCCTGCTCCTCGCGGGTCACGGGCACCGCGTCGTCGGCATCGACGTCGCCTGGGAGGCGATCGAGCGGGCCCGGGCGAAGGCCGCCGAGCGGGCGAAGGCCGCCGAGCGGGCGAAGGCCGCCGAGCGGGCGAAGGCCGCCGAGCGGGCGATCGCGCCGCCGCCGGTCTTCGTCGTCGGCGACGTGCTGGAGGCGCTCGGGGCGGGGACGATGGGCCCGTTCGACGTCGCCCTCGACGTCGGCCTCCTGCACTCCCTCGGCGACGGCGAGGGAGTGCGCTACGCCGCCACCCTCGCGGCCGTCGTGCGCCCCGGGGGGCGGGCGTTCGTCCTGTGCTGGAGCGACCGCAACCCGTTCGGGATCGGGCCGCGCCGGGTGAGCCGCCGGGAGCTGCGCGGCACGTTCCGCGCGTCTGCCGGCTGGCGGGTCGACGCGATCGAGCCGGAGGAGCTCGCCTCACGCCTCCCCGGCCGAGTGGTCCACGCCTGGCTCGCCCGGCTGACGCGGCGCGGCTGATCGGCGGGTCCGGCCCCGGCCGGCCGGGGGACGCCGAGGCCCACCGGCACCCGGCGGGCATATCGTCCCATGCGGGTGACCGAGCCACCGGTCAGGTGCCCGTGACCTCCGTGTCCGCTTCCGGAGCCGCGGCCGGGCCGCCGATCCCCTGGGCATCCGCCGACCGTGCCCAGTCCAGGTCGACGCTGGCCGCGTACGACGCGGTGACCGTCGCGTCCAGGCGGCGCATCTCGTCGTCGACGGCCGCCCGGTTCTCGGGCAGCACCACCTGGCCGAGCTCCTCGAGCAGGGAGCGGAGGCGGCGGGCCACCTGGATGCTGTCGGCACCGTACTCCCGGATCTCCGTGACCGCGAGCGACAGGAAGTCCGACCACGTACGAACGGGCATGATCACCCCGGTCGCGAGAGTGTCCGACGAGGCCGGCTCGCCCGGCTGCGGGGACGTGCCGATCATCCTGAGCGTCTCCCCGAGGTAGTCGAGCACCTGCACCGCCGTCGTGGGGTCGTTCACGGCCGGCGAGAGGGCCCTCGCCGCGACGTCGACCATGACCCGGATCGCGAAGGCGGGATCCTGCTCGATCGTCCGCTCGACACCGAGGGCGACCATCCTCGAGAGGCGCTGGACCGCGGCGAGCGGCGGCTCCGTCCCGTGCACCTCCAGCATGACGGCGCCGACGGGCACGAAGTCGCCCACGCCGTGCCGGAAGACGAGCAGGCAGCGGTGGTGCCGAGCGAAGCGCGTCAACCCCGGCGTGTCGATGGCCTGGATGACCCCCGAGCGCGTCGCCCGCACGACGAATGCCGGCGCGGTCGTCGGTCGGGCCGAACCGCGGGTCACGTACGCGGTGTCGGGCAGGGAAGCCTCGCGAGCGTGCGCCGCGAAGGCGCGGCGGCCCTCGCTGGCCATGAGCGCGGCCACCGCCACGGGTCGCATCCGGTGCAGGAACCGGTCGAAGTAGAGCACGAACAGGAGCAGGCCGACGGACACGCCCAGGCCGGCCAGGCTCACGCTGACATCAGGGACCGAATTGGGCTGGATCTGGCGGATGACCGAGAACGCGAACATCAGCGTGCCGACCAGCTCCGCCAGGAGGAGCTTGAGCCTGCCGTCGCGGTACCACAGGCGCATGTAGCGAGGGGAGAACGTGCCGGTGGCCATCTGGACTCCGAGGACGGTCACGGTGACGACGAAGCCGGTCAGCGAGGCGGCCGCCCCTATCGACGCCGACACGACGGCGGTGGCCGTCTCCGACGAGTACTGCCAGGCCGGCAGCACGCCCCGGGCGTCGAGCCAGAGGCCCAGCTCGGCCAAGGCCAGGCCCGCCAGCGCGCCCATGAATGGGGCGAGCCACAGGCTTCCCTTGAGGTATTGGCGGATCCGGAAGGCGAACCCCCAGTTCATCGCTGACCTCCCGTCCCCACGCCGCTCGCGTCCGCTGCTCCCGGGATCGCGATCGCTCGTGGTTCGGTCTCCGGCCCCGGGCCAGGCTCCTGGTCGAGCACGTTCATGACGCCCGAGCGGCGCGGGCGCCCTGCCGGCTCCCCAGGGCGGCCATGACGTAGGGCAGGGCGACCATCGCTGCCGCGACCGCGAGGAGGATGAGCGCGATCAGCTCCGGGTCGGCCTGAAGCATGACGGCCGTCAGCAGGATGACCATCAACGGTGCCTTGAAGAGGACCACGAGGAAGCCCGCCATGATCCCGCCGATCACGACGTCGGCCGGCACGCCGGGCGCGAGAAGGCGGATGGCCAGCGCCACGCAGACGGAGGCGAAGATGGCCGGGAAGGTCGGCCCGCCGAGGAAGCCGCTCTTGAACGCCACCGCGAGCAGGGCGAGCTTCGCGAGCGCCATCGCGACCAGCAGGGCGGGCCCGTACGCTGCCGGGTCGGCGGCAACCTCCTGGATCTGCGACTCGCCGGAGAAGAGCAGGATGGGCGCGAAGACGCCGACGACGCTGAAGATCACTCCGGCGGCGAGCGCGCGCTCGACCTCCCGGCCCTCGAACCGCCCGAAGACGGCGGCCGCCACGCGGAACAGGGCAGCCGAGACGAGGGCGAGGACGAGCCCGATCAGCCCGAAGACGACGACGAGCGGGATGTCGACGATCCCGTAGGCGCGCGAGGGCGGGAGGTCGAGGTAGTCCTGGAGACCCGTGCTGCCGACGGCGAGGAAGACGAGGTAGCCGATGGAGCCGCCGATGAGGTTGGCGGGCAGGTTCCGGCTCCGGCTCGCCGGGTCCGTGATCAGCTCGGTGCCAAGCACGCCGGTGAACAGCGGGTTGGCGACGAGACCGTTGTAGGCGGAGGCAAGCGTCGAGAACACCAGCCGAGACCGGTGCTCCATGGGGATGCCCACCTTCTCGCTGTAGAGCACCGCGATCTTGGAGCCGATGCCGCCGATCCCACCCTCGGGACCCAGCACAGCGCCCGAGAACAGGGACGTCCAGGCCATGACGACGTTGATCGGGAGGGATCGCCAGTCGATCTTCGAGACGTCGCCGGCGAGGCTGTCCATCAGGGAGTCGTCGAGCGTTGTCGGGGCATGGCGGTACTTCACGAGCAGTCCGACGAGCAGGGAGAACGGCAGACAGATCACCGGGAACATCCAGGGGTTCGCGAGCACGATCTCGTTCTCCCACAGGAGCTTCTGCACGACCTCGAAGACCAGCAGCCACGCGAGCACGGCGACGGCGCCGACGAGGGCGACGATCACGACATGGAGGTAGGGATGAACCGGCCGCGCTGCGGTGACCGGCTCGCCCAGCCCCCGCTCGGTGCCCGCCCCGGTCACGGACACGGCGGTCCCACTCGCGACCCCAGCCGGTCTCCTCGTCCCGATCTCCTCGCCGGTGGGCATGCCGTCACCGGCCCGCGTCGCCCGCCGGCGCCGAGTCCGGGATGCTCACCCCGAAGGCGGCGACCGCGTCGTCCACCTCGAGGTAGACGCGCTCGGCGCCCACCTTCTCCATGACCCCGGCGCGCGACAGGTACGCCTCCACGGGAGCCTTCAGGCGCGCCAGGGCCAGCGTGATGCCGCGGCGGCCGAGGTCGTCGACCAGCTCCCCCAGGACCGCGGCGCCGGTCGAATCGACGTCGGCGATGGACTCGGCGTCGATCACGACGCAGCGCACGGGCTCCGCCGCAGCGCCGTCGGCGACGGCAGCCATCACGTCGTCCGCCATGAGCTGGGCGTTGGCGAAGAAGAGCGGGGCGTCGAACCGGTAGACCATGAGGCCGGGCTCCAACAGCCCCTCCTCGACGTTGTCGACGCTTCGGAAGCTCTCGGTGCCGGGGACCCTGACCAGGAGCGTGCGGCGCGGCTGGGCCGCCCGCACCGCCACCAGGAAGAGGGAGAGCACGACCGTCACGAAGACCCCCGCGATCATGCCGACGGCCACGACGATCGCCGCCGCCAGCAGTGCGAGCGCGAGCTCGCGCCGGTCGATACGGGCAAGGTGGCGGAAGCCAGCCGGGTCCAGCAGCCCGAAGGCCACGACGAGGATGACGCCCGCCAGCGCCGCCTTCGGGAGGGGGGCGAACAGGGGAGTCAACACGAGCAGGGTCAGGATCACCAGCAGCAGCACGCCCAGGTTCATGACCTGGGACCGGGCGCCGACGTCCGCCGCGGTGAAGCTCCGGGACTGGCTCCCGTTCACCGGGAAGCCGCCGGTCAGGGCGGCGCCCACGTTGGCCGCACCGAGCCCCAGGAACTCCTGGTCGCCGTCGACGGCATACCGGCCCCGCTTGGCGAGCACCTGGCCGGTCACGCCGCTGTCGGCGTAGACCAGGAGGGCGATGCCGACGGCGGGTCCCGCCATCGCGGCGAGGTCGGCCAGGCCCACCGAGGGGAGACCCAGCGGCGGGAGGCCGGGCTCGATCGTCCCCACCACGGCGACGCCGCGCCCGGCCAGGTCCGCGAGCGCGCTCACGGCGATGGCTGCCAGGACGGCAACGAGGTAGGCGGGGAGCCGGCGGTCGATCCGGCGCACGACGAGCGTCACGACGATCACGCCGATCCCGACGAGAAGCGTCGTCAGGTCCGTTTCGGACAGGCGGCGCATCGTCTCGGCGAGCTCCGCGAGCGTGTCGTCCTGCGCCTCGAGCTTGATGCCGATGAGGCTGTCGAGCTGGCTCACGATCATCACGATCGCCGAGCCCGCGACGTAGCCCATCAGGAGCGGGCGCGACAGGAAGCGGGTGACGAACCCGAGGCCGATCAGGCCCGCCAGCATGAGCCACCCGCCCGCGAGAAGCGCCAGCGCGCCGGCGAGCGCGAGATAGCGGGCGGGATCGTCGGCGGCCATCGGCGCCACCACCGACGCGGTGAGGAGCGCCACGGTGGCCTCCGGGCCGACGTTCATGCTGCGGACGCCGCCCAGCAGGACGTAGCCCACGGCCGCCCCGATGGCCGCGTACATGCCGACCACCGGGTCGACCCGGGCGAGCTGCGCGTAGGCCAGCGCCTGGGGAACGAGAAGCGCCCAGACGGTGACGGCCGCCAGCGCGTCGGCTCGCAGCCAGGATCGCTCGTAGGTCCTGGCAAGCACGACGCCGGGAAGCCTGGAGACGGACGGGACTCTCACATCACGTCATCGATCAAGAGCCCGGGGGCCCCGGCCCGGTCGAGGGCGGGGCCCCCGGCGCCGGGCGCGAGGTCGGGGGCGCCTAGAACCGGCGGCGCCGGCCGGGGGTGACGGCGGCGGTGACGACGGCGGCTTTCGCGACCGGCGCCGGGCCGGGCCTGGCGACGGCGGCGCCGACGACCGCGGCCTTGGCGACCGGCGACGGACCGGGGGTGACGGCGGCGGTGACGACAGCGGCCCGGCCGATGCGGGATGGTCTGAGCGGCATGTCAGGCTCCTTCGGCCGCGAGAGCCTCGTCGGCCTCGACGGCGGCGATGATGGCTTGGACCGGGATCCGCCCGTTCGCGATCAGCTGGCCGCCGGCATGGCGAATGGCGGACCCGAACGGCGCGGCCCAGAGGTTCTCGAAGACGAGCACCGCGCCCACGCTGCCGGGTGCCATGACGCCGCCGAAGCGGAGGACGTCCTCCTCGGCGAGGGTCTCGGCCAGCTCGGCCTCGAGGCGCCCGAACGGGCCGAGGTCGTCGAGGTCGGCGAGCTCCTGGGCCATGATCGAGCCGTCCTCGGCCTTGGCGATGATGACGAGGTCCATCACCCGGATGATCCCGGCGTCGTGCAGCCGGATGAGCTCCTCGGCGGCCGCCCCGGTGAAGTTCTGGTGCCCGGCCGGGAACTCGACGACCAGGTAGTCGACGGGTCCCAGCTCGTCGAGCGATCGCTCCGTCATGCGTTCTCCTTTTCGCTGGCGCGCCTCGAGCGGCGAGTCGCACCTGGGCGCTGGCGCCACGTCGGCCGCGGCGCCAGCACTGTCTCGGCCCGGCTACTGCCGGGCCATGTGCATCCGAAGCTCGGCCTCCGGGTCGACGATCAGCTCGCCGCTGACGTCGACGACCACCTTCTCGAGGCGGCCGGTGAACTTGAACGGGCTCGGGTACTCCGGGGTCACCGGAGATCCCGGGTTGTGGCCGCAGCTGACGCCGCCCGGGTTGAACATGAACGGCGTCGTGTACGGGGCATCCGCGCTGGCGACCAGCGCCCCGTCCACGTAGAGCTGGAGCCGTCCCGGGGCTCCCTTCCCGTGCGCCAGGTCGACCTCGCCCGTCGGCTCGAACTCGAAGCGGAGCTCGTGGCGTCCGGCTGGAAGCGCATCTGGCGAGGAGACCTGGAACTGCTGTCGGGCGACGTAGTTGTGAACGTAGTGCAGCCGGCCGCCCTTGACGTAGAGCGAGTAGCCGCCGGCCGCCGTCCCCTGGCAGAACAGGACGCCCTCGGCGCCGCCCTCCGGGATCTCGACCGAGGCGGTGATGCTGTGCGGTCGATTGTGGAGCCGCGGCGCGGCGAAGTTGGGGATGGACTGGGTGCCCGGGACGTACGTGTACTGGTTCCGCGGCACCGCCACGAGCGGCTTCTCGACCATCATCCGCGCAAGCCCGCTTCCGTCGACGGGCATCACCCCGTATTTGCCGGCCTCGACGTACCAGGTCCCGATCAGCTCGATGAGCTTGTCGCGGCGATCTGCCGCGAGGTCGCGGTTCTCCGCCGGGTCCTCGTCGATGTGGTAGAGCTCCCAGCCGGTGGCGTCGAGCTCGGCGAGCCTCTCGGCCGAGATGGGGTTCCCGAACCCGGTGCCGGCCTCGGTGAACGAGGGGCCCGGCCACGGGCAGACCGCCCGCCAGCCGTCCTTGTAGATTGCCCGGTGACCGAGCATCTCGAAGTACTGCGTGCGGTGCCTGCTCGGAGCGGCGGGATCGTCCAGCGCGTGGGCGAAGCTCACGCCCTGGATCGGCGCCTGGGCCACGCCGCGGATTGCGGCGGGCGGCTCCACGCCGAGGAGGTCGAGGACCGTGGGCACCATGTCGATGATGTGGGCGTACTGGGAGCGGACCTCGCCGCGCGCCTTGACCCCCGCGGGCCAGGAGACGATGAAGGGGTCGGTGGAGCCGCCCCGATAGGTCTCGCGCTTCCAGCGTCGGAACGGCGTGTTGCCCGCGAACGTCCAGCCCCAGGGATAGTGGTTGAAGTGCTCGGGTCCGCCGATCTCGTCGATGACGGCCAGGCTCTCCTCGAGCGTCTCCTGGGCGTTGTTGAAGAACTGGGCCTCGTTGGTTGTCCCGCCGGGCCCTCCCTCGGCGCTCGCGCCGTTGTCGCTGATGACCATGACGATCGTGTTGTCGAGCACACCCTGCGCCCGCAGGAAGTCGAGCAGCCGGCCGAGGTGGTGGTCGGTGTGGCTCAGGAAGCCCGCGAACACCTCCATCATCCGGGCCGACAGGCGGCGTCCCTCGGGCGACAGCGACGCCCAGTCGGGCACGTCCGGGTCGTGGCGCGACAGCTCCGCGTCGGCAGGCAGGATCCCGAGCTCCTTCTGGCGCGCGAACACCTTCTCCCGGTACGCGTCCCAGCCGTCGTCGAACTGGCCGGCGTAGCGGTCGGCCCACTCCTTCGGCACGTGGTGCGGGGCGTGCGTCGCGCCGAAGCAGAGGTGCAAGTAGAACGGCTTGTCGGGGTCGATCTGGCGGAGGTCGGTGATGAACTCGATCGACTTGTCGACGAGGTCCTCCGTCAGGTGGTAGCCCTCCTCGGGCGTCCGGGGCGGCTCGACCGGGTGGTTGTCGTACACGAGCTCCGGGTACCACTGGCTCGTGTCGCCGCCGAGGAACCCGTAGAAGCGCTGGAAGCCTCGCCCGAGCGGCCAGCGGTCGTACGGGCCGGCCGCCGTCTCGTAGACGCTCGGGGTGAGATGCCACTTGCCGACCATGTACGTGCCGTAGCCGTGCTCGAGCAGCATCTCGGAGAGCGTCCCGTTCTCGAACGGCATGATCCCGTTGTAGCCGGGGTAGCCGGTGGCGAACTCGGTGATGCAGGCCATGCCGTTGCTGTGGTGGTTCCGCCCGGTGACGATGCAGGCGCGGCTCGGCGAGCAGAGCGCCGTCGTGTGCATGTTGTTGAAGCGGAGCCCGTCGGCCGCGAGGGCGTCGAAGTTCGGCGTCGCGATCGGGCTGCCGTAGCACCCGAGGTGACCGAACCCGGTGTCGTCGAGGACGACGAAGAGCACGTTCGGGGCGCCTTTGCGAGCCCTCGTCGGGGCCGGCCACGCCGGGCTCGATTCGTCGGCCGTGCGGCCGATCACCCCGGGGAAGGCAGACCCAGCGGGGTACTCGACGATGGGCATCATGGCCTCCTTGTGTGGTGCTCGAGGCCCTCCAACCGGGCCGGGCTGGTCTGGGCGGCTCTGGAAGGGCAGCCAGGCGTGCGCGTCACATCGACCCTGAGTAGAGCCCGACCGGGCTCCCGGGTCATCATCCTAAGTGGATGGCTGACGGGGCGCAGCATCCGTCGACGGCGATTCCCACCGGGGGCCGGGTCATCGCGGCGGCCCCGCCGCCACGCCGGCATCCGCGCGCGACGAGGCCCGCACATCATGACGGAAGAGCGAACCCCGGCCCCTGCGCCGCGCTCACCCCGACAGCATGATGCGGACGGACGCCGGACCGACTGGAATCGACGAGCAAGGGTTCCCGGCCCGGGAATCCCGGCCGGGAAGGTGCGCCGGACGTCATGCCATCCGCTGAAGACGGGTTTCGCCGCCTCACGATCGGCGACCAGGGGCTCATCGCGTCCCTGTGCAGCGTCGAGCGGCGGGCGCGCGACATCCAGCACCTCGACGCCCGCACCGAGGCGCTGCTCCGGATCGGGGCGCTGATCGCGCTCGATGCCCCGCCGTCCTCCTATCGAGCCGAGGTCGAGGCAGCCCAGCGGGCCGGTGCCCGGATGGACGACCTGTTCGCGGTGCTCGTCGCCGTGGCAGGCACCGTCGGCTCGCCGCGGGTCGTCTCGGCTGCGCCGAGGATCGCGCTCGCGGCCGGCTACGACGTCGAGCCCGACCTGGAGTAGCCTCCGTTCCCCGGGACCAGGTGGAGGGCCGCTGGGCCGCCTCCTGTAGACTCGGCCAGCGCCATGACGGATCCGCAGCTCACCTTCCGCCCGGCCTTCCCGCTCGTCGAGGCGAAGCTCCAGCCTCCGGCGCCACGGTCCGGGACCATCGATCGACGGCGCCTCGTCCGCCTGCTCACGATCGAGTCCGGGCAGCCGGTCATCTCGATGATCGCTCCGCCGGGATACGGCAAGACCACCCTCCTGGCGCAGCTGGCGGCGCGGGAGCGCGGGCCCGTTGCCTGGTTGACGCTCGACAAGCTCGACAACGACCCTGCGCTCCTGCTGTCGTACCTGGCCGTCGCCCTGGACAGGGTCAAGCCGATCGACGGCGCGATCCGGTCCGCGCTCGCCGCGCCGCGTGCGCGGATCCTCGCGAGCGCCGTGCCGCGTCTCGCGTCGGAGCTGCACCGGTGGGAGCGACCCGCGCTCCTCGTCCTCGACGACGTCCACCTCATCGCGGACCGCACGTGCCTCGACGCGTTGACATCTCTCCTCGAGCACCTTCCCGGCGGTGTCCGGGTTGCGATCGCGGGACGGACGGAACCGGACCTGCCGTTCGCCCGGCTCCGCGCCCAGCAGCGCCTGCTCGAGGTCGGGCCGGCGCAGCTTGCCTTCGACGAGGAGGAGGCCTCTGCGCTGACGGCGGCCATCGGGCACGCCATCGGCCCCGACGAGGTCCGGGCCCTGATCGTGCGGACCGAGGGCTGGGCGGTGGGAATCTACCTGGCTGCCCTCGATTCCGATCGGCGCGATGGGGCGCCCGAGCCTCTCGGCAGCGTCTCGGGCCGCGATCGCTACATCGCCGCGTACCTTGCTTCCGAGTTCGAGCGCGAGCTCGACGACGCCGACGTGACGCTGCTCACGCGGACGGCGATCCTCGACACGATCGAGCCGCCGGTCGCCGAGGCCGTCTCGGGGATGTCGGGGGCAGGCGAACGACTGCGGGCACTCGCCCGCGGCAACCTGCTCATCCAGCAGGTGGGCAGCTCGGGGGCGTCGTACCGGTACCACAACCTGCTTCGCGACTACCTGCGGGCGGAGCTCGAGCGGCGTGAGCCCGGATCCGCCCCCGATCTCCATCTCCGGGCGTCCGCGTGGCACCTGGACGCCGGCAGCGTCGAGCGGGCCGTCGAGCATGCCACCGCAAGCGGCGACATCGACGCGGCGGCTCGTCTCGTCACCAGCGTCGCCCTGCCGACGTTGTACGGCGGCCACCCGGTCACCCTCGATCGATGGCTGCTGGGGTTCGACGAGGGAGTCTTCGAACGGCACCCTCCGCTCGCCGTCATCGCGGGATGGATCCACCTCATGAACGGGCGCCCGGATGCCGCCGATCGGATGGCCGACATCGCGGAGCGCGCCACCTCTCCCGGGCCACCCGGCGACGGCTCGGCCTCGTTCGAGTCGCAGCGGGCGATGCTTCGCGCCATCATGGGCCGGCACGGGCCGAACGACGTGCTGGCGAACGCGGAGCTGGCCGCTGCGGCCGAGCCCCCCGCGAGCATCTGGCGAGCGAACGCCCTGTGGCTCCTCGGAGCGGCACACCAGCTCCTCGGCCGCCTTGATGCGGCAGACGCTGCGTTCGCCGAGGCGGTCGCGGCCGGGGCGGCGTCGGGCGGGACGGCCATGGTCGCCATGGCCTACCGGGCTGCGCTCGCGGTGGCCCGGGGCGACTGGCCGGCGGCCGAGGCGCAGGTCCGGCAGAGTCGGGCGCGGCTGGCGTCGTCGCACTTCGAGGAGATCCTCCCGTCGCTCATCGTCTACGCCGTGGGCGCCCGGGTCGCGATCCACCGAGGCGATGCCGCCACCGGGCGGGACGACCTCGTCCGGGCCCAGCTCGTCCGACCGCTCGTCTCCCACGCCGCGCCATGGTTCGCCGTCAACGCCCAGCTCGAGCTGGCCCGCGCGTACCTCGCGATCTCCGACCCGGCCGGCGCGCAGAGCGTGCTCCGGGAGGCGGAGCAGGTCGTCCGCCGGCGCCCGACGCTGGGGGTCCTCACCGCCGAGCTGCTCGAGCTCCGGCGGCGGCTGACCGATGCGGCGTCCACCCTGGCCGGGTCCTCGACCCTCACCGCCGCCGAGCTCCGGGTGCTCTCCCTCCTGCCGACCTACCTGACGTTCCAGGAGATTGCCGACCGCCTGATCGTCTCGCGCAACACCGTCAAGACCCACGCGATGTCGATCTACGGCAAGCTCCAGGCCAGCTCCCGCGGTGAGGCGGTGGAGCGCGCCGTCGAGCTCGGCCTCCTCGAGCCATACCCCGGCCTCGACCCGCGGCGCCTGGGACCGGCCGGCTGACCGCTCGACCAGGCCACGCAGCGGGCCACCGCCACCGGCGGCGCCGGCGCCGGCACCCACCGCCGCATCTTCGCCCATCGACGGAGCACCGCGTCGTGCTGTATGGGTGAGCACGGGTCCCGGCGGCAGCCGCATCATGGCAGGCGCTGGCGGATCAGCGGGTGACCAGGGAGGTGCGGAGGTGGGCGAGCTCCGGGGTGCGAGCATGGATCCGGGCGCCGCCTCGGGCGGCCCACCCACGGGGGGCGCTTCGGCTGATGCCGCCCCGCAGGCCGTCGTCGATGCCGGGCTCCAGCTTCGGGCACCGTGGGCCGCGAGCCTTGCCGGGATCCTCTTCGCGCTGCTGTTCACCGGCGCGCTCCTGCTCATGCGCGGCTCGCCGCTCACGGCGGACAGCGACCGGGAGATGGCCCAGCTCTTCCTCGAGGGGCGAGACCAGTGGCTCTTCGTGGGCGGGCTCTACCTGGCGCCGTTCGCCGGGATCATGTTCCTGTGGTTCATCGCGGTCGTCCGCGACCAGCTCGGCGAACGCGAGGACCGCTTCTTCGCCACCGTCTTCTTCGGCAGCGGCCTGCTCTTCGTGGCCCTGCTGTTCGCCGCCGCGGCCGTGGCCAGCGCGGTCGCGGTCGGCTACCGCTTCCTCGAGCTCGGCGCGCCGACGGTCGAGCAGATGCGGCTCGTGCGGGCGCTCTCCTACACGCTGCTGTTCGCCTTCGCCTCGCGAGCCGCCGCGGTCTTCCTCTTCTCGATCGCCACGCTCGGCCTGCGAAGCCGGACGTTCCCCCGCTGGCTGGCCTGGACCGGCTACCTCTTCGGGGTCGTCCTCCTCCTGGTCGTGACGTTCTGGGACTGGATCGTCCTGCTGCTGCCCGCCTGGGTGGCGGTGGCGAGCCTGTTCATCCTGCGCCGCGAGCGGGCCGTGCGACGCACGACACCGGCGACCGCCGGCTGAGGTTCGGTGCCGTTGTCCGGAAAGCCCACGCGAACGATCGAACCCTCCGAGGCGCTGGCAACGCTCGTAGCGCGCTACGTCCCGATCAGCCGCTGGCTGCCCGCCTACCCGCGAGACTGGCTCCGCGCCGACGGCATCGCCGCCATCACGTCGTGGGGCGTGATGGTGCCGGTCGCCCTGGCCTACGCCGGCCTCGCGGGCGTCCCGCCGGAGCTGGGCCTGGTGACCGCCTTCGCCGCGCTCGCCGCCTACGCGGTCTTCGGGACGAGCCGTCATCTCAAGGTGACCGTCAGCTCGACCATGGCGATCATGTCGGCGGCGGTCGTCGGCGACCTCGCCGGCGGCGACGCGGCCGCCTACGTGGCGCTGACCGCGGCGCTCGCGCTGATCGTCGGGGGCATCCTCGTCGCGGCCGGCCTCGCGCGCCTGGGCTTCATCTCCGACTTCCTCGCCAAGTCGGTGGTGACGGGGTTCATGGTCGGGCTCGCGATCACGATCATCGTCGGGCAGATCCCCAAGATCCTCGGTGTCCCGGGGCTCAGCGGCACCCTCCCGGAGCAGGTCGTGCAGCTCATCGGCGCGCTCCCGGACACCAACCGCTACACGCTCGCCGTGGGGCTCGCCGCGCTCGTCCTCATCCTGGTCCTGCGGCGCATCTCGCGCCGGATCCCCGGGCCGCTCATCGCGCTCGTCCTGGGGATCCTCGCCGTCGTCGCGCTCGACCTGGAGGCCTACGGGGTGAGCGTCGTGGGCGAGGTTGCCACGGGGCTGCCCCTCCCGTCGATCCCGTCCGTCCCGCTGACCTCGATCCCGTTCCTCGTCCTCGGCGCGGCCGGCATCGTGTTCCTTGCCGTGGGCGAGTCGGTGGGCGCCGGCCGCGCCTACGCGTCCCGCCACCGCTACGAGATCGATCCCGACCAGGAGATGCTGGCGCTGGGCGCCGCGAACCTCTCGTCGGGGCTCTTCGGGGGCTTCACGACGGACGCGAGCCTCTCCCAGACCGCGACCGCCGAGACGGCCGGCGCGAAGTCGCAGCTGGCGTCGCTCATCACGTCGGGCCTGGTCCTGGCGACCGCCGTGTTCATAGCCCCGCTCTTCACCAACCTCCCGAACGCGGTCCTGGGGGCAATCGTGATCGCGGCGGTGCTGGGCCTCATCGATGTCGGCGAGCTGCGGCGCTACTGGGCCTGGCGCCGGACGGACTTCGTGATCGCGATCGCGGCGATGGTCGGGGTGCTGCTCACGACCGTGCTGGCCGGCATGGTCCTGGCCGTGATGCTGTCGGTGGCGTTCGTCCTGTACCGCGCCAGCCGGCCCTACGTGGCCGCGCTGGGTCGCATGCCCGGCTACCGGGCGACCTTCGCGGACGTGGCTCGCCACCCGGATGCCGAGCCGGTGCCCGGGCTGGTCATCGTCCGGCTCGACGCGCCGCTCTACTTCTTCAACGCCAACGTGGCGAAGGCGCAGATCCTCGAGCTCGTTGCCAGCCGGCAGCCGGCACCCCACGGCATGCTCATCGACCTCGCCGCGACGGCCGACCTCGACGTGACCACGGCCGACATGCTGGGGGACCTCGTGACGGACCTTCGGGCCCGCGACGTCGAGGTCCTCCTGGCCCAGGTGAAGGGCGCGGTCCGCGACCGCCTGCGGAAGACGGGCCTCATGGCCGAGCTCGGCGAGGACCGCGTCTACCTCTCGATCGGCTCGGCCGTGGCCGACTTCGGGCGCCGCTGGCCGCCCGAGGACCAGGCGCCCGTCGAGCCGGAGGCCGAGCCCGCGCCCGGGGCCGGGCCCGGGCCGGGGACCGGGCCCGCGCCGAGGGCCGGGCCGCAGACGGAGACCGGGCCGGGGACCACGGGGGGAGGTCCCCCTCACCCCTCCCCGGCCGGCGGGCCCGCGCCGGGCCCGCCCGGCTCGCCCGGCTGACGCGGCTCGCCCGGCTGGCGCGGCGCGCCCGACTGGCGGATCCCGCCGGTTGCCGGTCCGGGTGGGGCGGCGGCCGGGGGCCGGGACGCGGACCCGTCCGCGAGCTCGTCCTCCCAGTCCCGCCAGGTGACGTCGGGATGGGCGGCGAGGTAGGCCTTGACCGCGGTCCCGATCGTGGGGTGGAAGTGGTCCGCCCCGAGTCGGTCGTAGATCCCGTAGGCCTGCAGCCGGTCCTTCACGTGGCCCTTCAGGTCGGCGAAATGGAGCTCCGCGCCGCGGCGGGCCAGCTCGGTGATCAGCTCCTCGAGCATGTCGGCGGCGGTCGTGTCGATGTCCGTCATGGGCTCGGACGCGACCGCCAGCCAGCGGGCCGGCGGAGGGGCGTGGTCGACGACGTCCAGGGCGTGCTCGCGGAACATGTCGGCGTTGGCGAAGAAGAGGGGCGCGTCCCAGCGATAGAGGACCAGGCCCGGCACGAGTCGCGCCTCCGGGTGCCGCTCGGTGTCGTGGTAGCCCTTGTAGCTCGTGACGCGGCCGAGGACGGCATCGTGGGGGCGCCAGGCACGCCGGATGAAGTTGAGCAGCGAGAGGCCGACGGCCACCCCGATTCCCGTCAGGGCGCCGAAGAGCGTCACCGCCAGGAAGGCCACGAGGGCGAGGCCGAGCTCCGATCGCCGCTGGCGCCAGAGTCGCCGCAGTCCCTCGATGTCGAAGAGGCCCAGGGCGGCGGAGATGACGACGGCGGCCAGGGCTGCTGTCGGCACCGGCGCCAGGAGTCCGGGCACGAGGACCAGCAGCCCGAGGATCGCCGCGGCGCCGACGAGCCCGGTGATCTGCGTGCGGGAGCCCGCCTGCTCGGCGACCGGCGTGCGGGTGGCGCTCCCGCTCGAGGCGAACCCGCCGACCAGCCCGGCCGCCACGTTCACGACGCCCAGGGCGGCCAGCTCGTGGTCGGCGTCCACGCGCTCGCCGCGTCGCGCGGCGAAGGAGTGCGAGATCACGCTCGTGTCGGCGAACGAGATGAGGGCGATCCCGAGCGCCGTCGGGAACAGGGTTGCCAGGTCGGACCAGGAGACCGCGGGGATCCCGACGGCCGGCAGGCCCCGGGGCACCTCGCCGACGACCTTCAGGGCGGACGAGAGGTCGAAGACGGCGACCACCAGGCCCGCGCCGACGACGGCCACGAGGACGCCGGGGAGCCGGGGGGCGATCCGTCGCAGCCCGAGAATGACACCGAGGCAGGCGAGCCCGATGAGCAGCGCGGTCGGGACCGTCTCCCCATCCGCGATGCCGCGCACGAGCCCCGTGATGCCCCCGACGACGTCGTTCGCGTCCACCGAGAAGCCCAGGAGCTTGGGGAGCTGGCCGACGAGGATCGTGAGGGCGATCCCGTTCATGTAGCCGACCCGGATCGGCCGCGAGAGCAGGTCGGTGACGAAGCCGAGGCGGGCGAGCGCCGCGCCCAGGCACATGACCCCGGCCATGATCGAGAGGGCCGCAGCGAGGGCGATCGAACGGCCGGGATCCCCGCCGGCGAGCGGCACCACCGCCGCCGCGACGAGCGGCAGGAGCGAGGAGTCCGGCCCGAAGACCAGGATCCGCGAAGGCCCGACGAGGAAGTACGCGACGAGGGCCCCGATCGAGGCGTAGAGGCCCGCGATCGCGGGAAGGCCGGCGGCCTCCGCGTAGCCCATCCCGACCGGAACGAGCACCGCCGTCAGGGCGAGTCCCGCCATGACGTCGTCCCGCAACCAGGCGGGCGAGTAGGTCCCGAATCGGGCGATCGTCGGGAATGCAGCGGCCCCCAGCCCGGCGAGGCGTTCGGACACGCCGCGCTTCGTTGCCGGAACGACCCCGGGCTCGGGTTCGTGCACGCCCACGCCCTCCGACCCGCGGCGGGCACCCGGCCGCCGCAGCCCGGACCATCATGACGGTGCTACGGCACCGACGCTCGGCGCGGTCGTGGTCCGGCGTGCCTCCCCCGGCGGTGACGACGTCGCCGCGCGATGGTCGCTGCGCCGTCCCGTCAGCCGGCCGACGTCGAGATCCGCCCCGCCTCGATGGCGGCCACGTACGCCGCGTGGTCGCGCGCGTTGACGTCCGCGTACGTCTCCGCGAAGTCCGCGATTGCCCCGTCGAAGCGGTCGCTCGTCCCGAGGTAGGCGGAGATCGCCGCGGCGTCGCCCGTGCGGGCATGGGCGCGCGCCAGGGACCAGCCGCACAGGCCGCCGTAGAAGCCCATGCCGAGGGGCTGGAGGATCGTGGTGTCGACCGAGCCCTTCATGTCCCACAGCTGGCGGATGTAGAAGTCGCGACCGGCCACGCTGCGCGTCCAGCCGAGGAAGATGTCGGACGTGGCCTGCATGAGCTGCTGACCGACGACCACGCGTTGGCCGTGGTTGGCGTGGCCGCTGGCGGCGAGGTACGGCTCCAGGACCGAGGCGGTCGCCTCCTTCACCTGGAGGATGAGCGGGTCGTTCTCGTCACGACCCTCCAGGACGACGACGAAGCAGCGGGTCCCGACACTCCCGACGCCGACCACCTTGAGGGCCCAGTCGACGAAGCGGTAGCGCTCGAGGAAGTCCCGCCGGTTCTCCGGCATCGTGGCCCGGTAGTCGGTGAAGACCTTCTCGAGCACTGCCGGGCCGCCCTCGACCTCGACGTGGGTGATCACGGGCGGGTCCTCGAGGATCACCCGCCGGCCATCGACCACGGCCGTCAGCGACTCGAAGGCACGCATCCCGTCGCGCCGGCGGGCCTTCGTGAAGATCGCCTCGAGCCGTTCGCGCCGGCCGGCCGCCGCGCGACCCTGGAGCAGGCCGCTCGCCTCGCCGGCCTCCCGGATGTCGGCGTCCGTGATCTGCGTGTACCAGACGTCGAGGAGGCGCATGCTCGCGTAGCGGCCCATCCACCTGCGGTAGCCGCGGACGGTCATCATCGTCGCCGCACGGGCCTGGGCGGCGCTGTAGCCGTTGGCCCGGCTGGCGATGACCACGCTCGCGGCGAGGCGCTTGACGTCCCACTCCCAGGGCCCGGGGAGGGTCTCGTCGAAGTCGTTGGCGTCGAAGACGAGCGTCCGCTCGGGCGACGCGAAGAGCCCGAAGTTGGAGAGGTGGGCGTCACCGCTGGCCTGGACCAGGATGTCGGAGCGCGGGGTGGTGGCGAGGTCGAACGCCATCACCGCGGGGGTGCCGCGGTAGTAGGCGAAGGCCGACTCGGCCATGCGCTCGTGGCGCAGGGGCACGAGCTCCTGGAGCCGATCGGTCTCCTGGGCCTCGAGGATGGCGATCGGATCGCGGCCGGGCGCCGGCTCGAAGGCGGCGTGGCTCGCCCGCGGGACCTGCGCTTCCGCGCTTCCTTGCCGCGGGCGGCGCGCTCCTCGGGGTCGACCCAGGGCCGCGCCGTCCAGGTGCCACCCTGGGCCGGGAGACCGGCCTGCCAGGCGGCGTCGTACGCCGCCGCGATCGCCTCGTCGGGGACGGCCTTCCGCGGCCGCCGGATTGGCTTGGTCGTCCCAGGCATGGCTCCCGTCCTCCATCTCGATGACGCGTCGAACCACGACGCGCATTGGCAGTGCCGGTCGGTCAACCCGCCCCGGGCGAGCGCGGCTCGGACATCGTACCCAGTATCACCCCGCCCTCTGGCGCACGCATCACCACGGCCGGGACGACGCGCGCCGCCCCGCCCCGCCCGCCCCGACCAGGCCTGCCACGCGCGAAGCCGGCCACGGGCCTGCGCCGCGGAGGGTATCGTGCGGCGGACAACGGATGGCGTCGCGCGAGAGGGGAGCCGGGTGAAGCGAAGGTGGGCGCTGGTGGCCCTGGCGGGCGCCCAGTTCATCATGGTCCTGGACCAGTCGGTCATGAACGTGTCGATCAGCCAGCTGGTCGACGAGTTCGACACGACGGTCACCACGATCCAGGCCGTGATCACCCTCTACTGCCTCGTGATGGCCATGCTCATGCTCACGGGCGGCA
This sequence comes from uncultured Chloroflexia bacterium, assembly GCA_963709605.1. Classification (GTDB taxonomy): domain Bacteria; phylum Chloroflexota; class Limnocylindria; order Limnocylindrales; family CSP1-4; genus CTSoil-043. The sequence continues at coordinate 534,326 of CAVPWX010000007.1, read as the reverse complement.
AGATCGGCGACATCATCGGCCGCCGGCGGGCCTTCGTGATCGGCCTCGTCATCTACGCATGCGGATCGGCCATCACGGCTGTCTCGCAGACCGTGGCGCAGCTGACCTTCGGCTGGTCGATCCTCGAGGGCATCGGGGCCGCTCTCGTGCTGCCCGCGATGGCCGCCTTGATCGCCGGCAACTTCGAGGGCGAGGCGCGCAAGGCCGCCTACGCGGTGATCGGCGGCGTGGCCGGGGCCGGGCATCGCCATCGGCCCCATCCTCGGCGGCTGGGCCACCACGATGCTCACCTGGCGGGTCGTCTTCGTGGGCGAGGTCGTGATCGTCATCGGGATCCTCGCCCTGGCCCGCTTCATCGGGGACGCGATCCGCACCGGCCCGAAGCCGCGGCTCGACGTGGTCGGCTCGATCCTCTCCGCTGCCGGCCTCGGGGCGATCGTCCTGGGCGTGCTGCAGTCGACCACGTGGGGACTGATCGAGCCGAAGGAGTCGCCGATCGAGCCTTTCGGCTTCTCCCTCACGCTCTTCGTCATCGCCGGCGGTGCGGCCCTCCTGTGGGCCTTCGTGGCGTGGCAGCGGCATCGGGAGGCGGTGGGGAGCGACCCGCTCGTGCACCTCGACCTGATCAAGATCCTGCCCCTGCGGGCGGGCCTGGCCGGCCTCTTCGCCCAGAACCTCATCCTGATGGGCGTCTTCTTCACCATCCCCCTCTACCTGCAGCTCGTCCTCGGCCTGAACGCCCTCGAGACGGGCGTCAAGATGCTTCCCACCTCGATCGCGATGTTCCTCGCGGCGGCGATCGGCTCGCGGATGTCGACCCGCTACTCCGTGCGGGCGATCACCCGGGCCGGCCTTGCGCTCACCGGGGTTGCCGCGTTCGCCCTGCTCGCCACGATGCGGCCCGACCTTGCGAACGTGGCGTTCGCTGCGTCGATGGCCGTGCTCGGCGTTGGGATGGGGCTCATCGCCTCGCAGCTGGGCCTCGTCGTCCAGTCGTCGGTCGACGCCTCGGGCCGGGGCGAGGCCGGCGGCCTCCAGTACACCGGCCAGCAGCTCGGCTCCTCGCTCGGCGTCGCCCTCATCGGGGCGATCGTGCTGGCCGGCCTGACCGGCACCTTCGTGACGAACGTCCAGGAGGACCCGCGCATCAGCGACCAGGTGGCGGCCCAGGTCGGGGTCGCGGTCGGGTCCGGCATCGACTTCGTCGCGTCGGCCGACATCGAGGCCGCCGCGCAGCAGGCCGGGCTCGACGAGGCGACCACTGCCGCGATCGTCGACGACTACGAGGAGGCCCAGCTCCGGTCGCTCAAGACCGGCCTGCTGGCCGCGGCGTTCATCGCCTTCGCCTCCCTCGCGTTCACGAAACATCTCCCGGCTCGCGTCGCGTCCATCGAGGAGGCTCCCGACGACGACGGGGTGGCCGCGACGGCGGGCGGCGCCGGAGCCGCGTAGCGGGGCCTCTGGTGGGGTGGGGCGCGCCCCGGGAGCCGGGGCCTCGCCCCGCGCCGCACTACACCTCGTGCGCCACGCTGCGCCGCGACGATCCCGCGTAGTGGGTCGTGCCCTCCGGGAGCTCGGCCGCCTCCGGGATCGCGGGGTCCGCGCCAGCCGCCCGCTCGAACCAGGCCGCGTACCGCCGGGCGCCCCACGCCGCCGTCACGCCGTGGACGACCAGGCTGAGCACCACGGTGAGGAGCACCACGTCGGTGATCGCGCTCGCCGCCGGGACGGCCTGCTCGACGACGACGCCCGCGAAGACGATCGACGCGAGGCCGCGCGGCCCGAACCACCCGACGTACACGACGGTGGCCGGCGCGAACCCGGTGCGCAGCATCGCGACGGCGACGGGGGCCATCCGCACGACCGTCAGGCTGAGCGCGGCATAGGCGACCATCTCCGGGGTCGCGCGCGCCAGGATCGGGCCGATGAGGCCCGCGCCGAGCAGCAGGAAGCCGACGGCCGCGAGCACCTCCGCGGTCTCCTCCGGCAGGTGGAACGCGTCCTCGTCCACCCGGCCCCGGACCATCGCCCCGGTGGCGAGCCCGGCGACCCAGACCGCCAGGAAGCCGCTCGCCTCCACCTGGTCGGCGGCCACGAACGTGCCGAGGGCCAGCGCGACGAGCGCGACCGCCTGGGACCTGCCGCTCGAGAGGCCCCGCTCGGCGGAGCGACCCAGCAGCCACCCGACGCCGAGGCCGGTGACGAGGCCGATCAGGGTAGAGCCGCCGAGCGCGAGGAGGAGCGTCTCGGCGGCGTGCACCTCGGTCTCGGCGCCGCCGGCCACGAGGCCCACCGTGACGAGGATCGTGACGAACGGCAGCGCGAGACCGTCGTTGAGGCCGCTCTCCACGTTGAGGGCATTGCGGATGACGGCCGGCACGCGGGGGTTGGCCACCACTGCCTGGCCGAGGGCGGCATCGGTCGGGGCGAGAATTACCCCCACCAGGGCGGCCTGCCAGGGCTCGACGCCGCCGAAGATCACGGCCGCGCTCGCGGCCCCGGCCACCATCGTCAGCGGCAGCCCGATGCCAAGGAGCCGCCCCGACAGGCTGGGCTCCTTCGTCCAGCGGCCGATGTCCAGCCCGGAGGCGTCGGCGAAGAGGACCATCACGAGGGCCGCCTCGAGGAGCAGGATCAGCAGCTCGTCATCCGCGGCGAGGTCGACGACCCCGAGCAAGGGTCCGGCCACGAACCCGGCGGCCGCGAAGAAGATCGGCGCCGTGACGATCGTGGAGGCGAGCCGCCTCGAGAGGAGAGCGTACGCGAGAACCGCAAGGGCGACGAACACGAGCGGGTTGACCATCGCCTCACTCCTCAGCCGGCGGCACCATGGCAGTGATTCACCTTGCGCCCGTGGCGCCCGTCGGCTTGGCGAGCAGGTGGAACGCCGGCGGGCCGGGGGGTGGCGGGATCGTCTCGGCCGGGTTCATCGCGCCAACGGTACCCTGCCGCGGGTCACGCCGGCGCCCGCCCGGCGGCCTCTACGGGCTCCCCGCCATCGGCGCGGCGGTCGCGGTCCGCACGCCGGCCCACCAGTCGCGGTCCGGACGGAACGGGAAGGCAGGCCGGCCGACGGCGTCCGTGTCCAGCCGGTAGACGAGCCCGGCCGCGGGCTCGGCGCGGCGCTGCTCGTCGCTCCAGTTCTCGGTGGCGGTCGTCACGTAGAGCGACGTCAACCCCGGCCCCCCGAACGCGCAGCACGTGCTCTGCGCGGCGGGCACCTCGAGGGCCCGGCGGAGGACGCCATCCGGGGCGTAGCGGTGGACGCAGCCACCCCCGTAGACGGCCACCCAGAGATCCCCGGCGGCGTCCACCGTCAGGCCGTCCGGCGCCCCGACCGCCTCCGGGATCGTGACGAGGACCCGCCCCCCGGAGATCGTCCCCCGCTCGCCGTCGAACGCGAACGCACGGATCTCCCGCGGGCCGCTGTCCACCAGGTACATCGTGGCACCGTCGGGGCTCCAGCCGAGCCCGTTGGAGATCGTCAGGCCGTCGAGCACGAGCTCGGTCCGCCCGACTCGGTCCAGCCGGTAGAGCGCACCGCCTCCCGGGCGATGGTCATCCGCCAGGGTCCCGGCCCAGAACCGCCCCTGGGGGTCGCAGGCGGCATCGTTCATCCGGGTTCCCGCGGGGGCGACCTCGGCGATCGTGCGCTGGGTGCCGTCCGGCCGCAGGTGCACGAAGCCGCGTCCCGCGGCCAGCAGCCAGCCGTCGTCGCCCTCGATCGGGGTGATCGCCCCGACCGGGCCCGGCACCGTGTACGCGCGGACGGGGACCAGGCCGCCGTCCTCGTCGACCCGGTCCCGGTAGACACGCCCGGCCAGGATGTCCACCCGCAGGAGCTCGTCGCGTCGGGCGTCCCAGCGGGCCCCCTCGCCCAGCACGGTCTGCTCGGTCGTGCAGGCGACGGGGCCGCCGGACGCGCCCGGACCGCCGTGGTCCATCCTGAGGCCTCCCTCTTGCCCGCTGGGCGCCCTACCCGGCCGTCAGGGTCGCGTGCGACAGCATCCCGCCGGAGATGTTGCGGGCCTGGAAGCCGTTCTGCAGGAGGATCCGCGTCGCGTAGTAGGCCCGCTGGCCGGACCGGCAGATGACGTGGATCTCGCGATCGCGCGGCAGCTCGCCGAGGCGGGCCCGGAGCTCGGGGAGCGGGATGTTGACCACGCCCGGCACCTGCTCGACGGCCAGCTCGGCCGGCTGGCGGACGTCGAGGAGGAACGGGTGCTCGTCGTCCCAGTGGGCCACCGGCATGTCGCCCCGGAGGACGCCGGCGGCAACCATCCCGGCGAAGTTGACCGGCGACTTGGCGCTGCCGAACTGCGGCGCGTAGGTGAGCTCCGCCTCCTCGAGGTCGTACACCGTGGCCCCGAACTGGAGGGCCATTGCGAACGCGTCGATCCTCTTGTCCACGCCGTCGAGCCCGACGGCCTGGGCACCCAGCAGCCGACCGTCCGACTTCCGGAAGAGGATCTTCATCGCCAGGTACTGCGCACCGGGGTAGTACCCGGCGTGCGAGTTCGGGTAGAGGTAGACCTTCTCGTAGTCCGTGTCGCCGGCCCGGCGCAGCGTCTTCTCGCTGGCGCCGGTCCACGCGGCGGCCCCGCCGAAGATCCCGATGATCGCCGTCCCCTGCGTACCCCGGAAGCGCGAATCGCGCCCGGCGATCACCTCGGCGGCGATGCGGCCCTGGCGGTTGGCCGGGCCCGCCAGCGGCACGTGCGACTGGGCGCCGGTGACGTGGTCACGGACCTCGATGGCGTCGCCCACGGCGAAGATGTCGGGGGCGCTCGTGCGCATCTGGTCGTCGACGAGGATGCCGCCGCGCTCGCCGATCGCCAGGCCGGCCGTCTTCGCCAGCGCGACCTCGGGCCGAACGCCGATGCCCATGACGACGATGTCGGCCGGGATGGCCTTGCCGGACGCGGTGAGCACCTCGAGTGTCGATTCGGCGGCCTGGCGGAAGCCCGTGACGTTCTCGCTGAGGGCGAGCTTCACGCCGTTGCGCGCCACGTGGCGCTCGACGTAGCGGGCCATCTCCGGGTCCATCGGCGACATGAGCTGCGCGCCGCGCTGGACCAGGGTGACGTCGAGGCCGAGATGGACGAGGTTCTCGGCCATCTCCAGCCCGATGAAGCCGCCGCCGACCACGACCGCGCGCCGCGCAGGCAGGACCGTCTGGCTCCCGGTGTACGTGTCGAGCCCGGACGGATCGGTGACGTGGCCCTCCATCCACTCGCGGATGACGTGGACGTCGGGGACCGTCCGGACCTTGAAGATCCCCGGGAGGTCGATCCCGGGCAGGGCCGGCCAGATCGGCGCGGCGCCGGGCGACAGGACCAGCTTGTCGTACGACTCGGTGGTCACCTCGCCGGTCGCGACGTCGCGGAGCTGGACAGTCTTCGCCGCCGGATCGATCGCAACGGCCTCGCACAGCGTGCGGACCTCGACGTTGAGCTGGGCCTTGAACAGCGCGGCGTCCGCCAGCACGAGCTTCGACTCGCGCGGGATCAGCCCGCCCACGTAGTACGGCAGGCCGCAGTTGGCGTACGAGATGTACGGCCCGCGCTCCACGACGATGATCTCGGCGCTCTCGTCGAGCCGGCGCAGGCGCGCCGCGCACGACGCGCCACCGGCGACTCCGCCGACGATGATCACTTTCACGGGATGAACCTCACTTCGGGGATTGCGGCGTGGAAGGTCAGACGGTCCACGGATCGCGCCAGCCGCCGTGGCCGGCGGCGAGCGCGTCAGCTGCCTCGGGGCCCCAGGAGCCCGGGGCGTAGGGCAGGACCGGCGGGGGCGTCTCGACGAGGGGACCGAAGACGCGCCACGCTTCCTCGATGCCGTCCTGGCGGGCGAAGCGGGCGCTCCGCCCCTCCATGGCGGCCAGCAGCAGGACCTCGTACGGGGTCGCTCCCTCGCCGCCGGCCTCGGCAAAGGTCACGTCGAGCGGCACGACGTCGGGCGCCGGCGCGTCGGCCCGCTGGGCGTTGAGAAGGACCTGGACGCCGGTCGAGGGGTCGAGGCGGACGACGAGCTGGTCGGGCTGGTTGTGCGCGCCGCGGATGCCGAAGCCGAGCCGCGGCGACTCCCTGAACACGAGCCGCAGCTCCGTCTGGGTCGCCGGGAGGCGCTTGCCCGTCCGGATGAGGAACGGGACGCCGGACCAGCGCCAGTTCTCGATCTCCAGCGCCAGCGCCGCGTACGTCTCGGTCGTCGAGGCCGGGTCGACCCCGTCGATCGAGCGGTACCCGTCGTACTGGCCGCGGACGTACCGGGCCGGATCGGCCGTCCTGATCGACTTGAAGACCGTCGTGATGGCGGTGCGGAGGGTCTCCGGGTCGCCGCCGGCGGGCGCCTCCATCGCGGCCATCGCGACGACCTGCATGATGTGGTTGACGACGACGTCGCGCAGGGCGCCGACCGGGTCGTAGAAGCGGCCGCGCATCTCGACGCCGAAGTCCTCGGCCAGCGTGATCTGCACGCACTCGACGAAGTTCCGGTTCCAGACCGGCTCCAGCATCGTGTTCGCGAAGCGCAGGTAGAGGATCTCCTCGAGGCCCATCTTGCCGAGGTAGTGGTCGATCCGGTAGATCTGCGACTCGTCGAGGTGGCGGTGCAGCTCCTCGGCCAGAGCGCGCGCGGAGGCCAGGTCGTTACCGAACGGCTTCTCCACGATGACCCGCGCGTTCGTCGTGAGCCCGGCGCCGGCGAGACCCCGCACGACGGTCGCGAAAAGGAACGGCGGGATCTCCAGGTAGTGCACGGGGCTCGTGGCGCCGCCGATCGCGGTCCGCACCCGCTCGTAGGTCGCCGGGTCCTCGAGGTCGCCGCTCACGTACGAGAGCCGCGCGGCGAGACTGGCGAAGACGGCCTCGTCGAGCGGCTCGCCGGTCCCCACGATCGAGTCGCGGGCCCGCTCCACGAGCTGCTCGATCGTCCAGTCGCGGGATGCGACGCCGACGATCGGGCAGGCGAGCAGGCCGCGCCGCTCGAGGCGGTAGAGCGACCGGAACGTCATCACCCTTGCGAGGTCGCCGGTGATGCCGAAGATCACGAGGACGTCGGCGGGCTGCTGCGCCTGCGAGGCGCGATCGGTGGGCGTCATGGTCTTCTGGGACCCCTCATGGACGGCGTCATCGGAGCGGGAGGAAGCTGCTCCTGCTGTCACTCACTACTGTTACGTTAACCGCGGATGAACCTCGCGTTGTCATGCCAGCGGGATGATTTCTCTGCGATGATCGCCGACCTATGCTCGGTCGCGACGAACCCCGAGCCCGTCACTGGCCACCGCCATTCGAGGGATCGATGCGCTCGATCACGACGGGCATGACGGCCCACCCGCTCATCTACGAGATCGACACCTGGCCCTGGCTGGAACGCCTCGGGCGCACGACCGGCGGGCCGGTCCAGCTCGCCACGGTCCCGGCCGCGGCGTGGGACCGACTGACCGAGCTGGGGGTCGACGCCGTCTGGCTGATGGGCGTGTGGCGTCGCAGCCCCGCGGGGACGGCGATCGCGATGGCCGATCCGGACCGCATGGCCGAGTTCCGCGAGATCCTTCCCGACCTCCGGACCGACGACGTCGTCGGCTCGCCCTACTGCGTCCGCGAATACGTCGTCGACGACCGCCTCGGCGGGCCGGCGGGCCTGGCCGCGGCCCGCCGCGCCCTGGCAGACCGTGGGATCGGGCTGATCCTCGACTTCGTCCCCAACCACGTCGCGCCCGACCACCGGTGGACCGTCGAGCATCCCGACTTCTTCGTGCCGGGGACCGACGACGACCTCGCCCGCGACCGGCGCTCGTTCGTGCGCGCCGGCGACCGGGTGCTGGCCTGCGGGCGTGACCCGTACTTCGCCGCCTGGGCCGACACGGTGCAGCTGAACGCCTTCTCGGCGCGGCTGCGTGCCGCGGCGATCGACACGCTGAACGGGATCCTCGCCCAATGCGACGGCGTGCGCTGCGACATGGCCATGCTCCTCCTGAGCGACGTGTTCGCCGGCACCTGGGGCGACCGCGTCGAGCCGGCGCCGGCGACGGAGTACTGGAGCGATGTCATCGGTGCGACACGGCTTACACACCCCGACGCCATCCTCATCGCGGAGGCCTACTGGGACCTCGAGTGGCAGCTCCAGCAGCTCGGCTTCGACTACTGCTACGACAAGCGGCTCTACGACCGGCTGGTCCACGGCGACGCCGAGGCCGTCCGCCTCCACCTCTGCGCCGACATCGCCTACCAGGAGGGCCTGCTGCGCTTCATCGAGAACCACGACGAGCCGCGGGCGGCGTCGGCGTTCCCTGCCGGCCGCCAGCGGGCCGCGGCCGTGGTGGCCCTGACCCAGCCGGGCGCCCGGCTGCTGCACGATGGGCAGCTCGACGGCCGCCGGGTCCGCCTGCCCGTGTTCCTCGGCCGCGCACCCGACGAGCCGCCGGACCCGGACCTCGAGCGCTGGTACCGGGCCCTCCTCGGCGTGCTGCGGCAGCCGGCCTTCCGATCCGGGCGGTGGGAGCTCTGCGCACGGTCGGGCTGGCCCGGCAACGACCGCTGGTCCCAGCTCGTGGCCTGGTGCTGGGAGGGCGCGGCGCCTGGGGAGACCGGCGCTGACCTCGACCGCTGGCTCATCGTCGTCAACCTCGGCGCCGGACGGCGGCGGGCCACGTGACCGCCCCGCCGTCGTGGGGCGACCTGCGCGGCGCCGCAGTCCGCCTCGTCGACCCCGTCCACGACACCAGCTTCGACCGCCCGGGTGACGACCTCCTCGACGGTCTCTACGTCCAGCTTCGATCCCTGGGGATCGCACCTGTTCTCGATCCAGCTCGCCGCGCGCGAGCCCGACCGCCGGGAGGAACCATGAGCCAGGCCGCCGACAGCCCCGCCTTCGACACCGCCGAGCATCGCCGTCTCGCCGAGGCCACCGGCCGCGCCGAGGACGACCTGTTCGAGGCCAACCCCTGGTACGAGTGGGGACCCTACCTCGCCGAGCGCGCGTGGGGCACCGTCCGCGAGGACTACAGCGCGGACGGCAACGCATGGGCCTCCTTCCCGCACGACCACGCCCGGTCTCGCGCGTTCCGCTGGAACGAGGACGGCATGGCCGGCATCTCGGACATCCGCCAGGAGCTGTGCCTGGGCCTCGCCCTCTGGAACGGGGTGGACCCGATCCTCAAGGAGCGGATGTTCGGGCTGACCGGACCCCAGGGCAACCACGGGGAGGACGTCAAGGAGTGCTGGTGGTACCTGGAGGGCCTCCCCAGCCACGCGCTCCTGCGGTGGCGCTACCACTATCCCCAGGCGCCGTTCCCCTACGAGGACCTCGTCGTCGAGAACGGCCGGCGCGACCGGGAGCAGCCCGAGTACGAGCTGCTCGACACCGGGATCTTCGACGACGGCCGCTTCTGGATCGTGGAGGTCACCTACGCGAAGGCGTCGCCGACCGAGATCCTCTGCCGGATCGACGTCGAGAACCACGGCCCCGACGAGGCGACCCTCCACGTCCTGCCCACGCTCTGGTTCCGCAACACGTGGCGGTGGAGCGGGTCCGACGAGATCCCCGAGCTTCAGCTCGACGACGACGCCGTGACGGTCCGCCACCCGCGGCTCGACGGGTACCGCCTGGAGGCCGCCCCGGGCCCCGACGGCGCCGCACCCACGCCGCTGTTCTGCGACAACGAGACCAACAGTGCCCGCCTCTTCGGCAGCCCCTCGGTCACGCCGTACCCGAAGGACGGCATCAACGACCACGTGGTCGCCGGGGCTCCGACGGTCAACCCTGGGAACGACCGGGACGAAGTCCGCCTGGTGGTACCGCTGCACCGTCCCCGGCGGCGGCCGCACGCAGCTCCGGCTCCGCCTCCACCGGCCTGCGCCGGCCGGGGCATGGTGCGAAGGCCGCGCACGGTGTCGCCACGAAGCCGTCGTCCCGACCGTCGGCGTCCTGGGCGGGGACGTCCTTCATCGAGACGGTCGAGCGACGCGAGCGCGACGCCGACGAGTTCTACGGCGCGCCTTGCCGGCGGAGCGGCTCGACGAGGAGCGGATGCGGATCCTCCGACAGGCATCGGCGGGCCTCGTGTGGAGCAAGCAGCTCTACCCGTACCGGGTCGGGCAGTGGCTCGACGGCGATTCGGCGCAGCCCGCCCCTCCGCCCGGTCACGCGACCGGCCGCAATGCCGGCTGGCGCCACCTCGATTCGTTCGACATCCTGGCCATGCCCGATCCGTGGGAGTACCCCTGGTTCGCGGCCTGGGACCTCGCCTTCCACGCCGTCGCCTGGGCCCACCTGGACCCCGCGTTCGCCAAGTACCAGCTCATCGTGATGCTGCGCGAGTGGTTCCTCCACCCGAACGGGGCGCTCCCCTCCTACGAGTGGAACTTCGACGACGTCAACCCGCCGGTCCACGCGATCGCCGCCCTGCGCGTCTTCCTGATCGACGGGGGGACGGACACCGACTTCCTGGAGCGGGTCTTCCAGAAGCTCCTCCTCAACTTCACCTGGTGGCTGAACCGCCAGGATCCCGACGGCAACAACATCTTCGGCGGCGGGTTCCTGGGGCTCGACAACATCAGCCCGATCGACCGGTCGGCGCTCCCTCCGGGGGTGCGGCTCGCCCAGGCGGACGGCACCGCGTGGATGGCCGCATACGCGCTCAGCATGCTGGCCATCGCCCGCCGGCTCGCCGAGACGAACCTGGTCTACGAGGACATGGTCGTCAAGTTCGTCGAGCAGTACCTGATGATCGTCGATGCCATCGAGGACACCGGTCTCTATGACGAGGCCGACGGCTGGTTCTACGATCGCCTCGAGGGCCCGGAGGGCGGCACGCTGATCCGTGTCCAGACCCTGGTGGGCGCCATCCCCCTGCTGCCGGCCGCCACCCTTCGCGTCTCGGACACGACGACCGCCCGCCGGCTCAGGCACCGCTTCGACCGCCTCGTCGCCAAGGGACTGGACGCGGCCGGCGCGCAGTCCCGGCACGTCCGCTACAACGCAGCGGGCGACAGGGTCATGCTGTCCGTCGTCGGCCCCGACGAGCTCAAGCGCACCCTCGCCTCCCTGTTCGACGAGGCCGCCTTCCTCTCGCCGCACGGGCTCCGCTCGCTCTCCAAGCGCCACGCAGCGCCGTACGAGGTCCCCGGCCATCCGGCAGCGTCGATCGGCTACGAGCCCGCCGAGGGTCGCACCGCCATGTACGGGGGCAACTCCAACTGGCGCGGCCCGGTCTGGATGCCGCTCAACGTCCTGATCATCCCGGCCCTCGTGCGGTACCACCGCTTCCTGGGCGACGAGTTCACGGTCGAGTACCCCACCGGGTCGGGCGTCCAGCGGACCCTTGCCGACATCGCCCAGGACCTGGGCGACCGGCTCATCTCCATCTGGCTGCCGGGCCCGGACGGCCGCCGCCCGGTCTTCGGGGACATCGACCTCCTGCAGACCGACCCGGCCTGGCAGGGGCTGCTCTGGTTCCCCGAGTACTTCCACGGCGATAGCGGTGCCGGGCTCGGGGCCATGCACCAGACGGGCTGGACGGCCGAGGTGATCAACCTGCTCCTGGCCCCGCCCCGCGATTCAGTCGTGGGCTGACCTTGGCGGATCGGGGCGACCCATCCTCCATTCTGGTGGAGGTGTGCCACCGCGCGTCATGGTCAACTGGGACGCCCTATCCTGCGGGCAGGGCGGGCGCATGACGAACCGCCAGCCGCAGGTGCTGCGGCACGGGCGGCCGCCTGAGCAGAAGGAGCCGGGGATTCCATCGTGAAGGACGGCACGACCCCGGGCTCGGTCGAGTCCGGGGTCGGATCGATCGAGCCTGATCCTCGGGCGACCGAGAACGGGGCCGCTGGCTCGCTGGAGAGCGACACGGCGGCGCCCTCCCCCGCGGAAGCCGTCGTCCTCGCGACGGCGCTCCTGGCGGACGGCAGGACCCCCGGCCTGCGGGCCGAGGATCCCTGGGCGGAAGCCGGGCGCAAGGTCCTGCGCTTCCACCTGGGCAGGATGCTCGCCCGCGTGCCCGGCGTCATCGCCGGAGACGACGCCGAGGAGGTCCACGCGATGCGCGTCGCCGCGCGCCGGATGCGCGCCGCGTGGCGAGTCTTCGGCGACGGGTTCGAGCGCGACGCGCGGCGACGCTATCGCGACGAGCTCCACGACATCGGGGCGAGCCTCGGCGCCGTCCGGGACCTCGACGTCCTCATCGAGACCCTCGTGAGGTACGGCGAGCATCGAAGCGGCCGCCAGCGCGCCGGCCTCGAGCCGCTCCTTGCGGCATGGCGTGCCGAGCGGGAGTCGCGACGCATCGACCTCATCGGGGTGCTCGGGTCGGAGCGCTTCGCCGCGTTCGTCGCCGACTACAGGGCGTTCGCCGAGACGCCCGGGCTCGCCGCCCTTGCCGTCCCGCCGCACAGCCCGGGGCTGGTGCGCAACCGGATGCCCGCCACGATCTGGGGTGCCTACCAGGCCGTCTGGGCATTCGACGACGAGCTCGGGACAGCCGATCTCGCGACCCTGCACCAGCTCCGGATCGCAGCCAAGTGGCTGAGGTACACGCTCGAGTTCATCCGGGAGCCGCTCGAGCCGCAGGCGACTGCGCTCATCCGGCCGGTCGTCGCCCTCCAGGACCACCTCGGGGAGCAGCATGATCAGCACGTCGCTGCGCTGCTCGCCCGGGAGTTCGTCGCCACCTCCAAGCTGGCGAGCTCCGAGGAGAAGGCAGCCGGCAAGTTCGTCGAGCCACCTCGATCAAGGGGTCGAGCGGCTCAGGCGGACGCTCGGATCCACGTGGCGACCGGTCGCCGCCTCGACGTACCGGCGAGGCCTGGGCCGGGCGATCGCGCGGCTCTGAGCCGTCCAGCCGCTGCCCGCATGCCGAACCATGAGGAGCACCGGGTGAAGACCGACGCGACTGCGACGGGGTCCCTGCGCGGGCCGGTCGAGCGCTGGATGCCCGGCGTCCGGGTCCTCCGCACCTACGAGCGGTCGTGGCTGTCGCGTGACCTGGTCGCCGGCATCGTCCTCGTCACCCTGCTCGTCCCGCAGGGGATGGCCTACGCGGAGCTGGCCGGGCTGCCCGCGATCACGGGGCTCTACACCACCGTCATCTGCCTCGTTGCCTACGCCCTCGTCGGGCCGTCGCCGATCCTGGTCCTCGGCCCGGACTCGTCGCTGGGCCCGATGATCGCGGCGACGATCCTGCCGCTCGCGGCGGGAAGCCAGGAGATGGCGATCGCGCTGGCGGGAATGCTGGCGCTCCTCGTCGGGATCGTCACGGTCGGGGCGGGCGTGGCCAAGCTCGGCTTCATCGCCGACCTGCTCTCCAACCCGGTGCGGACGGGATACCTCGCCGGCCTCGCGGTCGTCATCTTCATCGGCCAGCTGCCGAAGCTGTTCGGGTTCTCGACGGACGCCGACGGCCTCGCCGCGGAGGCCGTCGCATTCGCCCAGGGCCTCGGAGAGGGCCTGACGAACCCGTGGGCGCTCGGGATCGGCCTCCTCAGCCTCGTCATCATCCTCGTCCTCAAGCGCCTCTCACCGCGGACGCCCGGCATCCTCATCGCGGTCGTCGTGGCGATCGGGCTCTCGATCGTGCTCGACCTCGCCGCCCGCGGCGTGTCGGTGATCGGCGTGCTGCCCCAGGGCTTCCCGCTGCCGAGCTTCCCGGCCGTCCCCGTCGAGGACATCCCGCTGCTGTTCGCCGCCGCGGTCGGGATCTCGCTCGTCGCCGTGGGCGACACGATCTCCACCTCCGGGGGCTTCGCCGCCCGCGCCGGCTACGAGGTGGACGGCAACCAGGAGCTCGCCGGGATCGGCTCGGCCAACCTCGCCGCCGGCCTCTTCTCCGGCTTCCCCGTGAGCACCAGCGGCTCGCGGACGGCCGTGGCCTTCCAGTCGGGGGCGAAGACCCAGCTGACCGGCCTCGTGGCGGCGGCGCTCGTGCTCGCGATGCTGCTGTTCGTGCCCGGCCTGGTCCAGGCGATGCCCCAGCCGGTGCTCGCGGCGGTCGTCATCGCGGCGTCGATCAGCCTCTTCGACGTCGCCGAGCTGCGCCGCCTGTTCCGCGTCCGCAAGACCGACTTCGCCCTGGCCGTCGCCTGCGCGCTCGGCGTCATGTTCATCGGCGTCCTCGAGGGGATCGTCGTCGCGGTCGTGCTGTCGGTGGCCTACATCTTCAAGCGCGCCTGGGCCCCGTACTCGACGGTCCTCGGGAGGGCCCCGGACGAACCCGGCTGGCACGACATCCGGCGCTATCCGGACGCGGAGCAGGTCCCGGGGCTGCTCATCGTCCGCTGGTCGGCGCCGCTCTTCTTCGCCAACGCGAACCAGTTCCGCGACCGGATCCGGCAGCTCGTCGGGGACTCGACGCCCCCGCCCCGGTGGGTCCTCGTCGCGGCCGAGCCGATCACCGACATCGACACGACCGCCGGGGCGATGCTCGCCGACCTCGACCTCGAGCTGAACGCGGCGGGCATCCATCTCGCGTTCGCGGAGCTCCAGTCGGCCGTCCGCGACACGATCGTGAGGTACGGCCTCCTCCAGACCATCGACGTCGGGCATCTCTACGGGTCGGTGAAGGAAGGGGTCGAGGCGTTCGGGCGCGAGGAAGGTCCGGGCGGCGGGCGACAGAGATAGCGGCCGGGGCAGAAGACCGTCCCGGCCGCTCGATCCGTGATCCACGGGCTCTTCAGGGCCCCCCGGGGGCCCGTTCGCGCACCCGACGAGGCTCCAGGACCGATCGCCCTGGGCCTTTGGCGTCAGTCGGCCGGCGGCCCGCCGAGGAACTGCGCCTTCACGTCGCGGCTGTTGAGATACAGGATGATGATCAGGGGCATGATCGACATGCCGAGCCCGATCCCGGTCCCCGGGAACTCGAGGAACCACAGGAACGCCTCGAAGAGCGCCACGCCGGCGACGACCATGGCGAACGCCCAGGCCCAGGGCTGCAGCGACCAGAGGCCGACCGCGGCGGCGACGAAGAGGACGCCGGCGCCGATCGCGAGCCAACCCCAGATACCCGCCTGCTCGTACTGCCCCACGTCGCCGAGGAGCGTGAACCAGTCGAAGCCGAGGATCCGGAGGCCCAGGAAGATCCAGGCGAAGCCGGCGAGGCCCGCGAAGAATCCGAGGACCGAGACGAGGATGGGCGGGTTTCGCATGCGAGGTTCCCTCCTTCGAGTGCCTGTCGCGTCGTGCGACGGTGCGGGCGAGTGGCGTCGGGACATCGTCGTGGATCGTCCCGGACGTTCGGCGCCCTCCAGTATCAGACACCCGGTCACCCCCCGGGGGCATCATCCCCGCAGGGTGACCCGGGGCGTCGACGAATTCACCCCCGGGAGGTGATGCCGGGGCCGCCCGCAGCGGGTGGAATCACCTGGGTGCGCGAACACGGGCACCCCCGTCGCAATCGATCGGGTGAAGCAGATGGCCGTGCGCTCCGTGGAAGAGGCGTTCCGGCGGCTGACGATCGGGGACGCCGTTCTCATCTCGGAGATGGGCAACCCGGCGGACCGGCTGCTGGACACGATGCGCCTCGACGCGCGCACGGAGACCCTGCTCCGGCTCGGCGCCCTGGTCGCGCTCGATGCCCCGCCATCGTCGTACCGGGCGGCGGTGAACGAGGCGCAGGTGGCCGGCGCCCGCCTAGAGGATCTGCTGGCGGTGCTCATGGCCGTGGCGGCATCCGTGGGGTCGGCCCGGGTGATCTCGGCAGCGCCGAGAATCGCGCTGGCCGCGGGCTACGACGTGGAGGCCGCGCTCGAGAGCGTCGAGCCGGCCGATGGCGTGGTCGAGGGACCGAAGCACCGCGCCGCGAACGACGTGAACGGCGCGCAGGTCCGGTAACGGCCCCGACGACGGGCGCCGCGTCAGCTCGACTCGGTCGAGAGCGACGCTCGCAACGCCGCGATCTCGGCCCGCAGACCGGCGAGCTCCTCGGCGAGCGAGCTCGTCGCCGCCGTCTCGGACGCGACCGCCGCCTCGAGCCTTGCGGCTGCGGCGGGCGCGGCGTCGGCCACGGCCGTCGGCGGTCCCTCCGGCACGGGCTCGACCGGCGTCGACGGCGCCACCAGCAGGCTGGCGAGGATGCTGGCGAGGGCGCCGATGATCCCGATGCCGGCGACCATGAGGGACACGCCGGTGAGGCGCCCGAGGAATGTGACCGGGAAGAAGTCGCCGTAGCCCACGGTCGTGAGCGACACGATGCCCCACCAGATCGCATCGCCGCCCGTCTGGATGTTGGCGTCCGGCGATGCGCTCTCGAACTGGAGGACGAGGACGCTCGCGACCGAGAGCACCATCCCGGCGGCGAGGATCGTGATGAACGTGGCGTACTGGCCGCGGTTGTGCAGCACGTCCGCGACGAGCGCCTTGCGGTTCTTGCCGCTGAGCAGCTTGCCGATCCGCGCCAGCCGGCTCAGGCGGGCGAGGCGGAGGAGGGCGCCGAGCTGGAAGATGCCGACGCTCGGGATGGATCCGAGGAGGTCGAGCCAGCCTCGCTCGCCGATGAGGTACGCCCGCCTCGGCCGGGAGCCCGCGAGGTTCATCGCGAAGTCCCCCAGGAAGATGAAGCAGATGACGTTGTCGTAGAAGCGTCAGGAGCTGGCGCGTGTCATCGTCGAGCGGGAGGAGCAGGACGGCCATGATGGCCAGCGAGAAGAGCGTCAGGACCAGGATGAAGATGTTGTACGAGTTGCCGTGCTCGCGCAGCACGGGTGCCTGGGCAGTCATCTGATCGCGACCCTCCTGGCGCGTCGACCTCGTGGTCTCGGGCGGGGCCATGGTATCGGCACGGCGGAGCTGCGAGGAGCGGCCTCGGCCGCGCCCGTTCGCGCGGGCGCGGGCACCTGGCCCTCCCCGGATATGTCGCAGGGCGCAGAATTCCGGGAGGCAGCGAGAGGAGGCGAACGATGTCCAGCAACCCGGCCGGCGGACCGCGCGGCACGGCCTACGAGCTGTTCCTCGTCCTGCTGTCGCTCCTCTCGATCTTCAACGCGGTCCTGATCATCGTGCCCTTCCTGAGCGGCGCCGGCAGGGAGGTCGTCATCGTCATGGAGACGCTCCTCACGCCGGTCTTCCTCGTCGACTTCCTCGCGCGCCTGGCTCGGTCCCGGCCGCGGAGCGCGTACCTCGTCCACGCCTTCGGCTGGGCGGACCTCCTCGCGATCGTCCCGATGCTCCGCGTCTTCCGCCTCTTCCGGGTCGTGGTCGTGATCCGCCACCTCCAGGCCCGTGGACCGGCGCAGATCGCCGAGGACCTGAGCGTGAGCCGCGCGGCCGCCACGTTCTTCACGACCATCTTCCTCGTGATCGTCGTGCTCGAGCTGTCGGGCATGCTCATCCTCGACGCGGAGGGCGGCATCGACGGCGCCAACATCGAGACGCCGAGCGACGCGCTCTGGTGGGGCTACGTGACCATCACGACCGTCGGCTACGGCGACAAGTACCCCGTGACGCTCCCGGGCCGGATCATCGGCATCTTCCTCCTGACGGCGGGCGTGGCGCTCTTCAGCGTCTTCACCGGCTTCATCGCGAACGCCTTCCTCGCTCCCCGGCGCCGACCCCTGCAACGGCTGCGCGGCCGGCGGCCGGGCGGCCCGCTGGCCGATCTCGACGAGATCCGTCGCCTGGTCGCCGAGCAGGACGACCGCTCGCGCGAGCTGCATCTGAAGCTCGACGACCTGGAGCGGTCACTCGTGGCACGGGGCACGGCGGGCACGGCCGTCCCCGTTGCGGCGCCGGTCGTCGCCGCCGACGCGGGGCCGCCGGCCAGCGCTGCCCGAGGAGGCGCCACCGGCGCCCTGACTGCCCGCGTACCATCGTCGCGTGACAGAGCGCGTCTCCGCCGGCATCCTTCTCTTCCGCCGGGCCGGGGGCGGCACCTCGCGGCGTGACGAGCTCGAGGTGCTCCTCGGCCACCCGGGCGGGCCGTACTTCGCGGGCAAGGACCTCGGCGACTGGTCGATCCCCAAGGGCGAGGTGGGGCCGGACGAGGACCTGGAGAACGTCGCGCGTCGCGAGTTCGCGGAGGAGACCGGCCACCCGGTGCCCGCCGGCCCGCTCATCCCGCTCGGCTCGATCCGCCAGAAGGGCGGCAAGCTGGTCCACGCCTGGGCGGCGGAGGGCGACCTCGACCCGGCGGCCGCCGTCAGCAACACCTTCGCCATCCCCTGGCCGCCGGGAAGCGAGACGCTGGCGGAGTTCCCCGAGATCGACCGGGTCGCCTGGTTCGCCCCGGCCGAGGCGCGGCGACGGATCAAGGAGGCCCAGGTTCCCTTCGTCGACCGCCTCGAGGAGGCGCTGCGGACCCCCTGATCGGCGTGGCCCCACCGGGATGGGTCGGCGCCGCGCGGCCCGAGGGCGGCCCCCGCTCCGGGTGCCGCCACGCTCGGAGCCGATAGACTTGTCGCGCCCCATTCCCGCATCCCTTGCGCGGAGGCAGTCAGATGTCGCGCTTCACCGACGCCCTCAACGGGCAGGTCGCCAACGAGTTCGGCGCTTCGCAGCAGTACGTCGCGATCGCGGCCTGGTACGACGCCGAGACGCTCCCCCAGCTCGCCGCCCACTTCTACCGGCAGGCGGTCGAGGAGAGGAACCACGCGCTGATGCTGGTCCAGTACCTCCTCGACGCGGGCGAACGGGTTGTCGTCCCGGGGGTGGAGGCGCCGACGAACGACTTCGCCGACCCGGTCGCGCCCGTGGCCCTCGCCCTTGCCCAGGAGCGCCGGGTCACCGAGCAGATCTCGGCGCTCGTCGAGCTCGCCCGCGAGGAGCAGAACCGGATCGGCGAGCAGTTCCTGCAGTGGTTCCTCAAGGAGCAGCTGGAGGAGATGTCGAGCATGAGCGCGCTCCTGCGGACGGTCGAGCGGGCGAGCGCAGTGAACATCCTCCTGGCGGAGGACTACCTCGCCCGCACCGCGGCCGCCGCGGACGGCACCGAGGCGGATGCTCCGCGGGCCGCGGGCGGCGCCCTCTGAGCTCCCCGTTCCTCCCGCGCGCGGCGCCCGCGGCCGAGTCCGCGGCGGCGCGCTGGCGGCTGCCGCCGGGCTGGCCCTCGCCGCCGGGCTGGCCCTCGCCGCCTGCGGCGCCGGACCGTCGCCGAGCCCCGCCGCGGAGACGCCGACCCCGGCCCCCCTCCCGGAGGCATCCTTCACTGGCGGCACGGGGAGCGCGCGCCTGGAGCTGCCCTTCGACACCGAGTGGAAGGGCGGCTGGTGCTCGCAGGGCGCCGGCGACGCCTGGCTCGCCCTCAACGTCGGCTTCCCGAACGGCGCCGAGTACTTCGGGCTCGTCGTCGGGCGAAGCCCGTACGCGCCGGCCGCGACGCGCACCGCGGCCGGCGGCGGCACCTTCGGCGGGGACGACGTCGTCATCACCTGGCGGCACGTCGGCACTGCCGCGACCGTGAGCACCTCCGGGCTCGTCCTCGAGCTGGCCGGGAACCTGTCGCGGGGCTCGTTCCGGGGCCTTCTCGCCGACGGCACGGAGGTCCGCGGCACCTTCTCCTGCTGACGGCGGGCCGGCCGATCGGCCGTGCGACCGCAAGCCTGCCCGACGGCGTGGAGGTGCCCGATCCTCCCGTGGCCTTGCGCCGACCCTGACTGCTGCCCGCTGTCGACACCGTCGGTATCCTCGGGCCATGCCGCCCCGCAGCGAGATCCTCCGCGTCGCCGGCCGCGAGGTCACCGTCACGAACCCGGACAAGGTCTTCTTCCCGGACGCCGACGGCGGGCCGGTCACGAAGCTGGAGCTCGTGCGGTACTACGTGGCCGTGGCCGACGGCGCCCTGCGCGGGGCGGGCGGACGGCCGATGGCCCTCAAGCGCTACCCGAACGGCGCCGCCGGCGACTTCTTCTTCCAGAAGCGGGCCCCCGAGAAGCGGCCCGACTTCATTCGCACGGTCCAGCTGGCGTTCCCGTCCGGCCGCACGGCCGACGAGGTGGTCGTGGACGATGCCGCCGCGCTCGCCTGGGTGATCAACCTCGGCTGTATCGACCTCAACCCGCACCCCGTCCGGGCCGACGACCTCGACCACCCCGACGAGCTTCGCGTCGACCTCGACCCCGTCCCGGGCGTCCCCTGGGACGACGTCCGACGGGTCGCTCTCGTCGTCCGCGACGCCCTTGCCGACGTCGGCCTCGTCGGCTGGCCGAAGACCTCCGGCAGCCGCGGCATCCACGTCAACGTCCGGATCGAGCGCCGCTGGACCTTCCCCGAGGTTCGGCGGGCGGCTCTCGCCCTGGCCCGCGATGTCGAGCGCCGCGCTCCGGCCCTCGCCACCAGCCGGTGGTGGAAGGAGGAGCGCCACGGCGTCTTCATCGACTACAACCAGAACGCCAAGGACCGCACCGTCGCCTCGGCCTATTCCGTCCGCCCGCGGCCCGACGCCCGCGTCTCGACGCCCCTCCGCTGGGACGAGGTGGCGGAGGTCGACGCCGCCGTCTTCACCCTGCGCGCCGTCCCGGAGCGGTTCGCCCGCGAGGGCGATCCCCACGCGGGCATCGACGACGAGCCGGCACGCTCGAGGGCTCCTCGAGCTCTCGGCTCGCCACGAGACGGAGGGCCTCGGCGATGCGCCGTGGCCGCCGAACTACGCGAAGACGCTGGACGAGCCGCCCCGCGTCGCAGCCGTCGAAGCGCCGGATGAGCAGCAAGCCGCTGATCGAGATCGGGCGGGCCGCGAAGCAGGCCGATGCGATTGCCGGCCTCGAGCGCTGGAAGGCACGCCACCCCGACGCCTGGCCGCACCTGCGCCCGGCGGATGTGCTCGTCGATGCGATGCGCGGCCGCTCCACGACCTGGACGCGCATCCGCCTCAACCTGGAGCACGTGCCGCCGGAGCTGCGCCCGCCGCAGGAGCCCCTCGACCCCGACTACGACCCCTGGGAGGGCTACGAGTGGCCGGAGAGGGCCGGGCAGACACGAGCGCCGCCGAGGAAGAGGAGTGCGGCCGAATGAGCGACCTGGACCTGATCGAGCGCGACCGGCTGCGAGCGCTCGTCGACGGTCGACGGCGCGCGCACGCCCCGTGGACGGTACTGGCACATCGACCTGTACGAGCGTCGCGGCGGCCGATGGCAGGTCGTCTGGTCGCAGGCGACGAGGGTCCAGGGCTGACGGCCGCGGTGGGCCGGACGCGCCACCGCGCAGGCGGCCATCAGGTGCGGCGGAAGTGCTCCCCGGCGGTGGCCAGCGCCAGCACCGTCAGGCCGTAGCCGGCGACGAGGACCAGGTTGAACCCGATGGAGGGGCCGTCCCCGGCGTCGCCGGCGCCCAGCGCGGTCAGAGCGACAGCCCGGCGAACGCCAGCCCGAGCCCGCCGATCGCGAGGCCGAGCAGGCGGCCCCACCGGCGGTGGCCGAGCATCCCGATCGAGGCCACGATCTCGAGCACGGCCCAGGCGAGCACCAGCAGGGCGAAGCCGGCCACGAACCCGCCGAGCGATGCCGCGACGTCGCCGGGGACGCCCTCCACGCTCCCCGCCCCGGCGGCCAGCAGGGCCCCGAGCAGGAGCAGGGCGCCCATCCCGAAGGTCAGGATGCCGAGGACCAGCAGGAAGATCGCGGCGGCGACCACGAGCAGCGAGGTCGAGCGAGCAGGGTGGGCGTCCGCGGACGGCGGCCACGCCGGAGCGGTCGGGGGGAACGTCGCCGGCGCATCCGGCGGCCGCCAGCCACTCATGGGGCCCGCGCCGTCCGGCTCGGTCATCGTCGGTCTCCCTCCTCTCGCCCCGGTCGAGCCGCCGGGCGCTACGGCGCGGTGGTCGGCGCCGCGCTGGTCCCGGGCGACGGCGATGCCGCAGGCTCCGGGAAGAGGGCCCGGGCGAGAGCCCCGACCACGTCGTCGCCGACGAAGGTCTCGCGGTTGAACGCGACGGCGATCGTGATCTTGTCCTTCGGGAAGTAGCGGATGGCGGCCCGGCTGCCGGTGAGCGCCCCGTTGTGCCCGTAGGCGTACCGCCCCTGGAACTTCACCCGGCTCACCCCGAGCCCGTAGGCGGTTATCCCCCCGTACCACGTCGCCCGGACGAAGGTCAGCATCTCCTTGCGGGTGGCCTGGGTCAGCAGGCTGCCGCCGTACAGCGCGCGGGCCCAGCGGGCGAGGTCGCCCGTCGTCGACGCGATGGCACCGGCGGAGCCGGCCGCGGTGACGACCGACGTGAAGGGGACGACGTCGGTCCCGTCGCTCCGCAGCTGGCGGACGGGACCGGAGTTGCCGACGATCACGCGGTAGGCGCGGGCGGGCTCCGCCGACGGTGTCTCGACGTGCTGGACGTAGGTCGCGTCGAGCCCCAGCGGCTCGAGGAGCTCCTGCCGCACGAGCGTGGTCCACGGCGCCCCGCCGACCTGCTCGGCGATGACGCCCAGGAGCAGGTAGTTCGTGTTCGAGTAGGCCCACCCCTTCCCCGGCGCGAAGATGGCCCCCGGCTGGACGTACTTCTCGAGGATCTCGGCGGCGGTCCAGGGATGCTTCTTGGCCTTGTTGAGGGCGGTCTCCATCTTCGGGTTGAGGAAGAAGTCCGGGATCCCGCTCGTGTGGTTGAGGAGCATCCGGACGGTGATCGACGCTGCCTTCGGCCAGTCCGGCACGTACCGGGCCAGGCGGTCGTCGAGCCGGACCTTCCCCTGGTCCACGTAGCGCAGGATGAGCGCCGAGGTGAAGGTCTTCGTGACGCTCGCCACGGCGAACGGCGTGGCGGGCTCGACCGGCCTCCCGGCCTCCACGTCGGCCATGCCGCGCGTCCCGGTCCAGGTCGAGCCGTCGGCGAAGATGACGGTTGCCTCCACGCCCGGGAGCAGGAAGGACTTCTCGGCCCGGGCGAGGGCGCGGTCGAGCCGGGCGGCCATCGCCGCGGGAACCGCCGGCACGGGCGAGGGCGTCGGCGCTGGCGAGGCCGTCGGGACGGGCGAAGCCGTCGGCGCGGCCGTCGGGACGGTCGATCCGGCCGGGCCGGGGTCCGTCGCCCCCGGCGCGACGCTGGCGGCCGGGGCCGTCCCCGACGGGAGCGCGGCCGCGGCCGGGGGCCCGACCTCTCCGCCGACGACGCCGGCAAAGGCCGCCGGGTCGGCCAGGGTCCAGCCGGCGAGCAGGCTGCCCAGGAAGAGGGCCACGAGCCCGACGATCACCGCGAGCCGCGCGCCGCGCCGGGACGTCGCGGGCTCCGTCGTCCGGCCCCGGGTCACCGGCCCGCCTCCCCGAAGATCCCGGCCAGCTCGTACGGCGGGGCGGCCTCCAGCTGGTCGTAGCGGCAGTCCGCCGCGGCGCGGTCGGGGCGCCATCTGACCAGGCGCGTGGCGTGGCGGAAGCGGTCGCCCTGGAGATGGTCGTAGGCGACCTCCGCAACCCGCTCGACCCGCAGCGGCTCCCACGAGAGGTCCCTGCCGCGGTTCCAGCGGCTCTGGGCGCCCGGCATCCGCCGCCCGTAGGCGGCCTCCGCGAGCTCGGCGGTCGCCCAGTCGCGCCAGGGGTGGCCATCCAGCGCGCCCTCGCGCAGGGGAGCCAGCTCGGCGACGAGGTCGCGGCGCAGCGCGGCCGAGAACCCCGACGCCACGCCGACGTGGTGCAGCGTGCCGGCGTCATCGTGGAGCCCCAGGACCAGCGAGCCCACCCCGGTGCCCGCCTCGTCCTTGTGCCACCGGAAGCCGGCCACCGCGACGTCGGCCGTGCGGGCGTGCTTGACCTTCGCCCAGCCGCGCCGGCCCGGCTCGTACGTCCCCTCGAGGCGCTTGGCGATGACCCCGTCGAGGCCGGCCCCCTCGAAACGGGCGAACCAGTCGGCCGCGAGCGCGCGCTCCTCCGTCACCGGGGTGAGGTGGATCCGCGGCACCCCGGCCCGGACGCCCGCCGCGAGACGGCGCCGGCGCTCCGAGTACGGGCGCTCGCGGAGGTCCTCGTCGTCCCCCGCGAGGAGGTCCCACGCCACGTAGCTCGCGGGGGTCTCCCCGGCCAGCAGCCGGACGCGCGACGCGGCCGGGTGAATCCGGAGCAGGAGCGCATCGAAGTCGAGCCCGCGGTCGCCGGCGATCACGATCTCGCCGTCGACCACCGCCCGCTCCGGCAGCGCGTCCCGGAGCGGCGCCTCGAGCTCCGGGAAGTACCGGTTCAGGGGCCGCAGGTCGCGGCTCTGGATCAGCAGCTCGTCGCCGTCACGAAAGACGAGGGCGCGGAAGCCGTCCCACTTGGGCTCGTAGGCCCAGCCCTCCCCGTCGGGCAGCGACGCCTGGGGCCGGGCGAGCATGGGCTCGATGGGGGGCGGGACGGGAAGCAGCACGCCCGGATTATGCGCGACGGCGGCCGAGACGCCGCGCGGCTCGATGCCGCGCGGCCCCGGACCCGGACCTCAGGCCGGCTCGTATGCCGCGTAGTCCGGCCACCATATTGCGGCGTCCACGGCGGTCGCCGCCACCTCGTCACCCGACGCGCCCGCGGGAAGCGGATCGCCGTGGAGGGTGCCCATCTCGCGCACGGCCGCGATCGCGATCGCCCGCGAGACCGCGCGCAGCTCCGAGATCGGCGGGTAGAGCGCGCCGCAGGCGAGGCGATCCGGCCCGACGAGCCCGGCGAGGGTACGGGCGGCGACGAGGAAGTCGGCGTCGCTGATGACCCGCGCCCCGGCCACGATCGCCCCGAGGCCGACGCCGGGGAAGATGAACGAGTTGTTGGCCTGCCCGACGAGACAGGTCCGGTTGCCGCGCTGGACGGGCGGGAACGGGCTGCCGGTGGCGCACAGGGCGCGCCCGTCGGTCCACTCCGCCACCTGCTCGGGCGTGGCCTCGCACTTGCTCGTCGGGTTCGAGAGCGGGAAGACGAGCGGCGCCGGACAGCCGTCCGCGAGCGCCCGGAGGAGCTCCTCGGTGAAGGCGCCCGGCGTCTGGGTCGTCCCGATGAGGGTCCCCGCGCGCACGGCGCGCACGGCGTCGGTGGGCGTGGCACCCGGCGTCAGCCCCACTGCGGCGAGGTCGTCGGCGTCGAGCGCGACGGCCGCCTTGTCGTCTTCGAGCCCGGGCCGGCCCTTCCACACGAGGCCCTTCGTGTCGAAGAGGATCGTCGAGCGACGGGTCTCCAGCGGGGACGCGCCCCCCTCGCGGAGGGCGGCATGGACCAGGCGCGTGATGCCGATCGCGGCGGCCCCCGCCCCCAGGAAGACGAAGCGCTCGCCGACGAGGGGGCGCCGCAGGTAGTCGAGGCCGGCGAGGATGCCGGCCAGGACGACCGCGGCCGTCCCCTGGATGTCGTCGTTGAACGAGGGGAGGACCTCGCGATAGCGGTCCAGGATCCGGATGGCGTTGTGCTGCTTGAAGTCCTCCCACTGCAGGAGCGCGCGCGGGAAGACGGTCCTGACGCCCTCGACGAACGCCTCGAGGAACGCGTCGTACTCGGGGCCGCGGAGGCGCTCGTGGCGCCAGCCGAGGTAGACCGGATCGGCCAGGAGGGCGGCGTTGTCGGTCCCCACGTCGAGCGAGATGGGGAGGGTCCAGGCGGGGTAGATCCCCGCGCCGGCAGAGTAGAGGGCGAGCTTGCCGACCGGGATCCCCATGCCGCCGGCGCCCTGGTCGCCGAGCCCCAGGATCCGCTCGTTGTCCGTGGCCACGATCAGGCGGACCTCGGTCTGCGAGGCATTCCGGAGGACCTCCGGGATGCGGTGCAGATCGGCCGGGGTGATCCAGACCCCGCGGGGCCGCCGGAAGATGTGGCTGTACTCCTGGCAGGCCCGCCCGACCGTCGGCGTGTAGACGATCGGCAGGAACTCCTCGAGGTTCTCGGCCACGAGGCGGAAGAAGAGGGTCTCGTTGCGGTCCTGGAGGGCCGCCAGGCCGATGAACTTCTCGAGGTCGTCGTCCTTGCGGCGGACGTGCTCCAGCTCGAGGGCGAGCTGCTCCTCGAGGGTCATGACGTGCGTCGGCAGCAGCCCGTGCAGGCCGAACCAGTCGCGCTCCTCGTCGGTGAAGGCGGCGTCCTTGTTGTACAGGGGCCGGCCCAGGAGGGAGCGGCCGCGGAAGGCCACCCGGAGCGAGGTGCGCGGATCAGGGGGTGCGGCGAGGTGCGTCAATGGGTCACCACCACGGTTGCGGACGTATGGGTCACCACGTGCTCGGAGACGCTTCCCCGGAGCACGCGGTCGAGATCGCCGAGGCCCCGCGAGCCGATGACGATCGTGTCGAAGCCGCCCTCGGCGGCGATGCGCTCGATGGTCCGGGCCGGGTCGCCCAGCGGTTCGAGGAGGTCGACCTGGAGGCCGCGCTCGGCGAGGGCGCGCTTGGCCTCGTGGAGCTCGCGCGCGTGCTCCTCGCCGCCGTCCCACGGCTCGGTGGGCTTCCCGTCCTGGCCGACGGGCACCACCGAGACGACGCTCAGGGTTGCCCGAAAGGCGAGGGCCAGCTCCGCCGCGGTCTCCAGGGCGCGACGCGCCGGTTCTCCTCCGTCGTACGCGAGAAGGATTTGCTCCATCGCCTGACTCCCGCTCGCGAGTCGGCCGGACGCCGGGTCGGCTCGGTCTACGGCGACAGGTTCGTCCTGCGGCCCGGCCGCGCATAGGGCGCTTCGGTGCGAAGTGGCCGGGCCGGTCGGATCGGGTGGCGGGCCGTTCGGGTCCCCCGGTCACCCGTGGACCCGGTCGCCGGCCGCCAGCGCACGGGGCTGCCGGCGACCGGCGGGGACGAGCGCGGCCGGCCCGCGGCGGACGAGTCGCACGGCGGGCGAATGGCGCCGGGGTGCGGGCGTCAGCCCTCGGTGCTCTCCTCGGCGGCCTCGGCGGCCTCGGCCTCCTCGACGGGAACGGCGACGGGCGCGGCGACCTCGACCTCCTGGACGCGCGGCGGCGCGACCTTGAAGACGATCTCGTCGGGATCGGCGAGGAGCGTCACCCCGTCGGGGATGGGAAGGTCGCGGGCGTGGATCGCGGCGTCGAAGTCGACGAGGCTGGCGAGGTCGACCTCGATCACCTGGGGCAGGTGGTCGGGGCGCGCCCGGACCTTGACGCTGCCGCTCGCGTTCAGGAGCGTCCCGCCGTGCTTCGTGACGGCCTCGGACTCACCGATCCCGTGGACCGGGACGTCGACCGTGAGCTCCTCCGTCATCCGCACCGCGAAGAGATCGACGTGGATGGGGCGCCGGTTGACCTTGTGCAGCTGGACGCCGTGGACCAGGACCGGCTTCGGCTTCGCCCCCTCGATCGAGAGGTCGATGAGCGCGTTTCGACCAACGTGCCGGCGCAGGATGTCGAACTCGTGGGCGTCGAGCGTGATGGAGGCGGACTCGAAGCCGTGGCCGTAGACGACGGCGGGGAGGAGGCCGTCGCGGCGCAGCCGGGCAGTGGCCTTGCCGGTCACGGTGCGGCGCTCGGCGGCGAGCGCGGGGCGGGGGGAGCTCATCGATGGTCCTCTGGTGCTGGCAGGTCTGCGTCGGCGGCGGCGCCGGGCTGGGCGCGGCCCCCGGGGCGACGGCACGGCCGTCCTCGCGGCCGGGCGCCCGATCGGACGAAGGGTAGCACGGCTTCGCCGCGCGCCGGGTGTACGATCCCGCCGCCATGGCCGCCACGATACTGATCGTCGAAGACGAGTTCGCCGTCGCCCGCGGAATTGAGTACGCCCTCGCCCAGGAGGGCTACGCGGTGACCGTCGCGCGCTCCGGCGAGGAGGGCCTGGAGTTCGCCGCCCACCAGGCGCCCGATCTCGTGGTGCTCGACGTCCGCCTCCCGGGAATGGACGGCTTCGAGGTCCTGCGGCGGCTCCGGGCCACCGGGGCCAAGATGCCGGTGCTGGTCCTGACCGCCCGGGACGACGAGGTCGACAAGGTGATCGGCCTGGAGCTCGGGGCCGACGACTACCTCACGAAGCCGTTCGGCCTGCGCGAGCTGATGAGCCGCATCCGGGCCCTCCTGCGGCGCGCCTACGGCGACCTCGCCGACGCGGCCGGCGGGCGGGTCATCCGCCACCGGGACCTCGTGATCGACCTCGAGCGCCGCCGCGTGCAGCGCGGGGGCAAGCGGCTGAGCCTGACGCCCACGGAGTTCGAGATCCTGCGCCACCTGGCGAGCCGGCCCGGCCGCGTGTACAGCCGGGGGAGCTCCTCGAGCTGCTGCGCGACTACGAGGCGCTGGACCAGGACGAGAAGACGATCAACGTCCACGTGAGCCATCTGCGGGAGAAGATCGAGGACGACCCGTCCCAGCCGGTCTTCGTCCTCACCGTCCGGGGAGCCGGCTACGCGTTCGCCGATCGCTGACCCGGACGGTCGCGACGCGGCCGCCGCGGTCCCGGAGCTGGCGGCCGCGGCTGCGCCCGAGCCGGCCGCCGGCGGGCGCACCTTCCAGGCGCGTCTCGCCCTCGCCTTCGTCGTCGTCGTCGCGCTCTCGCTCCTCGCCGTCTCGGCGATCGTCATCAACCAGCTGGACGCCTACTTCCGGGACCGGGAGCAGGCGGCCCTCGACGCGCGCTCTCTCGAGGTCGCCCGCATCGTCGCCATCGTCGCCCAGGCCTCCAGCTCGACCGGGACGGTCATCGGCGCCGGCAACTCGCTGAACCCGGAGGTCGCCGCGGCCGTCGGGAGCGACGACTTCCTGCGCTTCCTGACGGACGAGGTCGCCCTCGCCGACGTGTGGATCGGCATCGGCGGCGCGACGAGGACCAGCGACGGGCGGACGATCGTCTCCCCGGCGGCCGGGGGGACCTTCGCCCGGGGCCTGACCGCCGAGCCCGAGCCGGGCCAGGCGCGCGAGCCGTTCACCTCCTCCGACGCCTTCGGGCCCCTGGCCGGCGGCGCCTTCGGCGACCCGTGGGGCGTGGAGGCCGTGCTGGCCAACCCGTACACGACCCGCGCCTCCACCCTGAGCACGATCGCGGGGCTCCTCGGCATCGCCGCGCTCGTGGCGCTCCTGGCCGCGCTCATGATCTCCGCCTACCTCGCCGTCCGGTTCACCCGACCCCTTCGCCGGCTCGGCGAGGCGACGCGGCTCATCGGCGCGGGCGACCTCTCCGGGCGGGTCCCGGCCGCCGAGCTCGAGTCCTCGTACGCGGAGGTCGCCGACCTGGCCCGCCAGTTCAACGCGATGGCCGACCGCCTGGAGGAATCGATCGACCTGATCCGGCGCGACCGCGACCGCAGCCGTGACTTCCTGGCCGATGTCTCCCACGAGCTGCGCACGCCGCTCGCGGCCCTCCGCATGCACATCGAGCTGCTCCAGGGCCGGGCGGGCGACGACCCCGCGACCCGCGCCGAGTTCCTGGCCACGAGCCGCGGCCAGCTCGACCGGATGGACTGGCTGGCCCAGAACCTGCTCGAGCTCTCGAAGCTCGAGTCGGGGCTCCTTCGCCTCGACCTGCGACCGGAGGATCTGCGGGCAACGGTGGAGTCCGCGGTGGAGCAGGCCGACCCGGGCGCCGTCCGGCGCGGCATCACGCTCGAGCTGCACCTCCCGGCGTCGCCGGTCCGCGTCCGCCACGACCCACAACGGATCGGCCAGGTCGTCGGGAACCTCGTCGGCAACGCGGTCAAGTTCAGCACGCACGGGGGGACCGTCGCGGTGGAGCTGGCACCCCACCGCGAGGGCGCCCGGCTCGCCGTCCGCGATTTCGGGAGTGGGGATCGACGCCGCGGAGCTCCCCCACGTCTTCGAGCGCTTCTACCGCGGGTCGCGGGCGAACGAGGCTCGCGGATCGGGGAGCGGCCTGGGGCTCGCGATCGTGAAGTCGATCGTGGACATGCACGGGGGACGGATCGCCGTGGAGAGCCGCGTGGGCGCCGGGACGACGGTGACGGTGACGCTGCCCCGCGATCCCCGTCACGCCGAGGGGAGCCCGCCTCCCCGGGGCGAGCAGGGCACCCGCGAAGAAGCCTCGCCCGCGAGGTGACGATGTGACGAATTCTTCATCGCCGCGCCGCCCGACACGCAACAGCGATCCGCGAACCTAGGATTGACCCAGCCGGGCACCCCAGCCGGCGAACCCACGAACGACCCGGAGCATCCGAGAGACCATGACCGACTCCCTGAACCCGCCCCCCGGCTCCCCCCAGCCGCCGGACCGGCAACCATCCCAGCCGGCGGACGTGCCCGCCTGGCCGGCGGACGTGCCCGCCTGGCCGGCGGACGTGCCCGCCTCGCCCCTCCCGCCGGGCGCGGCCGCGGCGGACGAGCCCGTGGCTGCCGCCGACGTCCCGACGCAGCCCGTCGTCTATTCCCCGGCCGCCGAGCGACGCCCCGCGTGGGCCGACATCGCGGCCGAGACGGATGCCGAGAACGCGGGCGTGCCGACGCCCGGCCACTGGTACGAGCCGGACCTCGCACCTTCGACGGCCGCCCGGGCGGGAGGGCCGCCGCCGGCCAGGCGAGGAGGCGGTGCCATCGGCGTCGTGATCGCCGCCTCGCTCGGGGCGGCCATCGTCGGGTCGCTGGGCACCTACGGCCTGCTTTCCGCGACCGGCGCCCTCGACCGGCCGGCGGCGACGGTCGCGCCGGTCGGGCAGGGCACCCAGACCACCCAGCCGCAGCCCGTCACCATCGACGAGAGCTCGGCGATCACCCGTGCCGCCGAGAAGGTGTCGCCGGCGATCGTCACGATCGCCGTGACCGGCGCGGCGCGTGATCCCAACGACCCCTTCTTCGACATCCCCGAGTCCGGCGTCGGCTCCGGCGTCATCTACGACTCGAACGGCTGGATCGTCACCAACCGGCACGTCGCGGAGGGGGCCTCGACGCTCACGGTCAGCCTCGCCGACGGGCGGACGTTCGACGGGACGGTCTACGGCGTCGACACCCTGACCGACCTTGCCATCGTGAAGGTCGAGGCCAGCGGCCTGCCCACGGCCCCCATCGGCGACTCGTCGGCGGCCAAGGTCGGCCAGCTGGCGATCGCGATCGGCAGCCCGCTGGGGACCTACACCAACTCGGTCACCGCGGGCATCATCTCGGCCTTCGGGCGGACGATCCAGGTCCAGGACGGGACCGTCCTCCGCAACCTCATCCAGACGGACGCCGCGATCAACCCCGGCAACTCCGGCGGCGCGCTGCTCGACTCTGGCGGCAACGTCATCGGCATCAACACCGCGGTTGCCTCGACGGCCGAGGGGATCGGCTTCGCGATCCCCATCGACATCGCCCGCCCGATCATGCAGCAGGCGCTCGCCGGCCAGGAGCTGGCGCGGCCGTGGATCGGGATCCGCTACGTCTCCATCACGCCGGCAATCGCCGAGGAGAACGACCTCCCCGTCGAGCAGGGTGCCTGGATCACGGCGGCGGACAGCTCCGGCCAGGCGGTCGACCCCATCGTCCCCGGCAGCCCGGCGGAGGTCGCCGGCCTGCAGGACGGCGACATCATCACCGCGGTGGACGGCACCGAGATCGACGCCGACAGCCCCCTCGACGACATCCTCACCGAGTACGC
Source organism: uncultured Chloroflexia bacterium (assembly GCA_963709605.1). GTDB lineage: Bacteria > Chloroflexota > Limnocylindria > Limnocylindrales > CSP1-4 > CTSoil-043. The sequence continues at coordinate 502,959 of CAVPWX010000007.1, read as the reverse complement.
GCCGGGCCGGACCGTCGCCCTCGACGTCCTGCGGGGCGGCCAGGAGCTGGTCCTCACCCTTACCCTCGGGACGCGGCCCGCCGACCTGTAGCCGGGATCGCCGGGCCCGGCGCTGGTCAGCGGGCCCGGCGGACCTCCACCCCGGCCCAGGCGACGGTTCCCGGCAGCGGAGGCCGCACCTTGCGGACGCGGACGGTGACGACGTCGACGCGCCGGTGCTCGGCGAGGACGGCCGCCGCGATCCTCTCGGCGACCGTCTCCAGGAGCGCCGCGTGCGGGCCCTCGAGGACCTGTCGGGCGAGGGCGAAGACCGCGCCGTAGTCGACCGTCTGCCCGAGGTCGTCGGCCTCCCCGGCGGGCGCCAGGTCGAGCTCGAGGACGACGTCGACCTCGAACGGCTGGGGCTCGTCCCGCTCGAACGGGAGGACCCCGTGGCGGCCCTCGAAGCGCATCGCGCGGAGCTCGATCAGGTCGCTCACGGGCCTCCCTCCCAGCCGGCCGGGCGCCACCCGCGGACGACCGCATCGGCCATCCGGGCCGCCCGGACGTTGGGGAGCACGTCGTGGACCCGCACCATGTCGACCCCGGCGCCGATCCCGAGCACGGTGGTCGCGACCGTGGCCTCCACGCGCTCCGCGGGCGCCAGGTCCAGGACCTTGCCGAGCGTCGACTTGCGGGACGTCCCGAGGAGGACCGGCCGGCCGAGGGAGCGCAGGGCGGGCAGCTCGCGCAGGAGCGTGAGGTTGTGCGACGGCGCCTTCCCGAAGCCGAACCCGGGATCCACGATCAGCCGCTCCCAGGGGACGCCGGCCGCCATCGCCCGCTCGACGGCCCGCTGGAGGTCGGCCACGATCTCGGCGACGAGGGCGGTGTAGCGGGCCTCGGCACGGTTGTGCATCACGACGAGGGGAGCGCCGTGGGCGGCGGCCACGCGGGCGAGGGCATCGTCCTCGGCGACGCCCCACACGTCGTTCACGAGGTGGGCGCCGGCCGCCAGAGCCGCGTCGGCGACGGCCGGCTTCGTGGTGTCGACCGAGAGGGGCACGCCGGGGAGCGCAGCGCGCAGCGCCCGGATCACCGGGACGACGCGGGCCGCCTCGTCGGCGGCCGAGACGGCCGCATGGCCCGGGCGCGAGGACTCGCCGCCCACGTCGAGGAGGTCGGCGCCCTCGTCGACCATCCGCCGGGCGAGGGTCACGGCCGCGGCCACCACGTCGCGACGGCCGGCCGGCACGCCGTCGCCGGCGGCCAGCAGGCCGTCGCCGGAGAACGAATTGGGCGTCACGTTGAGGATCCCCATCACGAACGTCCGCGTCCCCCAGGCGAACGTGCGCGGGCCGATCGCCAGCGGGTGGGGCATCTCCGGCAGACCGGCCGGACCGTCCGCCGGCAGGGCGAACGAGGGGGTCGCGGCTCCGCCGCCGCCGCCCGGGTCCGGCGCCACGACGCCGCGCTCCGCGGGGAGCGCGCGATCGGCCGGCACGGGCTCGGGGGCGGGGCGATCGGCGGGCGGCATCGCGGCGATCCTACCCCGGCGCCGGGTCGCGCAGGTCGGGGTCGTCGACGAGAAGCGCCCGGGCCGCGCCGACGAGGTAGAGAGAGCCGGCGATCACGACGGGCCCCTCGGCGCCGGCCAGGGCCGTGGCGACCGCCGCGTGCGGCTCGGGCACGACCTCGATCGGCCCGGCGCTCGCGCCGGCGACGGACCGCCATCGCGCCGCGAGCGCCGCCGCGGGGAGTGCCCGCGGCGCCTCCACGCGGGTGGCCACGACCCGGGCGCCGGCGAGGGAGCGGGCAGCGGCGAGGGTCGCCAGGACGCCGTCGACGTCCTTGTCGGCCATGATCCCGAGCACGAGCGTGACGGGGGCCGGCCGGCCCGCAGCGCCCGCCCCGGCCGCGCCGGGCTCCCGGAGGAGCGGCCGCAGCTCGTCGAGGGCCGCGGCGAGCGCTGCCGCGCCGGCCGGGTTGTGGGCCCCGTCGAGGAGCACCTCGGCCGGCGCCCCGCCCGGGCCTGCGCCGGCAACGTCCACGAGCTCGAGACGGCCCGGCCAGCGCGCCGCCGCGTACCCCGCCCGGCGCGCCGCCGGCGCCACGACCGCGATCCCGGCCGTGTCCAGCGCGTCGAGCATGGCATCGGCCACCGCGACGTTCGCCGCCTGGTGGCGGCCGAGAAGGCCGACCCGGATCGCCCCGAGGCCGGGAAGCTCGACGAGGAGGCCGGCCCGGTCCATCGCCAGGACCGGGGCCGGGGTCACCTCGCGGAGCGGCGCTCCCACGCGTCGGGCCCGCCGCCGGATGACCTCCAGCCCCTCGCCCGCCGCCCCCGTCACCGCGCGGTCGCCGGGCAGGATGATCGCCGCCTTCTCGCGGGCGATCGCGGGGATCGTCGGCCCGAGCCACTCGGTGTGGTCGAGGTCGACGTTGGTGATCGCGACGACGCCGCCGTCCCAGGCGTGGGTGGCATCGAGGCGGCCGCCGAGCCCCACCTCCACAACGGCGAGGTCGATCGCCTCCTGCCCGAACCAGGCGAAGGCAAGAGCGGTCATGAGCTCGAACTCCGTGGGCGGACCGTGACGGCGGGTGATCGCGTCGGCGGCCGGGAGGACGCGGCGCACGAGCGCCGTGAAGTCCTCGGCGCCGATCGGCCGGCCGCCGATCCGGAGCCGCTCGCGATACGTCACGAGGTGCGGCTTCGGGGTGTCCCCGGCACGCAGGCCTGCCGCGGCGAGGCAGGCCGCGGCGAGGGCCAGGACGCTCCCCTTGCCGTTGGTGCCGCCGACGAGGGCTCCCCGGACGCCACGCTCCGGGCCTCCGAGCTCCCGCAGGAGCGCCCGGGTGCGGCCGAGGCCCAGGCGGATGCCGAAGCGGCCCCGCGCCTGGAGGGCAGCGACGGCCTCGGCGTAGGAGCCGGGAAGCGCGGTCGGGAGCGCGGCCTCGGTCCCGGCCGGGCTCGATGGCGTCACCGCGACAGGTCGTCCTCGTAGAAGACGCACTGGTTGAAGCGCGCCGAGAGGCAGACGTCGTTCACGTAGCCCTGCTCCAGGTGGACCCCGCCGCGGAGCTGGCAGCGCGACACGTTGGCCTCCTGCCGGACGAGCGCCTTCAGGAGGTGCGGCGCCTGGATGGGGATCGCTCCCCGCGAGCCGGTCATGAAGAAGTGGGGACAGACGTTCCGGCGCAGGCTGGGCATCCCGAAGCCCAGCCGGGCAGTCCCGGACGAGCCCGGCGCGACGGAAGCCGTCCCCGACGGCACCGCCATCCCGCTGCGCGGCGCCGCCGACCCCGGGCCGGGCCGCGCCGCCGCGGCCGTCGCCTGGAGCGCGGCCGGCGGAAGCCCGAACGACGATCGGACGCGGGCGATCGGAGGATGCATGGGGCGGGGCGCGGGCGGAGGCACGGCGCGCGGCACGGCCGCTGGCGCCGGGCCGGTGACTCCCGGCGGCGAGCCGGGGCCGACGGGGCGGGCCCCGCCGACGAGGATCGGTGACAGCCGGGCCGGCGGACGGCCCCCCGGGCCGACCCCGATCACGGTCCGCGACGGGCCCGGAGGGGCGGGGGGGACGGTGCCGCGGGCAGGTGAGCCGGGCGGGCCGGGGCGACCGGAGACCGCCGGTGTGGCGCCCCGTCGTGTCGGTTCGCGCTGCTCCACTGCCCGCCCTCGATCGCGCGCACGCTCCCGGACGTGCGCGAAGGGCCCCAGCGTACACCGGACCGCAACGTCCGCGGGTGCCCGGCCGACCGCGGACGGCGCGCCCCCGGTGGCCCGCCCGGGGACCGTGCGACAATGCGCCGGATGACCTCCCGCCGCGGCCGGCCGAGCCAGGTTCGACCCCGCCCCCCCTCCTCCGGCCGGCCTCGCCAGCTGCCGCCCGTGCCCCGTCGACCGGTCGTCCCCCGCACGGTCGGCAGGCGGATGCCCGAGCCGGCGCGCGGGATGCCCCTGCCGGCGCGGCTCGCGCTCCTCGTCGCCGTGGTCGCCCTCGCGGCCGTCGTCACGACGACCGTGACCGGCCTTCTCCCACGGGTCGTCGGGACCCTCGGCGGCGCGCTGGGAGGCTTCACCGACACCGTCCTTGCCACGCCCGTCCCCGTCCCCACCGTCGTCGCGATCCCGGCCGCCCCCACCCTGGTCGCGCCCGAGTCGCCCTACACGAACACGCCGACGGCGACCTTCACCGGGACCGTGCCCGGCGAGGCCGTCGGCCGCGCCGGCTACGTGGTGCGGATCTACGTCGCCCTGCCCGACCAGGAGCCGGTCGCCGTTCGCGATGTGGCCGTCGGCGAAACCCCCTCCTTCGTCGTCGAGGAGCTCCCCCTGGAGAAGGGTCGCAACAACGTCACGGCGACGCTCGTGGGGCCCGGCGGCGAGAGCGAGAGCTCGTCGTTGATCACGTTCGTGCTCGACATGAGCAAGCCGAAGGTCACGGTGAGCGCGCCCGAGGACGGCGCCACCGTGAACGGCGAGACGGTCACCATCATGGGGAAGACGCAGGGGCGGTCCACCGTCGTCGCCCGCAACGAGGCGAACGGGACGGCCGCCACGGGCACCGCCGGCGGTGACGGCAGCTTCTCGGTGGAGGTTCCGATCAGCTCCGGCACGAACGGCATCGCCCTCACCGCCACCGACCCCGCGGGGAACGTGGGCACGGCCGTCATCTCCGTCCGGCGGGGCTCCGGCAAGCTCGCCGTCGCCCTGGGAGCCACCGCCTACCGGATCAGCGCCGCCCGCCTGCCGCGCACGATCGAGCTCCGGGCCCAGGTGACCGACCCGGACGGCCGCCCGATCGCGGGCCAGGCAGTGACCTTCACGCTCTCCATCCCGGGCGTCCCGGCGCTCACCGGCGACGACGTGACCGACGGCTCCGGGACGGCCCGCTACCGGACGACGATCCCCGCCGGCGCGACCCCGGGGAGTGGCCTCGGCACGGCGTTCGTGAGCACTGCCGGCTACGGCGACGCTTCCGGCCGGATCTCCATCACCATCATCGAGTAGCGGGCCCGCGTTCTGCCCGGCAACCGACCGTGCGTTCGGATCGACCGTCCGTTCGACTCGCGCGCGCAGCCACTCGACAGGCGGTTCGTGCGCAGCTACGATCCGCGCATGCCGAACTGGCGCTGCCCGCACTGTCGGACGCCTCAACCGGAGGCGGCGCGCTGCTGGGTCTGCCGGCGTTCGAGCACGAGCTGCGCGACGTGCGTCCACTTCCGGCGCTCCGTGGCGCCCCTGATCGGCGGCACGTGCGGGCTCGACCTCCGGGCCCTGCCCCTGCGCGGTGACGAATTGCGCGGCTGCTGGCGGCCGGTCCGGCCCGGGCGGACCGGGGGGCCGGAGGAGCTGCTGATCGTCGACCCGCTCGGGCCCGTCTTCGCCGTGCCCGGCGGCATCTGGGCGGACCCGGAGGCCTGACCCCCACGGTCTCGGCGCCGCCGGCGCCGCAGGGCCGACGGAGCGGCGGCTCGAGATCCGCCTACGGCGCTGGCGGGCTCGCGGCGAGCAGGATCGGCGAGCCGATCGGCACGTTGGAGCCGGCGGGCGGGTTCTGGGCCGTGACCACGTCGCTGTCGGCCGGCGTGGCGCCCTGCCACTGGATCACGAGCCCCTCGGACGTCGCCTGGGCCTTCGCCTGCCCCACCGCCAGGCCGACGTACGTCCCGACGACGACAGCCGGGGGCGTGGGGGCCTCCGTCGGCGTCGGGGTCGGCGTGGGCGGCGGCGTGGGGGCCTCCGTCGGCGTCGGGGTCGGGGTCGGGGTCGGGCTCGGCGTCGGCTCGGGTCCCTTCGAGACCTCGTAGTCGATCGCCGTCCCGGTCGGCACCTCGAGGCCCGCCGGCAGCGTCGTCCCGATGATGGAGCCTGCCGGGATCCCGGGGTCGTAGGACTCCGTCCGGACGCCGAGCGTGAGCCCGGCCGCGGTGATCGCCCGGATCGCGTCGGCCTCCGTGAGCCCGACGAGCGGCGGGACGGCGACCAGGTCCTTGCCTGACACCACCTCGACCTTCACCGTGGATCCCCTGTCGACCTCGTTCCCGGCGGTCGGGTCCTGGCTGACGATGGTCCCCTCGGCCCGGTCGTTCCGCTTCACGTAGGTCGGCTCCAGGACGACGCCCAGCTGCTGGGCCGTCGCGGAGGCGCTGTCGAAGGACTGGTCGATGAACGACGGGAGCGTCACGGTGCCCGGGCCGGGCGTCGTCGCGGGGCCGTCGGCGGTGAGGATGCGGAAGAAGAGGAAGCCGACGACGACCAGGATGACCAGGCCGAGCAGGCCGGCCAGCCAGATCCAGGGGCTGGTGCCCCGCGGCTCCTCGGGCTGCACCGGCGAGGCGTCGGGCGGCTTGGCGGCGCGCGGCGGGACGGGCTGGCCGGGGGCCCCGGCGTAGGCGTCCGGCGGATACGGCCGGGCAGCCGCCGGCGGGGCCGCCCGGCTCGCGGCGGCGGCACCTGTGCGGACTGCGGCGGCGGCGCCCGCGGCGGCACCTGCGGCGGCGGCGGCGGGCGGGACGGATGCGGCCCGGGGGTCGCTCGCGTCGAGGAAGGCCTCGAGCGCGGCGGCCATGGCGCCTGCGTTCGGGAACCGGGCGGCCGGGTCGGGGCTGAGCGCCGTCCGGTCGATCGCCTCCAGGGCCGGCGGGACGTTGGGTCGCACGGCCGAGACGAGCGGGGGAGGCGCGGAGACGCGGGCCATCGCCACGGACGCGGGGGTGTCGCCCTCCCACGGTCGCCGCCCGGTGAGGAGCTCGTACAGGACGACGCCGAGGCTGTAGATGTCGGAGGCCTCGGTCGCCTGCTCGCCGAGCGCCTGCTCGGGGCTGAAGTAGTGGACGGAGCCGAGGGTCACGCCCGGGAGCGTGAGGCGCGCGTCCGCCCAGGCGCGGGCGATCCCGAAGTCGGCGACCTTCACCCGGCCGTCGGAGGAGACGAGGATGTTGCCGGGCTTCACGTCGCGATGGACGATCCCGCGAGCGTGCGCAGCGGCCAGGGCGTGGGCGACCTCGGCCGCGAGCCGGGCGGCCTGGCGGGGCGGAAGCGGGCCGTTGCGGGCCAGCAGCGTCGCGACATCCTCGCCGTCGACGAGCTCCATCACGATGTACGGGCCGTCGGCGTCGGTGCCGAAGTCGTAGACGGCGACGATGTTGGGGTGGCTCAGCGAAGCGGCCGCCTGCGCTTCCTGCCGGAAGCGCGCCACGAAGTCCGGGTCGCGCCCGTACTGGGGATGGAGGACCTTCACCGCGACCTCGCGGCCGAGCTGGGCGTCGGTGGCCCGGAAGATCGTCGCCATCCCGCCCTGGCCAAGGAGCTCGACGAGCCGGTACCGGCCCCCGAGCACGTCGCCGAGCGCTACCACTCCTCGTCGTCTCCCGTTCAGAGTTCCAGGCCGCGGAGGTAGTCCGCGAACTCGACCCCGAGGTCGGGGCGCGCCAGCGCGAGCTCGACGGACGCCTTGAGCCAGCCCATGGTCGTCCCGGCATCGTACCGGGTTCCCTCGAAGGCGTAGCCGTGGACGGTCTGCTCCTGCATGAGCGCCTCGATCGCGTCCGTCAGCTGGATCTCGCCCCCCGCGCCGCGCGGCGTCTGCTCGAGCTTGTCGAAGATCTTCGGCGTCAGGACGTAGCGGCCGATGATCGCCATGTTCGAGGGCGCCTCGTCGGGCTGCGGCTTCTCCACCACGCGGTCGACCTTCCAGAGCCGGCCGCCGTGGCCCTCCACCGGCGCGCCGCCGATCACGCCGTAGCGCGCGGTGTCCTCGGGCGGGACCTCCATGACGGCCACCACGGACCCGTGGATCTGGTGGTAGACGTGGATCAGCTGGCCGATGCAGGGCCGCTGCCCGACGACCACGTCGTCCGAGAGGATCACGGCAAACGGCTCGTGGCCGACGAGCTCCTTGGCCATCAGCACCGCGTGGCCGAGGCCCAGCTGCTCCTTCTGGCGCACGTAGGCGATCTGCGCCAGGTCGCTGATGTGGCGGATCTGGCGCAGCATCTCGATCTCGCCGCGCTCCTCGAGCAGGTGCTCCAGCTCGTAGTTGAGGTCGAAGTGGTCCTCGATTGCCCGCTTCTGGCTGGAGGTGACGATGATCACCTGCTCGATTCCGGCGGCGACCGCCTCCTCGACCGCGTACTGGATGATCGGCCGGTCGACGAGGGGGAGCATCTCCTTCGGCTGGGCCTTCGTGGCGGGAAGGAAGCGGGTGCCCCAGCCGGCGGCGGGGAAGACAGCCTTGCGAACGCGCATCGGACCTCGGTCGTGAGAAAGGCGAACGGGCCGGAGGCCCCGGAGGAGTGGGCCCAAGTATAGCCGGGGGACCTCCCCGGCCCGGGGAGACGAGGGCCGGGTTGAGCCGGGCGCTCGTTCGGACGGCCGGTGCTCCCCGCGAGTGACGCGCGGCGCGGCGGGCCGGGCGTCGGGCGGCGCGGCGGGCCGGGCGTCGGGCGGCGCGGCGGGCCGGGCGTCGGGCGGCGCGGCGGGCCGGGCCTCAGGCGGCGCCGCTCGCCGCCTCGTGCGGCTCGGCGTCCCCGCCGTCCCGCTGGAGGAGGGCCGCGCCGGCCAGGACCAGCACTCCGCCGGCCGCCTGGATCGGGCCCATGGCCTCCCCCAGCAGGAAGGCGGCGAGCAGCGCGCCGAAGACCGGCTCCAGGAGCGCGACGATCGACGTGCGCGTCGGCCCGATCGAGCGGATCCCGAGGAGGAAGAGGAGAGTCGGGACGCCGGCGCCTGCGATGCCGGCCCAGAGGAGCACCGGGAGCGTCGAGGGCTCCTCCAGGGGCAGGGCGGCGACCTCTCCCGCGCCCGTGGCGACGACGAGGGCCAGGAACGTCATAGCGTCGATGCCGATGATCCCGAAGGTCGCCTCCTCCGAGGGGATGGCCCTGAACCCGCGCCGGCCCAGCAGGATGTAGACCGCCTGCATCGCCGCGGCGAGGATGGCCAGGCCGAAGCCGAGAGCGCTGAACGCGGTCCCGTCGGTCACGCCGCCCAGGACGACGACCGCCATCCCGAGCAGCGCCAGCGCCAGCGCCGCCGCCCGCGTTCCCGTGAGGCGCTCCTCGCCCAGGAGCACCGCGGCTCCCGCCACGAGGGCGGGGTACGTGTAGAAGCCGAGCAGGGCGAGGGCGATGCTCGTCTCCTGGAAGGCCGAGAAGATCGCCAGGTTGAGCACCACGCTCGCGCCGCCCGCCACCAGGAGCGCGGCGAGCGCGCGCGGCGGGAGGGCGCGCCAGCGCACCCGATCACGGCCGCGGGCGTGGAGCCAGCCGAGCAGCGCCGCGAGCGCCACCGCGCCGATCGCGGCTCGCCAGAACGAGAAGACGAGCGGGGTCAACCCGGCCTCGTAGGCCGCGCGCGACGCCGGCCCCAGCGTTCCGAAGAGGCAGGCGGCCACGACGACCGCAGCCGTACCCCCGACCTCCCCCCGCATGGGGCTCAGGGAACCGTGCCGCGAGGCCCGGTGGCCGCCGAGCTGGCCGGGATCGCCGGATCCGGGCGACGGTGCCGGACGACGATCCCGGTGAAGGGGACGCGAAACTCGGCGAACGCCTCGACGCTGACGAGGAACCCCAGGAAGAGGAAGACGACAGCGAGGAACTTGCCGGCCTGGAAGAAGTCCGTGATGCCGAAGCGCAGGAGCGTGTCGCCGGAGGAGGCCATGAACGCCCCGATCGCGATGAGGATGGTGGCCGGGACGCGGCTGTGGAGCTTGCCGGTGAGCAGCGCGCGGACGGCCCCCGGCAGCGATGCGACGAGGTTGACGGTGATCGCCACGGGGGCGATCAGGAGGTTGAAGAGGAACTCGTCGCCCTTCTGGTTGGGGTCGAGGGAGTACTCGAGGACCCGCCGCTTGGGCATGAAGACGTAGGCCGAGAAGACGGCCCCGAGGGCCAGGCTGAGCCCACCCGTCACGTTGAGGAACGGCGTGAGCAGGCGCAGGCTGCCCGGGAAGAGCTCGGCGGTGGGGACGCCCGTCGCGGGGTCCACGGCGTAGCCCGGCGGCGGCAGCGTCGTCGTCAGCATCAGGCCGATGCTCAGGACCGTCGCCCCACCGACGGCGAGGGCGGCGATGCGCGGCCAGCGGTCGTTCTGGAAGTAGGTCTCGACGGCCACCGCGAGCGCCAGGATCCCGGCGGCGATGAAGTAGAGGACCGGCGCGGATCCGGCACCCGGGTAGTCGTAGCGGCGCTGGGTCAGGAGGGTGAAGAGCCCGGCCAGGAAGAGGCTGAAGGCGAAGGCGTAGCCGAAGCGCGTGCGTCCCAGCAGGAAGGCCGTCCCGAGCCCCAGCCAGCCGGCCGTCCAGACGGCGCCGGTCAGGTACCAGGTCCGGTAGAGGGGCTCGCTCCACCCGGCCGCGGCCGCCAGGGCCTCGCAGCCCGAGGCGATCCCGAAGAAGGTCATCCCCAGGGCCCAGATCAGCTGGAACGGCTGGCGCCGCTCCCGCCACTGGTCCAGGAGGGCCAGGGCGAAGAAGAGCGCGATCAGCGAGGTCGCGGCGGGGAGGAGGACGGACACGCGGCGGTGACCTCGGGGCCCGCCCGGGCGGGCCGATCTCAGGCGGGGACGAGCTCGTGGTCGTCCCGGTGGAGCCCGTCGCACAGGCCGAGCCGCCGCGGATCTCCGGGGACGACGACGGGGCGCATGAGCTCGCGGACGGCCGAGCGGCGGCAGAAGAGGTAGCCCCGCTCGCGCATCCAGGCGCGGGCGCAGGCCGGGTCGGCGTGGAACTGGTAGGGCCCGGGGTTGATGGGGGTCGCGCCCGCCCACGACGGGGGGACTTCGGTGGCGACGACGTCCATGACGTTGACGCGGAACGGGGTGCCCTCGATCACGCCGCTGCAGCCGCGGCAACGGATCGCGACGTTGTCCTGCTGGAGGGTGGGGATCCGGATCCCCATGATGTCGAACGGCACGGGCGGAGGATAGCAGGAGGGCGGACGGCCCGGCGTCGAACGCGACGGCGTCGACTACGACCGCGGCATGCGGCCGGAGGGCGCGGCGGCAGGGGATGGTACCCCCAACCGGATTCGAACCGGTGATCTCCACCTTGAAAGGGTGGCGTCCTAGGCCTCTAGACGATGGGGGCAGCCGCTCGAGTCTAGCAGGGGCCGCCGGCGCGACGCCGCAGCGGGACGCCCGTCCGGCGGAGAAGGGCGCCGCCCCCGGGGCAGCCGCCCCAGCCGCCGGAGCGGCCGGGTCAGCCGCCGCTCCAGAGCTGCGAGAGCACGACGGCGGCCGCCAGGCAGCCGAACGCGACGATCCCGGCGACCCCGCCGAAGATGGCCGCGGCCACGGAGCGGCCGGGGCGATCGGCCCGGGCCGCGCGCACCGTCTCCGCCGCGCCGGCGATCGCGAGAGCGGCGAAGACGATGCCGAGCACGGCGGCTCCGGAGGCCAGCATCGGGATCTGGGTGGCGTCGCGGACGGTGATCGCGTAGGCCAGGTAGCCCACCGAGCCGACGACGGCGACGAGGAGGATCACCCGGGTTGCGGTGATGCGGATCGGGCCGAGGAAGACGCCCTCGCGGCCCCGCGTTCCGTCCGGGTTCCGGGGCCCGACGTGCCGGTGCTGGCTCACCGCGCGAGCGTAGCAGCGGCGGGTCCGGCGGGCGGCTCGCCCCGAGAGCGGTGGTAGATGGCGACCTTCCACGAGAGGCGCGGGCGCCGAAGACCGGCCCCCAGCGCCTCGCCGGGCCCGCCGAAGGCGTCGGCCAGGAAGGCCCGGGCCTCGTCGAGCGAGGCGAACGTCCAGAAGCAGTGCAGGACGTGGATCCTGAAGCCGCACCGCAGGAACGGTCCGTCCCTGCGACCCCAGGCTGCCTCGGGGGCGTCGGGCGGGTGCAGGACGCTCACGTCGTCGCGGCCGTAGTCGTGCACCACGAGCAGCCGGCCGCCCGGCCGGAGCACCCTGTCGACCTCCGCCAGGGCCTCCGGCTCGACGCCCCGGAACCCGGACCACAGGGCGACCACCGCGTCCAGGCTGGCCGGCGGGACGTCCAGCCGGAGCGGATCGGCGAGGGGCAGCCGGGTAGCCTCCACGCCGAGCTCACGGAGTCGCGCGTCGTGGAGCCCCTCGGGCACGTCGAGGAGGGCGACGTCACGGCCGGCGAGCGGCCCCAGCGCCACGAGGGCGCGGGGGATCTTGCCCTCGACGTCGAGGGCAGCCTGGAGGCGCGCCGCAAGCGGCGCCGGCAGCTGGAACGGGAGGTCGGCCACGGAAGGCGAGGATACGCGGGCGGGGACCCGGCCGTGACCCGACAAGCCAGACCGTCCCGGCGGGATCCCGTCAGGCGCCGTGGCCGGCCCGACTCGCTACCCGCACTGGTCGACGTCGCGCCACTTCGCGATCTCGTCCGCGACCTCCTGCGACCCATCCTCCCCGAAGGTGACCTGGACCGTGCGGTTGGGGATCTCGCCGCAGCCGGCGTCCTTCTCGACAGCCTCCCAGGATCCTCGCGTGTACTTGTACTGGGGCGCGTCGCCCTCGGTGAAGGGCAGCGTGATCGTCCAGGTCCGGTCGTCCACCTTCGTCATCGGCGTCCCGGCCGGATCCCAGCCCTGGAAGTCGCCGGCGATGAAGATCGTGTCCGCCGCCGGCGTGTTCGCCGGGAGGCTGACCATGAAGGTGACCGCGATCTCGCGCGTCTCGGCGCGGGTGCTCGTCTCCGGCGAGGGGGCCGAGCGGTTGAAGCTCGTGTCCACGGCCAGGATGACGTAGACGTACGTCGCCCCCGCGGCGATCGTGTCGTCGGTGAAGCGCGGCTCCACGGATGTGCCGACCTGCTCGAACGGGCCGCCGGCGGCAGTCCCGCGCTGGACCTCGTAGCGGTACAGGTCGGGTGCCTGCACCGGGTCCCAGGTGAGCGTCAGCGACGCGCCGGCCACCGTCGCCACGGTCGGCGCCGCCGGGGCCGGCGGCGGCTCGGTGTCCGCGGCCGGCGTCGCGGTCAGCGTCACCGCCTGGTCGGGCCGGTAGCCCCACGGTGTCGTGTCCACGGTCACGATCCCGCCGCGGTCCGCGTACTCCCAGTCGCGGCCGTCGTTGGTCGACACGCGGAGGACGACGTTGAACGTGCCCTCTCCTCGGGCCGGACGCGTGCCGCCCGAGGCGGTCGGCGCCGTCGGCGTCGGCCTCGAAGGCCATCTCGCTCCAGGCGTACTCCGTCGCCGGGTCGCCGCGGGCCGGCCCGAAGCCGAGCTGGGCCCGCACGCCGACGACGGGGCCCGGCGCCTCGGTGCCGTTCGCCCGCACGAGCGCCCGGATCGGCGCTCCCGCTTCGACGGCGGAGAGCGGCTGGCTGACCTCGGCGGGTTCCTCGAGGCGGGCCTCCTCGATCGCGAGCTCGGGCAGGGCGGCCGCCTCCGCGGAGCGCGGCGACGGCGTTGCCGGCCGCGTCCCGGGCGACGACGACGTAGTAGTAGCGGGTGCCGGGGCGGACGGTCGCGTCGGAGAACACCGCCTCCGCGGCCGTGCCGACGAGCTCGTAGCCCCCGCCCGGCACGATCGACCGGAGCACGTCGTACGCGGCGGCGTCCGGGACCGCCTGCCAGGTCAGCTCGACCGGGACCGAGCCCCCGGACGCGCCGAGGGCCGCAGGCGCTACGGGGCCGAGCAGGTCGGTCCCCTCCGCCGTCAGCAGCACCGCGGCGCCGCGGCCCGGCAGCGTGATCGAGGCCGGAGCGTCGCCGACCGTGACCGAGGCGTCACCGAGCGCGTCCGCCAGCACGGCGCCGCGCGGCAGCGACCCGGCGAGCTCCAGCGCGACCGTGCGCTCCTCGGTGGCGAGGTTGAGGACGACGACGGCCGCCTCCTCGTCTGCCCGCCGCAGGTAGGCCAGGGTCCCCGCCGCGTCGTCGGCCCCCAGGAACTGCAGGTCCCCGGTCCGGAGCGACTCGTGGGCGCCCCGCAGCTGGCCGAGGGTCCGGTACCAGTCGCGGAGCTCCGAGTCGATCGCGTCCCACGGGTAGGGCCGCCGGTCGTCGGGGTCGTCGTGGCCGGTGAGGCCGGCCTCCGTGCCGTAGTAGATCGAGGCCATGCCTGGCCAGGTGAGCTGGAGGGCGGACACCAGGCGGAGCTTCGACTTCGCCTCGGCAAGGCCCGCCGCCGACTCCTTCACCGCCGGGTCGTCCTTGCCGGGAGCGAGCGTCCACAGGATCCGCGTCGTGTCGTGGCTGTCGACGAGGTTGAGGAGCGCGTCCCAGGCCGGCTTCGGGTAGTCCTCCATGACGCTCTCCATCCGCGCCGCGAACTGGGAGGGCGAGAGCCCGCTGATCGCGCCGTCGAGGTCGGCGGTGGCGCCGTTGACGAGGCCGATCACGGCGCGCCGGAAGCGGTAGTTCATGGTCGTGTCCGCCTGGTCGCCCAGGAGCCAGGCGGAGCTGTCGAGCCACTGCTCGCCGAGGACGAGCGCCTCGGGATCGGCCGCCTTGGTCGCCTCGCGGATCTTGCGCAGGAACCCGTGGCTCATGTTGTCCATGACGTCGAGGCGCCAGCCCGCCGTCCCGGCCTTCACCCAGCGTCCGACGACGCCGTCGGGGCCCGTGAAGAGGTCGAAGACGGCGCCCTGCTCCACGACCTCGGGGATCGTGTCGAATCCGAACCAGCCGACGTAGTAGGTGTCGTCGACGCCGGCGGCGGACGCGGCGCAGGGGGACGGCTCGTTCGGCTTCGGGGCGCGGAACGTGAACCAGCTCCGGTAGGTCGACTCGGCGGCCTCGCAGGCGCCGGTCTCCTCGAAGCGTCGCTCGCGGTCGAACCACGGCGAGTCGGCCGAGACGTGGTTGAAGACGCCGTCGAGGAGGACGCGGATCCCGCGCGCCTTCGCCTCCGCGAGGAGGCGCTCGAGGTCGGCCTCGGTCCCGAGGTCGGGGTCCACGAACGCGTAGCTGCTCGTGTCGTAGCGGTGGTTCGAGGGCGCCGCGAAGACCGGGTTGAAGTAGATGACGGTGACGCCGAGGGCGGCCAGGTCGTCGAGCTTGGCCGTGACCCCGGCGAGGTCGCCGCCGAAGAAGTCACGGCCGAGCGGGCCCTCGTCACAGGGGACGCCCTGGTAGGCCCGGCAGTGGCCCTCGGGGAGCTCGTCCCACGTCTTTACGAGGATCGGGTTGCCGTAGACGTCGCCATAGCGGAAACGGGCCGCCCCCTCGGTCCCCTGCTCCGCGTCGGGCGTCGGGTTGTTCGCCGGGTCGCCGTCGTAGAAGCGGTCCGGGAAGACCTGGTAGACGACGGCGCCGTGCGCCCAGGCCGGCGTCTCGAAGGACGGCTCGTGGACGACGATCTGCCACGAGGCGTCGATGCTCTCCTCGTAGACGCGCCCGGTCCCGCCGTCGGCGCCCTCCGGGACGGCGGCGCCGTCGTCGGGCGGATCGTCTTCGAGGTAGCGGGTCGTCGGCCCGTCCCGGACGATGAACCGGTACCACAGGATCGTCGGCTGCGCCGAGGTCCGGATCGTCGCCTGCCAGTAGTCGATGCCGTGCTCGCCGGCCGTCCGGTCGCTGGCCATCACCTCCATCGGGATCAGGGCCTGGATCCCCGCCAGCTCGTCCCATACCCGCACGGTCGCGGCGGTCAGGTCTCCCGCCGTGGCCCGCATGCGCAGCAGGACCTCGGTTCCGGCCGGCACGGCCCCGAAGGGCGTCCGGTACAGGTCGTCCCGGCTGTCGTGGGCGATCCCGGCTTCGTCGATCTGCCCATCCGGGGCGAGGGGCGCCCTGTCGGCGACGGCGACAGGCGGAGCGGACGGCGGCGGGGTGGGAGACGGCGACGGCCCGCAGGCCGCCAGGGCGCTCCCGACCACGGCCGCCACGGCCAGCGCCGCGAGGAGGCCGATCGGCCGCGCGGACCGGGTTCGCGCCCTTGTGGTCGACATCGTCGTGCTCCCTCTCGAGGTGGTTGCTGCGTGCGGTTCGAGGGCCGGGGCGGCGATCAGTGAGCGCGGAGGAGTCGCGCGCCGCGGGCCGGGAGCTCGATGGACGCGCGGCCGTCGACGGAGACCGCGACGTCCTCGCCGGCCCCCCACGGCCACCCCGCCGGGGCGACCGGGCCGAGCGTGCCGCCCTCCAGCCCCGGGAGCGAGAGGCCGAGGCGCACCGGCTCGTCGCCCGCGTTCAGGCAGACGACGAACGCCGCGTCGGCGTCCCAGCGGCGATAGGCCACCGCCGCCCCGGCCGCCCCGGCGATCGCGAACTCGCCGCGCCGGAGCGCGGCGTTGCCGTGGCGAAGCGCGGTCATCCCCCGGAAGAACGCCAGCAGGTCGAGATCCCAGGCGCCCTCGTCGGTCGGGAACGACCCGCGGCTGTGCGGGTCCTGCTCCCCGGCCATGCCGATCTCGTCGCCGTAGTAGATGCACGGCGCGCCGGCCACGGTCATCAGGACCACCGTGGCGAGGCGCAGGGCGTCGCGATCGCCCCCGCACATCGTGATGGCGCGCGGCGTGTCGTGGCTGCCGAGCAGGTTGAGCTGCACGGCGTTGACGGCCGGGTCGTAGCACGAGAGGGCGTGGGAGAGCCGCGCGGCGAACGTCGGCCCGTCCTCCCTGCGGATGTTCGCGGCCAGCTCGCCGTGCTGGCCCACGACCCGCTCGTCGAGGTGCCGGCCGGCGCAGAAGGAGATGGCCGCCTCCGCGAGCGGGTAGTTCATGTACGCGTCGAACTGGTCGCCCCCGAGCCAGCGGTGGTCCTCGTGCCAGATCTCGGCGACGATGTACGCCTCGGGATCGATCGCCTTCACGCGCCGCCGGAACTCGCGCCAGAACTCGTCGTCGTCGATCTCCGCGGCGACGTCCAGGCGCCAGCCGTCCGCCCCGAAGCGGATCCAGTGCTCGGCGACGTCGAAGAGGTACTCGCGGACCTTCGGGTTGTCCGTGTTGAGCTTGGGAAGCGCGGGCAGGTCCCACCAGGCCCGATAGCCGAGCGAGTGGACCGACTCGACGCCGTCGGCGTGCGTCTCCGCCCACTGGCTGTCCGCGACGGCGAGGCGGAGCGACTCGTCGGGGTAGGCCCGCAGGGGCCGGCCCGTCGCCAGGTGGTCCCGGTTCACGTGGAACCAGTCGAGGTACGGTGACCCGAGGCCGCACTCGAGGATGTGGTTGAACGGCCAGAACCCGCGGCTCGCATGGTTGAAGACGCCGTCGATGACCACCCGCATCCCCCGGGCGTGGGCGGCGTCGAGGAGCTCGCGGAAAGCGGCGTTCCCGCCGAGGAGCGGGTCCACCGCAAGGTAGTCGTAGGTGTGGTAGCGGTGGTTCGAGGCCGAGGCGAAGATCGGGTTGAGGTAGATCGCCGTGACGCCCAGCGCCTGCAGGTAGTCGAGCCGGTCGACGATCCCGTACAGGTCCCCGCCCTTGAAGCCGTGGGGGGTGGGGGCTGCGTCCCAGTCCTCGAGCGGGCCGGGGGGATCGACCCGGCCGCTCCGCGCGAACCGGTCCGGGAAGACCTGGTAGAAGACGGCGTCGCGGACCCAGGCTGGGGTTACGATGGACACGGGCTGGACCTCAGGTGGTTCGGTCAGGGGCGTGCGAGATGCGCGTGAAGGTTCGGGCGGTCCGGCCGCCCGTCGACCGACGGCGGGCTCGAGGAGATCGTCGCCGAGACGACGGCCGCCGGCACGGGGAGTGCCGGTCCGGGGCGGACGCCGGAGCCCGGCTCGAGCCGGGCCGGCCGGGTGGCCGGGGATGCCCCGCTCCCCGCAGCCGCGTTCCACCTCGTGACCCACGAGCGGCCGATCACCGCGGCCGACCTGGGGCCGAACGGCGACGTCGTCCTCGACCTTCTCTCGCGGGCCTCCCGTCTCACCCCGGCGGAGCGCCGGTCGCTCGAGAAGGAGGCCGCGTGGCGCTGGTGGATGGTGAACCCCCTCGCCGGCGCGACGATGCCGGCCGCCCGTGCCCGGGCGCTCGTGCTCGGGCGCGCCGACGGCCGCTCGGAGGCGATCGTCGCCCTCGAGGCCGCTGCCGCCGGCATCGCCCACCAGATCTGCGGTCCGAAGGCCGGCCGGTCGCGCCTCCCGGCCTGCATCTCGAACGCGGGCCTTGCGGTCCTCGTCCGCGACCTTGTCGAGCCCGAGACGTTCGAGGTGCTCTTCGGCCCGTGGCGCGAGGTCATGCACCACTGACGTGCGACGGGTCCCCGGCCCCCGGGTGACCGGGGACCGGGGCGCCGCGCTTCAGCCCTTGACGCCGCCGGCCGTGACGCCGGAGACGAGCCACTTGGACGAGTACAGGAACAGGAGGATCACCGGGATCGAGATCAGGATCGACGACGCCGCGAGATCGTTCCACTGGGTCTGGAACTGCTGCTGGAAGCGCTGGAGGCCCAGCGGCCAGGTCAGCAGCTCGTTCTTCGAGATGAGGATCCGGGCCAGGAAGTAGTCGTTCCAGGCGGCCAGGAAGTTGAAGAGGAAGACGATCGCGAGGGCCGGCGTCGAGAGCGGCAGGAGGATGCGGTAGAACGCCTCCAGCTGCGAGCAGCCGTCGATTCGGGCGGCCTCCTCGAGCTCGATGGGCACCGTGTCGTAGTAGCCCTTCAGGATCCAGATGCTGAAGGGCACGGCCGTCACGGACAGGCCGATGACCAGGCCGATGTACGTGTTCGCCAGCTTGAGCTGCACGGCGAGGAGGTAGATCGGGACCAGGAGCATCGCCGCCGGGATGAGCTGGGTCGCGAGGAGCGTCGTGAGCCCGATGCCGCGGCCCGGGAACTTGTAGCGGCTGAACGCGTAGGCCGACGTGGCCGCGATGATCACGCCGATGACCGCGGTGCCCGTGGTCACGACCAGGCTGTTGAAGAGCCACAGCGGCAGGTCCGTGTCGGACAGCACGTGCTGGAACGACTCCAGCGTGGCGCCCTCGGGGATCAGGGTGAAGGTCGGGTCCAGGAGCTTGTTGCCCGGCCGGAGCGCGACGCTGAAGACGCGCAGGATCGGGAACGCGGCGATGATCGCGGTCGCGATCAGGATGAGGTGGATGACGAGGCGCTTGAGCGGCTTGTCCTCGCGGCCGCTGGGCGCCGATACCTTGGCGGTGCCGGCAGCCTTGGCGAGGGGGGTGGACGGGATGACCGAGGAACCGCTCATTCGTAGGCCCCCTTCAGGCTGCCCGTCCTGCGGACGTAGACGACGGTGAACGCGAGCAGGAGCAGGAAGATCACGAAGGCGAACGCCGCGGCGTCGCCGTAGCGGTTGTACTGGAACGCCTGCCGGAACAGGGCCGTGACCAGGATGTCACTCGTCTCCAGCTCGTTCTGGTTGATGAAGAAGGGGACGTTGATGTTGTTGAACGTCCACACGGTCCCCAGGATGATCGCCGGCGTCAGGACCGGGCGGAGCAGCGGCAGGGTGATCGCCCGGAACGACTGGCGGCTGGTCGCGCCGTCGATCTCGGCTGCCTCGTAGTAGTCGTAGGGGATGCTCTGGAGGCCGCCCAGGATGATCACCATCATGAAGGGGACGCCGAGCCAGACGTTCGTGATCACCATCGCGGCGAAGTTCCAGACCGGGTCGGAGAGCCAGGGGTAGGGGCCCAGGCCGATCAGGCCGAGGAGCTGGTTGACCGCGCCGTACTCGAAGTTGTACTCGGTCCGCCAGATGAGCAGGGCGATGATCTGGGGCACCGCCCACGGCAGGATGATCAGGGCCCGGTAGATCCCCTTGCCGCGCATCTTGCGGTGCAGCAGCAGCGCGAGCGCCATCCCCAGGGACACGTGGAAGAAGACGTTGATCGACGTCCACAGGATGGTCTGGGCCAGGAGCTGCCAGAACCCGGTCAGCTTGAGGACGGGCTGGGTGAAGACCTCGATGTAGTTCGCCAGGCCGACGAACATGTCGGTCTGGAGCCCCAGGAACCCCGGGTCCCGGAAGTTCCGCAGGCTCATGTTCGTGAACGAGACGTTGAGCTCCCACAGGAGCGGGTAGCCGATCAGGATCAGGAGGCCCAGGACGGCCGGGGCCACGAGCATGATCGGGATCGCGTATCTCGTCTTGACCAGCCGCACCAGGAGCAGGTAGAGCAGGCCCTCGAGCACCACCACGACGCCGGCGATGACGACGAGCGTCAGCCCGACCTGACCGATGGCGGTCGTGACCGCGTCCAGGCTCAACGGATCCTCCCTCAGTGTTGCGGGCCCCGCCGCACGATCGATCCGTCAGGAGATGAGAGCCCCGGGGCGCAGGCCCCGGGGCTCTCGCACGGCTACAGCTGCGAGATGCAGGTCTCCGTTGCCGTCTGCATCGTGGCGACGATGCCGGCGATGTCGCTGTTGCCCGTGTACATGTCACGGACGGCGGCGGTCGCCGAGTCGAAGACGCAGCGCATCTCCAGGTTGGTCGGCTGGGGGACGCCCTTGGTGGCGGCCACGGCCGCCCCGCCGAGGAGGGCGTCGCCGACGACGACCGCGTCCTCGATGGCCGACGCGTTGCCCGGCAGGCGCTTGAGGGTCTTCACCATGTCGACCTGCGAGGCCTCGCTGGTCGCGAACTTGATGAAGTCGGCGACGACCGTCTGCAGGTCGGGGTTCTCGGCGACCGTCTTGGCCACCATGATGAAGGTGCCGGCGACGTAGGGCGCCGGGTAGTCGTAGCCGGTGAGCTGCGGGATCGGGCCGACGCCCAGCTTGTCGCCGAACACCTCGGCGTAGGCGCCGAGCGTCCAGTCGCCGTTGATGATCATGGCGGCCTTGCCGTCCTTGAAGAGCCCGTCGGCGACGTTGTAGTCGGCCTCGGTCGGCATGATCTTGTCGGTGTACTTGAGGTCGTACATGAACTGCAGGGCGCTCTTCATGGCGTCGGTGTTCAGGGTCGGCGTCACGCCGTCCTCGGCGAAGACGCTGCCGCCGAAGCCGCCCAGGAAGGGGAACATCCAGAAGGACTCGGTCTGGTTGAAGACCAGCCCGTAGTTGCCGCCGGTGGTGAGCTCCTTGCCCTTGGCGCGCATGGCGTCGCTGTCGGCCGGGGCCGCGTCACCGACGAGCTCCTTGTTCCAGTAGAGCATGAGCTGGTTGCCGAAGGACACCGGGGCGCCCCACAGCGTGCCGTTGGCCGTGACGATGTCGGCGGCGGCCGGCACGAAGGTCGTCTTGTCGACGAGGCCGTCGAGCGGCAGGATGAGGTCGGCCGCGGTGAACGGGCCGATGTGGTCGGCGACGGTCCACAGGACCTCGGGCGGATCGCCGGCGAGGCTGGCCGTCTGGAAGTCCTCGCGGAGGGCCTCCACGTCCTTGTTCAGGACGTCGAACGTGACGTTCGGGCGGAGGGCCGTGTAGGCGGCGGCGAGCTTCTGCACGTACTGCAGGCTGCCGTCGGCCTCGCCTTCCTTGGTCCACAGGCGGAGCTTGAAGTCGCCCGTCGGGAAGGCGGCCTCGGTCGGGGCCGGGGTCTCTTCGGGCGCCACCGAGGGCGCCTCGGTAGCGGGCGCTGCCGACGGGGAGGCCCCGCCGCCGCACGCGCCGACGACGATGGCGAGCGCGCCGAGCGCGGTCACCAGCTTGGTTGTTCGATGCATCTGTCTCTTTGTTCCTCCTGCAGCCGGCAGCCTTGGTGGCGCCGGCGACGTCATTGTGGACCCGCCGCACGGTGCGGACAGGTTCCGGTCCGGGCCCTCGCTCGCGCGACGGCCCGCTCCTCCGGTCGGTCAGGTGCCCCCTGCCACCTCCTGGCGCCGCCGCGGCGCCGGTCCGCTGGAGGCCCGCACGATCAGCCGGGTCTCCAGGCGGCGATGGTCGGGTCGCGTCTCCCGCCGTTCGATGGCCGCAAGGAGGAGGCGGCACGCCTCCTCGCCCTTGCGGCGGACGGGCTGACGCACGGTCGTGAGGGGCGGCTGGATGTGGCGGGCGAGCTCGATGTCGTCGAACCCGACGACGCTCAGGTCGTCCGGCACGCCGAGGCCGAGCCGTCCGGCCGCGCTGATCGCCCCGATCGCCATCACGTCGCTCATGGCGAGGACCGCGGTGGGACGAAGGCCGTCCTCCCAGGCCCTCGTGAAGCACGCTGCCCCACCGTCGACGGACGCGGGCCCGACGACGATCTGGTCGTCCGGAAGCTCGACACCGGCGCTGTCGAACGCCGCGCGGTAGCCGGCCAGCCGCCGCCCCACGATGCCTCCGAACTCGGTCTGCGCGCCCGGCGTCGGCGGCTCCACCCCGATGACGAGGAAGTCGCGGTGGCCGAGCGCCAGCAGGTGCTCCGCGGCCGACCGGGCGCCTCCTTCGTCGTCGACGTCGACGGCGACGTGCTCCGGGAACGCGGCTGAATCGACGAGCACGATCGGCATGTCCGCGCTGCGGATCTGCCCGACCTCCGGGTGCTCCTCCGAGAGGCCGATCGCGACGAAGCCGTCCACGGTGGCCCGCCCGACCGCGCGGGCGAGCGAGCCGTAGACCGGCGAGACGAAGAGGAGCCCATAGCCGGCCTCCTCGGCCGCTGCCGCCACGCCCTCGCTGAAGGTCGCGAAGAACGGGTTGGCGAAGACGACCGAGAGGGCCTGCGGCGTGAGGATCCCCAGGGTCCGCGTGCGCCGCTGGGTCAGCATGCGAGCCACCGGATGGGGCCGGTACCCCAGCGTGTCGGCGACGGCGCGAATGCGCGTCGCCGTGTCGGGGCTCAGGCGCTCCGGGCTGTTGAAGGCGAACGAGACCGCGGTCTTCGACACGCCCGCTTCGCGGGCGACGTCGGCGATGCGCGGCCGGTCCCGCTGCTGCTCCACGTGGCTGTGCTCCTCCTGCGCGCCGGCGGGACGGGGGACGGGGACGTTCACCGCGGCGCAAACCGGTTTAGCAAACCGGTTTAGCGGACGGTACCGGCGTGTCGTTGCGGTGTCAAGTGGGTTTCGCGGGGGTGGCGGAATCGGGGCGCCGCGACGGGAGGAGTGCCCGCCGCCGGGGGCGGCCCCCGCGTGGCAGAATCGGCGCCATGGCGCCCGCCCCCGGTCGCCGGCTTCCCCCGGCCGGCCTGCTCGTCTTCCTCGGCTACGCGTTCCTCATCCTGGGGATCATCGGCGTCTCCCTGCGCTGGGTGGTGGACCAGGCCATCTCCAACCCGCTCAGCATCCCCGGGATCGTCGCCATGGTCCTGCTCGCCTACACGATCTTCACGATCACCATGGTCCTCCAGCGCAAGCAGGCGGCCCGCGGCCTCGCCGTCGGCCTCTCGACCCTGACGATCCCGGCGATCCCGCTCCTCCTCCTGGGCCCGGCGCCGGCCACGGCCGTCATCCCGGCAGCCTTCAGTGTCCTCCTCCTGCTCGGCCTCACCCGCCCGTCCGTGAAGGCCTGGCTGACCGAGGAGTGAGGCCGCCGTCCCGCGCCGGCGCGGCGGCGGTCAACGAAACCGGTCACCGTCCGTCGGCGGCAGAGCGCCCGCCCGCAAACCCTCGCCAACGCCCTGCTGCGCCGCACTAACCCGGGATCTCGGCCACCACCCGGCGGTTTCTCGACCCGAGCTCAAGCCCAGACCCCCGACAGCACTGCCGACACGCACCGCATGCACGGCAGCGAGGACCGCCTCCCGCTCCAGGGACCGCCCCGGGACCCGCCACGGCTGGGGCCGCCCCGCGAGGGAGCGCCGCGCCTGGGCTGCTCTCCGATACCGCTGCGTGGCCGAGCATTGGCGAGGGAATTGGCGGCCGCCGGAGCAGCGCACTGCCGCCGGAGCAGCGCAGTGCCGCCGGTCGCCGGCCCGCCGATCGCCAGCGCAGTGCCGCCGGTCGCCGGCCCGCCGGTCGCCGGTCGCGGCCGCCCTCGGGCCCGCCGCCCGCGATCTCGTCTGCGGCCCGATCCCGTCTCCTCGGGTACCCTGTCCGCTCCATCGACCCAGCGATCCTCGAGGACCGTCCCCCGTGTCGAAGCGCTCCCGGACCACCCGACCCGCCAGCTCGACGGCCCCGGCGACCCCCGCCTCGCAGCCGCCGCCCGCCCCGCCCACTCGGGGCGCCTCGGCCGGGGCGGCCCCGCCCGACCGCCGCACCCGTCCTGCGTCAACCGCCCCGCGGTCCGCCCTGGAGCGCTACCGGGGGGCGATCATCGGGGCGGCGGTCGTGACCGTCGTCGCCGTCGGTGGCGCATTCCTGTTCCTGGGGGCGAGCCAGCCCGCCTACGCCTGTGAGACGGTGCTCCAGCCCGAGCCGACCGCGGCGCCCGCGCCGGATGCCACTCCCCGCCTGGGCCAGGTGACGCGCGACCTGGGCCGCGATCATGTCGACACCGGGGGCCGGGTCCGCTACGAGTTCTGCCCCCCGACCTCCGGGCCCCACTACAACGACTCGCGGTACGGGCCGATCGCCCCCCGCTTCTACGGCGCCGACGACCGGACCGATCCCCAGGGCTGGATCCACAACCTGGAGCACGGCCAGATGACGGTTCTCTACCGCTGCCCCGAGGGCTGCGACGACGACGCCCAGGCCGCGCTGCGAACCCTCCAGCAGCAGCTGCCGGCGAGCCCGCTCTGCTCCTTCCCGCCCACCGCCTCCGTCGTGGTCGCGCGCTTCGACGATCTTCCGACGCCCTACGCCGCCGTCGTCTGGGGACGGGTCCTGCTCCTCGACTCCCTCGACCCAGCTGTCATCGCGACGTTCAGCGCCCAGAGCGCCGACCGGGGCCCGGAGCCGCAGTGCCAGAACGCCGTGCCCGGCGCCGGCCCGTCGGCGGCGCCCTCGGCCACGCCTGGCGCCGGCTAGCCACCAGGAGGACCGGCCCTTGCGCCTCGTCGCCCACCTCGACGACCTCGGCCTTCCGGTCGCCGGCATCCTCGAGGGCGACCGTGTCCTCACCCTGGCGCTCCTCGCTGAGCACGCGGGCCTCGCAGACGAGCTCGCGATCCTCGATCCGCGGGGGCTCCTCGCCGAGGACGACGGCCTCGCCGAGACCCGGGCCGCGGTCGAGCGGGCGCACCGGGCCGGGTTGGTGGGCACCCCGCTCGACGCCCTGCGCCTCGTCGCCCCGCTCGACCCGGGCAAGATCGTCTGCATCGGCCAGAACTATGCCGGCCACGTCCGCGAGCAGGGGCTCCCGCTCCCGACCCGGCCGCTCCTCTTCGCCAAGTTCGGCAACGCAGTGGTCGGCGACGGCGAGCCGGTGATCCGCCCGGCCGTCACCCATGCCCTGGACCTCGAGGCCGAGCTCGCCGTCGTGATCGGGCGGCGGGCCCGCCGCGTCGCCGCGGCCGACGCCCTGGCCCACGTCGCCGCGTATGCCACCGCCAACGACGTCTCCGCCCGCGACCTCCAGGGCAGCAAGCCCGCGCTCCACGAGGGCGAGCGCGGCGACGGCCAGTGGCTCCGGGCCAAAGGCTCCGACACCTTCCTGCCGCTCGGGCCGTGTCTCGTCACCGCCGACGAGCTGGGCGACCCCGGCGACCTCGTCGTGCGCGCCTACCACACCCCGGCCGGCGGCCCCGACGCCGGGCGCGAGATCCGGGTCCAGGACGGCCGCACCTCCGACATGGTCTTCTCCGTCGCCGAGCTGATCGCCTTCATCTCCGCCACCATCACCCTCGAGCCGGGTGACCTCCTGATCACCGGCACCCCCTCCGGCGTCGGCGTCTTCCGCGACCCGCCGGTCTTCCTGGCGCCGGGCGACGTCGTGCGCGTCGAGGTGGAGGGGATCGGGTCGCTGACGAACCCGATCGTCGACGCCGACGGCGCGGCCCCCGCGGGATCGCCTGCGGCGCGCCTGCTGGCGGGCCGAACGGCCTGAGCGACTCTCCGGGCTGCCGCCGAGCGGGACGCCTGCGCGCGGCCGGCAGGGGCACCGGCGCCCGGCTGCTGGCGGCGGCGCGGCGGCGGCGAAGGGCGCAGAATCCGGGCGGCGGCGGCGCTTCTCGCTCGCGGCCGCGGACCGGCGCCGAGGGTGACGGTGCGCCGGGCAGTGCACAGGAGGCGTCCATGCTCGCCCTCGTGAAGATGGCCCCCGGGCCCGGGCTCGAGCTGCGCGAGGTCCCCGTGCCCGAGATCGGGATCAATGACGTCCTCGTGAGGATCCGCCGGACGGGGATCTGCGGCACGGACCTCCACATCGCGGCCTGGGATCCCTGGGCCGCGAAGACGATCGTCCCGCCCCTCGTCGTCGGCCACGAGTTCGTCGGCGAGATCGTCGCGGTCGGCTCCAACGTGGCCGACTTCCGGCCCGGTGAGATCGTCAGCGGCGAAGGTCACGTCGTCTGCGGTCGCTGCCGCCACTGCCTGGCCGGCCGCCGTCACCTCTGCGCCAGGACCATCGGCCTGGGCGTCGGGCGGGACGGGGCCTTCGCCGAGTACGTGGTCCTCCCGATGACCAACATCTGGCATCACTGGCCGGGGATCGACGAGGAGGTCGCCGCGATCTTCGACCCCTTCGGCAACGCGGTCCACACCGCGCTCGCCTTCCCCCTCCTCGGCGAGGACGTCCTCGTCTCGGGAGCGGGGCCGATCGGGTTGATGGCGACGGCGGTCGCCCGCCACGCCGGGGCCCGCCACATCGTCGTCTCCGAGCCGAACGCCACGCGCCGCGAGATCGCGCTGCGCATGGGCGCGACCGTCGCCGTGGATCCTCGCGAGCGCGACCTCCGCGAGGTCGGCCGCGACCTGGGGCTCGTCGAGGGCTACGACGTCGCCATGGAGATGTCCGGCAACGCGGCGGCCCTCCGCGCGGCGATCGGGAGCATGGCCCACGGCGGCGGTGTGGCGATCCTGGGAATCCCGACCGAGGAGATCTCGCTGGACGTCAACGAGATCGTCTTCAAGATGCTGACCCTGCGAGGCATCTACGGCCGGGAGATGTACGAGACCTGGTACAAGATGACGGTGATGCTCCAGTCCGGCCTGGACATCACGCCGGCGATCACCCATCGCTTCCCGTTCCGCGAGCACGAGGCCGCGTTCGCCGCGGCCCGCTCCGGCGACGCGGGCAAGGTGATCATGGACTGGACCGCGTGACCCGCCGCCCGCGCCAGGGCCCAGGGACACGCGGTGGGTGCGCGCGTCGCCCGCGCCCGGGGCACCCCGCCGAGAGGAGATCGAGGCCGTGACGAACACCGCGAACCCCCTGGCCCACCTCTCGACAGAGCTCGACGAGCTCAGGGCCGCCCACCTCTACCGGCCGCTGCGGGTCATGAGCTCCGCGAACCGGACCCGGGTGACCGTGGATGGGCGGGAGGTGATCAGCCTCGCCTCGAACAACTACCTGGGCCTCAACACGCATCCCCGCCTCGTCGAGGCGGCGGCCGAGGCCGCCCGGCGCTTCGGGGCCGGCTCCGGCGCGGTGCGCACGATCTCCGGGACGATGACCCTCCACGAGGAGCTGGAGGCGGCGCTCGCCGCGTTCAAGCACGTCGAGGCGGTCCTCACCTTCCAGTCGGGCTTCACCGCCAACACGGGGGTCATCCCGGTCGTCGCCGGCGAGCCGGACCTCATCGTGTCCGACCAGCTCAACCACGCCTCGATCATCGACGGGATGCGCCTCAGCAGGGCGCCGCGGGTGATCTACCGCCACAAGGACATGGCCCACCTGCGCGAGCTCCTCGACGCCGCGCGGCGCGAGGGCCAGGCGGACGGGCAGCCGTACCGGGCGATCCTCGTCGTGACCGACGGCGTCTTCAGCATGGACGGCGACATCGCCCCGCTGCCGGCGATCGTGGAGGCGGCGGAGGCGTTCGGGGCGGCCGTCCTCGTCGACGACGCCCACGCCTCCGGCGTGCTGGGGCGCAACGGCCGCGGGACGGTGGACCACTTCGACCTCCACGGCCGGGTCGCGATCCAGGTGGGCACCCTCAGCAAGGCGATCGGGGTCCTCGGCGGGTACGTCGCCGGGCCGCTGGCGCTCCGGGAGATGCTCATCCAGCGCGGCCGCCCGTTCCTCTTCTCCACCTCGGCGCCGCCGGCGGTGGCGGCCGCCTGCCTGGCCGCCATCCGGGTCCTCGAGGAGGAGCCCGAGCTGATCGAGCGCCTCTGGGCGAACACCCGGCGCTTCAAGGAGGGGCTGCGCTCGCTCGGCTTCGACATCGGCGTCTCGGAGACGCCGATCACGCCGGTCATGGTCGGCGACTCGGCGACGGCGATCCATTTCGCCGACCGGCTCCTCGACGAGGGCGTCTGGGCGACCTCGGTCGTCTACCCCACGGTCGCCCTCGACGGCGCCCGCCTCCGGACGATCGTGACCGCCGCCCATTCCGACGACGAGCTGGATGCCTGCCTCGCCGCGTTCGGCCGGGTGGGCCGCGAGCTGGGGCTCGTCGCCGGGTGACGGCCACCGAGGTCCTGCCGGCCCCCGACCCCCGGGTCGACCGCGACCTCCCGCTCGACTCCCACCTCCACAGCGACCTCTCGCCCGACAGCGACGTCCCGCTCGACGTCTACTGCGCGGCCGCGGTGGAGCGGGGCATCCCCGAGATCGCGATCACGGACCACCTCGACTTCGATCCCCGGGCGCCCGCCTTCGCCTTCGCCGACTTCGCCCGCCGCGAGCGCCTCGTCCGTGAGGCGGCCGAGCGCTGGGCCGACCGCGGCGTCGCGGTCCGCTTCGGGGTCGAGATCACATACGAATCGAGCCGCGAGGCCGAGATCCGCGAGCACCTCGCACGCCACCCGTACGACTTCGCGATCGGCTCGGTCCACGTCATGGCGTCCTCGCCCTACACCGGGAGCCGGGTGGCCGCCTGGGTGGCCGGCAAATCGTTCGGGGAGATCGTGGCCCCCTACTTCGCGGAGGTCGTCGCCGCGGCCCGGAGTGAGCTCTTCGACACGATCGGCCACCTCGACTACGTCAAGAGGTACCTCGCGGCCCACGTGCGGCCGGCCGCGTTCGCCGCCGCGCCGGAGGTCCACGAGCCCGTGCTGCGGGCGCTGGTCGAGACCGGCACGGGCCTCGAGGTGAACAGCTCCGGGCTCCGCCAGGCGCCGCGCGAGACGTATCCCGCGCCCTGGGTGGTGGCCCGCTTCCGGGAGCTCGGCGGGGAGCTCGTGACGGCCGGCTCGGACGCCCACCGGGCCGCCTCCTTCGCCTACGGCCTGGCCCACGCCTACCGGGTCGCCGGGGCGGCCGGCTTCGCGGAGCTGGCGATCCGCCGCGATCCCGGGGAGGCGCGGGCCGGGTCGCGGGTGGAGATCCCCGGCCGGCTGCGCGGGCCACGAGCCGGCGACGCACCCTAACGACATGGGCCCCGGCTCGTTATGACACGTACGGACGACGCCGCGGTCGAGGAGCTCGTGGCGGCGGCGAAGGCAGGCGACGCGGAGGCGTTCGGCCGGCTCTTCGACCACTACCACGAGCCCGTCTACCGCTACGTCGCCGCCCGCGTTCGCCGCCCGAGCGACGCGGAGGACCTTGCGCAGCTCGTCTTCGTCAAGGCCCTGGAGGCGCTCCCGCGCTACGAGCAGCGGGGCGTCCCCTTCGGGGGCTGGCTCTTCCGGCTGGCCAGGAACGTGGTGATCGATCACCTCCGGACGAACCGCGAGCACGTCGAGCTCGATGGGCTGGCGGAACGGCCCGGCCAGGACGCCGGTCCCGAGGCGCAGGCCCTCGCCCGGCAGCAGATGGACGCCGTCGCGGCCGCGCTGGCGCGGCTCACCGACGAGCAGCGCGACGCGATCGCGCTGCGGTTCTTCGCCGGGCTCTCGGCGCGGGAGGCCGCGGAGGCGATGGGCAAGCAGGAAGGAACGGTCCGGGGGATCCAGTTCCGGGCGATCGCCTCGCTCCGGCGCCACCTGGGCCTGGGCGTGGGGACGAGCGCGAAGACACCGGCCGAAGAGGACCGCGGCGAATGATCGAAAACGAGCGCGACGACTGGGGCGACGACGGCGAGCTTGGCTCGCTGCTCGACGCCTACGCCGGCGACCGCCTGCGGTCCGATCCGGCGGCGGTCGGCCGCGTCCGCGCCCGGGTGATGGCCGAGGCGCATCGCAGGCCGGCCGCGGCAGCCGACGCGCTGCCCGCGCTCGCGGTCGTATCCCGCCCTCGCGCCGTCCTCCGCATCTTCCGCGTTCCCGCAGCGGCCGCGGCCGCTCTCCTCCTCGTCGGCCTGCTGGCGGCGGGCGGAGCCATCGCGGGCAGCGCTCCCGGCGGACCCCTCTACGGCGTTCGCCTCTGGGCCGAGGAGCTGACCCTGCCGTCGGATGCCGCCGCCCGTGCCGAGGCGGAGCTGGCACGCCTGGAGGCGCGCCTTGCCGAGGCGCGGGAGGCCGCCGCGGCCGGCAACGGCGGCGCCGTCACCGCGGCGCTCGAGGCCTACCGCCGCGAGGCCGGCGCGGCGCTGGATGCCGCGGGCACAGACCCGACGCGCCAGGAGCATCTCGCCGTGGAGCTCGGCCGGCACGTGACGGTGCTAAGGGCGCTCGTCGGCGAGGTGCCCGGCCGGGCCAGCGAGGCGATCCAGCGGGCCGTCGAGCGGTCCGAGCAGCGGATCGAGGAGATCCTGTCGCGCCCGCCCGCGTCGCCCGGGGCGCCCGGCAAGCCCGAGGCCACACCCAGGCCGACGCCGAAGGGCAAGCCCGACGCGACGCCCAAGCCGACGCCGCCGGGCAAGCCCGAGGCCACCCCCGTCGGGCCAGCCGCCACGCCGGGCAAGCCGGAGGCCACGCCGACGGCGAAGCCGACGCCCGCCAAGCCCGAGGCCACGCCGAAGCCGAAGCCGACGCCGAAGCCCAGGCCCAGCCCGGCCATCAAGTCGACGCCTGCCCCGTAGGACCGGTCGACGGCCGAGCCCATCGCCCACGCGGGGGCGTTCGGACCGTTTGGGGCTGTCGCGCAGGCCCTCGACCGGCTACCCTCCGCTGCCATGGAACTCCTCGTGGTGGGGGCGGGCGCCGCCTACCCCGATCGTCCGGGCGCCGCCTCCAGCACCTACGTCGTCGAGCACCGGGGCGTCCGGCTCTGCCTCGACCTGGGCCAGGGCGGGTTCGCCGGCCTCGCCGGCCGGCTGGAGCCGAGCACGCTCGGCGGCGGTCGTGGTGAGCCACCTGCATCCCGACCACTTCGTGGACCTGGTCGCGCTCCGCCACTACCTGCGCTACGAGTTCAAGCCGCCGCGCCGCATGCGCGTGCTCGCCCCGGCCGGCCTGGCGGCCCGCCTGGACGGGCTCCTGGCCGAGCCCGGGTTCACCGCGGCGGCCCTGGACGTCGAGCCGCGGCGCGAAGGGACGGTGCAGGTCGGGCCGTTCGCGCTCGAGAGCCTCCTCGTGACCCACACGGACGAGAGCTACGCGGTGCGCGTCGCGCCGGCAGACGACCCGGCGCGCGCCGGGCCTCGTCTACTCGGGCGACTGCGGGCGGGCTGGGGACCTGGCGCCCCTCGTCCGGCCCGGCGACACGCTCCTGGTCGAGGTCGCCTTCGGGCCGGGCCCGGTCCCGGTGGGCGACCTCCACCTCGACGGACCGGCGGTCGGTGCTCTCGCCGCCGCGACGCGGCCCGGCCGGGTGCTCCTCACCCACCTCCAGATGCGCCGCGACCCGGCCGCGACCGTGGCCTCCGTCCGGGCAGCGTTCGACGGCCCGGTCGCCCTCGTCGCCGACGGGGAGACCTGGCCCGTCTGAGGAATCGGAACGCCGGGGCCCGGTTGTCCGGGTCCCGGCGTCCTGCGCGGTCTCGGGGAACGCGCGCTTGTCCTAGCGGCGGCGCGTCCTGGCGGGCACCACCGGGGTCAGGAGCAGAAGGGTGGCGAGGAGGCCGGCGATCGCCAGGAAGGCGATCCGCCAGCTGTCGCCCGAGGCCTGGCCCGTCGTCCCGAGGGCGTCGGTCGGCGGCGGGGTCACCTGGGGCACGGCGGTGGCAGCCTCGACCTCGCCGGTCGGGGGGTCGGGGTCGGCTCAGGCGTGGGGGTGGGCGTCGGCGTCGGGGTCGGGGTCGGCGTCGGGGTCGGGGTCGGAGTCGGGGTCGGAGTCGGGGTGGGCTCTTCGGGAGGGTTGTAGTAGTTCGTGATCACACAGAGATCGTTGCTCACCTGCTCGGTAGTGACCTCGTCTGCCACGAACGAGCAGTTCGTGGACTTCACGAGAGGTGGGCTACCGACCGTGTACGTCGTCACGTAGGAGGACGGCTTGCCGGTCTCGGTGATCGTGTACGGGGGCTCGATCGCCGGCGCCGAGTAGACGCCGCCGCTATCGAGGGCGGAGCCGGGGACCGTTGTCACCACGGTGCCCTGGGTGATCTGGAACGTGAAGTCCTTGTAGGTGGCACTTCCGCCCACGATCACCTTCTTGAAGATCGGCACATCGGGAGGGGTCTCCGCCACGTTGTAGGCGATGCAGACGATGGCATCGTCGCCGTTCCAGCCGAAGATGCCCTCGAGGTTGTCGCCGTTGAGGATGTCCGTATAGCAGCGGAGGGCGCCGAAATCGTAGCCGGCCCGCACCTCCTCGACCACGACGACGCCGGTGTCCCAGGTGGTGTTCTCGACGAGGTCGGCGTCGGCGCCGGTGAGGGTGGTCGTGACCGAGCCGCCGGCGCCCGTCGTCGGCGTGGCGATGACGGAACCCCCGTTGCCGGCCCTCAGGGTGAACCCCCAGCCGGGCTGCGGGGTGCACTCCTGGGGGACGTCGGTCGCCGGGTTCACCTTGGCCGTCTGGTAGGACGTGTCGAGCTCGTCGCCGTGGCCGCCGGTGGCGTCCTCGTTGGTCGGGTTTTCGTTGGCCGGGACGACGTCATAGCTCGGGCAGATGAACTTCCAGAGGGTGATGTCGACGCTCGAGGTGGGCGTCTGGCAGGCACCTAGCTCTAGGTTGAACGTCCTGCTGAAACCCGCGGAGCCGGTCGGGTCGTCGTGGGCGCTGACGACGACGATTGCGGTGTGCGGCACCGTCAGGTCGCCCAGCGGATACGTACGAACAAACTCGGTGGCGAACGTGAATGGCGAACCGGTCACCGGAACACCATCGATCGAGATGGCGACGGTGTTCGTTCCGCCGGGGTCGTAGGCCGTGAGGTTCACCGACAGGCCCGTCTCGCACGTCAGAGTCGCCTCCGGCGTGTGGCCGAGAACAGCTCCAGGTCCTGCGAAGAAGGCCGAGAACGTGAGGGCCGCCACGACAAGCCAGCCGAGACGGCGGAAGGTTGTGGCGCGTCGACGCGCCCTCGGTGCGGTATCCATCGATATGATCCCCGAGCGTGCGGCTGGGAATGCCGCGGATGAATGCATGTCGACCGGTTCCCGGGTGGCCCGTTCAGCGGACCGCTACTCGATCGACGGATGGATCATCGCCCGGAACCCGGTACTTGTCCATGACCTTCGTTGGGTTCGTCACCCGCGCGATCCCCTCCGGACCACACCGATCCGCCCACGGCGTCCAGCGATGCGGTGCCGCGTGACACCAAACCGGGTGGTACCCGTGGGGTACCTACGGGTGGGTGGATCCACAGGCTGCCTTCACCAACCGCCGGGTAGGATGTCGCGGTGCAGGAGCAGGCGGCGTTGATCACCCTTCGCGACCGCGTGCGCGACGCCGTCGCCGCCGCGTGGGATCGCGCCGTCGCCTCCGGAGCCCTGCCGGTCCCGCCCGGCGGCGTCGAGCTGCCCGAGGTGGAGGTGGAGCGCCCCGCCAGCGCCGAGCACGGCGACTTCGCCTCCAACCTCGCGATGAAGCTGGCGCGCCCTTACCGCATGCCGCCCCTCCGGATCGCCGAGGCGCTCGCCGCGGAGCTGGTGGCCGGGGTGGCCGAGGGCGTGGGCGGGGTGGCGGGCGACGCTGCGGAGCTGGCGGCCGGCGCACCTGGCCCCGGCTTGCCGATCGCCTCGGTAGCCGTCGCGCCGCCGGGCTTCCTGAACCTGCGCCTCTCGGGGAGTGCCCTGGAGGACCTCGTGGCCGGCATCCTCGCCGCCCCCGACGCCTGGGGCCGCCTGCGGGCGGCCCGGCCCCTCCGCGTCAACGTGGAGTTCGTATCGGCCAACCCCACGGGGCCGCTCCACATCGGCAACGCCCGGGGGGCGTTCGTCGGCGACCTTCTCTGCCGCGTGCTCGAGGCGGCCGGCCACGAGGTGACGCGCGAGTACTACTTCAACGATTTCGGGGCCCAGGTGCGGAACCTGGGGGCGTCAGTGCTGGCGATCAGGCGCGGGACGGACATCCCCGAGGACGGCTACCGCGGCGCCTACGTGTACGACCTAGCGGCCGAGCTGCCAGCGGAGGTGTGGGCCGCGGCCCAGTCGGCCGGCGACGAGGGCACGGGCGAGGCAGCCGACGCCGGCGGTTCGCCCGGGGCCGGCGACGAGGAGACGGCCGACGCGGTGGCCGGCCCCACCGTCGGGCAGGCCCGCGACGCCGCCTGGATCGTCGGCGAGTGGGCATCCGAGCAGCGTGCGGGCCGGCATCGAGGCCTCGCTCGCCCGCCTCGGCGTCCGCTTCGACACCTGGAAGAGCGAGGGCTCGCTCTACACCGAAGGCTGGGTGGAGCGGGCGGTCGAGCGCCTGCGCGCCTCGGGTCACCTCTACGAGCAGGGCGGCGCCCTCTGGTTCCGCTCGACCGACTACGGCGACGACAAGGACCGGGTCGTCCGGAAGTCGAACGGCGACTACACCTACTTCGGCTCCGACATCGGCTACGTCGTCGAGAAGTTCAGCCGCGGCTTCGACCACCTGGTCTACATCTGGGGCGCGGACCACCACGGGACGGTGGCCCGGCTGCGCAACGCCGCCGAGGCGATGGGCTTCGACCGCGAGGCGGTCCAGATGCTCCTGATGGCCTGGGTCCGCTTCGTCCGCGACGGCGTCGAGGTCTCGATGTCGAAGCGGGCCGGCGAGTTCATCACCCTCGACGAGCTGCTCGAGGAGATCGGGGTCGACGCCGCCCGCTGGTTCTTCGCCGCCCGCGGATACACCTCGGGGATCGACTTCGACATCGAGCTGGCGAAGAAGCAGTCGAACGAGAACCCGGTCTACTACGTGCAGTACGCCCACGCCCGGATCGCCTCGATCCTGCGCAAGGCCGCGGAGGCCGGCCTCGAGCCGGCGGCCGGCGTGGCGCCGGGGTCACTCGCCGACCCCGAGTCCCCCGAAGGGGCGCTGGCGCGGGCGCTGGCGCGCTTCCCGGAGGTGGTCGAGGACGCGGCCGCGGTCGAGGAGACGCAGGGCGTCACGGCCTTCGCGACCGACCTGGCGACGCAGTTCCACGCCTTCTACCGCGACGCACGGGTGGTGGACCCGGCCGAGCCGGAGCGCTCGCGGTCGCGCCTGGCCCTGGTCCGGGCCGCCCAGCTCACCCTGGCCGGCGCGCTGGGCCTCCTGGGGATCTCCGCGCCGGAATCGATGTAGGGCGAGCCGGGGGCGGCAGGGACCAGAGCGCTTCAGATCCCCAGGCCGCGGGCCGCCTGGGCGAGCAGATCGAGCGTCGGCGCGTCGCTCGCCGCGAAGATCCAGGCGGAGCGGGCGTCCGCGCCCCGCTCGACACGCGCCGCACCCGGCAGGCTGGCCGCGGCCGTGGTCGCCGCCGCCACGAACTCGTCCGCCTCGGCCGCCGCGTCCCACGTCGTCGCCACGGCCAGCGCGTAGGCGCCGTTCGGACCCCGCAGGTAGGCGAAGCGGTCGCCGCCCCACCCAGCGGCCGCGGCCTGGGCGTCGAGAGCCTTCATCCCGTTCTCGCGGAGCCAGATCGAGAGCTGGAACTCGCCGAGGGTGTCCTCCGGCGTCCCGCTCCAGCCGGTTCCCATCGCCGCCGCCAGGGCCGCGCCGTCCAGGTCGACGACCACCGGCTTCTCGCCCGCCTCGTACTTCTCCGGGTGGAGGACCTGCTCGGTGGAGTCCGGGAGCCGCTCGTAGGCCCCGTCGATGGCCTCCCAGCCGCCCGCCATCCAGATCCCGTTCGCGAAGATGGCTCCCTGCTGGTAGGGGAAGAGCAGCGTCTCGCGGAGGATCGCGGGCAGCGCCTCGAGCTGGGCCTGCGACTCAGGATCGACCTCCAGGAGCTCCTGCAGCTCCTCCGGGGCCAGGTGCTCCACCAGCCAGCGGGTCATCAGGAGCGTGGCGTCGCCCTCGACGAGGCCCAGGCGGCCGAGCGAGCGGTCGCCCTGGCCGACGGCGTCGACGTCGATCCCCTCGAGCCCGAAGTGCTGGTCCTGGAGGGCGTGGGTGAACTCGTGGGCGAAGGTGACCTTCTCGGCCGGGCCGGTCGTCCCCGACCTCGACACGACGAAGAGCTCCTTCGTCTCCGGATCGTAGAACCCGGCGATCTGCGAGCCGAGCATCTCGACGTAGATCTTCGCCAGGTCGGCGCCGGCCGGGAGCAGGCCGAGGGCCTGCAGCGTCTCCTGGGAGATCGCGATCTCGTCGGCCGGGTTGTCCTTCCGGAACTGCTCCTCGATCCGCGCCCTGAGCTCGTCCTCGGAGAGGACCGTCGGCTCCAGGCGCTGCTTGGCCTCCAGGCCGCGCTCGGCCACGACCTGGTCCTCGATGGCGCGATAGAGGGCGGCCTCGTCGCCGGTCGGGGCCGGGGTGGCCGAGGGGGACGGGGTGCTCGTCGGGGCGGGTGTCGCCGCAGGCGCGGTGGTCGGGGCGGGCGTCGTCGAAGGCGCGGCGGTACCGCAGGCGGCGACGAGGAGAAGCGCGCCGGCCGTGAGCGCGGCGAGGCGGGTGATGCGACGCGAGGTGGAGCGAGTCATGACGCCATTCTGGCACGGGGTCCGTGGATGGCGGTTTCTTAACCTCCCGGCCTCTTGGGCCTGAACCTGCGCCGCCTAGTCTTCTCCTCGGACCTGCGGGACGCAGTCGATCCCTCCGACACCCACAGATCCGCCCTCCCTCCCTCAGACCGGAGGCGCCGATGGGCAGGCGCCTCCGGTCTTCTTTTCCCGCGACGTGACGCGGCGGCGCGGCGGGCCGGGGACCCCGGCCGGGAGACGCAG
The DNA here is from genome assembly GCA_963709605.1 of uncultured Chloroflexia bacterium. Taxonomy (GTDB): domain Bacteria; phylum Chloroflexota; class Limnocylindria; order Limnocylindrales; family CSP1-4; genus CTSoil-043. The sequence continues at coordinate 466,188 of CAVPWX010000007.1, read as the reverse complement.
CGCGGCGTGCTGCGGCCGGTGCAGTCCCGGCGCAGCCCCGCGTGGCAGAATCCACGCATGGAACTCACGTGGTACGGGCGCACCTGCGTGCGGCTCAAGGGACGGGACGCCGTCGTCGTCGTCGATCCCTACCAGGCGGTCGTGGGGCCGACCGGGCGCGGCATCACGGGCGACATCGTGACCTTCAGCCACCCCGACGACACGCCGCTCCCCCGGGCGAAGGGCCGGACGACCCGGGACGGCCTTACCCACCTGCCGTCGAGCCTGGAGGACGCCTTCGTCCTCGACGGCCCGGGCGAGTACGAGGTCAAGCACGTTCTCCTCAACGGTGTGCGGACCTTTCGCGACGACAAGCGCGGCGTCGAGCGGGGCCGGAACGTGGCCTTCGTGGCCGAGGTCGACGGCGTCCACGTCGTCCACCTCGGCGACATCGGCCACACCCTGACAGAGGAGAAGATCGGCGAGATCGGCTCGGTCGACGTGGTCTGCGTCCCGATCGGCGGGCAGCTCTCCCCCACGAAGGCGGCCGAGCTCGTGGCCCAGCTCGACCCGAAGATCGTCGTGCCGATGCCCATCTGCGAGGACGAGGCGACCTGCGAGCCGATCGTCGCGAAGTTCCTCCACGAGATGGGCACGACGGCGGGCGAGTCGCAGCCGCGCCTCTCCCTGACCCCGAGCGGCCTGCCCGACGAGACGACGACCGTCCTCCTGGAGTCGCGCGGCAAGGTCTAGCTGCCGGCGGGCCTGCCGTCCGGCAAGGTCCCGCGGGACGCCTGCTGCCGCGCCCCGAACGCGCCGCCCGCCACGATCCTGCCGCCGGCGACCACCGCGCGCACGAGGTCCGCGCCCGCCCAGTAGGGGATCTGCGCGTGCGTGGGCACGTCCCAGACGGCGACGTCGGCCCGCAGCCCGGGCGCCAGTGAGCCGCGGTCGGCCAGGCCCAGCGCCGCGGCCGCGTTCACCGTGGTCGCCGCGAGAGCCTCCGCGGGCGCCAGGCCGAGGGTCAGGGCCGCCGCCGTCATGACCAGCGGCAGGCTCGTCACCGGGGAGGTGCCGGGGTTGAAGTCCGTGCCGAGCGCCACCGGAATCCCGGCTTCGATGAGCTCGCGCGCTGGCTCACGGGCAGCCAGGCCGAGGAACCACGGCACTGTCGGCAGGAGGACGGCGACGACCGGCCGGGCGCCCTGCGCCGCGCCCGCCAGCGCGGCGATCCCCGCCGCCGACGGGGCACCGAGATGGTCCGCCGACAGCGCGCCGAGCTCGGCCGCCAGCTCGGCACCGCCGGACGGGGCGAGCTCGTCGGCGTGGAGGCGAACCGCCAGACCGAGGGCCCGCGCCGCGAGGAGGATCCGGCGGGCCTGGTCGGCCGAGAAGACCCCGGCCTCGCAGAAGACGTCGCACGACCGGGCGATCCCCTGTGCCGCTACGGCCGGGAGCTGCTCGGCGATGACGTCGGCCACGTACGCCTCGGTCGCGCCCGCCGGGTCACCAGGATGCGCCGCCCGGGCCTCCGGCGGGACCGCGTGGGCGCCCAGGAACGTGGGGATCACGTCGATCGTCCCCTCGGCAGCCAGGCGGCCGGCGACCGCCAAGAGGCGGAGCTCCGTCGCGGTGTCGAGGCCGTAGCCGGACTTCGCCTCGACGGTCGTCGTCCCCGTCCGCAGCATCTGCGCCAGCCAGCGCCGGCCGTGGGCGAGGAGGTCGGCCTCCGATGCCGCCCGCGTCGCCCGAACCGTGGAGAGAATCCCGCCCCCGGCCGCGAGGATCTCGAGGTACGTGGCGCCCCGGGCCCGCTGCGCGACCTCGTCCTCGCGCGAGCCGGCGAAGACGAGGTGCGTGTGCGGGTCGACCAGGCCGGGCGTCACCGTCGCCCCGGAGGCGTCGAGCCGGTCGACCGCGGCCGCGTCGCCACCCGCTGCCGCCAGCGCCGCCGCCAGCGCGTCCCGGGTTTCCGCCTCTGGGCCGACCGCGACGATCCGCCCGTCGAGGCAGGCGACCGCCGTCCCGGGCGGCGCGATCGCCGGCTCGGCCTGGGCGGGGCCGCGCCGGAGGCCACCGGCCATCGTGACGACCTCTGCCGCACCGACCACGAGCAGCCCGCGGGCCTCGCGTCCGCCCGACACGGTGCTCATCCTCGTTCCACGCCTCGTCTCCGCGCCACGCTCATCCGCCGGCGGCCCGTGCCAGGCGCAGCTCCAGCGCCATGAGCGGCGACGCGTCGCGCAGCTTCAGGAACCGTCCGGCGGCGAGGACCCGCTCCTCCGGCGGCGCATCGCGCGGCGCGCCGGCCCGGTCGGCCACGGCCTCGAAGGCCGCCAGCGGGGCGAGCCCGATCAGCTCCGATTCGGCGAGCTCCACGCCGTCCTGCGGCCGCCTCCTCGCGCACCGCCTCCCAGGCGGCCCAGAGCGGCGTCCGCCCGAAGTCGAGGAGGTTCATCGAGACCTGGGCGCAACCGAGCTCCTCGATGAAGAAGCCCTTCGCCTGGACCGCCGGCAGCCCGCCCGACGACTCGCGGACCCGGTGGGCGATCCGCCGGGCGAGATCGAGGTCGGCGGACGCGAGGTTGACGTTCCAGGCGATGAGGAACGGCCGGGCCCCCACGCACGTGGCGCCGCCGCGCGGGTGCGTCCGGGCCGGCCCGAAGTCGGGCTCGCGGCCGCGGGTGGCGATCTCCTCCCGAAGCCCCTCGTACTGGCCGCGGCGCAGGTCGGACAGCTTGACCCGGTCCGGCCGCGTAGCGGCGGCGGCGTAGAGGTAGACCGGGAGGTCGAAGCGGGCGGCGATGCGGCGGCCGAACGCCCGGGCCAGGCCGACGCACTCGTCCAGGGTGGTCTCGCCGAGCGGCACGAAGGGGACGACGTCGACGGCGCCGATCCGGGGGTGCTCCCCGGCCTGCTGCTCCATGTCGATCTCGCGGAGGGCGACGTCGACGAGCCGCTCCAGCGCGTCGGCGACGGGGCTGTCCTCGCCGGCGAGCGTGAAGACGCTCCGGTTGTGGGAGGGGTCGCTCGTCCGGTCGAGGAGATGCGCGCCGGGCACCGACTCCAGCGCCGCGGCCAGCCGGTCGACCACGTCCGGCCGGCGGCCCTCCGACACGTTGGGCACGGATTCGACGAGCGCCATGGCGCTATCGTGGCACACCGATGAGCATGCCCGAGCCGCCGTCGTCGCTCGAGCCGCCGTCCTCGCCTGCCCCGAGCCTGCTGCGCCATCCCGACTTCGTGCGGCTGTGGACGGCCGAGACGATCAGCCAGTTCGGGACGCAGGTCAGCGCGCTGGCGATCCCGTTCGTCGCGATCGAGATCCTGGAGGCCTCCACCTTCGAGGTCGCGCTCCTCAACGTCGTCGACTTCCTGCCGTTCCTCCTGATCGGCCTTCCGGCAGGGGTCTGGGTCGACCGCCTCCGGCGGCGGCCGGTGATGATCGCCGGCGATCTCGGGCGGGCCCTCGCCCTCGCCACGATCCCGGTCGCCTTCGTCCTCGGCGTCCTGACGATCGTCCAGCTCTACGTCGTCGGCTTCACCGTCGGCGTCCTCACCGTCTTCTTCGACGTCGCCTACCAGAGCTACCTGCCCTCGGTCGTCGCCCGCGAGCAGCTCCAGGAAGGCAACGCGAAGCTCGAGATCAGCCGGGCGGGCGCCCAGGTGATCGGCCCCGGGCTCGCCGGCGTGCTGATCGGCGTGTTGCGGGCCCCGCTCGCGGTCGCGGTCGACGCCCTCTCGTTCCTGGGATCGGCGCTCTTCCTGTTCCTCATCCGGCGGCCCGAGCCGCGCGCCGGATCGGCACCACGAGGGCGGGCAGCCGCGGCCCGGGATGCGCCGCGAGATGGCGGAGGGGCTGCGCTACGTGCTCGGCCACGCGTACCTCAAGAACATCGCGGCCTGCACGGCGATCGCGAACCTGTTCGGCAACGTGGCCGGCGCCGTGATCCTGGTCTTCGCCGTCCGCGAGCTGGGGATGACGGCGCAGGCGATCGGCCTCGCCTTCTCGATCGGGGCGACCGGCGCGCTTCTGGGGGCGCTCGTGGCCAACCGCGTCTCGACCCGGCTGGGGGTCGGCCCGACGATCATCGCCTTCGCCGCGATCTCCGGGCCGGCGCTCCTGCCCCTGGCGCTCGCCCCGGTCGGCACGCCGACGCCCGTCCTGGTCGCCCTCGTCGCCCTCTCCGGGTTCATGGGCGGGCTCTCGATGGTCGTCTACAACGTGGCCCAGGTCAGCCTGCGGCAGGCGGTGACGCCGACCCGGATGCAGGGGCGCATGAACGCCACGATGCGCTGGTTCGTGTGGGGCACGATCCCGATCGGCGCACTGCTGGGCGGCGTGCTCGGCTCCGTGCTGGGGGTCCGGGAGGCCGTCCTGATCGGCGCGCTCGGGGAGATGCGTCGCGGTCCTGCCGGTCCTGTTCAGCCCGGTCCGGCGCATCCGGGAGATGCCCGCCCCGCCGGCCGACGAGGCCGCCCCGCCGGCCGACGAGGCCGCCCCGCCCGCCGACGCTCCCGCCTAGCGACCGCCGTCCCGCATCGGGATCCGGACGCCCCGCTCGCGCGCGACGTCGAGCGCGTGCTCGTAGCCCGCGTCGGCGTGGCGGATCACGCCCATGCCGGGGTCGGTGGTCAGCACCCGCTCCAGCTTCTGGGCGGCGAGGTCCGTGCCGTCCGCCACGACCACCATCCCGGCGTGCTGGCTGTAGCCGATCCCGACGCCGCCGCCGTGGTGGATGCTCACCCACGTCGCGCCGGCGGCGGTGTTCACCAGCGCGTTGAGGAGCGGCCAGTCGGCGACCGCGTCGGTGCCGTCCGCCATCGCCTCCGTCTCGCGGTTGGGCGACGCCACCGACCCCGAGTCCAGGTGGTCGCGACCGATGACGATCGGGGCCGACACCTCCCCGCGCCGCACCAGCTCGTTGAACGCGAGCCCCGCCCTCGCCCGCTCGCCGTAGCCGAGCCAGCAGATCCGCGCCGGGAGCCCCTGGAACGGCACCTTCGCCTGCGCCACCTCGATCCAGCGCCGCAGGCCGGCGTCGTCCGGGAAGAGGCGCAGGATCTCCTCGTCCGTGCGGAGGATGTCGGCCGGGTCGCCCGACAGCGCGACCCAGCGGAACGGGCCGCGGCCCTCGCAGAACTGGGGCCGGATGAAGAGGGGGACGAAGCCGGCGAAGTCGAAGGCGTTCTCCACGCCGGCCCGCTGCGCCTGGGCCCGGATGTTGTTGCCGTAGTCGAAGACGACCGCGCCGCGCTCCTCGAATGCGAGCATCGCCCGGACGTGGGCGGCCATCCCCTCGAGCGCCCGCCGCTCGTACAGGTCGGGCTGCGTGCGCCGAAGGATCAGCGCGTCGGCGAGGGTCATCTCCGGCGGTACGTACCCGCCGAGCGCGTCGTGGGCCGACGTCTGGTCGGTGACGGCGTCGAAGCGCTCGCCCGCCTCCGCCCACGCCGGCTCGATCTCGGCGGCGTTGCCGACGAGGGCGATCGACAGCGCCTCCCCGCGGGCGGCCGCCAGCCGGGCCATCGCCAGGGCGGCTTCGGGCGACTCGGTCAGGTGGTCGACGTAGCCGATCTCGTGGCGCCGGCGCGCCCGCGCCTCGTCGACCTCGATGACGATCGCGACGCCGTCGTTCATCGTCACCGCCAGCGGCTGGGCGCCGCCCATCCCGCCGAGGCCGGCGGTCAGGGTGACGGTCCCCCGCAGGCTCCCCCCGCAATGCTGCCGCGCCAGCTCGGCGAACGTCTCGTACGTCCCCTGCAGGATCCCCTGGGTCCCGATGTAGATCCAGGATCCCGCCGTCATCTGGCCGTACATCATCAGGCCGGCCCGCTCGAGCTCCCGGAAGTGCTCCCAGGTGGCCCACTTCCCCACGAGATTCGAGTTCGCGATGAGCACGCGCGGCGCCCAGGGGTTCGTCCGGAAGACGCCGACCGGCTTGCCCGACTGGACGAGGAGCGTCTCGTCGTCGGCGAGCGCGCGCAGCTCGCGGACGATCGCGTCGAAGGCCTCCCAGCTGCGCGCCGCACGGCCGGTCCCGCCGTAGACGACGAGGGCGTCGGGGTTCTCCGCCACCTCGGGGTCGAGGTTGTTCATGAGCATCCGGAGGACCGCCTCCTGCTGCCAGCCGCGGCAGGAGATCTCCGTGCCGCGGGGTGCGCGAACGGGGCGGGCGCCGGGGAGCGGTGGGGCGTCGTGGGCACCGGGCGAGGTGGTCATGGGGAGAGTGTCGCGCGGCGGCGGCGCGGTGTCACGCCGTCCGGCCGGTTCGCGGCCGCCGATCCGCTAGGCTCGCTCCGCCATGGGGATCCTTGCCGTCCGCCGCTGGGCCGACCTCGACGCCGCCGAGCAGGCCCGCCTCCTCGCTCGCTCCACCGCGGCTGTCTTCGACCCCGCGCTCCAGCGCTCGATCGAGGCGCTCTTCGAGGACGTCCGCGCCCGCGGCGACGCCGCCGTCCTCGACGCCACCGAGCGCTTCGACGGTGTCCGCTTCGCCCCCGACCACCTCCGCGTCCAGCCCGGCGAGCTGGCGGCCGCCCACGCCGCCGCCGACCCGGCGCTCCTGGCCGGCATCCGCGAGGCGATCCGCAACAGCCGCCTCTTCAACGAGGCCCAGGTCCGGGCAACGGCAACGGGCTGGCGCGACGGAGGTGCGGCCGGGCTTCCACCTGGGCGAGCAGGTCGTGCCGATCCCGTCGGCCGGGCTGTACGTGCCGGCCGGCAAGGGCAGCTTCCCGTCCGTTCTCGTGCAGATCGGGGTCCCGGCCGTGGTGGCCGGCGTGCCCGAGATCGCGGTCCTCGTGCCGCCGATGCCGGGCACCGGCGCGGTCGACCCGGCGACGCTGGCAACGGCCCACGAGCTCGGCCTGGCGAACGTCTTCCGGGCGAACGGCCCGGCAGGGATCGCGGCGCTGACCTTCGGCACGGCGACGTTCCCGGCCGTCCGCAAGATCGTCGGGCCCGGCAGCCCGGCCGTCACCGCCGCCCAGGTGCTCGCCCAGCGCTTCGGGACCGCGACGAACATGCTCTGCGGGCCGTCGGAGAGCCTCCTCCTCGCCGACGCCACGGCCGATCCCCACCGCCTGGCCCTCGACCTCGTCAACGAGGCGGAGCACGGGACGGACTCCGCGGCCCTCGTGGTGACGGACGCGCCGGCGCTGGCCGCCGCGCTGGAGGCGGAGGTCGCCGCGCAGGTGGCGGCCCTCCCGGAACCGCGCCGCGCCTACGCGACCGCGGTCCTCGGCGACCTTGGCGGCGTGCTGCTCTTCGACACGATGGCGGCGGCGATCACGTTCGCCAACGAGTACGCCGCCGAGCACATGCAGGTCGCCACGGCCGACCCCGAGGCGACGCTGCGCGATCTCCGCTACGCCGGCGAGATGCTCCTCGGCCAGGACACGCCGATCGGGGCGAGCAGCTACTCGATCGGGATCCCGGCGACCCTCCCGACCGGCGGCTTCGCGAAGCTCAACGGCGGCGTCACGGCGCGGACCTACCAGACCACGACCTCGATCGCCCGGCTGACCCCGGAGGCGCTCGCAGGGCTCGCCGGACCCACGACCGCGCTCGCCGACCACGAGGGCTTCCCGGCCCACGCCAACGCCTTCCGGGGCCGCGGCCTGGGCTGAGGTGGTTCGCGCGGCGCGCCTCCGGCTCCCGGCGCGGGCTCCGGCTAGAGGTCGAGGACGAACCGGAGAGCCGCGTCGAGGCGATCGATCGCGGCGGGCGCCAGCCGGCCAATCGGGCCGGCCAGCACGGAAGCCGGCAGGGTCAGCAGCTGGTCTGCCTTCACCCAGCCGTCGCGGTCGAGCCCCGTCTCGCCCCGGGCGACGGGAACCCGGTGCGGTCGTCGGAGGTCGTCGCGCGGAGGTGCGCTGGTGATCGGGCACACGATCACGGTGCCCGAGCGGGAGAGCCGGTCCGCCTGCACGACCACCCCGGGCCGGCGTCCCGCCTGGACGTGGCCGCCGACATCGGGGAGCTCGAGCACGAAGATGTCACCCCTGCGCGGGCCGGGCCGGGGGTCGACGCGCCCGATGCTCACCACTCCGCCTCCGCAAGGAGGGCCGCCACGTACGGCAGGAACGCTTCCGCCGCGCGGACACCTTCCTCCCGGTCGGCGTCCAGGGCGGCGTCCAGCTCGGCCTGGTCCTCGCGCTCGAACCGCTCGCGAAGCGCGGCGGCCACCACCGCGCTCAGGGACGACGCCTCTCGGTCGGCCTCGGCCCTCGCCCGCGCCACGAGGGCGGGCGGCAGGCTGATCGACACCTTGTCGACCGTCTCTGCTCCGTACGGCACGGCCGACTCGCGGACGGTCCTGCGGTGGGTACGACCAGCGGTACGACCGCCCATGGCGTCATGGTAGGACCACCGCTCTTCCAGGTCAAACGGCCGCCGCGGTACGTTGGCGTCAGAGCTCGCGGCGCACCACCGGGTAGCGCTCGTCGGGCACCACGACCGAGAAGCCGGCGCGCTCCCAGAAGGCCGGCGTCGCGGCGGACGTGGCGTCGGGGGCCGGGCCGATCTCCGGGTACGCCTCGACGGCCGCGAAGCCGCGGCCGGCGAGGTCGGTGCAGATCGCCTCCACCAGCGCCAGGGCGTGACCCTGCTCGCGGCTCCCCGCCGTCACCGCCACGCAGGTGATGATCGCGGGCAGCGGCGACTGGGGGAGCCGCGGGTAGAGGTCGCGCGTCCGGAGCGCTCGCGGATAGGCCGACAGCGGCCCGAACTGCGCGTAGGCGACCGGGCGCTCGCCGCTGTCCGCCGCCTCGTCGGCCACGAGCAGCACCTTGGCGTAGCTGCCGAAGACGGCGAGGCCGCGCCCAAGCAGGGCGAGCTTGGGGGCGGCGCCGGGGCCCACGGTCGGCCGCGGGGCGCGCCGCGGGGCGAACGGGTTGTCGTCGAGGGCGTCGTCGTCCGCGTCGAGCGCGAAGGGGTTGACGGGGGTGCTCCGCTTGAGGGCGAACGGGTTGTCGTCGCGAGCCTCGAGGTCGGCGAGGAATGGGTTCGCCGGCGGCCGGCGCGCGGGAGCCGGCACCCCGGACGCGGGGCCGTCCCCCGTCCGAAGCCAGCTGGCCCGGTGGGCCTTCGATCCCCGGTCCGCGTCCTCCCAGTAGTCGCAGCTGCGGTGGTCAAAGGACGGGTCGGCGCACGGCGGCAGGAGGCCGAAGGTCGCCGCATCCGTGACGTCGACGATGCGGATCCGGTCCATGTCCAGAGGGTACCGCGGGCGGGCGTCGCGGGAGCGCCCACCGCCTCAGGGCCCGCCCGTGAGCCGGCGCCAGACCTCCTCGAGGAACTGGATCGACGTCATCGACTCGAAGAGCTGGCCGACATGGAGCGCCCATTCCTGCGCCAGCTTGAGGGCAGTGAGGACGGCGAGGACGGCGGCCAGCCGGGCCGGCGTCCAGCGCAGCGGCCGGGGGAGATGGTGGATTGCCGCCACGAAGAGGAACCAGAGCTCGAAGACGTTCGGGAAGAGCAGCAGGACCGCGCGCTCCCCGGTGACGACGAAGACCAGCGAGCCGGCCAGCCGATAGACGTACAGGGCGATCGCCACCCTGCGCTCCACGCCATCCCAGCGCAGCGCCACGACGAGGAAGAGCGCCAGGTAGACCTGGTCGAGGGCCTTGTCGAGGAGCTGGTAGTCGCCCACCCCGCCGAGGTCGACGAGATCGCGCACGAGCAGGTCCGCGAGGTCGCCGCCGATCGCCAGGAGACCGCCGGCCAGCGGCCAGCGCAGGACGGGCAGGGAGGTCGCGATCCGGAACGCGGCGAAGATCAGGATCTCGAGGGTCATCGAACCGTCCCGTCGCCGGGGGCGGCGCCCCGACGAACCCGATCGAACCCGATCGAACGGGGGCCGCCCCGGACCTCCAGCGTACTCCGGTGGCCCGCCCGAGCCTTCGCGTTCGCGCGTCCGCCACCACGGCGAGGGACGCCGATTCGCACCCGCCTTGGGGACGCCCGGCACTGGCCGCCGGGCCGGCCGGGGACCACGCTGGCGCCATGACCACCACCGCCGAACCCCATGCCGTCGACCCCGCCACCACATCCCGGCCGCACCCCGGAGCCATCTCGGCGCCTCCGGCGATGTCGCCGGCGTTCCAGGCCGTCGTCGATGCCAGCCGCACCGCCTTCCGCTACGCCAACCGGTACGCGATGGTGCCCTTCCACCGGGCCGGGCTGGCGGCCTGGCTCGGCAGCCCGCTGACCGGCTGGCAATGCCTGGTCACGACGACCGGCCGGCGCTCCGGCCTCCCCCGCCACACCCCGCTCGGCTACCTCGTGGCCGACGGGGCGGCGTGGGTCCTTGCCGGCTACGGCCCGGTCACGCTCTGGTACCGGAACGTCCTCGACGACCCGCGGGTTACCCTCCTCCTTCCCGGCCGGCCGCCGTTCGCCGCCCACGCGACGGAGGTCACCGACCCGAGCGTCCGCGCCCGCATCATCCCGCCGCTGGCCCGTTCCATGGCCCTCCCCGGGACGATGATCGGCTGCTTCCCGCCGACCGCCACCGACGAGCGGATCCTGGGATGCGTCTCGTGGGTGCCGCTGGTCCGGATCGCCCCGGCGGACGGGGCGCCGCTGGCGGCCGGGCCCGACGATCCCGGCGGTCTCGGCTGGACGTGGCGCCAGGCGCTGGCGCTGGGGGCCACGGTCCTCGGCATCCGCGCGATCGTGCGAGCGGCTCGGGGCTGACCCCGGGGCTCCAGCTCGTGGCGGCAGACGGTCCGCCCCGACGAACGGTCAGGACGGCAGCACGCCGAGCAGGCGCAGGCCCTCGATCCCGAGGCGGAACGCGAAGAGGAGAAGCAGCCCACCGAGGACGGCCATGACGGCCCGGTAGGCGCCGCCGCGCAGCCGTCCGCCCGATCGGCCGGCCACGACCGCCAGGACCATCTTCGCCCCGACAAGGCAGGCGTAGAAGCCGGCCAGGAAGGCGGCAGCGGCCAGCGGCCCCTGTTCCCACGCCAGGAGCAGGACCGGCGCCCCGACCGTGATCCAGAACAGGTAGGGGTGCGGGCTCAGCACGTTCACCGTGGCGCCCCGGGCCCACGACCGCGGCGCCTCGTCCGGCCGTCCCGCCTCCACGCCCGTCGTCCGGAGAGACTCGATCCCGAGGTACCCGACGAATATCGCGCCGGCCAGCGAGATGGCGCCCAGGAGCCCGGTCGCCGCGCTGGCCGCCGCGCCGACGAGCGCCACCGAGAGGATCACGATCGGCACGTCCGTGATCAGCGGTGCGGCGGCAACCTTGAGCCCCTCCCGCGTGCCGTACCGGATCGACTGGGCCAGCACCAGCGCGAGGAGCGGTCCGGGCGCGAGCCCCGCGGCGAGGCCCAGGACCATCCCCGACCCCAGGTACTCCAGCACCACGCCGCCCGCGACCGTTCCGCGACCCGGCGGTCAGCCGTCGACGAGGTCGGCCAGCGCCCCCGTCCGGACGAGCCGGGTGGCCGCGGCGATGTCGGCCCCCATCTCCCGGTCGCCGTCGAGCGGGCGGACTGCGGCGCGGATTCGTCGATGGGCCTCGGCCACTCCTGCGCCCGGGGCGGGCGCGTCGTCCGGTGCGATCCCCAACACCGCCGCGATCGCCGCCCGCCGCAGGTCGAGCGCCTGCGCCCCGACCAGGAGCTCGAGGGCAAGGATCCTCTCGACGTTGTCGAGGACGTTCCGCGCGTGGCGGGCCGCCGTGGCGCCCATCGAGACGTGGTCCTCCTGGTTCGCGGAGGTCGGGATCGAGTCCACGGACGCGGGGTGGGCCAGCACCTTGTTCTCGGACGCGAGGGCCGCGGCCGTGTACTGGAGCAGCATCATCCCGGAGTTGAGGCCCGGTGCCGGCGCGAGGAAGGCGGGGAGGCCGCCGTTGAGGCGGGCGTCGAGGAGCAGCGCGATCCGGCGCTCGCTGATCGCGCCGAGCTCGGCGAGGGCGAGCTTCGCGAAGTCGAGGGCCAGCGCGATCGGCTCGCCGTGGAAGTTGCCGCCCGAGATGACGAGCCCGCCGCCGGTGGCGGCCGTGTCGGCGGCGGCGACGCCGCCCTCCGGGAAGACGAGCGGATTGTCGGTCGCCGCGTTCATCTCGACGTCGAGGACGCGCCGCAGGTGGTCGAGCGCGTCGCGGACGGCGCCGTGGACCTGGGGCACGCAGCGCAGCGAGTAGGGATCCTGGACCTTGTGCGACGAGGCGTGGTGATGGGCCATGAGCCCGGAGCCGCGCAGCAGGTGGCGCATCTCGCCGGCGACCGCGACCTGGCCCGGGTGCGGGCGGGCGAGCTGGTAGGCCGCGGCATAGGCCACGTCGGTCCCCAGGTGCGCCTCGAGCGACTGCGCCGCAGCGACCGACGCCGTGCGGGCAAGGCGGTCGGCGTCGGCGAGCAGGAGCGCCCCGACCGCGCTCATCAGCTGGGTCCCGTTGAGGAGCGCCAGGCCCTCCTTCGCCTCGAGGACCAGCGGCGCCAGCCCCTCCTCCCGGAGGGCCAGGAGCGCGGGCATCGCGTGGCCGTCGAGCTCCACCTCGCCGCGCCCGATCAGGGGCAGCGCGAGGTGGGCCAGCGGCGCCAGGTCGCCCGAGGCGCCCACGCTCCCCTGGGCCGGCACGACGGGGTGGATGCCAAGCTCCAGGAAGCGGAGCAGGCGGTCGACGAGCTCCGGGCGGCAGCCAGAGTGGCCGAGCGCCAGGGTGTTCGCGCGCAGGAGGAGCATCGCCCGGACCACGTCGCGCGGGAGCGCCGGCCCCACGCCGACCGCGTGGCTCGCCAGCAGGTTCTCCTGGAGACGTCGGGCTTCGGCCGGCGGGATGGCGGTCGTGGCGAGGTCGCCGAAGCCGGTCGTGATCCCGTACACGACCTCGCCGGCCGCCACGAGGCGCTCGACGACGGCGCGGGCTTCTGCCATCCGCTCGCGGGCGTGGACATCCAGGACCGCCCGGGCGCCGCCGCGGGCCACCGCCTCGACGTCTGTGACGGTCAGGTCGGCGCCGGTGAGGACGACCTCGCCGGGCCGCGCGCCGGGCGCCGGACGGCCGGCTTCGAAGTGGGGGCCGCTGGGGTGGTCGACGGGGCGCGCCGCGGGATCGCTCACGCCGCGAGCATAGCCCCGGCGGACTCCGCCCGACCGGACGAACGGCCGATCACCGCCCGGGACGTTCGGTCGGCGGCCCTCTCGGCGGGCCTCGCGTATCCTCCCGGCGAATGCTTGCCTTCATCGACGAGATCGTCATCCCCTTCCTCGAGACCCTGTACGGCGCCGTCGGCTACCTCGGCGTGATGCTGGCCATGGCGATCGAGTCGGCGATGATCCCGCTCCCCTCGGAGCTGATCCTGCCCTTCGCCGGCTTCCTCGTCTCCGACCCCAGCCAGATCGAGCCCATCACCGGCCAGCCCTGGAGCTTCTGGATCGCGGTGATCGTGGGGACGATCGGGAACACCCTGGGCTCGCTCATCGCCTACGCGCTCGGTGCCTACGGCGGCCGGCCGTTCCTGGAGCGCTACGGGAAGTACGTCCTCATCCGACCGCACGAGATCGAGATCGCCGACCGGTTCTTCGAGCGATGGGGCACCCAGACGGTCTTCTTCAGCCGCCTGCTGCCGATCGTCCGGACCTTCATCAGCTTCCCTGCGGGGGTCGCCCGCATGGACATCCGGAAGTTTGTCGTCTACTCCACGGCCGGCGCCTTCCTGTGGTCGATCCTGCTCGTCTGGGCCGGCGTCCAGCTCGGCTCGAACTGGGTCGAGATCCGGGAGATGCTCCAGCCGTTCGACCTCCTCATCGCGATCGCCGTCGTCGTCCTGGGGGTCGCGTTCCTGTGGCTGCGCCTGGGCCGCCCGCTGCCGGGCCGCCGGCACGCGCCGGACTCGGGCGCCGAATAGCGCCGTACGGGTCCGCGAGCAGTGTTCGACTTCCTCGACGGTCCGGTCCGCGAGCTGGTCATCGCCGTCTACGGCGCGATTGGCTACGTGGGGGTGGCCCTCATCGTCGCCCTGGAGAGCGTCGTCATCCCGATCCCGTCGGAGCTCGTCCTCCCCTTCGCCGGCTTCCTCGTCGCCGACCCGCTGGCCATCGAGCCGCTGACCGGCACGGGCTGGAACCCGGTCCTCCTCGTGATCTTCGGCACCGCCGGCTCGGTCCTCGGCGCGCTGATCGCCTACGGGATCGGGTTCTGGGCGGGCCGCCCGTTCCTCCTCCGGTTCGGCCGCTACCTGTTCATCAAGCCGGCCGACGTCGAGCGCACGGAAGCCTTCTTCGCCCGCCACGGCGGCACGGCCGCGTTCGCAGGGCGGATGATCCCTGTCGTTCGTTCGCTCGTGAGCTACGTCGCCGGCGTCGCCCGGATGCCGCTGCTCCCGTTCGTCGTCTACACGGCCCTCGGCTCGCTGCCCTGGGTGATCCTGCTCGTCGGCGGGGGGACCCTGCTGGGCGAGAGCTGGCCGACGATCGAGGCGCTCCTCAAGCCGTTCGAGCGGGTCGTGCTCGTCGGGATGGTCGCGACGGCCGGAGTCATGGTCGCCTGGCGGATCCGCGGCCACCGGCGCCGCGAACGAGGCGAGCTCGCCCCGGAGCGGGTCCCGGTCGAGGAGGCCTGATCGGGCCTCGTCCTGACGGCGTCGCGGCCGGCGCCCGGGCCCTGCTGGCCGCTCGGGCATCCGGGCCGATGCCCGGGCATGCTGGCCGCTCAGGCGCCCGGCGAGGGCTCCCAGGGCGCCTGGCCGGGCGGGGCCGCGTGGGACGCGTCGTTCACGGTCAGGATCCGCGCCTGCTCCGGCGGCGCGCCGGTCGGCCAGCGCAGGACTGTCAGGTTCGCCTGGCTCTGGGTGAACCGGCGCCGGTATTCGCGGACGGGGACGCCCACGGCGACGCAGAGGAGAACGCGGTTGAGCGTGCTGTGCGCGACGGCGAGCACGACGGGGTCCTCGCCGGGGCGGTCGGCGGCCCAGGCCAGCAGGTCGACCAGGAACGACCGGGCGCGCGCGGCGACGTCGGCGCCTGACTCCCCGCCGGGGCACCTGTTGGCCTCCGGGTCGGCCACCCAGCCGGCCCGACCGGCCGCGTCGCGCGCGTCGATCTCGTCGTACCTCAGGCCCTCCCAGGCGCCGTAGTCCATCTCCATGAGGCGCGGGTCGGGCTCGACCGGGCGCCCGCGGGCGACCGTCTCGGCCGTCTCCATCGCCCTGAGGAGCGGGCTGGCGACGATCCGGTCGAAGTGCTCGTCGGCGATCCGGCCGGCGAGCGCGACCGCCTGGGCACGGCCGGCG
The DNA here is from genome assembly GCA_963709605.1 of uncultured Chloroflexia bacterium. GTDB lineage: Bacteria > Chloroflexota > Limnocylindria > Limnocylindrales > CSP1-4 > CTSoil-043. Next base: position 450,951 of record CAVPWX010000007.1, on the reverse strand, counting down.
ACGGAGAGACCGACGTCGATCCCCTGCCCCAGGTGCTGCTCGGGGTCGGAGCGGTCGGTGAGGCCGTGGCGCGTCAGGACGAGGGTCAGCATCGTCGCCCGAGTCTAGCGCCCGGGGCTCGCCGGGGCGAACGTGACCAGGGCGCGCCGGTCGTGGCCGCGGCGCCCCCCGGTCGTGGCCGCGGCGCCCCCCGGTCGTGGCCGCGGCGCCCCCCGGTCTAGAATGCCCGCCATGAGCGACGCAACCCACGACGGTCACCTGCCCGCCCACGAGCCGGACGACGCGTCGCACGGCCACGCGGGCCACGACGAGCACGGCGAGCACGCCGAGGCCCTCGGGCCGATCGACTGGGCCGCCTGGGGCGCCGGGATCCTCGGCGTCGGGGCGGGCCTCATCGTCGCGTTCTGCCTCTACGTCGCCACGTCGCTGTAGGCGTCGGTGAGCGGCACGTACGGGCCCAACTCGGTCGCCGCCGAGCGCCTCCTCGACGATCTGGACCACCTCCACCCGGGGGCGGTCGCGGCGCTCGCCGCGGCTGGCGGCGGCACCGTGGGGACGGCCCCGGACGACCCCGATCTCGCCGCCAGGGCGGAGCTCCGGACCCGGCTGCGGGAGATCGCCCGGCTGGGCCGGCGTCTCGAGGCCGTCCGCGCGGTCGGCGACGAGGTGGCGGCCTGGGCGTCCAGCACCACGCACTGGTTCCCGGCGGGCGTCGCTGCGACGGGCGACAGCACGAAGGAGATCGGACCGCGCATGGCGGCCGTGCCGATCGTGCTCGACGCCGCCTACGCCGTCGTGCTCGAGGACCTCCTCTCCGACGATGAGCTGGACCTGCTGCTCGCCCCCTGGGAGGAGGTCGTCGGCTCGCCCTTCGGCGATCGCGGGGCCCGTACGGACCGTCGGGACGAGGGGCGGGAGGCGGCCGACGAGCTCGAGGACGCGGACGACGGCGCAGCCACCGACCACTCGCGGGGAGATCCAGCCTGACCGGCCGCACCCACCCCGCCGTGCGCCTCGTCGGCGGCCTGCTGTTCCTGGTGACCCTGGCCGGCTGCGGCGAAAGCTCGACTGCGAGCCCACGTCCCACGGATGCGCCCGGCACCGACGGCGCAGTCACACCCGTCCGGGTGACCCTCGGCCTCTACTCGGGCAGGGCTGACCCGGCATGGACGCTGACCGACGCGGAGGCGGTCGCGCTGGAAGCGACCCTCGCCGCGCTGCCCACCGTGGCGGGCGTGCCGCCCGAGGGCGGCCTCGGCTACCACGGGTTCACGGTCGAGCGGCCCGGCGGCACGCTCGTGGCCTACCGGGGTGTCCTGGCGCCGCCGGGCCAGGGTCGGCGGGCACTCCTGTCCGACCCCACGCGGACCGTGGAGCGCCTCCTTCTCGAGTCCGCCCGCCCCCACATCACCGGCAACGAGCTCACCGAGGTGGAGCGGGCCCTCGCGGCTCCCTGACGGTCTCGTCCGGCCCGGCGCCGGCGGCCGGCGGGCTCAGCGCTTGCTGCGGAGGTAGACCAGCCAGTACACGGCGCCGACCAGGATCGTCCCGCCCACGATGTTCCCCAAGGTGACGGGCACGAGGTTGCCCAGGAGCCCGGCCCAGTCGAGCGCCGCGTAGTCGGCGGGGGCGGCGTCGATCGACGCCCAGAAGCTCGCCGGGGCGACCGCCCGAATGAGCATCCCGACCGGGATGAAGTACATGTTGGCAACCGAGTGCTCGAAGCCCATGGCCACGAACGCCGCGATCGGGGGGACGATGGCCAGGATCCGTCCGCCCGTGGTGCGCGCCGAGTAGGTCAGCCAGACGGCAAGGCAGACGAGGCCGTTGCAGAGGATCCCGAGCACGAATGCCTGGGCAGGCCCGTAGCCGACCTTCGTCGCCGCCGTTGCGAGCGCGACCGCGCCGACCGACCCGCCGCCGAAGGCGTACTGGCCGGCGGCCACGACGAGGACGGCCGTCCCCACCGCGCCGACGAGGTTCCCGATGTACACGATGCCCCAGTTGCGCAAAACCGCCGCCGAGCTGATCCACCGCGACGCCCAGGCCATCGCCAGGAGGTTGTTGCCGGTGAACAGCTCGGCGCCACCGACGATGACGAGGATCAGGCCGAGGCTGAAGGCCAACCCGGCGACCAGCCGGGTGAAGCCATAGGGCACGATCCCGGCGGCCCCGGCGGAGACCGTCGTGGCGAACGCGGCGCCGAGGGCGATGAACGCCCCGGCGAGGACCGCCAGGACGAACATCGGGACGACGCCCAGGCCCGCCTTGCGGACGCCGATCTCGGCAGCCTTCGCGGCCATCTCCGGCGGCAGAAGCGCATCGACGCGCACCTCGATGCCCTTGGGGATGAAGCGGGCGCCCGGGGCCACGGCCTCTCCTGGCGCGGCGCCATCGATGGCGGCGGGGGCCGGACCTCCGGCCTCCGCCGCGGCTTCGCGGGTCGTCATCGGATCAGAAGAGCCCGATGACGTTCCCGTCGGCGTCGATGTCGATCTTCTCGCCGGCCGGGTGGGAGGGGAGCCCCGGCATCGTCCGCATGTCGCCCGCGAGCGGGTAGATGAAGCCGGCGCCCGCGGCGAGTCTCACGTCGCGGACCGGGAAGCGGTAGCCGGTCGGCCGGCCCTTGACCGCCGGGTCGTGGGAGAGCGAGAGGTGGGTCTTCGCCACGCAGACCGGGAGATGCCCATAGCCGAGGTTCGTGTACTCGGCAAGCGCCTTCGTGGCGGCCGGGGCGAAGTCCACGCCGGCCGCTCCGTACACCCTCGTCGCGATCGTCTCGATCTTCTCGCGGAGAGGCATCTCGTCCGGGTAGAGGAGGCGGAACCCGCCACCGTCTTCGGCCGCCGCGTCCCACACCGCGGCCGCGAGGGCCTCGGCACCCTTGCCGCCCTCGGCCCAGTTCGTGGTGACGACTCCGTCGCGGGCACCCGCCGCAAGGGCGACCTCGCGGACGGCCTCGTGCTCGGCCGCTGTATCGGTCGGGAAGGCGTTGATGGCCACGATCACCGGGACGCCGTACGACGCGACGAGCCCGACCTGGGCGGCCAGGTTCTCCCCGCCCTTCCGGACGGCCTCGACGTTCTCCGTCGTGAGCGCCGGGTCGAGAGGCTTGCCCGCGACGATCTTCCCGACCCCGCCGTGCATCTTGAGGGCCCGGATCGTCGCCACGACAACCGCCGCGTCCGGCCGCAGGCCCGAGGCCCGGCACTTGATGTCGAAGAACTTCTCGGCCCCCATGTCGGCCCCGAAGCCTCCCTCGGTGACGACGATGTCGGAGGTGGACAGGGCGACGCGGTCGGCGATGATCGAGCTGTTGCCGTGGGCGATGTTGGCGAACGGCCCGCAGTGGACGTAGGCCGGCCCGCCCTCGAGCGTCTGGAGCAGGTTCGGCTTGATCGCGTCCCTGAGGAGAACCGTCATCGCCCCGGCGACGCCGAGGTCCTCGGTCGTGACCGCCTTGCCCTCGCGGTTCGTGGCGACGACGATCCGCCCCAGGCGCGCCCGCAGGTCGAACAGGTCCTTCGCGAGGGCCAGGATCGCCATGACCTCCGAGGCGACCGTGATGATGTACTCGCTCTCGCGGGGGACCCCGTTCTCCTTCCCGCCGAGGCCGATGATCACCCGGCGGATCGCCCGGTCGCTGATGTCGACCACGCGCGGCCAGCGGATCGAGTAGGGATCGATGTCGAGGGCGTTGCCGTGGTGGAGGTGGTTGTCGAGGAAGGCGGAGGCGAGGTTGTGGGCCGCGCTGATGGCGTGGATGTCGCCCGTCAGGTGGAGGTTGAAGTCCTCCATCGGGATGATCTGGCTGTAGCCGCCGCCGGCCGCGCCGCCCTTGATCCCGAAGACCGGTCCGAGCGACGGCTGGCGGATCGCGACCGACGCCTTCTTCCCGATCCGGTTGAGCCCCTGGGCGAGGCCGACCGTCGTCGTCGTCTTGCCCTCGCCGAGCGGCGTTGGGGTGATCGCGGTCACGAGGACGTACTTGCCCTGCGGCCGCTCGCGCTCGACGCGCTCCACGCCGGCGAGGCTGATCTTCGCCTTCACCGGGCCGTAGAACTCGATCTCCTCGGGGCGGAGGCCGAGCTCGGCCGCGACGTCCGCGATCGGACGAGGGGTGACGGAGCGCGCGATCTCGAGGTCGGACGGGAACGACATGTCGGGCCTCCGGGGCGGTGGTCAGCCGGCGGGCTGCGGCGTGGGGATGGACGGCGCGGGGACTGGGGTGGCGGTGGTCGGCGTTGGCGCCGCCGCGACCGCCGGAGCGTGCAGCGAGGAGGTGCCGGGGGCGGTCCGTCCCTCGGCCTGGTTGCGGGCCGCCCGGACCAGGTGGGTGAGGAGGATCGCGTTCGTCAGCGGCCCGACGCCGCCGGGGACGGGCGCGATCGCGCTGGCGACCCGGGCGGCGGATTCGAAGTCGACGTCGCCGACCAGGTGGCCCTCGACGACGTTGATGCCGACGTCGACGACGACGGCGCCGGGCTTCAGCATCGCCCCGGTGACCAGGCCCGGCCGGCCGGTCGCGACCATGACGATGTCGGCCTCGCGGATCGTGCCAGGCAGGTCCCGCGTCTTGCTGTGGCAGATCGTCACGGTGGCGTGCTCACGAACGAGGAGCAGCGCGGCCGGCTTGCCCACGACGTTCGAGCGGCCGACGACGACGGCCCGCCGGCCGGCCAGCTCCACGCCGGAGCGCTTCAGGAGCTCCACGGCAGCGTGGGCCGTGGCCGGCAGGAACCCCTCGTAGCCGAGCGAGAGCAACCCGGCGTTGAGCGGGTGGATGCCGTCGATGTCCTTGCCCGGGTCGAGGGTGTCGATGACGACGCGCAGCGGCAGGCCGGCGGGCAGCGGCTGCTGGACGATGATCCCGGCGACCGTCCGCTCCGCACCGAGGGCGGTGATCGCGCGGCCGAGGTCGTCGGGCGAGCAGTCGTCGGGCAGCTCGACGAGGCGGTCCTGGATCCCGACGAGGCGGCAGCCGTCGAGGATCTTGTGGAGGTAGACGGTCGAGGGCGCGTCGCGCCCGACGATGACGACGGCCAGCTCGGGCGTGTAGCCGTGCTCCTCCTTGAAGGACGCGACGTCGGCGGCGACCGCCGTGCGGACCTCTGCGGCGACCGGCCCGCCCTTGAGAAGGCGGGGCCCGACGTCCCCGAGGAGCGTCACGTGGCTGTCTCGGGGGTGCCGGTGGCCTGCGGGCTGCCGGCGGCCGGGGCCCCGGCCCCGGTGTTTCCGGTGGCCGGATCGCCGGTCTCCGGCTCGGGGTCGCGCAGCTCGGCCCGCTCGACGTGGGCCCGCGTCGCCTCCGCCAGGTCCTCGATCTCCGCGAGGAGCGTCTCGACGCGGCCGCGCAGCTCCTCGGCGGCCGCCTCGTCACCGAACGAGGGCAGGTTGACGATGACGTTCTCCGCGGCACCGTGGGCGGCGGCCTCGGCCAGGCGCGAGGCGACGGCGAGGTCGCTCGCGGCGTTGAGGTTGCTGCGACCGGCGAGCGCCTCCGAGGCGACCACGACGTCGCGGCATGCCTCGACGGTCCGCAGCGGGACGTCGGCGGCGACGCGGGCCGAGGCCCGGATCGCGGCCACCCGAGCGACCTTCTCCTCGTCCGTCTCGCGGGGCAGCTTGAGCGCCGCTGCGAACGCCGCGTACGCCGCGGCGTCCTCGTCCGCGAGCATGATCAGGCGCGCGGCGAGCTCCCGCCCCGCGGCGCCGTGGCGGGCGTGGCTCACCGTGTACGCGGCGTACTTCGGGCGGTCGACGGAAAGCGCCGCGACCATCGCCACGAGGGCGGCCCCGCACGAAGCGGCGACCGCCGAGGCGGCCCCGCCGCCTGGGCTCGGGCTCGCCGAGCCGAGGACGTCGAGGAACGCATCGAGCGTGAGGAGCCCGAAGCGAGGCGCGGGCATCGCGGGCATGGGCTCGATTGTAGGAGCGGCATCACCCCCCGGAAGGGCCGAAACGCCCCGCCGGACGGGCCGCGCCGCCCCACCGCTCGTGACCGCCGGCCCGTTGGCCGGCGGACCGATCCCTGGCGTGGCCGGACCCGGAGCAAGCGCGGTACCGGTCGCGCCCGCTCCGGGTCCGAGGTGGTGGCTCGCCGGGAGGGCGGCGGGCCGGGCGAGCGCCGGGTGGTGAGCCGGCGCGAAGGTGTCCGCGGTGTGGCGACCGCGGGTCAGGCCGCCCGGGCGATCTCCGGGTCGAGGCCCTCGAGGAGCCAGCGGCGGCCGCGGTGGCGGAACGTGAGGGCCAGGCGCGCCTCGGGCGTGTCGACCTCGAACCTCGTGCGCGGGCCGGTCGCGGCGGGGTAGGCCGACCTCTCGCGGCGCACGCCCGCCACGGCGGTCACGGGGATGGTGCGGTCCCCCCAGCGGATCTCCCGGGGGCGGCCGTGGAACCAGTCGGTCCGGACCCGGACCTCGACCGGCTCGACGCGGATCATCGCCATCGTCTGCTCCTTCTCGGCGGCTCGTCGTCGCCCGGGGCACTCGGGAGACAGAACACCTGTTCGACTATCGGTGAGACTGTAGATCGAACACCCGTTCGATGTCAAGCCCTTGGGCTCGATCAGCGGGGAGCCTCGGACGGCGTCGTGCCACCTTGAATGGCACAGGCGTTCGAGTAGTTCGAGCCGGAGGTCGAGGCCGGTTCGGGAGCACCCGGGCCTGGCGAGACGGCCCTTGACTGCTCATCGACCGGCCCGACCGCGCAGTCCCGGACGGCACCATCATCGTGTCGCTGCGCAACCTCGCCGGGACCAAGGCGAAGGTCATCAACGAGCGCGACGAGCTCAAGGACTACCTGGACATCGCGGCGCTCCTCGACGCCGGCCTGACCCTGCCCGAGATCGTCGCTGCCGCGGCCGCCATCTTCCCGGGCCAGGTCGACGAGATCGCGACAGTGTCGGCGATCACCTTCTTCGAGGACAGCGAGGCGGCGACATTCCCGGAGCCGTTGAAGAGGAAGCTCCGGGCGGCCGCGAGAGGCGCCTCGCGTGTCCCTCCGCCGGTACCGGCGTTCAAATCGATCGAGGCATCTGCCCTGGCCGTCGGTCGCTAGGTCCAGCTCCCGACCGCGCCGGTCGGTCAGCCGCGGCTTCCATCGTCGAGGTCGCCGCTGCCGGGTGCCTCCGGCGCGTCCTCGTCCGCCTCCGGCCGCGCCCGTCCCACCCGGCGTTGCTGGAGCGGCTGCATCGGGTCGCGGCCGCCCGGCTCGGCCAGGTCGTCGCCGACGAGCCGCGCCCGCGTGAGCGCCCGGCTGCCGTACTTGCGGCGGATGGCGTCCTGCGCCTCGACCGCCGCCCGCCGCCGCGGATCCTCGCTCGCGAAGAGCCCCATCTGCGCCGGCTCGCCGAGGCCGTGCGCCCCCACGCCGAGGAGCCGGATCCGCCGCCCGCGCACCTCCGGCCGGGCCAGCTCGAGCGCCGTCCGGTAGATCGGGTCGGCCAGGTCGGTCGGCTCGGCGAGCGTCCGCTGGCGGGTCACCGTGCGGAAGGCACTGTCGCGGACCTTTACGGCGACGGTCGAGGCCCGCACGCCGCCGGCCCGCAGCCGCGACGCCACCCCCTCCGACAGCGCAAGGAGCGTCCGCTCGATCACCTCGGCGTCCGCCGTGTCGACGTCGAAGGTGTGCTCGTGGCTGACCGACTTCGCGGCGACCTCCCCGGTGACGGGCGACGGGTCGATCCCGAGCGCCCGCTCGTGGAGCGTGGCGCCGTGCGCGCCCAGCCGCCGGACGAGCACGTCGACCGGCAGCGCCGCGAGGTCGCCGATCGTCCGCACCCCGTGGTCGGCCAGGGCCGCCCGCGTCTGCTCCCCGACGCCCCACAGGCGGGTGATCGGGAGCGGGGCGAGGAACGCCGCCTCCTCGCCGGGCGGGACGACGACCAGCCCGTCGGGCTTCCGCAGGTCCGAGGCGACCTTGGCAACGAGCTTCGTCGTCGCGACGCCGACGCTGGCCGTCAGGCCGACCTCGTCGCGGACGGCCGCCTTGATCCGGCGGGCGATCGCCTCCGGCGGGCCGAAGAGCGCCTCGCGAGCCCGGCGACGTCGAGGAATGCCTCGTCGATCGAGACCTGCTCGAGGAGCGGCGTGAAGCGGCCGAGGATCTCCATGACCCGCCGGCTCTCGCGGCGGTACTTCGCGCCGTCGACCGGGAGGAAGACGCCGCTGGGGCAGCGCGCGGCCGCCGTCCGCAGGGGCAGCGCCGAGTGGACGCCGAACGCCCGGGCCTCGTAGCTGGCGGCCGAGACGACGCCCCGGGCGCCGGGATCACCGCCGACGATGACCGGCTTCCCGCGCAGCTCGGGGCGGTCGCGCTGCTCCACCGCCGCGAAGAACGCGTCGAGGTCGACGTGGAGGATCGTGGGGCTCGTCCGCACCCGCCTATCATCGCCGCGTCGTGACCCCGTCCGAAAGCCCGTCTGCCGCGCTCGCCGGCCGCCCGTCGCGCCGCGCCTCCTCGTCCGCCCGTGTCGCCGTTTCCGCCGCGGTCGCGGCCGTCCTCGCCCTCGCGGTCGCCTGGGTTCGTGCCGCCGGTCGCGGTCATCGCCGCCTGGCCGTTCCTCTTCGTCGTGCCCGGCTGGCTCCTCGTCGCCCGCGTCGTTGCCCCGCCTGGGCGCCAGCCGGGCGCCTGGGCGTCGGGATCGTCGCCTCCACGTTCGTCGCCGCCCACCTCGCCAACGTCGTGGGCCTCGCCGCCGGCGGCTTCGACCGGCCGGTCGCCTTCGCCGTCGTCGGCGTGCTCGCCGGTCGCCGGCCTCGTCCTCGCCGTCGCGCCGCTGCCCGGCCTCGCCCCGCCACCGGCGCTCGACCTGCGGGCCGCGCGCGACGCCGCCAGCCGGGAGCGCATCCCCCTCGTTCTCGCCGCCCTCGCCGCCGTGACCGTCGGCGGCATCCTCGCCGCGAACGCCTGGCGGGAGACGGCCGCCGGCTGGGTGTCCGGCGGCTGGAACTGGAGCGACTTCCTCGTCCACGTCGCGATCGGCCAGAGCCTGGCCCAGGGCAACTTCCCGCCCGAGGTGCCGTACTTCGCCGGCGTCCCGCTGACCTACCACTGGTTCGCCGACTTCCACGGGGCGCTGGCCGCCCTGCTCGTCGGGTCGCACGTCATCCCCGTCTTCGTCGTCGCGAACGGGCTCATGGCCGGCGCCCTCGCACTCGTCGCCTGGGAGCTGGCGCGCACGCTTCTCGGCAGCCGGCGGGCCGCGACGATCGCCACGATCCTCGTCCTCGTGGGCGGCGGGATGGGCTGGATCCGCCTCGTCCTCGACGTCGGGGCCGGGCTGGGGAGCCCCTGGGAGCTCGTCCGGGCCTATCCCTACGACAACACCTGGGAGCCGGGCTGGCCGTACTTCAAGATCGCCTCGATCCTGGGGACGGGCCTCTTCCCGCACCGGGCCACCGCGTTCGGCCTGCCAGGGCTGCTCGCGGTCCTGCTGCTCGTGCGGGTGTCGCTGGGCCGGCGACCGGCCGGGATGGCGCTGGCCGGCGTCCTCGCTGCGCTCCTCGCGCCGTTCCACTTCTACTTCTTCCCGGCGACGTACCTCCTCGTCGTCCTCTACACCATCGCCCGCCGGGCCTGGCGACGCGCGGGCTGGCTGCGAGACGCCGCGCTGTTCCTCGCGCCCACCGTGCTCGCGCTCCCGTTCGTCGTCGGCCCTGCCCTCCTCCAGGGCGAGCGCGGCTCGATCCGCCTCGTCCGGGGCTGGGGAGAGGCGCCGTTCGAGGAGGGGCTCGGGGCCGTCATCTTCTTCTACCTGACGAACCTGGGGCTGCCGCTCCTCCTCGGGACGCTGGCGGTGGCGGTCGCCCGGCCGCCGGGGCGGGCCTTCCTGGCCGCCTGGGCGGTGGCCCTGTTCCTCGTGCCGAACCTCGTCGTGGCCGGCGCTGTCGAGTTCGACATGAACAAGTACTTCCAGGTGATGGGGGTGGCGCTGGCGATCCTCGGCGGCTGGCTGCTGCGGCGGCAGCGGCTCGCGATCGCCGGGCTCGTGGTGGCTGCGGCGCGCGGTCTCGCCGGCCCTCGTGGCGACGTGGCATCTCGTGTCCGACGCCGGTCGCGCTCGAGCCTCGGCCAGCAGCGGGCGGCGCAGCTGGATCCTCGCGAACACGCCGCAGCGCTCGGTCTTCGTCACCGACGCGTTCATCAACAGCCCGGTCGACTACGCCGGGCGCCTGCGGATCTCGACCTTCGGGCCCTACGCGGCGAACCTCGGCTACGACCCGGCTCCCCGGGAGGCCGACATCCGGACGGCCTATTGCGCGGGGCCCGACGCGGCCGCAGAGGTGATGGCCCGCTACTCGGCGACGTTCGTCCTGTCGCCGGGCGGCGATCCCGGCTGCGAGGGCGCGGAGCCGACCGACTTCGGATCCAGCCCGCTCTTCGAGACGGTCTACGACGCCGACGGGATCCTGGTCTGGCGCCTGCGCGGCTGAGGGCGGACGAGCGCGACGGAGGCCCGGGACTGCGTGCCGGCGCCGGCGCGGCTCAGAAGGCCCAGCGACCGAGGGCGAACTGCAGCGCCAGGAGAGCGAGCAGGATCGTCGAGCCCACGAGCACGGGGATGCCGGCGCGCGTCCGGGCGAGGCCGCCCAGCATGAGGAAGATCGGGAAGACGCCGAGGATGTACCGCGGGACGCTGATCGGCCAGGAGATGCTGGCGAACATGAGGAGCGACAACCCGGCGTACACGGCGTAGCCGGGGCGACCGCGCGCGGACACCACGGCCCAGATCGTCGTGGCGGCCAGGAGCAGCAACGCCAGGAACGGCGCCAGGTAGATCGTCAGCCAGCCGGGCTCCGCCCGCGGCGCCGCCACCGCGTCGAACAGCGGCCCGAGCGCCTGCCACGGGGGCACCGTCTCGACGCGGAAGACGTCGCGCTGGATGCCCAGGAAGAACAGCGGATCGCCATAGGCCACCCAGTTGACCCCCGCGTAGACGAGCGGGCCGACCGCAATCAGGGCAAGCGCGAGCATGCGCGGCGAGCGCGCCTGGCCCCTGAGCTCGAGCAGGAGCGCCGGCAGGAGGAGCACGCCGGGGAGGCGCGTCAGCGCCACGAGGAGCCCGAGCACGCCGGCACCCACCCAGTCGGCCTTCCGGGCCTGCAGGTAGGCCCACGCCGCGAACGCGAGGAAGAGCGGCTCCGTGTACGGCGGGACGAGCGCGAACGACGTGGGGAAGACGCTGAGCGCGACGACGACGCCGCGGGCAACGCGGCGATCGCCGCCGTCGAGGCGAGCCAGGCGATGCAGGGCGATCGCGGCGGCCACCGTGGCGAGGACCGACAGGAACATCCCGGCGACGAGAGGCGGCGCGAAGAGCGAGCCGGCCGCGAGAAGGAGCGGCAGCACGGGCAGGATCACCGCGCGGGCGGGGTCGACGTATCCGATCGTCGCGACCTCGATGTAGTGGCGGGCGTCCCAGGCGTTCCAGGTCTCGAGCGGGATCCGGGCCCTGGCCTGCTCGTCACCGAAGAGGATGACGGCGACCGGGACGAGGATCAGCAGCGCCAGCCGGATGCCGACCGTGAGGAGCACGGCGTCGGCGAACTCGGCCGACCGCACCCACGCCCGGAGACGGGCGGTCACGGCTCGCGCTTCACGAAGACAACGAGCTCGACGCCCGGCCGGAGGGTGTAGCGGGCGTGCTCTCCGTAACGCTCGCCGAACTCCGGCGGGAGACTCCCGACTTGGTCGGCCTTCACGACCTGGACCGGCGCCTCGACGTCCACGATCGCGCCGTAGAAGCCGGCCTTCGGGTCGTCGCGGAGATACCAGGGGAGCGGCCAGTAGTCGGGCGACATGACGACGATCCCCATCTCGCCGCCGGCGCCGCGCCGCTCGTCCTCCTCCCGGAGCCACGCCACGAGGTCCAGGGTATCGCGCTGCGTCTGGACGTACACGTAGGCATTCGCCTCGTCGTCGTAGTCGCGGAACGAGAGCTGGACCGCCTGCACGAGGCTGAGGACGAGGGCCCCGACGACGGCTGCGGCTGCTCCCGCGCGGACGACCGTTCGCGGGCTCGCCCAGGCCCTGCCGAGCGCATAGCCGCCGACGAGCGCGTACGGGAGCAGCCAGCTCAGCATGAGCCACGGCGTCTTGTAGCCGATGAGCGAGTAGCCGAGGAACAGCCCAGTCGCCCACGCCGCGGCGAAGATCGCGAACCGGCTCCGGCCCTCCCAGGCGGCGAAGGCCGATGCGGCGAGGCCGATCACGAGGAGCGGCAGCTCCTCCTCGACCATCCAGCCGACATAGGTGAGCGGCCCCGACACCTGCGTGGCCCCGGACGTCTGCGTCCAGATGACCAGGCTCCGGAGCGAATCCACGATCCCCGCCGGGTTCGTGAACAGGGACGAGAAGAGGGTGATCCAGACGACGAGGAAGACCGCCGCGGCGGCGGCGAGTGAGCGCACAAGGCTGTCGCGGCCGCCGAAGCGCCCATGGGGCGTGGTGTCCGCGCGCCGCGGGCGGTGGCCGGGCCCGGCGGGCAGCGCCTCCCTGGTCGCCAGGGGGGTGAAGCGGGTGCGGCGGCGCAGGATCCGGGGAGCCAGCCGCTCGTACGCCGGCACGCACCCAGCGGCCAGCGCCAGCGTGACCACCGTGATGATCGCCGTCTCCTTCGTCGCGAACATCGCCGCAAGCGCGGCCGCGGCGCCGAGCAGGAACCGGGCGCGCCCGGTCTCCCACCAGCGCGCCGCCGCGAGCACGAACGCGAGCGTGAAGAAGACGAGCAGCATCTCGTGGATGACGTACCGGGAGAAGAAGACCATGCCCGGTGAGACGGCCAGCAGCGCCACCGCGGCGATGGCGCCGGCGCGGCCGATCCAGCGCCCGGCGAGCAGGACGAGCCCGAGCATCGCGAGGCCGAAGACCGCCGGGACGAGGCGCATCGAGATGTCGCCGAGGCCCACGAGCAGCCCGGAGAGCGCCGTCGCGTAGAAGAGCGTCGGCCCGTGGTAGTTCGCCGGGTCGTAGGCCCACGTCCCGGTGCGCAGGAGCTGGCTCGTGAACCAGCCGTTCACGCCCTCGTCGTTGTGGAACGGGGCCAGCGGCAAATCCCACAGGCGGAGGAGCGCCGCGACGCCGATGAGGACGACGACGACTCCCAGCCCGCCGAGCGCCAGCGCGCGCCGGCGGCGAACGGCGGCAGGACCGGGCCCGGAGGTCGCGCGACTCGGCGCCGGACCGCTCGTGGTCGGCGGCGCCACGGGCCCCGGGTCTGGCGCTCGCTCGGGCACGTGCTCGGGGTCGGCCGCCGGCGTGGCACGGCCACGCCGGCGTGCGTCGCGGCGGCGATCGCGCTGGCTCACCGCTCCACCCGGTAGAGGCGGTAGTCGCCGACCTCGGCGACGAGCGGGAGGCGGGCGAAGGACTCCTCGTCGACCTCGAGCATCCCCCGCTCGATCGGCGTCACCTCCACGTACTCGACCTCCCAGTCGCGCAGGAGCCGATCGGCCTCGGCGCCGCCTGCGTACATCAGCCCGATGTCGCGCTCGCGATCAGCGTACGGGAGCCCGTGGGCCCAGATCCAGCCGGGATACCCGAGGATCGACCGGCGGCCCGTCAGGTAGACGGGCGGGTTCCAGGTCGCCGCGTGGAGGACGAGCGCGTCCGCCGGCACCGCCGTACGCACCTGCTCGGCGAACGCGACCCCGTCGGCGTCGAACTGGCCGTACTCCGTCCGGCCCCCGACGACCCGCCAGACGTCGAGGCTCCCCGCCAGCAGGAGGACGACGAGCGAAACGGCGGCCACCAGCCGGCCGACGGCCCGGCGGCCGGGGTCCCAACGGCCCCGCCACAGGGCGGCGAGCGCGAGGCCGACGAGCGGCGCCGAGCCGACCCACCAGTAGAAGAGGACCTTGATGTTGTCCCACGTCCACGGTGCGAGCTTCACCACGTTGGGGAGCACGAACCAGGCGACGAAGGGCAGCCAGAAGCGGACGAGCCGCCCGTCGGCAAGCGGCGACCCGGCGCCCCACGGGCCACGGCCCGCGAGGAGCGCGACGGCCAGGAGCGGGATGAACAGGCCAGTGTTGAGCAGCCAGAACGTGACCGGGTCGGTCTCGCCGCGGTCCCAGCCGATCTCGATCCCGAAAAACGTCCCGGCGCTCGCCGAGGAATCGGCGACGAGGAGCAGGGCGGACGGGGCTCCCACGACCGTTGCGGCGACGAGGTAGCCGACCCAGCCCCGCCAGCGGCCGTCCCGCCACTCGGCGAAGAGGAGGCCGAGAAGGAACCCGCTGCCGAGGAGCACGACGAACGAGTGGGTGTGGCCGAGCACGAGCGCCCCGGTCGCCAGGCCGGCGACGACGAGGCGGATCTCGCGCGTGCGACGCGCCGCCGGACCAGGCGCCGGCCCGACGGCGTACCAGAAGAGCGTGAAGGCGACGACCGTCAGCGGGAGCCCGAGCAGGAGGCTTCGCTGGGTCGCGAGGAGGGTCGTGATCGCGTTCCCCCACCGCCACACCGAGTCGCCCACGAGCGTGTAGTCCCGGGTCGGGTCCAGGAGGCTGCCGATCAGGCCCCCGTCGGCGGTCGCCGCCCCCTCCACGAGCATCACCCAGCCGAGGCCGCCGCCGAAGAGGACGAGGAGGGGCGTGATGCCGGCGGCGATCCGGTCGCGCGTGATCGCCCCGGCGAAGCGGACGAGGACGCCCACGAGGGCGAGCCCCAGCACGTAGCTCGGGAGCAGGAGGGCCTCCCGGAGCGAGGCGCCGCCCATGACGAGCATCCCCGACAGGTAGTCGGCCAAGAATGGGTAGGTGAACGCCGCGCCGGCGTACGTCGGGTCCTCGGGGGGCAGGTTGCCGGCCCAGCCGAAGCTGGCCACCACCTGGAGGTGGAACGGCAGGTCGCCGAGGTTGTTGACGAACCCCGTGCCGATCCCGGTCGGGCCCTCGAGCATGATCCGGTCGACGACGAGCCAGGTCGCCACGGCGACGGCCACGATCGCGGCGCCGAGGGCGACGAGCCGGGCGGCGCCGAGGCGCCGCGCGTAGGCCGCCGAGGCGGCGAGGTCGTCGAGCGCGGGGTCGCGGAAGGCGGGAACCGCGAGGAGGCCGACCGGGGCGGCAACGGCCGCGGTTGCGAGGACGACGCTCGTCGTCGTCGGGCCGAGGGCGAGGCCGGCGAGCAGGCCGATCCCGGCGAGTGCGACGAGGCCGGTGGCCGCGCCCGTGAAGGGCCGCGACGCGGGAGGAGCGTCGGGGTCGTACCAGTAGGTGGCGACCGTCCCGCCGAGGACGGCGAGAGCGAGTGCCGCGAGCGCGGCGATCATCGCCCCGCCGTGCCTAGCGTCCGCGCCGAGCTGGGGAGTCCCGCGCCCGGTGTCAGCCCTTCGGCTCGACGACGATCGTGACCTCGGGGGTCATCCCCGAGTAGACCTTGACCGCAACCTTGTAGGTGCCGAGCGACTTGAGCGGCTGGTCGAGCTCGATCTTGTGCTTGTCGACGACGATGCCGCGGCGGCCGAGGGCGTCGGCGATGTCCTGGGTGGTGATCGAGCCGTAGAGCCTGCCGCCCTCGCCGACCTTGACGCCCATCGTCAGCGTCGTGGACGCGATCCGATTTGCCGCGATCTCCGCCTCGCCGCGCTCGCGCTTGCGCTTCTCCTCGCGGCTGGCGATGTCGTGCTGCCAGGCGCGATACGCCCCGCCCGCGGCGGGCACGGCGAGCTTGTTCGGGATCAGGAAGTTGCGGGCGTAGCCATCGGTGACGTCCTTGAGCTCGCCGCTCTTGCCGAGCGTGGCGACGTCGCTGGTCAGGATGACCTTCACGCGGGAGAACCCTCCTTGTCGAGCAGGCCCCGAACACGCGGCCCGAGCCCGGCGTCGCGGACGACGCCGGCCCCGAGCTCCAGCGCGGCGGGAAGTCGGTTGACGATGTTGCGAAGCGGCCTCGGGGCGAGGCGCCGCACGCGCAGCGCGTCCTCGTCGAACGCCGCCCGGGGCAGGCCCGCGGCCCCGAGCTGCTCCTCGAGCGCCTCCTCCGGGACACCGGCCAGGAACGCGTCCACGGCCAGCGCGGCGACGACGAGGTCATCGAGGACGCCGAGCAGCGGGAACCGGTCCGGGACGAGGTCGACGGGCGAGACCGCGTAGCCCAGCGCCGCTGCGAGCAGCGCCTTGCGCGACGTGGGAACCCGGGGATCGCGGAGCAGCCCGGCCACGATCCGGGCATGCACGGGCAGGCGGCCCGCGAGCGGCAGCAGCGCGAGCAGCGCGATCGTGCGCCCGATCATCGCCCGCCGCCGCCTGCGTCGCGGGCGCGCTGGTGCCTTCGGCCGCGTCTTCGTGTCCGCCATCCTCGGTCCGGGTGCTCCGATCCTGTGCCGTGCCCGCGCCCCGCGCGCGGGCGAATGGAGAGTCTAGCAGCCCCGTTCGGGGACGCCGCCCGGGTGTCGCCCGGCGGTGCCCGGGTGATCAGGCCCCGGGCTCGCCGGGTGCCGCGGCGCCTCTCGGCGAGGCTGCCAGGGCAGCCTCGATCGCCGCCGCCAGGCGCTCGCCCGTCGGTCGTCCGACCAGCGGCGTGACGCCGTGGAGGCCCGCGGGCTCCATCCACGAGGGCTCCATCCCGGAGGCCACGAGGACGATCGGGACGTCGGGGTGCATCTCGCGCATGCCCTCGATGAGGGCCCGGGCGCCCTCGGGCTCGCCGGTCACGAAGGCGTCGTAGACGAGCACGTCCGCCCCCTCGGCCAGGTCGCAGGGGAGGCCGGCCAGGATGGGGCACTGCGCGCCGATCGGGCCCAGGCACTGGCGGGCGTCGTAGCCCCGCCGCCGGAGGCTGTCGACCTCCTGGTCCGACAGGTCGATGTCGTGGTGGATGACGAGGACGCGGGTCATGACGCCACCTCAGCCTCGGTGCTTGGAAGGGAGATGGTAGCGCCGCCCGGGGGGCGGCCGCCAATGCCGAACGGCCCCGCGATCGCCAGGGACCGCCCGTTCCTCCTTGACAATCGAACGGGTGTTCTGTACTCTGCCGTCAACGGCCGCGAAAGGAGCAGGCGTGACCAGGCACGATGCCGAGCGCAGGCACAAGATCCTCGACTACATCGCCGCCATGATCCGCGCCACCGGCGTCCCGCCGTCGGTGCGGGAGATCGCGCGCGCGGTCGGGCTCGCCTCCACGTCCGCCGTGCACCACCACCTCCGCGCCCTCGAGGAGGACGGCTTCCTCGAGCGGGGCGCCGCCCAGTCGCGGATGATCCGCCTGACCCCCAAGGCCGCGCTCCAGATGGGCCTCTCGTCCGAGCTGACCCCCCAGGCGATGCCGGTGGAAGCCCACGTCCTGCCGGTGATCGGCGAGATCGCCGCCGGCGGCCCGATCGAGGCCTACGCGTCGGCCGAGGAGTACCGGGCCATCCCCGACATCCTCGCCCCGTCGGGAGACGCCTATCTGCTCCGCGTCCGCGGCGATTCGATGATCGACGCCTTCATCGCGGACGGCGACTACGTCGTGATCCGCCCGCAGCAGACCGCCCGGGACGGGGACATCGTCGTCGCCCAGGTGGAGGAGAACGCCGTCACCCTCAAGCGGTTCTTCAAGGAGGACGGCCGGGTCCGGCTGCAGGCCGCCAACCCGCAATACCCGCCCCAGTTCTACGACGACGTCCGGATCCAGGGGAAGCTGATCGGGGTCATCCGCCGGCTCGACTGACGCTCGCGCCGGCTCGACCGACTCTTCCCGCCGGGCAATCCACACCCCGTCCACAGGATCGGCCCGCGAGGCGGTCCCGGTGGTGGACGCCGGGCACGCACTCGTGGACAACCTACTCGCGCCGCGTGCCGCCAGCGGGCACGATGGCGGCGAGCCCGAGCCGTAGCCGGAGTCCCCGTGTCCGTCGACCGCCTTCCGCCCCAGAGCCTCGAGGCCGAGCAGTCGGTCCTCGGCGCCGTCCTCATCGACCGCGACGCGATCATCGAGGTCGCCGACGTCCTCCGCCCCGTCGACTTCTACCGGCAGGCGAACGCCACGATCTACGGGGCGATGGTCGACCTCTGGGAGCGCCGCGAGCCGATCGACATCGTGACGGTCGCGGAGGCCCTGGAGCGGACCGGCGACCTCGAGACGATCGGAGGACGCGCCTACCTGTCGTCGCTCGCCGAGCAGACGCCGACCGCGGTCTTCGCGGCGCAGTACGCCCGGATCGTCGAGCGCAAGGCCGTGCTGCGGAACCTGATCTCGGCGGCCGGGCGGATCGCCGGCATCGGCTACGAGGACTCCCCGGAGGTCCAGGAAGCGATCGACCGCGCCGAGGCGGAGCTCTATGCCGTCTCGGAGCGCCGCCTCGCCGCCGGCTTCAGCCCGCTCAAGCAGCTCCTCCACGACGCCTTCGACCGCCTGGACTACCTCCACACCCACCGCGGCGAGATCAGCGGGGTGCGGACCGGCTTCCCCGACCTCGACGCGCTCACCACGGGCCTCCAGCCCTCCGACCTCGTCCTCCTCGCGGCGCGACCCTCGGTCGGCAAGACCAGCCTCGCCCTCAACATCGCGGAGTTCGCGGCGGTCGGCAACACACCGGCGAAGTCGGTGGGCATCTTCAGCCTGGAGATGAGCAAGGAGCAGCTGGTCCTGCGCCTCCTCTCGTCGGTCGGCGGCATCGACAGCCAGCGCCTGCGGACCGGCTTCCTCGACGAGATGGACTTCGTCGGCGTCTCGAAGGCGATGACGGCGCTCTCGGAGGCGCCGATCTACATCGACGACACGCCGAACATCAGCACGATGGAGCTGCGCACGAAGGCCCGCCGGCTCCAGGCCGAGGTCGGGCTGGACCTTGTCATCGTCGACTACCTGCAGCTCATGCAGTCGTCCACGACGTCGAAGGACGCCAACCGGGTCCAGGAGGTCTCCGAGATCAGCCGCGGGCTCAAGGCCCTCGCCCGCGAGCTGAAGGTGCCGGTCATGGCCCTGTCGCAGCTCTCGCGCCAGCCCGAGATGCGCGAATTGAAGGAGCCCCGCCTGTCGGATTTGCGCGAATTTGGCGCCCTGGAGCAGGATTCTGACCTCGTCATCTTCCTGTGGCGGGAGAAGGAGCGGGCCTCGGAGGACCACGACGCCGACGGCGAGGTCGTGAAGCTGCGGCTCGCCAAGCACCGCAACGGGCCAACGGGCGAGATCGACCTCTGGTTCAAGAAGACCCAGACCCGCTTCGTGAGCTACGCCGGCGAGCGCTTCAGCGGCGCCGCGCCGTAGGCTAGGCGTCACGGCCGGGGCCGACGGCGGCGGGGACGCGCCGCCCGCCCGGCGGCCGTGGCGCCACGATCACAGCCGATAGACTCACCGAGGACGGCCGGCGCGATCGTGCGGCCCCAGCTTGGAGGTCTGCGATGGGCGTCATCATCATCCGCGAGATGGTCGGCACGAGCTCCAGCTCGTGGAGCGACGCGGCGCGCCAGGCCGTGGCCACCGCCTCCCGCACGGTCCGCAACATCCGCACCGTCGAGGTCGTGAAGTCGACCGCCATCGTGGAGAACGGCGAGATCGTCGAGTACCGGGTCGAGCTGAGGATCGCGTTCGAGTACGAGGGCTGACGACCCGCCGGGATCGTGCCCCACCCCGGGCCGCTGCTCGATCCACTCGACCGCGGACAGATAAGTGGCCGGTGAGCGCCGTGCGGCAGCATGGCCGGCATGGCACGCCCCCTTCATGACATCGCCCCCGGGCGCGCGCGCTCGTCCGACGGCCTCGTCGCCGTCGGGCCCGGACGGCCGGATGTCCGCCTTCTCGACGCAGGCGCGAAACCGCCCGCGGGGGCACGTCAGCCGGATGCAGCCCGACCGCGCCTCGTGGCCGGGACCCCGCTGATGTCGGATCCGACCGCCGGCGAGCTCGACGTCTTCGGGTTCCCGGTCCAGCTCGGGAAGGTCCAGCCGCCTCTCCTCCCCCCGGAGACCCTGGAGCGCGAGCGGCTCCTGGAGTGGATGGCCGCCAAGATCCATTCGCGGCTGGTCCTGATCGTGGCCGACGCGGGGTACGGCAAGACGACGCTCCTCGCGGACTGGAGCCGGCGGACGCGGCTGCCGGTGCTCTGGTACCGCCTCGACGAGACGGACCGCGACTGGGTCGTCTTCGTCAACCATGTCGTCGCCGCGGGCCGCGAGATCGACCCGGGGTTCGCCCCCAACACGATCTCGCTCCTGGGCGAGCTCGGCGCCGGGATGGGCGACCGGACTTCCATCGTGCGGACGCTGCTGACCGAGATCCGGAGGTGGGTGACCGGGGGAACGGCGCTCCTCCTCGACGACTATCACGTCGTCGACGACGTCCCGGAGGTGCGCGAGATCGTGCGCGAGCTGCTGGTGCGCGGACCCGAGCGGCTGGCGGTGGTCGTCTCGACGCGCCGGGCCCCCACCCTGCCGCTGGCGAGGCTGCGGGCCCTCGGCGAGGTCGCCGAGCTCTCGACGGCCGACCTCCGCTTCGATCGCGGGGAGATGGAGCGGCTCTTCCGCGACACGTACCGGCACCCGCTGGAGGCGGACCTTCTGGAGGACCTCGCCCGCACGACCGAGGGCTGGGCGGCGACCCTCCGGCTGGTCGAGACGGCCGTGCGGGGCCGTTCGCGCGAGGAGGTCCGAACGGTCATCCAGGGCCTCTCGGCCCGCCACGGAGACCTGCACGACTACCTGGCCGAGGAGGTGGTCGGCCGGATGCCGACCGAGCTCCAGGACTTCCTCGAGCGATGTGCGTTGCTGCATGTCGCCACGCCGCAGCTGGCCGCCGCGGCCGCCGACGTCTCGGCCGCCGACGCCCGCCGCCTCCTGGACGTCACCGAGGAGGCCGGCCTCCTCTCGCGGCGCGGCCGAACGGGCCAGGCCGGCCGGCTCCTCCACCCGCTGGTGCGGAGCTTCCTCGAGGGCCGCCTCCTCGAGACCGTCGGGCCGGACGGGATCGCCGAGATCCACGCGCGAATCGCGGCCGCCGCGGAGCCCAACAGCTGGTGGCTCGCCGGCCACCACTACGCAGCCGCCGGCCGCCATCACGACGTCGCCCGTGTCCTCTCGGGCTCCCTCGAGGCGATCCTCGGCTCGGGCGGCGCCCAGGCCGCCGTCGACCTCATGACGTCAGGCGGATTGTCGGATGAGGGGGGCTGGGCCCAGGCCCTAACCGCGCGCTCGTTGCTGAGAGAGGGTGATATCGCTCGGGCTCGTGACGCAGCCAGCCAGTCCCTGGATGCGTCCACTCAGGGCGACCCCACGATCCCGCTCACTGTCGCCTTGGCGACCTTGACTACCGTCGAGTACAACGCCGGCGAATATGCGGTGGCTGTCCGTCACGCCACACGGCTTCGGGATGCTGCCCCCGGAACCATATATGCAGCAATCGCCGAGTCGATCAACGTCGTGGCTGACTCGATGATCGGGGGTTCGATCACGGAGGCCGAGACCGTCCTCCGCTCGACGGCATCTCTGGCGCTCCGCCTCGGCCACGCCCACTACGTCGGGATCTCCTATCTCAACCTTGCCTGGCTCGCGCGAGGGGCAGGAAACGCGGATGCGGCACTTGAGACGGGGCGAGCTTCGCTCGAGTCGCTCGCCACGACTTCGGCCGGCCCGGAGATGGACACGGTGAGGACGGTGCTCGCTTGGGCTCATGCTCACAGGGGTGCCGAGGATGCGGCCATGTCGGAAGTCGGCATCGCGATGGCCTCCCCGTTCGCCCAAGGACGGTTTGAGTGCCTTCTGGAGTCCGCCGACGCGGTCGGCTCCCACATCGACCCGATCCGTGGA
The DNA here is from genome assembly GCA_963709605.1 of uncultured Chloroflexia bacterium. Taxonomy (GTDB): domain Bacteria; phylum Chloroflexota; class Limnocylindria; order Limnocylindrales; family CSP1-4; genus CTSoil-043. The sequence goes on along the minus strand of CAVPWX010000007.1, from coordinate 429,220 downwards.
CAAGCCCTGGTGACAGAAGCCGAGACGGTGGGCCCCAGGAGCGACGCGGAACGCACATACCTTGCACTGTTCCAAGCCGAGGCCCTCAATAGGGTCGGACGATCCGACGAGGCGCGGCATCTTCTGGATTCCATCCCGGTCGGTCGACACACCGGGTATCCGGGGTTCTACGTCAGAGTCAAGCTGGCACGCGCGATTGCGTCATTCGTTACCGAGTCGGCGGACACCACGGCGCGGGTTTCTGACGCTCGGCGTCAAGCCGAGCAGCAGGACGCGGTCGGATACATGCGATCGGTCCGGCTTCTGGAGGCCCTGAGCGGCGACTCGGCCACCGCTTCAGCTGCCGTTCGGGCCCTTTGGTCAGTCCAACCGGGGGTGCTCGCCATGTGCGCCGAGCCCGTCCTATGTCGACTTGCCATCCTCGATGATGAGGGCCTAAACACCGTTCTCGAGGCGGCCCAGCAACGTCCTCATAGATGGCTGCCGGGTTTGCGATCGAAGGTCGACGCCGGACCCGCGCGCTCCCGCTGGGCGGCGGGGCGAATCCTTGAGGAGGTGGGCGAGAAGACGGATGTGCGAAGGCTTCGTTCGCTGAGTCGCGAACTCAAGGGCCAGCTTCGGTCGCCATCCTCGGGCGGGGCCTCGCCCGGCGCACCGCAGACCGCGTATGGGTTGAGGATCAGGGCCGCGTCGTACTTCGCATAGGCGACGCAACATCCCGGGCACAGAGCTGCGTCGGAAAGCCGCTGGCCTCTGTCTGTGCTACCTCCTCACTCGTCCGGGGATATCGGCGACAAGAGACCAAGTCCTAGAGGCGTTGTGGCCCGATAGGACCCTGAGCAGTCCGTGAACTCGCTCCACCAGACTGTCGTACTTCCTGAGACGCGATATCGAGCCGCTCTTCTCGGATGACCTCTCCCCCGGGCTATCGTCAACCAGGATTCCGAGTTGCTCTGGCTTGACCCGAACTCATCACAGTCGCAGCGTGCGCTGCAACGCAGCTGACGAATGCGCTCGGCACCGATCCATCCGTGGAGTCGGTATTGGCTCCTGGCGCGCGACTATCGCGGGCAGGTTTGCGCTCGACTTCTCCTACGAGGATTGGGCGACCAACTACAGGGAGATCCCTGCACGCGCAGTACCTCGACATGATGGAGCGGACGATCGCATCGACGGCGGCCACTGCTCGATTCCCAGAGGCGATCGCGCTTGCCCTCGCCCTTCTCGACAGCGATCCGTCGCTGGATCAAGTCCACGCCAGCCTCGTCAAGATGTACAGGGTCCTGGGCGCCCACGCCGCTGCGGCCGAGCAGTACCAGCTGTACTCGTCCGTCATGCGCGACGAATTTGGACTCGAGCCGCCGCCTCTGGACCATATGTGATCATGAGTAGATCGTGCCGTCAGTCCAGTGCGATAGGGAACGTTCCGTATTGACCGTTCGAGCATGGCCGGCCTAGAGTCCCCCTGCTCCTGGTACCTACGTACTAGGAAGCAATGTGATATCGGACGCGCTGATGCCTGGCCTGAAATGGGCACTTAGGGCAGGGTGGAGCGAGTAGTGCAACCGACCGGCCCAGGGTCGGTTTCCGTGCCATCACGGCACGGAAACCACATTGGAGGGCACGCCATGGGTCCCGGTTCTCGGTCTAAGGGCTTGTAGGGCAGGCAGAGGCAGTCGGGTATCGAGTGATGAAGCACCGACTCCTGCGCCTCCTGGTGGCAGTCACGCACTGGCCGCCACCGTGCTTGCTGGTGGCGCCTCGCTGAAGGGGCTTCTGAGGTACTTAGGTCCCATACAGGTCGCCCATTCGGTCACGGCTACATTCTAGCCAGCGGATGCAGCAGCGACCTGAGGTCTAATGCCTCGAAGCCTCAAGATCTACATCGCTGGGCTCGTCGCGGTCAGTGCTATCGCACTGGTTGTGACGAGCCTTGTGATTCCTGTGGATGCGCGATCCGGCTCGCCCTGACCGGACACCAGCAGGTAGACGTGGTCATCGGCCTGGCCTTCTGGACCGTGATGACGTTGCTCGCGTCGGCATTCCCAGTCGAGATGCCGCGAGGCTCGCTCGATCAACACCTCGATCGCCACGCTCGTTGCCGCGATGACTCTAGGTGGACCCGACCGCCGCCGGCTGGGTGGCTCTCATCGGCACCACGGAGCTGCGCGAGCTGTCCGGTCGCGTGCCGTGGTATGGGACGCTCGCCAACCACGCTGGCCTTGTCCTTCCGGCGATGGTTGGCGGGATCGTCACGCTTCGCAATGATCGGCGGGATTGGTGCCGAGCTCTGCCTCTTGCGAGCTTCGCGGCGGCCATGGCTGGCGCCGCCGTGTTCTTTGCCCTCAACTTTCGTTTACGTCCGTCACAGTCCTCACTGAAGTCCGGGCCAGTCGCTTCGGACCGTCGTCTACGGCGATCTCCCCACCTTCTTCGCCAACTGGGTCGCGCTCTCGCCTCTTGCGTGGCTGATGGCCATCACGACCATGGGGTTGGCTGGTGGGTGATCGCTGCTGTTCGCCCTTCCCTTCTGGATCATGCGGCTCGCTCTCGTCCGATCGTCGAGATGCGTGAGATGTTCACGCAGACGGTGGAGAGCCTGGCGGAGGCAGTCGATGCGAGGGACAAGTTCACGGCCGGCCATAGCCGGCGCGTGCAGCTGATCTCGGTGGACATCGGGCGCGTGCTGCGGCTCTCGCAGGGCGAGCTCGAGGCCCTCGAGTGGGGCGGACTCCTGCACGACATCGGGAAGATCGGCGTGCCGGACGACGTCCTCAACAAGCCCGACCGCCTGACGAAGGAGGAGCGGGCGATCATGAACGCCCACCCTGTGATCGGCGCGAACATCATCGCCCCGGTCACGAAGCTGGCCCCGGAGCTGCCGCTCATTCGGCACCACCACGAGTGGTACAACGGCTCTGGCTACCCCGACCGCCTGATCGGCGACGAGATCCCGAAGCTCGCCCGCATCCTCCACGTGGCGGATGCCTTCGAGGCGATGACGGCTGCCCGCCCCTACCGCATGAAGCCGCTCACCAACGACCAGGCGATGGCCGAGCTTCGGAAGTTCGCAGGGATCCAGTTCGACCCTTCGATGGTCGATGCGTTCACGCGGACGCACTGGGCGGCCGGCATCAACGATCCCGGCCGCGCTCCCGGGCCGCGACCGCCGGTCCCGCTCCTCGCCCAGGCGGCGAGTCGAATGGCGCAGTCGCCGGCGTCGGACGCAGGCCTCCCGGCGAAGGGGCCCGAGGCGAAGGTGAGCCACATGGCCCCCGCCCCGACCGTCGCGCTCTCCCCGACCGTCGCGCCGCCCGGCGCGACGAGCCCCGCTCCCGACCCCGCGTCCTGACACAATCCCGGGATGCTCCTCGCCGGGATCGTCCTGGGACTCATCGCCGGGCTCGCCGCGGGCGGCCGCCTCGACAACCTGCTCGCGGTCCGCCTCCGCCTCACCCTGCTGATCTTCGTCGCCCTCGCGCTCCGCCTCGGGACCGAGGCAGCGCTGCAGCGCGACGTCGCATTGGCGGACCAGTACCGGGTCCCCCTGCTGGGGATCGCGTACGGCGCCCTGATCGTCGCCCTGTGGGCGAACCGGGACCGGCCGGGCATCGGGCTGGCGCTCGTGGGGACGGCTCTCAACGCGACGGCCATCCTGGTCAACGGCGGGTTCATGCCGGTCTGGGACCAGGCGCTGGCCGCGGCGCAGCTGGAGCCGGCCGACATCCTGTCGCCGATCCACTTCCTCCTCTCGACGACCGATCCCGTCGAGTTCCTGCGGCAGGCCGGCCCGCTCGGCGACGTGATCCCGATCCCCCTGCCGATCATCCGGAACGTCCTCTCGATCGGCGACCTCCTCCTGGCGATCGGCATCGCCTTCTTCGTCTTCGCCAGCCTGCTGCGCGCGCCCCGGCCCGAGACGGGCACGACGGCCGGCGCGCAGGCGGAGGGCCCGATCGCGGTCGCCGGCGGGCTGGGGCGGGCCCACCGCGTCCGCCCCGCCACCGGCCTCTCGTCCGGCCTGGCCGAGACGATCGCGCTCGACCGCCCGATCGTCCTCGGCGGATCCGGCGCCGGCATCGCCGTCCCGTCGCCGACCCCCGCGCCGGAGGCCCCCGGCGGTCTGCGCGCCTCGCGGCGCGGGGTCATCGCCCGGGCCCTCGGCCACCCCTACGTGCGCCTGGCGCAGAACGGCTCCTTCGGCGCCCTGTGGGTCGGCCAGCTGATCAGCCTCTTCGGCGACCGGATCCACCAGATCGCCCTGGCGTTCCTCGTCCTGGAGGCGACCGACTCCGCGATCGCCGTCGGCCTGACCTTCTTCGCGGCCACCCTCCCGAACCTCGTCATCGGGCCGATCGCGGGAGCGCTCGTCGACCGCTGGGACCAGAAGCGCGTGATGATCGTCTCCGACCTCCTGCGGGCGGCGATCGTCCTGATGGTTCCGTTTGCGGCGACCGTGAACATCCTGCTGGTCTACCCGCTGGTGTTCGGCCTCACGACGGTCTCGATCTTCTTCCGGCCGGCGCGCACGGCGGTCATCCCCCGCATCGTCCGCGAGGACGAGCTGGTGGCCGCCAACTCGGCCGTCTGGCTCGCCGATTCGATGGCCGACGTCATCGGCTACCCGCTGGCCACTCTCTTCGTGACCTTCCTGGGCAGTGCCCTGGCCGTCGCGTTCTGGCTGGACGCCGCCTCATACCTCGCCTCGGCCCTCCTCATCGTGACGATGACGATCCCGGCGCTGGCCCGCGTGGCCGCCGGCGCCGTTCCCGGGCTGCGAGGGCTGCGCGACGAGCTGGTGGCCGGCTGGCGCTTCCTCCGCGGCGACGCCGTCCTCCTCCACAACACGATCCAGGCCGTCGTCGGCCAGTTCGCCATCGGCATCACGATCGGGCTGATGGCCGTCTACGCGCAGGACGTGCTCGTGTCGGACGCGTTCGGCCCCAAGGCCCGCTACGGGTTCATCGAGGCCGCGATCGGGATCGGCAACCTGGTGGGCGGCTTCGTCATCGGCCTGGTGGGCGCGAAGATGGCGCGCGGACGGATGGTGATCGCCGGGTACGTCGGCTACGGGGCGTGCGTGGCCGGGCTGGCCCTCACCGGCAACCTGGGCGTCGCCCTGGGCTTGGCGCTGGCGATGGGCGTGGCGAACATGATGTTCGTGATCCCCACCCAGACGCTCTTCATGGAGCGGACGCCGGGCGACATGATCGGGCGGGTCATCTCCTTCCGGTTCTCGGCCGTCTTCGGCTCGATGACGCTGGCGATGGCGGCCGGCGGGGTCTTCGGCGAGATCCTCGGCTCGGCGGCGGTCTTCGCGTTCTTCGGCGTCGTCACCATGCTGGCGGGGCTGGCGGGGCTCCTGAGCCGGCCGCTCCGCGAGGCCTGACGCGAGGCCTGGCGCGCGCCCGAGCCCGCCGGCGCCGTCCCGCGGAGCCTGCCCCGGGCGCCCCGACGCGCGACCGAGCCCGCCGGGGCCGTCCCGCGCGCCTGCGCCGAGCGTGGTGCGCGCGCCCGAGCCCGGCCCTCGGCTACACTCCCCGCCGGAGCGCACGCATGGGCAGCAACCCGCCCCCGCGCTCGCCGCGCATCCCAGCGGCACCAGGGAGTGACAGGACGCGATGACCGAGCCCGACGGGCGCGCCCCGGAGGAGACGAGCGAGACCGACGCCGCGACGGAGGCTGAGGCCGCGGTGGAGGCCGCCGACGAGGCTGCTGTCGACGACGACGGAGCCGACGGCGAGGAAGAGGTCGACGGCGACGAGGCGGACCTCGAGGCCGAGGAGGCCGAGGAGGCCGACTTCGAGGCGGCCGAGGCCCGGGAGGCGGAGGCCGCCGGGGGTGAGCCCGAGGAGGAGGCCGCGCCGGTCGCGGTGGGAGCCGCCGGCGGCGCAGCAGCCAGGGGTCGACGCTTCGGCCGGCGCGAAGCCCAGGCGCCCGAGCGAGCCCCCACGCTGTCGGAGATCGCGGTCCACATCGACGACCGCATCTCGAAGGTGTTCGTGGCCGGCATCGCCGTGGTCTTCGCCCTGATCTTCCTGAACGCGCTCCTGCTCGGGACGGGGGGCCTGTTCGCCCCGGTCGCGACGCCCGCGCCCGTGCCGAGCCTGACCCCGGCACCGTCGCCGTCGGCGGCGCCGTCCGTGACGCCGGCCCCGAGCGCCACGCCGGAAGCCACCGCCACGGCCGAGCCGTCCGCGACCCCCGCCGCCTCCGCAACGCCTGCCGCGTCCGCGACCCCCGGGCCATCCGCAACCCCCGCCGCCTCCGCAACCCCCGCCCCGTCCGCAACCCCCGCCCCGTAGAGCGGCCCGGCGCCGCCTCGCAACGGCGCCGCAGTCAAGAGCCCGGGTCTGAGACGGCAGCGCGCCCCGGCCCGCATAGGCGGCCGGCTGGCACGACGCCGGCCACCTTTCCTGCCACGAACGATCCTTCCGGCCGCCCCGCCGGCGATGGGCGAATCTGGTCGAAATCGGTCCCCGGACGACGGAGATCGGCACGTAGGCTTCACCGAGGTCGCGCCTCTTCGTGGCCCGAACGAATTCGGCACGATGGAAGGCCCGGGGGTGCGGATCGTTCGTGCCACGAAAGGACATGTCGGGAACCTTCTCCGGGCGAAGGAAGCCGACACGGGGACGGGGCGCAGACACGGGACATGACCCGCCGGCGGCCCCCCGTTCCCCCGGCCGCGTCCCCGGCGTATGCTCGGCGCGTGGTCCGGCCACGCGGCGCCCCAGGTCCGCACGACGCGCACGATGGGCACGACGCGCCCGACTCGCCCGACGCCCCCCGCGGGCGAGCCCCCGGCAACGGCGACCCGTTCGCGGCCGCCCGGACCGCCATGGTCCAGGCCCAGCTCCGGGCGCGCGGCGTCCGCGACGAGCGCGTCCTCGCCGCGATGGCGGCGGTGCCCCGCGAAGCCTTCGTGCCCAGGCACCTCCGCGATCTCGCCTACGCCGACGAGGCCCTCCCGATCGAACGCGGGCAGACGATCAGCCAGCCGCTGATGGTCGCCCTCATGACCGAGCTCCTCGCGCCCGAGCCGGGCGACCGCGTGCTCGACATCGGCACGGGATCCGGCTACCAGGCTGCCGTGCTGGCAGAGATGGGCTGCCGGGTCCTGGGGATCGAGCGCGTGCCGGAGCTTGCCGCGGCGGCCCGAACCCGACTGGCGGAGCTCGGATACGGCGACGCGGTGGAGATCCGTGCCGGCGACGGCACCGCCGGGGACAAGGACGGCGCTCCCTGGCTGCGAATCCTGGTGGCGGCGGCGGCCCGCAAGATCCCCGACGCGCTCGCGGAGCAGCTCGCCGAGGGCGGCCGGCTCGTGATCCCGGTCGGCTCGCGCTGGGAGCAGGAGCTGCTGCTCGTGGAGCGCCACCAGGGCGCCCTGAGAACGTCGCGCCACGGCGGCTGCGTCTTCGTCCCGCTCGTCGGGGAGGGCGGGTTCCGCTAGGTTCGAGGGCGACTTCGGCCGGGCCCGAGGCGGCTTCGGCCGCGCCCGGCGCGGGACCCCTGACTTCCGGGGCAGTCTTCGGCGAACGCCCGATCGGTATACTCGCCGGGCCATGACCCACGTCTTCGTCGCCCCCCACCCCGACGACGTCGCCCTCTCCTGCGGCGGGCTGATCGCGAGCCTGCGCGAGCTGGGCCAGACCGTCACGATCCTCACCGTCTTCTCGGGGAACGCCTCGGCGGCCGGCCTCACCCAGTACCAGCGCGAGGCGTTGGGGTTCGGGAGCAAGGCCCTCTGGCCCACGACCGAGGCCTTCAACCGCGAGAACATCCGGGCCGACCAGCCGCTGGACCCCGGGGCCGACGCGCCCTACCTTGCCCGCTCGGAGCGGCTCGACGCCACCCAGGCCGAGGCCGACGCGTCGGCCAAGCGCTTCTGGCAGCGCGCCTCGTGGTATCGCCGGGCCGACATCCACAACCGGCCGCAGGCCGGCCAGGCCCTCATGGACGAGGTGCCCCAGCAGGGCGCCGTGCTCACCAGCGAGCTCGTCGAGGCGAAGATGGCCGGCGACCTGATGGCCGCCCGCCGCCTCGAGGACGAGCGCTACGCCTACTTCGCCGAGGCGTCGATCGTCTTCCTCGACCTGCCCGACGCGGTCTTCCGCGGCTACGAGGGCGACGAGGAGCTGCTGGCGGCCCCGCGGGAGGACGACCGGGCGCCGAGCGACCTCCTGGTGAAGGAGATCACCCGCCTGGAGCCCCAGAAGGTCTACCTGCCCCTCGGGGTCGGCGACCACGTCGACCACCAGCTCGTGCGCGAGGTCGGGGTCGCCCTCCTCCAGCAGGCCCGGCAGTGGGTCATGCCCGGCCCCGAGTACGCCGGCGTCGTCACGTACTACGAGGACTTCCCGTACGCCTGGTGGAACGACTTCCGGCAGCTGAGCGACCTCCCCGGCCGGCGCGTTCGCCGGGCTCCCCGCCGACGTCGGCCTGACGCCCGAGTACGCCGACATCACCGACGTCGTCGAGCGCAAGGTCATGGGCCTGACCCTCTACGAGAGCCAGCTCGACCGGCTCTTCGGCGGCCGGGACCAGATGGGCGACGCGGTCCGCGGCTTCGGCACGAAGGTGGCCGCCCTGGGCGGCCTCCCGGGCTTCGCCGAGCGGTACTGGGCGAGCTCGAAGCTCTGAGGCGATGAGCGCCGGGCGAGGTTCTTCTGCCGCCCGGCTCCTCCGGGGCGGCGGGCGGGCGGCCCGACGCGAGCCCGGCGTCGACCCGGCGAAGGGAGGTGACAGTCGGGGGTCGCCGGTTCGTCCTGCCCCCGGTCCGCTACCTCCTCACGATGGTCGGGATCGGCGCGGCTGCCATCACCTGGGTGAGCCTCACCGTGAGCGGCGGGAACCCGGTCGACGCATACGCGTACTGGCGCATCGATCCCGGCCCATCCGTACACCGCGGGCGAGTTCGAGTTCCGCTACTCGCCGGTTGTCGTGCAGGGGCTGACACCCTTCCTCGACCTGCCGTTCGCCACGTTCGTGGCCATCATCCGGCTCATCGACCTCGCGGCGCTCGTGGCGCTGGCCGGCCCGGCGACCGTGTTCGCCCTCCTCCTGCCGCCAGTGGCAGCCGAGATCAACGCTGCGAACATCAACCTGCCGCTGGGCCTGGCGTCGTCGCGGCGTTCCGCTGGCCGGCACTGTGGGCGTTCCCGATCCTGGTGAAGATCACGGCGGGCGTCGGCGTCATCTGGTTCGCGCTGCGTCGCGAATGGCGCTCGTTCGCGATCGCGGTCGGGACGACGGCCGGCATCGTCGTCGTATCGTTCCTCGCGAACCCGTCGCTGTGGGTCGCAGTACGCGGAGTACCTCCTGGCGAACCCCGGCGAGGCGGCCGGCTGGCCCTTCCCGTATCCCATCTGGGTGCGCCTGCCGCTCGCGCTCGCGCTCCTCGTCTGGGGCTCCCGCACGAGCCGGCGCTGGACGGTCCCAGCGGCCACGCTCCTCGCCCTGCCCCTCCTCTTCTTCCAGAGCCCCGCGCTCCTGCTGGCGATCCTCCCGACGCTCCGCGGACAGTGGGCGAGCATCGAACGATGGGGTTCGCCAAGACGACGGGCATGATGCGCCGATGACGCCAGGGATCTGGATGGACGGCAGCGCGGGCGTCGGCGACTGGTCGGCGGTCGGGGCATGGGATCGCCGGCACCGGGTCGTCCTCGCGTCGGGGATGACGCTCGCCGTGCTGATCCGCGTCGTGCTGCTGCCGACGGAGGGCATGAGGGGCGACCTGGACCTGTTCGCCGGGTGGGTCCATCGGCTTGCCACCGACGTCCCGCTCGGGAATGCCTTCGACCTCGAGCTGACGTTCGGGCCCGTCATGGCGTACCTGTTCTGGCTGATCGGCCTGCTGGTCCCGCTGTTTCAATCGCCGGTGACCGCGGCGGATCCCGTCGCGGCGGCGGCCATCAAGCTCCCGGCCGTGATCGCGGACCTGGCGATCGCCGGGACCCTGGCCTGGGCGCTCCGCGCCCGCCCCGGCGTCGCGGTCGCCGCGGCGTTGGGCGTCGCCCTGGTCCCCGTGACCTGGTACGTCAGCGCCTGGTGGGGCCAGTTCGAGTCGATCTACACGTTCTTCGGCCTCCTGGCGGCGGTCCTTGCGCTGCGGGGCCGGTGGGCTGCCGCTGGGGTCGCCCTCGCGCTCGCGCTTGGCACGAAGCCGCAGGCGCTGCCGTTCATCGTCCCGCTCGCCGCCTTCGCCCTCGCGCGGCTCGGTTCTCGCCGGGCGGGCGTGCCCATCGCCGCGGCGGCCGTCGCATTCGCGGTCCTCTGGCTCCCGTTCATCCCGGATGGCGGCCCCGCCGCCTACCTCGCCACGATCGGCAGCCTGCAGGGCGACGAACTCGCCGTCCTCTCGCTGCGGGCGTGGAACCCCTGGTGGATCATCCAGTCCACTGCCGTCGGGAACGCCTTCCTGACCGATTCCACGCCCGTGCTTGGGCCGCTCACGCCGCGCCACATCGGCTACCTGGCGGCCGGCCTCGGGATGGCGGGAGTCTTCGTGCTCCTTCAGCGAGCCGCGACTCCCCGGAACCTGCTCCTCGGCCTGGCCGCCGCCGTCCTCCTCGCGTTCTGCCTCCTCACGACGATGCACGAGCGATACTCGTTCGCGGCGGTGGTCTTCCTCGCCGCGCTGCTCGCCGACCGGCGGCTGGTCATCGCGTGGGTGATCCTGGCGGCCACGGTGAGCCTGAACCTGTTCGCCGCACGCCCTCCGACGGGCCTGCCCGGCTCCTGGATCCCCATCGACGGTCCTCTCGGGATCGCCGGGTCGGCCGTGATCACGTCCGTCGCCGTGGTGAGCCTCCTGCTCCTGCGGCGAGGCGCGGAGCCGGCCGCGTCGGGGGGCGAAGACTCAGGGCGCGTGATCCCCCGCTCGTGAGCGCCGGTTGAGCCGGCCCCTGAACGCCAGGCCGTACCAGCGCAGGTAGTGGGGCAGCCACTTCCGGAGGCGGAAGCGGCTCTTGCCGCCGGTGCGATCGCGCCAGGTCGTGGGAACCTCGGCAAGCCGGCGGCCCTGGAGCGTCGCCTTGACGGACAGCTCGATCGCGAGCTCGAAGCCGGCTTCGCTCTCGATCGGGGTCTCGTCGAGGAAGCGACGGCTGTAGAGCTTGAAGTTGTTGGTGGCGTCGTGGATCGCGACGCCGGCGCACCAGTGGAGCGAGAGGCCCGCCGTCCGCGAGAGAAGCCGCTTCAGCGGCGGGCCGCCCACCTGCCGGCCGCCGCGCATGTAGCGGCTGGCCGCGACGACGTCCGCGCCGTCCCGGGCAAGGGCGACCATCCGGTCTACGTTGCTGTACTCGTCGGAGCCGTCGGCCATCGTCACCAGCACGTAGGGCGCCCGCGCCGCGGCGATCCCGGCCTTCATCGCGTTGAGCACGCCCGGCCCAGGGTGTTGTGGTGGGCGCGCAGGCCGGGCATCTCGGCCGCCAGGCGCTCGACGACGGGGACAGTGGTGTCCTCGGGCATGTCGTGGACGACGAGCAGCTCGAAGGGCGTCCGGACTGCGGCGGCGAAGGCGCGGAGCGTGGGCTCGACGCGCTCACCCTCGTTCCAGACGGGCATCACCGCGGTGAGGTCAGGCGAGTCGGCCGGCGCTCCCTGCAGTGTCACGATGGATACCCGGTTGCGGGAGCCGCAGCGTCGGGAACGCCTCGCTCGCTCGGCACCGCATCGCGCTGGATCACGAGGAGAGCCGCCGCCCCCGCGAGTGCCATGGGCAGCAGGGTCATCGCGTGCACGACGATGGCGACCGCCAGGGCCGACTCCGGCGGCACGCCGAGCGCCACCGCGGCCGCGGATGCGGCAAGCTCGTAGGTCCCGATGTACCCGGGCGCCGACGGGATCGCCGTTCCGAGCACGGCGACGCCGGAGATCACGATCGCGTCCCCGAGCCCCAGCGGGACGCCCAGCGACGTCGCCGCCAGCCAGACGAGCGACGCGTCCAACAGCCATGCGAGCGCGGTCAGGATCGCGGCGATCCCCACGTCGGGGCGCCGTTCCGCCCCCCGACACCGCTGGCGAACTCGCCGAGCCGCGCAGCGAGGAGACCGGCCAGCAATCCGCGCGTTCGCCACCGAGACGTGCCGCGGCACCGGCGAGCCAGCGCGCGGGCGCGACGAGCCCCACGAACGCCAGGACGATGAGGACGGCCCCGGCGAGGATCGCGGCGACGATCCCGATCTCCACGATCCAGCGCGGAGCTCCCGCCAGCCATGCGGCCGGGAGCATGATGAGCGCGAGGACGGCCATGTCGATGATGCGCTCGAGCACGACCGACCCGAAGGCCAGCGCACCGGGCAAATCCTCGCGGCGGGCGACGAGGAGCGCGCGGGCCGGCTCACCCATCCGCGCCGGGAGGACCGCGTTCCCGAGGTAGCCGACGAGCAGGGGTGGGAGTGTGCGCCGCGCCGGGATGCGCGCACCATCGCGGCGCGGAAGGAGGAAGCTCCAGCGGATCGCCCGGACCACCGTCTGGACGGCGAGGACGACCAGCAGTGCGATCAGCGGGCCAGCCTGGGCGCTGCCAAGCCGACGCAGCACCTCCGGAACGTCAACGGCCTGGAGGCAGACGGCGAGCGCCGCAGCGCTGACCCCGAGCCCGAGCAGGGTGGCGCCGAGGCGACGGGCCGGCGGGGCTCCGATCCGGGTGCGCATCGTCAGCGCCGCTCACCCACGTAGAGCGTCTGGCGACCCAGCAGCCGCCAGGCCGGCCGAAAGGCCAGGTACCAGCGAACGAGGAGCGGATGGCTCGGCAGGCGGCTCTTCGTCGTGTACGGCAAGAACCGCGTCACGAGTGCCACGGTGCGGAAGCCTGCGATCGATGCGCCCTCCGCGAGGCTGCGTTCCGTGAGAGGCGTCTTGTGATCGATGAAGTCCCAGTACGCGGCGCCGGTGAGCCGGATGTTCGGCTGGAGGATCACGACGCGACCACCCGGCCGAAGCAGCCCGGCGCACACGCGGAGCTGGTCGATGACCGCGTCGCTCGATGGCAGGTGCTCGAGGTAGTTGCTCATGAAGATGCCGTCGAACCCGCCGGCGGGCAGGGCGTCGAGGAGCGCGCGACCGTCGGCCTGGATGAAGTGGATCCCCGGGGGGAGCTGCGCCGAGACATCGCGGACATCGGACGCCCACCGATCCCGTGCCCGGATATGACGGATGAAGTCGCCCCGGTCGCAGGCGATCTCGAGGATCGCCCCGTCGCGAGGTAGCCAGCGCTGGAGATGGCGCGCAATCTCGGCCCAGATACGGACCTTGGCCGCCGCCTCGCGATCCGTGAAGCGTTGCGCGTAGACGGCGTCGAGGTCGTCCATCAAATCCGCCCCGATGCGTCCTCGGCGCGGATCCACGGGATCACCTCGTCGAGCATCTCCGAGAGGGTCGTTGCGGCCTCGAACCCAAGGACATCGCGGGCTTTGCGGACATCGGGGACCCGGTGCTGCACGTCGTGGTCGAACGGCGGGTCCGACACCCAGGCGAAGGGCCGGTCGGGGCCGTGGATCTTGCGCCAGATGAGCTCGGCCAGCTCGAGGACCGTCGTGCTGGCCGGCGTCGAGAGGTTGAAGTCCTCGTTGACGGCGGCCGGCGACTCCATCGCCAGGCGGATCCCGTGGGCCAGGTCGCCGCCGTACGTGTAGCAGCGGACCTGCGTCCCGTCGCCGAGGAGGTGCAGCGGGTCCTGGCCGCGGAGCACCTTGAGGACGAGGTCGGGGACGACGTGGGAGAGCGCCAGCTTGACGTTGCCGCTCATGACGTGGGCGTCGCGGAGGGCGCGGCGCTCCCCGATCCCGACGCAGTTGAACGGCCGCAGGATCGTGTACGGCAGGCGGTGCTGCTGCCAGGCGCCGACCGCGAAGTACTCCGAGGCGAGCTTCTGGAACCCGTAGGTCGAGATCGGGGGCGGCGAGGTCAGCTGGGTGCCCTCCGGCGTCGGGAAGGCGGTTGCCGATTCGTACACCATCGAGGAGCTGAGGACGACGATCCGCTCCAGCTCGCCGCGGCGGTGGCCTTCGATCGCGGCGTCGAAGGTCGAGGCCAGGATCCGCTCGTTCTCCGCGAGCAGGTCGTAGGCGAACTCGTGGAAGTAGCTGATCCCGCCGATCATCGCGGCCGCCGCGATGACCTGGTCGCAACCGCGGATGAGCTCGCGGAGCAGGTCCACGTCCTTCGCGTCGCCCTCGACGAGCCGGTAGCGCGGATGGTCGTCGTAGCTCTTGCGGGTGGGGCCGTACTTGCTGAAGTTGTCGAGACCGACGACCTCGTGGCCGGCGTCGAGCAGCTCGGGGACGAGGTAGCCGTTGATGAAGCCGGCGACGCCGGTGACGAGGGTCTTCATCAGACGCGAATCCCGCGTCCAAGGGCGTTCCAGACGTCGACGACGTCGCGGTCGCCTAGGTCGAGGTCACGGTAGGCGCGATGCGGCGCGCCGATGACGAACGTGTCGGCCTCGGCGAGGACGGTCTCGAGGGGCACGAGGCGCGCGTCGGACACGTACGGGTCCGTGCACAGGACGCGCGCGCCGGTCCACGCAAGAAGCTTCCGGAGCTTGTAGCTCAACGAGGCGCGGGTGTCATCGGACTCCGCCTTGAAGGCCATGCCGAGGATCCCGATCGTCCGCCCGCGCAACGTCCCGTGGCGGCGCTCCAGCGCCGAGACGATGTAGGCGGGCATCCCCTCGTTGACCTGCATCGCCGACTGACCCATCGGGAAGTGGTCGCTGGTGAAGGCCGCGAGCTGCATCGTGTCCTTGAAGAGGCACGGGCCGGCGGCAAAGCCCGGGCCCGGCAGGTCGGCCGCCCGCGGGTAGTCCCGCCGGATCGCGTCGAGGACATTCGTGTAGCCCACCCCGGCCTGGTCGGCGACCATGAGGAACTGGTTGGCGATCGCGAACTTCATGTACCGCCAGGTGTTCGTGAAGAGCTTCGCGAGCTCGGCCTCCTTCGACGATGTTCTCACGATCTCACCGCCGAGGCGGGCGAACAGCGCCGCCGCCCGGTCACCGACGGCCGGGTCGTCGGCGCCGATGATCTGGGGCAGCGTCCGGAACTCCTCGAGGGCGTGACCCTCGGCGATCCGCTCCGGGCAGAACGCGACCTCGACGCGGCACCCGCGGTCCGCGAAGGCCTGCGCGACGTATCCCGTCGTGCCGGGGTAGACGGTGCTGCGGAGGACGATGAGCGCACCGTCGCGCACGTGCGACGCGACCTGTTCGACGGTCTTCTCGAAGAGCGTCATCGAGGGTCCGAGGAACTCGTCGACCGGCGTCCCGATGACGATCACGAGGACGTCGGCGCGGCCGACCGCCGCCGGATCGTCCGACAGCTCGAGGCGGCCGGTGGGAAGGAGGTCCCGCAGGAGCTCGTCGGCCCCGTTCTCGCGGAACGGCATCTCGCCGCGGCCGATCTGCTCCAGCGTGGCGGCATTCGTGTCGAAGATCCCGACGCGCAGACCGCTCTCGACGAACGCGAGGCTCAGGGGAAGGCCGACGTGACCGCCGCCGCCCAGAACGACGACGTCGAGATCTCGCTCGTTCATAGCGGGCGAGCGTATCAGCCCAGCCAGATTCTCCACATCCCCCCAAAGGTCCATCTCGCTACCGCTGGCGCGTGAACACCATGCCGTCGGCGTCCTCGTAGGCCTGGCGCCAGCCGGAGCCGGGCGTGCGAAGGGCGAGCTCGAGGGCCGCCTGCGTCGCCGGGTCGACGACCACGACCGACGCGGAGACGCCGCGAAGCGTCACCAGGGAAGCCGGCCCCCCGCCGACGATGGTCGTGTAGTTGACCCAGGCCGACGCCGGCACGACTTCGACCCGGGAATCCACCATCACGGGGACCCCGGGCGCCGCCCACTCCAGCCACGAAGCCCAGGGCTGGGGGACGACGGCACGATCCGACGGGCCGGCAACACCGCGCAGGGCCAGGGCGAGGCCCGGCGGGGCGTCGCGCAGGAGCCCGGCGGGACCGCCGAGGGGATCGCCCGCGCGCAGCGCCGGCTGCTGCGCCACAACCGCGATCGCGAGCACTCCCACGACGGCGGTGTTGAGGGCGCGCAGCAGCCGCTGTTCGTCGCGCGGGGCGGTCACCGCCGGGAGGAGGACGGCCACCGTTGGCGCCAGCGCGACGGGGGCGCCGAAGGCCCACCAGGCGATGCCGCGCTCGGCGTACGCGCCGAGGAACGCTAGCCCGGCGAGCCACACGATGCTGAGAAGCGGCACCGGCGCCCCGTGCCAGCGGGTCGCACGCACGATGGCCGCGACAGCCCCGACGACCGAGAGGTAGAAGAGCGCACCGGTCACCGTGAACGGCGACGTGCGTTGCCACTCCGTGATGAGACGGGTGATCTCGGAGTTGGTCGCGATCCCCGCCGCGTACCGCCAGACATCCGGGCCGAACGGGGTGACGCGCGGTCGCGACGAGCGAGAGCGCGAGGACGGCCAGCAGCCGGCGAACGCCCGGCTGGCGGGCGAGGAGATCCTGGGCAAGCGCCACGGCAACTGCGGCCGGCCCGAGGAAGAAGCTCCCGTGGAGGTTCGCCCAGGCGAGCACGAGGAGCGGGATCGCCCAGGTCAGGCGGGGCTCCCGGTCCCGCCAGGCGAGGATTGCCAGGACCGCGGCGAAGAGCACGATCCCGAAGAGCTGGGCCCGCAGGCCCAGGGCGGCGATCCCGACGACGAAGGCGGCCAGCGCCAGCAGCGCAGCCGGGCGCGGGGCCAGCCAACGGCGGCAGGCGAGCAGCACGAGCCCGACGGCAGCCGCCACCAGCACGGCCCGGAGCACCGCCAGCCCGCCCCAGCCTCCGAGCCCGTGGACGACGGCGAAGAGCACGACCCGGCGCCCCACTGCTGGTTGAGCCACGGCTCGCCCATCGCCGTGAAGGTGAAGGGGTCGGTCCGGAGCACCGCCAGCGACTCCAGCATCAGCTCGCCGGCCCGCACCTGGTAGGCCAGGTCCACCGTGGACATCGGGGCGATCGTCGCCGCCAGGGCGGGCAGCAGGATCGCGAGAGCGAGCCATAGGCGGTGGCGGCTCACGGTGCCATCCTCGACGTCATCCGCGGTGCTCGCCGACCGTCGTTGTGATCCGTGGCGCAGCGGTCGAGATCGACGAGGACGAACGGAATACGACTTCACCAGCAGGAAGTCAAGTCGTACCTTTCGGTCCGCCTCTCAGCTTGCGGCCGAGACCTCCGCGAAGCCGCACCGCGCGGGCGCCCTCGTCGTAGATCTCCTCGATCGCCGCGACCATCAGCTCCACGCAGAAGCGCTCGTGGACCAGGTCGTGGCCGCCCTTCGCGAGCATGTCCGCGTAGGCGTGGTCGGTGAGGAGGCGGATGATCGCCGCGGCGAGCGCGTCGGGGTCGTGGGGCGGCACGAGGAGCCCCGTTCGGCCGTCCTCGATCATCTCGGGGATCCCGCCGACCGCGGTCGCGATCGACCGGGCGGGAGAGGGCCATCGCCTCGAGGATCGTGAGCCCCTGGGCCTCGCGGTAGGAGGGGAGGACGGCGACGTCGAGGGCGGCCGTGACCGCCGGGACGTCGTCGCGGCGGCCGGTGAAGACGACCCACTCGGCGATGCCGAGGGCCGCGGCCTGGGCCTCCAGCTCCTCGCGGCGGCTCCCCTCGCCCGACGACCAGGAGCCGGGCGTTGGGGACGCGCCGGACGACGCGCGGCCAGGCGTCGAGCAGCGTGGGATGGCCCTTCTCGGCCTCCAGGCGGGCGACGACGCCCACGATCTGGACGGCCTCGGGGAGCCCGTACTCCTCGCGGAGGGTGCAGCACGGGTCGGTGTGGTCGTAGCGGACGAGGTCGACGCCGTTGTAGATGAGGGAGACCGGCATGTCGACTGGGCCGCTCGTCGGCGATCTTCCGCTCCATGGCCCGGCTCACCGCGACGAGGTGGTCCATCCGGGGCGTGAGGGCCCGCAGCACCTCCCGGTCCTCCGGCGAGCGGACGCGGCTGGAATGGACCGTCCCCACGACGAACGGGCGGGGCCGGCCGGCCGCCGCGAGGGCGAGCGCAGCCCGCGTCCCCACCAGCTCGGCGCGGTACATGTGGTTGTGGATCACCTCCGGGCGGAGGTCGGCGAGGAGGGCGGCGACGGCTCCCGTCGCGATGGCGTCGTCGGGCTCGTCGATCAACGTGGACGGGGATCCCCAGGCGGGCGATGTTCCGCTGGGCGCTCCCGTGAGAGAGGGAGATCACGGCCGGCTCGTAGCGGCCGCGGTCCAGGCGGGAGAGGAGCGAGTAGACGTGCTCCTGGGCGCCCCCGTTCGTGCCGGTCGCGAGGATCTCGACGACGCGCACGGGCTCCGCCGGGGACCGGGGGCCGGTCCTTCGGCCTGACGCAGGGATCGCCGGGAAGCGGGGCGCCCATCTAGCCGCTGGTTCGCACGACCAGCAGGCGCTGGATTGGCTCGTCCACGGCGCCCCACTCGTACTTGTAGGGCTCGTTGCCGCGGAGGTAGTCGAAGCGCCGCCGGCCGGCGAGGATCGCGGCCTCGATCGCCTTGGCGCTCATGAGCACGCCCGGCGAGAGCTCGCGCGCCTCGGGGTCCACGCCGGCGTTGTAGAGGTACCAGGCCGTGTCGTCCTCGAACCAGGCGCCGGCCGCGATCCGCCGGCCGCCGACGGCCAGGAAGTGGAGCTGGAAGGTCCCGTCGGCGCCGAGCAGCTCGAACAGCCGCCGGAACCAGGTCCGGCTCTGCTCGCCGCCCGGCGTCGGCGGGAAGAGCCCCTGGTCGCCCCAGCGCTTCTGGTGGAGGTCGACGAAGGCGTCGAGGTCGGTCACCGGGTCGGCCGAGCGCTCCAGGAGGACCTCGCCGGCGGCCTCGGCGCGGCGGAGCTTGCGGCGGACCTCGTGGCGCTCCTTCTTCGGCAGCGTTCCGAGGTACCCCTCGAAGTCGGTCCCGGCCTCGAACGTCACGACCGGGCAGACCTCCTCCCGCTCGCGCACGAGGGTCCAGCCGGCGCCGGTCCGGCGCCCGAAGGCGTCGGCCAGCGCGTCGACCGCCGGATCCCCGCAGCGGAGGCGCCGCAGGTCGACGACGTCCCAGGGGGCCGGGTGGTCGGGGTCGTGGGCGCCGTCGGGGGTCGCCAGGGCGTCCGCCAGGGCTTCGGTCACGGCCGGGAGGTCGTCCGGCCGGGCGAGGATCGTCGCGTAGTCGGCGTGGTAGCTGGCCCCGAAGAAGATCGCCTTCGCCGTCGGGGCGACGGGCGTCTGCGGGCATGCTGCGGCACGCCGCGGAGGCGGGTCCGCAGGATCGCGTCGTCGGGCTCCACCTCGTGGCGGTGCATGAGCGGGACGATCGCGACGGGCGCTCCCGGGGTCGGCCGCCGCCGGGTCCACGACGACCAGCGTCTGCTCGTGGGCGTTCGCGCCGTAGGCGTCCCACCAGGCGCGGTGGACCCCCCAGCGGGCGAAGGGCGTGGCCCACGGGCTGGCTGCGGCCAGGGCGTCCCAGGTCGCCGGGTCGATGGCCTCGAAGGGCCGTCGGACGGCACGGAGGGAGCCGGGGGCGTGCCCGGTGGCGGGCGCAGAGGCGCCCGGGACGCCGGGGCGTGTCCGGCGGCGGGCGCAGAGGCGCCCGGGACCGCCGGGGGACGCGGGTCGGTCTCGGGTGCGCCTGCTTCGCCGGCGGGCGCGGGGGACAGGGCTCGTCGAGGTCCGTGGGGGGCGGTCATCGCCGCCGAGAATAGCACCGGTTGCGCGCGCAACTGCCGGAGCCAGCCAACTTCGGTGCCGCGGTCGTCCGCGGCGGCACGCGCCGCCTTCGTGCCCCCGGTCAGGTGCGCGCCGGGCGCCCCGTGATGCTGCAGTCCCGCGCGCACGCGCATCTCGCAGCGAGGTCGGCCTGCTTTCCGTATGCGCTGTCGCTGGCATATCCATGCCGTCGATATGCCCGCAACGCGCATCGGCCGGAGGGACTGGCCTCCGGCGATATGCGGGCCGGTCGTGCCGGCGCCGTGCCGGCCCGGCTCGGCCCGAGCCGAGATGCACAACCCGAAGGTCTACGCCGCGGCCTCCCAGCGGGCGCCAACGCTCCACCCATGTGTCGAACGCCGCGGCGAAGGACGCGCCGGTCGCCGCGAGGTCCGGCCCCGGCAGGTCGGCCCTCTCGACTGCAGGCCGGAGGACGGTCACGACGCGTCTCGCTTCGATCGCCCGGACGCGCTCCGACTGGGCGGGGACCTCCAGGAAGGCGAGGACGGCGAGACCCACCGTGAACTGCGCAACCCAGTCCGGGTATCGATATGTCCGCAAGGTTCATCGGCCCGAAGGATCTGCCTCCGCCGTGATGCAGGGCTCGCGAGATCCTGGGTCTGGCGTGAGAGCCAACTCCCCGCTTTCGAGTAGCCCACGTGCTCATCCGAGGCGACGGCCATCTGCGCGGTACCCGGCAGCGGAGCGATCGGAACGCCGTCCGCGGAGCGATTGAGGCCGTCCGCCGATGCGATGCGATACTCGGGCGGTGAGCCCGATGCGCACGGCCGACGACCGGTGGGACCGCCCGGAACGATCGTCCCGGTTGACGCCGGCCCCCGGGCCGGGACGATGCGCAGATGGACCTCGTGGTGACCCGCGCCGCCGCCCGAGAAGGCGAACGGCCCCGTCTCGGGACGCTCGCGATCTACGGGACCGGAATCGGCCTTTCCGCGTTCCTGCTCTTCTCGGTCGAGCCGCTCGTCGGACGCCTCGCGCTGCCGGTCTTCGGTGGTGTGCCCTCCGCGTGGGCCACCGTCCTCGCCTTCTTCCAGGGCGTCCTGCTGCTCGGCTACCTATACGGCCACGTCTCCGTGACCCGGCTCGGACTACGGCGCGGGGCGCTCGTCCACGTCGGCGTGGCGATCGCCGCGTTCGCCCTGCTGCTCGCGGCACCCGCCGACTGGACGACGCTCCGCGACCCGTCGATCCCGCCCGGCATCAACCTCATGGCGATCCTGGCGATCGCCATCGGGCCGGCGGCCTTCCTGCTGACCGCGACCACACCGCTCCTGTCCGCGTGGTACGCGGCGGTGCGTGACGCCGAGACGCCCGGGGCCGTCGATCCGTACTGGCTCTACGCGCTGAGCAACGGCGCCTCGCTGGCGGCCCTGCTCGCCTACCCGCTCCTCTTCGAGCCCGTGCTCGGCCTCACGGCCCAGCGCATGCTGTGGACCGCCGGGATCGGCGTCTTCGTCATCGTTCTCGCGGCCGCCGCCCTGCGCGTCCGCGTCGTGGTGCGGTCGGCGGGCCGCCCCGCGGCAGCGGTCGAGCCCGTCCCGGACGGCCCCGCCGGTGCCGCCGACGACCAGGCCGACCAGATCGACGGCCGGCGCCGCCTGCGCTGGTTCGTCCTCGCCGCGATCCCGACCGGCCTCCTGACGGCGGTCACCACGTTCATCGCGACCGACCTGGTGAGTGCCCCGCTCCTGTGGGTAGGACCCCTCGCGATCTACCTCGCCTCGTTCGTCGTCGCGTTCTCCGGGCGCGGCGGCGCGCTCGTCCGATGGGCCACCATCTGCGCGCCGGCCGCGGCGACGCTCCTCTGGGTGCCGATCGGGTCGGGGGGCATGTGGCCGATCGTGCCGCTCGTGGTAACCGAGCTGGGGGCGTACGCGGTCGTGGCGACGGCGCTCCACGGCCGCCTCGCGGCGGACCGCCCGGCGGCCAGCCACCTGACCGAGTTCTACCTGGTCCTCGCGGTGGCCGGCGTCCTCGCAGGGGGCTTCGTCGCGCTCGTCGCACCAGTGGTCTTCCCGGACGTCTGGGAGTACCCGTTGCTGGTCGGCCTGGCCGTTGCGGCGTTCGCCCTCACTCTACCGCCGGCTGCCCGCGCGGCGAGCGGGGAGCGGCCCCGCAGCGAGCGGCCCCGGGGCGACCGGCGAAGGGCCCTCGGCTTCGGCCGGTACCTCTCGGGTCTCCGCGGCCGCCTCGGACCGTACATGGTGGTCGCCGTCCTTCTCGCCCTGAGCCTCGCCGACCAGGGAGCGCCTGCCGTCCAGGCGGGGACCCGCTGGCTCCTCGTCGGCGGGCTCATCCTCGTGCTCGGCGGCGTGCCGCGCTTCTTCGCGCTCTCGACGGCCGTCGTCCTCGTGCTCGCCGTCGTCGTGCTGCCGCCGGCGCCACTCTTCCGCGACCGCAGCTTCTTCGGGGTGACAGTGGTGCGGCCGTCGTCCGACGGCGAGCGGCTGGAGATCCTCAACGGGACCACGCTGCACGGCGTCCAGTACCTCGACGATGCGCGCCGGGGCCGGCCCGCGACCTACTACGTCGAGGACGGCCCGATCGGCGACGTCTTCCATCGCCTCCGGGCACTGCCCGCCCCGGCGACCGGCGCCGGCCGCTCCGTTGGTCTCGTGGGCCTTGGCGCCGGCGGGCTGGCCGCATACAGCCTCGCCGGCGATCGCTGGACCTACTTCGAGATCGACCCCGTGGTGGTCCGCGTGGCCCGGGACCCGGCCTTCTTCACCTACTTGCGCGACGCGCCCGCGCGTCCCGAGGTCGTCGTCGGCGACGGGCGCCTGGAGCTGGAGCGGGTGGCCGACGGCGCCCACGACCTTCTCGTGCTCGATGCATTCAGCTCCGACGCGATCCCGGTCCACCTCCTCACGGTGGAGGCGCTGGGCGACGCGATGCGGACCGTGGCACCGGGCGGCCTCCTGGCCATCCACGTCTCGAACCGATCTACGACCTGGGGCCGGCGGTGGCGGCCGCCGCCCGCGACCTCGGGCTGACCGCGCTGCGGCGGGCCTACGCTCCGACGCCGGCCGGCGAGGAGATGGGCGGGGTCGCCTCCATCTGGATGGTCCTCGCCCGCGATCCCGGGGTGCTCGCGCCCCTCGCCGACGCAGGCTGGGCTCCTGTCCCGGTCGACGGGATCGCCGCGATCACCGACGACCGGCCAGACATCCTGCGATTCCTCTTCCTGCTGGAGAGAGTCGCGGAAGCGGGTGGGTAGGTCGGCGCGGACGCCTGCCGGTCCCAGGCACCCTGGAGCCCGGTGCCCGGCGCACCGGACCATTCGGCCCACGAGGCATGGACCAACCGGCGGGTGGACGGTCTGCGGCCGATCCGGCAAGGTACCGGGAGACCCAACCGGGCGAGACGCGCCGGCCCCGCCCCAGAGCCCGCCCCAGCGGGCGCCCCCCAACAAGCCGGCCCCGCATCCCATCGTCGCCGCGGCGCTGCGCGGCGTTCTGGTAGAAAGGAGCGTCATGTCGTTCGACGCCAGCGTCGCCCCGCGGGCGGCCATCCACCCCGCCCCGCGGTCGACGCGGGCCCCGCGGCGCGCGCTCTTCGTCGCCCTCCTCGCCGCGCGCTCGCGGCCGGCAGCCTCGCCGCCGCCCCCGCCCCGGCCGAGGCCGCCGCCGCCGGCATCAAGGTCGCCATCGTCGTCGGCCCCGCCGGCTCGCTCACCAGCTCCTACCTCCGCGACGCGCGCGGCTATGCCGCCCTCGCCCGCTCGTACGGCGCCACGGTCGCCGAGGTCTACACCCCGAACGCCACGTGGACCCGCGTCCGGGCCGCCGCGAAGGGCGCCAACCTCCTCGTCTACCTGGGCCACGGCAACGGCTTCCCCAACCCCTACCACTCGACGCTCGACCCCAAGAAGGTCGACGGGCTGGGCCTGAACCCCTACGCCGGGAGCGGCAACACGCGGACGCTCTACTACGGCGAGTACTACGTCGACCGCTACCTCGCGCTGGCGCCCGACGCGGTGGTGATCCTCAACCACCTCTGCTACTCGACCGGCAGCTCCGAGCCGGGCAAGGCGAAGCCGACCGCCTCGGTGGCCCGCAAGCGCGTCGACAACTTCGCGGCGGGCTTCCTGCGGACAGGCGCGAAGGCCGTCTTCGCGACCCTCGGCGACGCGTCCCACGTTATCCGCTCGCTGTTCACGTCGAACGCGACGATGGCCGACATCTTCTGGGACGCCCCCGACGCCACCTGGGCCTACCGGTCCTCCTACGTCTCGCTGCGGACGCCCGCCATGAAGGTGGTGATCGACCCGCGCCGGCCCGGCGTCTACCACCGCAGCGTGGTGGGCGACCTCTCGCTGACGGCGGCCGCCTGGCGGGAGTGAGGGACAGCGCGGCGGGCAGCCGGACGCGTCGCTCAACCCGCCGGGCAATCTTGCTCAGGACGTTGAGCAATCCGCTCCCCGATCTCGACGCCCACCTGCGCATCCCCGCCGGCGAGCTCGCCTGACCTCTACGGGTTGAAGTTCCAGTACACCCCGTAGAGGTTGACGGCGACCCCGAAGAGGATCAGCGCCCGCCAGCCCCATCCGATGCCGTGGCGCGCGGCGGCCATGGCGCAGAGCGCCATCACGAAGGGGATCGAGTCGAGCGCGTAGCGGTAGCCGAACTGCCACCAGCCGCCGCCGTAGTACAGCAGGCTGGGGACCAGGACCAGGAGCGCCGTGAGCCCCAGGGCGATCGTCTCCCGCTTCCGCCAGTCCGCCCGGATCGCCAGCAGGAGCCCGGGGCTCGTCAGGAAGACGGACAGCCCCAGGCCGTCGGGCTTGAGCCACGGGAACGTCGGGGATCGGCAGGCCGAGGTGCCACAGGAAGTAGTCGAGGTTCATGCCGAGGTGGGCGAGCGAGAAGACCCCGAGCTCGCGCCGGGCCTCCAGGAAGGGCGGCAGCGCGGCGATCCCGTAGCCCGACTCCAGGGGGTTCCCGAAGCGCACGGCGTTGTACCAGAGGGCGAAGGCGAGCGCCGGGGCGAACCCCAGGGCCAGCCAGGCGGCCCGCCGGGCGCCGACGCGGATCGCGTGCGGTAGGCCGGCCGGCAGCCGGCTCCGGACGCGGCCGGGCAGCGAGCGCCAGCCCCAGTACGGCAGGGCGGCGAGCAGCGTGGCCCGCGTCAGGAACGCGGCGCCCGCGAGGAGCCCCATGACGAGCGGCCGCCGCCGCCCGAAGGCCTCGAGCAACCCGAGGAATGTCAGGATCGAGGCGATCAGTTGCCCGGTGTGCCAGACGCCGCCGCGCATCGTCACCCACCAGGTGGCCGTGCTGAAGCCGAACAGGACGAGCAGCCAGGTCCGGTCGGCGAGCGAGGCGACGCCCAGCCGGCCCGCCAGCCGCCACAGGAGGGCCAGGCCGGCGACGGCCAGCAGGCTGTTGACGATCGGCTCCCAGTCGGCGGCTGCCTCCGGCCCGACCAGCGCGACCAGCGGCGCCAGCACGAACGCCGGGAACGGCGCGAACGGCACGTAGACCCGCGCGCCGTCGATCACGACGTCGTGCGGCCCGAGCGCCTGCTCCAGCCACGTCCGGCCCTGGAGGAACGCGTCCGCCAGGTAGTAGAAGTCGGGGCGGCCGGCGTCGAAGTCCACCGCCGACCACCAGTAGACGGCGGCGGCCGCGGCGAGGAGCACGACGAGGACACCGGCGCCACGGCGGCGGACAACGACGGCGATCACGCGCAGAAGGCTACGTCACACCGGCTGGTGATGACAGTCTGCTCGGCGTGCGGGCTCGTGACGGCCGTCACGCGGCACTCAGCGATCGAGAACGTAGATCTTGCGGCCATCGACCTCGGCGGCCAGTGAGTAGTTGGCGCCGGACGAACGCCCAGGAACGGCTCGACGATGTCGAGCGTTCGCCCTCCGGCGGCGCCGGGCGGGGGCGGGCGCAGGAAGTCCTCGCCGTCGGGCCTCCACGGGTTGGCGGCCTCCGCGTCGACGATCATCGCCGGCGGGTCAGCCTTGAGACCAGCGACCCACCGATCGACCTGCGTCGGATTCGAGTACCCGGGCGTCGTCAGGGCAACGAGGTGCAGGTACTTGCCGGCCGGGGCACGATCGGCGGCGAGGTAGATGTTCGCCTCGAATCCCAGACGAGGATGCGATCACCCGGCTTCGTCATCTGTGCCACGGCGGCCCCCACTCGCTGGGTCGCGGACTCGCGGGCGTCGGGGGCGCCCGCCTGCCAGGCCGCCGTCACGGAGATCGTCAGCACGACGGCCGTCGCGAACCCGGCCAGGGCCTTCCGCGGAGTGTTCACCAGCCCCGGCCCGGCGAGAATGGCAAGCGCCGGAACGGCGGGGATGATGTAGTGGGCGAACAGGCGGCCCTGCATCGCCACGAGGACCAGGGTCCCGACGAGCCAGGCCAGGGCAGCCCAGCCGGTCCGGTCGAGGCGCCCCGGAACGGCAGGACGACGAGCAACGGCAGCAGGGCGAGCCCGAGATGCCACGCGGTCCGGGCATCCTGGGTCCGATCGAGCCCGAGGTAGACCCGGCTGTACGTCACCAGCACGTCGACAGCGTCGGGCAGGATGCCGGTGACCGCGATCACGGCGGCAACCGGCAGCGCCACGGCGAGCCCGCCCGACACGAGCCGCCACGACCTCGCCAGGATCAGCAGCCCGAGCCCCAGGGCGAGCGATCTGGAAGCTGAACAGGAGCGCCACCGCGAACAGGGCGCCGGCCCACGCGTCCCGGCGGTGGACGGCGCACCAGAAGGCGGCCACCCCCGGCAGGACGGCCAAGGTCTCCGTCTGCCCGCCGCCGAGGGCGACCGGCCAGAGCCCCATGCAGATCGTCGCCACGATGGCCGTCGGCGTGTTCACGAGGGCGCGCAGGATCAGGCCCGTCCCGGCGAGCGCCGCGACCGTCGCGGCCCAGAGCCAGGGCCACGTCGGGGCCGGGGAGCAGCGATCCGAGCGCGGCGACCACGTAGACGCCGGGGGGCTTGTGGTCCCAGGCGTCGCGGTAGGGGAGCGCGCCGCGCGCGAGCTGCTCGCCGACGACCGTGAAGATCGCGCCGTCGTCGCCCGGACCGCGCAGGATGCCGGTGATGAGCAGCGCGGCCGCCAGCAGCACGAAGCCCGTCGCCAGGAGCATCAGGCGGGCGCGCCCTGCGCCGAGACCCACAGGCATCCGCTCTGGGCTATGGAGGAACGATGCCATCGCGAGCGCAGAACCGGAGATCAGGGCCGCAGGCGACGGGCGATGGTGGCGCCGGCGCCGTCGTAGATGATCTCGTAGTCCGCCGAGTCCCTGAGGGTCGTCCGCATCGCGGAACAGCAGTCCTCGTCGGACAGCACACTTCCGAGATGGCCCTTCGGGATGTAGGCGACGTCGTACGGCACGTCGAACTCCCGCGCCCACGCGTCGAGCGCCGCCACGGTGTCATCCGCGCGGTCGGCCAGGGCGGCGTTCAGCTCGAGCTGGCCGTTCCAGGCGGCGGCTCCCAGCCACTCGTAGCCCTGGACCGTGGCGACGCTCACGCGGCCGGCGAGGTAGGGGAACCACTCGGAGGCGGCGTCCATGTACCAGGCCCGGCCGGTGACGACGACCACGCGTGCCGTCGCCGGCAGCGAGGCCCGGCTCCAGGCCATCGCCTCGCGCTGGTCGGCGCTGAGGGTCGCCATCGGATCGAGGACGTACGGCGCGAGCAGGGCCGACGTCATCCCCAGGACGAGGGCACCCCCGATCACGGCCCGGACCGCCCGGCCGCGCAGGAGCAGCGTGGGCCACCCGGGCGCCGACCAGAGGTCGCCCTCGACGCCGGCGATGCGCGCCACCAGCACGTCGAGGAGGCCGACCGCGGCGAGCAGCGAGAGCGGCACCGAGACGTAGGTCGCAGCACCCCGCGGGTCGGCGAGAACGAGAACAGCGGCCCAGGCCGGGACGAAGCAGCGCCGCCGGGCCAGCGAGTACACGAACCCGAGGACCGCCAGCCCGGCAGCCAGCGTCCAGAACGGCTCGTCCGTCAGCCTGAACGTGAGCAGATAGAAGATGCTCTGCACGAGATTGGCGCTCACGCCTCCGGCCGACAGGAGCGGACCTGTCCCGTAGCGCGCCACGACCAGGATGAGCCACGGCAGCGTCAGGAGCACGCCAACCGACGCGGCGGCGAGCATCCGGGCCCATGCGGGTCTCGATCGCGCGTAGGCGAGCGTCGCCAGCGACAGGCTGATCGCCGCGAACAGGCCGGCCTGGGGGTGCGCAAGGACCGTGAGGCCGAGGGTGATACCCACGCCAAGCCAGGCGCGACCTCCCGTCTTCAGGAACCGGATCCCGAGGTAGATGCTGAGGATCGCGAGGAGGAAGCCGGGGGCCCGGGTCAGCCCTCCGCCCATGACCATCAACTCGAAGCTGCGCGGCACGAAAGCGAAGGCGAACGTGGCGATCGCGGCGTGGAGGCGGCTCGGCGAGAGAGCCATCGCGAGGAGTGCGAATGCCGGGACGGTCGCGATCGATGCGACGAGGGGGATCCAGCGAAGCCACTCCACGGTCCCAGCGGGAGGACGTCTCGAGGCCGGCCGTGAGGAGGAACACGAGTGGCGGATAGGCGAACGGCGCACCCAGGTCGTTGTAGGTGATCGACAGCGGGATCGCCCCGCCGTGCCGCAGCACTTCGTCGACCATGGACGCGAACAGCCCCCCGTCGTTCACCGGGAAGTCGGCCTGCAGGACCGGCGCCGCCCGGACGATCGCCCCGGCGAGGGTGGCGAGGACGATGGCCGGCCAGAGCGGAGCCTCCCCCTCGCGCACCCCCGTCGCCGGCGAGGAGGCCATCAGGCTGGCCGGGACCGGAGGGCCGTGATCGCGGCGGCGCGGGCACCCAGGGCAAGCGCCTTCGAGACCCCGCGGTCATCGGGGTAGACGTGGGCCATGCTGGCGTGGACGAGCCCGGACAGGCCCGGCTCGATCGGGAGGTGGCCATCGGCCCGCCGGCGAGCGGGACCGGCTGGGCGAACGGGTCGCGCGCCACGTGGGCGTCGACGATCCAGTCGCGGTCGAACCGCGGGTTCAGCGCCCGGAACGCCGGCAGGACGGCCTCCACCAGCTCGTCGACCGTGGCGTCCCAGGTCGAGCTGTCGCGGTCTACGTAATGGGCGAGGTAGACGAGGTGCCGTCCACCGTAGCGCCCCGGCTCCACGAGGTTCGTGTGCTCGATGATGCCGACGCACCCGAGCCCCAGCTTGTCCGTGACGTTGGTCCAGTAGTACGGGCTGAGGCTCTCCCGCATCTCCAGCAGGACGCAGACGATGCCGCGATAGGGAGTGGCCTCCACCGCGGCCCGGTACGCCGCCGGGAGATCGACGAGCCGGCCCAGGACGGGCCCGCTGACGCAGGCGATCACGCTCGGGGCAGTGATCTCGGTCGTGTCGCCGGCGACCTCCAGATTCGCCGTCCAGGCGCCGTCGGCATGGCGCAGCGACGTCACCCTCGCGGACGTGATGATCGCGACATCCCGGGCCTCCAGGTCCTGCGCGAGGGCCGCCGCGAGCGCGCCCGTGCCGCCGCGCAGGTAGCCGAGCCGATCGCCGGTGGCCCCGCGCGCCCCGGCGCGCTGCCGGATCCTGGCGACCAGCCAGGCCATCGCGACGTCCGGGGCATGCGGGCCGAACTTCGCCTCCAGCATCGGTCGCCAGATCGTGTCGTAGCCGGATCGTCCGAACCAGCGCGGTGCATCCATCGAAACAGGGGTCAGATCCATCCGTTTCGTGTCGCGGCGAAGGACCTGGGCCGCGGTGGCGGCCCCGAACCGGACCCGGGCCGGGAACGACATGGCCCCGAACCGAAGCAGGTCGCCAGGCCCGTCGAACGAGTGGACCCGACCACGGTGGATGATCGCCATCGGGCCCTTCCGCCACTCCAGGAGGTGCTCCATGCCGAGCCGGCGGAGCGTCGCCCGCGTCTCGGCGTCCTGGGGGAAGATGTGGTGGTAGTACGGCTCGATCGGCTCGCCGGCGACGACCACGGATCGCGCGAGCCCGCCGACGGTTCCGCCTGCCTCGACGATGGCGACGCTCTGGTTGCGTTGGCGCAGGGCATCGGCAGCCGCGAGCCCGGACATCCCGGCCCCGATCACGAGACAGTCAACCGCTTCTGACATCGCAGTAGCGTAGCGATCAGCGGGAGTCGCGGGCCGGTTCGTCAACTCTGGCTCGGCGCGTCGCGAGCCGGGCCTCGGCGCGACGAGTCCAGCCGGACCAGCAGGCGACGGTACAGCGAGCTCCGGATGAACGCGTAGACGGCGATGGCGTAGAGGAGCCCGCCGATGAGGTCCACCACGTAATGGTGGCCCAGGTAGACGGTGGCGAACCAGATCGTCGCCACGACCGGCAGCCATGCGACCGCTGCCAGCTTCGACCGCTCCGCGAGGAAGAGGAGCACGAGGACGGGGTAGGCGGCATGCATCGAGGGGAACGCAGCGACGGGGTTTCCGACCAGGTTGCGGTAGACCCAGGAGAAGCCGGTCCAATCGAGGTTGAGCGCGACCTCATGGGCAATGTCGTAGACCTGCAGGGGCCATCCGAATGCGCTCGCGAAGCGCGGCGGCGCGACCGGGATGATCACGAACGTCACGAACGCGAGGTAGCTCATGACCATCAAGGCAACCGCGAAGTCGTAGAACCGGGAGCGATCACGAATCCACAGGAAGAAGGCGAAGGCGAGCGGGAAGAAGAAGTGCGAGATGTAGGCGGTGCTCATGATCACGTCGAGGGGCGAGATGGACCCGGGGACGTAGAGGGCCTCCTGGAGGACGACCGTCGGCACGGAGCCGAACACCGCAACCTCCATGTCGATGACGTCGCCCACGTGCACCCCTTGGCCGAACGCGTTGGCGATACCTCGCATGCCCTCCCACGCGAAGAAGATGAGCGCGAAGGGTGCCCAGTCGCGGACGAATGCCCGACCGCGACCCAGTCCGATCGCGAGGAAGCCGGCGCCGACGAAGAAGAGGTCCATCGACGGCGTGACGCCGAGCACGACCATCGCGGCGAACAGGAACGCGAGGTACGCGAAGACGAGAACCAGGACCATCCCCGACACGCCACGCCCACCTTGCCGAACGACCGTCAACCCCCGCGGGTCCGCGCCTGTCTCGTGCGCGTCCGTGGGCGCTCGCACGGCCAGGTTTCGCACCCGCGCCGCGATGCTCATGGCCGCTCCAACCGGTGGACAAGCAGTTCCATGCGCTCCCCCTTCGGGCTCGCGGTCGTGCCCCAGTATGCCAAGCCCGACCCGCTTGCCCGCGGTGGCAAGCGCCGTGATTATCGGGCCTCGCTCGGGCTGCCCTCATCGCCCGAACGGTTCAGCGGTCGGGCCGAAGGTCCCGGTTCAGTCGGGCGGTGGCCGATGAACGCCGACGGGTTGCAGTAGTCCCAGTAGGCCCCGTAGAGGTTGACCGCGACGCCAACTGCTCAGCCACGCCGCCGTGGCACGCGCCGGTGCAGGAACGGCGTCCGGAAGAGGTCCCAGGCGACCCGCAGGCCGAGCCGCGGCCCCGGGTGCATGCGCGACCCATGCTTGTCGGACCAGACGATCGGGACGACCGCGATCCGGTAGCCGCGCCGGCGGGCCAGGTAGATCAGCTCCACGTCGAAGACGATGCTCGTGATCTGCTGCTGGCCGAAGAAGTCCTGGGCGGCCTCGCGGGTGAAGCCCTTGAAGCCGCACTGCGTGTCCTGCACGTCGCCGACCGCCCACACCGAGGCGAGCCCGTGGAAGGCGCGCCCGAGGAAGCGGCGGAAGCCGGGCTGGGTTCGGCGCATGTCGCTGCCGTCGGGCTGGATCCGGCTGCCGAGGGCGAGGTCGTGGTCGCGGAGCGCCTCGACCAGGAGCGGCAGCTGGTCGGGCGGGGTGGCCATGTCGGCGTCGGCGAAGATGGCGAGGTCCGTCTCCGCGGCGAGCATCCCGGCCTTCACCGCGGCGCCCTTGCCGCCGTGCGGCACCTGCAGGAGGGCCAGGAGCGGCGCGCCGGCCGGCGTCGTCGTCGCCGTCTCCGGGCGCTCGCGCACGAGGTCGGCCGTCCCGTCGGTGCTCCCGTCGTCGACGACGAGCACGCGCACATCGTCGGGCAGCCGGGCCGCGCCGGGCGCCCCGTCCCGGCCGGTGCTCGCCGTGCCGGCGCAGGTAGCCGAAGAGCTCGTCGAGGGCCGGCCCGAGGCGCGCCTCCTCGTTGTAGGCGGGCAGCACGATGGTGAGGCTAGGGAACTCCATTCGCTGATCCTATGTCACGCGGGCACGGGGCCTGGGGCCGCACTGGGTCGCTCTGCCGACAGGATCGGGCCCAGGAGACCCGCCGCGAAGACAGCGGGGTATGCGAGCTCGATCGGCAGCCAGGTGACCAGCGGGATCGCCGCGGCCCACCACTGGCGGCGCTGCAGGAGAAGGGCCACGGGAAGGAGCAGCAGCATCGCGTAGTGACTCCAGAGGACCGGGCTCAGGAGCTGGCTCGCGACCACCCCGACCAGGAACCCGGTGGCCGCATCGCGTCGAAGCCACGCGAAGACGGTCGCGGCCAGCGTCGCCGCCACCGCCGCCCACTGGACTGCCGTTGCCACGTCGAGGCTCGCACCCATCCGATACGCAACGGCGCCGACCGTCAGGTTCTGCGGGGTCGTGACCGGCTTGTTGACACGACCGAGCAACTCGACGTAGTCAGACCAGGTCGCGGCTCCGGCGACGACCGTCGTCACCACGGCGGCCACCGCGACCGCGGAGAGCCCGACGGCCAGCGCGCGCCAGCGCCGGGTCGCGATCATCCAGCCGAACAGGAGGGCCGGTTGGAGCTTCGTAAGCGCGCCCGCCGCCACCGCGAGCCCCACGACGGCCGGACGATCGATCCATCGCCAGCCGATCGCGAACGCAAGGTAGAGAAGCGGCCCCACCTGCCCGAGCTTCACGGAGTACAGGAGCGGGAAGCTCAGCGCGGCCAGGAGCACGATCGACCAGCGGACGCCCACGCGCACGGGCAGCAACGCCGTACCGGCTAGGAAGGCGAGGACGATCGTGGCAAGCCATGCGTGGAGGTCCAGCGGCGCCGGCAGGAGCGCAAACGGCACGACCGCGACCGCGAACGGCGGGGGATACAGGTAGACCCTGTAGCCAACCGCGACACTCACGGAGGGGTCGTAGAGCGGCAGCCCGGTCAGCAGTCGATCGGCCGCCTGGAGGTACGCTGCGGCGTCGTAAGCGAGCGTCGAGCCCGCGCTGGCCAGCACGGCGAGCGTCGCGCAGGCGAAGAGCGCAAGGATGAGGCCCGGGCCCAGCCGGACGAGTGCCCGACCCATGAGGGCCACGCTCGGGGGGTTCCGCGACGGCATCGAGCGCGAAACCGGCGGCTGCTTCATGGACGATCTCGCCTGAGCGTCGCCAGCAACGTCATGAGCATGTAGCTGAGCAGCCGGGGCGTTGCCAGGACACTGAGCGTGACAGCGGCAGCCCACCCCCAGCGGGTGGGCGCGAGCCGGAGTGTCAGCAGGACGCCGGCGACGACGAGGACTGCCCACAGGGCCGGAGACAGGGCATACGGCGAGATGTTGCGTACCTGGCCGACCTGCTCCAGGGTCAGCGTACCCAGGAAGTCGATCGTCGCCTGGGGTTCCAGAACCAGCTGGAGGAGGGCCAGTCCGGCCGCCCACGCGAGGAAGAGCCCGAGGCTCCGCCACTCGCGCCGACCGAGCCACCAGAGGGCGACGAGCGCCGGGAAGAGCTTGACGTTGGCCGCGAGGGCAATCGCCCAGGGCGCGGCCAAGGCGGTGAGGAACGTCACCGGGACTTGGGCCTGGCCGACTGCCACGCTCCACGCGATGGGGAGCCCGAGAACGCCGACGGCCAGCCAAGTCTCGCGGCGCCGCGGGCCGATCCACCAGATCGTTGCGGCAAAGCTGGCGATCACCACGGCCATCCAGATCGCCGCCGCTGCCGGGTACGGCAGCAAGGCCAGGGGCCGGAAGGCGATCGCGAGGAGCGGCGGGTAGCGGTAGAACTCGGCGGTGTTCGGATCGGCGTCCGCGGGATAGAGCGGGAGACCTTCGTTGAGCCGGGTCCCGGCGTCGTAGTAGGCGCGGACGTCGGCGAGCGGGTCGGTAGTCAGGTGCAGCCACAGCGTGGAGAGCCCGGCCAGTGCGCCGATGACAGCCGCGACGAACCACGCCAGTTGCACCTGGCGCTGTCGCCGAGCCCGACCCTGCGCGCGCGCGTCCTCCATCCCGTGGCATCCTATCGGGCCGGGGCACCCCTGACCCGCGGACCATCGTCAGGGGTGGGCCGGCGGTCTACAGTCCGGGGCATGTCGATCGGGTCGCACCTGCACGACGAGCAATTCCTCGCGTCCGGCGCGCCATGGGGCGGCGATCGCGCTGGCGATCTACGTCGTCACGCTTGGCGCGGGCCTGGTGCCGCTGGCCGTGGATGCTCATGCCTACTGGGCGGCCGACCCCCTCCAGCCGTACCGGCCGTGATCCTCGGCGACTTCGACGCCTACTTCTACTCTCCCGCCTTCGCCCAGGCCATCTGGCCGCTCACGCGCCTGCCGTGGCAGCTCTTCGCCGCCGTGTGGACCGCCGTGCTCGGGGTCGCGCTCTACGTGGCCACGGGCCGCTGGTTCGGCCTCGCGCTGCCGCTCGTCGCGATAGAGCTTGCGATGGGGAACATCCACATCCTCATCGGGCTCGCCGTCGCCGCCGGGTTCCGGTGGCCGGCAACATGGGCTTTCGTCCTGTTGACCAAGGTGACCCCCGGGATCGGCCTCCTGTGGTTCGTCGTCCGCCGCGAGTGGAGGCCGCTCGCGATCGCGCTCGGCACGACCGCAGCCGATCATCGTCGTCTCCGGGCTGATCCGGCCGGGGCCTGGCTGGAGTGGCTGGCTTTGATCTCCGGGCCGACGGCCGGCGGCAACGTCATCCCGGTGCCCCTTTGGCTGCGCCTGCCGCAGCGGGCGTCCTCGTGACTGGGGCGCCCGGACCGATCGTCGCTGGACGGTGGTCGTCGCCGCATGGCTCGCGCTCCCCGCCTGGTGGTGGAACGGGACCGCGGTGCTGGTAGGGTTGATCCCGCTCCTTGCCGATCGCCGAGCCGGTGCGCAATCAGCCGCGGCGCCTACCCGCGGGTAGTCGCGGAGCAGGTCGAGCCGAGACCGGCGTGTGTCCACACCCCTCTGGGGCTTCTCGATGGCCCATCCGTACCACCCCGACCGTACGGGTCCGCGCACGCCGCGGGTGGTGCTACCGTGCACCACCGTGGGGATGCCGCTCGCCCTCTATGTGCTCGCGCTCGTCGTGCGGCTCGTGCTGCTCGCGGGCTTCCCCGACCCTGCCTACCCGGACTCGTTCTACTACGTCGACGTCGCCCGCAACCTGGCGGCGGGGCGCGGCTTCGAGGTCGACTTCATCTGGATCTTCGCGGAGGTCGGCGGGACGATCCCGGCCGACCCCGTCCTGCCGATCCCGTCCAACGCCCACTGGATGCCCCTGGCCTCGATCGTCCAGGTGCCGTTCATCTGGCTCCTGGGGCCGACGGCGATCGCCTCGGCGCTGCCGTTCGCCCTCCTGGGCTCGCTGGCGGCCCCGCTCACGTGGGCGCTCGCGCGCGACGCGGGCGCGAGCCGGCTGGTGGCCGTCGGGGCCGGGGTCCTGGTGGCGATCCCGGCGGCGAGCGCCGTGTTCATGGCCCAGCCCGACAACTTCGGCCTCTACCAGCCGCTCGTGGCCGGGGCGCTCTGGATGGGTGCCCGGGGCCTGCGGGGCGACGCCCGCGCCTTCGCCCTCGGCGGTCTCCTCGTGGGCCTGGCGACGCTCGCCCGCAACGACGGGGTGCTCGTCGGGGCGGCGCTGGCGATCGCCTTCGCCTGGGACCGCTGGGCCGCCCGGCGCAGCGGTGGCGCCCGGCGGCCGGCGATCCCGGCCTGGGCCGCGGTCGCCTGCTTCGCCCTCTTCCTGGCCGTCGTCGCCCCCTGGCTGGCCCGCCAGCTGGCCGTCTTCGGCTCGATCTCGCCGTCGTCCGGGTCGGGGAAGGTCCTCTTCATCCGCTCCATCGAGGAGTGGAACAGCATCACCACGCCGGCGAACCTCGAGTGGCTCCTCGGGCCAGGGGATCGGGCCGCTCGTCGCGAGCCGGATCGGCGGCCTCGTCGCCGCGATCACGATCTTCTCCGTCCTCGTCGGCGGCGTGCTCCTCGTGCCCGTTCATGCTCGTCGGCGGCTGGGCCCGGCGGCGCTCGCTCGACTTCGGCCCCTTCTTCGCCTACGCCGGCCTGCTGTTCGCGTTCTCGACGCTCGTCTCGGCGGTCCACGTGCCCGGCGGCACGTTCATCCACTCGGCGGTGGCCCTGGCGCCCGCACGCCTCCATCCTGGCCCTCGAGGGGATCGCGCTCGCCGTCGGCTGGGTCGCGGCGCGCCGGCGGAGCTGGGACGCGCCGTCGGCCACCCGCTTCTTCACGGTCGCGGCGGTCGGGTTCGCGGCTCTGGTCGGCGATCGGGAGCGCGTTCGCCACCCAGGCCGACGTGGGCAGCGCGACGCGACGACTTCCTGCTGGTGGACCGCGGCCTGGCCGACGCCGGGGCGGCCGCCGGCGACCGGGTCATGTCGATCGACGCCGCGGGGACGCACTACTGGACGGGCCACGGAGGCGTGGTGCTCGTGAACGATCCCCTCGAGACGATCGAGGAGGTCGCCCGGGCCTACGACATCCGCTGGCTGGTCGCTCAACCGGGCCGACTCGGTCGCGGCGGTGGCGCCGATCCTCGACGGCGGGCCGCGGCCCGGCCTGGCTCGGCGCCCCGGTCGCCTCCCGCCCGCCCCGGCAGGTGCCCGACGCGCCGCCGCTCCCGGCGGGGGCGCTGGGCGTGGCGCCTCTACCCGGTCTGCCTGGAGCCAGGCGACGCGCGCTGCGCGGAGGCGGCCCGGTGAGCGCCACCCGCGCGCCGGCGGCTCGCGGTGCCCTGGATCCCCTCGCGCCGCGAGGCCTGGCTCAGCGCCGGCCTCGTCTTCGCCGTGGCCCTGCTGGTGCGCCTCTGGGCCGCCGCCCAGGTCCCGTTCCCCATCCCGGAGGACGCCACGTACTACTGGGGCGTGGCCCGGAACCTCGCCGAGGGGCGGGGCTCGTCTCCGACACGATCTGGAGCTTACGCCACGCCCGCCCGGGACCCGGTCACCGGCGCCTTCGGCTTCTTCTTCCCGCGTCCCGCCTTCGAGATCTGGCTGCCCGCTCCCGAGCCTCCTCGGCGTCCTGCCGATGCTGGCCGCCGGCTCCACGGCATACCCGACGACCACGATCGTCCCGGCGGTCCTGGGCGCCCTCGTCCCGGTCGCCGCCTGGGCGCATCGCGCTCGACCTCGCCGAGGAGCGGTCGCTGACGGCCGAGCGGGCTCGGACGCTGGCCCTGGGCGCCGGCCTGGTCGGGGCGGTCTGGCTGCCGCTCGTGCTTCCCTCGGCGCTCCTCGACTCCACCGTCGCCTTCGGGCTCCCGGCGCTCGTCGCCTGCCTCCTCGTGGTCCGGTTGGCCCGCCGGCCGCCGCGAGCGGCTCCTCGACCCCCGTCTCGTCGGCCTGGGGCTCGCCATCGGCGTCGCCGCTCTCGCCCGGAACGAGGCGGTCTGGGTGGGCCTGGCCTGGGCCCTCGTGGCGTTCGCGGTCCTGCGGGGACGCGGTCTTGGTGCGGTCGTGCGCGCCGTGGCCGTTCCCGGGCTCGTCGCCGTCGCCGTCCTGGCGCCCTGGCTCGTCCGCAACTGGCTGGTCTTCGGCAACCCGCTGCCCGGCCAGGCGATCACGAACGCCTTCTCCCTCACGGGCTTCGACATCTTCGCCTGGAACGACCCGCCAACGCTGGCCCGCTACCTGGCGGCCGGACCGGAGGCCTGGATCGGCGATCGCATCGAGGGGTTCCTCCACAACTTCCTGAGCGTGCTGATGGTCCCGGGCTTCCCGGTCTCGGTGGTCGGCCTCGTCGGGCTCCTCGTCGTGGGCCGGGCGCGTGCCCTGCGGCCGCTGCTCCTGGTGGCCCTGCTGACGTTCTGGATCACCACGCTCGTCTTCCCCGTCGCCACGACCTGGGGGACCTTCCTCCACGCCTCGGTCCCCGCGTTCGTCCTCCTCCTGGTGGCCGCGGCTGGCCGGGCTCGACGCCGGCCTGGCCTGGGTCGGGCGGAAGCGCGGCTGGACGCGGCCCGTGGCCTGGCTGGGCGCCCTCTTCCTGGGCTTCGGGGCGGCGCTCTTCACGCTCCTGGGGATCCCCGCCTACGGGTCCCAGGCGGCCGCGACCGAGGCCGAGTACACGGACGTCCTGGACCGCATGGGGCGGGCGGGCCTGGCGGTGGACGGCTCGCGGCCGATCATCGGCAACCACCCGATGTGGATCTCCGAGGTGCGCCGGCTCCCGGCCCTCTCCCTGCCGAACGAGTCGCCGGCCGACGTGGCTGGACCTGGCGGCAGCGTTCGGGGCGGAGCTGCTCGTGCTCGACGGGGAGCACGGGTCGTGGCCGGCGGTCCTGGCGGAGGGCGGGCCCGGCGCCGCGTGCTTCCAGGCCGTCGATCTGCCGGCGCCTCCGGGCAACGCGCCCGACCCGTTCCGGGTCTACCGGATCGCCTGCCCGTGAGCGCCCCGTATACTGGCCCGCAGATGAGCGCGGAGATCGGCGCCGGCGACGCAGCGACGGATCGGTTCGACATCCTTCACGCGGAGGCGAAGGAGGCGCTCGCCCACGCGGCGAACACCCTGCGCGCGCGTCACCGAGCGCTACCGGCAG
This sequence comes from uncultured Chloroflexia bacterium, assembly GCA_963709605.1. Lineage (GTDB taxonomy): Bacteria > Chloroflexota > Limnocylindria > Limnocylindrales > CSP1-4 > CTSoil-043. Next base: position 390,738 of record CAVPWX010000007.1, on the reverse strand, counting down.
GCGTTCCACGAGGAGCTCGCGGGCTGGCACGACGACCGCGACGCCCTGGACCACGCGGACCGCCGGGACCTGCCCGCCGTCGACCCCTCCGCCGGCGGCTCGAACGGGACGGAGGCGACGGCCTCGGCCGCCGAGCCGCCGGTCGAGCCCGGGGCACCCACGGCCGAGGGCGACGACGGAGGCGCCAACGGGCTTCGCCGCCGGATCGCCCTGCGGACCTCCGAGCTGGGCGACCGGCAGACCGAGCTGGCCCGCCTGGAGCTGGCGGGGCGCAGCCTGGAGCGGATGTGGCTCTTCCTGGAGCGCGGCGACGTGTCCCTCCTCGCGGACCCCGCGACGCCCGGCCTCGCCGACGACCTCCTGATGCGCATCGTCGAGGCCCGCGAGGCGGAGCGAACACGCCTGGCCCAGGAGGTCCACGACGGGCCGGCCCAGGCGCTCGCCAACGCGATCTTCGGGGTCGAGTACATCGAGAAGATGGTCGACCGCGACCTGCCGGCCGCGCGGGTCGAGCTCCGCTTCCTCCGCGAGCGGCTGCGCCGGGAGCTCGGCGACGTGCGCGCCTTCATCAGCCAGCTGCGCCCGCCGATCCTCGACGAGATGGGCCTGGACGGGTCCATCCGCGACGCCGCGGCGACGATCGGGGCGCTGACCGGGGCCGCGGTGGAGCTCGACCTGCGGCGCGCCGGTCGACGAGCTGGACGACGCCGCGCAGGTGGTGGTCCTGCGGGTGCTCCAGGAGGCGCTCCAGAACGTCCGCAAGCACGCCGGGGCGCGCCACGTCTGGCTGGCGACCCGGCTGGACGACGGCCGCTGGACCCTCGAGGTCCGCGACGACGGGCGCGGCTTCGACACCGACACGGTCACCACGCCCGGGCGGCGGACGTTCGGGCTGCAGTTCATGCGCGAGCGGGCGGAGCTCGTCCGCGGCAGGTTCGAGGTCCGTTCGCGGCCCGCGAACGGCACGGTCGTCGTGCTCGACATCCCCGTCGGCGGCGGGAGGAGGCAGTTCGTGAGCTATCCAGGGCCGGACCGCCGGCGGGGTGGTCCCGACCGGCGCGCCAACGACGAGCGGATCCGGATCCTGCTCGTCGACGACCACGCCCTCGTCCGGGTGGGGATGCGGGCGATCCTCGAGCGGGAGCCCGACTTCGACATCGTCGGCGAGGCCGACGACGGGCGCTCGGCGCACGACGCCGCGCTGGAGACCGACCCCACGATCATCCTGATGGACCTCTCGCTGCCCGCCCCGGGCGGCATCGAGGCGACCCAGCGGATCAAGCGCGACCTGCCCGCGACCGGGATCATCATCCTGGCGCCGGACGAGGACGAGGAGGCGCTCTTCCAGGCGATCCGCGCCGGCGCCGCCGCGTTCATCCTCAAGGACGTCGGCCCGGACGACCTCGTCACGATCATCCGCCGCGTCGCCACCGGCGAGTTCCTGATCAACGACAAGGTCTTCGCCAAGCCGGCGGTCGCCTCGCGGGTCCTCAAGGAGTTCCGCGAGCTCGCGATCTACGGCCAGGAGGCGGCCCCCATCTTCGCCCCCCTCTCCCCGCGCGAGGTGGAGATCCTGGACAACATCGCCCAGGGGATGACGAACAAGCAGGTCGCCTACCAGCTCTCCATCAGCGAGCAGACGGTGAAGAACCACATGAGCTCGATCCTGCGGAAGCTGGCCGTCAACGACCGGACCCAGGCCGTGGTGTACGCGATGCGCCAGGGCTGGATCCGGATGCCGGAGGACTGACCGACCCTCATGGCCGACGACGCCGGCACGCCGGCTCCCGACACGCCCGCGTCCGAGCCGGCGGCTTCCGAGCCGGCGGCTCCGGGCACGCCTGCGGCCCTCGCCGAGACTCTCGACCGCGACATCGAGGGGCTCGCGCGCGAGCTCGCCGAGATCGAGCTCCTCGTGAGCCAGGCGCGCACGGAGGCCGGCCGGCACGAGCAGAAGCGCTCCGCGGCCGCCGAGCGCCTCGCCTCCCTCGGGTCGAAGGCGTCGGCGGCCGACCTGGCCGAGGCGAACGCTCAGCTCGTCACGTTGACGGGACGGGCCGCGGCGATGGAGGCCCAGGCCGACGTCCTGGCGGGCAAGCAGAAGGTCCTGGAGCGCTACCGCGACGGCCTGGCGAGCGTCCGGGAGGACGTCGGCGCGCTCGACGCGGGCGCGGTTGCGGCGTCGGAGGAGCCGGCGCCCGGGGCCGCCGTCTCGCCGGCCGTGGGGCGGGTCATCCTCGCCGCCCAGGAGGATCTCCGACGCGACATCGCCCGGGCCATGCACGACGGCCCGGCCCAGAGCCTCACCAACATCACGCTCCAGGCGCAGATCGTGGAGCGGCTCCTCGACCAGGATCCCGCCGCCGCCCGGGCCGAGGTGCAGGAGCTGACGGCCATGGTCCAGCGGACGCTGGAGGCAACGAAGGCGTTCATCTTCGACGTGCGCCCCATGGTCCTCGACGATCTCGGCCTGGTGCCCACCCTGCGGCGCGTCGCCCGCGACCGGAGCCGGCGCTCCGGGGTCCCGGTGGAGTTCGATTCGCTGGGCGCGGACCGGCGGCTCCCGATGGACCTCGAGAGCGCCGTCTTCCGCGTCGCCGACGAGGCGGTGGCGGCGCTGGTGGGCGGGCATCCCGAATTGGTCGCGCTGAGGCTGGACTGGGGCGAGGAGCTGGAGGTCGCGGTGCGGGCGGCCCACCCGGCGGGCGAGGAGGTCCCCGAGGAGGCGCCGCGGCCGGACATGCCGGCCGCCCTCCAGGTGATGGTCGACGAGCAGCGGGCGCAGGCGGCGGCCGCCGGCAGCGTCGCCTTCCTCACGCCGGCGGTTCGGCGCGAGATCGGCGACCGGGCCGCCGCGGCCGGGGGCCGGGTGGAGTTCGCCGAGGACGGCCGCAGCCTCGCGGCGCGCTTCCCCCTGCCGGCGCCCGTCCCGGAGGCATGAGCCCGGTGCGGGCCCGCACCGCGAGCGCGTGCGCCGCAGCCCGTTGTCGCGCCCCCTCCGCCGCCGGCCAGGGGATCGTCGAGTTCGGCCTCATCCTGGCCCTCGCCGTCCTGGTGGCGGCGGCGATCCTCGTCTTCCTCCGCCCGCAGCTGGCGTGGGCCCTCAGCATGATCGGCAGCGAGGTGGACAAGTCCGGCTGGCTCGGCGCGGCGCTCGTCTTCGCCTGAACCGCGCCCGCCGGAAGTACTGTCCCGGGGCCCCGTACGGATTCGTCATTGGACGCCGTTCGCGCCCGGCGTAGCCTCCGCTGTGCCCCGATCTGGGGTGTGCGCACTCATCCAGGGAGGCCTTCATGGCGCTCATCGACTACGTGCTCGGCATGATCCATCGGGACGAGGAGGGCCAGGGCCTCGCGGAGTACGCCCTGATCCTCGCCCTCATCGCGATCGTCGCGATCGTCGCCCTGATCTTCCTGGGCGGCGCAGGTCTCGACCATCCTGTCGACCGTCGGCACATCGATCTAGCGACCGGCCCCTGCACGGGCACTCGCGCGAAGCCGGGCCCCTCGGGGCCCGGCTTCGCGATGTCTCGGTGGCGCCGCGTCGCACCGCCGAATCGCCTTCCGGGCCTTGACACTCGAACGCGGGCGGGCCTACGGTTCGGATCGCCGTCCGGGGGCGGCCAGCTCCCGCCACAGCGGGGGACTCTCCGAGGGAAGGAGGTGAACCACCCAATGTCGTTCCTCAACGCACTCATCGATCTCTTCCGCACCGACGAGGAGGGCCAGGGCCTCGCGGAGTACGCCCTGATCCTCGCCCTCATCGCGATCGTCGCGATCGTTGCCCTGATCTTCCTGGGCGGCCAGGTCATCGACGTCCTGTCGACCGTCGGCACATCGATCTAGACGACCGGCCCACCGAGAGCGGGCCGCCGGGCAACCGGCGGCCCGTCGTCGTTTCGGCCGATCTCACCGCTGGGCGCGAGGCCGGCACCCCCGGGTGGCCGGTCTCGTTCCTTCCCCGGGACCGCGAGGGCCACGAGCCGCGCGCGTGCGCATGCGGGGAATCCTCCCATTTGTTCCCAGCGGTCCTAGCCCTTTTGTATAGTCGCGCGGCCCTCGACCGGTGCTAGAGTGGTGCCGCCTGTCACACGGCAACGGGGAGACCAACCTTGAAGCGCAGCAATCGCCTGATCCTGTTGATCGGCTTCCTCCTGGCGGCGATCGCCTTTGTCGGCGTCGTCCTGCTCCTGGGCAACCAGGGCGGCGGCGGGGGAGACGGCATCGGTCCCGACGTGAACAAGTCGACGATGGTCGTGGCGGCGGCGGACGTCCCGCTGGGGACGACCCTCACCGAGGCCCTCGTCGCGGAGCAGGAAGTCAAGACGACGGAGAAGCCGGCGGGCGCCTACACGCTCAAGAGCGAGGTGGTCGGCCGCACGGTCACGACCCAGCTGACCAAGGGCCAGCTCATCGACGCGAACGCCTTCGCCGTCTCCACCGTGAACCCGGACGTCGCCCGCCTCCTCGACCCCGGCAAGCGCGCCATCGCGGTCTCGGTCGACCAGGTCTCCGGCGTGGGCACCCTGTCAAGCCCGGCGACCGGGTGGACGTGGTCCTCGCCCTCTCGCAGGACCAGGAGGCCAAGAACCCCGTCGTCATCGAGAACGCCCCCACGCGCGAGGGGCAGCCGCTCGTCACGGTCCGCAACTTCGAGACGGTCGACAGCCTCATCAACAACACGACGGTCAAGGTGCTGGTGGAGAACCTGCGCGTCGTGGGGACCCTCCTCCCGCCGCCGGAGGACCGCGCCCGAGGGGGAGGAGGCTCCGTCCGGCCCGACCGTACAGCGGCGCCGGCCGGCACCCAGCTGGTCCTCCTCGAGGTGACGCCCCAGCAGGCCGAGCTGATCCGCTTCACCCAGCTCGACGGGAACCTCTCCCTGGTCCTGCGCGCCCCCGGCGACGCCGAGGCCGCGCCGGTGACCACGACGGGCATCACCCTTCGCGAGCTGGTGGACCGCTTCGGCGTCCTCCCGCCGAGGATCATCCTGACCGAGCAGCCGTAGCGGCCCCGTCGCGGGCGGGACGCCGGGGTCGCCCGGACCCGCCCCGGCGGGAGCGACCCCGACCGAACCATCCGAACGCAGCCCGAGGCGAAGGCCCACCGGCGTATGACCGACCAGATCCGCGTCCTGATCGTGGACGACATCGCGGAGACGCGAGACCACCTCACCAAGCTTCTCGGCTTCGAGAAGGACGTGGAGGTGGTCGGGGCGGCCGCGTCCGGCGCCGAGGCGCTGGAGATGGCGGCCCGGCTCCTCCCGCACGTCGTCCTGATGGACATCAACATGCCCGAGATGGACGGGATCGCCGCCACGGAAGCCCTGATGGCGCGCGTCCCGACCACGGCCGTCGTGATGATGTCCGTGCAGGGCGAGGCCGACTATCTCCGCCGCTCCATGCTGGCCGGCGCCCGCGAGTTCCTGGTGAAGCCCTTCAGCTCCGACGAGCTGACGGCCTCCATCCGCCAGGTCCACGTCCGCGAGCGGGAGAAGCAGGGCCGCATGGCGGCTCCCGCCGCCGTCGCCCGGGCGCCGGGGGCCGCCCGCGAGCCCGGTCGCGTCGTCGCCGTCTTCAGCCCCAAGGGCGGGGTGGGCCGGACGACGATCGCCGTCAACCTGGCCGTGGCGGCCGCCTCGGAGCCCGGCCGCGAGGTCGTCCTCGTCGACGGGTCGTTCCAGTTCGGCGACGTGGGCGTCCTCCTCAACCTGAACCCCAAGAGCAAGTCGATCGCCGACCTGGTCCCCGAGCTCGACGCCGGCGGCGAGCCCGATTCCCTGGACACCTTCGTGATCACCCACTCCTCCGGCGCGAAGGTCCTCCTGGCTCCCCCCTCGCCGGAGATGGCGGAGCTCGTGACGCCGCAGGCCGTCCGGCGGGTCCTGGACGTCCTCCGGGCGCGGAGCGACCTGGTGGTGGTGGACTGCGCGGCGGCCTTCAGCGACTCGACGCTCGCCGTGCTCGACGTCGCCGACGTCGTCCTGACGGTCCTCACGCTGGAGATCACCAGCATCAAGAACATGCGGCTCTTCCTGGAGGTGGCCGACCAGCTCGGCTACCCCGAGGACAAGATCGAGCTGGTCCTCAACCGCGCCGACTCGGCGCTCGGCATCCGCGTCGCGGACGTCGAGCACTCGATCGGCCGGAAGGTGGACCACACGGTCGTCAGCGACGGCCGGAGCGTCGTGTACGCCCTCAACCGGGGCGTGCCGTTCTTCGTCAGCAACCGCGAGGCGCAGGTGTCGCAGGACGTCCTCCGCCTCGCCCGGGCGCTCCTCGGGGCGCCGGAGGCCGTGCCCGCCGAGGCCCGGAAGCCGGCCGCCCGGAAGTCGCTCTTCGCGTGGCGGTAGCAGCTGAAGGGGTGGTTGGAAGATGTCCCTGCTGAAGCGAATCGAGAGCGCCCGACCCGGCGCCGCCGAGCCGGCGCCCGCGCCGGGAGGTCCCCCGGCACCCGCCGGGCCCGGGGCGCCCGAGGGCGGCGGGCCCGCCCTCGCGCCCCAGCGCATGCTGCCGAGCGCGCCCGTCCGCGAGTCCTTCCGCGATGTCAAGTTCCGGATCCAGAGCCGGGTCATCCAGGATCTCGACCCCAAGCTCGACCTCTCCAACCAGGTCGAGGTCCGCCGCCAGATCGAGGAGATCTTCGGCAAGGTCATCGACGAGGAGGGCCTCGCCCTGACCCGCGCCGAGCGGGTCCGGATGCTGGAGCAGATCACCGACGAGATCATCGGCCTGGGCCCGCTGGAGCCGCTCCTCCGCGACGAGTCGATCACCGAGGTCATGGTGAACGGCCCGCGGCAGGTCTACATCGAGCGCAACGGCAAGCTCGAGCTGACGAACGTCGTCTTCCAGAACGACGACCACGTCATGCGGATCATCGACCGCATCATCGCCCCGATCGGGCGCCGCGTCGACGAGTCCTCGCCGATGGTCGACGCCCGCCTCACCGACGGCTCCCGCGTCAACGCGATCATCCCGCCCCTCTCCCTCGTCGGCCCCGTCGTCACGGTCCGGAAGTTCGCCGCCTCCCCCTTCACGGTGGACGACCTGATCCGCTTCGGGACCGCCACGCCGGAGATGTTCGACTTCCTCAAGGCCTGCGTGGAGGCCCGCCTCAACATCTTCGTCTCGGGCGGCACCGGCTCGGGCAAGACGACCACCCTCAACGTCCTCTCCTCGTTCATCCCGAACGACGAGCGGATCATCACGATCGAGGACGCCGCCGAGCTGCAGCTCCGCCAGGAGCACGTCGTCACCCTCGAGTCGCGGCCCCCGAACATCGAGGGCAAGGGGCAGATCCCGATCCGGGAGCTGGTCCGCAACGCCCTCCGCATGCGGCCCGACCGGATCATCGTCGGGGAGTGCCGCTCCGGCGAGGCCCTCGACATGCTGCAGGCCATGAACACCGGCCACGACGGCTCGATGTCCACCGGCCACGCCAACAGCCCGCGGGACATGCTCTCGCGCCTCGAGACGATGGTCCTCATGGCCGGCGTGGAGCTGCCGCTGCGCGCCATCCGCGAGCAGATCGCCTCGGCCGTCGACCTCATCGTCCACCAGTCCCGGCTCAAGGACGGCACCCGCAAGATCGTCAACATCACCGAGGTCCAGGGGATGGAAGGCGACGTCATCGTCATGCAGGATGTCTTCATCTTCGAGCAGACGGGCGTCGTCGAGGGGAAGATCCAGGGCCGGCTGAAGCCGACCGGGATCCGCCCGAAGTTCGTCGAGAAGTTCGAGGTGATGGGGATCCACCTGCCGCCCGGGCTCTTCGGCTTCGTCTACTAGGCGCGGGAGGGCATGCCGTGCCAATGACCATCGTCGTCGCCGCCGTCGCGGCGCTCGCCATCCTCCTGATCGCCGTCGGGATCGCCTCGTCGGGCGGCGGGACCGGCGTCAGCGCGCGCCTGGAGCGCTACGCCTCCGGCAAGGACGAGACGAAGACGGCCGAGGCCGGCTCCGGGTCCCTGGGCGACCTGATCTCCCAGAGCGCCGCCCTCTCGCAGCTCAACAAGGCCGTCGAGGGGCGGGACTTCGGGGCCAACCTGTCCCGCGAGCTCGCCCGGGCCGACCTCAAGCTGAAGGTCTCCGAGTACCTCTTCATCTGGGTCGGCGCGATCGTCGGCGTGCCGCGTCCTCATGTTCTTCGCCGGCTTCGCCCTCCCGGCGCTCCAGAACCCGATCCTCCTCCTCGTGGGGGCCGTGATCGGCTTCTTCCTGCCGCGCTGGTACGTCCGGCGGCGCCAGGGCAAGCGCCTCAACCAGTTCAACAAGCAGCTGCCCGACACCATCACCCTGATCGCGAACGCCCTGCGGGCCGGCTCGTCCTTCCTGCAGGCGATCGAGCTGGTCGTCCGCGAGGCGCGGCCGCCGATCTCCACGGAGTTCCAGCGGGTCATCCGCGAGGTGAACCTGGGCCTGCCGTTCGAGCAGGCCCTGGAGAACCTGGTCCGCCGGGTGAAGTCGGAGGACCTGGAGCTGATGGTCACCGCCATCTCCATCCAGTACCAGGTGGGCGGCAACCTCGCCGAGATCCTCGACTCCATCGCCTTCACGATCCGCGAGCGGGTCCGCATCAAGGGCGAGATCCGCACCCTGACGGCCCAGCAGCGGATGTCCGGCTACGTCGTCGGCTTCCTGCCGATCGGCCTCGTCGCCTTCCTGTTCATCATCGCCCCCTCGTTCCTCGAGCCGATGCTGGACCCGGCGGTGAACATCGCTGGGCATCCCCACCGGGATGATCCTCATCGCGATCGGCGGGATCATGATGTTCATCGGCTTCATGTTCATCCGGCGCATCGTCGACATCGAGGTGTAGGGCATGGACACCGCCACCCTGGTCCCGATCCTCGTCGCCGGCGCCGCGGCCCTCGCCATCCTCTTCATCGCGATCGGCGTCGCCGGCTCGTCGTCGGTCGACCCGGTCCAGGCCCGCCTGACCCAGCTGGGGACGATGCAGGCGAAGAACCTCGAGGAGCTCGAGCTCCAGGCGCCGTTCATCGAGCGGACGCTGCGGCCCCTTGCCGGCCGCCTCTCCGGGGCGACGAGCCGCTTCACCTCGTCGTCGTTCACGGCCCAGACCGAGAAGAACCTGGCCCTCGCCGGCAACCCCGGCAACCTGCGCGTCGCCGACTGGATGGGCATCAAGGCGATCTCCGCGGTCGTCTTCGCGATCCTCTTCTTCCTCCTCTTCACGTTCGTCCTGAACACGGGGCCGATCCTGGGGGTCGCGCTGGGCGCCGCCGGCCTCGTCGTCGGCTACATCGTCCCGGAGTTCTGGCTGAGCCGCCGACGGCGGGCTCGCCAGCACGCGATCGTCCTGCAGCTCCCCGACGCGCTGGACCTCCTGACGATCTCCGTCCGGGCCGGCCTCGGCTTCGACGCCGCCCTCGGCAAGGTCGTGGAGAAGATGCAGGGCCCCCTGGTGGACGAGTTCCGCCGGGCCCTCGCCGAGGTCCGGGTGGGCAAGGCGCGGCGCGACGCGCTGCGCGACATCATCCCGCGGACCGAGGTGCCGGCCCTCACCAACTTCATCGGGGCGATCATCCAGGCCGAGCAGCTGGGCGTCGCGATCAGCAAGGTGCTGCAGGTCCAGTCCGAGCAGCTCCGCATCGAGCGCCGCCAGCGGGCCGAGGAGATGGCGGCCAAGGCGCCGATCAAGATGCTCTTCCCGCTCGTCGGCTGCATCTTCCCGTCGCTCTTCATCGTCATCCTGGGGCCGGCGATCATCCTGATCATCAAGAACCTGGCGGGGCCGGGCGGGCCCGGCGGCTAGGCGCCGGGTAGCGAGCCCCGGGCCCCGTCCGCCGCGCGACCGCCGCGCGTCTGCCATGTCCGCCGGCTCGACGGCCGATGATCGGTCCTGCGCGCGGATTGGCGACATCCCCTCGTGGTCGGACCGCGGGGCGGCCGGCTCGACGGCGGGCTCGACGGCCGGCTCGGCGGCCGATGATCGGTCCTGCGCGCGGATTGGCGACATCCCCTCGTGGTCGGACCGCGACTTCGACGGACCGGGGGCTGGTGCGAGCGTGACCGTCGCCAACGCGATCGCACAACCGATCGGACCCCGGATGCTGCCTGCCGTGGCCCAGGGCCGGACCGTGCCCGCCGGTCAACGCAGGATCGTCCCGTGCGCGCCCGCAACGTGACCCGGGACACCGTCCTCGCGGGGACCCTCGAGGTCGCCACGTCGTTCGGCGGCCGCTTCATGGGCCTGATGGGGCGCGCCTCGCTGGCGCCCGGCCAGGGGCTGTGGCTGCAGCCCGGATCGAGCATCCACATGCTCTTCATGCGCTTCCCGATCGATGCCGTCTTCCTGGCGAAGCCGGCGGCGGACGGAGGGCGGCGCGTCGTCGCGGTGCACGCCAGCTTGCGCCCGTGGACGGGCGTGGTCTGGTGGGCGCGCGGCGCTGACGGCTGCCTGGAGCTTTCGGCTGGGGCTGCCGCGGCGTCGGGGACCGTGGCGGGCGACATCGTCGTGCTGGAGGAGGTTCCGGGCGGCGGGTGAGCCCTGGTGCGGTCGTGGATGCGCACCGCCGGGGCGGCCCGCCCGTGAGCTCGGGTGCAGCGGCGGGTGAGCTCCGGGTGAGTCGCGGATGAGCCGCCGGTGAGAGCCGGCCGTCATCCTGCCGGCCATGAGCGGCGCGACCAACCTCGGCCCCGGGGCGCCTCGCCTCGACCAGCAACCCGGCGCCGGGCTCCGGCTCGCCGGGCCAGGCGTCGGGCGTCGGCTGGCCGGGCGCCTCCTCGACCTCGCGCTCCCGGCAGCGTGCGTGGGCTGTGGTCGCGAAGGGGAGCCGCTCTGTGCCGCGTGCGGGAGCGCGCTCGCCACGCGGCTGGGGGCACCGGCGGGCGTCCCTCTCGGCATGCCCTCCGACGTGCCGCTGCCGCTGGTCCAGCTGGAGTGGTGCGCCCCCTTCGGCGGCGTCGTGCGGGCTGCCCTCCACGCCCTCAAGTACGCCGGGGAGCGGCGGCTGGCGGTGCCCCTGGGGACGGCGGCCGCGGCCCGCTGGCGGGAGGCGGGCATCGGCGGCGAGGTCCTGGTGCACGTGCCCGTACACGAGCGGCGGCGCGCCGCGCGCGGCTACGACCAGGCGGAGCTCATCGCGCGGGCCGCCGGCCGCGGCGCTCGGGCTGCCGGCCGTGCCGGCCATCCGGCGCGAGCGCGCCACCGTGCCCCAGTTCGAGCTGGGGCGTGACCGGCGCGCCGAGAACGTCGCCGCCGCGTTCGCGGTGGGCGCCGGGCAGCGGGCGGCGGTGGCGGGGCGCTGGGTCGTCCTCGTCGACGACGTGGTCACGACCGGGGCGACGCTCGTGGCCTGCGCCGGGGCCCTCCTGGACGCCGGGGCGGTCGCGGTCTCCGCCATGACCGTCGCCCGGGAGGCGTGAGGGTGGGCGGCCGGAGGATGCGCGACCGCGCCGACGATGCGCGGTTCGCGCCGATTGATGCTGCGTACGATCAGATTGGCGACAGCCACGCTCGCTCGGGCGCCCGTATCGGCGAACGCGTCGCCTGGACACGAGAGGATGTCGCCGAAACGAGCGCAGGACCGATCGAACGCGGGGGCAGGGCCAGGCCCGTGTTCGGCCGCGGCGTCCCTGCCCGTCGGCCCCGGGGCCGCCCAGCGCCGCGTTGGCCGGCCCGCCCGGCGCCGACCGCCACCCTCGTCGCGCGGCCGGTGCCCCCGCGCACAGCGCGCCCCCATCGGGCGGGACGGCCCCCGATCATGGGGCCCCTCGCCGGTCGAAGTCGGGCAGGGGCGGACCTATACTCGATGGATCGGGCTGCCGCCGGATGCCGCGTCCCGCGGACCGGCCGGCCCGGGCGAACCCTGGAGGTCTGCCGTGAGGACGATCGTCAAGGGCAAGAACATGGACGTCCCGGACGCCGTGCGGCTGTACGCCGAGCGGAAGATGCGGCGCCTCGAGCGCTTCCTCGACGACCGGACCGACGCGATCATCGAGCTCTCCGTGGAGCGCCACCGGAGCGCCGACGACTCGCGGATCGCCGAGGTCACCCTCATCATCGATGGCCAGGCCCTCCGCGGGAGGGCCGACGCGGTCACCTACGAGGCCGCCATCGACGAGGTCGTCGACAAGGTGGAGCGCCGGGCGGTCGACCACCGGGAGAAGCCCCGGGTCCGCGCGCGGGGGCCCGAGGAGAAGGAGATTCTTGCCCGGATCGCCGACGGCACCTCGGACAAGGCCCGCGAGCGGCGCGTCGTGAAGACGAAGCGGTTCGCCATCGAGCCCATGTTCGAGGAGGACGCCATCGCCAAGATGGAGACGATGGGCCACGCGTTCTTCATCTTCGTGAACGCGGAGAACGAGCGGCTGAACGTCCTCTACCGGCGCCAGGACGGCGACTACGGGCTCATCGAGCCGATGGTCGTCGGCGGCTACACCCCCGGCCGGGGGGAGAAGGCGGCCCGCAAGGGCTGATGGCCCGCCCGGGCTGGCGGCGCGCAAGGGGCTGACGGCCCGCAAGGGCTGATGGCCGGCAGGGGCTGATGGCCGGCAGGGGCTGACGCTCCGTCGCGGACCGGCTGCCGGTCGCATCTCATCGCCCAACGTCCGGGGCGCGCCTGGACGGTACGATGCGCGGCGACGATGCCCGCCCGGTCCACCGCTCCCGCCTCCCGCCCGCGCGCCGCAGACGAGGCGCCGCCACCGCGCCGCCCAGCGCTGCCCGACGGGCGCCCGCTGGGGGCGCACCTCCCGCTCGGCGGCGGGATGGTCCGCGCCGTCGAGCGCGCCCACGCGATCGGCGCCGACGCCCTCCAGGTCTTCGTCGACAACCCCACCGCCTGGAAGCGTCGTGCTGCGCCGCCGGCGGAGCTGCCGGCCTTCCGCGCCCGGCTCGCCGAGCTGGGGATCGGGCCGGTCGCCGTCCACGCCTCGTACCTCGCGAACCTGGCTGGCCCGGCGGACGAGCTGTACGAGCGATCGATCGAGCTGCTGGCCCACGAGATGGTGGTCGCCCCCGACTACGGGGCCCGCTTCGTGAACGTCCACGTGGGCAGCCACAAGGGGGCCGGGACGGAGTTCGGGGTGGGGCGCGTGGCGGACGCTGTCGCCCGCGTCCTCGGGACCGTGCCGGACGGCCCTGCCGCTCCCCTCCTCGTCCTGGAGAACTCGGCGGGGGGCGGTGACGGGATCGGCGTGAGCCTCGAGGAGCTGGAGCGGATCCTCGAGGCCGCGGCGGCCCGCGGCGTGCCGTCGGGGCGCCTCGGGATCTGCCTGGACACCGCTCACCTGTGGGGCGCCGGGCACGACGTGGCCACCCGCGAGGGCGTCGACGCGCTCGTCGAGGAGGTCGGCTCGCGCCTCGGGCTCGACCGGCTGGCCATGGTCCATCTCAACGACTCGAAGTCGGCCCGCGGCTCGAGGCTGGACCGCCACCAGCACCTGGGCGCGGGCGAGATGGGCGACGGGGCCGGGCTGGCGCGCTTCCTCACCCATCCCGAGCTGGCCCACGTCCCCTTCTTTCTCGAGACGCCGGGGATGGACGAGGGCTACGACGCGGTGAACATCGCCCGCGCCCGCGACCTCGCCGCAGGGCGGCCGCTGGCGGCCCTGCCGCCTGAGGCCCTCCACCTGCGCGGCGCCCACGCCCGGACGCCGGCAGCGTGACCGCCGGGCCGGACGTGCGGGGAGTCGACCGCCTGCCGGAGGTCGGCCGCCTGCCGGGGGTCGGCCGCCTGCCGGAGGCGATGCCCGAGGACGGGCGGATCGGGCGCATCGCGGACTCTACCGTCCTGCTCGCCCTGGTGGCGCTCGCCGCCGTGCTCCGCTTCGCCGACCTCGCCACGCGCGGGACCTTCGACTCGGACCAGGGCGTGGACGCCCTCGCCGTCCGGGGCCTCGTGCGCGACGGCGTCGTGCCGCTCCTGGGCCCCCACACGTCCATCGGCGATTTCCACCACGGCGCCCTCTACTACTACCTGCTGGCGCCCGCCGGGTGGCCGTCCGGCGGCGACAACCCCGTCCACCTCGTGGCCCTCATCGCGGCCCTCGGGGTGGCGTCGGTCGCGGTCACCTGGTGGCTGGGGCGGGCGATCGCGGGCCCCGTGGGCGGGCTCGTGGCAGGCCTCGTCCTGGCCCTCTCGGCGACCGCGGTGGAGGGATCGACCTTCATCTGGAACCCCAACCCGATCCCCTTCTTCGCCGCCTGCAGCCTGGCCGCGGCCTGGCGGGCGGCCACCGGGGGCAATGCGGCGTGGTGGCTCGTCGCGGCCGCCGCCCAGGCGATGGTCCAGCAGCTCCACGTGCTGGGCGTCCTCGGGTGCATCCCCCTCGTCGCGCTCTGGGCGCACACGGTGGCGCGATCGCCGCGCGATCGCCCGGCCCTGGTCCGGGCCGGCCTTGCCGGGGTGGTGATCATCGCCCTGGGCTACCTGCCGCTCCTGGCCTACGAGCTCGGCCACGGGTTCGCCGAGACCCGCGGGGCGATCGCCTGGCTGACCTCCGGCGACGCGACCAGCGGGGCCGGCCTCGCGGTGCGGCTCCTGTTCGTCCCGCTCCGGATCGTCTCCTGGCCGCTCAGCGGGCCGATCGCGGCGGCCACCGCGGTTGCGGTCGTGGCGGTCGCGGCCTGGGTCGGGCTGGTCGTCCTCGCCCTCCTCCGGGCCGGGGGTCGGAGCGCCGGGCGCTCGCCTGGCTGGCCGGCTCGACCGGCCTCGCCATCGCCGCCCTGGCGCTGGGCGTCCGCTCGCTGTCCGTCGTCACGCCGCTGCCGGCCGATCACTACCACGCGTTCCTGTGGCCGGCCATCGCCACCGCCGCGGGCGTGGCCGCCGCCGTGCTGTGGCGCCGCGGGCCGCGCGCCCGGCGCGGGGGCGGGCTCGTGGGACGAGGGCTGGTCGTGGTGACGATCGCGGCCTTCGTCGGGTGGAACCTCGCAACCCAGCCTCCGGCGATCGCGGCTGACGGCGGGTGGCCGGCGGCCGAGGACGCCGGGCGCCGCGTGGTCGGCGTGGTGGAGGGCAATCCCACGGCGGTCGTCGGTGTCCCATCCTTCAAGGGCACCGGGGCCCTGGACTACCCGATGACGGTGCTCGGCAACCCGCCGGTGCCGGGCGCCGGCGCCACCCGCGTCGCCGTCCTCTGCGACGAGCTGTTCGAGGAGATCGTCGGGGCGGCGTGCCGCGGGCCGGCAGAGGAGGCGCGGCTCGCCGAGGTCGGCATCGCGGCCGGGCCGCTGCTCGACCGGTTCGAGGCGGCCCCGGGGCGCTGGATCTCGGTCTACGAGGTCGCGGGGCGCTGAGGGCGGGCGGATCCGTCCGGCGGGGCGGGGCGCGGCGGCCGGCGGACGGGCTGCGGGGCGGGGCGGCCGGCGGGGCGGGCGGCTCACGGGGCCGGCTCCGGCGCGTCACGCGCCGGGCTGCGGCGGCTCACGCGGCCGGGCCGTCTGACGGGCCGCGCGGCCGGCGCTGCGGCTCACGCGGCGGCCGAGGCCGGGCCGTCTGACGGCAGACAGAGCGAACGCCGGCGCCCCAGTACGCCGGCGTTCGCTGTCCCCGAGACCCGGGGGAGGAGGGTACCCCCGGGACGGTCAGATGTGTTCCCTGGTCAGGGCCTTCCTGGCGGCCGCCGCCCCAGCAGCGACGCCGGGCGGACGGTGCTCACGCGGCGCTCCGTCGAGAGGCCGACGACGGA
Source organism: uncultured Chloroflexia bacterium (assembly GCA_963709605.1). Classification (GTDB taxonomy): domain Bacteria; phylum Chloroflexota; class Limnocylindria; order Limnocylindrales; family CSP1-4; genus CTSoil-043. Next base: position 375,083 of record CAVPWX010000007.1, on the reverse strand, counting down.
GGCGAGAGGGGGCTGGGAGGTCTGCGCGATGGGACGATCCGGCAGCCCCGGTCGGGACACCGTGGTCGGGGCGACCGGCCGCGCAAACCGGCGCATCCGCACGGCGAGGTAGTACTCCATGATCTGGCGGACCTGAGGCTCGCCGAGGGCGTCGTCCCCGCGGAGCGCGTACTCCACCCGGGCGGCGGGGTTGATCGTCGCCCCGCTCGAGACGAGGCCGAGGTACTGCGGGGCGTCCGCGTCGTCGCGAAGCTCGCGCAGGCCCCGGGCCAGCTTGGTCGCGGTGCCCAGCGACGGGGTCCGGTCGCCGCGGACGAGGCGCGAGATCGTCGAATGGTCGACGCCCGACGCCTGCGCCAGCTGGCGCTGCGACATCTTCTTGGCCTTGAGCTGTGCGCGCAGCCACTCGTTGAAGGGCCGGCCGTTCTGCTCAGTCATTCCTCGGTGGGCGCTCCGTGGGGTCCGCGGCAGGTCCGCGTGCGCCAACTATCGAGAGTGGCGCATTCAGGAACCATGACCCGTTGGTACCCCGGGTCATGGCACATGCGCGACGGGGGTACCGGGTACCGCCGGCCACGGCCGGGCGGCCGCGGGACGGGGTCGCCGCGCGGGGCACATCGGGCGGGGGCGCGCCGGTCGCGGCCCGGGGTCAGGCGGGCGCGGCGACCGCCTCCGAGGGCTGGGGGATGCGGCCCTCGCCGCGCGGCTTGGGGGAGAGGACGTAGGCGATCGAGCCCAGGACGATGACCGAGAAGACGCTGATGACGCGGTCCAGCAGGGCGATCGCGGTCGCCTCCGCGAGCGGCACGCCGTACACGAGCGTGAGGACGCCGACGATCCCCGCCTCCACGATGCCGAGCCCGGCCGGGCTGAGGGGGACGGCCGTGAGCAGCGACCCGATGAGCGCCACGAAGACCGCACCGGAGAGCCCCAGCGAGACATCCGGGAAGCCCAGGGCCTGGACCACGAGCCACAGCCGCAGGCCCTCGGACATCCAGACGAGGGCGGTGAGCACGAGCAGCCGCGGCAGCGCCCGCCAGCCGATCGCCCCGAAGACGCCCTGCTCGAAGCGGTCGTAGAACTCCAGGATCTTCTCCTTCCGCGGCAGCGGGAGGGCGGCGAGGACGCGGTGCCCGGCGTTGCGCAGGAAGAGGAGCCCGACGGCGAGCAGCACCATGACGCCCACGCCGATCCCGACGACCACCTGGATCTCCGGCGGCAGCCCGCCGCGGAAGCTCCAGAAGCCGGCCGCGAGGCCCAGGATGACGATCGCGAAGAGGTCGAGCACGCGCTCGATGAAGACGGTCCCGAAGGTGCGCGACAGGGAGGCCGTGCTGTTGATCTTCAGCAGGTACGCCCGGTAGACGTCGCCGAGCTTCGCCGGGACGACGCAGTTGACCAGCCACGACAGGAAGATGATCTCCGTCGCGTCCTTCGTGGGGCAGTAGAAGCCGGTTCCCCGCAGGAGGAGAGCCCAGCGGTAGCCGCGCAGGGGGAAGCCGAGGTAGTAGACGGCGAACGCGGCGAGGACGAGGAGCGGATTCGCGGCGAGGATCAGCTCCGGGACCCGCTGGAGCGCCTCCCAGTTGAGCCCGACGAAGGCCACGATGATGGCGAGCGGGACGAGGATGGAGATGATCGTTCGGGCCTGGCGCAGGCGGCGCCCCAGCGAGATCTGCTCGGCCGTGACCTCGGGCTCGGCGGGCGGCGGGGGCACCCCGGCGCTCATCGCGGCGGCTCGGCGGCCGGCGGGGGGATCGCGGCGCTCATCGCGGCGGCTCGGCGGCCGGCGGGGGGATCGCGGCGCTCATCGCGGCGCCCCCGCGGCCGGCCGGACCCGGCCGTTGCCGCGGACCCGCTGGACGATCTTGGCCAGCGGGGTGATCGCCCGCGCGAAGTAGGTGGCCCGGCCCGGCACCACCCGCGCGGTCCGCAGGGCGGCCAGGAGGCCCGCCGGCGTCGAAGGATCGCCCTCGAGGCGTGTCGCCGCCACCCCGATCTCCAGGATCGAGTGCGCGTCGGAGACGGCGACGCCGGGGATGCCGGCCGACCGGGCCAGCTCCGCGGCCTGCTCGTTGCCCTTGCCGCCGACGATCCGAGCGTTGTGGACCTCCACCCAGTCGACGAGCCCGACGAGCGCCCGGATCTCGTCCTCGGCCTTCCCCACCGAGCCGCGGTAGCGATCGAAGGGGTGCGGGATGCCGACGAGGCCGCCCTGCTCGCGGGCCCGGGCGATCGTCTCCGCCGGGGAGAGCCCGGGCGGGATAGCCTCGCGCAGGAAGAGGCAGATGAGGTCGCCGCCGGCCGTCTTGACCTCCTCGCCCACGATGACCGTGATCCCCTCGATGCCGGCCTCCCGGGCGCGGATGGCGCCGTCGATGCGGTCGTGGTCGGTGATCGCGAGGTGCGTGATCCCGCGGTCGCGCGCGGCGCGGACCACCTTCAGCGGGTCGGCGAGGGAATCGAAGCTGGCGCTGGTGTGGCAGTGCAGGTCGACGAAGGCGATGCCGGCCCCCGAGCCCGGACCCCCGAAGCCGGTCATGCGGGCCGTCAGACCTGCTGGACGAGGGACTTCTTGAAGAAGTCGAAGTGCTCCAGGGCGAGGCCGGTCCCCAGAGCGACGCAGTTGAGGGGGTTCTCGGCCACGTGGCAGGGGACGCCGGTCACCTGGGTGAGGAGCTTGTCGATGTTGCGCAGGAGGGCGCCGCCGCCGGACATCACCATCCCCTTGTCGATGATGTCCGAGGAGAGCTCCGGTGGCGTCTGCTCCAGGACCCCGCGCACGGCGGCGACGAGCTGCTGGAGCGGCATCTCGATCGCCTCCATCACCTCGGACGAGGTGATGGGGATCGTCCGCGGCAGGCCCGCGATGAGGTCCCGGCCGCGGACCTCCATCTGGAGCTCGCGGTCGAGCGGGAGGGCGGTCCCGATCTGGATCTTGACCTCCTCCGCCGTTCGGTCGCCGACCATCAGGTTGTACTTCTTGCGGATGTAGCTGGCGATCGCGTCGTCGAAGCGGTTGCCGCCCACGCGCAGGCTGTTGCTGACGACGATCCCGCCGAGGGCGATGACCGCGATCTCGCTGGTGCCGCCCCCGATGTCGATGATCAGGTTGCCGGACGGCCCGCTGATCGGCACGTTGGCCCCGATCGCCGCGGCCAGCGGCTCCTCGATCAGGAAGGCCTCGCGGGCGCCGGCCTTGAGGGCGGCGTCGCGGACGGCGCGCTTCTCCACGGAGGTCACGCCGGCAGGGACGCTGATCATCACCTCGGGGCGGCTGAACGAGACGGTCCCCTTCCGGGCGCGGCCGATGAAGTAGCGCAGCATCGCCTCGGTGATGACGTAGTCGGCGATGACGCCGTCCTTCATCGGGCGGATGGCCTGGATGTTGCCGGGCGTCCGGCCGATCATCTCGCGGGCCTCCTCGCCCACGGCGACGATCCGGTTGTCCTCGCTCACCGCGACGACGGAGGGCTCCTGGATGACGATGCCGCGGCCCTTGACGTAGACGAGGACGTTCGCGGTGCCGAGGTCGATGCCGATCTTCATGAAGGCCTGACGTTCACCTGCTCGGGGAGGCGCTCGATCCGGGCGCCGAGGTCGTGGAACTTGCGGTCGATGTTCTCATAGCCGCGCTGGACGTGGTGCGCGCCGTGGATCGTGGAGGTCCCCTCGGCCGCCAGGGCCCCCAGGATGAGCGACGCGCCGGCCCGCAGGTCGCTGATGTCGACCTCGGCCCCGCGAAGGTGGGCCGGCCCCGTGATCTCGGCATGGTGCGGGTCGAGGATCGCCACCGCGGCCCCCATCTTGCGCAGCTCGGCCAGCCATTCCAGGCGGTCCTCGAAGATCGTCTCGTGGAGCCGGCTCGTGCCGGCGCAGCGCGTCATCAGGACGCTCGCCGGCGACTGGAGGTCGGTGGCGAAGCCGGGGTAGGGCCCCGTCTCCACGTCCAGCGGCCGGTAGGTGCCGGCGCCGGGCGCCAGCCCCTCCACCTCGATCGTGTCGAGCCCGCAGGCCACCTGGACCCCCATCCGCCCGACCACCTCGATGAACGAGCCGAGGAACTCGCAGGGCGCACCCTCGAGGGTGACTCGCCCGCCGGCAACCGCCGCGGCGACCACGAAGGTGCCGGCCTCGATCCGGTCGGGGATCACCGGGTGCTCCGCGCCGCGCAGACGGCGCCGGCCCTCCACCACGATCGTGTCGGGGGCGGTGCGCTCCACCGCCGCGCCCATCTTCTGGAGGAAGGCGAGGAGGTCGTCCACCTCCGGCTCCTGGGCCGCCGGCCGGATGACGGTGGTGCCCTCGGCGAGCGTCGCGGCGAGCATGGCGTTCTCGGTGCCCATGACGGACACGAAGGGGAACGTCACCGGCCCGCCCCGGAGGCGGCCGGGGGCCTTCGCCAGGTAGTAGCCATTGCGGTACTCGATCTCGGCGCCGAGCGCCCGCATGGCGTCGACGTGGAGGTTCACCGGCCGTCGCCCGATCCGGTCGCCGCCCGGGTTGCTGATGATGACCCGGCCGAAGCGGGAGAGGAGCGGGCCGAAGAGGATGAAGCTCGCCCGCATCTTGGCCGCGGCCTCGAGCGGCACGAAGAGCCAGTCCACGTCGCCGGCGGCGACCTCGTAGACGCCGTGCGCGGGGTGGTCGACGACGACCCCCAGGTCGCCGAGGGTCTCCGCCATGACCCGGACGTCCTCGATCTCGGGGACGTTGGTGAGGCGGCAGCGCTCCCCCGTCAGGACGGCCGCCGCCAGGAGCTTGAGGGCCGCGTTCTTGGCGCCGCTGATGCGGACCGTGCCGGCCAGCGGGCGGCCGCCCTCCACCCGGAAGACCTCCCGGGGGACGGGGTCCGGCGTGTACTCCCAGTGGAACGGGCGGGCGTCCGCCATCGCCGTCCCGCGGCCGTGCCGGCGCTACCCGCGCCGGCGCGACCCCTCCCGGTGACGGCGCTCTGCGACGCGGATGCGGACGAGGGCCGCCTGGAGGGCCGCCCGGGCCTGGGCCAGGTCGGCGGGCTCGACGAAGCCGGCCTCGAGGGCGCGCTCGGCGTCGCGCCGGGCCTCCTCCGCCTTCTCCAGGTCGATCTCCGCCGCCAGGTCGGCCGTCTCGGCCATCACGACGACCTTGTCCGGGCGAACCTGCACGAAGCCGCCGACGATGGCGAACGATTCCACGGTGGCACCCTTGCGGATGCGGAGCTCGCCCACACCCAGCTGCGAGATCAGGGGCGCGTGGCGGGGCAGGACGCCGAGCTCGCCCTCGCTCCCGGGCAGGACGACGGCGTCGACGTCGTCGCTGTAGGCGCGCTTCTCCGGGGTGACGATCTCGAGATGGATCGGCATGGTGGCGCCCCCTACCCGGCCAGCCGCTCGGCGTTCGCCCGGACGTCGTCGATCGTGCCGGCCAGGAAGAACGCCTGCTCCGGCAGGGCGTCGGTCTTCCCCTCCAGGATCTCCTTGAACGAGGCGATCGTGTCGCGGATCGGGACGTACACGCCGGGCCGGCCGGTGAAGACCTCGGCCACGAAGAACGGCTGGCTCATGAAGCGCTGGAGGCGCCGCGCCCGGGCCACCGTGGCCTTGTCCTCCTCGGACAGCTCGTCGATGCCGAGGATGGCGATGATGTCCTGGAGGTCGCGGAAGCGCTGCAGGACGCGCTGGGTCTCGCGGGCGACGTCGTAGTGCTCCTGGCCGACGACGAGCGGGTCGAGGACCCGCGACGTGGAGGTCAGGGGATCGACGGCGGGGTAGATGCCGAGCTCGGTGATGCTCCGCTCCAGGCGGATCGTCGAGTCCAGGTGGGCGAAGGTCGTGGCCGGGGCCGGGTCGGTGTAGTCGTCGGCCGGCACGTAGACCGCCTGGAGGGAGGTGATCGAGCCCTTCGTCGTGGAGGTGATCCGCTCCTGGAGGGCTGCCATCTCGGTGGCGAGGTTCGGCTGGTAGCCGACGGCCGACGGCATCCGGCCCAGGAGCGCGGAGACCTCCGAGCCGGCCTGGGTGAAGCGGAAGATGTTGTCGATGAAGAGGAGGACGTCGCGGCCCTCCTCGTCCCGGAAGTGCTCGGCCATGGTCAGGGCGCTGAGGCCGACCCGCTGGCGGGCGCCGGGCGGCTCGTTCATCTGGCCGAAGACGAAGGCGGTCTTGGGGAGGACGCCCGACTCGGTCATCTCGGCGATCAGGTCGTTGCCCTCGCGCGAGCGCTCGCCGACGCCGGCGAAGACCGAGACGCCGGCGTGCTCCTGGGCGACGTTCCGGATCAGCTCCTGGATGATGACCGTCTTGCCGACGCCGGCCCCGCCGAAGATGCCGACCTTGCCGCCCTTCTTGAAGGGGCAGATGAGGTCGATGACCTTGAGGCCGGTCTCGAAGACCTCGATCTCGGTCGTCTGCTCGTCGAACGCCGGCGCGGAGCGGTGGATCGGGAGGACGTGCGTCCGGTCCACGGGTCCCTTCCCGTCGATGGGGCTGCCCAGGACGTTGAAGACCCGGCCCAGCGTGGGCGCGCCGACCGGCACGCTGATCGGGGCGCCGGTGTCGTGCACCGCCGTACCGCGGGACAGGCCGTCGGTCGTCGTCATCGCCACGGTGCGGACCCAGTTGTTCCCGAGGTGCTGCTGCACCTCGCAGGTGAGCGGCTCCTCGCCCGGGCGCTGGATCTCGACGGCGTTGTAGATCGAGGGGAGCTGCCCCGGCGGGAACTCGATGTCCACGACCGGGCCGGTGATCCGGATGACCCGGCCGATGGCTGCGGGTGCGGCGGTCGCCATGGGTACGTCTGCCTCCTGCCGGCGTCGTCAGCGCGCCTGGGCGCCGGACGCGATCTCGATCATCTCGCTGGTGATGCTGGCCTGGCGGACCTTGTTGTAGGAGAGCGTGAGGTCCTCGATGAGCTCCTCGGCGTTCTCCGTGGCGTTCTTCATCGCCACCATCTTGCTGGACATCTCCGAGGCGGTCGTCTCGAGGACCGCCTGGAAGACGCGCGTCGCGACGTAGCGCGGGAGGAGCTGGCGGAGGACCGTGGCCGGGCTCGGCTCGAAGATGAACTGGCCTCCCGGGATGCCGTGCGTGTCGGCCGCCGGGCGGATGGGGAGGAGCTGGGTGAGGACCGGCCGCTGGACGAGCGTCGACACGAAGGTGGGGTAGACGAGGTCGATCCGGTCGTGGGTCCCGGCCAGGAAGTCGTCGGTGATGAGGCGGGTGAGGGGCGTCACGTCGGCGAAGCTGGGCCGGTCGCCGAAGCCGGCGAAATGGGCCTCCAGGGGGAGGTGAGCCCGGCGCAGGGCGTCGCGGCCCTTGCGGCCGACGGTCACCACGCTGACCCGGCCCTCGTGGGCGAGGATCTCCGTGAGGGCGAAGCGGACGGTGTTGGTGTTGAGGGGCCCGGCGAGGCCGCGGTCGGTGGTGATGACGACGAAGAGGCGGCGGCCGCCCTCGCGCCGCGCGAGGAGCGGATGCTGCTCGGCGTCGAGGACGGCGGCGAGGTCGGCCAGGACCTCGTCGATCTGGTCGCTGTAGGGGCGGGCCGCGAGCGTCGCGTCCTGGGCGCGCTTGAGCTTCGACGCGGCGACGAACTGCATCGCCCGCGTGATCTGCTTGATGTTCCGGACGGCGCCGATGCGCCGCCGGATGTCGCGCTGGCTGGCCACGCTGTGCTCCTGCGGCTCCGGCCGGCTACGCCAGGAAGCTCGAGCGGAAGGCCGCGACGGCCTCGTCGAGCCCGGCCGCGATCTCGTCGTCGAGGGTCTTCGTCTCGCCGAGCTTCGCCAGCAGCTCCGGCCGCTCGGTCTCGAGGAACCGGTAGTAGCCGGCCTCGAACTCCTTCACCCGCGGGGTCGGGATGTCGTCGACGGCACCCTTGGTGGCGGCCAGCAGGATCGCGACCTGCTTCTCCACCGGGAGAGGCCGGTACTGGGGCTGCTTGACGATCTCGGAGAGCTTCTCGCCGCGGGTCAGCTGGTCGCGGGTGGCCTTGTCGAGGTCCGAGGCGAACTGGGCGAACGCGGCGAGGGCGCGGTACTGGGCGAGGTCGAGCTTGAGGGGCCCCGCCACCTTCTTCATCGCCTTCGTCTGGGCCGCCGAGCCGACACGGCTGACCGAGATGCCGATGTTCAGCGCCGGGCCGCTGGCCGGCGTTGAAGAGGTCCGTCTCCAGGAAGATCTGGCCGTCGGTGATCGAGATGACGTTGGTGGGGATGTAGGCGGAGACGTCGCCCGCCTGGGTCTCGATGATGGGGAGGGCCGTCAGCGAGCCGCCGCCGTGCTCGTCGTTGAGGCGCGCCGCGCGCTCCAGGAGCCGGCTGTGGAGGTAGAAGACGTCGCCGGGGTAGGCCTCGCGGCCGGGCGGGCGGCGGAGGAGGAGGGCCATCTCGCGGTAGGCCCAGGCGTGCTTGGACAGGTCGTCGTAGACGCACAGGGCGTCCTTGACGAGGCCCTCCTGGCCGGGGATCTGGACGCCGACCTCCATGACCTCCTCGCCCATCGCCACGCCGCTGTAGGGGGCGAGGTACTGGAGCGGGGCGGGGTCCTCGGCGCCGGCCACGACCACGATCGTGTGCTCCATCGCGCCGTACTTCTCGAGCGTCGCGACGGTGGAGGCGACGGTCGAGAGCTTCTGGCCGATCGCCACGTAGATGCAGACGAGGCCCTTCCCCTTCTGGTTGATGATCGTGTCGATCGCGATGGCGGTCTTGCCCGTCTGGCGGTCGCCGATGATCAGCTCGCGCTGGCCGCGGCCGATGGGGATGAGGGCGTCGATCGCCTTGATGCCGGTCTGGACCGGCGTGTCGACGCCCTTGCGGACGATGACGCCGGGGGCGATCCGCTCGACCGGGCGGGTCCGCGTGGCGGTGATCGGGCCCTTGTCGTCGAGCGGGCGGCCGAGCGGGTCGACGACGCGGCCCAGCAGCTCCGCCCCGACCGGCACCTCGACGACGCGGCCGGTCGTCTTGACGACGTCGCCCTCCTTGATCGTCGTCGCCCCGGCGAGGAGGACCGCGCCCACGGTCTCCTCCTCGAGGTTGAGGGCCATCCCGTAGACGCCGCCCGGGAACTCGAGGAGCTCGGAGGAGAGTGCGTCCTCGAGCCCGTAGACCTGGGCGATCCCGTCGCCGACCTCCACGACCGTGCCGACGTTCCGCGTCTCCGCCGTCGCGTCGAAGTTGTCGATCGAGGACTTGATGATGCTGATGATCTCGTCGGATCGGATGGCCATTGCGGTGCTCCAGTCGGTGGCGCGGCGGGCCGGCGGGCGACCGGCGCTGCGGGGGCGGGGTCAGCGGGCTCCTGCGACGATGCGGTCGCGGAGCCGCTCCAGGCGTCCCCGCACGCTGGCGTCGATGAGGCGGTCGCCGATGCGGACCGTCACGCCCCCGATGAGGTCGGGGTCGACGGCCGCGGCGATCTCGGGCCGCGCGCCGGTCATCTCCCGGACGCGGGCGCCGATCGCCTCGAGCTCGGCGGGCTCGAGGCGGATCGCGCTCGTCACCGTGGCGACGACGATGCCGCGCTCACGGTCGACGAGCCGCTTGTACTCCGCGGCGACGGCGGGCACCGACGAGAGCCGGCCCCGCTGCGCGAGGAGGAGGGCCAGGTGGAAGGCGGGTGGCGAGATCCGGGGCTCGAGGAGCTTCGCCAGCACCTCGCGCCGGGCGTCGTACGGGATCGCCGGGCTGTCGACGACGCGCGCCACGTCCTCCTCGGCCACGACGTCCGCCACGAGGCGGAGGTCGGCGGTCCACCGGTCGAGGGTCCCGTCGCGACGGGCGATCTCGAACACGGCTTCGGCGTAGCGGCGGGCGGCCGTCGACGGGCGGGGCATCAGGCCCGGGCCTCCGGGAGGCTCGTCTCGGCCAGGAACTCCTCGACGAGGCGGCGCTGGCGCTCCCCGTCCATGGACTCGCGGACGACGCGCCCCGCCGCGTTGATGGCGAGGTCGGCGACCTCGGCCCGCAGGTCGGCGATGGCGCGGCTCTTCTCGGCCTCGATCTCGGCGGCGGCGCGCACGCGCATCCGCTCGAGCTCCTCGCGCGTCGCGGCGATGTCCGCGTCGCGGGCCTCCTGGGCAACCCGCTGGGCCCGGTCCATGATCTCGCGCGCCTCGCGGCGCGCGGCGGCGGTCTCCTCGGCGGCTGCCGCCGCGGAGCGCTCGAGCTGCAGGCGAGCCTGCTCGGCGTCCTTGAGGCCCTGCTCGATCTTCGTCCGTCGCTCGTCGAGCATCTTCGTCATCGGCCCCCAGGCGAAGAGGGCGAGGATGACGAGGAACAGGACGAAGTTCGCGGCGGCGACGATGATCCAGAACAGGTTGATCTGGATCCCGGCGCCCTCCTCGGCCGCCACGGCGGTCGCGGCGGCGGCGATCGCGGGGCCGGCCGCGTAGAGGTCCACGGCGTTCTCCTCCGGTCCGGGGCGGACTGGGCCTACGCCCCGCCGCCGAGCAGGATCGCGAGGATGCCGACGACGACGGCGAGGACGCCGAGGCCCTCGGCGAACGCCGCGCCGATGATGAAGGTGGCGCGGATCTGGGGCGCCGCCTCCGGGTTCCGCCCGATCGCGGCCGTGGACATCCCGGTCAGGATGCCGACCGCGAGGGCCGGGCCCAGGACGCCGAACGCGGCGAGGCCCGCTCCAATGTTCTCCATCGTGTACCTACCTCCTGCCTCCGGCGCCCGTCTGCTCGGGCCGACCCGGTCACTCCGCTGGATTGTGCCCGTCAGGCCGCCTGGCCGTGCGGGGTGAGGCTCTCGACCGTGGGACCCATGCCCCCGTTGGGCATCTCCTCCACGACGTCGTGCGCCTCGCCATGCTCGTCGTGATGGCCCTCGATCGCGAGCATCGTGAAGATGAGCGTGAGGACCGAGAAGATGAGCGCCTGGACGAACCCGACGAAGGTCTCCAGGCCGATGAGCGCGACCGGGATGATCGCGATCGTGAGCGAGGTGATGACCGCGAGGGCGAGCTCGCCTCCGTAGATGTTGCCGAACAACCGCATGGCCAGGGTGATCGGCTTCACGAACTCGAGGATGAACTCCATCAGCCCGACGAAGAGGGCGATGAGGCCGGCCGCGGCTCCGTTCTTGAACTCGCGCAGGCTGAAGAACTTGCCGAAGTAGCCGCCGACCCCGAGGGCGCGCACGCCCGAGACGTGGAACGTGGTGAAGCTCACGAGGGCCAGCCCGAGCGTGACGTTGATGTCGCTCGTCGGGGCCCGCAGGAGCTCGACCTTGCCCACCGGCGGCACGAGGCCGCTCCAGTTCGACAGGATGATCAGGACGAAGAGGCTGGCGAAGAGCGGGATGAAGGCCTTCGCCTTCGGGCCGCCGAGGGACGTCCCGAAGTTGGACAGGCTCTCGTAGACGAACTCGACGATGTTCTGGAGCCCGCCGGGGACTTCCTTGCGGCCGCGCGTCCCGGCGATCACGAGCACGATCGCGATGAGCATCACGATCCACATCGTGAAGAGCGAGCTGCTGATCGTGACGTCGAAGGTGATGAGGTCCGTCGCCGGTGGGCTGTCGGGGGTGGGATCCCAGACGACGTGCGGCAGGATCGGCTCGATGTTGCCCTTGATCGCGTCGGCCGGCCACGAGTACGGAGCGCTGGGGTCTTCCTTGTTCACGGGCGGCACCAGGATGAAGGCGACGACGTCGACGACGATGACCCCGAGCATCGCCAGGAGCAGGATGTTGCGACGCCGCTTCGAGGCCGCCTTCGGGGCCTCTGCGGGAATCGTCGCCGCCTCCGGTTCGCTCGTCACGTTCGCTCCACGCGAAGGGGCGCGACCGTCGTGGTCGCGCCCGCGCTGCTCATTCGTCCACGCTGGCCAGGAAGCGCCTGATCAGCCGAAGGACCGCCGTCCATCCCACCACGAGCCCGACGAAGAAGCCGCCGAGGGTCAGGAATGGGACCGTCCCCAGCCGCTCGTCGGCCCAGTAGCCGAGGAGGACGCCGCCAAGGTTGGTGAAGAGCAGGATCAACCCGACCTGGGAGAAGAGCGCGAAGTACGCGCCGGCCCGTCCGAGCCCGCTCATCGCCAGCCTGTCACGGCCGCGCGAGTATAGCAAAGGGCTCCGGCACGGTCGCGATCGAGGGTGGACGCCGCGGCCGGGGGCGGAGGCACGGGATTCCGGGGGCGGCCGGGCGGCCGAGCCGGGCGGACGGCGCGGATCGGGCCGTGTCGGGACCGGTGGCGGCCGCAAGGGCACGGTTGACCGTCTCAGCCGGTCACGCAGGGGCATGATGCGCTCCGAGATGCAGCCAACCTCGCGATTCGCCGCATTCCCACGCTGGGAAACCGCCGCCCCGACCGTCTGAGCCGGTCACGGTCACCGGCCCGGGTCGCGGACCGTCCGGGAATGGCCCCTCCACAGGCGCGCGTCTTCAGCGCGGCCCGCCGAAGGAGCTTTCCGGGTCCTACGTGGCCGGCGGCGGGGTGACGACCACGGGCGTCGGCTTCGGCGTCGGCCGCGGCGTGGGGCGGGGGGTCGGCTTCGGGGTCGGCCGCGGCGTGGGGCGGGGGGTCGGCTTCGGGGTCGGCTTTGCCGTGGGCGCAGGAGTGGGTGCTGGGGTCGGCGTCGGGGTCGGCTTCGCCGTGGGCACAGGGGTGGGTGCTGGGGTCGGCGCAGGAGTCGGCGTGGGCGCAGGGACCGTGGGCGCAGTGGGCGGTCGGACGGCCGCGCGGTCGGCGCCGCCGATGTCGTGGCGGCGGGGCTCGCCGCCGATGCCGGGGCCGCCTCGGGGCTCGGCGGTGGGGCAGTGACCTCGAGCACGCCACCCTCGGGGAGCTGTGCCGGCGGCCAGAGGGTGACAACCCCAACGACGGCGAGGATGCCGGCGATGAGAACGACCGACGTGTCCCGCCAGAGCCGCCGCCGGGGTGAGATCGGCCAGGACTCGCCCTCGGGGACGACGCGGGTCGGCCGGACGGCGGGCGGGAGCGCCGGTGGCGTCGGGGGCTCGGCGGCACGGCCGGTCAGCCAGGCGAGCCGCTCCAGCGCCGCCCGTTCGCTCGCCCGGAGGGCGGCCTCGTCGGCCGCGCGGCGGCGAGCCCGGGCGAGCCGGACGGTGGCCACGACGGCCGCCAGCGCGGTGAGCCCGACGAGGATCGCGACCCCGAGGAGGAGCAGCTCGTCCGTCACCGGCGCGCCTCGCCGGCCGCGCCCTCGCCGGCCGGGCCCTCGCCGCGGACGGACCGGCGCGCCTCGCCGGCCGGGCCCTCGTCGGTCACGGGCGCGCCTCGCCGGCCGGGCCCTCGTCGCGAGCGCCGCCGCGCGCCTCGCCGGCCGGGCCCTCGCCGCGGGCGGACCGGAACGCCTCGCCCGAGCCGGAGGCGATGATCGTCTCGCCGATCGCGAGGCGGCGGTCGTCGGGCGGGTTCGCCGCGTAGCGGCCATCCTCGGTCAGGATCGCCAGGACGAACAGGCCGCGGGCACGGAGCCCGGCGACCGTCTCGCCGTCGAGGCCGTCGGCCGTGACGTGGAGCTCCTCCAGGCTGAACGAGATCTCGCCGTGGGAGAGCGCCGCGTCGAGGAAGTCGACGACGCGCGGCCGGATGGCGAGCTCGGCCAGGCGGCGACCGGCCATCGTGTAGGGGGAGACGATCCGGTCGGCCCCGGCCAGGGCAAGCTTCTCCTCCGCCGACGGCGTGCTCGGCCCGGCCGACGACGAGGAGGTTCGGGTTGAGCGCCCGCGCCGAGAGGATCACGTAGACGTTCTGGGCGTCGGAGTCGATCGTCGTGATCAGCCCGCGCGCCCGCTCGATGCCGGCCGCCCGCAGCGTGGCGTCGTCCGTGGCGTCGCCCTCCACGACCAGGTGCCCGTCCGCGGCGGCCCGCTCGAGGGATGCCGGGTTCACGTCGATGACCACGAATGCGATGCCCTCGTGGACGAGCTCGCGGGCGACCGTCGACCCGACGCGCCCGTAGCCGCAGAGCACGTCGTGGCCGCGCAATTCCCCTACCGCCTTCGCCATCCGTCGCTTCCGGCCCCTTCCGCTCGTCGCCTCGGTGATGAGGTACTCGGTCACGAGGCCCACGGTCCCGAAGATCAGGACCACGCCCGTGCCCGACATGATCATCGTCCAGATGCGTCCCGACGCGTCGAGCTCGCGCACCTCCTTGAACCCGACGGTGGTGACGCTGATCACCGTCATGTAGAGCGCGTCGAGGAAGCTCCAGCCCTCGACGACCATGTAGCCGGCCGTCCCGACCGCGATCGCCCCGACGACGATCGCCAGCCAGACCCGGAGGCCCGACGCTGCGAGGAGCGCCAGCAGCGCGTCCTGCACGCCCGCGTCGCGTTCCGGCGTCGCCACCCCTGTCCTCCGTCACGGCCCTGCCGAACCGCGGGCCATCGCCAAGCGTAGCGCGGTCAGCCCCCGTCGGACGCGCGCTGCTCGGCGGCCCGGTCGAGAAGCAGGATCGCGATCCCGAACACCAGGAACGCGCCGAGGAACGCGTAGAGCTGGCCGGTTCCCGAGAGCAGCAGGGAGAGGGCGCCGAGGCCGGCGCAGATGGCATAGATGAGGAGGACGGTCTGGGTGTGGGTGAGGCCCAGCTCCAGGAGCCGGTGGTGGATGTGGCCTCGATCGGCCGAGAACGGCGAGCGCCCCGAGGCCAGGCGGCGGACGATGATGTAGAAGGTGTCGATGATCGGGATGCCCAGGACCAGGAGGGCGACCGCGACCTTGGCGCTCCCCAGGATCGACAGGAGCGCGAGGGTGTAGCCGACGAACATCACCCCGCTGGTCCCGATGAAGATCGAGGCGGGGTGGAAGTTCCAGCGCAGGAACCCCAGCAGGGCGCCCGCGAGGGTCACGCAGACGAGGGCCACGACGGGCTCGGTCCGGGGCCCCGTCACGCTGATGATCCCGAGGGTGACCGCCGCGATGAGGGCCACGCCGGAGGAGAGCCCGTCGAGCCCGTCGATGAAGTTGATGCTGTTGATCATGCCCACGATCCAGATGACGACGAAGATCGCCCCGAAGACGCCCTCCAGGCGGATGACCCCCGGCCCGAACGGGTTGGCGATCAGGCCGACGCTGATCCCGAGGACGACCGGCACGAGAGCGACGAGGACCTGGCCGCCGAGCTGCCAGCGGGCGCGGAGGTCGAAGCGGTCGTCCAGGAGGCCGACGAGCATCGCCGCCGCCCCGCCAAGCAGGAGAGCCGCCATGCCCGGGCTCGCCGGGGCGTCGCCAGGGCGCCACAGCCCGACGGTCGCGTCGAGGGCGAGCAGGGCGCAGACCACCACGAGGTAGGCGACGGCGACCGCGACGCCGCCACCGCGCGGGACCGGGCTGGTGTTGACACGCCGGTCGTCGGGTTGGTCGATCGCGTCGACGTGGTGGGCGAAGCGCCGGACGAGGGGGGTCAGCCCGAAGGAGATGAGGGCGGCCGCGACGAACGCGGCGACCGCGGGGACGGCAAGGCCCGCGTCGGTCACCGGGTCCTCCCCGGGCGGCCGGTCACGCCTCGGGCAGCCCCGGGACCGGGAAGCGGGCGCAGATCTCGTGGACCTCGGCGCGGATCCGGGCGTGCTCGGCCGGCTCGTCGCGGGTCCGGAGCGTCTCGACGAGCAGGCGGCCCACCTCGCGCATCTCGGCCGGCCCGAAGCCGCGGGTGGTGGTGGCGGGAGTTCCCACGCGGATCCCGGAGGTGACGTTCGGGGGCGCGGGATCGAAGGGGATCGTGTTCTTGTTCACGGTGATGCCGACGTCGTCGAGGAGGCGCTCGGCCTCCTTGCCGGTCGTCCCGAAGGGCCGGACGTCGACCGAGAAGACGTGGTTGTCGGTGCCGCCGGCGATGATCCGGCCGCCGCCGGCGGCCACCTCCGCCGCGAGCGTCCTGGCGTTCTCGACCGTCCGCCGCTGGTCTTCGCGGAACTCCTCGGTGGCAGCCAGCCGCAGGGCCACCGCCTTGCCGGCGATCACGTGCATGAGAGGTCCGCCCTGGATGCCGGGAAAGACCGCCCGGTCCACGCCCGTGGCGAGCTCCGGCGAGGCGAAGATGAGCCCGCCCCGCGGCCCGCGGAGGGTCTTGTGGGTCGTGGTCGTGACGAGGTCGGCGTGGGGGAACGGCGACGGGTGGACGCCGGCGGCCACGAGGCCCGCGATGTGGGCCATGTCGACCAGGAGGCGGGCCCCGACGCCGTGGGCGATCGCCGCCAGCCGCTCGAAGTCCAGGATCCGGGAGTACATGCTGGCGCCGGCGATGAGGAGCCTCGGGCGGATCTCGGCCGTTTGGCGCTCCAGGCCGTCGTAGTCGATCGTCTCGGTGGCCGGGTCGAGGCCGTAGTGGTGCGCCTGGAACCACTTGCCGCTCAGGTTGACCGCCAGGCCGTGCGTCAGGTGGCCGCCGTGGTCGAGCCGCAGCCCCAGGATCCGGTCTCCCGGCGTCAGCACCGCGAAGAACGCGGCCTGGTTGGCCTGGGCCCCGGAGTGGGGCTGGACGTTCACGTGCGCGGCGCCGGGGAAGAGGTCGAGGGCGCGCTCCTGCGCCAGCCGCTCGACCACGTCGACCCACTCGCAGCCGCCGTAGTAGCGGCGCCCGGGCAAGCCCTCCGCGTACTTGTTCGTGAGCCAGGAGCCCTGGGCCTCCATGACCGCGGCGAACGTGTAGTTCTCGCTCGCGATGAGCTCGATCTTCCAGCGCTGGCGCTCCGCCTCGCCGCGCATGGCCGCCCACGTCTCGGGATCGACCTCGGCGATCGACGCCCAGGCGGTGCGCGGCGCGCTCGTCATGCTCACCTGCCGCTCCTTCCGACCCCGCCGGTCCCCATGAGCCCGGCCGCGTCCATTCTCGCCCAAGCGGCCGCACCCCGTCCGGGGGCCGGGCCCCGCCGAGCGGCCGTCCCGCCCCGCGGCCGGGCCCCGTCGCGCGATCGTCCCCGTTCCGCGGCGTCCGTCACCGGGACCCCGGCCGATCCCCCAGCAGCAGCTCCTCGAGCACCTGCGCTGCCCCTTCCTCCTCGATCGGCGGGGCCACGACGCGGGCCGCCGCCCGGACGGCCTCGGGAGCCCCGGCCATCGCCACGCCGACCCCGGCCTCGCCGATCATCTCCAGGTCGTTCAGCTGGTCGCCGATGGCCAGCGTCTCCCGGGGCTCGATGCCGAGCCGTCGCGCCAGGAAGCGCACCGCGCGGCCCTTGTTGACCCCGGGCGCGAGGAACTCCAGGAACATCGGGTGGCTGACCGTGGCGTCGGCACGGCCGGCGAAGGCAGCGCGGGCCGCGGCCAGCGACATCTCGGCGAGCGGCGGCGGCGCCACCGAGATCACCTTGGTGACGGGGTGGCGGATCCAGGCGTCCATGTCCGGCACCAGGAGCACGCGCCCGAAGCTCCAGCGCGAGTAGTCGTCGGTGTGGTCGTCCGAGGCCGGGAGGACCATCCGCTCGAGGTGGTTCACGTGGGGCGTCAGCCCCGCCGCGCGGCTCCAGGCCATCGCCTCCCGCGCGACGTCGGCGGCGAGCGGCCGGTGGAGCAGAAGGCGACCGAGGCGGGGGCTGCCCGGGGCGGGCATCTCGCGGACGAGGGCGCCCTGGAGCCCGACGAGCGGCGCCCGCAGACCGAGCTCGAGGGCGTACGGCAGGGCGGAGCTGGTCATGCGGCCCGTCGCGAGGGCGACGTGCACCCCCCGCGCGACGACCGCCCGGATCGTGGCGACGGTGCGCGGCCGGAGCAGCAGGTCGTCCCCGATCAGCGTCCCGTCCAGGTCGAGGGCGACGAGACGGATGCGGGCCCCGCTCACGCGGGTGACGCGAGGACGGCGACGCGCGGGTGCCCGGCGAGGTCCGGCTCCACCCGCACGTCCCAGCCCGGAAGCCGCTCGGCGGCCGCCGCGTGGAGGGCGCCGCCCTGGTCGCTCCCGATCTCCAGGAGCGCCGTGCCGCGCGCCGCGAGCCGCCCGGGCAGGACGTCGAGGAGCCGCCGGATCACGTCGAGGCCGTCCGGGCCGCCGTCGAGCGCATCGAGCGGCTCGAACGAGGCCGCCACCGGAAGCTGCGGCACGACGTCGCTGGGGATGTAGGGGAGGTTGGCGCAGATGACGTCGAAGCGGGCCGGCACGACGAGCAGCCCAGCCCGCTCCCCGGCCGGCGGCAGGAGGTCGGCCTGGGCCACCCCGACGCGGTCTGCCACGGCGTGCGCCACCGCATTCTCGCGGGCGAGCTGCACGGCGCCCGCCGAGGCGTCCGAGGCCACGGTCTCCACCTCGCCGAGCATCCCCCGGCGGCGCAGCGCCACGGCGAGGGCGACCGCGATCGCGCCGCTTCCCGTGCCCACGTCGGCGACGGCCAGGGGCGGCGTCCCGGGCGGGCGCGGCGCCCGGGCGAGGCGATCCCCGATCTCGCCCAGCGCAAGGTCCACCAGCAGCTCGGTCTCCGGGCGCGGGATCAGCGCCCGGGCGTCCACGGCGAAGGCGATGCCGTGGAACTCCTTGAGCCCCCGGACGTAGGCAACCGGCTCGCCGGCCTCGCGACGGCGCACGCCGTCGGCGAACCGCGCGGCCGCCTCCGGTCCGACCGGGAGCTCGGGGTGGGCGAGGATCGTCGGGCGGTCGACGCCGAGCGCGTGGCCCAGGAGCAGCTCGGCGTCGAGGCGCGCGCTCTCCGAGCCGCTCGCGCGGAGCCGCTCGACCGCGCCGGGGAGGAGCTCGCCGATCGTCGCCATCGCGGGGTGCCGCGGGCCGGGCGCCAGCCCGTCCCTACGCGGCGCCTACCTCCTCGCTGAGGCTGCGGAGCTTCTCGGCCTGGTCCGTCTCGGCGAGGGCGTCGATGAGCCGGTCGAGATTGCCGTCGAGGACCCCCGGCAGGTTGGAGAGGTCCATGCCGATGCGGTGGTCGGTCACCCGGTCCTGGGGGAAGTTGTAGGTCCGGATCTTGTCGGCCCGGTCGCCCGAGCCGATCATCGACCGCCGGGCGACCGAGTCCGCCTCGCGCTGCCGGCGCATCTCGATGTCCTGGAGGCGGGCGCGGAGCACCGCCAGCGCCTTGGCCTTGTTCTTGTGCTGGCTCTTCTCGTCCTGGATCTCGACCACGAGGCCGCTCGGCAGGTGGGTGATGCGGACCGCCGAGTCGGTCGTGTTGACCGACTGCCCGCCGGGCCCGGACGACCGCTTGACGTCGATCCGCAGGTCGCGATCCTCGTCGATCGCGATCTCGGTCGCCTCGACCTCGGGCAGGACGACCACCGTGGCGGTCGAGGTGTGGACCCGCCCCGACGACTCCGTCGCCGGGATCCGCTGGACCCGGTGCGTCCCGCCCTCGTACTTGAGGCGGCTGTAGGCTCCATCGCCGGAGATCTCGACGATCGCCTCCTTGACCCCGCCGATCCCCGTCTCGTTGAGGGCCATGACGTCAGCCCGGAAGCGGTGCCGCTCGGCCCAGCGGAGGTACATCCGGAGGAGGTCCCCGGCGAAGAGGGCCGCCTCCTCGCCCCCGGCGCCGGCGCGGACCTCGAGGATCACGTTCTTGTCGTCGGCGGGATCGCGCGGGAGGAGGAGCACCTTGAGCTGCTCGAGCGCGGCCGCCTCGGCCGCCTCCAGCCGCTCGACCTCCTCGCGCGCCATCGCCCGGAGCTCCTCCTCGCCCTCCGCGTCCCGCATCTCCCGGGCCCCGGCGAGCTCGCCGCGGATCGCCTCGAGACCGCGGAACGTCTCCACGACCGGCTCGAGACGGGCGACCTCCCGGCCCAGGCGCCGCAGGGCGTCCGGGTCCGACGACGTCGCGGGGAGGGCCAGCTCCGCCTGCAGGGACTCGTACTGGGCGACGACCGCCCGCAGCTTCTGGTCGAGGGTGTCCACGGCCGTCAGGCCTCGGCGGCCGGCGCCGGCGGGGCGCCCGCGAGGACGAGCGGCGAGCGGACGATCGTGCCGCTCCCCGGGGGCAGCGCCTCGCCGTCGGCGGCCAGCGCCTGCTCCATGCTCACGATGGCGACCTCGATCATCTCGTCGGTCGGCTGCTTGGTGGTGATCTTCTGGACCCAGATCCCGGGCTCGAAGAAGACCCGGACCAGGGCGTTGGCGCGGTGGCGGGCCCCGAACCGCAGCAGCTCGTAGGAAACGGCCGCGATCACCGGGATGAGGATCACCCGGCTCAGGATCATCACCGGCAGGCTCTGGCGGCCCACGATCGAGAAGGCGACGATCGAGATGAGGATGACGACGACGAGGAACTCCGTGCCGCAGCGGGGATGGGCCGTCGGGTACTTGCGGATCTCGTCCACGGTGAGGGGGTCGCCGGCCTCGAGGGCGTGGATCGTCATGTGCTCGGCGCCGTGGTACTGGAAGGTGCGGCGCACGTCGGTGGTCCGCCCGATGAGGACCAGGTAGCCCAGGAAGATCGCCACCTGCACCACGCCCTCCACCACGCGCTCGACGACGCCGGGCTGGCCGCCCGCCACGAACCGGGCGATCAGGAGGGGGGCGAAGAAGAAGAGGCCCAGGCCCAGGACGAGGGTGATGCCGAGCATGAGCGCGACCGACCACTTGCCGAGCTCGGCGGTGTCGGCTGGTCGCCCGTCGGCGGTTGTGCCCGCGGGGAGCTCCTCGGCCGCGGCAACGCCGGCCGAGCGGATGAGCCAGCGGGTCCCGATGACGAGCGTCTCGTAGAGGACGACGAGCCCGCGCACGAAGGGGAGCTTCGCCCGGCGGGTGCCCCGGAAGCCCGTGCCCAGGCGCTCGTCGGACCAGACGATGCGGCCGTCGGGGTGGCGCAGGGCGACCGCGATCGCGTCGCGTCCGCGCATCAGCACGCCCTCGATGAGGGCCTGGCCGCCGTACGAGAACCGAGCCATGGGCGGGAGTCTACCGGCCGGGAATCAGGACGGCGGGCCGGGTGGCCCGCCGTTCGATCGCGAGGGCTCCGGGCGTCGGTCGATCCGGGCTCAGCGGCCGCTCTGCGCGCGGTCGAAGCGGCGCTGGAAGCGCTCCACCTGCCCGGCGGTGTCCATGATCATCTGCTTGCCCGTGAAGAACGGGTGGCAGTTGCTGCAGACGTCGACCCGCAGCGACTCGCGGGTCGAGCCGACCTCGAACTCCGTGCCGCAGGTGCCGCAGTGGACCTTGGCCTTGTGGTACTTGGGGTGGATACCCTGCTTCATCGGTAACCTCGGGTCGGCGCGTCAGGCCGCGGTGGCGCTCTCGGCGGGGACCGGGACCTCGGCGACCGCGGCGGCCTCCGTGGCGACCGGCTCGACGCGGACGCGCTTCTTGTGGCGGGTCTGGTGCTCGAATCGCACGCGGCCCTCAACGGTGGCGAAGACGGTGTAGTCGCGCCCGAGCCCCGTGCCGGTCCCTGCGATGAACGTCATGCCGCGCTGCCGGACGAGGATCGAGCCGGCCGGGACGAGCTGGCCGTCGCCGACCTTGACGCCCAGTCGCTGGCCGACGGAGTCGCGGCCGTTCTTGGAGCTGGAGCCTGCCTTCTTGTGGGCCATCGGTCAGCCTTCCTTCTTCGCCGCGCGGGAGCGCCTGGGCTTCGGCGCGGTCGGTGCCTCTTCCGCGGCCTCGGCGACCTCGGGGACCTCGGGGACCTCGGGGACGGCCTCGGCGGGCGCCTTCTCGATCATCGGCGCCTCGGCCTTCGCGGCTCGCTGGCGGGTCTTCTTCGGCGCCGCGTCCTCGGGGGCTGCTTCAACGACCTTCTCCGCGAGCGTCGCCGCAAGCGCGGCGTCGGCGGCGGCCTGCGTGGCGGCAGCCTCCTCCAGGCGCTGGCGCTCGGTCTTCTTCGCCTCGGCGGCCTTCCGGGCCTCCTCGGCCGCGCTCTTCCCGTTGAGGGTCACGTCGGTGATCCGGAGGACCGTCTGCTCCTGGCGATGGCCCTTCTTGACCCGGCGGCGTGCCTTCGGCTTGTACTTGAACGAGATGACCTTGGCGGCGCGGTCGTTCCGGAGGACCGTCGCGCTGACGACTGCGCCGTCCACGACCGGGCGCCCGATCGCCGCCTCGTCACCGTCGGCCACGAGGAGGACGCGATCGAGGGTGATCTCCTGGCCCGCCTCGACCTCGAGGAGCTCGACGGCGAGCTCGGTGCCGACCTCGACGCGGTACTGCTTCCCGCCGGTCTCGATGACTGCGTACATGGATCTCCGGGGTTGGGCCGTGGCGCGCGGGCGCGGGGGCCGCGGGTGAGGCGGCCGGTGGAGCCGCGGGTGGCACGGTGGGGCGTCCGGCCTCGCCGGGCGCGAATGGCGAGTTTACGGCGAACCGAGGGATCCCGCAACCGCCGCGATCCCGCCTGGGAGCCTGCGCCCGGAACGCGACGGCCCGGGCGCAGCAGCGGGTCGGCTCGTGCCTACGCCAGCAGGTCCCGCCGCCGGAAGACAGCGAGTGACGCCCCCCACCCCGCGATGGCAACGGTCGTGAACAGCCGCGACCGACGCCCACGGCATCACGCCGGCATCGACCAGCTCGGTCGTGACAAGGTACTTGAAGGCCCCGAAGTCCGCCAGCCAGGCGAGCTCGACCTGGATCTGGGCGACGACGTTCAGGAGATACATCAGGATCAGGATGCCCGCCGCGACGCCGCCCGCGATCCCGCGACTGAGCGTGACGGCACCGAGGAGCGACGTGACGCCGGCGACGGCGCAGCCGAACAGCCACATGACCACGGCGGCCGCGGCGAAGCGCCAGACGTCGAAGTCGGCGCCGACGAGCCTGCCGACGACCAGGACGCCGGCGACGGTTGCCACGGCGAGCAGGGCGAGCACGAGCGCCTGCGACGCGATCGCGGCCGCGAGGAGGCGCCCCCGCGTGAGCCGCGTGCCGAGCGCAACGTCCGCCCAGCCCCGCTCCACGTCGGACGCGATCGGGCGCGTAGCGAGGATGATCGCCGCGATCGCTGCGACGACGGGCCACAGCATGCTGCCGATGTAGGTCCCGAAGAAGACCCCCGGGTCGACGAGGCTGCCAGTCATCCCGAACGCCGCCATGAGCCCCTCCGGGAAGATCTTCATGTAGTCCTCGAGCGCCGTCGCGTTCTCCTGCAGGATCGGGTACATCGCGGCGATGATCCCGCCGTAGGCGAGAACGATGACCGCCATCCAGAAGGCCACCATCCGGCTCCGCCGCAGCTCGAGGCGGAACGTGAGCCCGGTCATCGCGACACCTCCAACGCGGTCCCGGCACCCGGCGGGTCGGCGGCCCGGCCCTCCGAGCCGGCCACGGTGCCCTCGTAGTAGCGGAAGAAGAGATCCTCGACATCCGGCGTCGAGATCGCGATGTCGCGCACCTCGAGGCCGGCGAGGCGGCGCAGGAGCGGGTTGACGTCGCCACGGACCATCACGTGGACGTCCTGCCCCGTGCTCGAGAGGACGGTCACGCCGGGCAGGTCGAACGTCCCGTCCTCGGCGGGCCGGTCGAGGACGAGGTTGATCGAGCGGGTGTGGTCGCCGAGGAGGGCCGCCACGGTGGCGACCTTCACGAGACGGCCCTCGCGGATGATCGCGACCCGGTCGCAGGCACGCTCCACCTCCGTCAGGTTGTGGGACGAGAGGAAGACAGTGCGGCCGGCTGCTCGTGCCTCGGCGACCATCGCCAGGAACTCCCGCTGCATGAGCGGATCGAGGCCCGTCGACGGCTCGTCCATCACGAGGAGAGGCTCGGCGCCCATGAACGCCTGCACGACGCCGACCTTCTGGCGATTGCCACGGGAGAGCTTCTTGACCGCAACGCTCGGATCGAGCTCCAGCCGCTCGGCAAGCGCCCGCCAGGAACCCGCCGGGAGGCCCCGCAGCGCGCCCAGGTAGTCGAGCGTCTGGGCCGCGGTCAGGCCGCCGAGATACCCCGGATCGCTGCCGAGGCAGGCGAGCCGCCGGTGGAGCTCCGGGGCCTCGCGCCAGGCGTCGAGGCCCCAGATCGTCGCCGTCCCCGCGCTCGGCCGGATCAGGCCCAGCAGCATTCGGATCGTCGTCGTCTTGCCGGCCCCGTTCGGGCCGAGGAAGCCGAAGACCTCGCCCTCGTGGACCGCCACGTCGAGGTCGAGGACCCCGCGTCGCTTGCCGTACCACCGCGTCAGGCCACGAAGCTCGATGGCATCGGGCATGGCGCACCTCCCTGGGAGTCGCAGGCATCACGGTGCGCCGGGTCGAGCCCTGACCTGGCTGGGTCCGCCCGCACCGCCAACGCTTGAGGGTGAACCGGGCGGTCGTCGGGGACGAGAGCCAACCGGCAGGATCGGAGCGGGGCGGATGCCCCGACCGAGCCGCCCCGCCGGCGCCGGGCCGGCGATCAGCTGCGCTCGGGCGCCCCGGGGTCGCCGGCCATGATCAGGCGCTCGCGCACCACCGAGCGCACGACGAGAGGCCCGGCCGGGGCCGGCGGCGCTCCAGGGGGCGGGGCCGGCAGCTCGCCGAGGGGCGGGATCGGGCGGCTGCGGAGTGCGGTGGCCGGCTCGCCGGCGACCGGAACGGTGCGGTCTCCGAGGGCGGCGACGACCTCCTCCGGCCGCCCCACCGCGTCCGGTGCGTGGCGCAGGCGCATCGCCAGCGTGACGCCCTCGGCGCCCCCGCCGCGCACGCTCAGGTCGAGCAGGAGCGGCCGCAGATCATAGGTCGTCGTCTTCTTCTCGCGGCGCCTCTCGCGGGGCAGCGAGCTCGCCTCCAGCAGCGCGAGCGCAGCGCCCTCGAGCGCCCAGCGGGCGGCCCCGGCGACGACCACGCGGTAGTCGGCCGCCACCACCGCGGCCGGCGCGGCGGGGGCGCCGACCCAGGCGTCGTGCAGGTCCACGAGCTCCCACCCGGGAGGGAGCGCGTCGACGACCGCCGCGCGCACCTCGGCGATCGTCCGGCGCTCGGCGAGGTAGACATCGACGACCTCGCGCTCGCCGGCGATCCCGAGCGGGAGGGCCGCCGCCGGCGCCACGCGGACCCTGCTGCCCTCCCCCGCCAGCGGCAGCGCGCTCGAGGCGAGGATCGCGGCCCAGCTGCGCCCGCCCTCGCCGGCGCCGCGTTCGGGCACACCGGCCGCCGGCTGCGCCACGTAGAGGCGCCAGCGCTGACACGGGGGCGCCGGGGGCGCCGCCCGCATCGCCGGCGCCGCTGGCGCGGCGGGCAGGCCGGGGGCAGCCGGGCCGTCGTTCGCCGCGTCATGCCCGGACGCGGCAGTGAGGGCCGAGGGGTTCGTCACGTCTGCTAGTCTGCCGGAAGGATGGAGGCCCCCGCCGCGCCGCACGCGCCCACCCCCGCGCAGCCGCCCGCAACGAACGGCGTTCCTCTTCCCTCCCGCCGCGTCCTCGTCCTCCTCGCCGGCACCTTCCTGCTCGCCGTCCTCTTCTGGTTCGGCCGCGATGTGCTGGCGCCTTTCGTCGTCGGAATCCTCATCGTCTACCTGCTCGACCCTCTCATCGAGCGCCTGGCCCGCGCCACCATCGCCGGCCGCCGGATCCCGCGGGCACTTCTCATCGCCCTCGTCTACCTCGTGGCGACGCTCGTGCTCGTCGAGCTTCTGCTGCTCGTCATCGGCCCCCTGGTCGAGCAGGTTCGCGCCCTGATCAGGGACGGCCCGGGATACGTCGAGGATCTCAACGCGCGCCTCGAGGAGCTGCTGGGCTGGTGGAACCGCCTGGATCTCCCGGCCGACGTCAAGGAGGCGATCGACCGGGCGATCGCCGACCTCCTCGCGAACCTGGGGTCGCTCATCCCCTCGATCCTCCGGCCGGTGTTCAGCTCGGTCCTGGGGTTCGTCGGCTCCGTGTTCGGCTACCTCATCATCCCCGTCTGGACCTTCTGGATCCTCAAGGACCGGCCCCTCATCGTGCGCGGCTTCGACCGCGCGGTCCCGGCCGGGTGGCGGGACGACACGTGGGCGACGCTCGGCGTCGTGCGGCGCGTCTTCGGATCCTGGGTCCGGGGGCAGCTGATCCTCGGGCTCGTCGTCGGCGTGGGGACCTTCATCGGCCTGATGGTGCTGGGCGAGGTCGTCGACCCGGTCTTCTCGCGCTACGCGGTCCTGCTGTCGGTGATCGCGGGTGTCCTGGAGCTCCTGCCCATCATCGGCCCCATCATCGCCGCAGTCCCCGCCGTCCTCCTCGGTGCGACCGCGGGGCTGCCGGGGGTCGTCGCCGCCCTCATCCTCTACTTCGCGATCCAGCAGATCGAGAACACGTTCCTCGTCCCCAAGATCCAGGGCGACGCGACGAACCTCCACCCGGCGGTCGTCATCTTCTCGCTCATCCTCGGCGGGGCGATCGCAGGGCTCCTCGGCGCGATCCTCGCCCTGCCGATCGCCGCCACGCTGCGCGACCTCTACATCTACGCGTTCCGGCGCGCCGGGGGGATGACGCCCGCCGAGGCGGCCACCGGCAATGCGCGCGGCGCCCACGACGCCGGACCCGCCGGGCTCGAACCGGAGGCTGCGACGGACGGCATCGCGATGCCAGCGGCAGACC
Source organism: uncultured Chloroflexia bacterium (assembly GCA_963709605.1). Lineage (GTDB taxonomy): Bacteria > Chloroflexota > Limnocylindria > Limnocylindrales > CSP1-4 > CTSoil-043. The sequence continues at coordinate 348,705 of CAVPWX010000007.1, read as the reverse complement.
GGCCGGACGGCATCGCGAGCACCGGGACCGAGCCGCCCGAAGACGTGCCGAACGACGGGTAGGTCGCAGGCACCCTGCCCCGGCTCGCCGCCGAGCTCGCCCCGCTAGCGCTAGCCCGCCGTCGCAGATCCCGGCGCCCCGGCGCCCGGCGAGCCCGCGGCATCCGCCTCGGCGGCGGCGCGCGGGATCACGGCGTTCAGCATGATCGGCGCCACGACCGTCGTGAGCACGACCGCGACGAGGACGGCGCTGAAGAGCGCCGGCGAGAGCAGGCCCAGGGCCAGGCCCAGCCCGACGACCACGATCCCGACCTCGCCGCGCGGCGACATCCCGACGCCCACCGTCAGCGCGCTCCAGCGGCCGGAGCCCCACGCCCCGATGACTCCGGCCACGACCTTGGTGGCGACCCCCAGCAGCGCCAGGACGATGGCCGCGATCGCGAGCTGCGGGTCCGTGAGCGCTCCGAGGTCGAGCTGGGCGCCGGTGACCGCGAAGAAGAACGGCGTGATGATCGAGGCGAGCGGCTTGATGTCGTGCTCGATCTCGTCCTGCGCCTCGGTCTCGGCGATGATCAGGCCGGCCACGAACGCCCCGATGATCGCCGCGAGCCCGATGAACGCGGCGAGGATCGCGAGCCCCAGCATCACCAGGAAGACGGGCACCAGCGGCGTGTCGGCGAACAGGGGCCACGTGAAGACGTCGCGACTGAGGCCGCGGGCCCGCCGGGCGATCGCGAAGCCGAGGCCGACGAAACCGAGCGCTCCCACGACGAGGCCGAGCGTGGCGAGCCCGAGGTCGCCCGTGGCGGCCCCGGAGACGATGCCGATCAGGATGAGCGCGAGGATGTCGTCGATGACGGCCGCCCCGATGATGATCCGGCTGAATCGCCGGTCGAGGACCCCCAGGTCGGCCAGGACGCGGCTGGTGATGCCGATGCTCGTCGCGGCGAGGGCCAGGCCCACGAACGCCGCGGTGGCCGGCGGCTCGCCCGTGAGCATCGCGTAGCCGACCCCGGCAGCGATCGGGAAGATCACCCCGAGGATCGCGGTCACCGCGGCCGGCCGGCCCACGGACAGGAGCTCGTCGGTCTTGATCTCGAGGCCCACGGCAAACAGCAGGATGACGACGCCGATCTCCGAGAGCACCAGGGCGGTCTCGCCCGGAACGACCAGGCCGAGGGCGTAGGGTCCGACAACGAAGCCGCCGGCGAGCTCGCCCACCACTCCCGGCTGGCCGAGCCGCCGGAAGATCTCCTCGCCGACCTTGGCGGCGAGGAGCAGGATGAAGAGCCCGACCAGGATGTCGAGCGTCTCGGTGGAGCCGGCTCCCGGAGACGGGACCGCGAGGGCCCGGGACGGGTCGATGGCGTGGACGAGCGGCGTCACGGCCTAGACAAGATACCGAAGCCAGACGTACACGCTCGAGATCACCAGCGACATCACGGCCACCAGGCCGCCGATCCGCAGGAAGCGCCCGAAGGTGATCGGGTGGCCGGCGCGCGCCACGGCGTTCGCTGCGACGACGTTGGCGGACGCCCCGATGATCGTGGCATTGCCGCCGAGGCAGGCGCCCAGCGCCAGCGCCCACCAGAGCGGCTCGATCTCGAGACCCGAGGCTCCCAGCTGCTCGACGATCGGGATCATCGTCGCCGTGTACGGGATGTTGTCGACCAATGCCGATGCGATGCCGCTCACCCAGAGCAGGCCCAGGGTCGTCACGGCCTGGTCGCCGCCGGTGATCTCGACCAGCTCCGTCCCCAGGGCCGTGATCACGCCGGTCGCGACGAGCCCCTCGACCAGCACGAAGAGGCCGACGAAGAAGAGGAGGGTCGACCAGTCGACTTCGCGGATCACCTCCTCGGGCTCGAGCCGGGTCACGAGGAGGAGAACGACCGCCCCCAGCAGGGCGATCGTCGCCGGCTGCTGGTGGATGACCGAGGCGAGCAGGAAACCGAGGATCGTGAGGGCGAGCACGAGCACGCTGATGCGCAGCAGGCGATGGTCGGAGATGAACTCAGAGTCGTCGATCGCGAGGACGGCCTCGCGGACCTCGGGCGCCACGGTCATCTGCCGGCGGAAGACGAGGGCCATCGCGCCGGCGAAGACCACGAAGACCAGGATGACGACCGGGGTCAGGTTCAGCAGGAAGTCGGCGAAGGTCAGCCCGCTCGCGGACCCGATGAGGATGTTCGGCGGGTCGCCGATCAGGGTCGCGGTGCCCCCGATGTTCGAGGCGAGCACCTCGGCCAGGACGAAGGGGATCGGGGAGAGCCGCAGCGTCGTCGCGATGTAGAGCGTCACCGGGACGAGCAGGACGATCGTGGTGACGTTGTCGAGGAACGCGCTGAGCAGCGCGGTGATGCCGGCGAGAAGCAGGAGGATCGTCAGCGGCTCGCCGCGCGCGAGACGCACCGTCCGGATCGCCAGCCAGCCGAAGACGCCGGTCCGCCGCATCACCCCGGCGATGACCATCATCCCGAACAGCAGGAAGATGACGTTCCAGTCGACCGCCCCGAACGCTGTCTCCTGGGTGATGATCCCGACCAGGATGACGACGGCGCCGCCGAGCAGGGCGGCCAGCGTCCGGTCGACGCGGTCCGAGGCGATCGCCCCGTACGTGATGACGAAGACCGCGAGCGCGATCCACGGCTCCATCTGGGCCGTCAGCCCGTGGCCACGATGGCGGCGGCGAGCTCGAGCCCGTCGACGTAGCCGGTCGGACGGCCGTCGGCATCGACGACGTAGACCCCCGAGACGTGGCGCTGGTGCATGAGGTGGAAGGCCTCGGCCATGGTCGCCGACTCCGTGAGGGCCGCAGGTGGCTGCATGAGGTCGCCGGCCACCGTCGCCTCGACGAAGCGGGCGTAGGCGTCGACACCATCGACGTCGCGGATCTCCGTCAGGAGGGCGCCCGGGGCCAGGCGGCCGACGACGGCGGCCACGAGATCGTGGGACGTGACGATTCCGATGAGCACGCCCGAGGAATCCACCACCCCCAGGACCCGCGTCGACGGCGAGGCGCCCGCGCGACGGATCACGGCGTCGAGATGATCGTCCGCCCTGATGAGGACGGGTTCGATCGCCAGGAGTCGCTCGGCGGCCGTGATCGGGGTCCGCGCGCTGAGGGGGGAGCCCGGTCGGGGGTGGAGATCTGGCGGCGGGGAGTCCCCCGCCTCGGGCGGATCGTCAGGGCTCACGTGCCCCGCCTACCACTCCGCCCGACGCTGGCGCATCGAGATGCTCTGGAGGATCCCGAGACCGATCGCCATGCTGATCAGCGACGAGCCGCCGTGAGTGATGAACGGCAGGGGGATCCCGGTGATTGGCATGATTCCCAGCACCATCCCGACGTTCACGGTGAGCTGGAAGAGGATCATCGAGGCCACCCCGGCACCGACCATGAGCCCGAACGGATCCCGCGATCGCCAGCCGATGGCGAGAACCCGCCAGATCAGCGCCGCGAAGAGCAGGAAGACGACGACACAGCCGACGAAACCGAGCTCCTCGGCGAGGATCGCGAAGACGAAGTCGGTGGTCTGGACGGGCAGGAGGTCGGACTGGTTCTGCGCCCCGTTCGTCAGGCCCGCCCCGAGGAGCCCCCCGAGGAGACGGCCTCCTGCGCCGTGAGGAGCTGGAAGCCCGCCCCGAGGGGGTCTTTCGACGGATCGAGGAAGCTCGTGAGCCGTTCCCGCTGGTAGTCGTGGAGGACGTAGGTCCAGACGAGCGGCAGGGCCGCCAGCGTGGCCACCGTCAGGGCCCCCAGCCAACGAAGGCTGGCCCCGGCCATGAAGAGCATGCCACCGAGGATCGCGAAGAAGACGAGCGACGTCCCGAGGTCGGGCTGGAGCATGACGAGGATCCACGGCGGCGCCACGATGAGGCACGCCCCCAGGATCGAGGTGAGCGAGTCCAGCTTCCGCTCGCGGTCGGCCAGGTACCGGGCGAGGACGAGGATCATGAGGATCTTGGCGAGCTCGCTGAACTGGAACTGGAACCCCAGGACGGTGATCCAGCGGGCCGAGGCGGCATCGGAGTCGCCGAGAGCGAGGGTGGCCGCCAGGAGGGCGAGGTTGACCACGTAGATCGGCCAGGTGAGCGTCCGGAGCCAGCGGTAGTCGAAGGCCGTGGCGAGGACGAAGACGACCAGGGCGACCCCCGCCCACACCAGGCCGCGGGTGAAGGTGGTCCCGGCGACCAGGGCCTCGCCGAGCTGGGCTGTCGTGTGGCTGTACGCCATCGCCAGGCCGATGGCGGCAAGGAGCACCGCGTAGACGGTCAGCTGGACGTCGTAGTCGCGCCAGGCGACACCGGATGTCTTGGCGGCGATCCCGGTTGCGGCGCTCCGCTCGGCGCGCAGGACGCCCATCAGGTGCGCCCCTGGTAGAAGTTCGTCCGCTTGAGAAGCTCCGGCAGGCGGTAGTCCTCCTTGATGCCGAAGTGGAGCTGGAGGTAGTACTTGGCGACCTCGGTCGCGACGTTGCCGAGGGTTCGGGAGTCGTACGTGAAGACCGCGAAGGCGAGCTCCGAGTCCGGCTTGGAGACGTCGCCCGTCGGGTTGTCCTTGACCCAGGCGTTCTTCGGGACGAACCCTGCGAACCAGTGGCTGTACGGAAGCACGCCGTCCTTGTCCCGCAGCCCGAATTCCGCGGTGCCGGTCTTGCCGGCCACGACGATCGGGAGGTCCACGAGATTGTACGTGTGGCGAATGGTGACCACGCGTCGGGCTGCCTTGCGCATCGTCGTCAGGACGGAGGTTGGTGCCTTGACCTTGCGGATCACCTTCGGCTCGAACGCCCGGGCGACCGACCCGTCGGCGGCCCTGATCTCGCGGACCACCTGCGGCCGGTAGAGGGTTCCCCCGTTGGCGATGACGGCATAGGAGTTGGCCACCTGGAGGACGGTGGCCAGGTCGTAGCCCTGCCCGATCCCCGCCTGGAGGACCTCGCCCCCGAAGACCTGCTGGCCGAACGTGTCCATCTTCCACTGCTCAGTCGGCACGAGACCTCTTGCCTCGTTCGGCAGGTCGATGCCCGTCGGGCTGCCGTAGCCGAGCTGGCGTGCCCAGTAGGCGAGGCGGTCCATCCCGATCCGGTTGGAGAGCTGGTAGAAGTACGTGTCGCTGGAGTGCCCGAACCCCTCGTAGATGTCCAGGGGGCCCCAGCCCTTCCGGTTCCACTCCCAGAACTTCGTCACGCCCAGCTGGACGTACGGCTTGCTCAGCAGCGTCGACGAGGTCGTGATGATCTTGTCGGCGAGGGCCCCCGTGGCGGTCACGAGCTTGTACGTCGATCCCGGCGGCTGGATGTCGCCGATCGCGTGGTTGATGAGCGGCTTGTCTGGGTCGTCGAGGAGCTTGTCGAACTCCGCGTCGGTGATCCCGCGCGAGAAGAGGTTGGCGTCGTACGTCGGGAAGCTGACCATGGCCAGGACTTCGCCCGTCTGCGGGTTCAGGACGACCATCGCCCCGCGCGTGAGGCCGGCCTTCTTGAGGCCCCACAGGAGCGCCTTCTCGGCGCGCTTCTGCTCCCTGGTGTCGATCGTCAGCACGAGCGAGCTGCCGGCCGTCGGGGGCGTCTCGGTCCCGACCACGCGGATCGTCCGGCCGGTCCCGTCCTTCTCGACGCGCCGGGTCCCGTAGACGCCGCGGAGCTCCTTCTCGTAGACCAGCTCGACACCGGCCTTGCCGATCCGGTCGTCCGGGAGGTACCCGGAATCCTGGAGCTCCGCGTACCCCTCCGCCGAGAGGGCGCCGGTGTACCCGACGATCTGGGTCAGCAGGGTCCCGGAGAGATAGTCGCGGCGCGGCTCGACGGTCACCTCCACGCCGGGCAGGGTGAGACCGTCCTCGGCGATCAGGCGCGCGGTCGTCTCGGGAACGTCGCGGGCGATCGCGATGGCATCGAAACGGGACGTCGTTCCCGCGTCGAGGGTCGCGTTGATCGCGGCCGGCGTCGTGTCGAGAAGACCGGCGAGCCGCTCCACAACGTCCGGACGGCGCGAAAGCGGCAGATCGGCGGGCCGAACCCGGACCGTGAACGTGGGCACGTTCTCGACGAGCGGGCGGCCGGCGCGATCGTAGATGAGGCCGCGCGTCGAGACGACGGGTTCGAGCGCGGTCAGCCGCGCCTCCCCCACGGGGGCGACAGGGGCGATGCCCTGCTCTCTGCCTCCCGCAAGCTGCAGGGACGAGAGGCGCAGCGTGAGACCGCTGAGAACCACGACGACGGCGATGCCGAAGACGACGAACCGGGCCGGGCGGCGCCGGTGCGTGAGCGGCTGCTCGAGGACGCTCACCAGTCCACCCGCTCTGCTTCATCGACGCGCGTCCGACGACCTGCGGCCAGCGCGAGCGGCGCCGTGAGCGCGGCGACGACGGCGGCGGCGATCGTGGAGGGCACCAGCCCGGCGATGGGATCGACACCGGCGGGAATGTCCCGGAGGCCCTCGTAGAGGAGGACCGTGAGGGGTCCCGCCACGGCGGCCAGCGCGGTCGCGGTGACAACGATGACCGGGTACAGCGGGCGCGGCAGGATGCGGCCCACCACCCAGGCGGCGCCGACGGCGAGAAGGTAGATGAACGCGGTCAGCCCGAGCGGCCGCATCAGCAGTACGTCGATGACCAGCCCTCCGAGGAAGGCCCACACGAGGCCACCCTCGAGGCCCAGCGCCATCGTCCACACGACGGCGATGACGAGGACGAGATCGAGGCCCCCGCCGCCCTTGGCGGCGAACGGCAGAACGGTTGACTGGATGAGCGCAGCCACTGTGGCGCCGACCGCTGCGAGAACCAGGCTCAAGACGGTCGTCCCTCAGTTCGCCCGCGGGCGCCGGATCGATCCGGTCGGACCGCGAGGTCTGCACGGCGAGTATACCGACGAGCCCCAAAGAGGGGCAATGACGGGTCGCCGAGGAGCCGGAAGGGCAGGGGCCCGACGGGAGCGCGGGCACCGACCCGACCTCGGCGCCACCGCTCGGTCAGCGCCGGACGAGGCGGCACCGCCTGATCCGTGCCACGTTCTCGGGCACTCCGGCTGTCCGGAGTTCGACCCGCCCCCACGAGCCGATGGCTTCGTCGAGCGGGTCGGCGGGCGGGCGGGGGCGGCCCGCGCGTCACCGGGCGTTGGCCTGGATGTTTCACGTGAAACGGGGCGGATGTGAGCGGAGCTCGCCGGCGGGGGCTGGCCGGCGGGGGCGTTCACGCGGGCCGGTTTCACGTCGGGGCGGCGCGGCAGGCCGGCGAGTTGGCCGGCGGGTCGACGGAGGAGTCCGCCGCGGTGCGAGAGGTGGGCCTTGGGTGCGGCAGTCGGCCGGGCCAAAGCAGCAGCGAAGCCGCTGGTAAGGCCGAGGAGCGACACTTCTCCCGCCGCCCAACGGGCCGTCAGGCGGCCCGTGTGTCGCGACCCGAGATACCGCCCGCAGGACTGCTCCGCCGGCGCCTCCAGGCGGAAGGAACAGGCCTCCAATGGTAGACTTCACGATCGTGATCCCCGCTCAGACTGGTCGGCATGTGGGCCAGACGATCGCCTGCGCCAACCAGAAGGGCGGCGTCGGCAAGACGACGACAGTCGTCAACGTCGCCGCATACCTCGCCGCCGACGGCGCACGCGTCCTGGTCGTCGACCTCGACCCCCAGGGCAACGCCACGAGCGGGCTCGGCGCCGCGCGGGCCGCCGAGGGGCGATGCGTCTACGACGCGCTCGTGGGAGGCATCCCGCTTGGATCGCTTGCCGCCCCGACACGTATCCCCGGCCTCGACCTGATCGCCTCGTCGATCTCACTGGCCGGCGCCGAGGTCGAGCTCGCCGGAGTACCCCAGCGCGAGAGGCGGCTGGCGCAACTCCTCCCGGCCGTGGCCGCCGACTACGACCTCGTCTTCATCGACTGCCCGCCATCCCTGGGCCTCCTCACGGTCAACGCCCTCACGGCCGCCCACGCGGTCCTCGTCCCCCTCCAGTGCGAGTACTACGCCCTCGAGGGTCTGAGCCAGCTGATCGCCACGATCCACCTCGTCCGCGACCACCTCAACCCGTCGCTCGCCGTGAACGGGGTGGTCCTCACCATGTTCGACTCCAGGACGAACCTCTCCGCTGAGGTCGCTTCCGAGGTACGGCAGCACCTCGGACGGGCCGTCTACGAGACGGTGGTGCCGCGCAGCGTGCGGTTGGCCGAGGCCCCGAGCCATGGCCGGCCGATCGCCCTGTACGCCCCCGAGAGTCGGGGCGCCGCCGCCTACCGAGCCCTGGCTACCGAGCTGCGGGGCCGCACGGACGGGGTGGCGATCGTGGGGGCCGCATGAGCCGCGACGCGGCCAGGGCGGCCGTCCGGGGCGCGGGCGCGCCGGCCCACCGGGGCACGCCATGAACGCCCGCGCGGCGCGCCCGGCCTCGCTCGGGCGCGGGCTGGCCGCCCTCATCCCGCAGGCCGTCGCATCGACCCCCGGGCCCGTCGAGATCGCGATCGACCGGATCGAGCGCAACCCATACCAGCCACGCGCGGCCTTCGAAGACGAGGCGCTCGAGGAGCTCGCGGCAAGCATCACGGCCCACGGCATCCTCCAGCCGATCCTCGTCACCGAGACGCTGGAGGGGTATCGGCTCGTCGCAGGGGAGCGGCGTCTCCGTGCCGCGCAGATGGCCGGCCTCGAGCGGATCCCCGCTGTCATTCGCCAGGCGGACGACCGCGACCAGCTCGAGCTCGCCCTCGTCGAGAACCTCCAACGGACGGACCTCAACGCGATGGAGGCGGCCCGTGCCTACCGGCAGCTCCACGATCTGTTCGGGCTGACGAACGAAGAGATAGCGGATCGTGTCGGTAAGGCACGCCCGACGATCAGCAACACGATGCGCCTGCTCGATCTCCAGCCCGAGGCCCAGGCCGCGATCGAGTCCGGCCGCATCGGCGAGGGTCACGGGCGAGCGCTCCTCGGTCTGTCCGGTACGGCCCAGCGCGAGCTGCTGGCGCTGGCGGTCGCCCGGGGGCTGTCGGTCCGCCAGGTCGAGGAGCTCGCCCGCCGCCTCCGGGACGCGAGGGACGGGACGGGAAGGCCGGCCCGGGCCGCGCCGGCCGCCGACGCGGAGATGGAGCGGGTCGAGGACGACCTCCGGCGGGCACTCGGCACGAAGGTGCGACTCGCACGGTCCCGGCGGGGTGGCCGGATCATCATCGAGTGGTACAGCGACGAGGAGCTCGAGCGACTCTACGAGCGGTTGACCGGAGGGAAGGCGTGACGGATCGAGCTCCCATGAGCTCCAGGACGGCCCCGCCGGGCGGGCGATCCCGGCGCGGCGCCGGCGCGGGTGAGTACACGGCGGCGAGCATTCAGGTCCTCGAAGGCCTCGAGGCGGTCCGCCGCCGTCCCGGCATGTACATCGGCTCGACCGATTCGCGAGGCCTTCACCATCTCGTCTGGGAAGTCGTCGACAACTCGATCGACGAGGCGATGGCGGGCCATGCAACGCGAATTGAGGTGCGGATCCTCCCCGACGCCACGGTCGTCGTGACGGATGACGGGCGCGGCGTCCCGGTGGGCCGGCACGCGACCGGCAAGGATGCCCTGGAGGTCGTCCACACGGTGCTCCACGCCGGCGGCAAGTTCGGCGGCGGCGGCTACAAGGTCTCGGGCGGGCTTCACGGGGTGGGCGTCAGCGTGGTGAACGCTCTCTCCGAGTGGCTCCGCGTCGAATCCGCGCGCGACGGGCACATCTGGGCCCAGGAGTACGAGCGGGGCAAGCCGACGAGGGGGGTCGCGAAGATCGGACCCCAGGGGAGCCGGAAGGGCACCCGCACCGCGTTCCGGGCAGATCCGGAAGTCTTCCCCGAGGCCGAGTTCAGCTTCGACACCATCTCCCAGCGCCTCCGCGAGTCGGCGTACCTCAACAAGGGGCTCTGGATCACGCTCGCCGACGAGCGGGCGGACCGGGAGCGGTCGTTCTACTTCGAGGGCGGCCTGGTGTCCTTCGTTCGGCATCTGAACCGTCACAAGGAGGTCCTGCACTCCCGGCCGATCGCCGTCGAGAAGCGCGACGGGGCCACGACGATCGAGGTCGCCCTCCAGTACAACGACTCCTTCACCGAGAACGTCTTCGCCTTCGCCAACAACATCAACACGGTCGACGGCGGGACGCACATCACGGGCTTCCGCGCTGCGCTCACGAGCTCGCTCAACGACTGGGCGCGCAGGGCCGGCATCCTCAAGGACAGCGACGCGAACCTCTCCGGCGACGACGTCCGCGAAGGGCTCACGGCCGTGGTCTCCGTCAAGCTGGTCGAGCCCCAGTTCGAAGGCCAGACGAAAGCGAAGCTCGGCAACGCCGAGGTCAAGGGGCAGGTCCAGGCCGCTGTCGCCGAGGGGATCGCCCAGCATCTCGACGAGAACCCGGCCGATGGTCGGAGGATCATCGAGAAGAGCCTCACGGCCGCCCGCGCCCGCGAGGCCGCCCGCAAGGCCCGCGATCTCGTCATCCGGAAGGGCGCCCTGGAGGGCATGTCCCTGCCGGGCAAGCTGGCCGACTGCCAGGAGCGCGACCCGGCGAGAAGCGAGCTCTACATCGTCGAGGGCGACTCCGCGGGGGGCTCCGCCAAGATGGGCAGAGACCGGCGCTTCCAGGCCGTCCTGCCGTTGCGCGGCAAGGTCCTCAACGTCGAGAAGGCCCGCCTCGACAAGGTCCTCTCCAGCGAGAACGTGCGGCCCCTGATCATCGCCCTCGGCGCCGGGATCGGCGAGACCTTCGACCTGGCGAAGCTCCGCTATCACCGCGTCATCATCATGACGGACGCCGACGTCGACGGGGCCCACATCCGGACCCTGCTCCTCACGTTCTTCTACCGCCACATGCCGCAGGTGATCGAGAACGGCCACCTCTACATCGCGCAGCCCCCCCTCTACCGGGTCAGCACCGGCAAGCAGACGCTCTACGCCCAGAGCGAGAGGGAGCGCGAGGCCGCCCTCAAGAAGCTGAACGCCAGGAACGTGACCGTGCAGCGCTTCAAGGGCCTCGGGGAGATGAACGCTGATCAGCTGTGGGAGACCACGATGAACCCGGAGACGCGCCTGCTCCTGCGGGCCGACGTCGAGGATGCCGGGGCCGCCGACGAGATCTTCACGATGTTGATGGGCGAGAAGGTGGCGCCACGCAAGGACTTCATCAAGTCGGAGGCCCGGAAGGTGCGCAACCTTGACGTCTGAGGTCGCGACGGCGTCCGGCCGCTTCGAGCTCCTGCCGCACGCCTGCTTCGCCTGCGGCCAGCTCAACACCCACGGCCTCCACCTCGTCCTCCACGTGGCCGGCGACACGTGCTGGACCGAGCTTTCGCTGCGGCCCGACTTCCAGGGCTGGGAGGGGATCGCCCACGGCGGGATCATCGCGACGGTCCTCGACGAGGTGATGGCCTGGGCGCTCGCGAGCGCCGACGCGTGGGGCTACACCGCGAAGATGTCGATCGAATACCGGCGGCCGCTCCCGATCGGGGCCCGGATCCGGGGCGAGGGCCGCATCGTGGAGCGCCGACGGCGCCTCCTGACCACCAGCGGAAGGCTCCTCGACGTCGCGACGGGCGCGGTCTATGCCACGGCCGAAGGCCTCTACGTCGCCGCGCCGGCAGAGCGCCGGGCCGAGCTGAAGGAGCGCTACGGCTTCCGCCTCGTGGCCGAGGAATCCGTGCCGGAGGACGGGCGATGACGTCGGCCCGGCAGGCGCGGCCGGCAGGCGGGTCCGAGCGCCCGGCCGGGGCCGAGCGCCCGACGAGCGCCGCGACGGCCGCCGCCCGCACCTTCGTGGCCGCCCACCTCCCGGCAGCGCGCGCCCTCGGCCGCCGCCTGGCCGACGACCTCGACGATCCGGCCGCCTTCCTCGCGGCAGCCCGCCGCGGCCTCGCCGAGCTCGCCGATCCCGCCTACCTCGCCGGCCAGCGGCTCGTGGCGCCGGGGATCGGGACCACCCTGGGGATCCGGACTCCGCTCCTGGAGGCGGTCCTGGCCGGGTTGCGTCGCGAGGTCCGGGCCGTCGGCGCGGCTCGCCTCCTCGCGATCGCCGACGCCCTCGCCCGGGACGAGATCCTCGAGCTGCGCTGGATGGCGATCCACGTCCTCCGCTGGATCCTTCCCGCGGATCCGGAGCGGGCCTGGCAGGTCCTGCGCCGGATCGGGCGCGAGGCCGACGACTGGATCACCGTCGACACCCTCGCCGGCGCCGCGGCGATCGGCATCGTCGCGGAGCCGTATCGCTGGGCCGAGCTGGAGCAGCTCGTCTTCAGCCCGCTGCCGTGGGAGCGCCGGCTCGTCGGGTCGACCGTGGCCAGCCTGCCGCACGTCGACCACGACCTCGGGCGTACCAGTGCCGTCGTCAGCCACGGGCTGGACCTCGTCGGCCAGCTGATCGGCGACGCCGAGCCCGACGTCCAGAAGTCGCTTTCGTGGGCCCTCCGCGAGCTCGCGAAGGTGGACCCGGAGCCGGTGGCGGCCTTCTGCGCCGACCAGGCGGCCAGGGCAGCAGCCACGCAGGACGGCCATCGGGCCTGGGTGCTCCGCGACGCGACTGCCAAGCTCCCGGCCGCCGACGCGATGGCCGTCCGCGCGGCGCTGCTCGGCATCCATCGCATCGCGGGCTCCCCCTCGACCTCCGTCGCGGCGGCAACGGCCGCCGCCTTCGCCTCCGCGGGTCACGGCCGCCCGCCTCCGGAGGCGTCCTCGCCGTGAACCGCCGCCTCGACGACCGCCACCGGAGTACGCGACCGTGACCGACAACCTGGGCGACGTCCGCTCGATCCGCATCGAGGACGAGATGCGGACGTCCTACCTCGACTACGCGATGAGCGTGATCGTGGCCCGCGCGCTGCCGGACGTCCGCGACGGCCTGAAGCCCGTCCACCGGCGGATCCTGTACACGATGGGCGAGATGGGGCTCTCCGCCACGAGCTCCTACCGCAAGTGCGCCGCCATCGTGGGCGAGGTGATGGGCAAGCTCCATCCCCACGGCGACGCGGCGATCTACGACGCCCTCGTCCGGCTGGCCCAGGACTTCTCGATGCGCTACCCGCTGATCGACGGGCAGGGCAACTTCGGCTCGGTGGACGGCGACTCGGCCGCCGCGATGCGCTACACCGAGGCGCGCCTGGCGGCGATCGCCGCCGAGCTGCTCGCCGACATCGATCGCCAGACGGTCGACTTCGCCGACAACTACGACGGCCAGCACCGGGAGCCGACGATCCTGCCGGCGAAGCTGCCGAACCTCCTCGTCAACGGCTCGTCGGGGATCGCCGTCGGGATGGCGACCAACATCCCGCCCCACCACCTCGGCGAGATCGTCGACGCGACGATCGCCCTCATCGACGATCCCGAGCTCACCTCGGACGACCTCTGCGCGTTCGTCCGGGGCCCGGACTTCCCGACCGGCGGCTCGATCTTCCGCTACGAGACGCAGCGGAACGCCATCACCGGCGTCAACGAGACGGTCGACGCCATTCGCCAGATGTACGCCCACGGCCACGGCCGGGTGGTCATGCGGGCGCAGGTCGCCTTCGAGGAGGCCCGCCGCGACCGGGTGGCGATCATCGTCAGCGAGCTTCCGTACCAGGTGAACAAGGCCACGCTCCTCGAGAAGATCGCCGATCTCGTCAAGGACAAGAGGATCGAGGGCATCGCCGACCTCCGCGACGAGTCCGACCGCGACGGGATGCGGATCTACATCGAGGTCAAGAACGACGCGAACCCGCACACGGTGCTGAACAACCTCTTCAAGCACACCGCGATGCAGCTGGCGTTCAACCTCAACATGCTGGCCCTGGTCGACGGGCAGCCCCAGACGCTGCCGCTCAAGTCGGTCATCGCCCACCACGTCGAGCACCGCCGGGAGATCGTCCGGCGGCGCACCGAGTACGACCTCGGGAAGGCCCGCGAGCGGGCCCACGTCCTCGAGGGCCTCAAGATCGCCCTCGACCACCTCGACGAGGTGATCACCACGATCCGCGGATCCGCGGACGTGGAGACGGCCCGCGCCAACCTCATCGCCCGCTTCGGGCTCTCCGAGATCCAGGCCCAGGCGATCCTCGACATGCGCCTCGCCCGCCTGGCCGCCCTCGAGCGCAAGAAGATCGAGGACGAGTACCTCGCGATCATCCAGCTCATCGCCGAGCTGGAGGACATCCTCGCCAACCCGGCGCGCGTCCTGGCGATCATCAAGGACGAGCTGACCGAGCTGAAGCGGAAGTACGCCGGCGAGCGGCGGACGAGGGTCGTCGACGATTTCGAGCCGCGAGATGACCGACGAGGACCTCATCGCCGATGAGGATGTGGTCGTGACGATCAGCCGGCGCGGCTACGTGAAGCGGCAGCCGGTGGCCACCTACCGCCGCCAGGGGCGCGGAGGGAAGGGGATCATCGGCCACGTGACCCGTGAAGAGGACGCGGTCGACTCCCTCCTCGTCGCCAACACCCATGACTGGGCCCTCTTCTTCACGAACCGGGGCCGGGTCTTCAGCGCGAAGGTCCACTCGGTCCCGGACGCCAGCCGCCAGGCCAAGGGGATCCCCATCATCAACCTGCCGGGGGTGCAGGTGGAGGCGGGGGAGGTCCCGACGGCGACGCTCGTCGTGCCCGACTTCGGGGCCGGCCGCTTCCTCGTCATGGCGACGCGGCGCGGCGTCATCAAGAAGACCCCCCTGGAGCAGTTCGAGAAGGTCCGCTCCTCGGGGATCCGGGCCATCACCCTCGCCGACGGCGACGAGCTCGCCTGGGTCGACGTGGCGGCCGGCCGGGACGACGTGATCATCGCCACCGCCCTGGGCAAGCTCGCCCGCTTCGCCGAGACCGAGGTCCGGGCGATGGGCCGCGACGCGGCGGGCGTCATCGGGATCCGGCTCGCCCGCGCCGGCGACGAGGTGGTGTCGATGAGCGTGGTCCAGCCCGAGCGGGACCTCCTCGTCCTCACCGAGACGGGCTACGGCAAGCGAGTCGCCCTCACCGAGTTCCGGCGCAAGCACCGCGGCGGCCAGGGCGTGATGCTCATCCCGCTCGAGGGACGCAAGACGGGCCGCGTGGCGGCCGTCCAGCAGGTCACGGAGGCCGACGAGGAGCTCCTCCTCATCAGCGCCGGCGGCCAGGTCGTGCGGACCCAGACGAACACCATCAACCGCTACTCCTCCGGCGCCCGCGGCGTCATCACGATGCGGCTCAACGAGGGCGATCGCGTGGTGGGCATCGCCGCCTTCAGCGAAGGGCTGGCGGAGCGGGGGGGCATGGGCGACAATGACGCCCCCGACGCGGGTCCGGGCTCCGGGAGCGTCCCGGTCTCGTGAGGGGTTTCGGCACGGAGGAGGCGCCCGTGTACTCCGACTCGTTCGACGTCTACAGCGGGAACGCCAACCTCGGCCTGGCGCGCAAGATCTGTCGCTACCTCGGCGTGCCGCTGGGCCAGGCGGAGGTCTTCTCGTTCGCCAACGAGAACATCTTCGTCAAGATCCTCGACAACGTTCGCGAGAAGGACGTCTTCGTCCTCCAGCCGACCTGCCGCCCGGTCAACCAGTCCCTCATGGAGCTGCTGATCATGGTCGACGCCTTCAAGCGCGCGAGCGCCGGGCGGATCACGGCCGTGGTCCCCTACTACGCGTACGGCCGCTCCGACAAGAAGGACCAGCCGCGGGTCCCGATCACGGCCCGCCTCGTCGCCGACATGATCACCGTGGCCGGGGCGGACCGGGTCCTCTCGATGGACCTCCACCAGGGCCAGATCCAGGGCTTCTTCAACATCCCGGTGGACGAGCTGACGGCGGTCCACCTGCTCTCGAACTACTTCCGCCAGAAGCACCTCGAGGATCTCGTCGTGGTGACCGACCTCGGGTTCGCCAAGCGGGCCCGGACGTTCGCCGAGCTCCTGGACGCCCCCCTGGCGATCATCGAGAAGCGCCGGGTCGGGAACCTCGACCGGGCCGAGGTCATGAACGTCATCGGCGACGTCCGCGACCGACGGGCGATCATCGTCGACGACGAGATCGACACCGCCGGGACGCTCCTCGAGGTGGTCCGCGCCCTGCAGCGCGAGGGCGTGGAGGAGATGTATGCCTGCGCCACCCACGGCGTCCTGAGTGATCCGGCGGTCGACCGCATCGCCACCTCCGGCCTCCGCGAGGTGGTCCTCACGGACTCGATCCCCCTCCCGCCCGAGAAGCGGCTCCCCCTCATCACCACTCTCTCCGTCGCCCCCCTGATCGGCGAGGCGATCCGGCGGATCCACCGCGGCGAGTCGGTCGGCGCGCTCTTCTCCTCGGAGGTCGCGTTGACGCAGGAGATGATCCTCTGGGAGGACGGCGTCGAGCACGCCATCGACGCTCGCTCCGGCGCCCATCTCGCGGCAGACCACCTCACGGCGGGCCATCGGGAACACCTCGACGAGCGTGCCGAACCTGCCGGCACCACGCCGGCTCGCAGCCCGGGAGACCGATGACCCTCCAGCTCCACCGGCCGGACGGCCAGGGCGGCCTCGAGCCGCAGACCGAGACCCCGCAGGACTGGCGCGACCAGCTCGAGTCGCCGCGCTGGAACCCGCCGCCCCTGAAGAACACGGAGATGAACCCGACGCGGACCTCCGCCGCGGTCCTCTTCTGGCTGGGGCTGGGGGCGCTGACGTTCGTCCTCCTCCTCGTCGGGTACGGCACCGGCTTCTGGACGTAGGCTCGGTGGCGCCCGAGCCGCCCCCGCGGCCACCCCGCCGCCGCCGTGGCGGCGTCTCGGTGATCGCCGGCGGCCTCCTCCAGGACCTCGAGGACCGGCTCCGCCGCGACCTCGCCCCGATCGAGGAGCGCGTGCGTCCCGGGGAGGAGACGCGCGGCCTGGCGGGAGGCGGCGTCTCCGGCTCGGCGGATGACCTGGTGATCGTGATCCCGGACCCGGAGGCCGGGCCGGACCGCCCCTGACCGGGAAGGTCGCGAACCGCCTCCGGACGGACCCGCCCCTATACTGGCCCGGCCATGGTCATGGGTTTCCTCTCCCGCTTCGTCGATTCCAACGACCGCGAGGTCCGCCGGATCCAGCCCCTCGTCGATGCCACCAACGCGCTCGGAAACGAGCTCGACGGCGAATCCGACGCCGCCATCCGCGCCCGCGCGGACGAGATCCGCGCCGAGCTCGCCGAGCTGCAGGCCGGGTTCGGCCCGACCCAGGAGGAGCTCGAGCAGCACGACCTGGAGCGCCGCCGCGACCTGGAGAAGGAGCGGCGGAAGCGCGAGAACGAGCGCCTCCAGGCGGCGATGGACGACGTGCTCCCGGAGGTCTTCGCGTGCGCCCGCGAAGCCATGACGCGGACGCTCGGGATGCGCCACTTCGACGTCCAGCTGATCGGTGGAGCGGTGCTCCACCAGGGGAAGATCGCCGAGATGAAGACCGGCGAGGGAAAGACGCTCGTCGCCCCGCTCGCCGCGATCCTCAACGGCCTGACCGGGCGGGGCGTGCACGTGGTCACGGTCAACGACTATCTCGCCCGCCGCGACGCGCAGTGGATGGGCCCGATCTATCCACTTCCTCGGGCTGTCGGTCGGGATCATCGTCCACGACACCGCGTACGTCTTCGAGCCCGGCTACCCGACGAGCGACGAGCGCCTGATCAACCTGCGGCCGGTCAGCCGCCGCGAGGCCTACGCCGCCGACATCACCTACGGCACGAACAACGAGTACGGCTTCGACTACCTCCGCGACAACATGGTCACCGAGCTGGACCAGCGGGTCCAGCGCGAGCGCTTCTTCGGGATCGTCGACGAGGTGGACAACATCCTCATCGACGAGGCCCGGACGCCGCTCATCATCAGCGGCCAGGCCGAGGAGTCGGCCGACCTCTACTACACCTTCGCCCGCCTGGTCCCGAAGCTCCAGCCGCGCCCCGAGGGCGCCGAGGAGGGGGCGACTACTTCGTCGACCTCAAGGACCGGGCCGTCTCCCCGACCGAGGACGGGGTCGACAAGATGGAGAAGCTGCTCGGCGTCACCAACCTCTACGACGCCGACCCGCGACTCGCCCGCCACTTCGAGCAGGCGCTCCGCGCGCACGCCCTCTACCGGCGCGACAAGGACTATCTCGTCAAGGACGGCGAGATCGTCATCGTCGACGAGTTCACCGGCCGCCAGATGCCCGGCCGCCGCTGGAGCGAGGGCCTCCACCAGGCGATCGAGGCCAAGGAGGGCCTCCGCGTCCAGCGCGAGTCCGTGACCCTGGCGACGATCACGTTCCAGAACTACTTCCGCCTCTACGACAAGCTCGCCGGCATGACCGGCACGGCGATGACCGAGGGCGAGGAGTTCCACAAGATCTACAAGCTCGAAGTCGTGGCCATCCCGACGAACATGCCGATGATCCGCGACGACGACGCGGATCTTGTCTTCCGCAATGAGAACGGCAAGTTCACCGCCGTGATCGACGAGATCGAGGAGATGACGGCTGCGGGACGCCCCGTCCTCGTTGGCACCGTCTCGGTGGAGAAGTCCGAGGTCCTCGGCGAGATGCTCCGCCGGCGAGGCATCAAGCACGAGGTCCTGAACGCCAAGTTCCACGAGAAGGAGGCCGGGATCGTCGCCCAGGCCGGCCGCACCGCCGCCGTCACGATCGCCACGAACATGGCCGGCCGCGGCACCGACATCGTGCTCGGCGGCAACCCGGCCGGGCTCGCCTCGGCGATGCTCCACCAGCGCGGCCTCAACCCGGCCGAGGTGGACAAGGCGACCTACGACGAGGTCTTCCGCGAGGCGAAGACGCGGTGCGACGCCGAGCACGAGGTCGTGGTCGCCGCCGGCGGCCTCCACATCGTCGGCACCGAGCGCCACGAGAGCCGGCGCATCGACAACCAGCTCCGGGGTCGAGCCGGCCGCCAGGGCGACCCGGGCTCCTCGCGCTTCTACCTGTCCCTCGAGGACGACCTCATGAAGCGCTTCGCCTCGGAGCGCGTCGCCGGCCTGATGGAGCGCCTCGGCCTCGAGGACGACGTCGCGATCGAGTCGCGCATGGTCTCGAGGACCATCGAGAGCGCCCAGAGCCGCGTCGAAGGCTTCAACTTCGACATCCGCAAGCGCGTCGTCGAGTTCGACGACGTCATCAACAAGCAGCGCGAGACGATCTACGCCGAGCGCGACAAGGTCCTGCACAACGAGGACCTCACCGACACCGTGCGGGCCTTCCTGGACGAGGAGATGGAGGCGCTGCTCGACCAGTTCTGCGCCACCGATCACCCCGACGACTGGAGCCTCGAGGCCCTCGCCCAGGCGGTCCACGCGATGGGCCTCGACGGGCCGGGGACGTCGGAGGACGACCTCTGGGAGATCGGCAGCCGCGAGGCGCTCGTCGCCCACCTGCGCGACCTCGGCGAGGCCCGGCTCGACGCGAAGGAGGCCGAGGTCGGCGAGGCCGACTGGGCGATGATCGAGCGCCTGGTCCTCCTGCGCACGATCGACTCGCTGTGGGTCGAGCACCTGACCGAGCTGGACGACATGCGGCGCGGCATCGGGCTCCGGGGCTACGCCCAGCAGGACCCGCTCAACGAGTTCAAGAAGGAGGCCTTCAGCCTCTACGACCAGCTCCGCGCCCTGATCCGGCACCAGGTGGCCACCACGATCTTCCGCGTCCAGGTGGTCAAGCAGCCGGCGGCCCCGACCCCCGACGAGTCGCAGCTGGCGGCGAGCCTGGCGGCAGGGGCAACCGCCCTCGCGTCCGGGCCGCGCTCCCGGACGGCGGCGACGAGCGTCGCCGACGGCTCCGCCACGGCGGCCGGACCCGCCCCCGCTTCGGCCGCAGGGCGTGGCCCGGCGGGCGCCCGCGGCGGCGGGGACGCCGCGGGCGGTGTCGTGGCCCGCGGCCTCCCCACCGGCCCCGCGATCCGCGCCATGCAGCAGCAGGTCGGCGATCGGGCGGTGGCGCCCGCGGCCGGCGGCGGACCGGGCGCGAAGCTGGGCCGCAACGACCCCTGCTACTGCGGCTCGGGGATCAAGTACAAGAAGTGCCACGGGCGGTGAGCGCCGCTGACCGTCCGTCGGTCGGCCGAACGCTCGCCACGGTCGCCCTCCTCGGGATCGTCGGCGCGGTGGCGGTGACGGCCTACGCCACCTCGCGCATCTGGCTGCGCGGCGACGTCGACGAGGCGGTGCGCGTCGGCACCGCCGACGCCATCGTCGTCCTCGGGGCGGCGCAGTACGACGGGCACCCCTCCCCGGTCTTGCAGGCCCGCCTCGACCACGCCATCGCGCTCTGGCGCGACGGCCGCGCGGCCGTCCTCGTCATGACCGGGGGTCGCCGCGAGGGCGACCGCTGGACGGAGGCGGCGACGGCTCGCGACTACGCCGTGGCACAGGGCGTTCCCCTCGACGCCATCCTCATGGAGGACCGCGGCCGCTCCACCCAGGAATCGCTCGAGGCCGTGGCGGCGATCCTGCACGCCAGGGGCGACGGCCCGGCGCTGTTCGTCTCGGACCGGATGCACATGCTCCGGGTGCTCCGGATTGCCGGGGACCTCGGGATCGACGCCCACGGCTCGCCCGCGACCGACTCGCCGAGCGACGCCACCCTCGAACGACGCCTGGACGCGATGCTGCACGAGCTCGGGGCGCTGGCCTGGTACGGGCTCGTGGGACGGCCTGCGGAGGAGCGCGGGGCCACGGCCGGCCGCCCCTGAGCGCCCCGCGGCCGGCCGGTGAGATGGTCCTCCGCTCCCGACCGAGCCCATCGCGAGCCGCAAAACTCCCTCTTGGCCGGTCGACGATCGACGCCTATACTCCGGGCGATGCTGCGCAGGCACGCGGCGAGCGCACCCGGTGACCCAGCTGGCGGGCCGCCGCTCTGCCGCGTGCCGAAATCCGTCTGAGCGAGGGAGTCGTGAAGCAGGTCGAGGACGCCACCTTCGTCGATCTCATCGCGTGCGAGCGCGACTGCCGGTCCTGCAGCTACGCCGCCGCGCTGGACTGTGATGGGAACTGCGGCGTCTGCCCGCACAACGGCTACTGCCCCTGCGTGAACCCCGTCGTCGCCCGCAGCAAGATGGCCCTCCGGCTGATCGAGCTGCGGCCGATCCTGCTCCAGGACGCGCGAGGCCGGATCTAGGTGGATCGGGCCGACCTTCGCGACCTCGTCGAGCGGATCCGGGCGACCTCGGGGCGTCTTTGACCTCGCCGCCCGCGAAGCCCGCCTCGCCGACCTGGAGGCGCTGACGTCCGCGCCCGGCTTCTGGGACGACCAGCGCACGGCGCAGCGAGTCCTCCGGGAGGCCGACGGCCTCCGCTCCGAGATCGACCTGTGGCGCGACCTGGAGGCCCGGGCGACGAGCCTCGAGGAGCTCTTCGACCTGGCGAACGATGCCGGCGACGCCGAGATGCTCGCCGAGATCGGGCGCGACGCGGAGGCCCTCCGCTCGACGTACCGGCAGGAGCGGACGGCGCTCCTCTTCTCCGGCGAGTACGACGGCGGCGGCGCGATCATCTCGATCAGCGCCGGCGCGGGCGGCACGGAGGCGACCGACTGGGCGGAGATGCTCCTCCGGATGTACCTCCGCTGGGCGGAGCGGCACCGCTTCCGGACCGAGATCGTGGACCAGGTGGAGGGCGAGCAGACCGGGCTCAAGAGCGTCACCGTCGAGGTCGACGGGCGCCGCGCGTACGGTTGGCTGCGCGCCGAACGAGGGGTGCACCGCCTGGTCCGGATCAGCCCCTACGACTCCCAGAAGCGGCGCCAGACCACGTTCGCCCTCGTGGAGGTCCTGCCCGAGGCCGACGACGACGTCGTCGAGATCGAGCTCGACTGGGACGAGATCCGGGTCGACACGTACCGCTCCCAGGGCGCCGGCGGCCAGCACGTCAACAAGACCGACTCGGCGGTGCGGCTCACCCACTTCCCGACCGGGATCGTGGTCCAGAGCCAGAACGAGCGATCGCAGACCCAGAACAAGGAGACGGCGACCAGGGTCCTCAAGGCGCGCCTCCTGGAGCGCCTCCTCGAGGAGAAGGAGGCCGAGCTCCGCCGCCTGAAGGGCGAGCATGTCGAGGCCGGCTGGGGCAACCAGATCCGGAGCTACGTCCTGCACCCCTACCAGATGGTGAAGGACCACCGGACCGGCGAGGAGACCTCGAACACGGCCGCCGTCCTCGACGGGGAGCTCGACGCCTTCATGCAGGCGGAGCTGGAGCGCGAGGCGACTGGCGCCCCGGTCGCGGGCGCCGGCGAGCCGGCGTGAGCTCCTCGCCGGGCGGCGAGGAGCCCCCGGAGCCGCGAGCAGCGGCCGTCGCCATGGCGCCCGGGATCCGGGTCCGCCCGGCCGTTCCGGCCGACCTCGAGGCCTGTGCCGACGTCTGGCGCGCCGGCCTCGACGGGTACGGTGCCCGGGTCGGGCGGCCCCCGCTG
Organism: uncultured Chloroflexia bacterium; assembly: GCA_963709605.1. Lineage (GTDB taxonomy): Bacteria > Chloroflexota > Limnocylindria > Limnocylindrales > CSP1-4 > CTSoil-043. Next base: position 326,349 of record CAVPWX010000007.1, on the reverse strand, counting down.
ATGACGGCCCCCGGCCCGCTGGTGGCGCTCCTGGGACATCTCCAGGCGACCGACCCGGAGCTGTTCCTCGTCGCGGTCCGCGGCGCGGTGGACGCCGGCAGTCCGGCAGACGCCGGGAGACCGGGGGGCGAGGCGGGCGATACCGGCGCCGAGCGCGTCGTCGCGCTCGTCTCGGCCCTGCGGCGGGCGCACGTCTGGTTCCTCGCGATGCTCTTCGTCCACCCGGACGAGCAGGCGCGGGGTCTCGGCCGGCGGCTGCTGGACGCCGTCCTGCCATCGCGCGACGAGGCGACCACCCTGGCGACCTGCACCGACGCCGCCCAGCCCGTCTCGAGTGCCCTCTACGCCCGCCGCGGCATTGTGCCCCGCCTCCCCGTCCTCGAGCTCGTCGGCCGGCCGGAGCCGGACCGCCTCCCCGCCCTGCCGGAGGGCGTGCGGGCCGTGCCGTTCGAGCTGCTGGCCGGCGGTCCGGCGGACGCTCCGGCGCGGCGGCACCTGGCGGAGGCGATCGCGACGCTGGACGGCGGCCTGCTCGGCTACGCCCACCCGGAGGACCACGCGTTCCTCGCCGCGAACGGGCGGCTCGGCTACCTGTACCAGGCCGGCGACGGCCGGGTGCTCGGCTACGGCTACACCTCGGCCGCCGGCCGCGTCGGCCCGGTCGCCGTCCGGGAGGAGGCCCTGTTCCCGGGCGTGCTGGGCCACCTCCTCGGAGCCGTGGCGCCGGCCGGGGCCTTCTCGACGTGGGTGCCCGGGGCCGCCGGCGTCGCGATGACGAGCCTCCTGGAGGCCGGCCTCCGCCTCGAGGACTTCCCGGCCCTCCTGTGCTGGGACCGACCATTCGCGGACTTCTCCCGCTACCTGCCGATCACGCTGGCCGTGCTCTGACGCCGGGGTCGCCGGCCCGGGCGGCGGGCCGGCCGTCGGCGCGGACGCCGGATCGCCGGGGGCCCCGCGGCGAGGCCCGTGCGAGGCCCGTCGCGACGGATCGGGCGCTCGGTGGTAGCCTCGGCTCGATCGTGACGACCGCCCCCCCTTCTCGCCGGCCACTGATCCCGCCCCGGGCCCTGCGCCGGTCCAGGGTGCCGGGTCGGCGGCGCGGCCCGTCCTGGCCCTGCGTGGGATCGGGAAGACGTATCCGAATGGCAAGGTCGCCCTGCGGGACGTCGACCTCGTGCTCGGGGAGGGCGAGTTCGTCTTCCTCGTCGGTCCCTCCGGGGCAGGCAAGTCCACGCTCCTTCGGCTCCTGATCCGCGACGAGCTGCCGAGCGCCGGCGAGCTGTTCGTCGACGGGCGCGACCTCGCCCGGGTGCCGCACCGGAAGGTGCCCGAGCTGCGCCGCAAGATCGGGATCGTCTTCCAGGACTACAAGCTCCTCCCGACCCGGACCGTCCGCGAGAACGTCGCCTTCGCCCTGGAGGTGACCGGGACGCCCCGTGGCCGGATCCGGCCGGCCGTCGATCGCGCCCTCGCCGTGGTCGGCCTGGGCGCTGCGGCCGACCAGCTGCCCACGACTCTCTCGGGCGGCGAGCAGCAGCGGACCGCGATCGCCCGGGCGCTGGTCCACGAGCCCCGCCTGATCATCGCCGACGAGCCGACCGGCAACCTCGATCCCCTCATCAGCTGGGAGATCATCCAGCTCCTCCTGCGCATCAACGAGCTGGGCGTCACGGTCCTCATGGCGACCCACAACGCCGACGTCGTGACGTCGCTCCGCCGGCGCGTCGTCGCGCTCGAGGAGGGGCGGATCGTCCGCGACGGGGTCGGCGGATATCACCGCGAGGACTGAGGACGCCACGTGACCGCGATCGTCGGCTTCCCCCGCTTCCTGGCGTTCAGCGTCGGCCGCGCCCTGCAGGGGATCCGGCGCAACGCGCTCATGAGCCTCGCCGCGATCGCGACGATGGTCCTCATGCTGCTCCTCCTCGCCGGCTTCTGGCTCCTCCAGGCCGGCCTGGTCGCCGGCGTCGCCTACGTCGAGGAGAAGGTCGAGATCGTCGCCGACCTGCGCGACGTGCCCGGCGCGGAGGCCGCGCTGACCGTCGAGGCGCAGGTGCTCGCCGCCGACGTCGCCGCCCTTCCCGAGGTCCGCGAGGTGCGCTACGTCTCCAAGGACGAGGCCCTGGCGCGGTTCCGGGAGCGCCTTCGCGAGCGTGGCCAGACTGACCTCACCGGCTACCTCGACCGCAACCCTCTGCCGGCCAGCCTCGAGGTCGCACTGGTCGACCCCCGCGAGTACCAGCCGGTCGTCGACCTGCTGTCGTCGCGCGAGGAGATCGTCGACGACGTGGTCGAGGTCCAGCGGCTCGTCGAGAGGCTGACGTCGGTCACCGACGTGCTCCGCACGGGCGGCTTCGTCGTGCTGGCCCTTGTCGGCCTCGTCGTCCTCTTCATCATCGTGAACACGATCCGCCTGGCGGTCGTGGCGCGGCGCGAGGAGATCGAGATCATGCGCCTCGTCGGCGCCTCCGACGCCTTCATCCGCTGGCCGTTCATCTTCGAGGGGGCATTCGTGGGGCTCCTGGGAGCCGCGCTCGCGCTTGGCGTGCTGGCGCTCCTCGCGCCGCCGGTGGGCGACCTCATGTACGGCTTCTTCCGGGTCCTGCCGCTCGAGCTCGGGGCCCTCGCCCGCGACGTCGTCCTCCTGGTGATCGGGACGGGCCTCGGGGTCGGCGTCCTCGGCTCGTGGATCTCCGTGCGGAGCTACCTCGCCCGGTAGAGCACGGGCCGAAGCCATTGCGGGGGCGACCTGCCGGGGCGGCGAAACCGCCCGCGGACCTCGAACGAATCCTCGTTGTACGCTTCTCGCCCGCGCCGCCCGGTGCGGGGCTTCACCAGGATCCACCGATGACCGAACCCCTCGATCACCCCGCCGGGCGGGCGGCCGCAGCGGCCGACACCTCCGGTGCGAGCCACGACGCCCCGGGGCCTCACGACGCCGTCGTCCTCGACCCGGCAGGTCAACCCGCCGTCGACGCCCCCGGCAGGGCGCCGGGCGACGGCCGGCCCGCCCAGCGCCGGACGATCGGCCCGCTCCAGCTCGCGATCGCGACGGTGGCGATCCTCGCCGGGGCCGCCCTCTTCCTGTCCGGCTTCTCGCTCGGCGCTCGCACCGCGACGACGCCGGGGACGCCGGCATCCGACGCCGAGCTGTTCGCCCCCTTCTGGGACACCTGGGACTCGATCACCAAGAGCTACGTCGGCGAGGTCGACCGCCAGGAGCTGGTCCAGGGCGCGATCGACGGGATGATCGGGGCGCTCGACGACCCGTACTCCTCGTACATGAGCCCGGAGGAGCTCCAGCGCGCCCGCGAGTCGATCGGCGGCGAGTTCTCGGGTGTCGGCGCCGAGGTGACGACGCGCCCGACCGACGCGGGCACGACGACGTGCTCCACGATCGGGCCGACGTGCCGGATGGTCGTCGTGGCTCCCATCGACGGCTCGCCGGCCGAGCGGGCGGGCATCCGGTCGGGCGACGTCGTCACGGCGGTCGACGGCCGGAGCGTGGACGGCGAGACGCTCGACGAGGCGATCGGGCGGATCCGCGGTCCGAAGGGAACGACGGTCGTCCTCACCCTCGTCCGCGACGCGGGCGCGCCCTTCGACGTCTCGATCGTCCGCGACACCATCGTCCAGCGCCAGGTCGAGGTGCGCGAGCTGGCCGACGGAACCGTGACCTACCTGCGCGTCGCAAGCTTCTCCGACAACGCCGCCCGCCAGCTGGAGACGGCCCTCCGGACGGCCCGCGAGAAGGGCGTCACCAGGTTCGTGGTGGACTTGCGCGACAACCCGGGCGGCTTCGTCACCGCGGCCCGTGCGATCGCCAGCCAGTTCATCGCCGAGGGCCCGATCTTCTGGGAGGAGGCTGCCGACGGGACGCAGGTCGCGACGAACGCCGAGAGCGGTGGTGCGGCGACGGGCTCTGACGTCCGCGTCGCGGTCCTCGTGAACGGCGGGAGCGCCTCGGCCAGCGAGATCGTGGCCGGCGCCCTGCAGGACACGAAGAGGGCCACGCTGGTGGGGGAGACCACGTTCGGGAAGGGGACGATCCAGCAGTGGATCGACCTCACGGCGGAGTCCGGCGGCTTCCGCCTCACGATCGCGAAGTGGCTGACGCCGGACAAGCGCTGGATCCACGGGACGGGCCTGACCCCGGACGTTGCCGTCCCGGCCGACGGGGCCGCATCCGGCGAGCCGGGGCCGACGGGCGACCCGTACATCGACGCCGCGCTCGACGTCCTGGACACGGCCGCGGGGGCCTGGATCCCCGCCGCCAGCGACCGCGCCGCGTAGCCGGCCGAGCCCGGGCGCGCGGATGCCTGCCCGCGCGACGCGTTCCGGCGATCTCTTGCACGATGCCGCGGCGTCCTGTACGGTTCGCCCGACCGAAAGGAGGTGATGTGCAGTGACAGACAGCAGTCAGCGTCGTTGCACCACCTCGCAGGGAGCGGCCGTCTGACGGACGCCACCCGCGGGTGGGCAACTTGAAACGCGTTCGGACGCCGGTCCCCCAGCGGGGCCGGCGTTCGTGCGTCCGCGGTGCGGCGGGGGAGATGGCGGCCGCGTGCGCCCGGCCCCCGACTGCGCCATCATCCCGGTCGACCACGGACACGCCGTCACCCGAAGGAGCGCCACCCGATGGGCGAGGAGACCATCGCCCTCAACCGCAAGGCCCGCCACGAGTTCCACGTCGAGGAGACGTTCGAGGCGGGCATCGTCCTGACGGGCACGGAGATCAAGTCGATCCGCGCCGGCAAGGTCAGCCTGCAGGAGGCCTACGCGCGCATCGAGCGCGGAGAGGCCTGGCTCGTCGGCGCCCACATCGCGCCGTACGCGGGCGGCAATCGCTACAACCACGAGGCCAAGCGCACCCGCAAGCTCCTGCTGCACCGCGACGAGATCGATGAGCTCCTCGGCAAGACGAAGTCGAAAGGGCTGACGCTGGTCCCCTTGCGCCTCTACATCGACGGCCGGAGCCACGCCAAGCTCGAGATCGGCCTGGCGCGGGGCAAGCAGCTCCACGATCGCCGGCGCGACATCGCGGAGCGCGACGCGAGGCGCGACATCGCTCGCGAGCTGTCGGACGCCCGCCGCGGCCGGTAGCCTGGCGGAGGACGGCGGCCCAACGCACGAGGTCACGTGATGGCCCGCTTCGACGGCGCGCCCGAAGGCGCGATCTCCCCTGGTCGAGACACCGCGTCGCCTCGAGCCGGCGCGCCTCGCGACCAGGGCGAAGCCCAGGTGACGACCGACCGGCGCACGGCGATCGTCGCGGCGGGCTATGACGCGCTCGGCGATGGCTACCGGGCATGGGCGGCAGGTGTCCTCGATCCCCGGGAGCCGATGCTCGAAGCGTTCTCGGCCACGCTGGAGCGGGGGGCGCGCGTACTCGACCTGGGCTGCGGGGCGGGGCTGCCGTCGACGAAGGCCCTGGCAGCCCGGTTCGACGTGACCGGCGTCGACGTCTCGGCCATGCAGATCGAGGCTGCCCGTCGCGAGGTGCCGCAGGCCTCGTTCATCCTCGCCGACCTGGCCCGGGTCGATTTCCCGGCCGGATCCTTCGACGGCGTGACGGCCTTGTACGTGATCCCGCACGTTCCGCGCGAGGGGCACCGGGGGCTGTTCGGCCGCGTCGCCCGGTGGCTCGTGCCGGGCGGTCAATTCCTGGCGGTCCTCGGATCGACGGACAGTCCCGACTGGATCGGGGAATGGCTGGGCCAGCCGATGTTCTTCAGCAGCTACGACGCCGACGCGAACCGGCGGCTCCTCGTGGAGGCCGGCTTCGACCTGCTGATCGACGAGACCGTGGAGACGATGGAGCCCGAGGGACCGGTGGCGTTCCAGTGGGTCATTGCCCGGCGAGTCCGTCCGGCGCGGTAGAATGGGATCTTGCCGGCGCGAGCGCCGGCGCGGAACGGCTGGTGCGCCGCTCCGATCGGTGGGGATGCGTGGTCTCGACGGGGCCCCGCAGCCCGGGAACGCGAGCCGAGGATGCCGCTCTGGCCTCGTTAACAAGGCGGCAAACCGAAGTACCTGCCAACAAGCAGCCTGCTCTCGCGTACGCGGCCTAGGCCGTAGAGTGAGCGTGGAAGCGGCCTCCCCTCCGTGGGCCGTGGAAGCGTCAATCAGCGGAGGTGCAGCCCCGGCAAGCGCCGCGTAGCCGGGAGTCAAGCCCGATCTAGGGACACGCAGCTGGGCCGGTCAGCGCTCCTGCCGATGGGGGCGGGCCGGCCGAGATCAAGCATCGGACACGCTCGTAGTGGTCCCGGGTCACGGGTTTCGGACGGGGAGTTCGACTCTCCCCCATCTCCACCATCTTCCCCCGGCGTGGCGGCTGCGGTCGCCCCGGCGCCGCCGGGCCCCCGTTCCTGCGCCCGTGGGCCGGCCGCCAGGAGGCATCGATGGCGAAGACGGTCGTGATCGTGGGGGCCCTCGACACCAAGGGCGAGGACTTCCGCTACGTGAAGGAGCTCATCGAGACCGAAGGGCTCGCGACGCTCGTCGTCGACTTCGGGGTCATGGGCCCGCCGACCCTCGAGCCGGACGTCACCCGCGAGGAGGTCGTCGCGGCGGCCGGCGGCGACCTGGCCCGGATCGCGTCCGGCGACCACAAGGACGAGGCGATGCGGACGATGGCCGCGGGCCTGGCGGCCGTCGTGAGCCGCCTCCACGCCGAGGGCCGGCTCGACGGCATCCTCTCCATGGGCGGGAGCGGCGGCACCTCGATCGCGGCGGCCGCGATGCGCACCCTGCCGGTCGGCGTCCCCAAGGTGATGGTCTCGACGATGGGGGGCGGCGACGTGAGCGCCTTCGCCGGCACGAAGGACATCACGTTCATGCCGTCGGTCGTCGACGTCGCGGGGCTCAACCGGATCAGCCGGGCGATCTACGCCAACGCGGCGGGGGCGATCGCCGGGATGGTGGGGATGGAGGCGCCGGCCGAGGCCGCGGACCGGCCGCTCGTCGTCGCCTCGATGTTCGGCAACACGACGAAGGCGGTCGAGCACGCGAAGGGGCTCCTGGAGGCGGCCGGCTACGAGGTCCTCGTCTTCCACGCCACGGGAACCGGCGGTCGGACGATGGAGGGGCTCATCGCCGACGGCTACATCGCGGCCAGCCTCGACCTCACGACGACCGAGCTCGCCGACGAGGTCTGCGGCGGGGTCCTGAGCGCGGGCCCGGACCGCTGCATGGCCGCGTCGCGGGCCGGCATCCCCGCGGTCCTGGTCCCCGGCTGCGTCGACATGGCGAACTTCGGCGGCCGGGAGACGGTGCCCGAGCGCTACCGCGACCGGAGCCTCTACGCCTGGAACCCGAACATCACGCTCATGCGCACGACGGTCGACGAGAACCGCCGGATCGGCGAGCTGATCGCGGCCGCCGCCAACGCCGCGACGGGGCCCGTGGCGGTCCTCCTGCCGCTGCGCGGCGTCTCGATGCTCGACAGCGAGGGCGGACGGTTCTGGGATCCCGACGCCGACCGGGCCTGCTTCGACGCGATCCGGCGCGGCGTCCGGCCCGGGATCCCGGTGATCGAGGTCGACGCCAACATCAACGACCCGGCGTTCTCCGGGCGGGTCGCCGAGACCCTGCTCGAGATGCTGGCCGCTCGCTGACCGCCGGGCGCCCGCAGCCAGGAGCCTGAAGGAGAACCGTCATGCCGTTCATCCCTCGCGCCGAGGTCGAGCGCCGCCTGCGGGCCCAGGTCGAGGCCGGCATCCCGATCGTCGGCTGCGGCGCCGGCACCGGGATCTCGGCCAAGATGGCCGAGGCCGGCGGCGCCGACCTGGTGATCATCTACAACTCGGGCCGCTACCGGATGGCCGGCCGCGGCTCCCTGGCCGGCCTGCTGGCATACGGCGACGCCAACGGCATCGTCGTGGAGATGGCGGCCGAGGTGCTGCCGGTCGTCAAGGACACGCCCGTTCTCGCCGGCGTGAACGGCACGGACCCGTTCCGCCTCATGCCGGTCTTCCTGAAGCAGCTCAAGGAGATGGGCTTCGACGGCGTCCAGAACTTCCCCACGGTCGGCCTCATCGACGGCGACTTCCGGAAGAACCTCGAAGCGACCGGGATGGGCTACGACAAGGAGATCGAGGCGATCCGCGTCGCGTCCGAGATCGGCCTCTTCTGCTCGCCCTACGTCTTCACCCCCGACGACGCGCGGGAGATGGCGAAGGCCGGCGCCGATCAGCTCGTCGCCCACGTCGGCCTGACCACGGCCGGCTCGATCGGGGCCGGCGTGGCCTTCACGCTCGACGACGCGATCGAGCGGGTCATGGCGATCGCCGAGGCGGGCAGGAGCGTCCGGTCGGACATCATCGTGATCTGCCACGGGGGCCCCTTCGACGAACCGGAACAGGTCGGGAAGGCCCTCCTCCGGATGCCGGGGGTGCACGGCTTCTTCGGCGCCTCGAGCATCGAGCGGCTTCCGACCGAGCGGGCAATCCGCGGCCAGGTCCAGGAGTTCAAGCGGCTCGCCGTCGCGAGATAGGCCCGGCCGACCTGTCCCAGGGGCGCGGGCATCGGCGGGACCGCGCGCGGGGCCCTGGCTGCCGGATGGTTGCGGGCCCCGCTATCGTGACAGCATGAACTGGCTCGCGGTCGGGCTCGTCGTGCTGGCCATCGCGCTCGCCGCGTGGCTGGCCGCCGCCGTCGTGGTCCGGCGCAACCTGCCGCCGCGCGAGATCGCGATCCCCGCGGTCCGGATCCTTCCCGACATCGTCGTCCTGGTGCGCAGGCTGAGCGACGAACCGGAGCTGCCGCGCAGCCGCCGCCTGGGCTTGCTCGTCCTGCGCGCCTGGCTCGTGTCGCCGATCGACCTGATCCCGGACTTCCTGCCGGCCGTCGGCCAGCTCGACGACCTGATCATCGCGGTGGCCGTGCTGCGCCGCGTCCTGCCGCACCTCGATCCACCGCGCCTCGGCCAGCTCTGGCCGGGCACGCCGGAGGGACTGGCGCTGCTGGAGCGCCTGTTCGTCGGCGAACGAGCGACGAGCCCCGCCTGAGCCCCGGGTCATCCGTCGCTGGTCGGCCGCGACCGGGCCTGGATCTCCTTCGTCGGCCCCCCGCCCCAGGGCGGGCGCCCGCCGGGGTCAGGCGGCGAGGAGCTCGTCCTCGGCCAGGATCAGACGGCGGCGGTGCCCGGACAGCCAGTCGAGCGAGGCTAGGCGGGCAAGCAGGCCCGCGCCCGGGCGCGGACGGGCCGGGCACTCGAGCCAGAGGCCGTCCTCGCGGTCGACGGGGATCATCGGCGCGCCGCAGGCGCAGCGGGGGGTTTCGCGCCGGGCATCGTCGACGAGATGGAGAATCGTGGTGCGGTCGTACATGCGACAGATCCTTCTTTCTTGCGATACGGATCGTCTAGTATCATAACCCAATGGCCGCCGATAATCAAGACGCTCCGTCTCGCAACTCCACCGCAACGATGGTGGCCGGGCGGCGACCCCTCGGGCGCCCACGCAGCGACCGGGCCCACCGCGCGATCCTGGACGCCGCCCGGGCTGAGCTCGTGGAGCACGGCTTCTCGCGCCTCCGGCTGGAGCACGTGGCGGCGCGGGCCGGCGTCGGGAAGGCGACGATCTACCGCCGCTGGCCGTCCAAGGAGGCCCTCGCCCAGGACCTCCTCGCCGAGCTTGCCGCTCCGCACATCGCGGTCGCCGACGCGGGCGACACGCGCTCCGAGCTCCGCTCGTGCGTGGCGACCGCGATGCATGCCGTCGCCGACACGCCGTTCGGGGCCGTGATCCGGGCCCTCCTGTCGCAGATCGCCACCAACCCGGACCTCGGCGACCCGTTCCGGGCCACCGTCGTGCGGGCCCGCCGCGACGAGGTGGCGAGGGTGGTGGCGCGCGGGATCGCGCGGGGGGACCTCCGCGCCGACGCGGACGCCGACGTCGCCACCGAGCTGCTCGTGGGGCCGGTCTACTTCCGCCTCATGTTCGGCGGCGAGCTGAGCGACGCCTTCGCCGACCGGATCGCGGACACGGTCTTCCGCGGGTACGCCGCCGCGGGGATGCCGGACGGAGCCTGAGGGCCTGCGTCAGGGCGCCGGGCTGGGGCTCGGGGCAGGCGTCGGGTCGGGGCTCGGGCTCGGCGCGGTCGTCGCTGCCTTCCCGATCAGGAGGATCCCGTTGACCCGCTTGTAGTCCGAGTACCAGGTGTCGTTGTGGACGACCGCGCCGCTCGCGTCGCGGACGACTCGCGTGACCCACACCTGCATCCCGTTGACCGGGTACTCGATCCGCTTCTGCACGCCCGGCTTGAGGCTCGTCGTGTACTGGGTGGAGTCCGTGGCGCGCAGAACGTTGCGGATCGTCGGCGCCGAGAAGGCCACGGTCCGGCCCGTCGGGGGACCCCAGATCTCGAAGCGGACCGAGCCCGGGCTCGCGACCCCCCGGACGAGGATCGGGGACGCGGTGTCGTTGCGGAAGCGCATGCTGCGCTGGGCGTTGCCGGTCTTCCAGACGGTCGCATCGAGGCCCGTCGGGTAGCGCGAGATGTAGTAGTAGTGGTTGTCGCGCTCCAGGATCTCGAGGCCGGCGCGCGCGGCCGCGTTGAAGAGCGTCGTGGAGCACGAGCAGATGCCGCCGGCGAGGGCGCCGGTCGGCTCCGTGCGCCCGTTGAGGATCGCGCCGCCGTCGCGGTAGCCGCGCTCGTAGCTGATCGGCCCGACGGCGGCCCAGAAGTCGAACACCGCACCCGGCTGAACGACGTACCCATTGATGTCGTTGGTCGGGATCGAGATGTTGCTGCCGAACCCGTTCCGCTCCGAGACCTCGTACTTGGTGGTCCAGGACGCGAGGCGCGTCATGAGCGGGGCCGCCTTCTCGGCCTCCTCCGTCGTCAGCTCCGGCGCCACGACGGCGATCGCCGGCTCCACGTCCGGCGGGGGATCGGTCGAGGTCGTGGCCGCGCGGGCATTGAGGGCCGCGGCGACGAGCAGCGCCGACTGCTCCACGCCGAGCGCCCGGCCGTTCTTCGCGGCCACGACGCCGACGACCGAGGAGCCCCTGCCGACGAGGAAGCCGGCGTCCTTCGGCTCCTTGTCGATCTTCTTGGCCAGGTTCGTGAGGGCCTTCGCGGGGGCCGCCGCGTCGACCACCGGGCCGTAGCCTCCGTCGGTCGTCGGGGCGAAGCGGATCCACGACCGGATCGTCGAAGCCTTGATCGTCCACGACTCCTTGCCGCTGACGAGGCGGAGGTCGCGGGCGACGCGGGTCGCAGCGAGCACCGCGTCGGCGGCATCCGCGTCGGTGATGGCGGGCCCGATCGGCACGAGCTCGACGGCGAGCTCCAGCGTCGTGGGCGCGCTCGGCACGGCCAGCCGCTCGAGCAGCGCCCGGGCGACCTCGTCGCGGGGGAGCCCGCGGCCGGCGACGGCCGGCGTCGTCGTGAAGCCGTCCTCCGTCACGTCCGCCGTCGCGTCGACCGGCTCGCTTTCCACCACCTCGGCGGCCGCTTCGACCTCGCCCGCGACCGCCTCAGGGTCCACGACCACGAGCGGCGCGATCCGGGTGCCGTCAAGGAGGCTCCGGATGCCCTCCGCCGCCCTGTCGAGCGGCCCCGGCAGGCCCCGGCCGACGGACCAGGCGAGCTCGACGAGCGTGTCGACGTCGGCGCGCCTCCCCAGGGCGGCGTAGGGGATGCGGACGTCTCCGTCCTCGAAGACGAGCACCGCCTCGCCCCGGCCGTAGCCGGCCAGCTCCCGCTCGAGGGTCGCCGTCGCGGCGTCGCGCGAGAGCCCGGCGACGGACACGCCGTCGACGGTGACGCCCGGGTAGATCCGGTCCTCGTACTGGCCCTGGTAGGCGAGCAGGGCGCCGGCGCCGAAGCCGAGGGCAAGGACGAACCCGGCCAGCACGCCGATGACGAGCTTCCCGAACGGGAAGCCCCGGCTGGCGGCGGGGGCGCTGTCTGGCGTCGTCATCGGGACGGTGAATCTAGCAGCATCGCCCGAGTGTGACGTCCGGGCCGCCCCTGCCGCGACGCGCCGCGCGAGATTCTCTCGATCAGCCTGCCCGGGGGATGACGACGATCCGGCGGTTCGGCTCCTCGCCGATCGACTGGGTGGCGACCTTCGCGTGGCCGCGGAGGGCCAGGTGGACCCAGCGGCGCTCGAGCGCCGGCATCGGCTCCAGCTGGAGCATCTTCCCGGTCTCCACGACCCTGTCGGCGGCCCGCAGCGCGATCTCCCGGAGCTGCTGCTCGCGGCGGCCGCGGTAGCCCTCCACGTCGACGAGGACGCGGGTCCACTCGCCCATCTGGCGGGACAGCATCAGGTTGACGATGTGCTGCAGGGCGGACAGGCGCTCGCCTTTGCGGCCGATGAGCGCGCCGAGCGCTTCGTGCTCGTCGTCGTCGGCGCCCACCACGTTGAGACGGTTCGTCTCGCCGGACTCGACGACGACGGACACGGCGAAGCCGAGGTGATCCATGAGCTGCTCGAGGATCGCCTTGCCGGCCTGGAGCGCCGCCGGCGACGCCTCGGCCGCCTGGAGCTCCTCGCGCTCGCGGGTCACGGAGCGGGCGACCTGGACCATCTCCTCCTCCGCCGAGGAGACGGCCTGGCCACCGCGCCGGTCGCGTGGCTCGTCGCGGCGGGGCGGGCGCTCGTCGCGATCGCGCCGCGGGCCGCGGTCGTCGCGCGGGGGCCGCGCGTCGCGGGGCCGCTCGTCGCGGCGGGGCGGGCGCTCGTCGCGATCACGCCGCGGGCCGCGGTCGTCGCGCGGCCCGCGGTCCTCGTGCGGCGGGCGGACTGGCAGCGGAGCGGCCTCGGCCGCAGCGCGCTTGGGCGCGGCTCCTCCCAGGGCGCTGCGCGGCGCCGCGACGATCCGGGCCGGCTCCGCGCCCATTCCCAGGACGCCGCGGCTGCCGGGCGTCAGGATCTCGAAGTCGAGCTCGTCGAGGCCGACCCCGAACGCCTCGCGGGCGTCTCGGAGGGCCTCCTCGACGGACTTGCCGGTGAACTCTCGGTACTCGCTCATGGTGTCAGCGCTTTCTCCCTCGGCGGCCCTGGCGGCCTCGTTCGCGCGGGCGCACGGTGGCAGCCGCGGACTTGGTGCGGTCGGCCTCGGTGCGGGCGGTGGGGCGTGGTGGGGTGGCCTTGCCCGGCTTGGCCTCGCCAGGCTCGGCAGCTTTCAGCTTCGGTGGCTCGACGGGGAATCGCGGGCGATGGTCCGCAGCGAAGCCCGGTGTCCAGCCGAGGATCGGGAACATGGAGCCCCAGCCGACAATGAGGTACTGCTGGACGATCCCGAAGACCGTCGTGACGATCCAGTAGATGAAGAGCCCGGCGGGCAGGAAGCCGCCGTACAGGATGGAGATCAAGGGCAGGAAAAGGACCAGCTGCCGCTGCATCCGGCTGTTCTGGTCCTGGAAGGCGGGGTCGGAGGGGGGCATCGTCATCCGGCTCTGGACGAGCTGGAGGACGGCCGAGGCGAAGGCGAGGATGCTGAAGCCGCCGATCAGCGGGAGCGCGAAGAGGACCTGCGGCTTCGAGACGTCCATGTTGCCGAGCCAGGCGACGGTGGTGTCGATGCACGGCACGTACGGGTCGTAGGCGGGGGTGCCGAGGCCGTTGACGCACTGCACGTCGACGACCTGGACGCCGAAGACCGTGAGCATCGCCGTCGGGTCGGGATTCGTCAGGCCCTGGCTGATGACCTGGTAGACGATCAGCAGGAGGGGCAGCTGGAGGAGGATCGGGAGGCACCCGGAGGCCGGGTTGACGCCGCGCTCCTTGTAGAGCTCCATCTGGGCCTGGCTGAAGCGGGCCCGGTCGCCCTTGTAGCGCTTCTGGAGCTCTCTCAGCTCGGGCTGGAGGAGCTGCGTCCGCTTCATGGAGACGATCTGGCGCCGGAAGAGCGGAATGAGGGCCGCCCGGACCACCAAGGTCATCACGATGATCGCGATGCCGATGTCGCCCGTCAGGTTCTCGATCCCCACGAGGAGGATGAACAGCGCCTGGAAGATCGGGGTGAAGATCCAGGCGAGGAGGCTCATCGGGTCGGCGCCCGGCGAGGCCGGCGTCAGGGGCGGATGGGGCGATGCCGTGGTCGCCGGCGAGCCGGAGGCGCCGGGGACGATGTCGGGGGCCGGGGAGCACGCCGCCGCGACGAGGACGACGAGCGCGAGCAGGCCGAGCAGGAGCAGCTGGTCGCGCCGGAGGCGGGGGAGGGTCACGGGGTCCTCGGGTTCAGCGAACGGGATCGTAGCCGCCGGGGTGCCATGGGTGGCAGCGGGCGATCCGCTTGGCTCCCATCCAGCTTCCCCGCAGGAGACCGTACTTGGCGATGGCCTGCTCGGTGTAGTGCGAGCAGGTCGGGTAGTAGCGACAGCTCGACGGGAGCCACGCGAAGACGGCCCGGTACAGGTGGATGAGCCCGATCCCGATCCGCTTCACGAGTTCGCCGGTCCTCCGAGCACCCCTCCCCGCCGGAGGAGCCGCTCCAGCGCCTCGGCCAGGATCACGTGGTCCGCGTCCACGAGCGCCGGCCGGGCGATGATCAGAACGTCCCAGCCCGGCTGGAACGAGGGCGCCATCACCCTGAGCGTCTCTCGAAGTCGTCGTCGCACCCGGTTTCGGACGACCGCGCCCCCGAGGGCCCGCCCGGTGGCGAGGCCGAAACGGACGCCATCGGAGCCGGTCCGCAGGAATCGGGCGGTCATCAGCGGGTGGGACCGCGAAGTCCCATGGGCCTGGAGCGCCGCGAAGTCCGCGGGCCGGGTGAGCATCGCGAGCCGCCCGCGGGGGCGGCCCGGTGCCGGTGTCAGACCGCCAGCCGCTTGCGACCCCGAGCGCGGCGGGCCGCCAGGATGCGCCGGCCCCCGGTGGTCTTCATCCGGGCGCGGAAGCCGTGCTCCTTGGCGCGGTGGCGCTTCTTGGGCTGGTAGGTCTGCTTCATCTGGCGTCGTGTCTTCCTCGTGTCGGTCGGGCCCCGGGATCGAGTCGCTGCGCGACTCCGAGAGGCACGCGAACGCGCCTGGCGCACACGGCACCGGGCGCGTCAACGCTGCACGATTATAGGAACCGGGCTTCCGGGGTGTCAAAGCAGCGCGCGGGGAAGCTCCGGAGGGGCCGGTGCCACGCCCGCGCGACGGCGCCGCAAGACCCGGCGCGCCCGGCGCCCGCACCCGCCCGCACGATACCCCCGGGGGGTATGAGGGAATCCGGGCCGAATCGCCTTGCGGGCCCATCCGGGGCGGTGCTACCATGCGGCGGCCCACGGCGCCGGGACGCCCGCGGGCAACCCCGGGGAGAGTCCCTCGGGGCGGCCCGGTTAACGACCTCCAGCGGCGCTCGGCGGCCGTCAACCGCGCTTGCTCCCGATCGCCTCCGCCTCTCTGGTCGGCACTCTACGTCCTCTTCCTCCGGTGCCGGCGGCACCGGGCAGACAGGGTCCTCATGGACGCAAAGCACATCTGGCGCGCGGCGCTCGGGGAGCTCCAGGTTGCGCTGTCTCCCGCCAACTTCGAGACGTGGCTGCGTCACACCGTGCTCGTCGACGTCGACGACACGCGGTTCCGGATCGCGGTGCCCAACGGCTTTGCCAAGGATTGGCTCGAGACCCGCTACCGCCCGCTCATCTCCCAGACGCTGGCCCGGATCGTCGGCTACAGCGTCCAGGTCGAGTTCGTCGTACAGGCGGACGCCGGCGAGGCCGAGCCGGCGGCGGCGGACGCGGCGGCCCGGCAGGTGCGCGTCGAGCCGACCCGGGTCGGAGGAGAGGGCGGCGGCGCCAGCCTCAACGCGCGGTACACCTTCGCGAACTTCATCGTGGGCTCGGCAAACCGCCTGGCCCACGCGGCGGCCCTCTCCGTTGCCGAGCGCCCGGGCCACGCCTACAACCCGCTCTTCCTGTATGGCGGGGTGGGCCTCGGCAAGACGCACCTGATGCACGCGATCGGCAACGCCGTCGTCACCCGCTTCCCGCGCAAGAAGGTCGTCTACGCGACCAGCGAGAAGTTCACCAACGAGTTCATCACGAGCATCCAGCAGGGCCGCATCGACGACTTCCGGGCCCGCTATCGCCGCATCGACCTCCTCCTGATCGACGACATCCAGTTCATCGCCGACAAGGAGCGGACCCAGGAGGAGTTCTTCCACACCTTCAACACGATCCACGAGGACGGCAAGCAGATCGTCCTTTCCTCCGACCGCCCGCCGAAGCAGATCACGACGCTCGAGGAGCGTCTCCGCAGCAGGTTCGAGTGGGGGCTCATCGCCGACCTGACCGCCCCCGACCTGGAGACCCGGATCGCGATCCTGCGGGCCAAGGCCGAGGAGTCGTCCGTCCCGATCGGCTCCGACGTCGTCGAGTTCATCGCCCGCAAGGTCGTCAGCAACATCCGGGAGCTCGAGGGGGCCCTCAACCGCGTGGTCGCCTACGCCAGCATGGGGGCGATGCCCATCACGATCGAGCTCGCCCAGGCGGTCCTCTCCAACGTCCTCTACAACCCGAAGAAGCGCCAGGTCACGCCGGAGAAGATCGCCAAGGCCGTCTCCGAGTACTACGGCGTGGGCATGGACGCCCTGCGTGGCCAGAAGCGCGACCGCGCGATCGTCACGCCGCGCCAGATCGCGATGTTCCTGATGCGGGAGGAGACGGACGTGTCGCTCCTGCGGATCGGTGCCGAGCTCGGCGGCCGGGATCACTCCACGGTCCTGCACGCCTGCGACAAGATCGGGCGCGAGGCCAGCGTGAACGACGAGCTCCGCCGCGACATCGCCGCCGTCCGCGAGCTGATCTACGCCGACTGAGGGCGCTCCCCGGGCCCACAGCCAGGGGCGCAGACCCCCCCGGCTGTGGACAAGCTGTGCGATTCCGTGGATAACCGCGGGGCGCTGTGGACAGCCCTCGGCTCCGGGCGCCTGGCGCTGTCGACGTGTCCCTCCGCTCACGGGGAGACCCCTCGCCGCTTTCCCCGGCGGGCAGGCGGTGTTCCACCGGGCATCCACGGAGCTCCCCACCGCCGACTCCTCGTCCTCCACGGCTCGCCCGGCGGTGCTCCACGGCGGCCGCACGCACGGCCACGCACGGCCGTCCCCCGCATCCACACCATGATGACTACGGTGATGACATTCTCATGCGAAGATGCGTTCCACCACGAGCCCACCGGTGAACCCCGGCCCGGCCCCCCGTCGGCCCCCTCCGCCCGTGCACCCGGAGTGACACGTCCGTGAACCTGTCGGTCATCCAGGAGAACCTCGCCCGCGGCCTCTCGGTCGTCAGCCACGCGGTCTCGGGTCGAAGCACCCTGCCGGTCCTGGCAAACGTCCTGCTGCGCACCGAGGACGCCGGCCTGAAGCTCACCGCGACGAACCTCGAGATCGGGATCACGTACTGGGTGCCCGGCAAGATCGAGGCCGACGGGGCCATCACCGTCCCGGCCCGTCTCCTGACCGACGTGGTCAACTCGCTCCCCAACGAGCGGATCGATCTCGAGCTCCGCGACGGCGACCGGCTCCACCTCCGCTGCGGCCGCTTCGAGACCCACCTCCGGGGGATCGACGCCGACGAGTTCCCGGCGATCCCTGCGGCCGGCGAGCGGCCCACGACCCGCGTCAGCCAGAAGGTCCTGCGGCGTGCCCTTGCCGAGGTCACGTTCGCCGCCGCCAGCGACGAAGCCCGCCCGATCCTGACCGGCGTCCTCACCCGCTTCGAGGGCGATCGCATCACCCTGGCCGCCGCCGACAACTACCGGATCGCGATCACCACGATCGCCGGCCTCGACGCCGTCGAGGAGACGAGCATCGTGGTCCCGGCCCGCTCGTATGCCGAGCTGACGCGTGTCCTCGCGGACACCGACGACCCGGTCGAGATCATCCTGTCCGCCCAGAAGAACCAGGTCCTCTTCCACGTGGAGGGAGTCGACCTCATCAGCCGCCTCATCGACGGACAGTTCCCCAACTACCAGCAGGTCCTGCCGGCGACCCACGCGACGCGCGTCGAGCTCGACCGCGACGACCTCCTCAAGGCTGTGCGCCTCGCGGCGTACATCGCCAGCGCCTCGGCCAACATCGTCAAGCTCCAGGTGGCACCCGACGGCGCCCCCCAGGTGACGGTGGGGGCCGCGGCCGACGTCGGCGACCACCTGGGCATCGTGGACGCGACGATCGAGGGCGACGGGACGACCATCGCCTTCAACGCCCGGTACCTCGGCGACGTGCTCCAGAACGTCGACGCCGACCGGTTCGCGATCGAGCTGAACGGGCCGCTCTCGCCGGGCGTCTTCCGGCCGGCCGACGGGCGGGACTACACGCACGTCGTGATGCCGGTCCGGACGACCTCCTAGGCGGCCTCCCGGAGGCCGGGCCCTCGGCCCGCCGGCGCCCTGCTCACCTCGCTCCGCCTGGCCGGCTTTCGCGCCTACGACGCGCTCGAGGCGTCGTTCGGGCCGGGCCCCCAGCTCGTGTGGGGGCCCAACGCCGCCGGCAAGACGAGCCTCCTGGAGGCCATCGTCCTGCTTGCCCGCGGCTCATCGCATCGCACCGCCAGCGACGCCGAGATGATCCGCTGGTCGGCGCCGCTGTCCCGCGTCGAGGGCCGCCGCGACGGTGACCGCGGCCCCGCGGACCTCGATGTCACGCTCGTCCGGGAGGGCCCGGCCGGCGGCCGCAAGCGGATCCGGGTCAACGGGGTGCCGCGGCGGGCGGCCGCGCTGGCCGGGGTGCTGCGGGTGGTCGTCTTCGCCCCCGAGGAGATGCTCCTCGTCGTCGGGGCGCCGTCGCTGCGGCGGAGCGCCCTCGACGCCCTGGCTTCGCAGCGCTTCCCGGCGTATGCCGCGGACCTGGCCGCCTACGGCCGGACCCTGACCCAGCGGAACCACCTCCTGCGGGCGATCCGCGAGGAGCAGGCGACGCGCGACCAGCTGGTGTACTGGGACGCGAAGCTCCTGGAGACGGGCTCGGCGCTCCTCGACGCTCGCGTCGAGCTGCTCGGCGAGCTGGCGGCACCGCTCGCCGACGCCCACGCGGAGATCGCGCCGGGGGAAGGGACGCTCCGCCTTGCCTACGTCACGAACGCCCCGACCCAGCCCGGCGAGACAGCCGGCGACGCCCTCGCCCGCCGCCTCCGGGAGACGGCCGAGAAGGAGCTGTGGAACGGGACGACGCTCGTGGGCCCTCACCGCGACGACCTCGCCTTCGAGCTCGAGGGGCGCGCCCTCTCATCGTTCGCCTCCCGCGGCCAGCAGCGCACGGCGATCCTCGCCCTCAAGCTCGCCGAGCTCGACCTCCTGGCGGCGCTGGATGGAGCCCCGCCGCTCCTGCTGCTCGACGACGTCTTCTCGGAGCTGGATCCGGCGCGGCGGTCGCATCTCGTCCGCCGGATCGCCACGCTGCCGCAGGCGTTCGTCACCACCACGACGCTCCGCGACCTGGACCCGGCCCTGCGGGCCGCCGGAACCGCGTGGCGCGTCGTCGCCGGGCCCGGCGACGACGCGGACGGCGGTGCGCACCTGGCGAGGGAGGGTACATGAGCCCGGCCCGCCGCTTCGACGACCCTCGCGTCCCCGCCCGGCGCCCCGTCAGCCGCGTCGGCGACCTCCTCCCCCGAGCGGCGCGCGAGCTGGGGCTCGAGACGCAGCTCCGGTGGGTCCGCGCGGCGGCCGCCTGGGACGCCGTGGTGGCGGAGCTGGTGCCCGCGGCGATCGGTGGCTCGCGGGCCGTCCGGGTCGAGGGCGAGGGCACGCTGGTGGTCGAGGTCACGACCCCCATCGTCGGCCAGGAGCTGCGGATCCGGGCCGACGAGCTCCTCGAGGGGTTCGCCGCCGCCCCGGGCGGGATCCGGGCCGATCGGCTGCGAGTGGTGGTGGCCCGGGGTATGATCCGCTCGCCCTGAGGCCGGCGGGCGACCGCCCTCGAGCGTACGGGCGGTCGGCGTCACGCCGGCCTGCCCTCCACCGTCCAGTGAGCCGATGGCCGTCCGACTGCAGATGAAGCTCGGCGTTGTCGCCGAGGCCGACCACATCGAGGACTCCCCGGACACCGTCGCCGTCGTCGAGCCGACGATCGGGGCGACGTCCCGGACCAAGGGAAGCCTCTACGTCGTCGCGGCCGGGAGCGGGCGCGCCCGGCGGCTCCAGGAGGCGACGCGCCTCGTCGCCGACACGGTCCAGGGCGAGTACTACTACGACGAGTCGGCCGGCCTCGTGGTCTGCCTCGAGAAGGCGGTGCGCGCGGCGAACCGCAGGCTCGCCGCCCAGCGTGAGCGCCTCGGCCTCGGCGGCGGGGCCGGCCACGTCGGACTCGGCGTCGCCGTGGTGCGCGGAAGCGAGCTCTACGTCGCGACGGCCGGGCCCGTCGACGCCTACCTCGTCCACCAGGCCCACCTCCTGACGCTGCCCGACCCGAATGCCGACCTCGGCCTTCCCGTCGAGGATCTCGTCCCGCACACCTGGCGCGGGGAGCTGGCCGCCGGCGACACGCTCGTCCTGATCTCCAGGAACATGACCGCCACCCTGGGCACGGACGAGCTCAAGGACGCCATCAACACGCTCCACCCGCAGGCCGCGATGGAGAAGGTCCACCGCCGATTCGTCGAGGCGGGGGGGGCGGGAAGCGACGGCGCCCTCGCCATCGAGGCAGCCGAGATCGCGGCGACAAGCCAGCGCGGCAGGCTGGTCCCCGCCCGGCCACCCGAGCCCCGTGCGGGCACCCCCGACCGCTCGCCGATCCCGCTGGCCGACTCGGTGGGCGGCGGCGTGGCGGCCGTGAGCGCCGGGGCCGGCCGGGCCCGAACCGCTGCCGGCAGCGCGATGGGCGGCGCCGTCACGCGGCTGCAGGACCTCCTGCCGCGGCGCGGGCCGCGCTACCGCCGGGTCACGCCCGCGGCGACCCGCCGCGAGTCGCAGCGGCGCGCCGCCGTCGCCGTCCTCGCCTTCGTCGCGATCGCCGCGGCGCTCGGGGTGGGCCTCTGGGTGGTGGGCGGCCCGGGCGGCGGAGCGATCGACGAGGTCACGGCCGGCGAGAAGGCCCTCGCCGCGGCCAGGGAGGACCTCCGGCTCGTCTTCGCAAACGGTTCGAACCTCGTCCTCGACGACCCGGGAAAGGCCGAGGAGCTCCTCGTCGACGCCCACGAGCTGCTCGCCGTCGCGGCCGCCAACGGCGTCCCGGCGACGACGCTCCGGCCCCTCCGGGCGCGGGTGCTCGGCGGCCTCGACGACCTCTACGGGGTGGTGGACGTCGTGCCCCAGACGGCCTTCTCCTTCGCGGGCCAGGAGAAGCCGTTCGACCTGGCGGCCATGGTCCTCGGCCCCGACGGGGTCCCGTACGTGCTGGACCGAACCACCAAGACCGTCTACCGGGTGGATCTGGCGGCCAAGAAGGCCGCCGCGGTCGTGCGGGCCGGGGCCTCGTCGTCGGGGACGAAGGTGGGCAACCCGCGCTATCTCGCCGTCGGCGGCCCCGACGTCCTCGTCCTCGACGCCAAGAACGTCCTGTGGCGCTGGCGGCCGGCGGACGCCAAGGGGAAGGGGACGCTCGCCCGGATCCGGATCGCCGAATCGTCCACCTGGGGAGCCGACGTCCTCGGGATCGGCACCTTCGTGCGGAACCCCGAAGACGGCCTCTACAACCTGTACGTCATCGACCCGTCCGAGCAGCAGATCCTGCGCTACTCGCCGGCCCAGGACGGGAGCGGCTACCCCGGTGCCGCGTCTGGCTACCTGACGACGCCACAGGACGTCTCGAAGGTGACGTCGATGTACATCGACGGCGAGATGTACCTCGCCGACGCCGACGTCGTCGAACGCTTCATCTCCGGACGGGGCAGCGACTGGGCCCCCGAGGAGCCGCCCGACGGCCTGCTCCGGCCGGACCCGGCCTACCGCTACATCGCCTCGCCCGGGTCCCGCGGCGAGGGGATGATGTACGGCTACGACCCCGGTGGCGACCGCTTCATCGCCTTCGACAAGGCGAGCGGGAGATACCAGGCCCAGTACCGGATCGTCGACGGCGGGCCGGACTGGGCCGACGTGCGCGCCTTCTACGTTGTGAGCCGGGCCGCCGGCCAGGCCCCCCTCCTCTACTGGATCGAGCGCGAACGGATCGGGACTGCCGTTCTCGAGGACGCCTCCCTCTCGCCCTCGCCCTCGGCCGCCCCGGCCCTCAGCCCGGGCGCCTCGCCGGCAGGCTCGGGGGAGCCGACGGCCAAGCCGAAGACGACGCCGAAGCCGGTGCCCTAGAGGCCGCCGCCTCGCCCCGCCGGCGGCCACCCGCGGACCGACGGGCTTGCGTGGGATAATCGGCCCATGGCCGGACGCCTGATCGAGATGACGGTGGAGAGCGTGCGGGTGCACATGCTCTCGACGCAGCACGTCGTCATCCTCCGGGACCTCGAGCGAGAGCGCTTCCTGCCGATCTGGATCGGCCCCTGGGAGGCGAACGCGATCGCGATGAAGCTGCAGGGGCTGACCCCGGAGCGACCCCTGACCCACGACCTGTTCGCCGGCGTCCTCGAGGAGCTCGGCGCCTCCATCCGCGAGGTCGTGATCGCCGACCTCGCCGACGAGACCTTCCATGCCCGGATCCTCCTCGAGGCCGGCGGCCGGATCCACGAGGTGGATTCCCGCCCCTCCGACGCGCTTGCCCTTGCCGTCCGGGCGGGGGTCAGGATCTACGCCGCCGAGGCGGTCCTGGATCGGGCCGGCGTCGAGGCGGACCACGACGGCGACGACGAGACGCCGCCGGACGAGGAGCAGCTCTCCGTGTTCCGGGACTTCGTCAACTCCCTCGACGTCGAGCCCGGCACCGACGAGGCCCGCGAGGGGCCGCCGCGGGAGTAGCGCGACGGCCAGGGTGGCCGGCCGCCATCAGGCGCCGGGCTGGGCCTCGACGATCGCATCGCCCCGGCGCAGCGCCCGAGCCCGGTTCGCCCACATGCGGAGGCGCAGGCTCCAGAAGTCCTTCACCGCCCGCCAGATCACGGACGGCTTCGCCCCGGTCGGCGAGCCCGCCGTCCGCGGGTAGTGCGGCACGCCGGTCTCCGCGATCGAGCGCCCGGCGGCCCGCAGCTTGACCAGGAGCTCGGCGGAGAAGAAGGCGCCCCCCGACTCGACCCTGATCCCCTCCAGCGCGGGGCGCCGGAAGAGCTTGCAGGCGCAGTCGACGTCACGAACCCGGAGCCCGAACCAGATGCGGTTCGCCAGCTTGTAGAGTCGCGCGTAGATGGTCCGGATCGGCGGGTCGGCGCGCCGGATCCGGTAGCCCGCCACGACGTCGGGGGCGTCGGGCGCGAGCAGGCGCGCGGTGAGGCGGCCGAGGTCGGCTACCCGGAACTGGCGATCGCCGTCGGTGAAGCAGACGAGCTCGTAACGGGCCGCCC
Source organism: uncultured Chloroflexia bacterium (assembly GCA_963709605.1). Taxonomy (GTDB): domain Bacteria; phylum Chloroflexota; class Limnocylindria; order Limnocylindrales; family CSP1-4; genus CTSoil-043. The sequence continues at coordinate 303,022 of CAVPWX010000007.1, read as the reverse complement.
GGAAGCCGGAGCGCAGGGCGGCCCCGTAGCCCAGGTTCGTCGGGTGGTGGACGGCCCGGACGATGCCGGGGTGGGCCGCCGCCAGGCGGTCCGCGATCGCCGGCGTCGCGTCCCTCGAGCCGTCGTCGACGGCGATGACCTCGAAGCGGTCGGCAAGCGCCGGCAGGGCCTCGAGCGCCTCCTCGACGAGCGCCTCGAGGTTGGCCTCCTCGTTGTGGGCCGGGAAGAAGTAGGAGAGGGCGGGGACGCGCGCCGCGCGGTCGGGGCTCATGGCCCCATCGTAGCGGCCCGGGGGCGGGCGATGCCCGGAGTCCGGGGTGCCGAGGCTCCGGCCGGGCGGGGGCCCACGACGCGGTAGAGCGGCTGCAGGCCGAACGGGTCGAGGAGGACCTCGAGCTGCCAGGCGGCCTCGAGGTCCGCGATCTCCGACGGGTACCGCACGAGGTAGACGGGCCGCGTGGCCAGGTTCGCGCGGATGACGTCATCGACGCTTCCGAGATCCTCGTCGAGACGGTCGCGGTCGTCGACGACCCACACGTCGGGCCGCTCGCCGAGGAGGAGCGTCCGGTACCAGAGCGGCGTGGAGTAGCTCCACCACGAGACCATCACGGCGTCCTCCTCGACGGTCTCCAGCACCCAGCGACTCCAGTCGCTCGCGGCGGTGTCGTCGCCGAGGTCGATGCGGGAATGGGTGGCGGGGGCGGCGGCGGCCGCCGGCAGGACGAGTGCCGCGGCGAGGACGGACGCCGACCAGGGCACCCGCCGGCAGGGCCGCGGGGCGCCCCCCGGCTCTGCCGAGGGCGGCTGCCGCCGCGTCGGCGACGAGCCCCGCGGCGACACCGAGCCAGGCGATCACGACGAGGGCCGGCACGAGGTAGTAGCGCTCGATGTCGGCGTTCGTGTAGGAGGCCGCGAACCAGCAGGTGACGGCCAGCCAGGTCCCCGTGAGGAGGGCGAATCGCGGCAGGCGCACCGCGACGACGACGAAGGCGGCCGGCACGGCTGCCGCGACGACCCCGAGCTGCTGCCCCGCCAGCGCGACGAGGTCGCCGAGCTTGCCGACGAGGTCACCGACGGGCTCCAGGTCGCCCAGGAACTGCCGACCGAGGACGACGTACCAGAAGCCCTCCCACGTGTTCGGCGTCCCGTAGACGAGCGGCGCCCCCATCGCGGCGCGGATCGGGAGCTGCAGGTAGAGGGCGACGGTCGTGGCCAGCAGGACGCCCGCGCAGAGGCCGACGAACCGCCGCCGCCGGAGGATCCCGGGCTCGACCGCCAGGACGAAGAGGGCGATCCCGGGCGCGAGGAGGACCGTCAGGGTGTGGTTCCCGAGCATCACGCCGTAGACGGCCGCCGCCGAGACGAGCCAGCGGTCGGCGGTCCCCTGGTCCGCCAGGCGCCGGGTCTCCCAGCCCACGAGGACGACGAGCAGCGCCGCGGTCAGCGCCAGGTGGAGCGTGTGCGGGTCGGCGAAGGCGCCCATCCGCCAGGGGATCGGGGTGAGGGCCAGGAGGAGGCCCGCCGCGGCCGCGACGCTCGTGCGGCCGGTCAGCTGCCGGACGAGGATCACGGTCAGGCCTGCGGCAGCCGCGAGCAGGATGGCCGACAGGAGGTTCATCCGGAGCGCCGGCTCGCCCGCGGGGGTGAGCGCCAGCGACGCCAGCCAGCCGAGGGTGACGTAGCTCGGGTAGCCAGTCGCGTGGGCGGTGCCGAAGAGCGGCGGGACCACCTGGAACTCGCCGGTGTCCCAGAAGCCCTGGCCCGGGAGCATGGCGCTGCGGGCCAGGGCGAAGGCGACGATCCCGACCAGGACGGGCGCGCCGGCGAGGAGGAGCACGCTGGGATCCCGTCCCGCCGGGCCCCGCCCGGTGGTCGGCGCCGCGCTCACCAGCCGAGCGTCCGGGCCCAGGCGATGCCCCAGGCCTGGATCGCCACCGAGACGGCCACGAGGCCGGCCACGACGGCGAGCCGGGCCGGACGCGGGGCGTCGCGGGGGCCGAGGAAGCGCTCCGCTCCCAGTGCCACGGCCACCAGGAGGAACGGCGCGAAGTCGAGGCTGAAGCGGTACCCGAACTGGACCCAGCCCTGGCTGAAGTGCGCCAGGTTGACGGTGGCGATCGCGAGGGTCGCCAGGAGCGACCCGGCCACCCGCCGGTCGCGGAGCAGGGCCAGGGCAGGCAGCGCCAGCAGGTACGCCGGGCTCGCCAGGAGGAAGCTCATCCCCCGCTGCCCGGGCACGAGCCAGGAGCAGCCGGACGCGTTCCACGCTTCGCGGACGGCGCCCGGCTCGCAGGGCGGCATCGCCTCGGGCAGGCCGAACAGCATGATCCCCAGGCTCTGGGGGATGTAGCGGAGGTCCTGGAGCGACCAGGCGCCGTTGTAGCCAAGGTCAGGGTACGCCAGGACCTCATAGTGGTAGAGCGCCTCGTAGACCGGGTTGAAGGGCGCGCCGGTGGCGGCCAGCGTGTAGGCCACCAGCCCGAGGACCGGGATCGCGGCCCCGATCCCCGCCGAGGCGCCGCGCCGCCACCATGTCCCTCCGCCCCCCACGAGGACCAGGAACGGAAGGCCGAAGATGACCGTGAGGCGACTGGTCGCGGCGAGCCCCAGGAGGAGCCCGGCCGCCACCTGGCGCCCGTCCAGCCACGGGCGCGGCTCGTCCGGGTCGCGCGCAGCCTCCCGGGCCTCGGCATCGAGGGCGAGGCCGACCGCGCCGAGCGCCAGGCCGACCGCGACGACGTGGGCGAAGTACCAGGTCGACCCCAGCGACGCCGCGTACCACAGGGCAGCCCCGGTCCCCACGAAGACGGTGAGCAGGTTGCGGACGGCCGACCGGACCGGGAGGCGCCCCAGGAGCCAGAAGGCGAGGCCGACGTCGAGCGCCCCGATGACGATGGCCAGGAACACCTGGTCCACGGCAAGGCCCCAGAGGGCGACGAACGGGAGCAGCACGAGCGCGGGCAGCGGGGGGAAGGGGATCAGCCCCCGGCCGGTGGCCTCGCCCGTCGCGCCGACCACGGGGATCACGTCGTTGAAGTAGTCGTTGCCTCCCGGCCCGGCGACGGGGTAGAGGATCGAGGCGTGGCCCTCCAGCCAGGCCTGCGCCTGCCAGGCGAAGTGGTTGTAGATCGTCTGGTAGCCGGGCCGGGTCAGCTGGTAGAGGACAAGGCACGCGAGCACGAGGCCCAGGCCGACGATGACCGCCGTCCGGGCCCGCGGGGCCGCCGCGGCGAGAAGGGCTCCCCCGGGATCGGGGGGCGGGCCCTGGGCTATACTCCGGTCCACCTCAGCGCTCGTTCCAGGAGGCCGAACGAACAACCCGTGCCAGGCCCCGCTGCGGGCGAGAGCGCGCGGGCCGGCGAGCAGGCCCGGGTAGGGGTGCGGGACGCGATCGTCCCGCTCGCCATCCTTCTTGCGCTCGGCCTCGCCCTCCGGCTCATCATCGCATACGTCCTGCTGCCCGGCTCCGGGTTCAAGGTCGACCTCGCGAGCTTCAGCGGCTGGGCGATGGAGCTCGCCCGGAACGGGCCGTGGGGCCTCTACGACCGGCCGCTCTTCGTCGACTACACCCCCGGCTACCTGTACGTCCTGTGGGGGCTCGGGCTGGTCTCCCAGGCATTCGCCGTCCCGATCGAGAGCCTCCTCAAGCTGCCGGCCATCGTCGCCGACCTCGGCCTGGCCCTCGCCATCTTCGCCCTGGCCGCCGAGCTCGGAGCGAGCCGCAACCGGGCGCTCCTCGCCGCCGCCGTCTTCCTCTTCGTGCCGATCTCCTGGTTCGACAGCGCCGTCTGGGCCCAGGTCGATTTGGTCGGGACGCTGGTCCTCGTGCTCGCCGTCCGCGAGCTCTGGCGGGGCAACTCGGAGCGGGCCGCGGTCCTCACCACGATCGCGGCCATCATCAAGCCGCAGTTCGGGATCCTGATCCCGCTCGCCGCGGTGGTCATCATCCGTCGCCACTGGGTCGAGCGGCCGGACGACGGCAGCCGCCTGGGTGGCGGCCCGATCCGGATCCTCACCACGACGCTTGCCGGTCTCGTCACGGCCACGCTCGTCTGCCTGCCCTTCGGCCTCGCGATCGTCCCGATTCCGGGGCTCGTCGGCTTCGAGGACAGCCTCCTCGGCCAGATCATCCAGACCGCCGGCGGCTACCCCTACGTCACGGTCAACGCCTACAACCCGTGGGCCCTCGTCTCCCTCGACGGGTCGGGGCTCGCCTCGAGCGGGACGTGGATCCGCGACGCCCCGAACCCCGAGATCCCCGGGGACCCGTACTACACGGTCCTCGGCGCGCCGGCCGTGATCGCCGGCTCGCTCCTCATCGGCGCCGCGATCGCCGCGCTCATGGTCGTCTTGTGGCGTCGCCACGATGACCGCCGAGCCCTGCTCGTGGCCCTCGCCGTGATGGCGATCGCGTTCTTCGTCCTCCCCACCCGCGTCCACGAGCGGTATCTCTACCCGTTCTTCGCCCTCGGGGCGATCCTGCTCGCCCTGCGGCCCCGCTGGGCCGCCGTCTACGCCGTGCTGGCGGCGGCCAACTTCGCCAACCTCTACGGCGTCCTGACCCAGCCCTTCTACGAGAGCCCCGGCCTGGGCCCGATGCTCGACGCGCTCGGTGGCCTGGGCGGCTGGCTCGGCGAGGCGGCGCGGTCCCAGGCCGGCGTGACGGCGGCGGCGGCCGCCCACGCCGCGGGCTTCCTCGCCGCCGCCGCCTTCCTGGCCCGGCCTGTCGGCGGCGAGAGGGACCGGGAGCCCGAGGAGGACCGTGCGCCGGATCTGCCGGGGGAGGTTCCGGCGCCCCCCGCAGCCGCCGCACCCCCCGGCCTCCAGCCCGGCCCGGTGCTCCTCGCGGCGACGCCTCAGCCGGCGGACGAGGAGCGCGCGCCCTTCGACCGGTCGCCCGCGATGGCCCGCGAGGGGGGCGGTCGGTTCGACCGGCTGGACCTGTGGCTCCTCGTCGTGCTCGTCGTCGCGACCCTCTGCCTGCGGACGTTCCGTCTCGGCGAGCCCGCGCGGATGCACTTCGACGAGGTCTACCACGCCCGGACGGCGACGGAGTTCCTGCAGCACTGGCGCTACGGCGAGCCGCACGGGATCTACGAGTTCACCCACCCGCACCTCGCGAAGTACGGGATGGCCGCCGGCCTCGTGCTGTTCGGCAACGACCGGGTGGTCGCGGAAAGCGACCTCGGCACCCCCGTCCGGGACGCGGTGATCGAGCCCCGCTGGGACGAGCCCGCGGCCGAGGTGCCCGGCGCGATGACGCGCGGCGGCGAGCGGCTCTACGTGGCGACCGGAGACCGGCTGGACGTCTACGACCTGCGGACCCGGGAGCGGCTGGCGAGCTTCCCGGTCCCGGGGGCGCAGGCCGTCGCGGTGGACGCAGACGCTCGCCAGGCCTACGTCGGGACGGCGACGGGCGCGATCCTCGCCCTGGACACGGCCGTCCCGGCCGACGAGCTGCGGGAGGCCTCTGGCGCGGACCTCGAGGCGCTCGCGCCGGCCCCCTTCGCCGATGCCGGCAGCACCGCCGGTGAGCCCGTCGAGCGGCTGTGGACCGCGGGATCCGGCGACTACGTCCTCGCCGGGCTTCCCGGCGGCGGGCTGGCGACCTTCGACGCGGCCACGGCGGGGGAGCTCTCACGGCTGACCCTCCCCGGGCTCGCGGAGGTCGTCGACGCCGGGAGGGTGAGCGCCCTCGTCGCGAGGCCGGCGGAGGTCGTCGATCCCGCGGCGACGGCCGCCGAGGTGGCTCGCCTCGTGGGCGGCGACGAGGCGTCGTACCGCGAGCTGCTGGTGCGGGACGCGCCGGAGGTCGTCCTGACGAGCGACCTGGCGGGCGGCCGGGAGGCCGTCGACCAGGCCGTGGGCGAGGGGAAGCTGCCGGGACTCCGGATCCGCGAGGTCCCGCGGGTCGCGGCGGCGGCCGCGGCCGGCATCACCTTCGTCGAGCCGGCGACGGCCCGCCAGACGGGCAGCGTCCCGCTGGACGCCCCGGCCACGGGACTCGTCGAGGTGACCGGCATCGACGAGCCGACGCTCTACGCCGCGAGCGGCAGCGCCCTGGCGGTCGTCAAGATCCCGGACGAGGGCACCGCAGCGTCCCTCGACCGGACCGTCTGGATGCCCGGCCCGCAAGAGCGCATCGCGTACAACCCGGCTAGCCAGCTCGTCCACGCCCTCGGGCGCACGCCCGACGGGATGGCCGCCACGATCTACGTCGTCGAGCCGCGCGGCAACGCCGTCTTCGCCGACGCCGTCCTCCCGTTCACCCCGGTCGCCTGGGCGACCGACACGGCCGCCGCCCACCCCTCCTCCGACCGCCAGGAGCTGCTGGCGTTCGCGTCCGACGGGGCGGGCGCGGCAGTCGACATCGGCCAGCATGCCTTCGCCTGGCGAGCTCCCGGCATGTTCCTGGGCGCCTTGATGGCGGGGCTGGTCTTCCTCCTTGCCCGGATCCTCTTCCGGCGCCGCTCGATCGCCGTCCTCGCCGGGCTCTTCGTCCTCGCCGACGGGATGCTGTTCGCCCAGTCCCGCATCGCCATGAACGACGCCTACGTGGCCTTCTTCATCCTCGCCGCGGTGACGCTCTTCGCCGCCATCTGGAGCGGCGCGTGGAGGTGGCGCGGCGCCTTCTGGGCCGGCCTGCCGCTCGTCGGCGTCCTGCTCGGCCTTGCCCTGGCGTCCAAGTGGGTCGCCCTCTATGCGATCGGGGGCATCGGCCTTCTCGTCCTCCTGAGGTCCGCGCTGGGGCGGACCCTCATCGTCATCGGGCTGGCCGCGATCGCGGGCGGGCTCGGGTACATCGCGATCGCGACGGGACCGGAGGCGACGTCGGGCGGCAACGTCGTCTTCCTCCTCCTCATGGTGGCCCTCACCCTCGTCGCGGCGGCCGTCGCCGTCCTCCACCCGGTTGCCTGGACCGTCGAGGAGGTGCGGATCGCCGTCGCCGGGCCGGCCGTTGCCGGGATCCTGGTCGGGCTGGCCGCGATCCCGCTCGGCCTGGGGTCCGCGGCGATCGCGGCAGCGGTCGGGCTGATGGCCCTCGGCGGGGTGGCCGCCGGGGCGTTCTGGCTGGCGGCGCGGCTGGGCTTCGGGCCGCTGGCGCCGCCGCCGGCGGCCGACGACCCGGCGGCCCTCCTCGAGCCCGCCGCCCCTGCTCCCGCGGGCTGGCTCCGGCCCGGCTGGCTGGGAGGCATCCCCATCGCGTGGGCCGCGGTCTCGCTCCTCGCGATCCCGGTCGCGGTCTACGTCGTCACGTACCTGCCGTGGGTCGCCCTCGGCAACCAGGTCGTGACCGGCTGGCCGCCCGGGCACGAGGGCCAGACGCTGGCCGACCTGACCCGCTCGATGTACGAGTACCACAACAACCTGCGGGCCACGCACGCGGCGTCCTCGCCGTGGTGGGCCTGGCCGGCCAACCTCAAGCCCGTCTGGTTCTACCAGGACAGCTTCGCCGGGCCGACCGTGGGCGCGATCTACGACAGCGGCAACCTCGTCACCTGGTGGCTCTCGATCCCCGCCTTCGCCTTCGTCGCCTGGCAGGCCTTCCGTCGCCGCAGCCTGGCCCTGGCGTTCGTTGCCGTCATGTTCGCCGCGCTGTGGCTCCCCTGGGCCAGGATCGACCGCGCCACGTTCCAGTACCACTACTACACGGCGCTCCCCTTCGTCCTCCTGGCCCTCGCCTACTTCGGCGCCGAGCTCTGGAACGGGCCCTCGCGGCGGACCTGGCTCCTGGCCCGGGGGGCGGCCGCCGGCGCGCTCGTGGCCCCGGTTGTCATGTGGCTCTTCCGGGGCCCCCTCTGCGCCCTGCTCGACGTGGAACGGGCGAACCCCGGGTCGCAGGCGTGCTCCAGCGCGGCCTCGCTGTCGGTCTCGCTCTCTGCCCAGCTCCTGGGGCTCCTCGCGGTCGTCGGGGTGGCCGGGGCGCTCCTGGTCTGGCAGCTGCTCGCCCTCGACCGCGGGGCCCGCACGGACGAGGGCCGGGCCGCCACCGGACCGCGCCTCGTGCGCCTCGCCGTGACCGCCGCCGCGGGACTCGTCGCGCTCCTCGCGGCCTGGGCGGTCCTCCCCTCGACCCCGCTCGTCGTCTTCCCGAACGTGCCGGGCGAGGTCCTGGCCCTCGCCCTCCTGGTGGTCCTGGGGCCGCTCGCCTACCTCGCCTGGAGCGCCACCTCGCCGCGCCGCTTCACGGTCGGGCTGGTGCTGGTCGCCGCGTTCACCTTCGTCCTCTTCTACCCCAACATCTCCGGGCTGCCGCTCCCCAATGCGATCTTCAACTGGTACCAGGGCCTCCTGCCCACGTGGCTCTACCCGTTCCAGTTCCCGGTCAACACCGACCCGGCCGTCACCGTCTCCCTCCTCGGGCCGTGGCCGCTCACCCTCTTCGCCGCGGTGCTCCTCGCGGCGATCCTCGTGGGGTACAGCGCCTGGGCCTGGCGGCTCGCCCTCGCCGAGCGCGCCGCCACGGCGTCCGCGGAGCCCTGACCGGCCGTCAGCCCGCAGGCGTCCCCGTGCGGGGATCGGGTGGCACCTCCGCCGTGAAATGGGGCGGGAGCGAGCCCTGGGCCGCGAGGCGCCGGATGACGAAGCCGTAGTAGGCCTCGACCCGGGCTGCGATCCGGTCCCAGCCGAACTCCCGGGCGCGCTCCAGCCCGCTCGACCCGAGCCGCGCCCGCAGGGCCGGGTCGACGATGAGCCGGAGGATCGCCTCCGCCAGGGCCCGCTGGTCGCCGGGCGGCACCAGGAGCGCCTGCTCGTCGCGCCGCACGACCCCCTTGTACCCGTGGATGTCGCTGCAGACGACGGCCGTGCCGGACGCCATCGCCTCGAGGAGGACGATGCCGAAGCTCTCCCGGCCGGTGGCGGGCGAGACGTAGACGTCGGCCGTCTTGAAGAGCTGGACCTTCTCCTGGTCCGAGACCCGGCCGAGGAACTCGACGCCGAGCAGGCGGCGGGTCATGACGTAGCGGCGCGCCTCGCGCTCCAGGGGCCCCGAGCCGACGACCAGGAGGCGGCAGTCGCAGCCGGCCTTGCGGACGATCCGGAACGCCTTCAGGAGAGGGATCAGGCCCTTGCGGGGCTCCAGGCGGCCGACGAAGAGGATGTTCGGGTGGCCGTCCTGCCAGCGGGCGAGCGGCACGGCGTTGGCGAAGCGCTGCAGGTCGACGCCGTTGGGGATCACCTTGTAGTCACCGGGCAGGTAGCGGTCGGCGAAGTGGCGCGCGGCCGCGCTGACGGCGATCCGGCCGTGGAGGCGACTGGCCGCCACCGGGCCCAGCATCCGGCCACCGAGCTGGTAGCCGGGCGCGTACCCCGCGAAGGCGTGGAAGGTGGCGACGTTGACGCTGTGCGATTCGCGGAGGGTCATGAGGGTCAGGAACGGCACGAACGGCTCGTGGAAGTGGAGCAGGTCGAAGCGCTCCCGCGCCAGGACGTCCCTGATCTGGGACTGGTAGCGCGGCGAGATCGTGAGCGTCCCGACCGACCCGTTGGCCGGCACCGAGAAGCCCTTGCCGATGCGGATCACGTCGCCCTCGGAGCTCCGCTGGAGGCCGTGGCTGGCGGTCAGGATGCGGACGTCGTGGCCCCGCGCCCGCAGGCTCTCGTACAGGTGGCCGACGTGGTCGTTGACGCCGCCGGGGAGCGGGTACACGTACGGCGTGACGAGGCCGATCTTCACGGCCGTTCCCCGGCGGTGGGCGGCGAGATGGCCGCCGTGTCGAGGACCGGCGGGCGCCGCGTCCCCCCGGGGTAGCCGAGGTCGCGCCCGGACCCGTCGCGGCGGACCCGGCCCAGGACCTCCGCCCGGGCGTCACGCCCGTACTTCCGGAGCTGCCTGCCGAAGGTCGGCAGCTGCGAGGTCGTCCCGTGAAAGCTGCCGTGCCAGCCCGTGCGGTGCTCGAGGATCGCGGCTCGCACGTCCTCGGCGGTCCGCCCGGGGAACGTGGTCCAGCCGATCCCCACGCTGGCGGCCTCGTGGGCGTCGCTGTTCCCCACCACGGCCAGCCCGTGCTCCGCGGCGAAGGCGACGACCCGGCGGTGGAACGGCCGCCCGAAGGTCGTCGGGTTGAACGCCTCGATGCCGTCGGGCCGGACCCGCGGGTCGTCGGACCCCAGGAGCGCCCGGAGGACCCAGGCCTGGGCGCACATCGGGTACGGGAAGAGCGGGTGGGCCGGGATCGCGAGGCCGCCCTGCTCGTGGACCAACCCGATCGACTCCCGGAGGGACCGCAGGGGCGGGATCGGCTCCTCGATGAAGAGGGCCAGGAGGTGCCCGCCCCGCGTGGACACCTCCTCGCCGATGACCACCTCGACGGGCAGATCCCGGGCCCGGGCGATGGCCCGCGCGGCGTGGGCGGCATCGACGCGCTCGTGGTCGGCGATCGCGATCACGTCGAGCTGCGTCTGCTCCATGACGAAGGCCAGGATCTCCTCCACCCCGCTCACGCCGTCGGAGGCGAGCGTGTGGACGTGGAGGTCGGCGCGACCGTGGGGCTCGTCCGGGTCGGGGCCGTGCGTGGAGCGCAGGAGGGGTCGACTCATGGGCGCGGCTCCCTGACAGGCTCCGGCCCCGGGCGGTTCGCCCCGACCGCCGCCGGCGGGACGGCCCCGACCGCCGCCGCCGAGCCCGCGGCCAACGGGGGCGCCGCCGCGGCCCCCCTGGGTCGCGGGCCCACGCCCTTCCAGATCGGGTAGAAGACGGACCACCACTGCTCCGGCGCGGGGGCCACGAGATCCTCGAAGGCGCGGGCCTCGGCCTGCAGCAGCGCCTCGATCCGGGCCCGGCGGGGCAGGTCGGCGGGCGGATGCGGCAGGGTCACCAGCCAGCCCCGGAACCGATCGCGCGCCACGCGGCGGGTGGCCGCCACGTGGAGCGGCGCGCCGGTGTCGATCGCGAGATACGCGGGCCCGATGGGGAGCGATGCCGGCTGCCCGAAGAGGGTCACCGGGACGCCGCCGCCGGCGATGTCGCGGTCGGCGACGAGTCCCACGCCCTCGCCTCGGCCGAGTGCCGCCCGGAGCTCGCGGCGCGCCTCGCGCAGGTCGACGATCCGGGCCCCGCCGCCCTCGCGCACCCGGCGCAGGACGCGCTGCAGCTCCGGGTCGCCGAGCGTCTCCATCGGCGCCGTGATGGGGACGCGGATCCGGTCGCTGAGAACGGTGCTCACGCCCATCATCGAGCCGAAGTGGAGGGTCGCGAAGATGATCGGCCCGCCGGCGGCAAACGCCGCGTCGACCGCCTCCGGCGATTCGATCACGAGACCGCGCCGGACGTCGCGTGCCGTGGCCCCGGCCCGGAGCGTCTCCGCGTAGGTCCGGACGCCGTGGCGGAACGCGGCCCGGACCAGCCGCTCCAGGGCCGCCGGGTCGGATGCCGCGGCCCGGGCGCGCGCGCTCCCGCGGCCCTCGGCCGCGAGCCAGGCCGCCACGTGGGCAAGGTTCCCGCGCGCGATCGCCGCCCGGTCGGGCGCCAGGCGGTACCAGAGCTCGCCGATCGCGTCCGACACGCCGCCGACGAACGCCGTCGGGAGGCGCCCGAGGATCGCGGCGAGGCCCACCACCAGGGCGGCCCGGGCGCGCTGCACGGCCGTGCCGCGCTCGTCCCGGCGGCCGGCGCCGTCCGGGGTGGTCATCCGGGTGCCGCCGAGACGGCGCCCGCCCGGGCTGCCAGGGCGGCCTCCTCGGCCGGGTCGTCCGGCCACATGGGCTTGAAGACGCACCACTGCTCGGGCACGGCCCGGATGATCGGCTCGAGGGCGTCGGCGATCGCCTGGGTCGCCCGGGCGATCTCCGCGGGAGCGGTCGAGCCGACGAGGATCGGCGCGCCGGCGTCGCCGGCGAACGTCCCGTCCGGGCGGCGGACCGTCCAGAAGGGGAGGATGGTGGCGCCGGTCCTCGCGGCCAGGACGGCCGGCCCGGCCGGCAGCGTCGTCCAGGAGCCGAGCAGGCGGACCGGCTGGCCGTCGGGGCGGTAGCCCCAGTCGACGAGCAGCCCCAGCATCTCGCGGTTCCGCAGCACCCGGTAGACCTCGCGGAGGTTGCGCCAGCGGATCACCCGCACGCCCCACGCGCGGCGCTGCTCGAACATCCGCTCGAAGAGCTCGTCGTAGGCGGTGTCCTCGGCGAGCACGTTGAACGGCCAGCCCCGCCCGGCGAGCGCCGCCGCCGCAGCGTCGCCGTTGCCGATGTGGAGCCCGACGACGATCGTGCCCCGGGAGGCCTCCCACACCTCGTGGACGCGGTCGGCAGCCGGGGCGTCGAAGAGGGCCACGTGCTCCTCACGCGACATCCGCGGGAGATGGAACCCCTCGACGACCCAGCGAGTCTGGTTGCGGAACACGGCCCGGCCCAGGGCGGCCACCCGTCGGTCCTCGGGGGGCAGGGCCAGGATCCGGGCGGCGTTCGCCCGGACGTGGCGGCGCTTCTCGGGCCAGGCCCACCAGACCGCGTCGGAGATCCAGCCGGCGACGCGGACGGTGGGCCCGAACGGGAGCCGGCCGAGGACCCACGAGCCGCCGCGATAGGCCGCGACGACCGTCTTCTCGCGGAGGCGCGGGCCCGTGACCTCGCGCCGGTGGGGCGCCCGGAGGCGCCCCCCGCTGCCGTTGTCGTCGCCGTAGGGAGCGGTTCGCGGCCGCGCCGCGGCCGCTCCGTCGCCGGAGGTCCCGGCGCCGTCGGTCACTTCGTGGCGGCCTTCGCCGGCGCCTTCGCCAGGGTGCGGAGCTTGCGGGCGACCGGCTTCTCGGTCCCCACGAGCGTCTCGTTGTCCTCGCCGCGAATGAACGCCTCGACGCGATTGAAGGCGATGTCGTCGTGGATCTGCTGGGGCGGGCTCTTCATGAAGTAGCTCGACGGGGCGACGAGCGTCCCCTTGAGGCCGCGGTCCAGGCCGAGCTTCAGGCAGCGGATGGCGTCGGTGATGACGCCGGCGCTGTTGGGGCTGTCCCAGACCTCCAGCTTGAGCTCGGCGTTGAGCGGCACGTCGCCGAAGGTCGTGCCCTCCATCCGGATGTAGCACCACTTGCGGTCGAGGAGCCACGGCACGTGGTCCGACGGGCCGACGTGGACGTCGTCGGGGTCGAGCTCGTAGTCGAGCATCGAGGTGACGGCGTTCGTCTTGCTGATCTTCTTGCTCTCGAGGCGCTCGCGCTCAAGCATGTTGAGGAAGTCGGTGTTGCCGCCGAAGTTGAGCTGGTAGGTGCGGTCCAGGCGGACGCCGCGGTCCATGAACAGGCGGGTCAGGACGCGGTGGCTGATCGTGGCCCCGACCTGGCTCTTGATGTCGTCGCCGATGACCGGGAGGCCCTCCTCGGCGAACCGGCGCTGCCAGTAGGGCTCGCGGCCGATGAAGACCGGGATCGCGTTGATGAAGCCGACGCCGGCCTTGAGGGCCTGCTCGACGTACCATTTCGTGGCCTCCTCGCTCCCGACCGGGAGGTAGGAGACCACCACGTCGACCTCGCGCTCCCGCAGGATACCGACGACGTCGGCGGTGGGGCCGGGGGCCTTCTCGATGATCTGGCTGAGGTACTTGCCCAGGCCGTCGTGGGTCATCCCGCGGTCGACCGTCACGCCGAGGCTGGGGACCTGCTGGAAGACGTAGGTGTTGTTCGGCTTCTGGTAGATGGCCTCGGAGAGGTCCTTGCCGACCTTGTTCTTGTCGATGTCGAAGGCGGCCACGAACTCGATGTCGCGGACGTGGTAGCCGCCGAGGCTCACGTGCATGAGCCCGGGGACGAAGTCCGTCTCCTTCGCGTTCTCGTAGTAGTAGCGTCCCTGGACGAGGCTGCTGGCGCAGTTGCCGACGCCGACGATCGCGACGCGGATCTTGCCGTCCCTGCGCTTCGAGCCGGCCCAGGTGCCGGCCGGCTTCTCGCCGTTCCCGTTGCTGCTCACGCCGCTGCTCCCGTTCTTCTTCGCCATTTCTGCTTCGTTCTCCTCGTGGTCGGATGATCTGGGGGTGGGTTCGTCGTTCAGCTCGCCTTCTCGCCGGCCTCCGTGGTCGTGGCGGCCGCGCGGGCCTGGGAGCGGGTGTGCAGCACGCGCTGGATGACGGTGATCGTGGCGCCGATGGCGATGACGGCGAGGGCGGCATCGATCACGAGGATCCCGGTCGGGATCGCGGCTGCGTCCGCGCCGGCGCCCGCGGCCGTGCCGAGCAGCCCGCCGAGGACGAGGCCGCCGCAGAGGATCACGAGGCGGATCTCGCGGGGCATCACGCCGACCGCGGCCATGCCGGTTCCGGCCGAGAAGCCGAGGCCCTCCGACTTGGCGCGGGCGTAGCTGACCAGGAAGGCCGAGGCCATCGCGGCGGCCGCGAGGGAGGGCCCGTACGCCCAGCCGGCGGCCGCGAGGCCGGCGACGAGCCCGACGTAGACGAGCGCCTCGCCCCAGCGGTCGAAGACGGAGTCCATGAAGGCGCCAAGCTTGCTGACCTGGCCCGTGGCGCGCGCGAGCGTCCCGTCGAACATGTCGAAGACGCCGCCGGCGAAGACCACCAGGCCGCCGATCAACCAGAGCTGAAGGGCGAGCAGCACGGCGCCGACCGTCGTGATCCCGAAGCCGATCAGCGTCAGCCCATCCGGGGTCAGGCCCAGGCGGCCGAAGAAGAGGGCGATCGGCTCGCCGATCTTCTTGACCCGGCCGCGGGTGTCGTTCGAGATCGTCATCGGTCAACCCATTCCCAGGATCGCGCGTTCGCGCGCGGCGACCTCGCCGAATGCCTCCGGGCGCAGCGAGCAGATCGTCTCGCGGCCGGCCCGTCGCGACACGACGAGCCCGGCCTCGCGGAGGCGGCGCAGGTGGTGGCTGACGAGCGGCTGGCTCAGGCCCACGTGGTCGATCAGCTGACCGACGCTGGCCGGGCCGTCGGCCAGGCGCCGCACGATTCGCAGCCGGTTGACGTCGGCGAGGGCCTTGTGGAAGGTCCGGATCTCGCGCAGGTCGTCGGGCTGGTCGACGATCGCGGCGATCGTGGACCGGAAGCGGGCGGGCGAGGGGCTCAGGCTGGGGCTCCGATCGGGGTGGCGCGCGGCGGGTCGTCGAGGGCCGGCGGCGCGCAGCAACAAGCGTTTATATAAAGCGACGTTGATGGTACGCACGACCGACGGCGCTGTCAAGGAGCGCGTCCGGGGCGACGAGGTCGTCGCTCACCGGGGCTCGGCGGGGCGATGGGCGCGGTGGCCGCGCTTCTTCGGCGGCGGCTCGGGCGGGGGATCGGACGACGGCTCGTCCGTGGGCGCCTGCGCGGCCGGGCGGGGTCGTACCGCCCGGGATCGCTTCGCCTGGGCATCGAGCACCTGCTTGAACTGCTTGGCCAAGCCGGTCCGCATCCCGGACCGCGCGGCGGCCGCGGAATTGTGATCGCGGCGGCGCGCGCGCGCCGCTTCCGCCGGGGGCAGGTCCTCGGATGGATCGTCGTCGGGACGGTGGCTCGCCATCGACGCGAGCGTGCCTCCGGCCGAGGCCGGCGTCAAGCGTGTCCCAGGTGGGCCCCGGGCCCGGGCGAGCGTCGGGCCGGTGCCGCCGGGGCGTGTCGGGCCGGTGCCGCCGCCCGGTCCGGGGCCGGGTCGCCCGCCGCTCCCGCCGAGCTCGGCCGCCGTCGTCGGACGGTCTCCCGACCGCGCTCGCCTACACTCAGCACATGGATCGCCGCGTGGCGCTCGTCCTCCTCGCCGTCCTCGGGACGGGCGTCTTCCTCGCCGGCCTCGAGCTGATGATCACCGCGGTCGCGCTGCCCGCGATCGTCGTCGACCTGGGCAGCTGGACCGAGCTCCGCCACGCCAGCTGGATCATCAACGCCTACCTCCTCGTGTACGTGGGGACGATGCCGCTCGCCGGCCGCCTCGCCGACCTGTGGGGTGCGCGGCGGATCTTCCTGGGTGCGCTCGTGGCGTTCACCCTCGGGTCGCTCCTCGCGGGGATGTCCCAGACGCTCGACCAGCTCATCGTCGCGCGGGCCATCCAGGCGGTCGGCGGCGGCGCCCTGGTGCCGGTCGCCACGGCGGCCGCCTCGCACCTCTTCGAGGGGCACGAACGCCCACGGGCCCTCGGGATCATCGGGGCGCTCACCTTCCTGGGCATGGCCGCCGGGCCGTTCGTTGGCGCGGCGATCCTCGACTTCGTCCGCCCCGAGACCGCGCTCGCCGCGCTGGGGATCCTGGGCGGCCCGGCCGCCGACTTCCTGGCCCCGGCCTGGCGCTACGTCTTCTACGTGAACGTGCCGATCGGGATCGTCGCCCTGGCCTTCGGCTGGGCCGCCACGGCCGGCTGGGACACGCCCCGCACCCGGGCGCGCGTCGATCTCGCCGGCGCGATCCTCTTCACCGTCGCCCTCGGGGCGATCCTCCTGGGCGTCACCCTTCTCGGCGAGCAGGCGGGTGCGGCCGACGCCGCCGGCCTCGACCCGGCCATGGTCTCGCTGGCCCTCGTCGGGACGGGGATCGCCGCCGGGATCGCCGCCGTCGCCCTCGGCCTCCGCCGCGCCGACCCCTTCCTGGACCCGCGCCTGTTCGCCGACCGCGTCTTCAGCTCGGCCGCGCTCGTGAGCCTCCTCACCGGCTACGCGTTCGCGACGGCGATCGTCGGCACGGCCGTCTTCGTCGACCGTGTCCTCTACGGCGGGCCGGACGACCAGCGTCTCGCCCTCGGCGCCCTCGCCGGCGCCACCGCCGTCGGGGCGCTCCTGTCGGGCTGGCTCGTGCGGCGCTGGTCCCTGCGGGCGGTGACGGCGCTGGGCCTGGCGGCCGCGGTCGGAGGCCTCGCCTGGATGGGGACCTGGGACGCGTCGGTGACCTACCCGCTGATCGCCGCCGCGGGCGGGCTCTTCGGGCTCGGGTTCGGCCTCACCGTCACCCCCCGCTCCACGGCGGCCGTCGAGGCCGTCGGCCGGGCGCGCTTCGGGGCCGCCTCGGCGACCGTGACCGTGGCCCGGATGATCGGGATGGCAATCGGGCTCGCGGTCCTGACGGCCTATGGCTCGACGACGATCGACCGGCTCTCCGACCAGGTGTTCGGCTCGCCGGATGCGTACCGCGACATCGTGCCGCCGGCCCTCGCCGACCGGCCGCTCCGCGACCCGCTCGTCGTCGCGGCGCTGGAGGCATGGGCGGCCGAGCGGGCGGCCGAGACGATGGTGGGGCTCTTCCTCGTCGCGGCCGGCGTCACGGTTGCGGCGGTGCCGGCCGGCCTCGCGCTCGGCACGCGGCCGCGTATGCTCCACCCCGAGACGGCCGTCGGCGGTGCGGCCGCGGCGGGAGGTGGCGATGGCGATGGAGCCGGACCCGGCGGCGAGCCCGAGCCGACCCTCGCCCTCTGACGGGGCCCCGGGGACCGGCGTGGCGGGGGCGTCGGCGGTCGGGGCGGCGGCTCTCCGCGAGGAGGCGGAGGCCGGCCTGCGGATCGAGCACTGGCGCGATGGCGTCCACCGCTCGCTGGCCGGGCTCGAGGCGCTCCACCACGCCGTCGGCGAGTCGGGCGCCCGAACATGGGTCGACCTCACCGACCCGTCGCCGGCCCTCGTCGCGGCCGTCGCCGGCGAGCTCGGCCTGCACCCCCTCATCGCCGAGGACATCGTGGAGCGGAACCAGCGCCCGAAGCTGGAGCTCACCGACGGGTTCGCCCACCTCGTCGTCTTCGCCGTGGCCTGGGAGCGGGAGCTCCTGGTCGACGAGATCGACATCGTCCTGGGGAGCACCTTCCTCCTGACCGCCCACACGAAGTACTGGGATGCCCGCCGCGCGCAGCATCTCCGCGACGGCGTGGCCCCCGTCCTCGCCCGGGGCACCGACTACCTCCTGTGGGCCCTCCTGGACTACGTCGTCGACGACTACTACCCGGTCTTCGACCGGATCGAGGACGCCGTCGACGAGCTCGAGGACCGGATCGTCAGCCGGCCGGACCCCGACACGCTCGAGCAGCTCTTCGCCCTCAAGCGGCAGCTGGTCGATCTTCGCCACGTCAGCTCGCCCCAGCGCGAGGTCTTCAACCAGCTGACGAACCGGCCGCTCCCCTTCATCGCGCCGGAGAACGTGATCTACTTCCGCGACATCTACGACCACGCCGTCCACCTCTCGGACGAGTACGACTCGTTCCGGGAGCTGGTGACGGCGGCCCTCGACGTCTACCTCTCGACGGTCAACAACAACCTGTCGCTCATCATGAAGCGACTGACCGGGATCACCGTGATCCTGGCCGGGATCGGGGCATTCGCCGGGATCTTCGGGATGAGCGAGGCGGGCGCCGCCTTCCGGCTCGGCGAGGCGCCCGGATTCTGGATCGTCACGCTCGGGATCACGGGGCTGGCCGTGCTCATCGCGGTGATCCTGCGCCGGATCAGCTGGATCTGACGGCGGCCCGCCGCGACGACGTCGGGGCGTCCGCGCCTACTCGCAGACGACCGGCTTCGCGACCGGGTTCGCCGCCTCCGGGTCCGCCGGCCCCACGCTGATGGGGCGGGCCACGATCATCGTCTTCCCGACGGTCCCGCGCGGGCCCTCCGAGGTCTGGAGCATCAGCTGCTCCTCCGTCGCGGCGAAGGCGATGTCCAGGCTGGTCTGGTTGCGCAGGACGGTCGTGATCTCGTAGAGGAAGACCTGGTTGTCGTTCGTGTAGACCTGCACGAGCATCCCGGGCATCGTCGCGTCGGCGGTCTCGAGGAGCGGCAGGAACATCCCGACCCGCGCATGGGCGTAGAGGTAGGTCGTGCCCGGGTAGCCTGGCTGGCTCAGCTGGGGGAGGTACTCGGCGACGCCGCAGTAGGGGAAGTGGTCCGGGTCGTTCGGCGGCTTCACGACCGGCAGGTCGATCCGCAGGGCGGGGACGACGACGCGGGTCGCCACCCGGGCCGCCACCGGGCTCGACGCCGGCGCGGTCGACGCCGCCGGGCCGAGCGACGGGAGCGGGAGGAGGCTCGGCGAGGGCCGCTCGGTGGGGGCGGGCGTCGGCGCCGGCGCCAGAGCGGCCGCCCCAGGCGGATCCTGGTAGGTCAGCAGGCCCCCGACGAGCAGCGCGACGCCGGCCGCCGTCACGAGGGCGGGCAGCAGGCGGCGCCGGATCCAGTCGAGGAGTGAGCGCATCTGTAGGAGCATCCTAGCGAGGATTTCGGACGAGGCAGCCCGGCGGTTTCGTCCGGCCCCCAGACGCCGGAGGTCCCGGTCCTGTTCCGCCCCGTGGCCGGCGCGCCCCTCCCGGCACCGGCTTCTCTGCCGGCGCGGGCGCCGCGGCCGGGAGTCCGCTACGCTCCGGGCCGATGCGGACGTTCGTCGCGATCTCCCTCGGCCTCCTCGTCGGCGTGGCCGCCGCGCTGGGCCTGGCCGTCGCCGTCTACTCGCTCGTCCCCGCGGCGCCACCGCCCAGCGTCGCGCCGACCCCGGCACCGACCGTCGCCGCCGCCACGCCGTCGCCGACCGCGGCGCCCACGCCGAGCACGAGCACGGTGCCCTCCCCGAGCGCGACCCGCAGCCCGTCCCCGTTCCCGCTCGTCGGCTCGGCCGCGCCGCCGATGGTCGCCGCCGGCCTGGACGGCGGCACGCTGGACCTCGCCGCCTACCGGGGGAAGCCGGTCTGGATCGTCTTCACGGGGACGTACTGCCCGCCCTGCCGCGACGAGTATCCGCTCATGAACGGGTTCGCCGTCCGCTACGCGGAGGCCGGCCTCGTGGTCCTCGCCGTCCACGTGAAGGAGGACGCGGCGACGGTCAGGCCGTTCGTGGAGTCCCTCGACGTGACGTTCCCGGTGGGCCTCGACGGCGACGGGAGCCAGGCCCGGGCCTGGGATGCCGTGGCTCTTCCCGTCCATTACTGGATCGACGCGGCGGGCATCGTGCAGGACGCGGCGCTCGGCGGGCTGGGACCCGACCAGATGGCGCGCGGCCTGGCCACGATCCTCCCCGGCGTGACGATCGGCGAATGAGACGGCATCCGGGCGCAGCCGTCGCCGTCGCCGCGGCCTCCGCCGCGGCCCTCGCGGACGTGGAAGGGACGATCCTCCTCGTCTGCGACTTCGACGGCACCCTTGCCCGGATCGACCCCGACCCCGCCGCCGCGACCCTTCACCCCGACGCCCGCCGTGCCCTCCGCCGCCTCGGGCGGATCGCCCGCGCGCCGCCCGGAGCGCCTGGCCCTCGCGATACTCTCCGGGCGTACCGCGCTCGACGTCGCCGGCCGGATCCGGATCGGGGGTGTCACGTACCTCGGCGACCACGGGCTCCAGGGTGGTGACCTGCCGCCCCGGGTCGCCGCGGAGCGGCTGCGGGTCGTGCACGATCCCCGGCACGCCGCGCACCTGGAGCCGTCGCGCCGCCTCGGCGACGAGGTGGGGCGCCTCCTCGCCGACGCCGAATGGCTCTACGTCGAGCCGAAGGGCCCCTCCGTCGCCTTCCACTACCGGACGGCCGACGACGCGGCCGCCGCCCGGTCCCGGATCCTGGCGGCGCTCGGCGCGGCGTCCGAGGCGCTCCCGCCGCAGCACCGGACGACCGCGTTCACGCACCACGAGACCTGGCGGATCCTCGAGCTCCGTCCCGCCGAGGCCGGCGCCAAGGGCGAGGCGATGGAGCGGCTGATGGAGCGCCACCGACCGGCGGCAGTCGCCGTCCTCGGCGACGACCGCTCGGACGCGGAGGCGTTCCGCGCTGTGGCCGCCGCCCGGGCGTCCGGCCGCCTGGCGCAGGGGCTGACGATCGGCGTGCGACGCGCCGCGGAGACGCCGTCGGAGGTCCTTCGGACCGCCGACGTCATGCTTCCCGACCCGGCGGCGACGGGGCCGGTGCTGCGCGCCCTCGCACGACGGCTGGAGGAAGAGGAGGAGCCCGCCACCGGCCGGAGGCGAGCGGAGACGTGACGCCCCGGGGCGCGGGACTGGCCGCGAGGACGCGCGACCAGGCGGGCCGGCAGGCGGGGCGGTGGGCGCGGCGCCGGCGCGGCCCGGCGCCGATCAGGGAAGCGCCGCGCCGACCGCCTGCGCGGCCGACTCGACGCTCTCGAGGAACGGGCCGGGGAAGAGTCCCAGGGTCACGGTCATGACCGCGGTGATGGCCAGGCCCAGGCGCAGGAGCGCGCCGTGGCCCACCGGCGCCGGCTCCGCCTGCGGCTCGCGCATGTACATGTACACGACGACGCGGAGGTAGTAGAAGGCGGCCGCCGCGGCGTTGAGCACCGCGATGACGGCCAGGAGGGTCAGCCACCCGCCGCCCTGCACCGCGGCGAGGATGACGTACGCCTTGGCGAAGAAGCCGGCCGTCGGCGGGATCCCCGTCAGCGACAGCAGAAAGAGGACCATGAGGATCCCGAGCAGGGGCTCCCGGCGGCCCAGGCCGGCGAACGTCTCCAGGCGGCTGGTGACGCCGGGACGCTTCTGGAGCGCCGCGACCACGGCGAAGGCGCCCAGGTTCATGAAGGCATAGGCGGCGCTGTAGAAGAGGAGCCCCTCGAGGCCCTCGATCTGGCCGCCGGCATAGGCGGCGAGGCCTACCAGCATGTAGCCGGTGTGCGCGATCGAGGAGTACGCCAGCATCCGCTTGACGTTGTCCTGTGTGAGCGCGACGAGGTTGCCCAGGGTCATCGTCAGCGTGGCCAGGACGAAGATGACGATGAGCCACTCCTCCTGGAGTGGCCCCAGCGCCTCGGCGAAGACCCGCAGGATGAGGGCGAAGGCACCGACCTTCGGGCCCACCGAGAGGTACCCGGTGATCGGCGTCGGCGAGCCCTGGTAGGCGTCCGGCGTCCAGTAGTGGAAGGGGACGGCCGCGATCTTGAAGGCCACGCCGGTGGTCAGGAAGGCGAGACCCATGGCCAGGCCGGGCGAGAGGGTCGCCTGGCCCTCGACGATCTGCTCCAGGACGGCCGCGACCTCACCGATCCGGGTCGAGCCGGTGAGCCCCCACACGAACGCCAGGCCGAACAGGAAGATCGCGCTCGAGAACGAGCCCAGCAGGAAGTACTTGATGGCGCCCTCGGTGGAGAGCGCATCGCGCTTGTGGAAGCCCGCCAGCAGGTAGCCCGGGATGACCATCAGCTCCAGGCCCAGGAAGAGAACGAGGAGGTCGGCCGACGCGGCGACGAGCATCGCGCCCGCGAGGGCGAAGACGAGGATTGCGGCGAACTCGGCGACCGGCAGCCCGCGCGGCACCAGGTAGTCCGGCCCGAAGAGGATCGTGAGGGCCACGATCGCCACGAAGACGAGGTGGAGGAACGTGGTCAGGTCGTCCACGCGGTACGAGCCGCCGAAGGCTGTGCCCGGGCATGCCGCCGATCCAGACGACGAGGGCGGCGACGACGCCCAGGCCAAGCAGGCCGACCCCCACGGCCACCGTCGTGCTGCCCGGCTTGACGAGGTCGGCGAGGATGATCGCCCCCGCCACCAGGACGGCGGCGGCCAGCGGGGCGATGAGGGCGAGGTCGTCGAGGGACATCGGCGGCGCTCCCGTCAGTTCCCGATCGCCGTCGCGAGCGACGGGTCGACGGCGGCGAGGACGGCCCGCACCGACCCCGCGATGAGGTCCAGCACGAGGCCCGGGAAGAGGCCCAGGATCACGGTGAGGGCGCCGAGCGGCGCCAGCGTCAGGATCTCCACCGGCCGCATGTCCGTGAGGTGGCGGCCGATCCCCTTCAGGAAGTCCGAGACGGGGCCGAACAGGACTCGCTGCTGCATCCAGAGGAGGTAGGCAGCGGCGAGGACCATCACGAACGCGATGACCGCCGCGACCCAGGGGTTGAAGACGAACGCGCCCTGGAAGACCAGGAACTCGCCGACGAAGCCGGCCAGGCCCGGCAGGCCCACGGAGGCGAAGACGAAGAACCCGAGCGCAGCCGAGTAGACCGGCACCGGCCCACCCAGGCCGCCCATCTTCGCGATCGCCCGGTCGTGGGTCCTCTCGTAGATGACGCCGACGAGGAGGAAGAGAGCGCCCGTGATCAGGCCGTGGTTGACCATCTGGAGGATCGCTCCCTGGAGCCCCTGCTCCTGGAAGATGAAGATCCCCAGGGTGACGAACCCCATGTGGCTGACCGAGCTGTAGGCCACGAGCTTCTTGAGGTCGGGTTGCACGAGGGCCACGATCGCCCCGTAGATGATCGCGATCACCGAGAGGGCGATGATCAGCGGCGCGAAGGCCTGCGCCCCCTCGGGGAAGAGCGGGAGCGCGAAGCGGATGAACCCGTAGCCGCCCAGCTTGAGGAGAACGCCGGCCAGGATCACCGACCCCGCCGTCGGCGCCTCCACGTGGGCGTCGGGCAGCCACGTGTGGAACGGGAACATCGGGACCTTGATCGCGAAGGCCAGCGCGAAGGCCGCGAAGGCGAGGAGCTGGAAGGTCCGGTCGAAGCCGAAGCCGGCGAGGTTCTGGAGGTCGAACGCGCCGGCCCACGAGCCGGTCGCCGCCTGGTAGGCGAAGGCGGTGGCGAGGATGGCCACCAGCATCAGGAGCGACCCGACCAGGGTGTAGAGGACGAACTTGATCGTCGCGTAGATGCGGTTGGCCCCGCCCCAGATCCCGATGATCAGGTACATCGGGACCAGGACGACCTCCCAGAAGATGTAGAAGAGGAAGAGGTCGAGGGCGACGAAGACGCCGAGCATCCCAACCTCCAGGATGAGGAAGGAGATCATGTACTCCTTCACCCGGTCCTTGATGGGGCCGAAGCTGGCCAGGATGGAGATCCAGGTGAGGGTCGTCGTGAGGACGACCATCGCCACCGACAGCCCGTCGACGCCCAGCTTGTACTGGATGCCGAACAGCGGGATCCAGTCCAGCTGCTCCACGTACTGGAAGGTCATGCCGGCGCCGGTCTCGCGGCCGGGCAGGTAGCCCACCAGGAGGAGGAGGCTGACCACCCACGCGGCAAGCGAGAAGAGCAGCGCCGTGCCGCGGATCGCGCCGAGATTGCCGCGCGGGATGAGGGCGATCACGAGCGCGCCGGCGAGCGGCAGGAAGGTGATGATGCTCAGGATCGGGACGGCGCCGACGTCGATGGTCATCGTCGCCCTCCCTACCTGGCCGCGATCAGGAGGTACGAGCCGATCATCACGATCAGGCCGATCGCGATGCCGAGCGCGTAGTTCTGGACGCGCCCCGTCTGGACGCGGCGCAGGCCGCGCCCCGCGTCGATGGTCAGGCGCCCGATGCCGTTGACCGTCCCGTCGACGACCGTCCGGTCGAACCACCACATCGCATCGGCCACGCGCCCGCCGACGACGATGAAGAGGAGGTGGTTGAGGTCGTCGAACCACCACTTGGCGAAGGAGGCGCGGTACAGGAAGCTGCGTGGCACCGCTGGAGTTCGTGAGGGCCTCGACCCGGGCCCGGCGCTCCCCTCGCCGGAAGGCCCCGAAGAGCGCGATGCCGACGCCCAGGCCCAGCGCCGCCGCGGCGACGCTGATGATGATCAGGACGCCGTCGATGCCCAGGAGCTCGAACGGCTTGGCCTCGCCGTGGAGCATCTTCTCCGACTCCTCGAAGACCGGCTCCAGCCAGTGCTTGAGGGTGGAGTCGCCGAGGGGGAGGCCGATCGCCATCCCCAGAAAGACGGAAGGGATCGCGAGCAGGACGAGCGACAGCGTCATCGTCCAGGTGGACTCGTGGATCCGGTCCCAGAGGCTCCGGACGTGCGCCGAGGGCTCGCCGTAGAACGTCTTGCCCATGAGCCGCCACATGTAGAACGCGGTCATCACCGCGACGACGACGCCGATCGCCCAGACCCACTGGAAGCCGAACTTGAAGCTCTCGGCCAGGATCTCGTCCTTGCTGAAGAAGCCGGCCAGCGGAGGGATGCCGGCGATCGCCAGGGTGCCCACGAGCATCGTCCAGTGGGTGATCGGGATCTTCCGCCAGAGGCCGCCCATGTTGTTCATGTCCTGCTCCTCGTGGACGGCGTGGATCACGCTGCCCGAGCCGAGGAAGAGGAGGCCCTTGAAGAAGCCGTGGGCCATGAGGTGGAAGATCGCGGCGATGAACGCGCCCACGCCGAGGGCGGCGAACATGTAGCCAAGCTGCGAGAGCGTGGAGTAGGCCAGGACCCGCTTGATGTCGTTCTGGGTGAAGGCGATGGACGCCGCCAGGATGGCCGTGAAGATCCCGATCGCGGCGACCAGGACCATCACGTCCGGCGCCAGGGCGAAGATGGGGTTCGCCCGGGCCACGAGGTAGACGCCGGCGTTCACCATCGTCGCCGCATGGATGAGGGCGGAGACCGGCGTCGGCCCCTCCATCGCGTCCGGCAGCCAGACGTGGAGCGGGAACTGGGCGCTCTTGCCGACGGCACCGCAGAAGACGAGGAGGGCGATCACGGCGATCGTCGTCCCGTCGAGCTCCGCGATCAGCTCGAACGAGTCGCGGATGTCCAGGGTGCCCGTGGAGGCCCAGATCAGCATGATCCCCAGGGCGAACCCGACGTCGCCGACGCGGTTGACGATGAAGGCCTTCTTGGCGGCGAGGGCCGCCGACCACCGCGGGTACCAGAAGCCGATGAGGAGGTAGGAGCTGAGGCCGACCAGCTCCCAGGCCGCGAAGACGGTCAGCCAGCTGTCGCCCAGGACGAGCAGCAGCATGCTGAACATGAACAGGTTGAGGTAGGCGAAGAAGCGCCAGCGGCCCGGGTCGTGGGCCATGTAGCCCACCGAGTAGAGATGGACGAGCATCCCGATCGTCGTCACGACGATGAGCAGGCACGCGGTGAGCTGGTCGACGAAGAGCCCGAGCTCCACCTGGAAGGCGCCGGCCGGGATCCAGGTGTAGAGCGTGATCCCGGCGCCGTGCTCGCCGAAGCCGCCGGTGAGAGCCTCGTACACGACGACCATCCCGAGGACCCACGTCGCGACGACGAGGAGGAGCGGGACGAGGAAGGCGAAGCGCCCGATCCGCCGCCCGAAGAACGCGGTGAAGACGAACCCGGCCAGTGGCAGCGCCAGCAGGATCGGGACGAGGTTGATCACCTCGCTCACCGCCTCGGCCTCCTCGGAGGCGGCGGCGACCAGCGGGGCAACGCTCGGGATCAACGATTCGAACACGCGGTTGTCTCGGGCTCCCTGCGGGCTACTGGCGCATCGCGTCGTACTCGTCGACGAGCGGCGTCCGCCGGTTGCGGTAGATCGCCATGACGATGGCGAGGCCGACGGTGGCTTCGGCCGCCGCGACCGCCATGACCATCAGGGCGATCACCGAAGCGTCGACGTTGAGATCCGGGATGAAGGCCCCGAAGGCGACGATGGTGAGGTTGACGGCGTTGAGCATCAGCTCGATCGACATGAGCATGCTGATCGCGTTCCGCCGGGCCAGGAACCCGAAGGTGCCGATGGCGAAGAGGATGCCGGACAGGACGAGGTAGGCGTCGAGCGACTGGCTCATGCGTCGCGATCCTCGCGCTTGGCCAGGAAGACGCCGCCGATGACGGCCGCCAGGAGGAGGACGCTGACGACCTCGAACGGCAGGATGTACTCGTTGAAGAGGAGGCGGGCAAGCGCGTCGGTGGCGGTGGCGATCCGGCTCCCGACCTCGCCCCAGTCGGTGGCCGTGACGGTCAGGGCGACGATCACGGCCAGGGCGATCGCCGCGATCGCGGCCGGGATCGCCTGGGTCTGGAAGACGAGGCGCGTCGGGGCGTTCTTCGCCTGGGTCAGCATCACGGCGAAGAGGATCAGGACGGCGATCGCGCCGATGTAGACGATCACCTGGGCGGCCGCCACGAACGGCGCCCCCAGCATCACGTAGATGCCGGCCAGGGCCCCGAAGGCGGCGATCAGCGCCAGCCCGCAGCGGATGATGTCGCGGAGGGTGACGACGAGCAGCGAGCTCCCCAGCAGGACCGCGGCGAGGACCAGGAAGAGGACGTCGTTCCAGCTGATCCCCAGGCCCGGCACGGTATCCGGAATGGCCACCTGTCGCCTCGCTCAGTCGGTGCGCTGGGTAGGGGGTGTCGCGCGGCCGTCCCCGCTCCCGTTGCCGCCCGCGACGGACGCCGGGAGGACGGGCAGCATCCGCGGCCCGATGTCGCGACCCGCGGCGCGGGCCCGCTCGGCCCAGTCGCGCTCGCGGCGGATGTAGGTCATCTCGGTCTCGCGGTCGACGGCGGCGATCGCGATGAGGTCGATCATCGGCTCCTCGCGGCTCGTATGGGCCAGCTCGACGTCTGGCCCGCAGCGGAGCGCGTCGTAGGGGCAGGCGTCGACGCAGATGCCGCACAGGATGCAGCGGCTCTCGTCGACCTCGTACTTCTCGAGGATGCGCGGCTTGGGCATGAGCGCGCCCGTCGGGCACGTCTCGGCGCAGCGGCCGCAGGAGACGCACGGCGTGTCGTTCAGGCTCATGTCGAGCGGCGTCGTCACGAGGGTGTCGAAGCCGATGCGCATGAAGTCGTAGCAGGCGGCGCCCACGACCTCCGAGCAGACCTGGGCGCAGCGCCCGCAGTCGATGCAGCGCGACGGCTCGCGGAGGATGAAGGCGTGGCTGTCGTCCCGGATGTAGTCGTGGTTGTAGCCGGTGAAGCGATTCTCGGTGACGCTCCGGTAGCTGAGGCCGGTTCGCGCCGGCTCGAGCGTCTTCAGCGTCGTCCCGTACTCGATCCCCAGGCGCCGCAGGTCGCAGAAGCCGATCGCCTCGCACGTGCACTGCAGGCAGCGGGTGCTCTCGGCGACCGCCTCCCCTTGGCTGTACGGGATCTCGTACTCCACGTAGCTCGTCCGCCGCTCCTCCGCCGGCATGCTCGAGAGGCGGTGGCGCGATTCCTTCACCTCCGACGTGAAGGGGACGATCGAGAGGAACTCCGGCTGCGGCTCGGCCAGCGTCTGGCGCGTCCGGATCGCCGCCATGTCCAGGCCCTGCAGGAAGGCGTCAACGGCATAGGCCGCCCGGCGGCCGTCGGCGATCGCCTGGACCACCGTCTGCGCGCCCATGCGGACGTCGCCGGTGCCGAAGACGCCCGGTCGGCCCGTCTCGAACGTCACCGGGTCGACCTTGAGGCGCCATTGCTTCGTCTTCTCCAGCCCGCCGTTGCCGCCCCCGAGCCAGGCGAGGTCGGGCCCCTGGCCGATCGCCAGCAGGACGCGGTCGCACTCGATGACGAACTCGGTGCCGGGCGCCGGCTCCGGCCGTCGCCGGCCGGACGCGTCCGGCGCGCCGAGCTGCATCCGGATGAACTCCACGCCGGAGACCTTCCCGGTCGTCTCGTCGACGAGGACCCGGGTCGGACCGGCCTGGAAGATCGTGGTGACGCCCTCCTCGATCGCCTCGTGGACCTCGCTCGCGGCCGGCATGTCCTTCATGTCGCGGCGGTAGACGAGCGTCACCTCGGCGGCGTGCTGGCGGACCGACGTCCGCGAGCAGTCCATCGCCGTGAAGCCGCCGCCGATGACGACGGCGCGGGTCCCCGCGTGGCCGGGGTAGGTGTGGCCGAGCGTGGCGATCTTGAGGTACTCCAGGCCGTCGATGACGCCGTCGGCGTCCTCGTTCGGGATGCCCAGCCTGTTCGTGTCGTAGCAGCCGATCGCCACCACGACGGCGTCGAAGCCCTGGTTCTGGAGGTCGTCCAGGCTGAAGTCGCGCCCCAGCGCCTTCCCGCACTCGAACCGCCCGCCGAGGCGGGTGATGCTCTCGTACTCCGGGTCGAGGATCCGCTCTTTCGGGAGGCGGTACTCCGGGATCCCGTAGCGGAGCATCCCGCCGGGTGCCTCGTCCCGCTCGAAGACGGTGACGTCGTGGCCCGCGATCAGCAGGTAGTAGGCTGCCGAGGCGCCGGCCGGCCCGGAGCCGATGACCGCGACCCGCTTGCCCGTCGTCGGCTGGAGCTCGAACGGGACGGGCGGGTCCACGTCCTGCTCCAGCATCTCGCGGAGGACCTGGTCGCCGGCGTAGCGGTGGCTGTCGCGGATGGCGATCGCCTCGTCGACCTCGTCGCGGCGGCAGTGCTCCTCGCAGGGGGCCGGGCAGACGCGCCCGAGGATCGAGGGGAAGGGGATCGTCCGCTTGAAGATCCGGGCCGACTCGCGGAACTCGCCCTCGGCGTTCGCCCGCAGGAAGCCCGGGATGTCGATGTGGCTCGGGCACTTGTTCTGGCAGGGCGGCAGGCAGTAGGCGTTGTGGTCGGAGAAGATCAGCTCGAGGTTCGTGCGGCGGACCCGCCGGACCTCCTCCGTCTGCGTCCGGACCACCATCCCGGCCTCGGCGGCGCGCGAGCAGGAGATCGGCGGGTGCTCCTCGCCCTCCACCTCGACGACGCACATCCGGCAGGCGCCGAAGCCCGGCAGCTTGGGCTCGTAGCAGAGGGTCGGGATCTCGATCCCGTTGTCGCGGCAGACCTCCAGGATCGTCTGGCCCTCGCGGCCCTCGACGACTCGCCCGTCCACCTCCAGCCGGATGACCGGCGTCGACTGCGGCCGCTGGGGCGCCTGGGTGCGGAGGAGGCGCTCGGCGAGGCTGTCGACGACCGGCTCGGGGCGGGTCGACGAGACGAGGTCGGAGGGGCGGGTGATCAGGTCGGCCATCGTGCGGTCGTCGCCTACCTTCCGTTGGCGGCCGCCAGCCGGATCGGGCTGCAGACGCCGGCGGGGCAGGTCCCCCGCAGGATGTGGTCGTCGATCTCGGGACCGAAGTATCGCATCGCGGTCCGCAGCGGGCTCGGGGCCAGGCGCTCGTGGTCGCACAGGGCGCTCGCGGCGCAGTCGTCGGCGAGGTCGGCGAGGAGCCCGGGATCGGTGGGGCGGGCGGTGCCGTCGACGTAGCGCTGGCCGATCTCCGCGATCCGTCGCAGGCCGATCCGGCAGGGAATCGACTTGCCGCAGGCCTCGTCGGCGCCGTAGCGCACGAGGAGGCGGGCGAGATCGACGATGCAGGTGCGGTCGTCGGCCACCACCATGGCCCCGGAGCCCACGTGGGCGCCGGTCGCGCGGAGCGCGCCGAAGCTGTACGGCGTGTCGAGCAGCTCCGGCGGCAGAAGACCGCCGGTGGGGCCGCCGACGAGGGCCGCCTTGAACGCCCGGCCGCCGGCCATCCCCCCGGCCAGGTCGAGGAGCTCGCGGAGGGTCGTGCCGGTCGGAACCTCCGCGATCCCCGGGGTGGCGACCGCCCCGGAGACCTGGACGAGGACGGTGCCGGGCGCCTCCGGGTCCCCGATCGCGCGGTACGCGTCGGCGCCGTTCGTCACGATCCACGGCACGGTCGCGAGGGTCACGACGTTGTGGACCAGGGTCGGCTGGCCGAAGAGCCCGCGCTCGGTCGGATAGGGCGGGCGCTGCTCGGGCTGCCCGCGCCTCCCCTCGAGGGCCTGCAGGAGGACCGTCTCCTCGCCGAGCATGTAGGCGCCCTGGACGGTGCGGACGGCCACCGCGACGTCGCGGCCGGAACCCAGGACGTCCGTGCCGAGGAAGCCGGCCTCCTCCGCGGCGAAGGCGGCAGCCTCCAGGGCGCGGACCGCGTCGGCATACTCGGCCCGCACGGCGATCACCGCCTCGCGCGCCCCGACCGCGAGCGCCGCGATCGCGATTCCCTCGACCACCGCGTAGGGCCGGGTTTCCATGAGGAGGCGGTTCGTGGCCTGCGCGGGGTCGGCCTCGTAGCCGTTGCCGACGACGTAGCGGACCGGGTCGTCGGCGGAAGCCACCGCCCGCCACTTGTCCCCCGCGGGGAAGCCCGCCCCTCCCCGCCCCCGCAGCCCGGAGGCGACGATCGTGACGATCGTCCCGGTGGGGCCCAGGTCGCCGACGACCGCCCGCAGCGCGGCGAAGGCGCCGGCGGCGACCGCGGCGTCGAGGTCGGTCGGGACGGCGGCGGGGCCACTCCCCAGGATGGGGCGGGGTCCGCTGCGGGGCGTCGGGAGGATGGTCGCCATCGGCTCAGTGGACGGTGCGGGTGGCCGGGTGCTCCCCGGCGAGCGCCTGGGCCCAGGTGGCGGCGTTGGCGACGGTGACCTCCGGCTGTGGCTCCCCGTCGACGGTGACGAGGGGCGCCGGGGCGCCGGGAAGATGCGTCGGGCACCACGTGAAGCGGATCCGCCCGTCCGGTGTCGGCCGGCCCAGCTCGGTCCCCAGGCTGGCCCCGATCGCCTGCGCCACCCGCCCGCCGCCGGCCATCAGGCAGGCCGTGCAGCGGCAGACGGCGACCTCCTCCACGGTCCGCTCGAAGCGGAGGTGGCGGTAGTAGCTCGCGGTGCCGTAGATCATCGCGTACCAGGCGCCGGTCCGGTGGCTGATGTGCTTGAGCGCGGCGACCGGCAGGTGGCCGAACTCGGCCTGGGTCGCCTCGAGAATCGAGAGCATGCGGTGCGGGTCGTGGTCGTGATCCTCGAGGATCGCATCGACCGCGTCGAGGTTCACCGGATCGAACCGGGTGGAGGGTGCGTCGGGGACCTCGCGGCCGGCACGCCGGAGGGCCAATTCCTCGCGCCGCTCGCCGTACGTCTCGGCGGCGCCCCAGTGGACCGCGTAGCGGCCCTTCGTGTCGGTCCCGCCCATGTCGATGCACTCGATGGGGCAGGCCTGGGCGCACTGGAAGCACGTCTCGCACTTGAGCGTGCCGTGCTCGTCGTACAGGAGCTGGAGGCGGCCGCGGTTCTTGACCGCGATGTCGGGGTCCACCTCGGGGTACTTGATCGTGACGGCCGGCTGGAAGAAGCGGCGCAGGGTGAGCGCCATCCCCTTCAGGAGGCCGAGGCCGGGGACCATGCTCATCGCTGCCTCCTCACCCGTTCGCCACGAGGGAGACCGCGATGGCAGTCACGAAGATGTTCAGGAGGGCGGCCGGCAGGAGCCACTTCCAGGCGAAGCCCATCAGCTGGTCCACCCGGACACGGGGGAAGGTGGCCCGCATCTGGACGAAGACGAACACGAAGACGTAGGACTTGAGCATCATCCAGAGGAGCCCCACGACCCAGTCGAAGCTGATGAACGCCCAGCCCAGGAGGGCCCCGACGGCCAGGAGGTTGAAGAGGACGAAGCCGATCGCGAGGGCCTGGAGGGTGGAGATCCGCGACGACAGCAGCCAGAACGGAAGGGCGAGCAGGATCGTGCCGAGGACCGGCACGACGGCGACGAGGAAGAGGAGGCCGATGCCGAGGCTCGCGGGGTCGAGGGCCACCTGGACCGGGAACGGCCAGTCGAACGGGGCGTTCCAGCCGCCGAAGAAGAGGACGACGGTCAGCGCCGAGATGACGAAGACGTTGACGTACTCGGCGAAGAAGAAGAAGCCATAGCGCATCCCGGAGTACTCGGTCGCGAAGCCGGCCACGATCTCCTGGTCGGCCTCGGTCATGTCGAGCGGGGTCCGGTTCGCCTCGGCGGTGGCGGCGATGAAGAAGATCAGGAGGCCCAGCGGCTGCTTCCAGACGTTCCAGTCGAGGAAGGAGCCCGCCTGCTGCTCGACGATCGCGTTCAGGCTCATCGTCCCGGCGAGGATCACGACGCCGACCACGGAGAGCGTCAGCGGGATCTCGTAGCTGATCGCCTGGGCGGCGGCGCGTAGCGCGCCGATCAGGCTGTACTTGTTGAAGCTGGCCCAGCCGGCCATCATCAGGCCCACGACGCTGAGGCCGCCCATCGCGAAGAAGTAGAGCAGGGCGATGTTGAGGTCCTGTGCCACCAGCCCCGGGGCGAACGGGATCACCAGGAGGCCCATGATGGTCGCCAGGAAGACCGCGACCGGGGCGAGCGTGAAGATCGGGACGTCGACGCCGCGCGGGGTGAAGTCCTCCTTGGAGAGGAACTTGAACCCGTGGGCCAGGGACTGGGCGGTGCCCCATGGGCCGACCCGGTCGGGGCCCACGCGGAGGTTCATCCGCGCGATGACCTTGAGCTCGAGGTAGATGATCACGAACGCGGTCGGGATCGTGATCACGATGATGATCGTCGCGGCGAGCAGGAAGCGGACCAGGTCCTCGTTGGCCGCGAGGAAGTCGACGAGGGGCGGGACGAGGATGGCCAGGGCCACCGTCGCGACGGCACCCAGGACGACGAGCGTCGGGATCGCGACGAGCAGCACCTTCGAGGGGACCGAGAGACGGTTCCAGTAGCCGGTCACGGCGGTCATGGACGCGGGCCCCTCACTTGTCGACCCCGCCCATGATCGGGTCGAGGCCGGCCACGATCACCATCGTGTCGGGGATCAGGTTGCCCGGCATGAGGAGCGGCACGAGCTGGAGGTGCACGAAGCTCGGGTCGTGGATCCGCATCCGGAACGGCTGGTCGGTCCCGTCGCTGACCACGTAGGTGGAGTACAGGCCGCGCGGCGCCTCCACCGCGCTGAAGGCGCGCCCCGGCCGCGGCCGCAGAAGGCGCGGCAGCTTCGCCGAGACCGGCCCGTCGGGCATCCGGTGGAGGCACTGGTCGATGATCCGGAGGCTCTGCTTGACCTCGTCCATGCGGAGGAGGTAGCGGGCCAGCGAGTCACCCTCCTGTCGGGTCGGGATGTCGAAGTCCAGCTCGGGATAGACGCTGTAGGGATGCGCCCGGCGGATGTCGAAGGGAACGCCGGATGCCCGGAGGTTCGGCCCCGAGACGCACATCCGGAGCGCCGTCTCGCGATCGATGACCCCAATGCCCCGGGCGCGCCGGACGAAGATCTCGTTCTCGTTGAGGAGGCCCATGCCGGCCTCGAGCTGGGCGCCGACGCGGCTCATCCAGTCGCCGAGGCGGCTCATGAACTCGTGGTTGAGGTCGCCGTTGACGCCGCCGATCCGGAAGTAGTTGAAGAGGAGCTTCTGGCCGGTCAGGGCGCCCAGGATCTCCGTGATCTCGTCGCGCTCGGCGAAGCTCCACAGGATGGGCGTGATCCCACCGAGGTCGAGGGCCATCCAGCCCAGGTACAGCATGTGGCTGGCGACCCGGTTGAGCTCGGCCGAGAGGACCCGGATGTACTCGGCCCGGCGGGGCACCTCGACGTCGAGGAGCTTCTCGAACGAGAGCACCGCCCCCCATTCGGTGAAGAGCGAGCTGATGTACTCGAGGGGGTCCACCTGGCTGATGACCTGGTGGTAGTCGGCGTTCTCGCAGAGCTTCTCGACGCCGCGATGGAGGTAGCCGAGGACCGGGTCGAGGTCGACGACCTGCTCGCCGTTGATCTTGACGATCATCCGCAGGACGCCATGGGTCGAGGGGTGCTGGGGTCCGATGTTGAGGAGCAGCTCGCCGTCCTTGAGGGCGTAGAACTCCCGCTGACGCTCGGTCCGGGCCACCGGGATCGGGTCGAAGATCCCGGCGTGCTCGACGGGGATCGCGAGCGACGGGTCGTCGAGGCTGGGTCGGGTCGGCGTCGTCATCGCTGCCCTACGTCCCGGGGGAGGTGCGCCGGAGGGTCGTCGCGTCGGCGTCCGCCGGCGCCGTCGCGCGCTCCATCGGGCGGACGCCGCCGCCGGGCGACTTCGCCGCGTCGTCGGCCAGGTGGAAGTCCTTGCGGAGCGGGAAGCTCCCGAAGTCGTCCGGGAGGTAGATGCGCCGCAGGTCGCGGTTCCCCTCGAAGACGAGGCCGAACATGTCGTAGGCCTCCCGCTCCATCCACTCCGCACCCTTCCAGAGGAACGTGAGCGAGGGGACGCGCGGCTCCTCGCGCGGGATGCCGTCGGCGATGATGCGGAGCCAGTCCGGCGTGACCTCGCTCCAGAGGTGGTAGACCACCTGGAACGTCGTGCCGGTGTCCACCCCGGCCAGGTCGGCCAGGTATTCGAAGCGCAGGTCCGGCTCGTCGTGGAGCGTCCGCATCACCTGCGGGACGTCGCCGGGCCGGATCCGGATCTCGGTCTGGTCCTGGCGCTGCCGGACGGGGCCCTCGAGCGACGTGCCCAGGGTCCGCTCCAGGAGCGCCTTGAACGCGCGGTCCACCGTCAGATGCCCTCCGGGACGGTGGGTCCGATGTTGCGCTCGGGCCAGTGGCCGCGCCGCTCCTTGATGAGCTGCTGGAGCTTCATCATCCCGTAGATCAGGCCTTCGGGGCGGGGCGGGCAGCCGGGCACGTAGACGTCGACCGGCAGGACCCGGTCGATCCCCTGGATCGTGCTGTAGGAGCGCTTGTAGCGGCCGCCGGAGCAGGTGCAGTCGCCCATCGCAACGCACCACTTCGGCTCCGGCATCTCCTCCCAGAGGCGGACCAGCGGGTCGGCCATCTTCGTCGTGAGCGTCCCGGCGACGATGAGGACATCCGCCTGGCGCGGCGAGGCCCGGAACGGGAACATCCCCCAGCGGTCCATGTCGTTGCGGCTGGTCGCGGTCGACATCATCTCGATGGCGCAGCATGCAAGCCCCGAGAGGAGCGGCATCAGGCTGTTCATCCGGATCAGGTCCAGGACGATGTCGCCCTTCGTCGGGATCACGGTGAGGGCGCCCCAGCGCGCGTCGTCGCGCCGGCCTTCGCCGGACTCGTCGTAGCGCTTCAGCGCGAGCGTGGGAGCCTGGTCGACGGGCACGCCCCCGTACGCCGCCGGATCCTCTGGCGTCCACAGGGTGTTGGGCACGACGATCGCCTCGGCGAACGCGTCCGCAGGGGTCGTCGCGGGGACCGGGAGGCGGCTGCCGGGCGCCCCGGGGGGCGGCCCGTCGGGCACCGCGGCCGCGGGCTTCCCGCCGGGCGCCCCGTCGTCGAGCGGAGCGGCTCAGCGCCACGTGAGGACTCCCTTCCGCCAGGCGTAGGCGAGGCCGAGCAGGAGGATGCCGATGAAGACGGCCATCGAGGCGATGACCCCGGGGATCGGGTCGCGGACGACCAGCGCCCACAGGAAGATGAAGAGCACCTCGATGTCGAAGGCGACGAAGAGCAGGGCGTAGATGTAGTAGGAGACGCCGAACCGCCCGTGGGTATCGCCGTACGTCGGGATGCCGCTCTCGTAGGGGAGGCCCTTGAGAGGGCTGCCCTTCGTGCGGTGGCTGATCAGCCACGAGGCGCCGATCGTCAGGAAGACGAACGAGACGCCCGCGACGGCGAAGCCGACGACGTACCAGATGCCTTCCATCGCACCTCTCTGCGGCCGGGGGACCACGGGTTCCGTGGCTGGGTCACGGAGGTCCGTGGCGGGTCCGCCGGCCCGGCGGGAAGCTCGGGTGAGACGCGCACACACACGGGCCTTCTGGGGCCCGGGCGTGCGGGCGCATCGTAGCAGGCGACGGTTCCGGCGGCGCGCCCGACGGGGAGCGACGGGGAGGCTGCTGGCCCCCGGCGGCTCATTCCCGGCGGCCCGTCTCGGGCGAACCCGCGCTCGCTACCCGCGCCCCGGCATCCGGTAGGCGAAGCTCCGCAGGGGCGGCTCGACGGTGATCCCCCGGCCGGCCAGCACCGCCCGGAAGCCGCCCAGGTGGCGCGGGTCGAGCAGGCGCAGCATGACGCTCCGGAGCTCGAGCGCGGCGGCCACCGACGTGGCGCCGGCCTGCGCTCGCTGCAGGAGCTCCTCCAGCCCGCAGCCGACGAGGAGCTCCGCCTGGCTCGTCTCACCAAGGAGGTCGAAACCGGCCGAGGCGAGGGCGTCGCCCAGCGCCGTCGTGTCCACGTGGGCGGTGATGTCGCGCTCGCCGACGTCGTGGAACGGCGCCTCGACGGCCCCGTCGGCCTGGTGGCCGCGATACGTCATCAGCGTCCCGGCACGCCGTCCCGGGCCGAACAGCCGGGCGGGAGGCCCGCCGTAGTCGAGGACCAGGACGAGCCCCACGGCCAGCCTCCGCGCCACCTCGGCGGCCCAGCCCGCCACGGCCGGCCGCACCTCCAGGCGCTGGCCCTCGGCCAGCTTGAGGTCGCCGTCGACCAGCCGGCGGACGCCCTCGGCGACCTCGGGGCCCGCCGGCTCGCCGAGGACCTCCTCGAAGGCGCCGTCGCAGCCGATCGCGACGTGGACCTCGCGGGGACGGCCCTGGTGCATCTCGAGGACGTGGACCGGGAGTGCGTCGAGGTACTCGCTGGCGACGACCATCCCAGCTGCCGGGACGGCGTCGAGCGCGGCCGGATCGACGAGGCGGAGGCCGGCTGCGGCAGCGTGCTCCCGCAGCTCCGCCAGGCGATGCTCGTTGAGCTCGACCGGCGCGTAGGTCAGCGCGGCGGCGAGCGGCGAGCCCTCCTCCCGCAGCCCGGCGAGGAGCGCCATGGCGAGCGTCCCGGCGCCGGCTCCGTACTCCAGGAGGACGAACGGCTCCGGCCGTCCGAGGCGCTCCCAGGCCTCGAGAGCCTGCCGGGCCAGCGCGGCGCCGAAGATCGGGTGGAGCTCCGCCGCGGTCAGGAAGTCACCCGTGCGGGTGGGCCGGGCCGGGGCCGCCGTGTAGTAGCCGCCGCCCGGGTGCCCGAGCGCCAGCGCCATGTAGTCCGCGAAGGGGATCGGGCCGCGCCGGGCGATCACGGCCCGGATCGCCTCCTCGGCCCGCGTGGCCATCAGCGGCGCTCCGCCAGCAGCCGGATTCCGGGGCCCACGAGCGTGTGCCCGCCGAGCAGCACCGGGATCGGCGCGGCGAGCGCGGCCGCCGTCAGCGCCCGCAGCCAGGGGTCGGCGATCCGGTGGGGAAGCAGCAGGTCCGAGGCGAAGCGGTCCTCGGGTGGCGGCCAGGCGGCCTCGACGGCACCCAGGCGGTGGGCCAGCAGCACCCGCGTGTCGACGACGGCACCGTCGCCGAGACGGGCGAGCAGCCCGCCGAGCGCCTCAGGGCCCTCGCGGTCGAGGAGGAGCCCGAGGACCGAGACCGGCGGGCGCGCCGGGATGGCGCCCCCACCGCCGGCCTGGGCCAGCGGCGAGGCCGCCCGCAGCCCGCGCTCCTCCACCAGGGCGCGGACCCGGCAGGCGCACCGCCGCTCCAGCGCCGCAAGGGTCGCCGCGGATGTCCGCCCCGCAACGGTAAGCTCGGCTCGACGGTCGTTCATCACCGACCGAAGGGCCGCGAGACGGGCCGGCAACGGGGAGTCCGGCGCCGTCGCCGGAAGCGCACCTCCCGCGAGGATCACGTCCGCCGGGGAGTCCAGGTCGAGCCCGAGGTGCGGGCGCCGGCGGAGGTCGTGCGACGCGGTAGCCGGCGACCTCCTCCAGCCAGCGCGGCAGCGCATTGTCGGCGGGGAGGTCCGGCAGGTCGCGGAGCACGCCGGTCCTGGCCACCGCGACTGCGTCTGCCGAGTAGAGGTTGTTGGCGAGCGCACCCGGCAGGTCGGAGGCGGCCGCGGCCACGAAGGCGCGGTAGTCGGCCGGGCGCGCCATCGCCATCGCCCCGGAGCCCAGGACGACCAGCCCCGGCGAGTCCGTCGTCGCGGCCAGGCGCCGGAGACGCGCCCCGAACGGCTCGACGAGCTCCTCCTCGACGAGAGCGACGACCGCGGCGCCGGCCGCCCGAAACCCCGCGAGGTGGCGCGCCGCCAGCTCCCGCCGCGCGGCATCGAGCGCGCAGGCCAGCGGACCCGCGCCCCCGGGGAGCGGCGGATGGAGGACCAGGACCGTGACGGCGCCCACCCGCGTATTCTCGGGGCATGGCGACACGAGAGCGCGGGAGATCGTCGCAGGTGCGTGCGGCCGCGCCCGCCGTGCGCCCGCAGGCGGCAGGGCCGGCCCGGCGCCGGCGCCAGCGACGCGTCCGGGCCTACGTCGGCCTCGGCGCCAACCTCGGCGACGCGGCGGCCACGCTGGCAGCGGGCATCCACGCGCTCGCGTCCCTTCCCGGCGCCCACCTCGCCGGCGTCTCGCGCCTGTACGCCACCACGCCCGTCGGCGTCTCGAACCAGCCCGAGTTCCGCAACGCGGTCGTCGCCCTCGACGTTCCGGCCGGCCCCGATCCGGAGACCGGCGCCCTGGCCCTGCTGCTGGCGCTCAAGATGGTCGAGCGCGCCTTCGGCCGGCAGGCCCGCGAGCGCTGGGGTCCCCGCGAGCTCGACCTCGACCTGCTCGTCTTCGGCCGCCATGCCATCAGCGTCGAGCGCCCGCCCGCTGCCCGCAGCGACGACCCCGCGAAGCCGGCGGTCCAGTGGCTCCAGGTCCCCCATGCGAGCGTCCAGGAGCGCCTGTTCGTGCTCGCCCCGCTGGCCGACCTCGCCCCCGGGCTCCATCCGCCCGGCTGGGGCGAGAGTGTCGCGACGGCCCGCGCCCGGGCCGAGGAGCGCGAGGGTCCGGATGCGGTCCGCGCGACCGCCACGTGGGACGCCCCCCGGGGCGGCTGGACGGCAAGCGCCGAGGGCTGACGGCATCGTTCCC
This sequence comes from uncultured Chloroflexia bacterium, assembly GCA_963709605.1. Taxonomy (GTDB): domain Bacteria; phylum Chloroflexota; class Limnocylindria; order Limnocylindrales; family CSP1-4; genus CTSoil-043. The sequence continues at coordinate 263,908 of CAVPWX010000007.1, read as the reverse complement.
CGGGGGCTGTGCCGATCGACTCTGGCCGGACGGACCGCGTTCGGCGATGATGCTCGCTGGACGGGTCCCGCAGAACCCGACCCGCACGCCGGAGGGTGCCCGAATGAGCGACGTCGGGTGGCGGGCGATGCTTCCCGCCGACCCGCTCCCCTGGCTGCTCGAGAGCGCCGAGCCGGCAGCCCGGTGGACGGCGCTCGTCGAGTTGCTCGACCAGCCCCCCGACGACCCCGTCGTGCGCGCGGCCCACGAGGCCGTTCTGGCCGACGGGGGCACGCGCGAGCTCCTCGACCGGCTGCCCGACTGGGAGCAGCCGCAGCGGATCTCGGGGCACGACGCGCCCGCCTTCGCGCCCAACCTCCTCCACCTGCTCGCCGACATGGGTGTCGCCGAGGACGACGACGCGCGCATCCGGGGGTTGCTCGACGCGATGCTCGAGCATGTCGACGCCGAGGGGCGCTTCGCCACGTGCGGCACGCTTCGCGGAATGGCCGAGCCGCGCTGGGGCGCCCTCCTCTGCGACACCCACGCGATCGCCGACGTGCTCGTGCGCTTCGGGCGGGGCGCGGACCCGCGCGTCCGGCGAGCCCTCGCCCGGGCGACGAGCGACCTCCGGGACACGGCGCAGGGCCGCGCCTGGCCGTGCCGTCCGGACGACGCGTCGGGCTTCCGCGGTCCCGGCCGCCGAGCCGACTTCTGCCCGCTCGTCACGCTCCAGGCCCTGCGCGCCTTCGCGCGGGTGGCCGAGGTCGAGCGGCCGCCCCAGCTTCTCGAGATCGCCCGCGTCTCGCTGCGCGCCTGGCGGGAGCGCGGCAGCGAGAAGCCGTACCTGTTCGGCCACGGCATCCAGTTCAAGACCGTGAAGTGGCCGCCGACCTGGTATGGGGCGTATCTCGTGGTCGACGTCCTCGGTCGCTACCCGGCCCTCTGGCGCGACGTCGACTCCCAGCCCGAGGACCGCCAGGCCCTGGCCGAGCTGGCCGCATGCCTGATCGCCTACAACGTCTCGCCCGCCGGCATGGTGATCCCCCGCTCCGCGCGGCAGGGCTTCGGGTCCTTCTCGTTCGGCCAGAAGCAGCTTCCGTCCGCCTGGGCGACCGCACGCCTGGGTGTCGCGCTGCGTCGCCTCGACGACCTCGCCGGCGACGTCGCCGCGGTCGACGTTGCGGCCCTCGGCAGCTCGAAGGGCGGCAGCGGCACGGCCGTGCCGCCTCGGAGCCAAGCTTCGCGCGGCTGAGGGCGGGCGATCGACGGTGCCGGCGGTAGTCCAGCCGCGCGCCAGATGCTCCGGGTCTCGGTGCGAAACGCGGGCCGCCGGCTCAGTGCCGGAAGTGACGCCGCCCGGTGAAGACCATCGCCAGGTGGTGCCGGTCGGCCACCTCGATCGCCATCTCGTCGCGGCGCGAGCCGCCCGGCTGGATGATCGCGGTCACCCCGGCGATCGCGGCGTGCGCGATCACGTCGGGGAAGGGGAAGTAGGCGTCGGAGGCCATCACGGCCGTCCTCGCCCGGTCGCCGGCACGGCGGAGGGCGATCTCGACCGCCACCTGGCGGCTGACCTGGCCGCCGCCGATGCCCACCGTCTGGAGGTTCCGGGCCAGCACGATCGCGTTCGAGCGGACGTGGGCGGCCGCCTTCCAGGCGAACATCAGGTCGTTCAGCTCCTCGAGCGTCGGGCGTCGCTGGGTCACCACGCGCAGCTGCCCGCGGTCGAGGGCCGTCCCGTCGAGCGTCTCGACGAGCAGCCCGCCGCCGACGCGCTTGAAGTCGAGGGCGGCGATCCCGTAGTCGCGCAGGCCGTCTGCGGGGTTCGGCGGGACCTGGAGGACCTCGAGCTCCGGCCGCGCGGCGAGGACTCGCAGCGCCTCCTCCGTGTATCCCGGGCCGACCAGCCCCTCGAACGTCCCTTCGGCCACCTCGCGGGCCGTCGCCTCGTCGACCGGCCGGTTCAGCCCGACCGTGCTGCCGAAGGAGGCGGCCGGATCGGTCTCCAGGGCGCGCCGGAAGGCCGCCGCCAGCGCCGGGTCCGAGGCTATCCCGACCGGGTCGGTGTGGCGAACGACGACGACGGTCGGGGCAGCGAAGTCGGCCGCGATGCGCCAGGCGGCGTCGAGGTCGAGCAGGTCGTTGAACGAGGGGGCGCGGCCCTGCAGCCGGATGGCGTCGGCGAGGGTGCCGTCGCGGTGGGTGGTCTCGCGATAGAAGGCCGCGCGCTGGTGGGGGTTCTCGCCGTGGGCGAGGTCGGTCACCTTCTCCAGCACGACGCTGATGTGCGGCGGGAAGGTGGCCCCGGTGACCTGGTTCAGGTACGCCGCGACCTGGGCGTGATAGGCGGCAAGGATCGCGAAGGCCTCGGCAGCGAGGCGCTGGCGGAGCTCGGCCGAGACGGTCCCGCGGTCGCGGATCTCGGCCACGACCTGGTCGTACGCGGCCGGGCTCGGGACGGCGGCGACGCCGGCGTGGTTGCGGGCCGCCGCGGAGAGGAGGGCCGTCCCCCCGACGTCGATCATCTCGATCGCCTCGTCGAGCGGCACCCGGCGCTCCCCGACCTGGGGAGCGAACGGCTTCACGTTGACCACCACGAGATCGATCAGGCCGATGCCCTGCTCCGCGAGCTCGGCCAGCTGCTCGGGTCGATCGCGACGGGCGAGGATCCCGGCGTAGACGGCGGGGTGGAACGTCTTGACCAGCCCGCCGACCAGCGGGGGCACGTCGGTGAGCGCGCCGACCGGGAGGACGTCCACGCCTTCGGCGGCCAGCTGCTCGCGTGTCCCGTCGGTCGCGTAGACGTCGACGCCGAGGGCGAGGAGGTCGCGGGCGAGGGCGGCCGCGCCCTGGCGGTTGGCGACCGAGAGGAGGGCACGCACCCGGCTGGACCTCCGTATGGGTGCGCCGGGGACCTCGCGCGCACCGACAGCGCCGCCCGGGGCGCTGGGCGGCGTCACGCTCCCGGGCCCGAGTATAGCGCGCGATCGTGGCATACTCGGCCGATCGTCCCGGGTGGCCGCCCGGGACGGCGCGCGGGGCGACCGCCCCGTCGCGCGACCCTGCAGCGGCCCGCCGGCCTGCCGCCGCGCGCCCCGAGGAGGCACCGCACCGTGACGCTCCCGCCCTGGGATTACCTCTTCCTCCCGTTCAACGACGTGAACTTCCCCGATCTCTTCAACCCGATCTGGATCTTCTCGGTCGTCGGGATCGTGGCCACGGTGCTCCTCTACAACGTCCGGACCCGCCAGCTCCGCCGCCACCAGGTCTATCTCGACCTCTACGAGTGGCTCCTCTGGGCGGGGGTGATCTTCTTCTTCCTCATCCTCGTCTACGCCGTCTTCCACTTCGACTTCCTCTTCACGGTCCTGTCGATCCCGGTCGGCGTCGGCATCCTCCTGTGGATCCGGTTCGTGCGGTTCCCGCCGATCCTCGCCGCCTACGAGACGCAGCTGGCCCGGTCGCGCTACTACTCGAAGCAGAAGTTCGCCCACCCCGAGGCGACGATCCGGCCGAAGCGCGGCCCCCGCGCCTCGCGCGCCGCCCGGTCCACGCGCCGCCGCCGCTGAGGGAGGCGGGGGGCTCGGTGGAGATCCGGCGGTTCGGGGTCGGCAACCGGCGTCCCGACGGCCCGCCGCGCACCACGGGGGTCGCCGGGCAGGTGATCCACGCGGACGGGCGCGGAGTCGTCTCCGAGCTGGCCTTCTCCCGCCATGCCTCGATCGAGCCGCACTCCAACCCGAACACGACGTGGCTCGTGGTGATCGAGGGCGGTGGCTGGGCCCAGGTCGGCGACGAGCGCGCCCGGGTCGCCGCCGGCGAGGCGGTCCTCTGGCCGGCCGACGTGGTCCACGCGGCATGGACCGAGCTCTCGGAGATGCGGGCGATCGTCGTCGAGCTCACCGGAGCGGACGACGCGCACCTCCGCGGGATCCTCGACGGACGCGCGCTCGCGATCGGCGCCGGGGTCGCCGCGGCGGAGGCCGCCGACACGCCGGCCGGGAAGGCCGACGGCGAGCTCGCCGCCGCGCCGGCCGACGCCGCCCGCGCCGCGGCCGACGCCGCCCGCGCCGCGGCCGAGGGCGAGCCGCTCTAGCTCCAGCCCGGCGCCCGGCTCGGCCGACGGCCCTGCGGGTCCCCCAGCACCGCGCCGAGCTGGCCGAGGATCGCGGCCGTCGCGCCCCACACGATCCGGCCCTCGACGACGTACGCGCCGTAGCGGATCGGCCGGCCGCGGGGGTCGGGGTCGATGATGACGGGCGCCACGCCCGGAAGGAACGCAGCCACGGGCGCTTCCAGGATGGCGGCCACCTCCCGGGGGTCCGGCACGAACGCGGGACGGCGGGCCGCCACCGCGACCACCGGCGTGAGGAGGAAGTTGCTCGGCGGGATCCAGAGCGCGTCGAGGCGCCCGACGACCTCGACACCGGCGGCCACCGGGTCGAGCCCGATCTCCTCCTCTGCCTCCCGGAGCGCCGTGGCGACCGCGTCGACGTCCCCGGGATCGGCCTTGCCGCCCGGCAGCGACACCTCGCCGGAATGGTGGTCGGCCCCGTAGTCGACGCGCTCGGTGAGGACCAGGTGCGCCTCGCCGGCGGGGCCCGGGTAGACGAGGACGAGGGCCGCCGCCGGGCGGGCATCCGGTGGGGGTGCCGGACGCTCGAAGGCGGCGCCGTCGGGCAGCCGCTCGGGGCGCAGCCAGGCGGGCGGCGGCGGGAGCGGGGGGCGCGCCGCGACGAGCAGCGCGCGGACCTCGGCGGGCGTCATCGGCGCATCCTACGGGGAGGGCGCCCGCGGGTCCACGCGGGCGGGCCGCCGCTCGCCCCTAGTTCAGGCGCTCCTCGCCGCCATCCCTCTTCGTCGGCGTCCCGGTCGGGGGCAGATCCAGGATCGACCTGCGCCCGCGTGGCGGGGTGGCGGCCTCGTTGCCGCCTTCAGCTGCCCCGGACCGCGCGTCCCGACGGTCGGAGGCCTCGGCCACGACGGACGCGTCCCCCTGGGTGAAGAGGAGCGTGCCGCCGACCGGGTCGGCGTCCACCCGGATGACCGCGCCCGGCCTGAAGTCTCCCCGGAGGAGCGCTCGCGCCAGGGGATTCTCCACGAGGCGCTGGATCGTCCGCTTCAGCGGCCGGGCACCGTAGGTCGGGTCCGTGCCCTCGCGGGAGATCACCGCCTTCGCGGCCGGTGTCACCTCGATCGCCAGGTCGTGGCCGGCCAGCCGGCGGCCAAGCTCGGCGAGGAGCAGGTCGACGACCTTCCCCAGGTCGTCCTCGGTGAGGGCGTGGAAGACGATGACCTCGTCCACGCGGTTGAGGAACTCCGGCCGGAAGGTCCCGCGGAGCATCCCGAGGACCTCCCGCTTCATCGCCTCGTAGCCCGTATCGCCGGCCGCCGGCCGGCCCGCGTAGGTCGCGATCGCCCCGCTGCCGACGTTGCTGGTCATGATGACGACGGCGTTCTTGAAGTCGACCGTCCGGCCCTGGCCGTCCGTCAGGCGCCCGTCGTCGAGGACCTGGAGGAGGACGTTGAAGACGTCCGGGTGGGCCTTCTCGACCTCGTCGAAGAGGATCACCTGGTACGGCCGGCGCCGCACTGCCTCGGTGAGCTGGCCGCCCTCCTCGTACCCGACGTAGCCCGGCGGCGCGCCGATGAGCCGCTGCACGGAGAACTTCTCCATGTACTCGCTCATGTCGAGGCGGACCATGGCGTGCTCGTCGTCGAAGAGGAAGGCCGCGAGGGCCCGGGCCAGCTCGGTCTTCCCGACGCCCGTGGGCCCCAGGAAGAGGAAGGAGCCGATCGGGCGGCGCGGGTCCTTGAGGCCTGCCCGTGCTCGCCTGACGGCGTCCGAGACGGCCTCGATCGCCTCGTCCTGGCCGACGACGCGCTCGTGGATCGCCTCCTCCATCCTGACGAGCTTCGCCATCTCGCCCTCCAGCAGGCGGCTGACCGGGATCCCCGTCCAGGCGGCCACGATCTCGGCGATGTCGTCGGCGTCGACCTCCTCCTTCAGCAGGCGCGGTTCCCCCTCCCCTGCGGCGAGGGCCGCCTCCTGGGCCCGCATCCGCTCCTGGAGCTCCCGGAGGGTCCCGTACTTGAGCTCGGCGGCCGTCCCGTAGTCGGCCTCGCGCTCGGCCTGCTCGATCCGCAGCTGAACGGCCTCCAGCTCCTCCTTCGTCGTCCGAAGACCGCCGATCGCGGCCTTCTCGGCCTCCCAGCGCTGCTTCATGGCGCCGGCCTGCTCGGCGATCTCCCCGAGCTCGGCCTCGAGGGCCACCAGGCGCGCCTTCGACGCCTCGTCCTTCTCCTTGCGGAGGGCCTCCCGCTCGATCTCCAGCTGGATCCGCCGTCGCTCGAGCTCGTCGAGCTCGATCGGCATCGAGTCGATCTCCATCCGCAGGCGGCTTGCCGCCTCGTCGACGAGGTCGATCGCCTTGTCGGGGAGGAAGCGCTCGGTGATGTAGCGGTTGGAGAGGGTCGCGGCCGCCACGAGGGCGGAGTCGGTGATCCTGACGCCGTGGTGGACCTCGTAGCGCTCGCGCAGGCCGCGCAGGATGCTGATCGTCTCCTCGACGGTCGGCTGGTCGACCAGGACCGGCTGGAAGCGGCGCTCGAGTGCCGCGTCCTTCTCGACGTGCTTGCGGTACTCGTCGAGGGTGGTCGCCCCGATGGTGTGGAGCTCGCCGCGGGCGAGCATCGGCTTGAGCAGGTTGCTGGCGTCCATGGCGCCCTCGGCGGCCCCGGCGCCGACGACGGTGTGGAGCTCGTCGATGAAGAGGATGATCCGCCCCTCGGAGTCCTTGATCTCCCGCAGGACGGCCTTGAGGCGCTCCTCGAACTCGCCCCGGTACTTGGCCCCGGCGATCATCGCGCCCAGGTCGAGGGCCACGACCCGCTTGTCCTTGAGGGTTTCGGGGACGTCGCCCCGGACGATCCGCTGGGCGAGCCCCTCGGCGATGGCCGTCTTGCCGACGCCCGGCTCGCCGATGAGGACCGGGTTGTTCTTGGTGCGGCGCGACAGGACCTGGATCACGCGCCGGATCTCGTCGTCGCGACCGATGACGGGGTCGAGCTTGCCGGCCCTGGCCTCCTGGGTCAGGTCGCGCCCGTACTTCTCGAGCGCCTGGTAGGTGCTCTCGGGGGTCGTGGAGGTGACGCGCTGGCCGCCGCGGATCCCCTGCAGGGCGGCGAGGAGCGGCTCGCGCCCTGCTCCATGCCGCTCCAGCAGCGACTGGCCCTCGCCGCCCACCTCGACGACGCCCAGCAGGAGATGCTCGGTCGAGACGTATTCGTCGCCGAGGCGTCGCGCCTCCTCGGCGGCGCGCTCCAGCACGCGCCGGGCGCGCGGGTCGAGGGTCAGCTGGCCGCCGGCCACCTTCGCCCGCCGGGCAAGGAGCGCGGCGAGCTCGCCGCGGAACCCGGCGAGGTCGACGCCGACGCGGCGCAGGGTCTGGGCCGGGATCCCCTCCTCGTCGTCGACGAGGGCAAGGAGGAGATGCTCGGCGTCGAGGACGGGGCTCTGGAGGCGCTCCGCGGACGCCTGGGCGCCGGCGATGGCCTCCTGGGCCTTCTGGGTGTAGCGATCGAGGTTCATGGTCGGGACGGTGCTCCGATGCGTGGGTCGGTACGGCGGGCTCAGGCGCCCTGGCGGGGATCCGGCTGGTGGATCCCGGAGAGGAAGTCGGCGGCGGCCGTCCTGCCGCGCTCGTCGAGCTGCGGGAGGACCACCTTCACCCGGACGAGGAGGTCGCCGCGCTCGTCCCCGCGGAGGCGCGGCATGCCCTGGCCGGCAAGGCGGATCGTCCGTCCGGGTTGCGTGCCGGCGGGGACCTTCAGGAGGAGCTGCTTCCCGCCGATCGTCGTCAGCGGCACCTCGGCACCGATCAGCGCCTCGCGCAAGGTCACCGGGAGCTCGCGGACCAGGTTCGCGCCCTCGCGGGTGTAGACCGGGTGCGGCCGGACCGTGGTCACGAGCACCAGGTCGCGGGCGGCGACGCCGGCCCCGCCGCCCTGGCCGCGAAGGCGAATCCGGCTGCCGTTCTCGACGCCGGCCGGGATCGTCACCTCCAGGCGCCGCCCGTCGATCTCGACGAGGCGGGTCGCGCCGCCGAAGGCGTCCTCCAGGCTCACCTCCAGGGCAGCCTCCACGCCCGGGTGGCGCCCGGGGCGGCCCGCGCTCCCGCGGGCCCGGCCGCCGGGCCCGCCGGTGCCGGGGCTCGCAGGCCCCCCTCCGCCGAAGTCGATCCCACCCATGCCAGCCAGGATGTCCTCGAGGCTCGCGCCCTCGACGTCGTCCGCGGCCACGCGCGTCCGGCCCCGATTCCCGGCCGCGCGCGCGCCTGCCGCGCCGGCAGCCGCGCCGGCCATCCCTCCGGCGAAGAAGGTGCGGAAGAACTCGGAGAACTGGGAGGGGTCGCCGGCGAACTCGAAGCGCACTCCGCCGGACCCCGAGCCCGCGGCCCCGCCGGAGGGCCGGAACCCCGCGAACGGGCCGCCGGGGCCGAACGGGTCGCCGCCGGGCCGGCCGCCCATGCGGGCGTACTCCTGCCAGTGCGCGCCAAGCTCGTCGTACTGCTTGCGCTTCGCCGGGTCGGCGAGGACCTCGTGGGCCTCGTTGACCTCCTTGAAGCGGCGCTCGGCCTCAGCGCTCCCGGGGTTGCGGTCCGGGTGGAACTGCCGGGCGAGCTTGCGGTAGGCCTTCTTGATCTCGCCGGTGGCGGCGGTCCGGGGGACGCCCAGGACCGCGTAGTAGTCCTTGTACTCCACCGCTCAGCCCCCCCGTCGGATCGCGGCGCGGAGCGGGCGTTCGGGGGGCAGGGCGAGGCCCCGCCCGACCGAGCCGGTCGCGACGGAGCCTGCCATCGGGATCCCCCTCAGGGGCGCGTCGCCATCGCCGGCGGCTGGTCGGCCGGGAAGCCGGGCCGCGATGCCGGGACCGCGACGGGTTCGCTCTTCCTCGGTCCACCGCCCGAGCCGGGCGCCTTGAGGACGAGGGCCTTCGGCTTGCGGCGCAGGGCCGCGTCGAGGGTCTGGTCCATCGACTCGACGAGGACGAGCTTGATCTGCTTGCGGATCTCCTCGGGGATGTCCCGGAGATCCTTCTCGTTCTTCTTCGGCAGGATCACCATCCGCGCGCCGGAGAGGTGCGCGGCCAGGATCTTGCTCTTGAGGCCGCCGATCGGCAGGACCCGTCCCCGCAGGGTGATCTCGCCGGTCATCGCCACGTCCTTGCGGACGGGGATCCCGGTGAGGGCGCTCACCATCGCGGTGGCCATCGTGATCCCGGCGGACGGGCCGTCCTTGGGGATTGCCCCGGCCGGGACGTGGATGTGCAGGGTGTTCTTCTCGAAGACCTCGCGCTCCACGCCGAGCCGGGTGGCGTTGGCGCGGATCCACGAGAGGGCCGCCCGGGCGGATTCCTTCATCACGTCGCCGAGCTGGCCGGTGAGGATGAAGTCCTCGCGGCCCTCCATCTTCGTCACCTCGACCGCCACGACGTCGCCGCCCACCTCGGTGACGACGAGGCCCGTGGCCGCCCCCGTCTGGTCCTCGGCCTCCAGCTCACCGTATTCGAAGCGCGGCGGGCCGAGGTAGGCGAGGAGCTTCCGGCTGTCGACGACGGTCTTGCGCTTGCGGCCCTCGACGACGCTGCGGGCGACCTTGCGCATGACGTTGGCGATCTCGCGCTCCAGGTTCCGGACGCCGGCCTCGTGCGTGTAGGCCTGGACGAGGGTCACGAAGGCCTCGTCGGTGAACTCCACGTGCTTCTCGGTCAGCCCGTGGTTGTGGAGCTGCTTCGGCACGAGGAAGCGCTTCCCGATCTCGATCTTCTCCATCTGGGTGTAGCCGGGGAGCGGGATCACCTCCATCCGGTCCCGCAGCGGGGCCGGGATCGGGTCGAGCAGGTTGGCGGTCGTGATGAAGAGGACCCTGCTGAGGTCGAAGGGCACCTCGAGGTAGTTGTCCTGGAAGGTGTTGTTCTGCTCCGGGTCGAGGACCTCGAGGAGGGCCGACGACGGGTCGCCCCGGAAGTCCATCCCCAGCTTGTCGACCTCGTCGAGCATGAAGACGGGGTTGTTGGTGCCGGCCGTCTTGATGCTCTGGACCACCCGTCCGGGGAGGGCCCCGATGTAGGTCCGGCGGTGGCCCCGGATCTCGGCCTCGTCGTGGACGCCGCCGAGGCTCATCCGAACGAACTTGCGACCCATCGCCCGGGCGATGCTCTTGCCCAGCGAGGTCTTGCCGACGCCGGGCGGCCCGACGAAGCAGAGGATGGGGCTGCGGATCGTGTCGGCGAGGGCCCGGACGGCGAGGTACTCGAGAATCCGCTCCTTGATCTTCTCCAGGCCATAGTGGTCCTGGTCGAGGATCTTGGCCGCCTCCCGGATGTCGAGGTTGTCGGTCGTCGACGTCGTCCACGGCAGCCCGACGAGCCAGTCGACGTAGGTCCGGATCACGCCGACCTCGGGCGAGGCGGAAGGAATCCGGCTCATGCGGTCGACTTCCTTGAGGGCGCGGGTCCGCACCTCCTCCGGCATCCCGGAGGTCTCGACCTTCTCGCGGAGCTCGTTGATCTCGGCCTGCTGCGGGTCGTCCTCCCCCAGCTCACGCTGGATCGCCTTGAGCTGCTCGCGGAGGATGTACTCCCGCTGGGTCTTGTCCATCTCGGACTTGACCTCGCTCTGGATCTTCCCCTTGAGCTCCAGGATCTCGACCTGGCGGGCGAGGAAGGCGGAGCAGAGCCGGAGGCGCTCGACGACGTCGATCGTCTCGAGGAGCTCCTGTCGCTGCTCGGTGGACATGTCGGGGCTGTAGGCGACCATGTCGGCCAGGAGGCCGGGCTCCGTGATGTTGCGGGCGGCGACTGCCGCCTCGGGCGGGACCGGCGCCCCGGACTGGACGTACTGCTCGATCTGGCCCGCGACCGTCTTCATGAGGGCCTCGATCTCGATGCCCTCCGGCGTGACGTCGGGCAGCTCCTCGATCCGGGCGCGGAGGTACGGGGTCGTCGCGGCGAACCCGTGAAGGCGCAGGCGACCCTGACCCTGGACGATGGCCCGGACGGTCCCGTCCTGGAGCTGGACCACCTGGGCGATCTTGGCCAGCGTGCCCACCTCGTAGAGATCGGCGGCGTCGTCGACCTCCTCCTGCTCCGCCCGGCGCTGCGTCACGAGGGCGATGTAGCTCCCCTCGGCGACCGCGGCGTTGAGGGCGTTGACGCTCTTCTCGCGGCCGACCTGGAGCGGCACGATCATCTCGGGGAAGATCACCGTCTCCCGGAGTGCGACGAGGGGAAGCTCGCGGAGCTGGGCGGCGGGCCGGCCGGCGCTGGCCTTGGACTTCGGCATCTGGCTCTCCTGGCCCTCGGGCCCCTCGGGCCTCCGGGTGCTGGCGGCGGGCCGTGGAGCCCGCCGGGTCGTCTGGTTCGTCGTTCGCCGGCCGGTCGCCCGGCCGGGCCGCGTCGGCGCTGTTTCCGGGGCGTCCGCCGTCTCCGGCGTCTCCGGACCGGACGGCCGATCGGGGTCACGAGCCATGGCGGCCCGCCACGTCGGCCGTCGCGGCGCCGCGTTCGCGGCCCGCACCGGTTCCTTCGTCGAAGAGCGCTTCGAGGATCCTCACGCCGAGGCGCTCCTCCAGCTCGAAGAGGATGCGGATCCCGGCGAGGTTCACGCCGCGCTCCTGGGTCAGATGGCGGATCCACAGGATCCGCCTGATGTCCTCGTCGGAGTAGAGGCGGATGTTCGTCGGCGTCCGCGCCGGCTCGATCAGGCCCTCGTCCTCGTAGATCCGGAGCGTCCGCGGGTGGACCGAGACGATCCGGGCGGCCACGGAGATGACGTAGACGGGGCGCGTCGGGGTCCTGGTCGGGCCGGCTGCGGTACACGGGCGTCGGGCCGTCAGCGGGCCGGGCCGGCCCCGACGAGCTCGCGCTCGGGCTGCGCATCGCTGGTCGCGATGATCTTGATCTGCTTCGGCTTGACCTCCTCCGCCTTGGGGATGCGGAGGGTCAGGATGCCGTTCTCGTGGGTGGCGGTCGCGCGGTCTCCCACGAGGCCCTCGGGGAGCTCGAGCGTCCGGCTGAAGCTGGCCCGGCGGATCTCGTTGAGGATCCACGACTCCTCCTCGCGGCGGGCCTCTTCCTTCATCTCGCCCGAGATGGTGAGGGTGCTGCCGGTGAGGGTGATCTCGACGTCCTCCGGCCTCCAGCCGGGGACGCTCGCCTTGACGACGAGCTCGTCCGGCGTCGTCGTGATGTCGAGCGCGGGCTCGGCGCCGAGCGTGACCTGCCGCCACGAGCGCGGGCGGAAGACGTCGTCGTCGAAGAGCCGGTCCATCGCCCGGCGGAGCGTGAAGAGCTCGTCGAACGGGCTCGTCCTGCGGATCAGCGTCATGGTTGCTGCACCTCCCGTGGTGCTGGATCTGTGGCCGCTCGCGCCCCCGGCGCGAGGTGTCCGTCCGCATGTCTGCGTCGCGGCCGGAGGGTTGCTGAACGTCTGGCTGTGACGCTTCCGGACACAGGCACAGTATGAAACCATGCCAATATTGCTGTCAAGAGTCATACCAATGACCTGGGGCGTCGCACCGTCCGGACCGTCCGCGCCGGCCCGGCGGGACCACGGCCGGCGAACCCGCCCACCGGCCCTCAGGATCGGCACGGGCGCCGGGCGGCCGGACCGACCTCGTCCGCGGCGGCCGTCCCGGGCGTCAGCTCGTGACGGCGGCCCCGATGAGCGTCTCGTGGAGGGCCGGCTCGCACTCCGGGCGGCCCGTCGCGATCACCCGGTCGCCGGCGCGGAGGACCGTGTCGGGGCGGACGGCCTGGGCGATGTCCTCGCGCACGATCGCCACGATCGCACAGCCCTCCGGCAGCTCGATCTCACGCGCGTTGCGCCCGACGGCCGGCGAGCCGTCGGCGAGGTGCGCCTCGATGAGCTCGAAGTCGCCCGACAGCGGCGCCAGGTGGAGCAGCTCGTGGACGGGGATGTCCTGCTCGATCGACCCCAGGATCATCCGGGTCGGCGAGATCAGCTCGTCGACGCCGAGGTGCTTGAAGAGCGGCTCGTTCTTCGGGTTGTTGACCCGGGCGATCGTCTTCGGAACTGCGAAGTGGTGCTTCGCCATCTGGCAGATCACGAGGTTGTCCTCGTCGTCGCCGGTCACGGCCGCCACGACGTCCGCGCGGTTCGCCCCGGCCTCTGCGAGGGCGCTGCCCTCGCAGCCGTCCTTCGCGACGACGATGGACCCGATCTCGTCGGCGATCTGGTCGGCCCGCCCGCGATCCTTCTCCATGAGGACCACCTCGTGGCCGGACTCGCTGAGCTCCTTGGTGAGGTAGTAACCGACCTTCCCGCCGCCGACGACCAGCACGAACATGGCTCAGGCCTCCCCGATGGCCGGCGCGGCGGCCGCGTGGTGGTGCGAGGTCGCCTCCCGGATCGACGGCGCGCCGCTGATCGGCTGGTCCAGGGCGCCCAGGATGGCGTCGGCGATCATCGTCGTGCGACAGATCGTCCCGATCCCCAGCTCGGCGTAGGCCGCCGCGCGGAGCGGATCGTTCACCTTGGCGTAGACGCGCTCGATCCCGAGGGCCTCGAGGGCCATCTGGGCCGCCATGATGTTCCGGTTGTCGCCCTCGGTGAGGGCCAGGAAGAGGTCGGCCCTCTCAGCGCCGGCGCGGCGCAGGGTGTCCTCGTCCGTGCCGTCGCCGCGCACGGCGTTGCCTCGGAAGGCCGCGGGGAGGCGGTCGAAGGCGCGGGTGACGAGATCGACGATGGTGACGTCGTGGCCGCCGGCCTCGAGGGCCCGCGCCATGGTGGCGCCGACGCGACCGCAGCCGACGATGACAGCTCTCATGGATGGTATTCCTCGGGCATCGGCTCGCGCGCCACCCAGACGGCGCACGGCGCGTTCTTCAGGACGTATGGAACGGTCTTTCCGATCGCGAAGTCGCCGCCGAACTTCTTGCGGTAGGGCAGGCCCACGACCAGCAGGTCGGCGGCGCGCTCGACGGCCTCGTCGACGAGGGCGGCGCCGACGTCGCGGGCCTGGACCAGGACCGCCTCGAGGGCGTGGCCGGCGTGGTCGGCCTGCGTCTCGGCCATGTCGAGGACGCGCTGGGCATCCTCGCTCATCTCGGCGACGCTCGCGTCGAGCGGCTGGGTCCAGTCGATCTCGACGACGTGGACGGCGACCACCTCGGCCCGGATCGGCTTGGCGAGGTCGAGGACAAGGCGCAGGATGCGCGCATCAGAGGATCCGCCGTTGAGCGCCACGACGACGCGGGCGAAGGCGGGGGCTGGCTTGTTGGGCACGGGACGCGATGGTCCTCCGGGTCAGCGATACGCGGCGCCGGGGGCATCTTCCGGCGGCGGCTGGTTCGCCGTCACGATAGCACCGCCGAACGGGAGACGGCGGGGATGTCCCGCGTCACTCCCCGAGGCGGGCGAAGCCTTCGTCGCGTCCCACCAGGACCAGCTCGTCGCCGTCGCGCACGACCTCGTCGCGAGGCGGGTTCACGATCACCCGGTCGCCGCGCCGGAGGGCGATCGGCGTCAGCTGCAGGCGCCCCGGCAGGTCGAGCTCGCGCAGCGCGCGCCCGACGAACGTGGGCGGCGGCACGAGGCGGGCGATCCCGAATCGGGGCCCCACGGCGAGGTAGTCGACGATCCCCGGGATCGTGAACGAGTGGGCCACGCGGGCGCCCGCCTCCTGCTCGGGCGAGACGACGCGTTCGGCGCCCAGCTGGCCCAGGATGCGGGCGTGGAGCGGCCCGCCCGCCTTGGCGATCGTGCGGACGCCCATCTCCTGGAGCGCCATCGTGGCAAAGATGCTCGCCTCGGTGACGCTCGCGATCCCCACGATCGCCGTCGAGAAGTCCGCGGCGCCCACGGCCCGCAGGGCGCCCTCGTCGCTGGCGTCCAGCTGGACCGCGTGGGTCACGTCGGGCGCCACGTCGTTGACGGCGGCCTCGTCCACGTCGACGGCGAGGACCTCGTGGCCCAGCGCCTCGATCTCCCGGGCGACGGCCGAGCCGAAGCGCCCGAGGCCGACGACGATCACTTGCTCCTTCATGGTCTCTCCCTGGATCAGCCGATGCGGAGGGTCTCGGACGCCGGCCGATGCGCCACCGGCCGCGCACGCCCGGCGAGCGCGAGGACGAAGACGAGCGGCCCGAGCCGGCCGATGAACATGACGACGACGAGGATGACGAGGGCGGGATCCGGGAGACCCGGCGTGATCCCGGTGGAGAGGCCGACGGTCCCGAACGCGGAGAACGTCTCGAACAGCACGGCGACGAAGTCGACGTCGCTGGCCAGCTCGAGGGCCAGGGCCCCGCCGAAGACGACGACCGCGCCGAGCAGCGCGACCGCCAGCGAGCGGTAGACGATCCCGTGCGGGATGCGGCGGCCGAAGACGGCGGCCGACGGCTCGCCCCGGCCGACCGAGACGATGGCGACGAGGAGGACGCCGAGGGTCCCGACCTTGATCCCGCCGGCGGTCGAGCCGGATGCGCCGCCGACGAACATCAGTCCCATCACCACGAAGAGGGAGGGCACCAGCAGGCTCCCCGTGTCGACCGAGTTGAAGCCGGCCGTGCGCGGCGTGACCGACAGGAAGGCGGCGTTGAGGAGCCGTGCCGGCGGCGGCAGCGCCCCCAGCGTCGCGGGGTTGCCCCATTCGACGAGCGAGAAGAACGCCGCCCCGCCGACGAGGAGGATCGCCGTCCCCGCCAGCACCATCTTCGTCTCGAGGGCAAGGCGCCCCCACCGCCGCCGCACGACCACGTCGGCCACGATGGCATAGCCGAGCCCTCCCAGCACGATGAGCGCCCCGATCGTCCCCAGGACGACGGGATCCTCCGCGGACCCGGTGAGGCTGCGGAAGCCGCCCGTGACGTCGAAGCCGGCGTTGTTGAACGCGGCGCCCGCGTGGAAGATGCCCCACCAGGCGGCCTGCAGGGGGCCGTCTCCCGCGGCCAGGCGGGAAACGAAGAGGATCGCGGCACCGCAGGCCTGGACCAGCAGGGTGAAGGCGGCGATCCGCCGCAGGAGCGGGAGGACCGAGCCGAGCGTGGGGGCCCCCGTCGACTCCTGGACGAGGAGCCGGTCGCGGAGCCCGGTCCGCCGGCCCATGGCCAGGATGAGGAGGAGCGTCGAGCTCGTGGCGATCCCGAGGCCGCCGAGCTGGATGAGGGCGAGGATGACGACCTCGCCCGGCAGGCTCCAGTGGGTCGCGGTGTCGAGGACCACGAGCCCGGTCACGCAGACGGCCGACGTGGCGGTGAAGAGGGCGTCGACGGGCGACGTCCAGGTGCCGGCCTCGCTCATCGGGGGGAGCACGAGGAGGATCGTGCCGACCGCGATGAGCGCGGCGAAGCCGCCGATGAGGACGATCGGCGCGGGGATCGGCCGGCGCGCCCGGCGGCGCTGCTCCAGGACGATCTCCTCCGGGCGCACGCGGGCGATCCGGACGCGGCGGTCGCCGGGGCGACGGCCCGGGAGGAGGGTCACGGGGCGGCCGCGGCGGGGCTCGCTCGCCGCCTGTCCGTCACGGCCGCTCGACCGATGCTGTTGGCGCCCGGGGGGCGCCGCGGTGCGGCATGTCCCGGACGACCAAGCGGATCTTGCGGCCGCTGAGCGGGCGACGGCCGCCGATCATCGGCTCACTGGCCCCACGCCAGCCGATCGGCCAGCCAGCCCGGCAGGCCGGCGGACCGGATGTCGGCCTGGACCGCGGCGATCGGGTAGCGCACCCGGTGCCAGCTGACCCGGCTTGCCTCGGTGTCGAGGACGAGCGCGGACGCCCGGGGGTCTCCGTCGCGGGGCTGGCCGACGCTGCCCGGGTTCAGGAGGAGCCGCCGGTGGTCGAGCTGGAGCTCCGAGCCGTCCGAGGGGCCCAGGGCCTCGAGCTCGCCGCCGCCGTCGCGCCAGGCCACGGGCACATGCGTGTGGCCGTGGAGGAGGTAGGGTGTCGCGAACGCGGCGAAGCTCGCCCGCGCCGAGGGCACGCTCGTCACGTACTCTGCGATCGGGTCGCGCGCGCTGCCGTGGACGAGGGTCATCTCGTCCAGCACCAGGCGTTCGGGCAGCGCCTCCAGCCAGGCCCGCGTCGCGGGTGAGATTCGCCGGGCCGTCCACTCGATCGCCCGCCGGGCGTCGGGGTTGAACCACTCGATGTCGAGCTCGCCGAGGGTCGCGGCGTCGTGGTTCCCGCGGACGCCGACCGCCCCGATCTCGCGCAGACGGCCGACGACCTCGTCGGGGTGGGGCCCGTAGCCCACGACGTCGCCGAGGTGCCAGCAGGCATCGAGCTCGCCGAGCGCGGCCAGGACGGCCTCGAGGGCGGGGAGGTTCGAGTGGATGTCCGAGAGGATGGCGATCCGCATCGCCGCGGAGCGTAGCGCGGTGCCGCCGACCGTGCCGGGCCGTTCGCGGGGTGCGCATCCGGGCTCACCACGGGTGCCGTCTCCGTTCCGCCGGCGGCCGCGGCCAGCCGGCGGCCGTCCTGCCGTCCTTGCGGACGACCACGAGCACATGGTCCTCGAGGCCGGGGACCGGGGGCGGGCCGGCGACCTCCAGGGTGCCCCCGCCGAGCGCCGCGATGGCCGGCAGGGCGCGGGCCCCCTCGGTCCCCAGGTCGACCCGCTTCCAGGCCACCAGGATGCCACCGGGCGCCAGGAGCGGGAAGGCGATCTCGACCAGGTCCGGCAGCGACGCCACGGCACGGACGGTGACCGCCGGCCACCCCTCCCGCTGGCGCCGATCCGCCGCGAGCGCCTCGGCGCGCGCGACGGTGACGGCGACGCGACCGGCGACGCCCGCGGCAGCCGCTGCGACCTCCAGGAAGGCGCCCTTCTTGGCGATCGAATCCACGAGCAGGGCACGCTCGGCGGGCAGGGCCAGGGCGAGGGGGAGCCCCGGGTAGCCACCGCCGGACCCGAGGTCGAGGATCCGCCGGACGCCGGATGCCCGCAGCACGGGGAGACGCGGCCAGGCTGTCCAGGAGGTGGCCCGTGACCGCGGCCCCGGGCTCGCGGATTGCCGTCAGGTTGACGGCGGCCGTCCAGGCCAGCAGGAGCCGGAGGTGGTCCAGGATCGCCGCGCGCGCGCCCGCCGGAAGCTCGCCGAGGCCGAGCGCAGCGCAGCCCGCGTCGAAGCGGGCCACGGCGTCCTCGGGGAGCGGGGGGCAGAGGGACGGATCGGCCGGGAGCGGCGCGCGGTCGCGCAAGGAACCCTCCGTCGCGTCGTGCGGGTCCCCTGCGTGCGGACCGCGCCGCTCCCGGCCGGTGATCTGCTCGCACCGGCCGGAACCTGGGAGGACGGTCTCGCGGCGCCCGTCCGGTTGGCGGCCCGGGTCTCCCCGTGGCCCCTCGCGACCGCCGTCCCCCGTCATCGGGTCCGCTGTCGATGCGGACCGCGATCGTTGGCCCGCGGCTGCCGGCCGTCAACAGGGTTGTCCACGTGGTTATCCACCATCACCGGCGCCTCCGGGCCTGCCTGTGGACAACCGCGGCGGGGGTCGGCGGGCCGGGGCCGCG
Organism: uncultured Chloroflexia bacterium; assembly: GCA_963709605.1. Classification (GTDB taxonomy): domain Bacteria; phylum Chloroflexota; class Limnocylindria; order Limnocylindrales; family CSP1-4; genus CTSoil-043. Next base: position 245,391 of record CAVPWX010000007.1, on the reverse strand, counting down.
GCGGGGCCCTGCCGGGGCCGCGCCGGGGCCGGGACGCCCCGGATCAGGCGGCGTCCACGCGCGGCGAGCCGGGCCGTGGCGCCGCACCGCGGACGCCGGCGCGGATCGCGGCGATGATCGTGCGCTCCTCGAGCTCGGCCTCCTCCTGGTCGACTGCCGTCGCCACGGCCGCGGCGACGGCGTGGCGCGGGACGTCGTCGGCCGCCGGCAGCCCCACGACGAACGACGAGCCGCTGCCCGGCACCGAGGCGACCGCGATGTCGCCACCCATCGCCCGGGCCAGGTCGCGACTGATCGGGAGCCCGAGGCCGGTCCCCGGCACGCGCTCGTGGCCGTCGAGCCTGGCGAACGGCCGGAAGACGCGCTCGCGGTCGGGACGCTCGATGCCCGGCCCGTCGTCGCGAACGATGATGAGGGCGACCTCGCCCTCGATCCGTGAGTGGATCTCGACGAGGCCGCCGTCCGGGGCGAACTTGCAGGCGTTCCCCGCCAGGTTCGTCACGATCTGCTCGACGCGTCGCCGGTCCGCCCGCGCGGTCCGGAGGCGCGGCGGCAGGCCGGCCGCGAGCCGGATCCCCCGGCCGGCGGCGATCGGTGCCAGGGCCTCCATCGCCCGCTCGCAGGCCTCCGCGAGGGAGACGCGCTCGATCTCGAGGCGGAGGCTTCCCGCCTCCAGGCGACTCAGCTCCAGGAGGTCGCCCACGAGCGCGGCCATGCGCTCCACGATCCCGCGCCCTCGTTCGATGAACTCGCGGCCGATCGCCGGGTCCTCCACCGCCCCTGCGGCCAGCAGGTCGAGATAGCCGCCGAGGCCGGTGAGCGGAGTCCGCAGCTCGTGGACCACCATCGACACGAACCGCTCCTGCTCGCGCTCCCGCGCCCGGAGCATGGTCCGCTCCGCTTCGTCGGCGGCCCGGCCGGTGGCCGCGGCGAGCGCCGCCACGAGGTGCCGGAGCGTCACCGCCGGGAGTCGGGCGGCGACCGCGGCGGCGTCCACGGGATCCTCGAGCTCCAGGCCCAGCTGGGCCTCCGTCCCCGCGATGTCGAGTCGCAGGAGCCGGTCCTCCAGCCGCACCCGGGGCGAGGCTGCCGTCGCGACTCCCGGCCGGGCCCGACGGGTGCGCACGAGAACGACCTCGGCCGCGGGGGCGGCCGCACGCACCGCGGCCGGCCGAGCCGCCCCGGCGTCCAGCCATGCGGCGAGCCGCCGCGCTTCGCCGGGATCCTCGTTCGGCCCCGCAGCCACGAGCACGCGGCGCGACGGCCGGTCCGTGACGAAGGCGGCGCGACGCGCGCCGACGACCCGCGCCACGAGTGCCAGGATCTCCGCGACCTGGGCCTCGGCATCGCGGGGGCCGGCGAGCACGTCGAGGGCGTGGGCGAGGAGCGCCCGTTCCTCGTGGGTCGCCCGGTCCTCGCGCCGCCGGAACGCGCGGCGGCGTTCGGCGTGGCGGGGCGGCGGGGGGATCGCGGGCAGGGTGGGCCGCTGGGGATCGTGCTCCATGCAGGCGGCAGGGTGCGCGCCGGCACCGCTTCCTGCCATCCCCCGAGCGTCGCGGGACCGCGGCCGGAAGTACCGCGGAGGGAAGTGCCGTGGCCGGGGCGCGAGGCCGGAGGTGCCGCGGTCGCCTACGTGCGGGTCGTGGCCCGGACGGGCCGGCCGAGTGTTCGGCGGACCACGTCGAGCACCTCCTCCACGTACTGGTCGGCCTCGCCGCGCTCCGCGGCGGTCCGGACACAGCCCTGGACGTGGTCCTCGAGGACCATGATCGAGACGGCGTCGATCGCGGCGCGCAGGGCGGCGGTCTGCTGGAGGATGTCGATGCAGTACTCCTCCCGCTCGATCATCCGGGCGATGCCGCGGACCTGGCCCTCGATCCTGCTCAGCCGGCGAAGGAGCTGGGCTCGATCGCGCGTATAGCTGTGGCGGAACGACGGATCGTCTTCCGTCGACCTCGCGGAGGGGGTCGGCGTGCGCTGCGGCCCCATCGTCATCCCTGTCGTCCTCCCGGGCGGCTCTCCCGTCGATGATACTCCCGGTGGGTATCCTCGGCATGACGGTGGCCCCCCTCTCCGATCCGGCCGCGGACCGGATAGACTTGGCCCGATGGACCTCGCGGCACGCCATCCCGAGCGACACCCCCGCGGAACCGCGCCCGGGCGTCGCATCGTCTCGGAGCCTGCGGCCCCGTGACCGACCGCCATCCCCGGTCCGCCTTCGCTCACGCGAGCGAGGCCGAGCTGGCGCGGATCCTCGACTTCTACGAGGTCGCCTGGGAATATGAGCCGCACACCTTCCCGATCCTCTACGACCGGGACGGGGTCGTCCTCGAGAGCTTCAGCCCCGACTTCTACCTGCCGGACCTGGACCTCTACGTCGAGATCACGACGCTGAAGCAGCGGCTGGTCCGCAAGAAGAATCGCAAGCTGCGGCGCCTCCGCGAGCTCTACCCGGGCCTTCGGGTCAAGCTGCTCTACGCCCGCGACTTCCGAGCCCTGCTCCTCAAGTACGGGCGGATCACCCTCGCCGACGCACTGACCGGCACGGAGGGCCAGGCGACCCCGCCCCGCCGTGGCGCCGGCGCGACCATTCCCGATGCCGAGACGCCGGCGGGCGTCGCCGCCGCATCGGCCGCGCGGGCCCGTCGCGCCCGCCGCTCGCGCGCCGAGGCCCGGGCGCGCGTCGCGGCTCGCGCCTCCACCCCTGCCCCCGGCACGGAGATGACCGCATGAACCGCAGCCCGGACCTCGTGGACGACATCGCCGAGGTCCTGATCCCCGAGGACGAGATCCAGGCCAAGGTGGCCGAGCTCGGTGCCCGGGTCTCGGCCGACTTCGCCGGCCTCGAGCTGACGCTCGTGAGCGTGCTCAAGGGCTCGCTGCCGTTCATGGCCGACCTGATGCGGGCGATCACGATCCCGGTCCAGATCGACCTCATGGAGGTCTCCTCGTACGGCGGGACGGCGACCGAGTCGTCGGGCCTGGTGCGCATCCTCAAGGACCTCTCGTCGTCGATCGACGGGCGCCACGTCCTCATCGTCGAGGACATCATCGACACGGGGCTCACGCTCAACTACCTCGTCCGCTACCTGCGCGGCAAGAACCCGGCGTCGCTGCGGATCTGCACGCTGCTCGACAAGCCGGCGCGGCGCCTCGTCGAGATCCCGATCGACTACCTCGGCTTCGAGATCCCCGACCAGTTCGTGATCGGGTACGGCCTCGACTACGGCGAGCGCTACCGGAACCTGCGGTTCGTGGGCGTCCTCCGTCCCGAGGTCTACGCGGGCCCGGAATGACCCTCCACCGCCACCCCCTTGGGCGAGGCCGGTTCGTCGCCGCCGTGAGCGCGATCCTCATGCTCGTGGGCAGCGCGCTGCCCTGGTTCCGGGCCGGAGGCAGCGACGGCATCCCGCCCATCGAGGGGAATGCCTTCGAGGGTCCGGGGATCATCGTCTTCCTCGCCGCGCTGGCGACGCTCGCCCTCGTGGCGCTGCCGTACGCCGCCGGCGACCGGCCGGTTGCCCTCGACCGCTGGTGGGCCTACGCCGCCGTCGCGATCGTCGCGGCGGTGGCCCTCGTCGTCCGGGTCGTGGCGATCGCATCCGAGGCCGGTGGGCTGGCGACGATGCTCCCCGACCGGGCGCCCGGCCTGTGGCTGACGGCCGCGGGGATCGTCGGCCTGTTCTTCGCCGTCGCCGAGATCTACGGGCAGCGACGCGAGTAGGCGCGGCCGCGGGCCGACCGGTTCCCGCGCTACGCCTCTCCGAGGTAGGCCTTGCGGACCATCTCGTTGCGAAGCAGGTCCTCTGACGTGCCGGCGAGCACGACCCGCCCGGTCTGGAGCACGTAGCCGCGGCTCGCGGTCGAGAGGGCCTGGAGGGCATTCTGCTCGACCAGCAGGACCGTCACGCCCTGGGCGTTGATCTCCGTGATCGTCGCGAAGATCTGCTCGACGAGGATCGGCGCCAGGCCGAGCGAGGGCTCGTCCAGGAGCATCAGCCGGGGCCGGGTCATGAGGGCTCGGCCGATCGCCAGCATCTGCTGCTCGCCGCCGCTCAGCGTCCCGGCAACCTGGTTCATCCGCTGCTCGAGCCGCGGGAACAGGGCGAAGACGTGCTCCGTCCGCTCGCGGACCAACGCCGGGTCGCGGACGATGAAGGCGCCCATCTTGAGGTTCTCGAGGACCGTGAGCCGGGCGAACATGCGGCGGCCCTCGGGGACCTGGACGACGCCCTTCGCCGTGATCTCGTGGGCCGCGTACCGGGAGAGGCTCTCCCCGGCGAGCCGGACCTGGCCGCTCCGGGGCCGGACGAGCCCGCTGATCGTGTTGAGGGTCGTGCTCTTGCCGGCCCCGTTCCCGCCCACCAGGGTGACGATCTCGCCCTCGTCGACATGGAGCGAGATCCCCTGGAGGGCGTGGATGTTGCCGTAGTAGGCGTGGAGGTCCTCGACGTCGAGAAGCGGCGTCCCCATCAGGAGGCCCCCGCCGGTGGCGGGGCCGCCTCGGGCTGCGCCGGCTGGGCACCGCCCGCTCCGGCGGACGCGGCCCGCCCGAGGTATGCCTCGATCACCCGCGCGTCACTCTGGATCTCGCGCGGCGTACCCTCCGCGATCTTCAGCCCGTAGTCGAGCACGGTGATCCGATCCGAGATCCCCATGACGACCCGCATCTCGTGCTCGATGAGCAGGATGGTGATGCCCAGCTCGCCGCGCAGGCGCCGGATGAACTCGGTCATCTCCCCCGTCTCGGCCGGGTTCATCCCGGCCGTCGGCTCGTCCAGGAGCAGGAGCCGGGGCTTGCCGGCAAGCGCCCGGACCATCTCGAGGCGCCGCTGGTCGCCGTATGGGAGCTTGGCCGCGAGGATGTCACCCTGGCCGCGCAGGCCGATGAACTTGAGCAGCCGCCGGGCCTCCTCGAGGGCGCCGACTTCCTCGGCGCGCTGGCGCCGGGTGCCGATGACGGCGCCCAGCCAGGTCGCCCGCAGGTGCTGGTGCTCGCCGACGAGGATGTTCTCGAGGGCGGTCATGGTCGGGAAGAGGCGGACGTTCTGGTAGGTCCGCGAGATCCCGATGTGCGAGATCTCGTCCGGCCGCAGGTGGTGGATCGGCACGCCATCGAACGTGATCTGCCCCTCGTCGATGCGGAAGAAGCCGGACACGCAGTTGAAGAAGGTCGTCTTGCCGGCGCCGTTGGGACCGATCACGCTGGCGATCGCGCCCGGCTCCATCTCGAAATCGAGCTCCCGCACGGCGACGAGACCGCCGAAGCGCTTGGTGACGCCTTTTGCCTCCAGGATTGCTGCCATCGCCGGCTCCCTCAGCTCGCCGCCGGCCGGGGCGAGGACGTGCCGCCTTCGGCAGTCGCCTCCAGCTCCTCGAGCGAGGACAGCTCCCGCTTGACGATCCGCGAGGGGAGGAGTCCCGCCGGCCGGTAGAGCATCATCGCGATCAGGGCGACCCCGTAGAACAGGAAGCGGTACTCGGAGAACTCCCGGAAGAGCTCCGGCAGGCCGATCAGGAAGATCGCGCCCACGACGACACCGGGATTGCTCCCCATGCCGCCGACGACGACGAGGGCGACGACGTTGATCGAGACGAAGAGCTGCATGCTGGAGGCGAAGATCGAGCCGACGAGCCCGGCGAAGATGGCTCCGGCGAGGCCGGCGAAAGCCCCGCCGAGCATGTAGGCGAGCAGCTTCGTCTGGACGAGGTTGACCCCGAGGGCCTCGGCCACGTCCTCGTCTTCGCGGATCGCCATCCAGGACCGACCCAGTCGCGACGCGCGGAGGCGCCAGGCGACGAAGGCGACCATTGCCGCGCAGGCCAGGGCGATGTAGTAGATCTGGACGGGTCCTGCCAGGGGGTGACCCGGTGGCACGTCGATCGGCTTGGGGATGTTCAGGATGCCCTGCGGTCCTCCGAGCCACTCCTTCAGAAGGTCCGATCCGGCGAGGATCCGGACGATCTCGCCGAAGCCGAGGGTGGCGATGGCGAGATAGTCCCCGCGGATCCGCAGGATCGGCAGGCCGAGGAAGGCCGCGAACGCCATCGCGAAGAGGACGGCGAAGGGCACCGCCGCCCACCAGGACCAGCCGGCGAGCCCGAACTCACCGGTGGAGGTCAGCAGGCCGACGGTGTAGGCGCCGACAGCGAAGAACGCGACGAACCCGAGGTCGAGCAGGCCGGCCAGGCCGAGGGTGATGTTCATGCCGAAGCCCATCAGGATGTAGATGGCGACGATGGCGACCACCTGGGCCAGGAACGAGCCGAAGCTGATCGGGAACAAGAGGACGACGAGGCTCATGACCAGGAGCGCTGGCACCAGGAGCGCCCTCCGTGTCCGGTCGGGGAGGGCGTCGTACCGCCGGCGGGCGGTCAGCGGCCCGCGGATCGCGACCACCGCGGCGACGCCGACGAAGACCAGGACTGGCCCCCGCCACGGTGAGGCCATCCGGGGCGAACAGGAACCGGGCGAGGTCGGACAGGGGGCTCGTGAGCATCGGCGTTCGGAGCAGCCCGGCGAACAGCCCCATGACCACGACGGCGGTGAACCCCGCGATGATCGGCCGGCGCAGGGAGTCGGGGAGGGCGACGACAACCGCGGCAATGGCGCCGACCAGCGCCCCGACGGCCATCGGGATCCAGGAGCCGGCCACGCCGAGGCCGAACGTCAGGAGGTCGTACAGCTCCGGCGAGGCATGGATGAAGACACTGCGAAGGTCCACGACCGAGCCGACCAGGACGAGCAGCGTCACCAGGGACCCGGCCAGTCCTCCCGCCAGCCCCCCGGCGGCCACCTCCGCCGGGCGGGTGCCTCCCGGGGCCCGGCGGGCCGCCAGGTAGCCGGCGCCGATCCACGCGAGGAGGAGCGAGGCCTCGCCGAGCGAGATGACCCCGGCGATGAGCTGGCGCTCGTTGAACGTGGTCACGATGCCGACCAGGCAGAGGTAGACGGCGACGACACCCCCGATCAGGCCGATCCGGACGACCGGCGACCATGCCCGGATGCCTGCCTGCGGGGCCGCCTGCTCGTGGGTCATGCCCGGGTCCTCCTGGTCATGCCCGGGTCCTCGCGACGCGCTCGCCCAGGATGCCCGAGGGCCGGAACACGAGGACCAGCACGAGCATCGTGAACCCGATCACGTCCTTCAGCTGGTTGGGCGAGGGGACGTTGAGCCCGTCGAGGAACAGGGTTGGGCCGACCGACTCGATGAGGCCGAGGAACAGGCCGCCGAGCATCGCGCCCGGCACGTTGCCGATGCCGCCCAGGACGGCGGCGGTGAACGCCTTGATCCCCGGGATGAAGCCGGAGAAGAAGTAGACCTGGGTGTACTTCAGGCCGTAGAGGACGCCGGCCGCGCCGGCCATGGCGGCGCCGATTGCGAACGTGAGGACGATCGCCTTGTTGGCGTCGATGCCCATCAGCGCCGCCGTGTCCCGGTCCTCCGAGACCGCCCGGATCGAGGTCCCGAGCCTGGTCCGCATGACGAACAGGTAGAGGACGCTCATCATCAGCAGGGCCGACGCCATCACCAGGACGTCCACCCAGCGCATGTTCAGGATCTCGATCGGGACCTCCTCGCCCAGGATCCCGATGTCCGGGTAGGCGTAGATGCCGGGACCGAACAGCCCGCGGAAGGTGTACTGGAGGAAGAACGAGGCGCCGATCGCGCTGATCAGCGGGATGAGGCGGGGGGCAGTCCGGAGCGGCCGGTAGGCGATCCGCTCGACCCCGATGGCCAGCACCGTCGAGGTGGCCATGGCGACGGCGATCATCAGCGCGATCGAGAGCAGGCTGGCCACCGGGTTGGCGTTCAGGAGCCCGGTCCCGGCGAGCGCCACGGCAGTGAAGTAGCCGGCGAACGCCCCGGCCGTGAAGATCTCGCCATGGGCGAAGTTGATCATGCGCAGGATGCCGTAGACCATCGTGTAGCCGAGGGCGATCAGCGCGTAGATGCTGCCCAGGGTGAGGCCGTTCCCGACCAGGTCGATCCAGGTCTCGAGGGAGTACTTGCCGCTTGCCAGGGTCGCGATCGAGCCGACCACGACGATGAGCAGGACGCCGATGCGGAACGTCCACAGGAAGCCCGCGATCGCCAGGTCGGTGAGGCGGTCGATCCGGCGCACGCCTACGCGCGGGCCGGGCTCGCCGGGCGGAGCGCCCGGGGGGAGGGCGGTGGCGGGGTCCGCCGGCCCGCCCCCCGGGCTCGTCAGGGTCATGACAGGACGGTGAGTAGGAGCGACTGCCTCAGCGCTTCGGCCAGATCGGCGCCGTCGGCGGGAAGTTCTCCTGCTCGAGCTCGCGGGCCGTGATCTCGTAGACGCCGATGATCGGGGCGCCGCAGTCGCCGGTCGGGCTGCAGGACAGGGTGCCGGTGATGCCCTTGAAGTCCTTGGTGGCGAACAGGGCGTCGCGGAGCGCCCCCTTCGGGACGTACAGCGTCCCATCTTCCGCCTGGACCGTGACCTTCTCGAGGGCGTCAAACAGGATGTTGGTGGCGTCGTACGCGTGGGCGTGGAAGATGCTGATCGGATTGGTGCCGAACAGCTCCTTGTACGTCTCGAGGAACCCCTGGTACTCCGAGCCGAAGGCGGTGAAGTCAGGGCTGGAGATGTAGTGGCCCTCGGCGGCCGCGCCGGCCGCCTTGACGAAGTCGAACGTGAACGTGCCGTCCGCGCTCATGGTCTTCGTGTTCTCGAGCCCCGGCACCTCCTTGGTCTGGGACAGGATGAAGCCGCCCGCGGCGACGAAGACCGGGAAGTAGATGAAGTCCGGCTTGGTGGCGGCGATCCGGGTCAGGACCGGCTTCATGTCGGTCTGGTCCTTCGACACGGCCTCCTGGATCAGGACCGTGCCGCCGAGCTTGATGAAGTCGTTGGCGAAGACCTGCTGGAGCGCCTGGGCGTAGGAGCTGCCGTCGTGGATCGTGGCGGCGGTCCGCAGCCCGAGCTCGTTGTAGACGAACTCGGCCGCGGCCTTGCCCTGGAACGTGTCGCTGTGCGCGGTGCGGAGGTAGCCCGCGTACTCTGGGCCGCGGTCCTCAGCGGTGAGCGCGGGCCGCGTGTTCGAGGGCGAGATCGTGGTCAGGCCGGCCGCGGTGATGGCCCCGATGCCGCCGACGGTCTCGTCGGAGCACGAGGAGCCGACGAGGCCGACGAGGGTGCTGTCGGCCGCGAGCTTCTGGCCGGCGATGGCGCCGCCCTCCGGAGTGCACAGCGCGTCCTCGGTCGTCAGCCGGATCTCGTGGCCGAGGAGCTTGCCGCCCCGGTCGGCCATGGCGATCTCCACGCCGTACTTCGAGTCGGTGCCGAGGGTGCCGTCGGCCCCGGACAGGACACCCCACTGCGCGATGTGGATAGGTTCGTCGGGCGGGATGGTCACGACGCCGAGCGGATCGGTCGGCGGGGTTCCCATCGGGGCCTCGGTGGCCCCCGGGGCCTCGGTGGCCCCCGTGGACGCGGCCGGCGAGGGCGAGGCTCCGCCGCCGCAGGCGGTGACGATCAGGGATGCAACGGCGATCGCTGCACCCAGCCGGTTGAGCTTCATCCAGTTCTCCTCCTGCGTGATTGCCGCGCCCCTCTCCAAGGCCGCGGGCTCTCGCCGTGACGTCATATGTCCGTTCGCCGGCGCGCCCCGGGGGCGCCACGGCATCTGGCCGCGGCAGGGCGCCCGACGAGCGGGGCAGAGGCCCCGCGGCCGGCTCGTGCGTCATGGCGGGAGCGATGCAGTATATTAGGGGCCGGCGACCCGAATGCAATACGGGCGTCGTGTGCCCCGGCGTGGCCGGGCGAGCGTCACCATCGCTCCCCGCCCCGGTGCGGCACCAGACGCCGGAGCCCGGTCGAGCCCGACCGCCAGCTCCCCGACTCAGGTCCAGGGTCGCCATCCGGCGCGAGGTCGACTCCTCGGAGTGGAATACCAGGTTCGGGCGGCACGGATCACGGACGTCGAGCGCATCGTCGCGCTCGTCGACGCGTCCATGCCGGCGGCATCCGCCGCGATCCTCGAGGCGGCCGACCTGCTCCGGCAGCTTGTCTACCTCCCGCAGGCGAGCGTGCTCGTCGCCGAGACGCTCCGGACGATGGCAGGGGTCGCGGTTCTCGCGCTCCGGCCGTCCGTTCGGTCGGGCGGCTACGTCGGCACGATCGACCTCCTGGTGGTGGATCCCCGCCACGACGCCGACCGCGTGACGGAGCTCCTCGTCGGTGAGCTGCTCCGGTCGGCGCGCAACAAGGGGTGCACCGTCGTCGAAGCGACGCCCCCGGCGGACGGCAGCGCGCCGTCGGCCTGGGATCGGCTCGGCTTCCGGACGGCGGGCCCGCGGATCGAACATCAGATCGGGGCGGGCCGGGCTCCCGCCGGCCAGGGGTGAGCGCCGGGACGCGCGCACGGCGCGACCGGCAGGCGGGCGTCCGGACATCCGGAGCCCGCGCCAGAATCAACTGAGGAGTCACTGTGGGCAAGAACGTCGCCGTCTTCGTGGACGTCGCGAACATCTTCTACGCGGCCAAGGCGGCGGGAGTGGACATCGACTACGTCCTGCTCCTGAAGTCGGCAACCGCGGGGCGCGACCTCGTGCGCGCCTACGCGTACACGGGCCTCGACCCGGACAACGAGAACCAGCGCAACTTCCACTCCTTCCTGGCCCGCAATGGCTTCAAGGTCGTCAGCAAGGACATCCGCAAGTACGGCGACGGCAAGGTCAAGGCGAACCTCGACATCGAGCTCGTCGTCGATCTCATGAAGACGTCGCGCAACCTCGACGTCGCCGTCGTCGTCTCGGGCGACGGTGACTTCGCCCCGGCCATCCGCGCCGTCCAGGAGACGGGCGTGCGGGTGGAGGTGGTCAGCTTCCGGGGCAATACCAGCTCCGACCTCATGGAGGTCGCCGACAAGTTCACCGACATCACCCAGCTGGCGAAGGTCGAGAAGGGCTCGACCGTGTCCGGCCGCCGCGTCGCCTCGGACGATGAGGACCTCTCGATGACCGAGGTCCCGGACAAGCTCTCCGAGGGGACCGGCCGCGGCCGCGGCCGAGGCCGCGGCCGGGCACGCCCGGAGCGGGCGGTCGTGGAGGTCGCACCCGAGGCGGTCGCCCCGGTCCGCCGGCGCGGCCGCGTCCAGGCGGTCGCCCCGGTCGCCCCAGCCGCCCCAGCCGCCGGCCTGGTGGCCCTCCCGGGCGAGAAGCTCTCGAAGGCTGCCGCCGCGCGCCTCGCGGCCGCCGAGGTCGAGGTCGAGGCCGAGACTGAGGTTGCTGCGGCGCCCATCGAGGCCGAGGAGGAGGAAGCGGCCCTTCCCGTCGAGGGAGCGGAGACCGGGGGCGATGGCGAGGAGCGCCGCCGGCGCCGCCGGCGTCGTGGCGGCCGCGGCCGCGGCCGCGGCCGCGGCCAGGAGCAGCTGATCGGGCCCGACGGCGCCCCGCTCCCGGAGGAGGAGCTCGGCGAGGAAGACCTGGAGGAGGAGGAGCCCGGCGAGCCGGCCCTGCCGGCGCCGCGCCCTGCTGCCTTCGGGTCCGTGTGGGATTCGCAGATCGGCGTGCCCAGCTCGCCGCGGGCGGCCACGCCGCTCGAGGACGAGGAGTACGACGACGAGCCGGCGATCCCGGAGTACCTCCTGGCGGAACGCCGGCGCGGTGGACGCGGCGGCGCCCAGCAGCGTCCCGCCCAGCGGGGCGGTCAGCGCGGTCGCGGTGGGGCGTATGCCGCCGCCGTCGACCGTGAGCGGTACGGTGGGCGCGGCGGGAGCCGCCTCAGCGAGCCTGCCGTCCGCGGCGGGCAGGGGGGCCAGCGTGGCCCGCGCCAGCAGCGCCCCCCGGAGGTCGCTCCCGTCCGGGATCGCGGCCCCGAGCGCCGGCCCTCGGCCGAGCCCTGGAGCGAGGTTCCGCCGGAGCTCGAGGAGCTCCTCCGAGCCCAGCTGGCCCAGAAGCTCGCCCGCCAGGAGTCGGCTGAGGCCCCGGCGTCCGGGGCCCCGGACGTGGCGCCCCGGCGCCGGACGCGCAAGCCGGCCGCCGGCGAGGTCGCATCCGAGGCTGCTCCCGCCGGGGCCGCCGAGGTGGCGAAATCCCCGGCCCAGGCCCCCCGCCGCCGGACGCGCAAGCCCGCAGCGGAGGGCGCGGCCGCCGAGGCCCCGGCCACCGGGACGATGGCCCCGGCGCCCGCGACCGAGGCGCCCGCCCCGGCGCCCCGGCGCCGTACGCGCAAGCCGGCCGCCGGCGAGGCCGCATCCGAGACGGCGCCGGCAGCGGCCCCGTCCGCCGAGGCGACGGCCCCCCCTGCCCCGGCGCCCCGGCGGCGGACGCGCAAGCCGGCAGCGGCCACCGCGGCGGCGGAACCGGCGGCGGAACCCACCGCCCAGGCCGGAGCGGACCCCGGGGCCCCCGCCCCGCGCCGCCGGACCCGGAAGGCGGCGCCCGCCGAGGGCGCCTGACCCCCGGGGCCGTCGATCGGTCCGCACCGATGGCGGCGCCGCGCCCGCGCGCTCGCCCACCGGCCGCGGCGCCCCCGCGGGCGCGGCCGGGCCCCCGCCTCCGCGCGTCCGAGGATGGCCGGTTCGCCACGCGCGGCCAGCCGGCGGCCCTTGCCGCCGTCGAGCGGATGCTCGTCGCCGGCGCGCCGCAGGCGCTGCTCCTGGTCGGGCCCGCCTCGGTCGGCAAGACGACGCTGGCCCTCGACCTTGCGGCCGGGCTCCTCTGCCACGACGAGGACCTGGCGGTACGGCCCTGTGGCACGTGCCGCTCGTGCCGGCTCGTGGACGCGGGCGAGCACCAGGACCTGCACCGGCTCGCCCCGGAGGGGCCGGGCCGGCAGGTCAGGATCGGCGACCCCGACGACCCCGAGCCGGGCACGGTCCGCCACCTGATCCGTGAGCTCGCCCGCCTCCCGGTCGAGGGAGCCCGCCGCGTGGCCATCGTCGAAGGGGCCCACCGCCTGAACGAGGACGCCCAGAACGCCCTCCTCAAGACGCTCGAGGAGCCGCCGCCCGGCGCGACGCTCATCCTGTGCGCCGACGAGCCGGAGCGCCTCCTTCCGACCGTCCGGTCCCGCACGGCCGTCCTGCGCCTGGGGCCCGCCGGCATGCGGGCGATGGAGGCGCTCCTCGCCGAGCACGGCGTCGAGCCGCCCAGGTCTGCCCGCCTCGCTCGCCTGGCGGACGGGCGTCCCGGCGCCGCCCTGGCGCTCGCGGCGGCCCCCGGGGCGGTGGCGGCGCGGGAGGAGATCGGGCGCGCCCTGCTCGACCTCGCGACCGCCGGGACGGCGGACCGTCTTGCGGCGGGTCGCGATCTCCTGGCCCGCGCCGCGGACCTGGGCAGCAGCGGTGCCGCGGGGGACGGGGCGTCCGCACAGCATCCGGCACCGGTCGCCGCGGACGCCGGCGGATCGGGCGACGCCGTGAAGGACACACGGCCGGCCCGGGGCACGCCGGCCGAGCGGCGACAGGCAGCCGAGGCGCTGCTTGCCGCCTGGACCGCCATTGCCCGCGACCTTGCCGTCGTGGCCGCCGGATCGCGCACCGCGGTGCGTGATCCGGCGCTCCTGGACGACCTCGAGGCGGCCGCTGGGCGCATCCCGCCGGGCAGCGCCGTCGCCTTCCTCGGCCGGCTGGCCCGCGCCTTCGAGCTCCTCGAGGCGAACGCCAACCCCGAGCTCCTCGTGGACGTCCTCGTCCTCGCCTGGCCGCGTGCCGCCGGCCCGGGAGCGCGCCCGTGAGCGACCGCGGACGGCCGCCGGGGCCGGGGCTCGCGCGCGTCGACGCCACCGTGGTCGGGCGCGTGCAGGGCGTGGGCTTCCGATGGTTCGTCCTTGACGTGGCCCGCGGCCTCGACCTCCGCGGCTGGGTCGCCAACGATCTCGACGGCTCGGTGCGCTGCGTCGCCGAGGGTCCTCGCCCCGCCCTGGAGGCGCTGGTGGCGGAGCTCGGGCGCGGCCCTCTCAACGCCGACGTGGAGCGGGTCATCCCCCGGTGGGGCCCACCGGCCGGCACGCTGGGTCCCTTCGAGATCCGCTCCCTCGGCCACCGCGGCGACTGACACGGGTCCGCGTACCTTCGGGGGATGGTCCCCGGTGGCGGGCCGGCGCGATCCTCGTCCCATGCATCCCGACGCCGACGTCGCGGAGGCCCTTCCACGCGTCTACCGCCGCGTCCTCGACGCGATCGGCCGGCTCGAGCGGCTGGGCGGTCGCCGGGAGGCTGCGCGCCTCCGGCGCACGGCGGCCGAGGTCTACGGGGGCCCGTGGAACGCGAAGAGCCACCGCAGCCTCGAGGCGATCCTGGCCCGCGCCGAGGCCGTCGTTCTCGAGCACGAGCGCCGCGCCGCGACGGCCCCCCTGCGGTCCGTCTGAGCCATCTTCCGCGGGCGGGCGCGCCCGCCGGTCAGCGGGCGGTACCCTTGGGCGATGCCCGACCCGTCCCCGCCCACCCTCTCCGACGCCACCCGGGGCGGCGCCCTCGCTGCTGCCCTGGCGGCCGTCGACGCCCTGGCCGAGCTGGGCGAGACGGTCGAGGACGAGTGGACGTACGTCACCGCCCTCGCCGAGGCGGGACGCGCCCGGCTCCGCGCCGCAGCCGGCCCCGACACCGCCCTGCCGATCCCCGGGGAGAGCGGGCTCGCCGTCGCGACGGCCTGTGCCGAGGTCGCTCGCATCACCGATCCCCACCGCGCCATCGACTGGCTGTCGACCTTCCCGGCCGTCGTGGAGCTGGTCCTGGCCGACGCCCCGACCACGGCCGACGACGCGTCGCGGGCGGCGGGAGACACGCCCAGGACAGCCGGCGACAGGCCGGGTGGGGCCGGCGACGCGCCGGCAGCACCGGGCAGAGAGGCCTGACGGCGGTGCGCTTCCAGGACGCGGCGAAGGATGCTCGCACCGTCGTGTACGCGGGGATCCAGGCGGATCCCCTCGTCGCCCGGCTCGCCGTCCTTGCCGCCGGCGCGTCGTACCCCCAGCGCCTGATGGCCCGGGCCGTCATGAACGGCGAATCGACCGACCCCGCCACCTGGCGGACCATCTTCCCCTCCATCCTCGGCCCCCACGCCCCGGACCGCGAGCGGGCCGAGGCGCTCCTCGCCGCGAGCCTCGAGGTGGCCGAGCGCGGCGAGCAGGCCCGCTCCCAGTACCGGGGCGCCTTCGTCGAGGAGCTCACGGAGATCCTCGTCCGCCGCCGGGTCGGGGCGGCGGCCGGGCCCGCGGTCCGCCGCGAGCGGCGGGTCCTCTTCGACGGCGTTGCCGCCGAGATCCACCCCTACGACCTCACCGTGGAGGTGCCCGGACGAGCCGAGGCCTGGGACTGCAAGTGGGGCGCGCGGGGGATCAACGCCGACGTCCTGAACCAGCTCGACGACGCGCGGCGACACGCCGCGGACGAGGAGACGCCCCTGCGCGTCGGGCTTGTCGTCTACGACGTGCGGGTGAGCTGCGCGGTCCGCCTCGCCGGGCAGACGGCGCCGCGGCAGGGGACGGTCGTGGTGACGCTCGAGGCGCTCGACGCCCTGGCCGGCAGGAAGCCGGCGTGAGCCCGGTCGATCCGCGGCTCCCGGTCCGCCACGCGGCGGAGTACCGGGTCCGCTTCGACGAGGCGAACCCGGCCGGCCTCCTCCGTGGGTCGGCCCTCCTGGGCTACGTCCAGGACGTCGCCTGGCGCCACTCGGAGGCCCTCGGCTTCCCGCGGGCCTGGTACCGCGAGAAGGGCGTCGCCTGGCTCGTGCGCGCCGTCGAGGCCGGCCTGCTGGCGCCGATCGAGGACGGCGAGGCCCTCACCGTGACGACGCGCCTGACGGGCTACCGGAAGGTGCTTGCCCGCCGCGTGTCCGAGGTCGTGGGGCCGGGCGGCGACCTCCGCGCCGTCGTCGCCATCGACTGGGCGATGACCGACGGCCGCGCCGCGATCCGCATCCCGGCCGAGTTCGAGCGGGCCCCCATCGACGGCCCGGGGCCGTTCACGCCGACCCGGGTGGACCCGGCGCCCAGCCCGCCGGACGCGACCAGCCTCCGCTTCTCGCCCCGGCTCCGCGACCTCGACCCGATGAACCACGCCAACAACGGCGTCTACCTCGACTGGCTCGACGAGGCGGTGGCTCGCGCCGGCCCGGACGGCGTCGCCGCGATCGCGGCCCTGCCGCGCACCTACCGGATGGAGTACCTGCGTCCGGCCGGCCCCGGCGCCGCGCTCGTGTCGACCGCGTGGCCCGCGGACGGCGGCCGGGGGTGGGCCTACCGCCTGAGCGACGCGGCCGGCGTCGAGCTCCTGCGGGGGCGTCTCGACCCGGCCTGACGCGCGGTCACCGCTCGACCAGCCCCTGCCCTGTCCGCTCCTCGGGTGGACGCAGGCGTCGGAACGACCGGTACAGCAGCAGGTCGTAGACGATCTTGAGCCCGCCTGCCAGGAGGAACGGAGCGCTCGCGAGGGCCGCGCTCGCGAACATCGGTCCCGCGAGGAGCGGCGCCGCCGCGACACCGAGCGATCGCGCGATCCCCGTGACGCCGGCCGCCGCCGACCGCTCGTCCGGCGCGACGATCGCCATGGTGTAGGACTGGCGGGTCGGGACGTCCATCTGGCTGATCGCGAACCGGGCGAGGAGCGTGGCCGCGGCGAGCGGCAGCGTCGGCATCAGCGGCACGAGCATCAGCAGCACGTTCGACGGGAGGTGGGTGAACACCATCGTCCGGACCAGGCCGAAGCGCGCCGCGAGGCGCCCGGCCGCCAGCGCGGAGACGCCGGCGAGCAGGTTCGCCGTCGCCAGCAGGAGCCCGAGCGCCGCCGGGTCCACCCCGTACCGCTGCTGGAACCAGAAGGCGATGAACGACTGGATCGCGAAGCCACCGGCGAACGCGTCGAGCGCGAACAGCGCCGCCAGCCTCAGCACGACGTCCCGCGACCGATGGAGGCCGAGCCGGTCCCGGATCGTGACGTCGGCCACGTCGGCGGGCGGCACCTCGACGCGCGCGGAGATGCGCATGAACAGCGCCCCCAGCGCCAGCCCGACCACGGCGTAGCCCATGATCACCAGCCGGTAGGCGTCAGCGCGCTCGGCGCCCCCGTCGATCGCCAGCTGCGAGAGCACCCCGCCCGCCAGCGTCCCGGCGGCCGTCGCGAACGACCCGGCGAGCTGGTACCGCGCGAACAGTCCCGTGCGGCGGTCATCCGGGACGAGCTGCGCCAGGGACGCCTGCTCCACCGCGAGGAACGGTCCCACCTCGTTGCCGCTCGGGCTGAGCACCCCGATGGTCGCCGCCGCGAGCAGCACGACGAACACCGGGGTGGCCACGAACGCGAGGCCGGCGACCAGCATCAGGACCGCGCCCACGACGAGGACCCGCCGTCGTCCGATCCGATCGGCGTGCGTCGTCAGCCACAGCGAGACGCCGGCGTCGCCGAGCAGCGCGAGCCCCAGCAGCAGCCCCACCTCGCCGCCGGACAGGCCGATCGCATCCAGGTACAGCACCAGGACCACGGCCAGGAACCCGTACCCGAACATCCGCAGGACCCGGGTCGTGAACAGCAGCCCGACGTCCGCCCCCGGCATCGCCCGGCCTCAGGCGGCGCCCACGGCGCCTAGGCGCGTCCGCGCACGAGGTCGATCAGCCGGCCGAGCACGCGCTCGCCGTCGGCGCGCAGCCCGTTGTGCTGGAGCTCGTCCGTGATCCACGGGCGGAGGCCGCGGACGGCCGCTGCCGTCTCCTCCGCGAAGGCGCGCTCCACGTACAGGTCGTCGACGTAGATCGTGGCCGCGACGGGAACCTCGTTCCGGGCGAGGCGGTCCGCGTCGTAGAGGCGCGGCCAGGCGTGCTCCGCGAGGAGCTCCGCTGCGTCGCGGTGGGGCCGGAGCGCGCCGTAGGCCTCGAACATCCACGGGAACACGTGCTCGGCGGTGAACAACCCGGAGGCCTCGATCTCGTCCGGCAGCAGGCGGGCGGCCGACCAGCGGGTGGCGCCGCCGTCCGCGTACGACGATTCGTGGAGCGTGGCGTAGATCGGGTTGCGGGCGAACCGGACGCCGCCCTCGACGTCGTGAAGGAAGGCCGGCGAGCCGAACGGAAGCTCCAGCACGTGGTGGAGCAGCTCGAAACCCGCGCTGTCACCCAGCCACAGGCCCAGCTGGCGGAAGCGGCGGACGGTCAGCCGGTCGCCGGAGGGGAGAAGGACCTCATCGGCCTCGAGGCGGCGGTGAATCTCGCGGACCCGCGCCCGGTCCCCCGGGTAGCGCTCGAAGTAGCGGCGGTTGGCGTCGATCACGCGGCTGTACGTGGCCGCGTAGACGTCGTCCACGGGCCGTCCGATGGGCGCCAGGCCACCGGTGATGAATGCCTCGCACAGGCCCTCCGGCGCGATCGAGAGGTAGGTCAGCGCCGTGAAGCCGCCGAAGCTCTGGCCCAGCACGCTCCAGCGCTCGACGCCCAGCTCGCCACGGATCAACTCGGCGTCCCGCACGATCGCGTCGGCGCGGAACAACGCCAGGTAGGCCAGCTGCTCGGCCGGGCTGGATCCCGGGATGGCCGGCCCCACCGGCGTGGAGCGGCCGGTCCCCCGCTGGTCCAGCAGCAGCACCCGGTAGTCACGCAACGCCCTCTTCATCCAGCCGGACGGCGGGCTCGTGGGGCGGGTGGCCTCGAACCCCGGCCCGCCCTGGAGGAACACGAGGTACGGACGGTCGCCGCCGTCCGGGTCCGCGACCTCGCGGGTGAAGACGGCGATGGCCGGGCCATCGGGACGGGCGTGGTCGAGCGGGACGCGGTGCTCGCGCTCGGTCAGGACGGCGCCGGGCACGCGGTAGGTGGCGGTCATGGCGGCTACCAGGGCTGGTGGACGAGCGGCCGGACCCGGGTAGCGTACAGCTCCGCGATCCGGTTCATCGTCGCCCCCCGGGGGGGGCGGGAGGTCCGCGGCGGCCTATCGGCACGGACTCGCGCTCGCGCTGCCAGATGCAGGAATGGCGCGCCCGACAAGTGTTGGACGCGCGACTGCAAACGGCAGAACGTGGATCAGAGGTCGCCCGACGCGGCCTCCTGAGCCTCGGCGTCTTCCAGCCCGTCCAGCCGGCGCCGGATGTCGGCGAGGTTCGACATCCGCTGCAGCACCCCGGGCACCTGGTCGAAGCCACCGAGGTAGGCCCACGTGTAGGCGATGATCGCGAAGATCGTCCCGACCTCCGCCGAGGTGCCCGTCGCTCGCACGAGCGCGAACACGGCGAGACCGAGCGCGAACACGTCGATGACACCCCAGCTGATGCCCTCGGCGTCGGACAGGTGATTCCAGTAGCCCGCGACCACTCCGAAATGCCGCCGCACGTCCTGGACGGACCCGTCGTCGATGAGGGAGACCTCGCGTTCCGACTGGTCGTTCAGGACGCGGAAGATCCTGCCCGATCGGCGCATCAGGCGGCGGTTGATGAGGGCCACCGGGACGGCGACGGCGGCCGCGACCAGCCCGATCACCGGGTCGTAGAAGACCAGCATGACCAGCGAGCCGACCAGGGCGAACGCCGCGGTGATGGCGGTGTTGACACCGCTTCTCAGGAAGTCGACGTACTCGTCGGCCAGGAGCGTTCGGGCGACCACCGACGTCGTGGCCACCCCCTCGGCGCGCTGGTGCTCGACGAGATCGGTCGCGAGTGACGCGTACAGGCGATTGAACAACCGGGTGTCGTACCACTGCCGCGCGACACCGAGGCCGGTGTGGGCGAGCGAGAGCGCCGCGAACAGGATCACCCCGCCCCATGAACCGTCGAGCAGCCCGTCGACCGCGAGGCCGATGGCGAACGGGTACAGCAGCTCGAACGTGTTCTCGATCACCGCCGCCCCGTACGTCACCGCGAGCGCACCGCGATACGGCCGTACGTGCTCCGACACGATCCCCAAGACCT
The DNA here is from genome assembly GCA_963709605.1 of uncultured Chloroflexia bacterium. GTDB lineage: Bacteria > Chloroflexota > Limnocylindria > Limnocylindrales > CSP1-4 > CTSoil-043. The sequence continues at coordinate 225,532 of CAVPWX010000007.1, read as the reverse complement.
GTGTCTCCCTCCGGGACCTGCGACTGCCGTAGGCCGCTACCCGGCTCACCCACCGCGGATCGCGCCTCGGCCGTGATGCTCCGCACCGCACAGGGTAGCGCCGCTTCATGATCGTCGACGCCCGGCTGGCGCCTGATCCTGACCGGCCGAGCGGGCACGCTCTGGGGCCTCGGGTCCGGCTGAGAGGACAGCTCCCCCACCCCGCCCGGGCCCCTGGCGAGCTCGGTCCTCAGAGCACCGCCTTCTTCACGAGCGCGCCGATCCGTGCCTCGTCGGCGGCGGTCAGCTCAGTCAGGGCGAAGCCGGTCGGCCACATGGTGCCGTCGTCGAGGTGCGCATCGGGCTGGAAGCCAAACGTCGCGTACCTCACCTTGAACTTCGAGGCGGCCTGGAAGAAGCAGACGACCTTGCCGTCCTTGGCGTACGCGGGCATCCCGTACCAGGTTCTCGGCGCGAGGGCCGGCGCGCTGGCCTTGACGATCGCATGGATCCGCTCGGCCAGGGCGCGATCCGGCTCCGACATCTCGGCGATCGCCGCGAGCACCGCGCGTTCCCCGTCCGCCTTGTCCGCGCGCGGGCCGCGGCGCGCGGCCGCCTTCATCTCCCGGGCACGAGCCTTCATCGCGGCTCGTTCCTCGTCCGTGAATCCCTCGGGCGTCGTGTCGATCGCGGCGGTGCGCTTGGCGGACCGCTGAGTGTCCTTCATTGCAGGTCTCCTCCCGCGCAAGTCGTGATGGGGAGCCCACGGAGTCCGCCACGACGAACGGACCCCGAGGCCGAGCGCCAGGCACGCTTGCGGTGAGCTCTGAGCACGGGTGCGCATAGTAGCGTGACCGAATTGGGTCACGCGCCCCGCCGACGATCAGACCCAGAACCTCGATCAGCCCGCACCGTCGAGCTCCGATGACCAGCCGCGGAGCCTCGCCGCGATCGATCCGTCCACGGGCTTCCGCGTGGCTCCCAGTCGAACCGCCGTCGCCGGCGCTCACCGCGCGTGGCCCCCTCGCCTCATGCCGCCCGGCCGGCGGCCTCCTCGCTCTCGACGTTGCGCAGCCGGAGGCAGTCCTCGACGCGCAGCCAGCGGAACATGCCCCGGTCCGAGGCTGAGAAGCGGTCCGCCACGGTCGCCATCGCGATGAGCTCGGGCCGGTCCACCTGGTACGTGTTCCCCTCGTGGACGAGCGTCGCGGACCCGGCCGCGAGGACGTTGCGCAGCCACTGGGTGCGCGAGCCGTACGGCAGCGCGACGAGGAATGCGTCCCCGTTCGCGACCACGCCGACCGGCGTCTCGTACTCGGCCCCGGAGACGCGGCCGCGGTGCCGGACGATCGAGGCGTAGGCCCCGGGTGTGCCCGCGGAGCGCATCTGCATCGGGTTCATGACCTTCTTGCTCATCCAGACGATGGGCCCCAGGACGAGCCCGGACTTCTTCCGCCAGCCCATCACGAACGCGATGGCCAGGGCGGCGGGCAAGAGGACGACGGCCCCGAGGATGGCGAGGAGCTGCGGCATGGTTGATGTCTCCCTGGCTGGGTGCTACGCTGTAAGCCTACGGTGTAAGCCAGAATACGACTACACCGTAAGCCTGTCAAGCCCGCCCCGGGAGCCGATCGATGCCGAAGCCGCCCGTTCAAGCCGCAGAGAACGCCGCGCCCAGGGTCCCCCTGAGCCGGGAGCGGATCCTGGACGCCGCACTTGCCCTCGCGGACGAGGGTGGCGTCGAGGCCGTCTCGATGCGCCGGCTGGGCCAGGTCCTGGGCGTCGAGGCGATGTCGCTCTACAAGCACGTCGCCGACAAGGAGGCGATCCTCGACGGCATTCTTGATCTGGTCATGGACGAGGTCGAGGTGCCCTCGCCGGACCTCGACTGGCGGACGTCGGTCCGGCGGAGCGCGATCTCGGTGCACGCGGCCCTCCGCCGCCATCCGTGGGCAGGCCTGGTCATGGAGTCGCGCCTCAACCCCGGGCCCGCGCGGCTCCGCTACCTCGAGGCGGTCGTCGGCGTGCTCCGGGGCGCGGGCTTCGATACCGCGACGGTCGCCCGGGCCTTCATGGCGCTCGACAGCCACACCTACGGCTTCACGATGCAGGAGCTCGCGCTGCCGTTCGACGCGGCCAGCGCCCCGGGTGTCGCGGAGGAGATGGCCGCGCGCGTCTTCGCCGACGGCTACCCGAACCTCGCGGCGATGGCCGAGCTGACGATGTCGGGCGCCCAGCTGCTGGACTTCGAGTTCGGGCTGGACCTGCTGCTCGACGGCCTGGAGCGTCTCCGGCCGGCGGGTTGAGGCGAATCCCAGCCGGGGACGCGCTCGTTGCCCCTGGCCGCGATGAGTTGATCGCCGCGGCACGTCCTCGCAGCCCGTGTTGCGGCCCGCGGGTCGGTTCAGGACGCGGCCGACCTCGTTGGCGTCCGGCCGGACACGGCCAAGCGTCCCCCCACCCACGTGCGCGGTGCGGCCTTGCGACTGGGCAGTCCGATCTGCGCCGGACGGGCTGCCGGTTGCCGGCCAACCGGTCGGGTTCGGGAGAGCGCCGGCATCTCGATTCCGTTTCGGCTGTAGGACGGCATGCGACGGGCGCACTTCGGCCGAACGTGGATCACCGGTCGCCCGACGCGGCCTCCTGGGCATCAGCGTCCTCCAGCCCGTGCCGGTCGCCCACACGAGCGCGAACACGGCGAGACCCAGCGCGATCACGTCCACCACGCCCCACCTGATGCCCTCGGCGTCGGACAGGCGGTTCCAGTGGCCCGCGATCACCCCGAAGTGGCGCCGCACGTCCTTGACTGACCCCTGGTCGATGAGCGAGACCTCGCGCTCCGACTGGTCGTTCAGGGCGCGATATATCCCGGCCGAGCGGCGCATCAGGCGGCGATTGATGAGGGCAACCGGGATGGCGACGGCGGCCGCGACGAGGCCCAGCAGCGGGTCGTAGAAGAACAGCATCACCAGCGAGCCGAGGACCGCGAACCCCGCCGTGATGGCGGTGTTGACGCCGCTTCTCAGGAAGTCGACGTACTCGTCGGCCAGCAGCGTCCGCGCGACCACCGATGTGGTGGCGACGCCCTCGGCCCGCTGGTCCTCGACGATCCTCCGCCTCCGGGATACCGGCTGCCTCGAGGATCGGCGGGCCGATGTCGATGCAGTGGGCGAACTGCGACCGGAGGCCGCCGCGCTCCCTGATGCGCTCCGGCCAGGCCACGACCATGCCGTCGCGGGTCCCGCCAAGGTGCGAGCCGACCTGCTTGCCCCACTGGACGGGGGCGTTGCCCGCCCAGGCCCATGCGCCCGCGTAGTGCGGCGCCGTCGACGCTCCACTCGGCGGGCACATGGTGCGGCGCGTGCGCGCAACCGGTGGAGTAGTAGGGCGGCGCGGCCCCTCTCGAAGCGCGCTCGACTGGCCGCACATCCCGGCGCGTGCGCGGCTGTCGTGCCTATGTCAGGATGCGGCATCCACCCGCGGCGACCCCGCGTACCCCGTCATCGCACGCATCGGGAGCATCGCGAACATGAAGGTCCTTCTGGTAGGGGTCGGCACCGTCGGAGAGGCAATCGCGCGCCTGAGCGCCGGTCGGCCTTGGCTCGAGCAGATGGTGCTCGCCGGCCACGACCTCGATCGCGCCCGCGAGGTGGCGGACTCGATCGGAGATGCCGCGAGCCATCCGGTCGCGCACATCGACGCGTCGGATGCGGGCGCGGTAGAGGCACTCGCCCGGGCCCATGGCGTCGATCTCGTGATGAACGCCGTCGATCCGCGCTTCGTGATGCCCGTGTTCCGGGGCGCGCTCGCCGCGGGCGTGGACTACATGGACATGGCGGTCAGCATGTCCACGCCGCACCCGACCGACCCCTACTCGCAGCCCGGGGTCAAGCTGGGCGACGAGCAGTTCGCGATGGACGCCGCATGGCGCGACCGTGGACGACTCGCGCTCCTCGGGCAAGGGATCAGTCCCGGACTGGCCCAGGTGTTCGCGGCGCACGCGTCCAAGCACCAGTTCGACGAGGTCCACGAGATCAACATCCGCGCAGGCGGCGACCTGCGCATCGAAGGCTACCCGTTCGCCTCCGTGTTCTCGGTCTGGACGATGCTCGAGGAGTGCCTCAACCCGTCGATCGTGTGGGAGAAGGAGCGCGGCTTCTTCACCCTGCCGCCGTTCTCGGAGCCCGAGCGGTTCATCTTCCCGGAGGGCATCGGCCCCGTCGAGTGCGTGCACGTCGAGCACGAGGACATCACGATGATCCCGCGCGTGCTGGACGCGCGCCGGGTGACGTTCAAGTTCGCGCTCGGTGAGGAGTTCATCGGGGCGCTCAAGGTGCTCCACGCCATCGGCCTCGACCGCACCGACCCAATCACGGTGGACGGCCAGCAGGTCCGGCCGCGCAACGTCGTGGCCGCGCTCGTGCCGGATCCCGCGACGCTGGGTGCCCACATGACCGGGCGGGCGATCGTGGGCACCCACGTGACCGGCCTCAAGGACGGGAAGCCGCGCGAGATCTTCAGCTACCAGATGGCCGACGCGCAGGACACGATGCGCCGCTTCGGGCTGCAGGCCGTGGCATGGCAGACCGGCTTCAACCCGGTCGTCGCGATGGAGCTCCTTGCCGAGGGTGCTTGGCAGGGGGTGGGCGTCCTCTCGGCGGAGTCGTTCGATCCCGATCCGTACCTCGCCATCCTCGACCGCGACGGCATCCACCACGCGACGATCGAGATCGAGCCGGGCCACGCCGTCGCCTGACGGGCGCACTGGTGCGGTGACCGGAGCCTGATCGCCATCCGCCCGGAGCCGGCACGGCCGCTTCGCCGACGACTCGGTGCCCCGCCGCTGCAGCATCTGCGATATTGACGGCTCGCACGCGAAGGGATGGACGAGCTCTTCCACGGCGGGACCAACGAAGACATTCATCGCGACATAGACGATCAGAGTCACCGTCCAGGCGCCGGAGGAGTACTCCGCCACGTCGTCGAGCTGGAACGGATCTACGAACCACGACGGCAACCAGCCGAAGATGGCGTCCAGGATTCTGGCTCGAGCAGCGATAGGGCCAGGAAGCCGACCAAGGAGACCGCCAGCAAAGACGGGAGAAGGGTCACCCACTCACGCGGGGACAGCGGCTCACGGTAGGGGATCGCCGCTGAGCCAGCCCCCGCCGGCTCGTCGACCTGCCCACAGAACAAACCCGAGCTCCCATGGGACGACGATCGCCAGCATGGCAATGATGTATGCGAGGGCTGGCGGATAGCCAGCGGCCTCGACCGGTGAGGCGATCAACACGAACAGGAGCGTGGCCAGAGCTCCCGGAGCGAGATGCAGGGCAACCAGGCGCGGGATCGAGAGTCCGGGGATGCTGTCTTGTTCGGGGCTACCTGGCGACACCGTGCGCCTCGTCCTCCGATGAGCGAGGGCCGGGGCCAGTTGCGTGGCCGGCGGTGTCCAGGAGCCGCTCGAGGCCGTCGAGGATCAGGTCCAGCCCGAACTCGAAGTCAACCACAGCCCCGCCCGGGGCCGTCGCCGCCATCTCGGCCATCGCGAGCAGGTTCGGGTACTCGCCCGCCGGGAGCCCTCGCGCAAAGGCCGCCGCCATCTCCGCAGCGTGCTCGGTGTCGAATGGCCAGGCGAGCTCCTGGAGGACGAAGCCATAGGTGTGGCTGTCCAGCGCCATGATCGCGCGGACGACGACCGGCATCGGAAAGCCCGCCGCCGAGAGGGTGCCGATCACGGCCTCGAGGTAGCGCAACCTCGCGGGACCGGTGTTTGAGCGGGACTCGATCAGGCCGCCCGCCCAGGGGTGGGCCAGCAGAGCCTCGTGGGCCGAGATCGCACCCCGTCGGATCGCCGTCCGCCAGTCGGCGCCCCCCGAGGGCACCTCGAAGTCGCCGATGACGAGGTCGGCGATGCCGTCGAGGATGTCGTCCTTGTTGGCCACGTGCTTGTAGAGCGACATCGCCTCGACCCGGAGCACCTGGCCGAGCTTGCGCATGGAGACGGACTCGAGGCCGCCCTCGTCCGCCAGGCGGACGGCCGCCCGCAGGACACGGTCGCGGCTGAGCGGTCTCCGGCGAGCCGCGGTTCGAGCGGGCTTCGTCATCCGATTCTCCTCTCTTGACAGGCTTACGGTGTAGTCGTAGGCTGACACCGTCAGCTTACAGTGTAGCGGGCCGCGACGGATTGATGAAGCCGGGAGAAGTGACCACACATGCGGCCGAACAAGCGGATCGAGATGGCGGGAAGAGGACCACGATGAACGACTTCAGCCTCAGGCTACTGGCAACTCATCGAACGTCGGCCTTCGAGCGCGAGGCGGAAGGCCATCGGCTCGCCGCCCAGGCCAAGCGATCGGACAGAAGGGTTTCCGGAACGCCAGCCGCTTCGGCACGGCGGCCCGGCATCCGCGACATCGTCCGGCAGCTGTTCCTCCTCCGCCAAGCGTCAGCAGCTTCGTCATCCGTTTCCTCACCACGCGACAGGCTGACGGTGTAGTGGGGACACATCCACGCGCTTACAGCGTAGTCGAGATATCAGCAGCCAAGGAGGCACCGATGTTGGTTCAACTGGCGGTCCTCGCGGGCGCCCTGTTCGTGGGGCTCGCCGCGATCGCGCTCCTCTACGTGCTGGGGATGCGAGCGAAGTCCCCGCTCGTGCAGGGCCCCCTCATCCGGCTCCAGCGCGCCATCCTCAATCCGCGACAGATGCGATCGGCGGGCACGCCCGGGGCGTACGCATCCGTGATCCGGCATCGCGGCCGGGTGTCGGGCCAACCCTACGAGACGCCGGTCGGGGCGGTGGCTGACGGAGACGGCTTCCTGATCGCGCTCGTGTACGGGTCACGCACCCAATGGCTCCGGAACGTGCTGGCGGCCGGGTCCGCCACCATCGTCCACGAGGGGCAGGCGTACGCGGTCGACCAGCCCGAAATCGTCCCGATGCGGGCGGTCGCGGCTCAGTTCACGGCCGGCGACCAGCGGGGTTTTGGCTGGCTCGGCGTCGATCAGGCGCTCCGGGTCCGGCGGGTTCAGAAGGAAGGAGCCAGGGAGCGGTTCGCCGACGCGCCGCCAGGTGAAGCCGCGAGTGGTCCCATCGTCGTGACTTCCACACCTGCCGGGGAGGGAGTGCGTTGAACACGGTGGAAGCGATCAGGGGCGCGTTCTCGAGACTCGTAGAGAAGGAGGTGGAATACGCCGACCCGTATGAAGACCGTGGCTTGTCCATCGCTACAGTCGTCGCGGGCGTACTGATCGGGTCGTACTTCGTCGCCCATCAAGCGCAGGCAACAGGGTTCTTCACTTCGACATTCGGCACGCCAGAGATGCTCCTGCTCTATGGAACCCTGCTCTACATGGTGGTCGCATCAGCCTTGATCATCGTTGGCCGAAAGAACCTCTCGCGTGACCTTGACCTTGGTGGACTCTTCTTCTCCGCATTCGCCATCGCCTGGCTTCTTGCGGTCTTCCCCTTCGAGTTCGCCCATGTCGCAGGCACCCTGCCGGCCCCCCTCAGGTTCCTGGTGCAATGGATCTCCAACGACATCGCCCGAGTGCTGATGGTGCTTGGGCTCGCCGTGCAGGTGAGTCTGGCCGTCTATTCAGCGATCCTGCGCCTGTCCGTCTACAGGGCGCGTGCGCGGCGGGTCGGGCCGGCAGGAGCCAGGGAACAGGTCATCGACGCGCCGCAGGGTGAAGGCGCCACGGGTAGACCGACCGGCGCTGGTGAGGACCAAATCGTCATCAGGGACTACCGCCCCGAGGATCGTGAGGCGGCCATCGCGGTGCTGGCCGCGTCCTTCCAGGGTTTCGGCCCGGCGGACCAGGTGGTCGGCGTTGACGACAAGGCGCCAGACAGACGTCGCCGCATGTTCGAGATGACGATCAAGAAGGGCGCGACGCAGAACGTCATCGTCGCGGAACGTGACGGCCGGATCGAGGGCGTCCTCACCTACGCGGACCGGCCCGACTGCATCCCCAGCGCCCGCGACAGTCTTGCCGCCGTGCGCATCGCGGGCCCGAGACTTCCGGCTCTCATCCGTGACTTCCGCATGGTCGGCAAGGCCCACCCCAGGACGCCACATCGCCACCTGCCCGTGCTGGGCGTGCACCCCGAGGCGCAGGGCCTCGGTATCGGCGGGCTCCTCATGAGCGAGTATGCCCGCCGCTGTGACGAGGCCGGGCTCGAGGGCTACCTGGAGACCACACGCTGGGCCGACCCGTCAAAGCGCGCCCAGGAGCGCCTGTATGAGCGCCACGGCTTCGTCGTGGCCGAGGTGGTGCCGATGGCCGACGACTGGTCGATGGTCTCCATGAAGCGGCCAGCGGCCACGACGGTCGGGTGCTGAGTCGGGTCTGGGATCGCAACATCAGGAGGGACCCGGACCGGTGGTGAGATTACCTGGCCCGACCTCTCGACTTCCTAGGCTGTCACGGGGCTCGTAACGGCGTGACGGAGGACGGCGATGCGGTCTGACCTTCGCGTCGAGCTTCCTGACGGGACCCTAGTCGGGTACGCGGAGGCCGGTGACCCTGCGGGCCCCCCCGTGATGTACCTGCACGGGAGTCCAAGCTCCCGCCTGGAGGTAGGATTCCCGGGGATTCGTGAGGCAGCCGAGAACCTCGGCATATGGGTGCTTGCCCCGGACCACCCGGGCATCGGTCTGTCGACGTTCCGCAGCTACACGGTCGCGGACTACCCCCGACTCGTTCGGAGCTTCGCCGACGCCTTGGGTCTTGGGCGGTTCGCCGTCATCGGCGTGTCCGGTGGAGGCAAGTACGCCTGCGCCTGTGCCTGGGGGTTGACCGACCGGGTGACTCGGGTCGCACTAGTCTCGTCGACCTGCTCGTTTGATCTGCCGGGTGCTCGGGCGACGTGGGGCGCGGACGACCGGCGGCTGTACCGGCTCGCGGACTGGGCGCCGTGGCTGGTCCATCTCATCTTCGCCAAGGTCGCTCGAGACGTCAGGCGTGACCGGGACGCGCTGTTCCCCGCCGTGGAGCGCACCGTCGGGAGCGCCGACAAGGAAGTCGTGGCCGCACAGAGTTTCCGTGAAGCGCTCGACCGGGATGCCGGCGAGGCGTTTCGGCAGGGAGGACGCGGTCCAGCGCACGATCTGACCCTTGAGGCCAGGCCGTGGGGTGTGCCGTTCGAGCAGATCCAGATGCTGAGTGGCTCGCCGCGGCGCGGCGGCTGGCGTGAGGGACCGCCCCGCCGGATGCGCGACCGACCGGGAGGTCGTCGTGGTCGCCGCGGTCCTCGCCACCGGGTCGGAGAAGGCGGCTGCTCACCGCTTGGGGCTGTCGCACTCGACGGTGAAGCACCACTTGGCGAACGCGCGGGCGAAGGTGGGTGCGGAGACGACCGCACAGCTCGTTTGGATCCTGGCGGCGCGACTGCCCGAGCCCGACGGTCCCGCCCAGACGGATGGTTGGCTTGCGCCTGGGCGGACCGCGACGGTCGATGCCCGCCGTCCCAGGCAGGGCGGGTGGAGGCGTCACATCGGCATCGCCTCGTAGACCCACATGTCCATGGGGCACCCGTCCAGCAGCGCGAGCGCCCCGTCGAGCGACTCGGCCTGCACGATGGAGTAGCCGAGCACCGCTTCCGGGTCGGCCGAGAGGTCCGAGACGGTACCGTCCTTGGCGACGTTCCGCCCGTTGAACAAGGGGTTGCCGGAGTCGACCACGTGGTCACGGATCGACGCCCACCAGGCCTGGTGCGCCCGCTGGAACTCGGGCGTGCGCTCCATCGCGCCGTGGGCCAGGAACACGAACTTCTTCACGCTTCCTCCTCAATAGGTGCCGGGTCTCGGCGCAGATACTCGATGTAGTTCTCCAGCGTCTCCCCGTCCGTGCCCCACCAGGTCTGGAACTGCCCCGTCCAGGCCTGGAGTCGGGTGAGCGGCTCGCGCTCGAGCGCCAGGAAGTTCGTCCGCCCGAGCTTGCGCCGCTTGACCATCGCCGCATCCTCGAGCACGCGGACGTGCTTGTGGATTGCCGGCAGCGACAGCCCCCTCAGCTCGGCCAGCTGGCTGATCGAGCGCGGCTGGAGCGCGAGCAGCAGGACGATCTCGCGCCGGTGCTCGTTCGCCAGGGCGTCGAACACCCGGTTCAAGTCGTCCATGGCCGCCAGCAACGGTTCACCACATGGTTAACTATAGCCGTCGGAACGCACGCCCGTCAAGTGTCAGCGCACTGCGTACGGCTCCGGCCTCAACCCGACGTTGCGATCTCGCGCGCCAACGACCGCGAGCTCACTGTCGTTGCAGCCGTCCTGGTCGCCGGGTCGGAGAAGGCGGCCGCCCACCGCCTCGCCCTGTCGCACTCGACGGTGAAGCAACGCCTGGCGAACGCCCGGTCGAAGGTGGGCGTGGCGACGACGGCCCAGTTGGTGTGGATCCTTGCGCCGCGCCTGCCGGAGCCGGAGGGCATCGCCGATCCCGACGAGCGGCCGTCTGCCTGACGAGGCGGGTGCTACTGGCGTCCGGTTGAGGCTTCTCCGCAACCGAGGGGCCTGGGGCCTGACCCCGAACCCACGCGCGCCGGCGGGACCTCCCGATCCCATCGCTCCCGAGTTGGGTCCGTCCGGCACTGTCGCTCCCAACCGCGAACGCCACGATGAGCTTGGGGAATCGCGATCGAGAAGCCCGCGGCTACCTCGCGTCTCCTCGGGTTGGATGACGGAGCAAACGTGAAGACCGAGCCTCTTCGTCGAGGAAATCCACAGGCGCTGCCAGGGGTGTACACGCACCTACCCAAGTTGGCGCTCGCAGGTGGTGTGGCCTTCTGGGCAACGACCTTCGCCACGTCCCTGCTGCCCATCGCTGCCGAGTATCGGGCTGCCCTCTCGATTTCCTATCTGCCAATGGTTCTTGTTGAATCGTTGCTCGGTGGCTTGCTCGCCGGGCTGCTCGTCAGCTTCTTCTTGCTTCGTTTGTACAAGACGCTGCCAACGACGAGTCCGATGCTGAAGGCCGAGATACTCAGCGTCGTCGCCCTGGTCGTCTTGACGATCATGACGTGGGGTGCGGGAAGTCTTGCTGAGCCGAGTGATGCCTCGCGTTACTTCGTCATCGGCACCGTGCTGAACGTTCCGCGATTCCTCGCGCTTGGTTTCGCTGTTGGCCATCTTCACAAGCGGCTGTACGGAACGGCTCCGTACAGCGCAGTTGACGCTGAGAAGCATGCAGGCGGCTGAGAGACGCGAGCTGACACCAAATCGCGGTCGGCCATGCCGGGTCGACCGAAGGAGGGACCCGGATGTCACCGAACACGACCGTTGAGCTGGCGCCGGGTAAGGTCGCCAGAATCACGGGCGGCTTCTACCTCACGTACATCCTGGCTTCGGTGCTCGCCACCATGCTGGGTCAGATCGGGCTGGGTTCAGCGCCACAGGTCTACCAGGCGATCGTCACGAGCGAGGGATCGTTCCGCCTGGGTCTCGTCATCGCGTTGATCTCAGGATTCCTCTTCCTCATGGTCGCCTGGGGGTTGTATGTGCTCCTGCGGCCGGTCAACCGGAATCTGGCGCTGCTGTTCCTGCTGCTCAACGCCGTCGGCGTTGCCACGCAGGGCGCGAGCCTGATGTGGCTGATCTCCGCGCTGTTGCAGGGAGACCCGGCCAGCCACATGCAGGCGTATTCGGCGGGACAGCTGGAGGGGCTGGCGTACCTCTCGATCAACGTCTACAAGGTGGGCTTCGTCACGGCCCAGCTGTTCTTCGGCACGTGGCTGTTCCCGCTCGGCTATCTGGTCTACAAGTCCGGAATCCTCCCCCGGTGGCTGGGCGTCCTCCTGGTGCTCGACGGAATCGCCGTCGTGATCTGGTTCCTCCAGGCCCTGCTCCTGCCGGACTACCCCGCGATCCGCTACCCGGGGCTCGCCCTCAGCTTCGTCGCCGAGTTCGGACTGGCCCTGTGGCTTCTGGTCAAGGGTGTGAAGGTCGTCGACTCCGCAGCAGGGACAGTTCCGCCCGTGCCGGCGGCCACGGTCCCGCGCTGACCATTGGTCGAACGCCCGAAGGCGACCCGGACCCGGCGGATCAGGAGCGCCAGGTCGAGAGGGTAGAAGAGCGTAGGAGCGGACGAACCTCGGCAACGAGACGCATGGCCCAAACGGCCAAGTAGTCATCCGCCCGCCGCTGCCCGACCCTTGGGCCATGACGGCGCGCTGGTCCGATCCACACCGGCTCCCGGGCCCCCAGGCCTGTTGCGACCCCGGGTACGCCCGCGCCGTCGCCCCCGCCCGATGAGCGGGGTCGAGCCCGGCGTGATCGCGATCACGCAGTGCGAGCTCCTGCTCGAGCTGCGCGAGGACATCCGCGGCCTCAAGGCCACCGTCGACGCGATCGCCAGGGACCAGGCGCTCGGCGTGGAGCGGCGGGCCAACATGCAGCGCTCCGCCGACAACATCTTCACCCGACTCGACCAGCACGACCGCGATCTCGACCAGATGCAGGCGTGGCAGAACCGCGCCGACGGCGCCATGGTGCTCGCCCGCTGGGCGCTTGGCGCGTCGCTGGTCTCGCTGCTGGCCGTCGGGCTCCAGGTCCTCGCAGCCGTCGGCCACGCCATGAGCGGAGGCATCCCGTGACCGGCGACCTCTCCGCCCACGGCCTCGGCGCCCTGCCCGACGCGCCCGACGAGCGCGACTACCCGCTGTCCGCGCTGTACGCGTCCGAGGGCCTCACGGCCTCGGTCGTTCTTCCGGCGACCTACGTGGCGCCCGGGATGCCGCCCATCCTGGACCAGGGTTCGTCGCCGATGTGCGTCGCCTACTCGTCGTGCGCGATGAAGGCGTGGCAAGACCGGCGCGACCAGGAGCGCTTCGTCGACTTCGACGGGCCGACGTTCTTCGGCCAGATCGGCGGCACCCCCGCGGGCGCGTACGTCCGCGACGCCATGGAGCGGATGCGGCTCTTCGGCTACCCGGTCGCGGGGTCGGGGGACGCCGGCAGCCACCGGATCGCCGCGTACTACGCGGTCCCGCGCGACCTCGCCACGATCAAGGCGGCCATCCTCGACCTAGGCCCGATCGTCGTGTCCACGACGTGGTACCGCTCGTGGTTCCACCCGGTGAACGGCGTCCTGCCAGCGGCAGACGTGGCAGTCGGCGGGCACGCCATCGTCGCCTACGGCTGGGACGCCAGGGGCCTCCGCCTCCGCAACAGCTGGGGCAGCGCCTGGGGGGTCGGCGGCGACTGCTGGATGCTGGCGTACCTCGTGCCGCACCTGTCCGGCGCCTGGAAGGCCGTCGACGCGATCGAGCACCCGATCGCCTGGGCGCACACGGTCGACGTCCTGGCGCGCCCGAGCCTCAACGTCCGCGGGGCGCCCACGACGGCCGCCGCCAAGGTCGCCTCGCTCGCGTACGGGCGCCAGGTGCCGACGCTCCGCCTCGAGAAGTACGGCGGCAGGTACGAGGTGAACGGCGCTGCCCGGACCGACTGGCTCGAGGTGAAGGTCGGCACCCGGACCGGCTGGGTCGCCCGCGGCTACACCCGGCTCGTCAAGTCTCGATCTTGGCCCAGGGCCCGAAGTCGCCGTCGGGCAGGTGCGCCGCGCTCGTCGCGAGCTTCTCGCCGAGGCCGAGCAGGTGGAGCGTTCGAGGCAAGGTGCACCTCCGCAGACGACATGAGTGGATCGCCGTCGCCGGACCACGGTTCAGCGGGGTGCGATCTCACGCCCGCGGTCTGCAGCCACGGTCTCGCGACCGCCCTACCAGAGGCCGACCGGCACTGGCGCTGGCTCCATCCTCACTCGCAGCATCTCTCTGGCGAGGCGCGTTCTCGATGCGAACGCGACCGGAGGGAGGTCGTGCCCAAGGAGACGGTCCCTGCTGCCGCTTGCAGCGGCCAGAGCTAGGTTCGCCATCACCGTGTGAGACCCACGTTCCCCGCGCCCGAAACGAGGCGGGGTCCGATGTCACCCACATTGACGAGGCCTGTCGGCCCTGTCCCAACGATCGGAGAGAAGGGAATGGATGCGAACCGAACGATCGCCGTCGCTGCGGGGAAGCCCGGCATGAGCGCGGATCGGAAGGCCGCCGTCTGGATCGGCGTGCTGTACATCATCGGAACCGCCGGCATGGTCCTCAGCGTGGTCGTTACGAACGCGATCCTGTCGGGCCCCGACTATCTGGCCCAAGTCGCCGCGCAGCCGAACCAGGTGGCCGTTGGGGCCCTGCTCCTCCTCGTGGCGGGCTTCGCGCTCGCGCTGGTCCCGGTCGTGTTCTGGCCGGTCGGCAAGCGGTACAACGAGACGCTGGCCATGGGGTACGTCGTCTTCCGCGGCGCGATCGAGACGGTCCTCTACATTGTCGGCGCGGTCTGCTGGCTGCTGCTGATCGCGCTCAGCAAGGAGCCGGATGGGGGACCGCTCGCCAGCTTCGTGCGCACAACCGAGACCGTGATCTGGGATCAGTTGCTCGCCATCCCGTTCGTTCTCGGCGCGCTGATGTTCTACGTCCTGCTGTACCAGTCGCGCCTCGTGCCCCGGTGGCTGTCGGCCTGGGGGCTCGTCGGGGCCGCGCTCTACATCGTGGCGCCGCTCGGGAGCATGTTCGAGCTCTCGCTGGGCTTCTTCATGGCCCCGCTCGCCGTGCAGGAGATGATCATGGCGGTGTGGCTGATCGCAAAGGGGTTCAGCCCCGCTGCACTCGCTGCCGAGTCTGCCGGTGAGACGTTGAGGTGACAGGCCGCCGTGTCGGAAACAGCAGCCTCGGCTGTCTGGAGGGGCGTGAGGTGAGCACCGTCACGGCGCGCACCTGACCAGTTCGGCGCGATCCTCGCGGTCACCGCAGTGGTCCTGGGACTCATCACCCGGAGTCGGGTGAGCCCGGTGTGAGAGACGGCCACCTGCGAGGGTCGCTCCCGCGGACGCCGACCGCGCGCCAGGTCGACGTGCTCGCGGCCTTCGTCGCAGCGGGAGGCTCAGTGGCAGAGGCGGCCGCGCGCGTCGGCGTGCGGCCTAGCACGGCGAAGCGTCACCTTGCAGATCTACGTGCGCGCTCGGGCCTGACGACCGAGCAGCTGATCTACCGGGGGCGGGCCGAGGGATGGCTGGTGGTGCCGAGTCTGGAGCCCCGTTAGCCGAACCTTGACACCGGCCGGGACCGCCACTGGCGCGGCCGCCGCGGCCTCTTGTGTCTGGCAGGTGGCGAACTCCTGCCCCTAGACGTGGGCCGGGGCTTCGGCCTCCACGAGCGCCTTGAACTTCGCCAGCGACTTGTCCCAGGACTCCGCGAACGACTTCTCGAAGAAGAGCTTGTTCGCGGCGTCACCGATGAAGCCGAGCGGCATCTCGTACTCGTTCTCGAGGGTGACGTCCGTGCCGCCCGCCGCCGGCTCGAAGCGCCCGCGCAACGTCGCGGCCCCGCTGCCGGTGCCCTTCACCTCGAACGACCGCGGCCGCTCGACCGCGGTGACGCTCATGTGGCCTTCCATCTTGCGCCCGGCGAACGTCGAGACGGTGGTCCAGCCGAGGCCGACGGTGCCGGGCGTGCCCGTGATGTCCTTCACCTCGGCCGCCGGCACCTGCCACTCCCGGAACCTCGCGGGGTTCGCCATAAGATCGAACGCCTGCTCCGGCGTCGCCTCGACGTGGATCGTCCTGCTGATGTGACCCATGACTGCGCCTCCCCAGAAGGGCCGGGGCGGGTCGGTCTCGCCAGTGGCTCGGCGCGGTCCCGGCGGCCGGTGTTTGGGCCGCGTGTCAGAGCCTCCCGCTGGTGGCCCACCGTAGGCGCGCGGTCGCGCATCTGGCGAGAGGCGAACGGCCCCCGGGGCGCCCGGTGCACGTCCCATCACGCGAGCGGACGCCCGGTGCGGAGCCGGGGGCGAGGCGGGTTCGGGGCGACTATGCCTGCTTCACGCCGCGGACGACGAGGGGCTTGGAGAACACCGGGAGCTGGGAAACGGTGACGTCGACGAGGCCGGCTTCCTCCGCCATCCGCCTCGCGTCGGCATCGCTCCAGTACCATTGTCCTAGGGCGTCGAGCGTGCCCGACCGAGGGGTGCTCCCCAAGGGGGACGTCGCCGCGTCGCTCACGGTGACCACGGCGCGCCCGCCCGGACGGAGGACCCGGACCATCTCCCGGAGCGCCGCCTGCGGGTCGGGCAAGAACTTCATGCTGTCGAGCGAGGCGACCACGCTGAAGCGGCCGTCCTCCCACGGCAGCGCCGCCGCGTCGCCCAGGACGATCTCGGCCGCTCCCGCGGCGATGCGCTCTGCGAGAAGCCGCCGGGCCATCTCGACCTGGATCTCCGAGGCGTCCAGGCCGGCGACATGGCGGACGTGCGCGGCCTGCTCGACCAGCAGCCCCGCGGACCCGCAGCCGACGTCCAGGAGGACATCGTCGGGCTGAAGGTCCAGCTCGGCGGCCATCGCCCCGTAGAACCCCCCCTTCCTCGCCCTCGCCGCCATCATCCGGACACCGATCCGCCCAAGCGGACCATGCGGTACCCCCACCAACGTGTACACGAACGACCTGCGAAGACCGACGTCGGTTCCTCCCGTCGACCGGGCCACGGCGACGCCGATGCCTGCCAGGGCTGCCGCCCCGGCCGCGACGAGCACCCACCGGCGCATCGCGAAACCCTCCTGCCCCAGTTCGCGGGTCGGTCTCGCCAGTGGCTCGGCGCCGTCCCGGCGGCACGGATATGGGCCGCGTGTCAGAGCCTCCCGCTGGTCGTCACCCTAGACGCCGGTCGGGCATATGCCGAGAGGCAAACGGCCCCCGGGCGCCCGGTGCGCTCCGAGGGTTGGCCCTGCAGGCGTAGCACCGCAGGCGAATAGACCGCGCCCGCCGCTCGTCCGACAATTCGCGGGTGAAGCTCTGCACGGTCTGCGGTGTCGTCACCAGCCGCGCGGGGAGCCGCTGCACCGACCACGCCCGGCAGTCGCGCATCGGTGCCAACCAATGGCCGCGACGGGCATCCGGATGATCCTGATGAACCCGCTGTACAACGGCTGGACCCGGAGGCACCGGCGGAGCGACCGGGAGTCGCTGAAGCCGGCGCCGTGGCGGGCGATCCCGCCTGTCTCTGACGACCTGTGGGCTCGCGTCGAGGACGTCCGGCGCGCCCGGACCCGTGGTGGGGGACCGAGGGACCGTGACCGGGTCGACCTCCTCGGGGGCCTGCTCGCCTGCGTCTGCGGTCGGCGGCCCCGCAACGACGGGACGTTCGCCGATGGCCGCCACCGCAAGCACCACCCCAACCCGTGCGAGGCCTGGGGCCGCAAGGCCCGCCTCGGCGATGAGACCTGGGAGACGCCGGTGCTGGCGCAGGTCGCCGCCATCGCGCTCGACGAGGACACGATCGCGTCGGTCGTCGCGGCCCTCGGTTCGAGCCGCCAGCCGGTCGCGATCGACCGAGCCCGGATCGAGCGGCAGATGCGCGAGCTCGCGCTCGACCACGCGGCCGGCAGCTTGGGCGACGAGGCCTACCTCGCCCGCCTGAAGGTGCTCCGGCAGCAGCGGGACGCGGTCATCGAGCGGACGGCCGCGGGACTACCTGCCGTGCGTGCGTTCGAGTGGCTGCGCGCCCTCGGCGAGTCGCTCCAAGCCCCCGAGAAGTCGAAGGAGAAGGCAGACGTGATGCACGCCATCTACGACCGGATCACGGTCGCCGGCGCCGAGATCGTGGGTGTCCGGCTGACCCAGGCGGCCTACGCGCACGGACTGGCGCTGGCTCTGCCGGAAAAGGTTGAACTGGCGCGCCCGACAGGATTCGAACCTGCGACCTTCGGCTCCGGAGGCCGACGCTCTATCCACTGAGCTACAGGCGCGCGGCGCCGGCATCATACCCGACCGGCCACTGCGCCCCCGAAATGCCGAAGCGGCCCCCGAAGGAGCCGCTTCGTTGCTGTCCCGGTGAAGCGGGCCCGTTGCCGGACCACTTCTGCCACGCCACAAGGGCATCTATCACGCCGGCTGCACCGGCTACCCTGACCCTACCTACCCATGACCTTGCAGCTAGGGCAGCACGTCGCTTGCACGACTCGAGGGAGTGTAGCCGACCGGCGAGCGGGACTCAAGGGTTTCTGCGCATTTCGCGATTAATAATCCGCAACCTTTCTCTGGGCGAGCAGGAATCGGCCGGCCTCAACCCTCGTCGACGGTGACCCTGGTCATGGCGACCGGGGCGTGCGGGTAGTCGCGGGCGTCGCGGGGCGCCGTCGCGATCGCGTCGACGACCTCGATCCCCGACAGGACCTTGCCGAAGACGGTATAGCTCTTCGGCAGCTTGTCGCGCAGGTCGGCGTGGCAGATGAAGAACTGCGAACCGTTGGTGTTGGGCCCCGCGTTCGCCATCGCCAGGGCGCCGCGCTCGTAGTCGCCGCTGAAGGGCTCGTCCGGGAACCGGTAGCCCGGGCCGCCCTGGCCGACCCGGCCGCGGTTGCGCACCTGCCCCTTGTCGTCGACGCGGCCGTACTCGCCGTCGCCGCCCTGGACCACGAAGCCCGGGATGACGCGGTGGAAGATCACCCCGTCGTAGAAGCCCTCCTTCGCCAGCTTGACGAAGTTCGCCGCCGCCTTCGGGGCGTCCTCGTCGGCGAGCTCGACGACGATGTCGCCGGCGGTGGTCGCGATGGTGGCCGTGGTCACGTGCTCCTCCTCGGGTTTCGGCCGGCGCGGCGCGTCCGGCAGGTGCTGGGTCGCGGCCTCGTCACGGCCGGGTGACGGTCGCCTTCGTGATCGCCACGGGCTCGAGGGCCTGGTTGGCGGGCTCGCCGGAGTTCGGCATCGCGGCGATGGCGTCGACGACGTCCATCCCCGAGGTGACGCTCCCCATGATCGCGTAGGTGTTGTAGGACTCGAGCGGCGCCCGCGCCTGGTCGTCGAGGACGATGAAGAACTGGCTGCCCGCCGAATTCGGGTGCCGGCGTGCGGGCCATCGCCACCGTGCCCCGGCCGTACGGCGTCGTCACCGGGTCGTCCGTGATCGTGTAGCCCGGGCCGCCGGTTCCGACCGCGTTCGGGTCGACGTCCGGCGTGCGGCCGAACTCGCCGTCGCCACCCTGGATCACGAAGCCCGGGACGAGCCGGTGGAAGACCACCCCGTCGTAGTAGCCGCACTCGGCGAGGGCCACGAAGTTGCCCGTGGCGTTCGGGGCGAGCGAGCCCATCACCTCGACGACGATGTCGCCCTTCTCGGTCGCCAGCGTCACCGTCGCCGTTGCATCGGCGGCAAGGGGCGGTGGCGCGCTGGTCGGACAGCCGGCGGGCCCGCCGGCCGGCGCCTCGGCGGGCGAGGCCTTCGGGTCGTCGGGGGCCGCGGTCGGGGCCGCGGAGGAGCCGCCGGAGCAGGCGGCGGCGAGGACCGCCGCGGCCGCGGCGAGCGCGGCGAGGCGGAGGATGGAACCACGGGTCATGCGGCGGCCTCCAGGGCTGCGGGGTACTCGATGCGGCCGGTGAGGAGCGCCTCCCCAAGGATGACGCCGGAGACACCGGCGTCGCGGAGGCGCCGGATCCCGGCCAGGTCGACGATGCCGCCCGCCACGAGGACCTCGACGTCGAGGGCCCGCGCGAGGCGGCCGATGAGGGGAGCGTCCGGCTCGGCCCCGCCGTGCGAGAGGACGAGGCGGCGCACGCCGAGCCCGACGAGCTCGCCGGCGACCTCCTCGAACGACGGGCGCCGGTCCCCGCGCCAGGGGAACTCGGTCAGGCGGTCCGGGCGCGGGTCGAGGCCGACGGCCAGCCAGTCGCCGGCGATCGCCAGGCACGCTTGCAGGGTGGGGTGGTCGTCGGCCATCGCCATCGGCACGACGACACGCGTCGCCCCCGCGGCGAACGCCAGCCGGACCTGGTCCGCGCCGTCGATGCCGCCCGCGACCTGGAGGGGGACGGCGACGCGGGCGGCGATCTTCCCGATCGCGTCGAGGTTCGCCGGCCGGCCCTGCCGGGCACCGTCGACGTCGACCAGGTGGAGGATCCGCGCCCCCTGGTCCACGAAGCGGGCCGCGATCACCTCGGGCCGGTCGGTGGGCGCGCCGACGCCGGCTGCCGCGCCGGGCCAGAAGACGATCCGGGAGCGGCCGGCCGCAAGGTCGAGGGCGGGGATGACGAGCACGCGATCCAGGGCGGTCAGCCGTGCGCCGGGGCGGCCCGGGCGGGCCCCGCCCAGGCGCCGGTGGCGGCTACGGCCTCGGCCCCGGCCGTCGGGCGTGTCCCGGCCGTCTCGGCAAGGGCGTCCCGGACGGCCACGATCGTGGCGTCGATCTCATCGCGCCCCACGCCGTAGTGGGTCACGGCGCGCACGGTGTCGTGGGGGTACGGGACCATCAGCACGTCCCGCGCCTCGAGGGCGTCGAGGAACGCTCCTCGGTCGCGGTCCACCCGGAAGATGACGAAGTTCGTGACGGCCCGACCGGGGGCCAGGCGGCCGGGCGTTGGCTGGGCGATGCCCCCCGGCGATTCGACGCCGTCGAGGTCGGCGAGGCCCTCGGCGAGCCGGCGGGCGTTGGCGTGGTCCTCGGCCAGGCGCTCGATCGTCCCGTCGGGACCGTCGGACAGCGCGACGAGGCCCGCGGCGGCGAGGATGCCGACCTGCCGCATCCCCCCGCCGACGAGCTTCCGGCCCCGGCGGGCGCGCCCGATGAAGTCCCGGCTGCCGACGACGACCGAGCCCACCGGGCAGGCGAGGCCCTTCGAGAGGCAGAACGTGACCGAGTCGGCGGGAGCGGCGAGGGCGGCCGGGCGGACGCCGAGCGCCACGACGGCGTTGAAGAAGCGGGCCCCGTCCAGGTGGAGCGGGACGTGGTTGACGCGGGCGACGGCCGCGACGGCCTCCTCGTAGGCGACGGTGAGCGGGCGGCCCATCGAGTGGGCGTGCGTGTTCTCCAGCGCGATGAGCCCCGTCATCGGCTCGTGGGGGTCGTCGGGATCCCGGAACGCCGCCGCGATGACCGCCGGATCGATCGTCCCGTCGGCGCTCTCCGCGAGCGTGCGCACGGACGCGCCCACGACGACGGCGTGGCCGGCAGCCTCGTCCATCACCAGGTGGCTGCTCGCCGCGGCGATGATCTCGGAGCCGCGGGCCAGGTGCGCCAGCTGGGCGACGAGGTTGCCCATCGTCCCCGAGGCGACGAAGAGGCCCGCCTCCTTGTCCAGGAGCTCCGCCGCCCGCTCCTCGAGAGCGTTGACCGTGGGATCGTCGCCGAAGACGTCGTCGCCAAGCTCCGCCGTCGCCATGGCCCGGCGCATCGCCGGGGTGGGGTGGGTGACTGTGTCGGAGCGGAGGTCGATCCGGGGCATGGCGGGCAGGATACCGCGGGGCGCCGCGGAGGGCTGCCGAGCGGCCGGGGCACCGGGGCCGGTTGCCGGCGCCGCCCGATGCGCGAGCCGGCACGATCGAGCATCCCGCGGGGCGGGCGCCTGTCCCGCGCATGCCCCTCGCGGGCATATCGACGGGCGCGGATATGCCCGCAACGCGCATCGGGCGGGCGAGAGTGATCCTGCGTGGATGCGGCCGAACGCTCGCAGCGGCATCAGCCCTGCGGGGACGGGCCCTTCGTGCTAGATTCCGCCGGCCGCGGACCCGTGGTGTAGCGGCCCAACATGCCAGCCTGTCACGCTGGAGATCGCCGGTTCGAATCCGGTCGGGTCCGCCATCGAGCCGATATCCGACGCCCCGTCCGCCCGACGGGGCGTCTCGATTCGGCCCGCCATCGCCGCGCGGCGCGAGATGGGGCAGAATGCGGCCCCCCGGCCGGACCGGCGGCCGGCACGTCCCGGAGGTCACCTCGATGCCAGCCCTCGGCCGACTGCGGGGCCCGACGTCCCGCTCGTCGCCCTCCCCTCGCCGCCCGACTCCTCGCGGGGGCCTGGCCCTCGTCGTCGGGTTCGCCGTGCTCGCGCTCGCCGCTGGCGCGGCGGCGGCGCCTCTGCAGGCCGCCGTCACGCTGCGCCTCGTCGCCATCACCGGCGGCCTCGCCAGCCCGGTCGCCGTCGCCAACGCCGGCGACGGCTCCGGACGCGTCTTCGTCGTGGAGCAGGCGGGCCGGATCCGGCTCGTGTCGAAGGGTGGGACCCTTGCTCCGGCGCCGTTCCTCGACATCCGGTCTCGCGTCGCCTGCTGCGGCGAGCGGGGGCTCCTGGGCCTCGCCTTCCACCCGGCCTATCGTACGAACGGGCGCTTCTACGTCAGCTACACGGACGACACCGGCGCCCTCGTGATCGCCGAGTACCGCCGCAGCGCCGGGAGCGCCAACCGCGCCTCGACGACGGAGCGGCGCCTTCTGCTGATCGCCCACCCCGACCACGGGAACCACAACGGCGGCCAGATCGCCTTCGGGCCGGACGGGTACCTCTACGTCGGCACCGGGGACGGTGGCGGAGGCGGCGATCCGGGCGAGAACGGCCAGGATCGCTCGACGCTGCTCGGCAAGATCCTGCGGATCGCCCCGAACGTGACGAGCTTCACGCCCGCCTATCGTGTGCCGGCCACGAATCCCTGGGCGAAGAGCTCGAGCATCCGCCGGGAGATCTGGGCCTACGGCGTCCGCAATCCGTGGCGCTTCGGCTTCGATCGCAAGACCGGCGACCTGTGGATCGCCGATGTCGGCCAGGGCCGCTTCGAGGAGGTCAACCGGGCGCGCCGCTCGGCGGGAGGCGGTCGGGGGGCGAACTTCGGATGGGACCAGTACGAGGCCTTCAGCTGCTTCGAGGGCCCCTGCTCGTCGAAGGGCAAGACGTTCCCGCTCACGTCCTACGAGCACGGCGAGAACGGCTGCTCGGTGACCGGCGGCTACGTGTACCGTGGCCCGCGCTACCCGGCGCTCGTGGGGCGCTACCTGTTCGGCGACTACTGCAGCGGCCGCATCTGGGCCGTGAGCGCGGCCGGCGCCGCTCGGCAGCGGCCCGTCCTCCTGAACGACACGTCGCTGGCCATCAGCGCCTTCGGCGAGGACGAGGCAGGCGAGCTCTACGTCGTCGACTACGAGGGAGGCCAGCTCTTCCGCCTCGCCGGGAGCTGAGCCCGGGCACGTCGCCCGCCCCGCGACGCACGAGCGGACGCGACGTCCGGTCGCCTGCCGGTCGCGCTCGCTACGATGCGCTGGCCATGCCCCCGAGCCCCGCGCCTGGCCCGCTCGCCGGGATCGTCGTCGCCGACTGCAGCACGGTCCTCGCCGGGCCGTACGCCACGATGCTCCTCGCCGACCTCGGGGCGGACGTCGTCAAGGTCGAGCCGCCGGCGGGCGACGCGACGCGCGGCTGGGGCCCGCCTTGGGTGGGCGAGGGCGCCGACCGCACCGCCGCCTACTACCTCGCCGTCAATCGCAACAAGCGCTCTCTTCGGCTGGATCTCGGGACCGGGGCCGGCCGCGACGTCCTCCGGCGCCTGCTGGCGCGCTCCGACGTCCTCGTCGAGAACTTCCGCGTCGGGGGATTTGCCCGCCTCGGCTTCGACGACGCGGCCCTGGAGGGGCTGAACCCGCGCCTCGTGCACCTCGCGATCTCGGGGTACGGCCCCACCGGCCCCGAGGCGACGACGCCGGGCTATGACTTCATCGTCCAGGCAGTCTCCGGCCTCATGTCGATCACCGGCTTCCCCGACGAGGCGGGCGGCGCCCCGACGAAGGTCGGCGTCGCCATCAGCGACCTGGCGACGGGCATGCTGGGGGCCGTCGCCGTCCTGGCGGCCCTGGCCGGGCGGGAGCGGCCCGGGTCGCCGGCGCAGGGGCGCGGCCAGCGGATCGACATCTCGCTCCTGGAGTCGACGCTCGCCTGGCTGGCCAACCAGGCCCAGAACTACCTCGTCACCGGCGAGCCCCCCGGCCGGCTGGGGAACGCCCACCCGAACATCGTCCCGTACGAGACGTTCGGGACCGCCGACGGAGCGATCGCCGTCGCCGTCGGAAGCGAGCGACAGTGGCCTCGGTTCGCCCAGGCCATCGGTGCGCCGGAGCTGGCGCACGACCCTCGCTTCGCGACCAACGGGGACCGCGTCGCCAACCGGGAGGGCCTGCGCGGCCTGGTCGCCGCCCGCCTCGCGACGGAGCCCACCGGGACCTGGCTGGCCCGCCTGGCCGACGCCGGCGTGCCGGCCGGCCGGATCAACGACCTGGCGGCTGCCTTCGCCTCGCCGCAGGTCGCCGCCCGCGGGCTGCTGGCGGAGGTCGAGCACCCGGTCCTGGGCCCGCTGCGCCAGGTCGGGCCGCCCTTCGAGCTGCACGCGACGCCCGCCGTCGTGCGCACACCACCGCCACTCCTCGGTGAGCACTCCGACGAGGTCCTGGCCGAGCTCGGCTACGCACCGGCGGAGGTCGCCCGGCTCCGTGCGGAGGGCGCCGTCTGACGCAGGACCCGGCCGGGACCTTCGTCCTTCCCGTCCCCGCCGACGGGGTGATGGCGTCCGCGCACCGGGATGGCGAGCATGCTCGGCGATGAGCACCCGTCCCGCCGTCGCCCCTCGCCCGGACGCGGTCGCGTCCGCCGGCATGCCGGTCGTCCCGGCCCCGCCGGCCTTTCGCGATGGGGGCCGCCCCATGGCCGAGACCCCCCGGCGCAAGGCGCTGATCCGCGGTGTCGCCGTCCTCGCCCTCGCGGTGACGGCCGCCTACCTGGCCTGGCGCATCGGGGCCGGAACGGTGAACCTCGGCGTCTGGTGGGTGGCCCTCCCGCTCCTCGCGGCGGAGCTCCACAACGCGTTCGGGCTCGTCCTCTACTCGATCGCCCTGTGGGACGTCGACGGCGGTCCCGCCCGCGCCCCGCTCGACCCCGCCCGCGACCGGAAGCGCGCCGCCGCTCCCGCCCTGCGGGTGGCGATCCTGATCCCGACGTACAACGAGCCGGCCGAGGTCCTGATGCCAACGGTGGCCGCCTCCGTCGCGCTGCGGCCTGCTCACGAGACGTGGGTTCTCGACGACGGGCGCCGCGAAGAGATCCGCCGGCTCGCCGAGCGGCTGGGCGCCCGGTACCTGACCCGGCAGGACAACGCCCACGCCAAGGCCGGGAACCTGAACCACGCCTTGCCGCTTGTCGATGCGGACGTCGTCGCCGTCCTCGACGCCGATCACGTTCCGACCGCGAGCTTCCTGCTGGCGACGCTGCCGTACTTCGAGGACCCGCAGATCGCCTTCGTCCAGACGCCGCAGGACTTCTACAACCTCGACTCGTTCGAGCACCAGCGGCGCGGCGACGGCCGGGTCTTCAACGAGGAGGCGGTCTTCTACCGCGTCATCGCGCCTGCCAAGAACCGCTGGCAGGCTCCCTTCTGGTGCGGGACCTGTGCCCTCGTCCGCACCGAGGCGCTCCGTTCCGTCGGTGGCGTGGCGACCGACAGCGTCACGGAGGACATCCACACCTCGATCCGGATGTTCCGCGCGGGCTGGAAGGGCGCCTACCACAACGAGGTGCTGGCCCGCGGCCTCGCCCCGGACGACGCTGCCTCGTACCTGCTGCAGCGCAGCCGCTGGGCGCTCGGAGCGATGCAGGTGCTGCGCGTCGAGAACCCGCTCTTCGGGCCCGGCCTGGCCCCGGCCCAGCGGCTCGCCTTCATGACCACGCTCTTCGGCTGGTTCGACTCCTGGCGCACCCTGGCCTACATGGTCATCCCGCTGGCCGTGGTCGCCACGGGCGCGGTCCCGATCCTGGCGCCCGGCGCCGTCTTCGTCCCGTTCTTCGTGGCCACGCTGGGGATCCAGTTCGTGGCCCTCCGGCTCCTCGCCCGCGGCCACTATCCGCCGGTCCTCTCCGTCCTCTTCGAGGTCCTCCGGATGCCGGCGATCCTGCCGGCGACCCTGGCGATCGTGGCGCCCCGCCGGAACCTCCGCTTCCGGGTCACGCCGAAGGGTCGCCAGGGGGACGGCCGCGCCCGTGTCCCGGTGCCTCGCCTGCACACGGCGCTCGCCGCCGCCTCCGCCCTCGGCCTGGCCTGGTTCGCAGCCACGCTGGCCGGCCTCACGCCGCTTCGCTACGAGATCCCGTGGGCCGCCGTCGGCGCCGCGTTCTTCATGGCCTTGAACCTGGGCTTCCTTGTCGCGGCGATCGGGCGGATTCGCTCGTCGCGGTACGCCGGCAACCGGCGGGCGAGCGTGCGGCTGCCGGTGGCCCTGCCGGCGTCGCTGGATGGGCGTGGGGTGCAGCTCCGCGACCTGTCGCTCACGGGAGCCCGCGTCGCCGGCGACGCGGAGGCCCTGCCGGCCCCCGGGCCCGAGCCAGCGACACCCGGCGAGCTGGTCTTCGACCTCCACGGTGGGCTCTTCCGCCTCCGGACGCAGCCCCGTCGCCGCACCGTCCTCGAGGACGGCAGCGTCGAGCTGGGCCTCGAGTTCGCGCCGGAGCAGGAATCCGAGGTCGCCCGCCTCGCCATCGCGGTCTTCCAGGGGCCGGTTGCGCTCGAGGTCGTGGACGCGACTCCCGCCCGCCGCCGCCGCTCCCGCGCCGCCCGCGCCGCGGCCTGACCTCTGCCCGGCGCGCCTGCCGGACAAGCGAACCGGGCGCTCCGCGGGGGGACGGGACGCCCGGCTCGAGGGTCGCCGGCCCCCGGGGGACCGACGGTGGGGGAGGCGCTAGTTCGTCGGGTCGCCGTCGCCGGCCTGGAAGAGGCCGAGGGCGCCGCGCCCGACGAAGTTGAAGGCATGGGTGACGATCGGGTAGAGGCCGTCCTCGGCCATCGTGAACTCGACGAAGGCGCCCTGGGCCGGCGAGAGGTCGACCGCCTGCGAGCCGTAGCCGGCCCGGATTGTCGATCCGAAGCTCGACGCCCTCCTTCACGACCCGGTCGAAGATCGTCCCCACGATGTGGAACGAGCTGTCGATGCTCGGGCCGGCGTCGAGGATGAAGACCCGCACGCGCTTCCCCGTCGCGATCTGGATCGGGCTGTCCTTGTACTGGTTGGCGACGCCGTTGAACATCACGAAGTCGGGGGCGGGCGCGGCGGCGGACGCCTTCGTCAACGAGGCGGGCTGGCCCTGGGGGCCGAGGTACCACTCGCTCTGGACGATCGCGAACTCCTGGTCGACCGGCTCGAGGCCGCCCTTCGGCTCGACGATCATCATCCCGTACATCCCGTTCGCGATGTGG
This sequence comes from uncultured Chloroflexia bacterium, assembly GCA_963709605.1. GTDB lineage: Bacteria > Chloroflexota > Limnocylindria > Limnocylindrales > CSP1-4 > CTSoil-043. The sequence continues at coordinate 198,522 of CAVPWX010000007.1, read as the reverse complement.
TGCAGCGCGGGCGCCGTGCCGCAGTGGTACATCCAGACGCCGGCGTACTTCGCGGGGAACTCGTAGAGCTTCTCCTCGCCGGGGTTGATCGAGGTCATCTCGTCGTTCCAGGCCACGAGCGAGCTGTGGAAGTCGACGCTGTGGGGAAGCTTGCTCGTCGCCGGGTTCTTGAGGTGGATCCGGATGAGGTCGCCCTGCTTCACGCGGATGACGGGCCCCGGGAGCGTGCCGCCGAACGTCCAGACCGCCTGGCTGAAGCCCTCGGCGACCGTCATGAGCTTCTCCTCGATGACGAGATCGATGTCGTGCGTCTCGCCGGGGAGGAGCTCCGGGGCCGTCGGATCGACCGGCGCGTACTTCGGGGCCGCCGGGTCCGGCTGGACGTCGGTGACCGGCGCCGGGCCACCGTGGCTGTCGGTGTCCGCGCTGCCGGCCTCGCCCTTGACGGAGATGGTGCCCGTCATGCCTGCCTCGGCATGGCCGGGGATGGAGCACAGGAACGCGAGGCCGCTCGCCGGAACCTCGACGACGGCCGACGCGGTCTCGCCCGCCTGGGCCTCGATCTTCTGGCCGTCGGGGAACGTGATGTCGTGGATGATCGTGCCCGTGTTGACGAGCTTGACCTCGTAGGCGCCGGCCGTGTCCACCGCCAGGGCGTTCGGCTCGAAGCCGAGGTCGACGCCGGTCACCTCGAGGGTCCCGAGCAGGTCGCCGGCCGGCGCCTGGCTTGCCGCAGGGGGCTCTGGCGTGGCCGCGGTGCCCCCGCCCCCGCCGCCGACCGCCGCCGACCCGCCGTCGGGGAGCGAAGGCGCGTACGTCCACTCCGGGGCCGCCGCGCCACCGCAGCCCGCGAGGCTGACGGCCAGCACGATGGCGAGCCCGGCCCATACCTGGGGTCGCTTCATCGTTCGGTCCTTTCAGGGCCCACAGGCCCGTTCTCATCCGTCGCACGCTGGCGTGCGACAAGCTCGGCGATCGACGCCCCGGCGAGGACGTCGATGAAGGCGGTCTGGGCCGTCGCCCAGACCGGGTAGAGAGCGTGGGCGGGGCCCCCGTCCCGGATCGTCTCCCGGAGCGCGCCGCTCCGGCGCATCTCGCCGCCGTCCACCGCGTCGACGACCTCGAGGAGCGAGAGCGTCGCGGGGTCCCGCCGGAGGCAGTAGCCCCCGTGCTTGCCGCTCGTGGAGGCCACGATCCCGGCGCGGCCCAGGTCGGCCATCACCTGGGGAAGGAACTGGTCGGGGATGTCCATCTGCTCCGCGATCCGGCGCCCGGAGATCGGGCACGCGTCCGCGGAGGCAAGGTGCAGGCAGGCCCGGATCGCGTAGTCGGTCCGCTTCGTGAGCTGGAGACGCATCATTCCGCCTTCGTCGTGCCGGCCGGCCGCCCGGTCTGCAGACAATATATCACGAAGTTAGTTAGTGTAGTCAATAGGCTGAATGGAGAAGCCCCACGGGCCGACCGGCCCCGACCGCGACACCCCCGGCGTCGCACCGCTGCCCTCGCCAGACACCTCGGGGCCGCGACCTCGTCGCCATGGGCGGCTGGCTCGTCGCCGTCGGGGCGGCGGCGTCACTCGGCCTGGCGGCCGGCGCCCTTCTCCTCGTCCTAGAGGTGCCCGCCCCGGCGCACCGGCAGGTCGGCGAGCCGCGCCGCGGCGAGGGTCGCAAGCATCGCGTCCTGGGCCGCGAAGAAGACCTCGTGGACGTCGCAGTGCCCGTCGAGTCCGCACGGACCGCCGCGCAGCACGCAGGTCCGGCGGCGGCTGTCGCCCTCCACCGCCTCCACGACGTCGAGGAGGGTGATCGCGGCCGCCGGCCGCGCCAGCCGGTAGCCGCCGGCCCGGCCGGTGGTCGCCTCCACCAGGCCCGCGGCAGCGAGGTCGCCCATCACCTGGGGCAGGAACCGGACGGGGATCGACATCTCCTCGGCGATCCGGCGGACCGAGAGGAGGCGGTCCCGGGGCGTGCGGGCCAGGGTGAGCATCGCCCGCACCGCGTAGTCGCCCCGCTTCGTCAGCTCCAGCCGCATGCCCGGAGTATGCGGCGCGGCACGGCTCGGTCGCAGGCTCCGCCGGATCGCGCTGGTAGACTCCCGGCCACGATGACGTCCCCGACCGGCCGCCGCGACGACGGCGCCCGCGGGGCACGACGGAGGGTTCGATGGCGGACGACCGCGAGCGCTGGGCGCTGATCCTGGGCGCCTCGAGCGGGATGGGCGAGGCGGCGGGGCTCGCGTTGGCACGTGCGGGCTACAGGGTCTTCGGGGTCCATCTCGACTTCCGGGCCGGCCTCCACCACGTGACGGAGATCAGGCACGCTATCAAGGCGGCCGGGTCCGAGGCCATCTTCATCAACATGAACGCCGCCGACGACCACAAGCGGGCCGCCGCGATCGCACGCATCCTCGAGCGGTTCGACGCATCTCGGGCCGAGGGGAAGCGCCCGCACCTGCGGGTCGTCATGCACTCGCTCGCCTTCGGGTCGCTCGTGCCGTTCCTCGCCGAGGATCCCGCCAGCGGGCTCAGCCGAAGGCAGATGGAGATGACCCTCGACGTCATGGCCAACTCGCTCGTCTACTGGGTCCAGGACCTGTGGCAGGCAGGGCTCCTCGAGCGCGGGTCGAAGGTCTACGCGATGACGTCCGAGGGCTCGGCCCGGACGATCCCGTCCTACGGCGCGGTCTCCGCGGCGAAGGCGGCCCTCGAATCGCACTGCCGGCAGCTCGCCATGGAGCTCGCGCGCCTGGACTCCGGCGTCGCGGTCAACGCGATCCGGGCCGGCGTCACCGAGACCCCGGCGCTCCGGAAGATCCCCGAGGCGGCGCGCGTCATCGAGCACACCCTGCTCCGCAACCCGCACGGCCGTCTGACGACCGTCGAGGACGTCGCCGACGCGATCGTCACGCTCGCCTCGACCGACTCGGACTGGATCAACGGCAACGTCATCAACGTCGACGGCGGGGAGTTCCACACGGGCTGACGGCTCGCGGCGCGGCGCGCGGAGCAGCCCGCGTCAGGCGTCGACGTCCGGCCCGACGTCGACGATCTGCGGCGCGCCCCGGGCGCGCTCCGCCACCACGAAGCGCCCACGGTGCTCCTTGTGGGGGTCGCGGACCAGGATGCCGAACGTCTCCAGGAGGCGATCCGCCGTGAGGACCTCCGATCCGGGCCCCAGGGCGACGACCCGCCGGGCGAGCAGCATCACCTGGTCGTACTCCGCGGCCTCGGCGATGTCGTGGGTGGCGTTCACGATCGACGCGCCGCGCTGCAGCTCACCCCCGAACGCGTGGAGATAGAGCTCCCGGCCTCCGGCATCGAGGCCGGCCGTCGGCTCGTCGAGGACGATGAGGTCGGCCCGCCGGGCCAGCGCCTGGGCGAGGTAGACGCGCTGCTGCTGCCCCCCTGAGAGGCTGCGCAGCGGCGCGCGGGCAAGGTCGGCGACGCCCATCGCCTCCATCGCCCAGCCGACGAGGTCGTGGTCCTCGCCCCGGAGCCGCCCCAGGAGGCCGCGCTCCGGGTAGCGGGCCATGCGCACGACCTCGATCGCCTGCAGGGGCAGGATGAAGCCGGAGGCGTGGAACTGGGCGAGGTAGGCGAGGCGGTGCGGCGATCCCCCCGGCCGGGTCCCGAGGACCACGAGCGAGCCGGCCACGGGGGCCAGCAGCCCGACCAGGCTTCGCAGCAGCGTCGACTTCCCGGAGCCATTCGTGCCGACGAGCGCGAGCGAGGAGTGCAACGGGACCACGAGGTCGATTCCCGCCACCAGCGGCACCCCGCCGTACCCGACGGAGAGGTCCCGGGCGGCGATGACGGGCGGCTCGCCGACGCCGGGTCCCCCGTGCCCGCCCGCGGTGGCGGGACCCAACGGTCCCCGGTGCCTATGGCGATGGCGAACGATCCGGGGTTCGTCGCTCATGTCGCGCCCGTGGCCGGGGCGTCCGGCTCGAGCCCATCGGCGGTCAGCCGGTCGCGGACGTTGGTCGCGGCGAGGACGGCGAAGAAGATCGCCGACGCCACCAGCACCATGGTCGCCCCCGCCGCGACGTCGAAGTGGTAGCTGATGAGGAGGCCGACGTACGACGAGACCGAGCCGACGATCGCCCCGACCGCCATCATCGCGGGCACCCGGTGGGCCAGCAGGGCGCCGGCGCCGGCCGGCGCGATGAGCATCCCGAAGACGAGAAGCGTCCCGACCGTCTGGAACGACACGATGACCGTGATCGCGATGAGGACGAGCATGATCGCGTGGTAGCGGCGTGCCGGGAAGCCGGCGACGTCGGCCTGCTCGGGGTCGAAGCTCAGCAGGAGGAACGGCCGCTCGCAGACGAACGCGACGCCGACGACGACGGCGGTCGCGACGGCCTGGACGGCGAGGCTCTCCACGCTCGTCCCCAGGATCTGGCCGAAGAGGATCCCCACGAGGTCGCCCGCGAACGAGCTCGAGCGCGACACGATCACCACCCCGAGCGCCAGCATGGCCACGAAGAGCAGGCCGATCGCCGTGTCGGAGGACAGCCGCGTGCGCCGCGTGATGATGCTCACCCCGGCGATCATCGCGAGGGCGCCGACCGTCGCGCCGACGATGCCGGGCAGGCCGAGCAGGAGCGCCCCGGCGATCCCGGGCAGCACGCCGTGGGCGAGGGCGTCGCCGATGAAGGCGAGGCCGCGCAAGACGACGAAGGTCCCGACGACGGCGCAGGCGATCGAGACGAGCACGCCGGCGAGGAGCGCGCGGAGCAGGAACTCGTTCTGCAGGAACGGGTCGAGGAACGGCCCCATCACCACTTCTCTCGGGCTCGCGGTCGGGCTGGGTGCGCCCGAGGATAGCCGAGGCCCACGGCTCAGCGCAGCGCGCCGGCGACGTCCGACGCGATCTGCCGGATGAAGGTGAAGTACGAGCCATCGTCGGGGAGCGTGTGGCTCGGCAGCTCGACGACGTCGACGCCGGTCTCCCGGCCGACCGCCTCCACGACGGCAGCCGGGGTGCCGATCTCGGTGAAGATCGCCCAGACCCCCTCCGCCTCGATCTGCGCCTTCAGGGCGGCCAGCTCGCCCGCCGAGACCTCGCCCTGGGAGCTCAGCCCCGGGATGACCGTCCCGACGATCTGGAACCCGTAGCGGTCGGCGAAGTACCCCATCGACTCGTGGCCGGTCACGAGCTTGCGGCCGGTCTCGGGGACGACGGCCAGGGTCTCCCGCGCCTCGACGTCGAGGTCGACCAGGCGCTGCTGCAGGTCGGCAGACCGATCGGCGACGTCGATGCCGGCCGCAGCGAGCTCGGTCGCCAGCGCCGCGACCACGTCCCGCATCGAGATCGGGTCAACCCAGAAGTGCGGGTCGCCGCCGGCATGGTCGCTCTCCTCGGCGAGCTCGCGCACCTGGATGTGGTCGGTGGCGCGGAAGACGGCGACGCCGGCCTTCTCGGCCTCCTCCAGCGTCTTCGCCAGGCCCTCCTCGAGCCCGAGGCCGTTCGCCACGACGATGTCCGCGTTCATCACCCGCTCGATGTCCTTCGCCGAGGGCGACCAGTCGTGCGGGTCGACGCCGTTGGCCATCAGGACGGTGACCGCGGCATGATCGCCGACGAGCTCCGTCACGACGGCGCCGAGCACGGAGTAGGTGACGACGACCGAAGGTCCGGACGGCGGCGGCGACCCCCCGGCCCCGCCGCAGCCTGCCGCGGCCAGGGCAGCGACGACGGCAAGCGCGGCGAGACGGAGTCTCATCGGGGGGCGCATCGCGGAGCGGTGGGGCATGGGCGGGATCCTCCGGGCGGGGTCAGGCCAGCGCGGTCGAGCGCTGGCAGTCGGGGCAGAGCCCGAAGAGCTCGAGGCGGTGCTCGTCGACCCGGTAGCCGGTCCGGCGGGCCACCTCGCGGGCCACGGCCCCGAGGCCGAGGTCCCCGATCTCGGAGGCGCGGTCGCAACGCGAGCAGACGACGTGGTGATGGTGGGCCGGCACGCAGGCGACGTAGGCGTGCTCGCCGTTCTGGAGGTCGAGTCGCTCGATCGCGCCGACCGCTCTCGAGCACGTCGATGGCGCGGAAGACGGTGGCCCGCCCGATCCCCAGGCCGCGCGACCGGACGTCCGCCACGAGGTCCGCGGCGGTGAAGGTCGCGCCGCCGCGGTCGACGATGAGGTCGGCGAGGGCCCGGCGCGGCCCGGTCAGCCGGTAGCCGGCATCCTCGAGGGCGGCGATGAGCGGGGTCTGGGCAACCATGCCCGGGAGCGTAGCAGGCCGGTCGGCGCTTGTCGAGACCAAGTCTCATGAGCTCCCCGGCCCCGCGGTCGGACCTCCGCCGGCAAATCGCGTACCATCCGCGCCGTGATCGCGACCGTCGCCGGCCTCCGGCGTCCCTGTCTCCTGCTCTCCTTCGTCGTCGCCGCCCTCGTCGGCGCGTGTGGCGGCGCGGGCGGCGCCGAACCGGCGTCCCCGACCGCGGTCCCGCGGCCACGCCGCCGCCCCTCGGGGCCCGCGAGACGGCCTACGACCCGCCGCGGCCGGCGCCGGCGTTGCGCCTCACCGACCAGGACGGCCGACCCTTCGACCTGGCCTCGCTCCGGGGCCGGCCGGTCCTCGTCTACTTCGGCTACACGCACTGCCCCGACGTCTGCCCGACGACGCTCGCCGACGTCAGCGACGCGCTCCGCCTGCTCGACGACCCTGTCGGGGTCGTCTTCGTCACCGTGGACCCCGCCCGCGACGACGCGCCGGCGATGAAGCAGTACGTGGACTACTACCAGTCCGGCTTCAGCGGCCTCACCGGGAGCGAGGCGGAGATCGCGGCCGTCGCGGACGCCTGGGGCGTCTCGTACGCGAAGCTCGAGTCCGCCTCGGCGGCGGGGTACGCCATGGCCCACTCGACCGAGACCTACCTCGTCGACGCCGAGGGGATGCTCCGTCACCACCTCTTCTTCGGCGCCAGCCCGGAGCTGATCGCCGAGAAGATTCGCGAGGTCGCCGGCTGACCCCCGGCGGCGCAAGATGATCGCGTACCGCAGGAGGAAGCAGATGTCTCCCGTCACCCGCTTCGCCCGCCTCGGCGGGCTGCTCGCCGCCGCGCTCGTCGCGGCCTCCGTCCTCGCCGGCTGCTCCGGCGGTGGCGCCTCCATCAAGGTCACCGAGCCCTGGGCGCGGGCCTCGTCGATGGTGGCCGCGGCCGGCGCCGCGTACATGAAGATCGAGAACACCGGCTCGGAGGCCGACGCGCTCATCGGGGCCTCCAGCCCGGCCGCCGCGACGGTCGAGGTCCACGAGACCGTCGCCATGGAGAGCGAGATGCCCTCCGCCTCCGACGGGATGGGGACGGAGAGCCCGATGCCCTCCGCCTCCGACGACATGGGCGGCGGCATGATGGGCATGCGGCCGATCGCCCGCCTCGAGATCCCGGCCGGCGGCACCGTCGAGCTGATGCCGGGCAGCTACCACATCATGCTGATCGACCTCAACCAGGAGCTGAAGCCCGGCGACAAGATCGAGATCACCCTGACCTTCGAGAAGGCCGGGGATGTCAAGGTCACCGCCGAGGTGCGGGAGAGCTGACGCCACGACATCGATGACCCACGGCACCCCGGGGACGGGCCAGCGGCCCTCCCCCGGGGATCCTCCGCGACCGCACACTCGGCCGGTCATGGCCGCGTCCCCGCGCCCCGTCGCGCCGTCCCGCCTCGCCCTGCTCACCGTGCTCGCCCTCGGCTTCGCGGCGCTCGTCGGCATCGGCGTCGGGGCGCTCGCCTGGGCCGGCATGGCGACGCAGCCCGTGCCGGCCGGCGACGAGGGCGGCTACATCTGGCCGGTCTCGCCGACCCCCGAGGGCCTCGATCGCGACACCGCCGTCGTCCCGCCCGCCCCGGCGCCGCCGCTCCGCCTCACCGACCAGGACGGCCGGCCGTTCGACCTCGGCTCCCTGCGCGGCGAGCCGGTCCTCGTCTTCTTCGGCTACACCCACTGCCCCGACGTCTGCCCGACGACGCTCGCCGACGTCCGCGACGCCCTCGAGCTCATCGACGGGAAGGTCGGCGTCGTCTTCGTCACCGTCGACCCGGCCCGCGACGACGCGGCGGCCATGAAGCAGTACGTCGGCTACTACCAGGCCGGCTTCATCGGCCTCACCGGGTCCGACGACGAGATCCGGGCCGCGGCCGGCGCGTGGGGCGTCTCGTACGCGAAGATCGAGTCCACCTCGGCCTCCGGCTACGCGATGGCCCACACGGCCGACGCGTTCCTGGTCGATCCGGAGGGTCGCCTGCGCCACCGGATCTGGTTCGGCGCCGGCCCCGAGGTGATCGCCGCCCGGGTCAACGGCCTGGCCGGCGAGGCGGTCGAGACCACGCCGCCTGCCACGCCCCCGGCCGCGACGGCCCCCCAGCCGACCGCCGCCCCCAGCCCGGCCGCGAGCGTGTCGCCGGTCGCCAGCCCGTGCGCCCTCGACGGTTGTCACCGCCCGGCTCCAGTCCTCCGTCATCCGGGCCGGAACGAACCGGATCGTGGTGACCGTCACGGACCCGGACAACCGCGAGCTGGCGACGCCCGACGTCGTCGCGACCTTCTCGTTCCTGTCGCGCGACGACCCCTCCCTCGCGCCCGTCGAGGTGCCCGGGACGTTCATCTGGGTCGTCCGCGGCGGCAAGGCGGCGTTCGTCGCGGAGATGACCCTGCCGCGCGCGGGAGCCTACACGGGCACGATCACGCTCGACGGTCCGTCCGGCCGGATCGGGTCGGACGACTTCCCCGTCCTCGCCGGGGAGCGCAGCCCGACGCCGCCGATCGGCTCGCAGGCCCCGAGCGTCCGCACCCCGATCTCCGCCGACGTCGGCGGGAACCTGCGCCTGGTCTCGAGCGACGTCTTCCCGGACCCCCGCTTCTACGAGCACTCCGTGGACGAGCTGCTGGCCGCGGGCCGCCCGTTCGTCTTCACCATCTACTCCCCGGCGTTCTGCCCGACCACCGCCTGCGGGCCGTTGCTGAGCTACATGAAGGAGATCGCCACGGAGTTCCCGGACGTCGCGTTCGTGCACGCGGAGCCGTACGTGATGCGCGATATCGGGGGCCGGATCCAGCCGGAGTACGAGGGCGGCACGTTCGCCTGGGCCTCGTGGAGCCGCGCCTACGGGATCCCCGTCGAGCCGTTCGTCTTCGTCGTCGACGGGAACGGGACGGTCGTGGCCAGCTTCGAGCTCATCGTCGGCTCCGACGAGATCCGGGCGGCGATCCGGTCCGCGAGCGGGGGCTGAACCGCTGGTAAGGCTCCCCTTATGAGCTGACTCAAGGGCCCTTGACCAGCCGCGCCCGGCCGCCGTAGACTCCCGCCGTCCGGTCCGTCCCGCGGCCCCCGCGTCCCATACAGGAGCCTGCGTCCCATGTTCGATGTCGGAGCCTTCGCGAGCGGCCTGCTGACGGGCCTGCGAGAGGGTGTCGAGGCGGCGCTGATCGTGGCCATCGTCTGCGCCTACCTCGCGCGGACGGGCAACGCCCGGCACTTCGGCAAGATCGGGGCGGGCGTGGGGGCGGCCGTGGCGACCTCCGTCGTCCTGGGTGCCGCGCTCTTCCTCACGCTCGGGGGGCTCGAGGAGCCCTACGAGCAGATCTTCGAGGGCGCCGCGATGGTCCTCGCGGCCGGCGTCGTCACCTGGATGCTCTTCTGGATGCGTCGCCAGGCGTCGTCGGTCAAGGGTGAGCTCCAGCAGGCGGTCGACCGCAGCCTGGCCGAGGGGACGGCCTGGGGCCTCGCGGTCCTCGCCTTCACCGCCGTCATACGGGAGGGCCTCGAGACGGCCCTCTTCCTCGTCGGCCAGGCCACCGCGGCGGCCGGGGGCGCAGCCGGGGCTGCCGGTGCCGCCTCGGTCCTCGCCGGGGCAGTCGCCGGTCTCGGGATCGCAGTCCTCATCGGCTACGGCTTCTACCGGGGCAGCCGGATCCTCGACCTGGCTCGCTTCTTCCGGTGGACCGGCGTCCTCCTGGTCTTCATCGCCGCGGGCCTCCTGTCGCACGCGGTCCACGAGTTCGTGGAGATCGGCTGGATCACGATCGGGACCGCGACGGCCTTCGACGTCGGCGCCGTCCTGCCCCACGATGCCGGGATCGGGCTCTTCCTGCGCGCTCTCTTCGGCTACACGTCCGCGCCCGAATGGGTGACCCTGGCGACCTGGGTCGCCTACGTGGTCGTGGTCCTGGCGCTCTACCTCCGCCCGGTGACCCCGAGCGAGGTCGCGCCGCGCCGCGAGCCTGCCGAGCCGGTCTCCGCTTCCGGCGCCTGAAGCCGTCCCGGCGGATCCGCGCCGGGGACGCTACCCTTGCCGGCGCGTCCCCCGTCCCCGACGGCCCCACCCCTGCAGCATCCGAGAGCGCGAATGTCGAACCAGCCCGCCAAGGGCGGCAGCACGCCGCCGACCCGCCGAGACCGCCGCGAGGCCGCCCGCCGCGATCGTCGCCTGGCCGAGGCCCGGACGGCCGCTGCCCAAGCCGGCCTGGCAGTCGCCCATGGTCCTCATCACGGTCGCCGCGGTCGCCGTCGGGCTGGTCGTGGTCCTGCTCGCCTCGGGGGTCCTGGGCGGGCGCGGAGGCGGGTCGACCGGCGAGCTCCTCATCCCGATCCGGCCGACCCCGCCCGAGCTGGTCGACCCGACGAACAGCCGTGCGGTCGGGCCGGCCGACGCCCCGGTCACGGTCGAGGTCTGGTCCGACTTCCAGTGCCCCGCCTGCGGCTTCTGGGCAATCCAGGTCGAGCCCGACCTCGTCGACGAGTACGTGGCGACGGGGACGGCCCGGGTGGTGTACCGCGATTTCGCCTTCCTCGACGGCGGCGATCCGAACGGCGAGTCCCAGCAGGCGGCCGCCGCGGCTCGATGTGCCGGCGACCAGGGCTCGTTCTGGCCGTACCACGACTACCTGTACGAGAACCAGGACGGCGAGAACGAGGGTGCCTTCAGCCGCGAGCGCCTCGACGAGATCGCCACGGCGGTGGGGCTGGACATGGCGGCCTTCGGGAGCTGCATGAGCGGGAGCGCGGCGACCGATGCTGTCAAGGCCGAGACGGGCGAGGGCCGGCAGGCCGGCGTCGGCTCGACCCCGACGCTGGCGATCAACGGCGTCCTGCAGCGCCCTGGCGCCCTGCCGATGGAGGACACCGACTCGGGCCCGGGCCTGCGCACGCTCATCGAGGCGGAGCTCGCGAAGGCCTCCCCGTCCCCGTCTGCGACGCCCGTGCCCTAGCGAGCGGCCGCCGCCGGGTAGCGGCGGGTGCCCGGCAGCGGCGGGCGACCGGTGGCGGCGGCCGCCGCGTCAGGCCGCCGCGTCGTCCTCGAGGACGTCCGTCGTGTGCTCGATCGTCGCTGCGTGGGCGATCGTCGAGAGCACGGAGCAGTACTTCTCGACGGATAGTGCGACGGCGCGCTCGACCTGCGCCCGGTCCAGGCCGTGGCCGTGGACGGTGAACGCGAGGACCACGCGCCGGAAGGTCCACGGGGCGTCGGCCTGCTGCTCCCCGTCGACGTGGCACTCGATGGCGGTGGCGTCGTGGCGCTGCTTGCGGAGGATCTCCACGACGTCCCACGCCGCGCAGCTGGCCCCCGCGACCAGGAGCAGCTCCGCGGGGCCCGGGCCGGCGGCTCCGCCGTGCAGCCCCTCGTCGAGAGGGGCGCTCTCGGGCTCGTCCGGGGCGGCGATCGTGATCCAGGCGCCCGAGCGGCCCCGGGCCTCGAAGCGGGCGGTGCCGGGGCGCCAGCGCAGGTCGATCGACTTCATGGTGACTCCTGGGATGCGTCGTCGATCCGCCGCCCGCGCCCCCCAGCGTCATCCGGCCGTCACCGGCGAGCGAATACCCTCGCATCATGCACCGTCTCGCCCGCTCCGTGCCGTCGGGGGTCCTGGCGGCGGGCCCCGCGCTCCTCGCCCTGCTCGTCGGCCCGCTCCTGCTGGGCGGGCCCGGCATCCTCGAGCTCGTCGCGGACGGCATCCTTCGCGCCGTGCCGCTGGCCGCGTTCGAGGTTGCCCTGGCCGCGCTCGGCCCGCTGGCGAAGGGGTTGCTGTTCCTGTTCGTCGCGGTCGGGGCGGTCCTCGCCGGCGGCCTCCTCGGGGCGGCGCTCGCCCGGTCCGGCCCTGTCGACGGCCGGAGCGCGACCATCCGGGGATTCCTCGCCGCCGGTGCCGCCCTGGCTGTCGCGGAGCTCGTCGTGCTCCCGCTGGCCGGTGCCGGTTTCGCCGGGATGGACTACGGCGGCTCCGCGGTCGCCCTGCACCTGCCCATCGCCGTCGCGGCAGCCCTGTTCGGGGCGACGTTCGCCCTGGTCGAGCCGGCCCGGCGCAGACCCTCCCGCGTGGTCGCGGCGGCCAGTGCGGCCACTGGGGTCAGCCAGGCCACTCCCGCCACGGGCATCCCGCGCCGCTCGGTCCTGGCCGGCGGGCTCGCCCTCGCGGCGCTCGGCGCCTCCGGGATCGTCGCCGTGGGGCGCGTGACGACGGCCGCCGTGGGGGGCCGGGTTCCCGACCGCCGGCCGGCCGCCGCGGGGGGCTTCGGGACTACCCCGGCCATCACCCCGATCGACGACCACTACGTCGTCGCCAAGGGGCTGGCGCCGCCCTCGATCGACGGCTCGGCCTGGCGCCTGGCGGTCGACGGCCTGGTCGGGCGGGCCCTCGATCTCTCGCTCCCGGAGGTCCAGGCGCTCGCCTCGGCGGCCGAGGCGCGCACGCTCATCTGCATCAGCAACCCGGTGACCGAGTTCGGGCCGTACGCCGGAACGCAGCTCTGGACGGGGACGCCGGTCGCAGCCGTCATCGAGGCCGCCGGCGGGCCGAGCCCGGACGCCCGGTTCGTCCTGTGGACCTCGGCGGACGGCTACACGGAATCGATCCCGCTCGACGTCGCGCTCGACCCGCGGAGCCTCCTGGCCTGGGGGATGGGCGACGAAGGCGCGCCGCTGCCGGTCGAGCACGGCTACCCCCTCCGCGTCCTCCTCCCCGGCCGCTACGGCATGAAGCAGCCGAAGTGGCTCACCGGGATCACGCTCGCCGCCGAGGACGTCGACGGCTATTGGGAGGAGCGGGGGTGGGACCGCGAGGCGGTGGTCCGGACGTGGTCGCGGATCGATGATCCGCGCGACGGCGACACCGTGGCGGCTGGGCGGCCGCTGCCGGTCTTCGGGGTGGCGTTCGCCGGGGAACGGGGCATCAGCGGCGTGGAGGTGAGCCCCGACGACGGCGCGACGTGGATCGCGGCCGAGCTGGAGACCCCGGCCTCGGCGCTGGCGTGGGTTCGCTGGCGGGCCTCCGTGGCGCCGCCGGCCGCCGGAGCCGTCCTCCTCCGCGTCCGGGCGACCGACGGCACCGGGGCGCTGCAGGCGGAGGCGCCGGAGCCGCCGCTCCCCCGCGGCGCCGCCGGCTGGCAGCGGGTTCGCGTCATCGCCGGCTGAGCCCGGTCGGACCCCGCGGGTGCGGGGGGCCCGCGCCCGAACGCGACCCCGCCGCCGGAACCGGGTGGCCGGGGCGCCGATGCCGCTGCTATCATCCGCCCGTTCATCCGCGGCGGCCGGCGAGCGGCTTCGCGGACCGACCAGCCCTCGGTGGGGAGGCCGACCCGGTGCAGCTCTTCGTCACGGCGATCCAGCACCCGATCGAGTTCGGGATCTCGATCATCATCGCCGGCGGCTTCGTCCTGGTCTTCCTGCGAGCCGCGATGTCGCCGGAGCGCCGTGCCGGGTCGATCGGGTGGGTCCGCGCCATCACCGGCCCGAGCACCCGCTACCTCTTCGGGTTCCTCGCCGTCGCCTGGGTCGTCGGCTTCGGGTTCCTGATCCCGCAGTTCCCCAACGTGGCCGACTCGCCCTACGGGGCGCTGGCCCTGATCGCGCTGTTCGCCGGCTTCTTCATCATGATGGGCCTGCTCTGGAGCGTGATCGGCGAGTAGCCCGTCGGCGAGCCGGCGCGGGCGCCAGGTCGACGATCGGGCTCTCCGGCCCCGGCCCCGGCCCCGGCCCCGGACCCGGGAGATCCGGCCCGGTGAGCCGGCGCAGGCGTCAGGCGGTGGCGCGGGCCCGGGCGATCCGGGCGCCGAGCGCCTCGCCGATCCCGATCGCGACCAGCCCGACGAGCAGGTGGCCTACCTCGACGACCACGTGCTGGTCGCCCGGCAGGATCGTCTCCTGATTGAGGCCGAGCAGCACGGTCAGGATCCCCCAGCCCACGGCGACGGCAGGTAGCGCCGGGCCCGTGCCCGCCCGCAGGCCAAGCACCGCGAGGGCCCAGAGGCCGCCCACGAGGATCACCCCGACGAGCAGGTGAAGGGGGTAGATCCCGCCCCCACCGCCGATCCACAACAGGATCCCGAGCAGCAGGGCGATCAGGCCGGCGATCCGGATGGTCCACTGGGCGGCGAGGCGCGCGGTCATGCGGGTTCGAGCTCCTGGTACGGGGCGCGGATGGGCCGAGCTGTCCCCCGGATGGTAGGCGAGCGCCCGCCGAGGTGCTGTGCCCGGCGACCGGCCCGCCGGTCAGCCGCGCTTGCGGGCGACCCAGACCTCCTCGCACGGCCAGCGGCGGGCCCACTCCGGCGTGACGTACGGGTAGCGCGTCGACGCGCCCTCGGGCGCCTGCAGCTCGACGAGGTTCTCCACCTCGAACCCGCTCGCCCGCAGGAGCCGGATCATGTCGCCGTGACCCAGGCAGAACTCCACGGAGCTGCCGTCGGACCAGGCGATCCGCCCCAGCCCGCCGAAGTGGGGGCGCACCAGCTGCTCGCCGACGGGGTCCTCGTCGTTGTTCGTCGAGCACAGCAGCGAGAGCGTCGAGTTCCCGAGGAAGATGAGCCGGCCGCCGGGTCGCAGGAGGCGGGCGGCCTCCGGGATCCAGCGGTAGGGGTCGCACCAGATGGCGGCGCCGTACTCGCTGATCGCCAGGTCGAACGAGGCATCGGGCAGGGGGACCGCCTCGGCGCTCGCCTCGATGAGGGGGAAGGAGAGCCCGTGCTCACGCTGCAGCGCTCGCGCGGTCTCCAGCTGGGCCGGCGTGATGTCGATGCCGACCGGCCGCGCGCCGCGCCGGGCCAGCCAGGCCGAGACGTACGCGGTGCCGCAGCCGAGCTCGATCGTGTCGAGGCCGTCCACGTCGGGGAGGATCCGGGCCTCCGACTCGGGCACGCCCCAGATGCCCCAGCTCGGCTCGGCGGCGGACCAGCTGCGCCGGCCGGGCGCCACATAGGCGGCGGCCTCGGTCGTCCAGAAGGTGCGATTGGCGACGACGTGGTCGGGCAGCTCGTGGTCGGCCATGCCATCACCCTACCGCATCGGGAAGCGACGAGCCCGGCCGCGGGAGCCGGGCTCGTCGACCACGAGTGGACGGGCCGCGGTCCGGCCCGCCGGGTCAGGGGAGCTGCTGGAGGATTCCCTCGGCCAGGGAGCCGTCACCGCCCGCGGAGAGCACGTAGAAGACGATGTCGTCCTTCGGGTAGACGTAGGCGGCGAAGCCGGCCATGCCCGATCCGTAGACCTCCTTGCCGCCGACGGTGGTCTTCTCGGCGTCGGCCATATCCCCGGTGGCGAAGTCGGCGAGCTTGTCGCCCGCGACGCCCTCGACCTGGATGGCCATGACGAAGCTGCCGCTTGCGGCCGCGTCGGTCGTGCTTGCGACCGCCACACGGACGTCGTTGATGGACTTGCCGTTATCCGAGAGGAACGTCGCGAAGTCGTCCTCGCCCTCGCCGAGCGGGATGCCGCCCGGGACGCTGCTACCGTCGAAGCTCCCCTTCTCGAACGTGACCCCGTTCACCTCCGAGGGCAGCATCGCTTCGAGATCGCCCGCGGCGCCGGGCTGGAGGGTGGGGCCCTCCGTCTCCTGGGGCTCCGGCGTCTCGGCGGTCGGCTCCTGCGTCTCG
The DNA here is from genome assembly GCA_963709605.1 of uncultured Chloroflexia bacterium. Classification (GTDB taxonomy): domain Bacteria; phylum Chloroflexota; class Limnocylindria; order Limnocylindrales; family CSP1-4; genus CTSoil-043. The sequence goes on along the minus strand of CAVPWX010000007.1, from coordinate 182,655 downwards.
GCGGCGGGCGGCGCCGTGGGGGCTGCGGTCGTGCCCGGCTCGGCCGTCGGCGCCTGGCTGGCGCTGCCGCCGCACGCGGCGACGAGCAGGAGGGTGGCCAGGGCGCCCGCGAGCGCCCTGCGATCGATCGTCATGAAGGGTCTCCCCCAGTCTTTTCCGGCGCCGGGTGGCGCGCGCCGGATTGTACCCTGCCCCGGGCGGACCCCGGGCATCCCCCGATCGGGCCATCCGGGCCATCCGAGCAGCGGGCTCCGCCGGCGGGTCCGGCTTCATGGCTCCGGCGCCCAGCCCTGCCGACTGCCCGCTGCGATGCCTCTGTGGACCCCCGGCGCCGGGACCGCTATCATCCCGGGGCCATGCACCCTGCATAGGATCTATGCAGGGACGAGGATCGGGCGGCCGCCGGGCGGACGGGCCGTCGACGAGCGCGGAAGGGGACCACGGCACGATGGACGCGACGGAGATCACGGCGGCGGTCGCCGCGCGGGCTGCCGAGGAAGCGCCGTTCGTGAACCGGCGCGACCCGGCGCGGGCCCTCGGGCCCGACGGGAAGCCCGCCGTCAGCCGGCGCGCCCCGCACTGGGAGGACGTCCCGGACGAGAAGTGGAACGACTGGCGCTGGCAGCTCTCGAACCGGATGAACACGCTCGAGGAGCTCGAGCAGGTGCTGAACCTGACCGACGACGAGCGCGAGGGCCTTTCCGCGCCGGACAAGTTCCGGGTCGACATCACGCCGTACTTCGTCTCGCTCATCGATCCCGACGACCCGAACGACCCGATCCGCCTCCAGGTGATCCCGACCGGCTCGGAGCTGCGCGCCTTCACGGGGATGATGGAGGACAGCCTTGCCGAGGACCGGCACTCCCCGGTGCCCGGGCTGGTCCACCGCTACCCCGACCGGGTCCTGATGCTCATCACGACCCAGTGCGCCAGCTACTGCCGCTACTGCACCCGGAGCCGGATCGTCGGCGACCCCACCCAGAACTTCAACCGTCGCGAGTTCGAGGCGCAGCTCGACTACATCCGCCGCACGCCGCAGATCCGCGACGTCCTCATCTCCGGCGGGGACGGCCTCACGCTCGCCCCGAAGCTCCTCGAGTCGGCCCTCCGCGGCCTGCGCGAGATCCCCCACGTCGAGATCATCCGGATCGGCTCCCGGGTCCCGGTCTTCATGCCGCAGCGCATCGACGACGAGCTCTGCGAGATGCTGGCGAAGTACCACCCGATGTGGCTGAACATCCACGTCAACCACCCGAACGAGATGACCCCCGAGCTCGCGCGGGCCTGCGACAAGCTGAGCCGCGCCGGGATCCCCCTCGGCAACCAGTCCGTGCTCCTCGCCGGCGTGAACGACTGCGTCCACATCCAGCGCGACATCGTCCAGAAGCTCGTCGAGATCCGGGTCCGCCCCGTACTACATCTACCAGTGCGATCTCGTCGAGGGCGCCGGCCACTTCCGGACGCCGGTGGGCAAGGGCCTCGAGATCATCGAGGGCCTCCGCGGCCACACCTCGGGCTACGCGGTCCCCCAGTACATCGTCGACGCGCCCGGCGGCGGCGGGAAGATCCCGGTCATGCCGAACTACCTGATCTCGTACTCGGACCACAAGGTCGTGCTCCGCAACTACGAGGGCTACATCACGACCTACGAGGAGCCGACCACGTACACGCCGCACGACCGGGCGGCCTGCCGCTGGTGCCAGAACCCGCGGCCGGAGCCCGGCCAGGAGGGGATCACCGCGCTCCTCGACGGCAAGCGGATGTGGATCGAGCCGGCCGGCTTCATCGAGACGCACGCCCGGGGCAACGAGGAGGCTCATCGCCTCCAGGACCCGTCGAAGTGGGTCCCCTACGGCGTCGGCGCCCTCGAGGGCCAGGCCGGCCAGCCGCTGCCGGTGCTCGAGGTGGGTGCCGGCGGCGAGGCGCCCGGCAAACCCGGGCCGCCCGCCCATGGGCCCGGCGAGGAGCCGCGCCCAGCCGAGGGGATGCCCACCGGCACCGCCAACCACGAGCTCCTGTAGCGGGCGTCAGGGCACGAGGCGGTAGAAGCGCCAGCCCGGATCCTCGATCGGGAGGACCTCGACGCCGGCGAAGCCTGCGTCGCGGGCGTACCCGGCCAGCGTCGCCGGGCGCATCACGGCCCCCGTGGCGGCCGAGCCTTCGCCGCCCATGACCGCCGGCAGGCAGTCGATGACGCTCCAGCCGTAGGCGATCCGGTCGATCCGCCCGGCCGGCAGCCTGAAGCGGTCGGAGACCCGTGCGTCAACGACGAGGCACGTGCCGCCCGGGGCGAGCGACCGGCGGCAGGCGTCGAGGACCGCCACGGGATGCGTCATGTCGTGGACGGTCTCGAAGAGCGTCACGAGGTCGAAGGGGCCCTCGACGCCCGGATCCGCCCCGTCTGCGACCGTGAACCGGACCCGGCCGGCCAGTCCCGCCGCGTCGGCGTGCCCGCGCGCGACCGCGATCGCCTGCTCGTCGGCGTCCACGCCGTCGACCTTCACGAGCGGATAGGCGCGGGCAATGGCGATGCTCGACCAGCCGGCCCCGCACCCTACGTCGAGGACGCGCGCCGGCGGCGAGACCTGCAGGCGGGCGTCGACGTCCGGCAGCGACGACAGCCAGCCGGCCAGGAGGTGGAGGAAGAGCGGGCGGTTCGCCTCGCCGATGCCGGCCGCCGTCTCGAGCCGGTCGGCGTCGCCCGGCCGGCCGGGGGGCGCGACCCGCATCGCGTCCGGGAGGCCGGGGAGCGCGGCGAGCGCCGCCACGAGCCCCGGCAGCCCGCCGGCGCCGTAGGCCGGGCCGTCGCGCAGGGCGAGGACCTCCGCGTGGTCCGGCGGGAGGTCGAACAGGCGCTCGCCCGGCTCGGCCTCCGGGTTCGGGCAGGCGAGGATCTCGGTCGCGGCCTGCTGCTCGCACCACTCGCGGACGAAGCGCTCGCGGGTGCCGGTCGCCGCGGCGAGCTCGCCGGCGGTCAGCGGCCCCGATCCCTGGAGGGCGCGGTAGAGGCCGAGGCGCTCCCCGAGGTAGACGGTCGCGACGTCGAACAGCCCCAGCGTCGCCTCGGAGATCCGGTCGGCGAGGGACCGGGCGGGCCTGTCCTCGGAGGCCATCGTTCTCCCTCGGGGGTCGTCGGCGCGGGATGCCCCTCCGGATGGGCGAGCCGGGCCCTAGCCCTCCCTGGGTTTTGGGGGGATCTCCCGGATGCCTCCCAGCACGGCGGAATCGGCCACCATGTCCTGGACGCCCCCCGTCCCGATCCAGTCGGAGTCGGGCGGCTCGTAGGCGGACCGACCGAGGGCGCCGGCGAGCCGCGTGAGCAGGAGCGCCTCGGCCCGGCTCGTCTTGCCGCCCCCCTTCCCCTCGCCGCTCGCGAGGGCGACCTCCTCGCAGGCGGCGAGGATCGCGTTGACGTACGCCTCGCGCTCGGGGAGGGTGGCCTTGGCCTCGAGGGCGCGGCGGGCTCCCCGGGCGGTCTGGACGGCGACCTCGACGAACGACTCCCCGCTTGCCCGGAGGGTCTCGAGCAGCGGTCCCTCCTCCTCGCGGGCGGCCACGATGGCGTCGACGAGCTCGAGGCCGGTGGTCCGCGCGATGCTGTCGGTGAAGCTCCGCACCGCGGCCTTTCGCTCCCGGCGGCTCGCCCAGAAGCCGCTCGGCGACGCCTGCTCGACGGCGATCACCGACTCGGCGGGGGCTCGCCGGATCAGCTCCCACTCCTCGACGGTGTAGTCGTTCCGCGTGCTCATCGCTCTCCTCCGGAGCTATCCCCCGATCGCGATGAGCGTACCGCCCCTCTGCCGGCGCCGTCCAGCGGCGTGCCTTCAGGCGGCGCGATCGAGCGCCCTGCCCGCGCCCGCCTGCGCGCGGCCGAGGGCCGCGAGGGCGGCCTTCAGCTGCGCGTCCCCGGTCCCCGCGATCCCGCCGGCGCCGAGCGCGGCGAGATCGTCCGGGACCACGAGTGCGGCGCCGGCGGGCAGCTCCACGACCTCGTCCGGGACGAGCCCCTCGCGCCAGATCGCCCGGCCCTTGGGGGTCAACCAGCGCTCGGTGCCGATCGTGAGCGCGCCGCCGTCCTGGAGCGGGAAGGTGCTGACAACCGTGCCGGTCCCGTAGGTCGTGACCCCCACGACCGCCCCTCGCCCGGCGTCCTGGACGGCGCCGGTCAGGATCTCCGCCGAGCTAGCGGTCTGGTCGTCGACGAGCACGACGAGCGGGATGTCGGTTGCGATCCCGCCGCCCTTGACGTCGTGGGCCGTCTGGGTGCCGCTGCGGTCCACGGACAGGTAGACGACGCCGTCGGCGAGGAGCTGGCTGGCGACCTCGACGGGTTCGTTCACGTATCCCCCGGGGTTGCCCCGCAGGTCGAGGACGATCCCCTGCGCCCCCTGGTCGAGCGCCTCCCGGAGGGCGGCCGTGGTCGCCTTCCCGGCTCCCGCCGAGAAGGACTCGAGCCGCAGCACCGCGTCCTTCGTGCCGGGGACGAAGGCCCAGGAGGCCAGGGGCAGGTCGAGCTTCTCCCGGGTGATGGTCAGCGTGCGCGTCGTCCCGTCGGGGGCCCGGAGCTCGAGGGCGACCTCGGTCCCCTCGATCCCGCGCACCTTCGAGACCACCTCGTCGATGGCCAGGCCGGCGACGCTGGCACCGTCCACGGTGACGATCTCCTCGCCGGCCTTCAACCCGGCCCGCTCCGCGGGGCTGTCGCGGAGAACCCTGACGATCCTCACGGCGCCGTCCTGCTGGTCCAGCACCGCGCCGACGCCGACGAAGGTCCCGGAGAGCGAATCGTCCCGCGCCGCGACCTCGTCCGGGGTCAGGTACCCGGTGTGGCCGCGGTCGTCGAGGCTCTCGGTCATCCCGACGATGGCCCCGCGCTCCAGGGCCAGTGGGTCGAGCCCGGCGCGGTCCACGAAGTGCTGGTCGAGGAGGCCATACGCCTCGTCCAGGAGACGCCAGTCCGGGGCGCCCGCCGACGGGGAGTACGAGGGCCCCGCCCCGGGGGTCGAGGCGACGCCGGTTTGGCCGACCGACACGCCGAGCGAGAAGACGACCAGGGCGACCAGGACGACGATGGTCACGGCGAGCAGGCGCCGTCCCCGCGTCGGCCCCGACCCCTCCCGGCCCGCCGGCGTCGGGGGTGTCCAGCCGGCGATCGGGGCGTTCGGCAGCCGAGGCCGCGTCGTCGTCGATCCCCAGGCCTGCCCGGGCGGAGCCGGCGTCGGCGGCGCGGGAACCCCGGCGGACGGGGACGGCGGGGTGGATCCCTGCTGCGCGGGGGAGGCGGAGGCGTCGCGCCCGCCGGGCGTGTTGAAGCGGTCGTCATCCATGATCCCCGAACGATGCACCATCCGCCTGTAGAACGGGTGGCGCCTCGGTCAGGTTTTCTTCACCGTCCCGCCCAGCTCCTCGGCGACCTGCTCGGCCCAGCGCTCCACCGCCCCCCAGTCGCGGTGCTCGGTGAAGCTCGAGCGCGCGAGCCTGGAGAGGATGCGCAGACCCGTGCCGACGTGGTGCGGCTGCAGCGACCCGGCGAAGAGGGCAACGTCCCGCGGGGCGATCCGCTCGATGACCGCCACGAGGTCGGGCGGGACGTCCACGGCGGCTCCCTCCGGGAGCGGGTCCGAGGGTCCCGAGGCGAAGAGCCAGACAGGCATCGCCTCCAGCTGGCGCGCGTGGCTCGCCAGGAAGGCGTGGGCGCCGGGCATCCACTCCACGCCGAAGACGCTGCACCCGATGACCGCGGCCCGGAAGGCGCGCAGATCGCCGACCGCGTCGACGGCCTCCAGGCGCACCTTCACGCCCCTGCCCGCGAGAACCTCCGCGATCGCGGCCGCGATCCCGCGCGTGGACTCGTGTCGCGTGGCATACGCGACGAGCACCTCGTCCGACATCGCAGCACCTCCCGCGCCGGCTTCCCGGCGCCGTCCCGACGACATCGCCTTCCGAGATCGTCGCTGGGACGATTGTCGCGCTCGCGCCGTGGCTGCGGGAAGGGCCGGAGGACCGCCACCGGCCCGGGACGAACGGCCCGACGGGCGCCAGCGGCCGCGCCGACGGGCCGCGCGGCCGCTCCGCCGGGTCCGTGAGCGCGCGTGCTATCGTCGGGCACCAGCCCGGAAGACGAGGAGGCCAGCGACCGCGTGACCGACCGCCCCGGGGCCGCCCCCGGAACACTCCGGCTCCGCCCGGCGCCGGCCGGCCTGCCGGACACGAACCTCGCGCCGCCGGTTGTCGCCGAGAGCGGCGACCCGTTCGCGGCGCTTCGGGTCATCGGCCTGGTGGCCCGGATGGAGCGCGGGCGTCCCGTCCGCATCGACGACCTGGTCGACGCGCTCAACGCCCGCCACCTCGACTGGCTCTTCGACCGGGCGGTGGTCGCCGACGTCCTCGTCGCGCTGCAGGCCAACTGGATGGCGGACTACCGCAACGCGTCGGGGATCGTGCTGGACGACGGCCCGTACGGCCCGACGCTCACCGTGGAGGACTCGCCCCGGGCGGATCCATGGCTCGTGCGCCAGGCGCTCCGCGAGGCCGCCGCGTGTCGCGCCGTCCTCGCCGAGTTCGCCCGCCGCGACGGCACGAACCGCCTGGGCTGAGAGGGCGAGCCGCGCCGCCGCCCGTCAGCGCAGGGTGGCGAGGAACCGGAAGACGGGCATCGCGGCAGCGAAGCCGCCCGCGAGCCGGACCGGCAGGTCGGGCGAGCAGACCTCCTCGTCGGCGAGGCGGCGCATGAAGATCACGTCCTTCCAGCGGAGGAGGTCCGCCTGTGGGTGCTCGGCCGGGTAGCCCGGCGGCACGCGCTTCAGCGTCTCGTGGGGATGGGCCGCGCCGAACCAGGCCACGAACCCGGGGTCCTCCAGTGCCGCCCGGACGCGACCGGGGTCGTCCAGCACGGCTCGCCGGAAGGCGTCGATCCGGGGCTTCGGCGGCATGTACATGCCGCCTCCGACGTACATCTCGCCCGGTCGGAAGTTGACGTAGCCGCCGACGCCGTGGCGCTCCTCGACCCCGATCGCCGCCTCGGTGCCGGCCGCGGCCGCGCCGCCGGTGGCCTCGCTGGTCGTCGCCGCGCCGGCGCCGGTCGTCCCCCCGCCGGCGCTCGCCTCGACCCACGGGAATGACGCCGCGATGTTCGTCTTGTACGGCGACTTGTCGCCGCTGAAGCGGGTGTCGCGGTAGATGCGGAACGGGGAGCGCTTCGGGTCGGCCTGCAGCGGCAGCCCGCGCGCCGCGAACTCCCCGGCGAGGGCGACGCAGAGCGCCTCGAGGGGCTCCTTCAGCAGGCGCTCGTACTCCGCCTTCCGGGGCCCGAACCAGGCCCGGTCGTTGTTCTGCGCGAGATCCGCCAGGAACTGGATCGCCGCTGGCGTGAAGCCGGCGAACGACGAGGACGTCTCAGCCATCGGGCACCTCCGTGGGGGCCGAATTCTACGCTTCTCACCATCGATGTCGACCCGGGCGCGGCCGCGGCCCCGCCCACGGACACGCCGATTGGCAGGGTGACGCCCGGGGGGGGCGGCAGCGCCACGGCGGCGCTACGCCGGGCGCGCCCGGGGGCCCCGCCCGAAGCGGGCCATGATCTCGACCGCCCGCTCGCCGTCGAGGCCGTGGGCCGTGATCCCGTCGGCGCCGCTCATCGTCTCGGCCACCAGGAGCGCATTCACGATCGCCTCTTCGACCGCCTCGACGGCGGCCTGGAAGAGCGGCGTGATCCTGGCGTCGTGGAGCATCCGGACGTCGCGCGCGACCGGGTTGCGGGGCGCCGGCGTCGGCTCCGGACCCGGGAGCCCCCGGTTGCCGGTCGCGAAGGAGACGAAGATGTCGCCCGAGCCGGTCGAGGCGATGCCGCCCATCCGGGCGATCCCCAGCCCGGCCCGCTGGGCGAGCCGCTCGCACTGGTGGGGGAGGAGCGGGGCGTCCGTCGCGAGGACGACGATGATCGAGCCGGAGCCGGGCTCCAGCGAGCCGCGTCCGCCGCCGCTTCGAGCCCGCGCCAGCGCCTCGGCGGCGTCCCACGGGCTCGGGACCTCGCTCGTCGGGATCGCCTCGCCGACCGGCACACCGTCGATCCGGAGGAGCTCGCGCGACCCGTAGTTCGCCTGGACGAGCGCGCCGACCGTGAACGCCCCGGCGTCGGCCGGGACGACCCGCGACGCCGTCCCGATCCCGCCCTTGAACTCGTGGCAGATCATCCCGGTCCCGCCGCCGACCGCGCCCTCCGCGACCGGCCCGCCGACCGCGCCCGCCAGCGCCCCGTCCAGGTGCTCCGGCCTCACGTGGAAGCCGTTGATGTCGTTGAGGACGCCGTCGTACGTCTCGCCGACGACCGGGAGCGACCCGAAGTCCGCGTGCGGCCCGTGTGCCCGCACCGCGTGAGCGAGGAGCGCGTCGTGGACCACACCGACCGAATGCGTGTTCGTGATCGCGATCGGGGAGGTCAGCAAGCCCGACTCGCGGACCCACTCGAGCCCGGTCAGCTCGCCGTTGCCGTTGAGGCGATGACAGCCGGCGAAGAGCGGCTCGAGGAACGGCTCGCCGTCGTGGGGGACGACAACCGTCACGCCCGTCCGGACGGGCCCCTCCCCGACCACGCGCGGCCCCTCCCCGCGGATGAGCGTCGTGTGCCCGACGCGCACGCCGGCGACGTCGGTGATCGCGTTGAACGGCCCCGGCGCCAGCCGGCCGAGCGTGATGCCGTGATCGCGTGCGCGCATGTCGCTCCCCGGTGCTGGGCCTTCCGGGCCGACCCGTCGCCCTCGTCAGTCTAGCGCCGCGCGCACGGCCCGGATCCCCCCACGACACCGGCTCGGGACCCCCCTGCGGATGCCCGGAGCCCGAAGCCGCGCGATCGGGTGGCATCGATAATCGACGGATGACGACGTCGAGCGCAGCGAGCCCCCTTGCGTTCGAGCGGTTGCCCGCGCTCGACGGGGTCGCGCCGGCCGACGCCGCGGACGTGTTCCGGGACCTGCCGGGACTGGCCCTGCTGGAGAGCGCGCGGCCGGGACGGGCGGGGCGCTGGTCGTTCCTCGTCGCCGAGCCGGTCGCGGTCCTGGTGGGATCGGCGCCGGGGGCGGACCCGTTCGCCGCGGCCCGCGCCGCGCTCACCCGGCTCGATCGGTCGCCGCTGCCACCCGGCGCGCCACCGTTCGCAGGGGGGCTCGTCGGGCACCTCGGGTACGACCTCGGGCGACGTCTCGAGCGCCTGCCGGCGCGGGCGATCGACGACCAGGGGCTGCCCGACCTCCGCCTGGGCCTGCACGCCTGGGCGATCGCCTGGGACGGGCGCGACGGACGCGCGTGGCTGGCCGGTCGGGCGGCCGATGGCGACATCGCCGGCCTGGCGCGAGCCCTGGCCGCGGTCCGGGCGCGTGCCGAGGCGGCGGTCCGCGTGCCCCTCCGCGGGGAGCCGACGCTCCCCCGGCTCGCCTTCCGCTCGGAGATCGATCGTGCGACCTGGATGGCGCGCGTGGAGACGATCCGGGCCGCGATCGCCACCGGCGAGCTCTACCAGGCGAACCTGGCCCGGCGGCTCGTGGTCTCCTTCGACGGCGACCCGTGGTCCGTCTTCCGGCGCCTTCGGGCGGGGGAGCCTGCGGCCTTCACCGCCTTCGTCGATCTCGGGCGCGCCTCGCCGGGGGGCCCGCGACGCGCCGTCGTCTCGGCCTCGCCGGAGCCGTTCCTGGCACTCGATGCGGCAGGCCGCGTGCGGACCGACCCGGTGAAGGGGACACGGCCGCGCGGGGGAACACGAGAGGAGGACCGCGCCCTGGCCGCCGAGCTCCTCGCCTCCGGGAAGGACCGCGCCGAGAACACGATGATCGTTGACGTCCTCCGCAACGACCTGGGGCGCGTCTGCCGGCCGGGGAGCGTGCGGGTGCCTCGCCTCTGGCGGCTGGAGCGGACGCCGTCGGTCCAGCACCTCGTCTCGACCGTGACGGGGCGGCTGGCGCCCGGCCGCGACGCCTTCGACCTCCTGGCGGCCGCCTTCCCGGGCGGCTCGATCACGGGGGCCCCGAAGATCCGGGCGATGGAGCTGCTCGAGGAGCTGGAGCCGGTTCGCCGCGGTCCATACTGCGGGGCGGCGCTGTGGGTCGACGCCGGCGGGGCGATGGGCTCGTCCATCCTCATCAGGACGTTCGTGGCGGATGGGCGGCGGCTGACGCTCCACGTCGGCGGCGGCATCACCGTGCGGAGCGACCCGGCGGCCGAGTGGGAGGAGACGCGGACGAAGGCACGGGGCCCGCTGCGGGCGATCGGGGCGGTGGTGGAGGGCGAGGAGGACGCATGAGGGAGATCGAGGCGCTCGGCGCCGGCGCCCGCCCGGCGGCCTGGATCGACGGGCGGCTGATGGCGGCCGACGAGCCGGCGCTCCTCGTCGGTGATCGGGCGTTCCAGCTGGGCGATGGGCTGTTCGAGACGCTCCGGGTGCGGCGCGGCGTCGCGATCGAGATCGGGCTTCACCTCGCCCGGCTCCGCGAGGGGCTGGGGGCCCTCGCGATCCCGATGCCGTGGCGAGACGACGAGCTCGGGGCGGCGATCACCGCGGTCGTGACGGCCAACGCGCCGGAAGACGCCGCGGTCCGCATCACCGTCAGCCGTGGCGCACCGAATGGGCGCGGGCTGCTGCCGGCGGGCTGGCGGGAGCTCCGCCCGACGGTCGTCATCCAGGCCTGGCCGCACGTGCCGCTGGCAGAGGCCATCCTGGCGCGGGGCGTTCGGGCCGTGATCGCGTCAGGCCGACGTGACCCGGCATTCCCGCTGGCGACGGTCAAGACGACCTCGCGGGCCGACCACGTCCACGCGAAGCTCGAGGCCGAGCTCGCCGGCGCCGACGATGCGATCACGCTGACGCTCGACGGGCACGTGGCCGAGGCGACGACCGCCAACGTGGCGATCGTGGTCGGCCAGCGTGTTCTGACGCCGCCGCTCGCCGCGGGCATCCTGGCGGGAACCACCCGGGACTGGCTCCTGCGACCGGAGGGGGCGGCAGCGCTGGGCCTGACCGCCACCGAGGCGTGGTTCACGACGGACGACCTGCTCGCCGCCGACGAGGCCCTGCTGTGCTCGTCGGTCGCGGGGTTCCAGCCCATCGTCGCGCTCGACGGGGCGCCGGTCGGAGGTGGCCTGCCGGGGCCCTGGGCGGCGCGCCTGCGGGAGGCCCGGGAGGCCTGGATCGTGGCGGCGTCCGGCGGGTAGGTCGCGCGGGCCGCCTTTCGCACCTCGCCGGCACGGCGGCGCCTCTACACTCTCGCGGTGACCCGCGACGAGCTCATCGAGCAGACGAAGCGCCTCATCGCCGAGGGCGAACGCCTCCAGCAGGCCCCGTCGCTGGGGGCGCTCCGGCTCTGGCTCCAGCTCTCCGACGACACGCTCGCGCAGGCCTGGGGCAGCATGGATCGCTACCACCTGGCCTGGCTGTCGGTCGGAAAGCCGAAGGGCATCGTGCGCGGCCGACCCATGACGCCCGACGAGGAGGCTGCCTACGTCCGCGAGGTCGCGAGCCAGAAGACAGCCGCCCTGCGGATGAGCCTCGACGCCGCGGAGCGCCAGGGGATGCCCTTCCGCGGCGAGACCGGTGGCATCGCGCCGGGCAAGGGGATGGGCGAGGTCCCGGCCGCGCCGGGCGGCGCGGGGGCAGCGGCCGGAGCGCGCGCTGGGACGACCGGACGGGCTCGCTTCGACGTCCCGCCGGAAGTGGACGAGCTGGCCGCCGCGGTGCGCCGGGCGCGCGAGGAGGCGGCCCGCCACGACGCTGCCGAGCACCGGCCGCGCGCCCCGCGGCCCGAGAGGATGCAGCGATGACGGCGCCGGACGGCATCGCCGGGAGCACGCCCCGACGACCGCGCCCCGCACCCCGGCCGGGAGCACGCCCCGATGACCGCGCCCCGCACCCCGGCGGTCGGCGGCGAGCGTGAGGTCCCCGTTCCCGACCCGATCGCCCGTGACTACCTCCTGCTCGCCCTCCGCCTCGACCAGCGGATCGCCGGCCTCGTCGACGGCTACTTCGGCCCGGCCGACCTGAAGGCCCGGGTGGACACGGAGCAGCTCCGGTCTCCCGATCGCCTCGCCGACGATGCCGCTGCGCTGCGGGCGTGGGCCGCGCTGGAGGTCGATCAGCCCGACCGTCGGCGCTGGCTCGACGCGCAGCTCCTGGCCCTCGAGGTGCAGGCCCGGGCGCTGGCCGGCGATGGCCTCCCGTACCTCGAGCACGTGACCGCGTGCTTCGACCACCGCCCGGAGCGCACCCCGGAGGAGGTCTTCGACGCCGCGGCGGCGGAGCTGGAGACGCTGGTCCCCGGCCCGGGGCCGCTTCCCGCCCGGATCGCCGCGTGGGACGACCGGTTCACGGTCCCCGTGGAGCGGGCGCGGGGCGTCGTGGACGCGCTGCTGCCCGGGTTCCGCCGGCGCGCCGAGACCCTCTTCGGCCTTCCCGCCGGTGAGGGGCTGGTCGTCTCGCTGGTCCGGGACCAGCCGTGGAGTGGGTACAACTGGTACGACGGCGGTCGCCGCAGCCGCGTCGACCTCAACACCGACCTGCCGATCCGGGCGGCCGACCTGCTGTCCGTCCTCCCCCACGAGACGTACCCCGGCCACCACCTGGAGCATGCCTGGCACGAGGCTCACCTCGTCGACGGCCTGGGCCGGATGGAGGCGAGCGTCCTCTGCATCAACACGCCGGAGTGCCTCCTCTCGGAGGGCCTCGCCGACCTCGGCAGGCGGTTCGCGGTCCCGCCCGATGACGAGGCGGAGCGCCTCGTCGAGGTCTACCGGCTGGCCGGCCTTGCCGAGGCCGCCGATCCGTCCGCGGCGCACGAGGCCGCCGCCCGGCAGGTGGCGATCACGCGGGCGCTGACCGCCGTCCGCGGCGTGGCCGGCAACGCGGCGCTGATGCTCCACGCGGACGGGGTCCCGCGCGCCGAGGTGCTCGCCTATCTCGAACGGCGGCTCCTCTCGACGCCCGAGCGCGCCGCGAAGCGCCTGGAGTTCATCTCCCATCCCCTCTGGCGCACCTACGTGTTCGTCTACTTCGAGGGGGAGCGGCTCCTCCGGCGCTGGCTGGAGCTTGTCCCGCCTGCCGAGCAGCCGGCCCGCTTCCGGCGCCTCCTGGCCGAGCAGCTGACGCCGGCGACGATCGTCGAGGAGATCGAGGCCGCGACCGGACCGCAGTCGCCCGGGGCGGACCTGGTCGACGGCCGGTGAGCGCCCGTCCCGCCCGCCGCGCCCCCGGTCAGGTGGGCGCGATCGCCCGCTCGAGGAGGACGCGGTCCTCGCCGGCTCCGTCCCAGTCCGCGTAGGCCGGAACGCCGTAGATCCGCCCGCTCCCCCGGCCGGCGTCGGGCGCGAGCCCGAGAGCGCCGAAGAAGGCGAGGGCGATCCGGTCGTCCGGCCGGCAGGCCGCGACGAGGCGTGTCGCGCCGGCGCCGGCGAGCTGCGCTGCGAAGCGCTCCACGAGGTCCCGGCCGATCCCCCGGCGGCGGAACTCGGGGTCGACCGCGACAAGCTGGATCACGGCCTCGGCCGGGCGGTCCGCCGACCGGAAGCCGAGCAGCAGCCCCAGCGGGCGCGCGTCGCGTGATGCCTCGGCCAGCCACGACGTCCCGCCGAAGTGGCGGAACCACGTCCGCCCGGGTCCGGCCCGGCCGGACCGGTCGTCGCGCCAGTCGCGGAGCCGGTCGTCCAGGCCGGGGAGATCGTCCTCGGCTGGATGGCGCACCCCGTACGGCGGTGTCGGCCGGCGGGGCGTCGGGGCCACCTGGGGAAGCCAATGGTCGAGGTCGGGGAAGTCGGGCATCAGCGGGACCCCGCGACGGCGCCGGCCGCGGCCAGCGCGAGCTGCAGTGGCACGAGCAGACCGTACACCTGGGCGAGGTAGTCGAGCGGACCGAGGTACATGCCGGAGAGCGCCCAGCTCGACCCGACCGCGAGCGCGATCGAGCCGAGCGCGAGGCCGAGGGCGAGAGCACGCCGCGTCCGCGGCCGCATCGCACGGCCGCCGCCGATCGCCACGGCGAGCCCGACGCCGATCCCGATCGTGACGGCGACGACCAGCAGCGCCCCGGTCCAGAGGAGCAGGGTCGCGGCCGCGAGGTGGACGATGGCGCCGGCAGCCGCGGCGACGAGGCCGAACGCGACGGCGCGGCCCGGTGATCCTTCGCCGGCGGCTCCGGCGGCTCCGGCGGCTCCGGCGGCTCCGGCGGCTCCGGCGGCTCCGGCGGCTCCGGCGGCTCCGGCGGCTCCGGCGGCTCCGGCGGCTCCGGCGGCTCCGGCGGCTCCGGCGGGCGGAGGTGAGCCCCCCAGCCGCTCGGAGGGGGCCTGGTCCAGCAGGCGTTTCGGGGGTCGCTCACCCGGAAGGTCGCGGGGCGGGTGCTCGGCGACGGGACCAGGGGGATCAGGGCCGTCGGCGCGGGGGTCGGACACGGGCGCATCGTAGACCCATCCAATCCCCGGGCCCGTCGGCGGCGAAGAGGGGGTGAGATGAGCACACCCACGACTCCACCCCACGATGCCCTCGGCCCGGCCGGCGACCCCGGGCCGTCGCAGGCCTCGACGCCGAGGCGTGGCGCTTCCCGCGTCCGGCCGGACGCCGATTTCGAGCTGATGCTGGCCCTCCGCGGCGCCGCCCATGCCCGCGACCTGCGCAACCGCGTCGTCCGACCCCGCTCGGTCGAGACGCGCGACGCGGCGGGGCCCGGGCCGGAGGGCGGCGCGGCGACGGACCGGCCCCGCGACCTCGCCCATCCCAACTGACGGAGCGGGTATCCTTCCGGCCGTGAGCCATTACGCCCTCGGCCTCCCAGGGCCCGACATGCAGGCGGGCTTCCCGGCGGCTGCGGAGCGCCTCCGCGCCGGCACGGGCCGCCTGGGCCCCCGTGCCCTCGAGGCCGCCCTCCACCGCGACCCGACGATGCGCGAGCGCCTCGGCGAGACCGGCCTCCGCCGGCTCCTGCGCGACACCGAGATCTACATCGAGCGGGTGGCCCGGGCGGTCGCCTCGGCCGATCCCGGCCAGGTTCGGGAGTGGGCCGACTGGGTTGCCCCGGTCTATCGCCGGCGGAAGGTTCCGATGGACGACCTGGTCACCCTGAGCGAGGGGCTCCGCAGCGCCCTTCCCGCGGTCCTCTCGCCGGAGGAGCAGGTCCCGGCTGGAGCGGCGCTCGACGAGGCGATCGCGACGTTCCGCTGGTATCGCCGGATCGCCGGGGACGCGCGGAAGCGGAACCGCATCCTCGCCGCGCTCTACAAGGGCGGCTGATGACCATCAAGTGGGTCCAGGTCGACCCCCTCGTCATGAACGGCGAGCCCTTCTGCTACGGCAGCCGGGTCACCGTGCGCCAGCTCCTGGAGATGCGGGCCGGCGGCTACGACCTCACCCGGATCCTCACCGACCACCCGGAGCTCCGTCGGCTGGGCGTCGCCGCGGCCTTCTGCTACGCGGCGGACCACCGCGAGCGCTACGCCGAGTTCTTCGGCGCAGACGGCGTGCTGGCCGGGCCCGGCTACACGGCCGAGGAGGTTGCCGAGCTCCCCGAGGAGCTGCGCCGGCTGGGGGTCGTCGTCGCCGCGTGAGGCAACGGCCCGAGCCGCGGCCCCGGCCGCCGGCCGAATTCCGACCTCCCGACTCGCCTTTCCTCGCCGTGGTGATACCCTTCGCGGGCACACCCCGCCGCAGCGGACGAACGACCAGATGACAGACCAGCCAACCACCACCCCGATCGCCGACGCCGCGCCCGCGTTCGACCCCGAGCGCCGGGCGAAGGAGCTGGCGGTCCTCGACGCGCTCCGCAACGTCGTCGACCCGGAGATCGGGATGAACGTCGTCGAGCTGGCGCTCATCAAGCAGGTCCTGCTCGGCGAGACGGAGTCGGAGGTCAAGATGATCCTCACGACGCCGTTCTGCCCCTACGCGGGCTCGATGATCGCCCAGGTCAAGGAGCAGGCGGAGTCGGCGCTGGACCACCCCGTCAAGGTGACTCTCCTCGCCGAGCGCTGGGACCCGCGCGACGCGGGCCTCATGTGGTGAGCGAGGACCCGCCGGGCTCGACCCCGCGGAAGCGCCGGGTCTCGGCCGTCGCCACCGGGCGCGGCGACGACGGGACGACGGGGCTCCTCTTCGGCGGCGACCGGATTCCCAAGGACGACCTCCGGACCGAGGCCTACGGCACGATCGACGAGGCGGTCGCCGCGCTCGGGCTCGCGCGCGCGGAGCTCGACCTGAAGGGTCGTCTCGGCGTCCTGCCGCACGCCCTCGGGGAGATCGAGGATCTCGTCCTCAAGATCCAGCGCGAGCTGTTCGTCGTCGGTGCCGAGCTGGCGGCCAACCCGGCCGCCTGGGACCGTCTCCGCGACGGCGAGACGCGGGTTTCCGCGGCGATGGTCGCCGGGATCGACGAGATCCTTGCCGACTACGAGGCGCGCATCGAGTTCCCGGCCGAGTTCGTCGTGCCGGGCGAGACGCGGACGAGCGCCGCTCTCGAGCTTGCCCGCACCGTCCTCCGCCGGGCCGAGCGGCGGGCCGTCACTCTCGAGCGTGCCGGCCTCGTTCCGGGTGAGCACCTGCTGCCCTACCTGAACCGGCTTGCCGACCTGCTCTGGGTCCTGGCCCGGGCGGCCGAGCAGGCCGAGGCCCGCACGGCCACGGCCGCTCGCCCGGCCCGGGAGCGAACCGCGAGAGGCCGCTGAACGAAGGACTGGGGGAGGGAACGGCGCCCGCGGCGCCCGTTGCGAAGGTTGGGCATACTCAGCCACGCGGGACTCGCCTCCCACGACACGATGGAGATGCACGCACGATGACCCAGAACACCTACGCGCCGAGCAAGCTCGGGGTCCGCCCCGACGCGCGGCTTGCCCAGGCGTTCCTCACCCAGTCCTTCTTCTGGATGTTCCTCGGCCTGCTGGTCACAACGGCCGTCGGCGTCCTGGTGTCCTCGCTCCCGGGCGAGACGCTCCTGAGCATCGCAGGACTCTCGATCTTCCTCATCATCGCCCAGCTGGGGGTCGCCTTCGTCCTCACCCTCGCGATCCGGAAGATCTCGGCGACGGTCGGCCTGCTCCTCTTCTTCGTCTACGCTGCGCTGACCGGCGTGACGCTCGGCTTCATCCTCGTGGCGTACGAGCTCGGCAGCGTCCTCGCCGCCGGGTCGTCGGCGGCCGCGGTCTTCGGCGCCGCGGCGATCTACGGCGCGGTCACGAAGCGGAACCTCGCCGGCCTGGGTCCCTACCTGTTCATGGGGCTCATCGGGATCATCGTGGCGAGCCTCGTGAACGTGTTCATCGGCTGGGACACCCTGTCGTTCGTGATCTCGGTGGCCGGCGTCGTCATCTTCACGGCGCTGACCGCCTACGACGTCCAGCAGATCCAGAGCGGCAACGTCGCAGCCTGGACGGAGTCGATGGAGAAGGGCGCGGTCATGGGCGCCTTCAAGCTCTACCTCGACTTCATCAACCTGTTCTTCATGCTCCTGCGTCTCTTCGGCAACAGCCGGGGGTAGGCGCCGGGCGGAGCGCCGCCCTCGGAAGGCCCAGGAGAACGGCCCGGTCCGGCGACCGGGCCGTTCGCCGTCCGGCGGCGGCGCCCTGACGGCCGGCCGCCCGAACGGGGTGCGGGCGTGGCCGCGGCGGCCTTGTGTGGGGCACAATCGACGGCCATGGCGATGGTCATCCGCCCGCCCGAGCCCTCCGAGCTCGCGCCTCTCGGCGATCTCGTCCTCGCCGCCTACGAGGCCCTCGGCGCGCTCGAGGGCGACGACGAGTACGTCCCGGAGCTGCGGGACGTCGCGCGCCGGGCGCGCGAGGCGCTGGTGCTGGCTGCCGTCGACGACGCGACGGGGGCCCTGCTGGGCTGCGTGACCTACGTGCCGGACCCGGCCAACCCGTGGGCGGAGCACCTCCGCGAGGGCGAGGCGACGATCCGCATGCTCGCCGTCGATCCCACCGCCCAGGGCTGGGGGGTCGGTACCGCGCTGGTCGCCGCCTGCCTCGAGCGCGCCCGCGCCGACGGCCGGAGGGCCATCTTCCTGCACTCCCTCCCGATCATGGAGGCGGCCCAGCGCATCTACGCCCGGTTCGGCTTCCGGCGCGTGCCGGAGCGCGACTGGGTCTTCCCCGACTTCCTGCTGATGGGGTTCCAGCTCGATCTGGAGTGATCTGCGGCGCGGCATACCACCCGAGGCACACCACCCGCGGCCCGGCATCGCGCGCGGCTGCGTCGGGAGTCGTGTTACTGCGCGCCGTACGGCCGCTGGAGGCGCACGCTCCGGCGGATCGGGCGGAAGCCCACCCGCTCGTAGATGCCGAGGGCGCCGGTGGGGTTCTCGGCGTCCACCCCGAGGGTGGCGGCCTCGAGCCCGGCCGCGGCGAACGCCGCCATCGAACGGACCAGCAGCGCCGTCGCCAGGCCCCGCTTGCGCCACGGGCGCCGCACCCCGAGCTGGCCGATCCAGCCCTCGCGGACCCCGGTCGCCTCCCAGTCGGCCTCGGCAACGTAGTTGACGGCGTAGCCGGCGATCTCCTCGCCGTCGAAGGCGACGAGCGAGAGGTCGCCCCGGAAGTATGGGTCGCCGACGAACTCGCGGTTCCAGACCTCGGGCGTCTGCGGCTCCGAGCCCCAGTGGTCGGCGAACGCCTCGTTGTGGGCCAGGCGCACGAGCTCCCCCCAGGCGGCCTCGTAGGGTCGCAGCTCGAGCCCGCCGAGATGGGGCATCGCCGGCAGCGGCTCCCGCAGGTCGCGCCGCATGTCGAAGTACCAGCGGGCCGGCCGGAACCCGGCCGCCTCGTGGAGGGCGACCGCGTCGGCCAGGCGGACCTCCTTGAAGGCCTCCACGAGTCCCGGCAGGTCATCCGGCCGGGCCGCCAGGATCTCCTCGCCGCGGGCGACCGCCCAGCGGAGCAGCGCCGTCCCGATCCCGTGTCCCCGCAGCGCCGGGTGGGTCACGCCCCACAGGAAGACCCGCCGGGCGCCGGTGCCGTGGAGCCGCTCCATGATGACGATCGACGCGGCCAGCGAGCCGTCGGGGAGCTCAAGGGCGAGCGAGTTCGTTGCCGGCGGCGCGTTCGGGTCCTCCAGCTCGTGGCGGGTGAACTCCTCGGTCGCGACCTCGGAGCCGCCATCGGCGATCCGGGCGTCCTCATGGAGGCGGACGAGCGTGGCGACGTCGCCGAGCGCCAGCGGGCGCCAGCGCGCGCCAGGCAGGGAGGCGATCGGGGCGGGCAGGGCGGGCATGGCAGGATTCTGGCACGAGCGGGGCGGACGGCAGTCGGGCGCCGACACGTGCTCGAACGTCACCCCGGCGTCCGGGGGCCGTGTCCTTCGGCTCTCGCCAGATCGGTAGCGGGCGCCTACGGTGAGCGGTTGACGGGGGGCTCTGACGCGCAGTCCGCACCCAGGTCGCCGGGACCGCGCCGAGCCACTGGCGAGACCGACCCGCGAGAACGCGTCCCAACGGAGGTCACGGGCATGAGCGTCTTCCATAGCGTCCAGTGGAGCGTCAACCCGCCTGATGAGAAAGCCTGCGAAGAGGCGGTGAAAGCGCTCGCCGAGCACGTCAAGTCCGTCCATCCCACCGCCAGGAGCTTCCGGACCTACCGTCAGGACTTCGGTTCGCTCCCCCTCGTGGCGTACTTCGCCATCCTCGAGTGGGAGAGCATGACGGCGTGGGACAACGACCCCAACACGCCGAGCTGCGAGGCGATCTGGGCGTCGATCTACAAGATCCTGCAGAGCGGCTCGATGGTCCAGTCCGTCTGGTCCGATTCGCAGCGGGAGAGCTGGTTCGAGCGCTGACCTCGAGGTGGCGCCACGGGCCGACCGGGGCCAACGCGCCCTGACCCTATCGCCCTCCCGCTCGGCACCGGGCGGCTCCGCCTTCCTCGGAGGTGGGTCGGGCACCGGGCGTCCGGGGGCCCGCGGATAGGCGCACCTCGCCGTGTCGGCAACTGGCCTCTCAGGCGGCGGCGGCATCCGGCACCGGCCGGCGGTCGCGGCGCGGCTCGATCACCGGGCGCAGGGTGACCGCGGCGGTCGCGAAGAAGGCGACGGCCAGGATGAACACGATCCGCGGGCTCAGCGCCTCATTGCCGGCCCTGGTCACGAGATCCAGCACGATCCCGCCGATGGCAATGGCGAGCGGCGTGGCTGAACCCGTGGCAACGTTGCTCATGCCCATGTAGCGACCGGCGGACGCCCTCGGGATGATGTCGGTCATCAGCGCCCAGTCCACGGCGAGGAAGCTGCCGTTCGCGGCGCCGAACAGCGCCGCGCCGACGATCGCGATCGGGATGGACGGGGTCAGCGCGATGATCGCCGCTCCCACGGCGCCGCCGGCGCACGCGGCGAAGATCAGCGGCTTGCGCCCGACCCGGTCGGACAGCCGCGAGGCCGGCAGGATCGCCAGCGCGCTCGCGACCACCACGGCGGCCAGGACGGCGATGAACATCGAGTTCGCCTCGGCCTTCGACATGCCGTAGGCACGCCCGAGGTAGATCAGGACGAAGTTCACGAGAAGCGAGCCGGCGAGCAGGAACAGCAGCCGGGACACGAGCAGCCAGACGTAGGACCGCTCCCGGAGAATGTCGGTCGCCCAGGCCTCCCGGGCGATGGTGGACCACGACTTGCCGCGGCGCGGCTCTGGGCGGCATGCCCTTCCCGACCTTCAGGACCACGCTGGCCATCGTCACCAGCTCGACGAGCGCCACGGCCACGAGCGAGAGCGGCATGACGTCGAGGCCGACCGACAGCGCCACCAGCAGGAACCCGGTCACGTTCCCCGCGACCTGCATGAGGCCCACCATCCCGCTCGCCATCCCGACCTGCGGCTCCGCGACGAGGTCCGGGACGTAGCCCTGGAACGGTCCGCGTGCGATGTTGGAGCTGACGCTGGAGCAGCAGGAAGAAGGCCGCGAGCATCGAGGACCGAGCTCCCCATGGCGATCCCCAGCAGGAACACCACGTCCAGCAGCGACCCGAAGACGATGTAGGGCTTGCGCCGGCCCCATCGCGACACGGTGTAGTCGCTGATGTAGCCGACGGTGGGCTGGATGATGATCCCGACGATCGCGCCGACGGCGGTGATCATGAGCATCGACGTCCCGACGTCGCCCCTGGGCACCAGGTGGTCGAACTCGAGACGGTTGGTGATGAACAGCCCGACCGCGGCGTCGATGGCGGTCAGGCCAAGCCAGTACGCGGAGATCCGCAGCAGCTGGGTCATCGGCAGGAGGGCGGTCGGACGCGCGCCGGTCTCCGGTTCGTCTTCCGGCGTCGCTCCGCCGGCCGCCGGGATCGCGCTGGTCGCGGTGTCGTCCACGGTCGTCCCCACATGCCCGCCACGGGGGACCGTGCGCCGCAGCACACGCCGTCGCCAGAGCCGTCTGTCACCAGCGCCATGCAACCGCTCGGAGGATGGGACGCGCACCGGGCGTCCGGAGGCTGTGGCTCGTCCGGGCGTGATGGCTCTTGTCGCCCGGACGCGGAGGCGCGCATGGTGGAACCCCAGAGCAGGAGCGACGAGATGAGCGACGACCTGAGCGACGAGAGGCGCGCCGAGATGCCGCCGGCGGCCACAAGGGGGTCGCGGTTCAAGTACCCGGAACGGCACGCGGCCCGGTACGAGGAGGAGCGGACCCCGGAGGAGATGGCGCGGCTTGAGCTGGCCGACGACTTCGTCCGGGCCTACGGCCTCGGGAGGGAGGACTTGATGTCGATCCTCCTCAACGTCCGCGAACTCATCCGTGGGACGCCCCGGTTCGCACTCTCGCAGGAAGCGTCGCGCTTCCTCAACGACCTCGCCCGGGCCGTGGACGACGAGGCGCTGGAGCGCCGCTTCGCCGAGGAGGACGAGGCCACGGCCAGCGAGGGATAGGGGGCGTCGCCGCCGCCCTCCGGGCCGTGGTATCCCGCGCGAACCGGGCGTCCGGGAGCTGTGGCTCGTCCGGGCGTGATGGCTCTTGTGGTGGGAGTGCGCTCGCGCGCATGGTGGCGGTGCCTAGTGGGAGCGACGAACCGTGAGCGACGAGATCACACCAGCCCCGGAGTCGAGGCTTGCCGCGGCGATGAAGCGCTATCGCGTCGCCGAGTGGGAGGCCGTCGAGGACCTGCAGAACAGGGAGGACGAGATGACCGACGGGGAGATCATCGAGGCTTTCCGTGACATCGCGGTCATTCCGCCCGACGAATGGGACGAGGAGATCACGGACGAGGAGATCATCAACATCGTCCGGGGCTACTAGCCTCCCGCCGCCCGGGATGGGGAGGCGCACTGGGCGTCCCGGGGGTCCGGTGTTCCCAACGGATGCTGTTGCCGCCCGGCAGGATGGGGGCCGTTCGCCTCTCGCCAGATGTCTGGTCGCCGCCTACGGTGATCGGCCGAGCGGGAGGCTCTGACACGCGGCATCTGTCGCAGGGCATGCAGACCACTGATGGGGAGGGAATAGAGGATGGCCGAGCCGTCTGCATCGCCGCTCAGCCGATGGCGCTATGGCATGCATCCCCGCGCGGTGGGAATGCAGGTCCGCTCCCTGGGGCGTGTCGACGTCCCGCTCGGCGAGGCACTCCGCCTGGAGATGGTGAGCGCCGATCCGGGCGGCGAGGACATCGTCCATCTCCAGTACTACATCTCCACGGGCGTGGGGCCCTGGGCGCTCTGGCTCTCGTGCGCACGAGGGGATCTCGCCGGCCAAGAGGCGACCCTTCGGGAGATCACTCCTCCGTTCACGGGGGAGCCGCAGGATCAGCCCCCGGGCATGCACGGGGGACGTGCTCCGTTCGCGGGGTGGGAGGGGTAGCCTCCCGCCTCTCACCTCGGCCGACCGGGGGCCGTTCGCCTCTCGCCACATGCCCGGCAGGCGCCTACGGTGACCGCCGGCGGGAGGCTCCGACGCGCGGCCCACACATCGGCCGCCGGGACCGCGCCGAGCCACTGGCGGGACCGACCCGCGTACGCGTCCCTGGGGAGGCTGCCGCCATGCGCCGTGTCACCACGCTTGCCCTCGTCACTGGCGGGGCGCTGGCCGTCGTCGCGGGTGGCGCGTTCCTGCGGGCCCGGCTCCGGGGAGGCATGCAGGGGATCCCGAAGCCCCTCGCCGGGGTCTTCCCGAACGGGATGGCTTACGTCCGGTGGGGCACTGGCGCGAAGACCCTGCTGGAGATCCCGGGCGGTCCCGGCAACGCCTTCCCCACCGGCGGGCTGGCCCTGCGGATGTTCCAGTCCCAGGTCCGTCCGTTCGTCGAGAACGGATACACCGTCTGGGGCGTCGTCCGGAAGCAGAACATGCCGAAGGGACACACGATGGCCGACATGGCCGACGACTACGCCGGGCTGATCGCCGACGAGTTCGGCGGGAGGGTCGACCTGGTGGTCGGCGTCTCCTACGGCGGCATGGTCGGCTTCTACCTGGCCGCCCGCCATCCCGACCGCTTCGGCCATATCGCCATCAACGTCGCCGGCTACGAGATGAGCGAAGAGGGCAAGACCCTCGACTACGACTTCGCCAGGCTGCTGAGCGAGGGCAGGAACGGCGAGGCCGGTGCCCTGATGTTCAGGCTCATGGCCCCCGGCCTCCGGCTGCCGGGTGTCGCCCGGGTCCTGGGCCGGATGGTGATGCCGCTCATGTTCGGGGAGACCCACCCGTACTTCGCGAGCGACGTGGTGGTCGAGGCGGAGGCGGAAGTGGCGTTCGACGCCCGGGAGGTCCTGCCCGACATCTCCGTGCCGGTGCTGCTCGTGTGCGGAGACGAGGATCTGTACTTCCCGAAGGAGGTCTACGAGGAGACCGCCCGGCTCATCCCCGACTGCACGCTCCGGATGTACGAGGGCATCGGGCATGTGGGGGCGGTCCGCGACAAGCGCTTCCCCCAGGATGTCCTCGACTTCGTGCGGCAACGGCCGGCGGTTCAGCGGGAGCGCGGCGCGGAGCAGCCGACGACCATCGACAAGCCAGCCGTCCCCACTGACGCGCTGGCCAGCCCGGAACCGTCGCCAGCCCCCCGGTGACCGAGCGATTGCCCCGGCCAGCCAGGGACGGGCGACCCGGGCCACTTACTGACTGACGCCTCTAGGCAGCGCGTGATGAGACAGGCACCCTGCCTCATCGCCGGGAGGCTCCGACGCGCGGCCCAAACGCCGGCCGTCGGGACGGCGCCGAGCCGAAAGGAGTGCTGATGTCCGCCACGGTCGTAGCCACCTCCATCACATCGTTCATCGGCTTCCTGCTGAACAGCCGTGCTCGTTCTCGTCCTGTCACGTGGTCGGCGGACCTACCACTACCTCTTCGCCGGCTATCTCTTCATCTGTGCGATGTGGGATCTCGGCATCTTCCTGTCCATGATCAGGAACGACTACGTCGACGAGCTGCCCACGTACGGCACCATCGTCTGGTGGCCGTGCACCTTCATGATCGCCATCATCTACACCTTCACCTGCGCCTACCTCGGTCAGCCGAGGAAGTGGCGAACGATCTTCGTGTGGGTGGCCTGCACCGGCGTCTTCATTCTTGGCGTGCTCGGCCTCGGTGGCAGGATGGTCGGCGTCTACGACTACAGCTGGGGTCACATCTACCGGCCCGACTCGCAGCTCCTTGTCGGCGCTGTCCATCGCCTTCCCCTGGTGGCCTTCTTCAGCTTGTCGGCGCTCTGGTACCTCTTCCGTGCCTACGGGCAGGAGGCCTCGCCACTGACGGAAGACGCCACATCCTCTACATCCTCGTCAGCTTCACGATGATCCACGCTGGCTATCGGCGAAGGTCGCCATCCTCTACGGGCTGGACAATGCCGTCCTGATGCCCGCCTGCATGCTGCTGAACGACATCGCCGCTGCCATCGTCGGCGTGGCGATCGTGAAGGACCGGCTCCTCGACATCACGCTCATCGTCAAGAAGACCGCGATCTACTCCGTCCTGGCAGCCGTGGTCGTGCTCGTGTTCAGCGTGGCGGAGCACCTGCTGGCTACGTATCGTCGGAGAGCTCCTGGGTGAGTCGTCGATCGTCACCTACCTCGTCTCGATAGCGGCGGTCATCGCGGTGGTCATGCCGTTCAGGAAGAGAGTGGAGCGAACCGCCGATCGCTTCTTTGCCGAGAGGCGGGTGGCCTTCTAGGAACGCGAGCCGCTGCGCTCCGGTCGCGGAGGGTCGCCCAGCCCGCCCGGCTGAGCGGTGGTCCTCGTGATGCTCGTCTACTCGCAGGGACGACCAGCGACCGCCTGAGACCGCCGCTGGGGTCCGGGGGCCGCCCCTGACGAATACCCAGCCACCGAAGTCGTGCACGCGGGTTGCCGGCTCCACCCGCCCGCCATACTTCGGGCATGAGCACCACGAACCAGCCGGACCTCCTCGCGGCCGCCCAGGCCATCCTTCCCGACCTCGTCGACCTCCGGCGGCGCCTCCACAGGACGCCGGAGGTGGGACTCCAGCTGCCGGCCACCCAGGCGATCGTGGCCGAGGAGCTCCGGGCGCTGGGCCTGGAGCCCCGTCTCGGGACCTCCACCACATCGGCCACCGCGGTGATCGAGGGCGCCCTGCCCGGCCCCACGATCCTCCTGCGGGCCGACATGGACGGCCTGCCGCTCCTCGAGGAGACCGGTCTCGAGTTCGCGTCGGAGACGCCCGGCACGATGCACGCCTGCGGCCACGACACCCACATGACGATGCTGCTGGGCGCGGCGCGCCTGCTCGTGGCCCGCCGGGAGCAGCTTGCGGGACGCGTCCTTCTGATGTTCCAGCCCGGCGAGGAGGGCTACCACGGCGCCCGCTTCATGCTGGAGGAAGGGCTCCTGGATCGACCGGAAGACGAGGAGGTCACGGGCGCCTTCGCGTTCCACATCTCCACGGAGTACCCGAGCGGGACGGTCAACCACCGGGCCGGCCCGCTGCTGGTCGCGGCCGACTTCATCCGCCTGACGATCCGCGGTCGGGGCGGGCATGCCTCGGCGCCTCACCAGGCGATCGACCCGATCCCGGTCGCCGCCGAGGTCATCCTGGCCCTGCAGGCTCTGGTCACGCGCCGCGTCGACGTCTTCGACCCGACGGTCGTGACGATCACCCACGTCGCGGCCGGGACGACGAACAACATCATCCCGGAGACGGCGTTCCTCGAGGGGACGATCCGGACCACGTCGGAGGAGAACCGCACAGCCGTCCATGCCGGAATCCGGCGGGTCGTCGAGGGGATCTGCGCGACGCACGATGCGCCTGCCGAGCTGGAGATCATCCCGGGCTACCCCGTGACGCTCAACGACCCGGCCTTCACCGCGTTCGCCGCGGGTGTCGCCCGCGACATCGTGGGCGCCGAGGTGGTGGTGGAGCTGGCCAACCCGATCATGGGGGCCGAGGACTTCTCCTACGTCCTGCAGCGGGTGCCCGGCGCCATGTTCTTCGTCGGCGCCCGCCCGCCGGAGGAGGACCCGGCGACCGCGCCGCAGAACCACTCGAACCGGGTGAAGCACCACGAGCCGGCGATGGCGGTCGGGGCTGCGGTCTACGCGGGGGTGGCGCTCCGGCACCTGGCCGGGGGCTGAGCGGGCGAGACCCGCACGCCGAGCGGTTGGCCGCGTTCGGCCGCCGGCAGCTGGCGGCGCACAACGAGCTCCGCCCGCCGGGCGACGCGCGGGCGTGAACCAAGCCCGGACGCCGGGCATTGAACCAGGTGTGCGGTGGGTCCCATGTCCTCGTTCGCCCGGTGACGGGCGACCGGGACTTCCGGCACTTGCTATGCCGCGGCGAAAGCCGATCCTGTCGGCGGGTGGCACGACCCGATCGTGAGATGGGCGTCCCGGGAGCGGTTCCGATGTCCCGATCTCCGTCGCCGGCAGCCGCGGGGGCGGTTCGCGTCGTCGTCGTCGTCGCATCGCTGGCGCTGATCGTCGGCGCCTGCGGGGCCGTCACGCCGTCCACCGCGCCGCCGGCATCCGGCGCGGCGACCCCCGCGGCCACCCCGGTCGCATCGCCGTCCGGGCCGCAGCCGGTCGTTGTCGACACCGACCTGAGCTTCGACGACATCCTCGCCCTCGCGTTCCTGCTCCGCCAGCCCGAGGTCGATGTGCGAGCCGTGACGGTCACCGGCACGGGCCTCGTGCACTGCCTCTCCGGCCTGCAGGTCATGGCCCGGCTGCTCGCGACGCTCGAGCGCTCCGACGTCCCGGTCTCGTGCGGGCGCGAGGAGCCCTTCCCCGGGGGTCACGCGTTTCCCGCCGAGTGGCGTCAGACCGCGGACGGCGCGTATGGGCTCGCGCTGGGGAGGGCGTCCGTCTCGAACCCGGCCTCGACAGCGCCGGAGATGCTGGCCTCGGTCGCGGGCGCGGCCGCCGAGCCGATCACGGTCGTCGCCCTGGGCCCGCTGACGAACCTCGCCGAGGCGCTCGAGGCCGACCCGGGCCTCGTCGCGCGGATCGGGCGGATCGTCGAGATGGGAGGCGCCATCGACGTCACCGGCAATGTCGCCACCGACCCGGCGGGCACGGGGACGCCCGGCCCGGCCGAGTGGAACGTCTACGCGGACCCGGCGGCCGCCGACATCGTCTTCCGCTCGGGGATCCCGATCGCGCTCGTCCCCCTCGACGCCACGAACGCCGTGCCCGTCGACCAGGCGTTCATCGACGCGCTCGGCTCGGACCATGCGGCGGCCGGCGCGGACGTCGCCTACGAGCTGCTCGCGCGCCGGGGGGCGACCGGGCTCGACTACCTGTGGGACGCCCTGGCGGCCGTCGTCGCCGTCGACGCGTCGGTCGCCACGTTCGAGCCGATGAAGCTCGCGGTCGTGACGGCCGAGGGCCCGGACAGTGGGCGGACGATCCGCGCCGACAATGGGACGGAGCTCCGCGTGGCCACCACGGCCGATCGCGCCGCGTTCGAGCAGCGATTCCTGGCCGGCCTCCGTGTCGGCGCTCCGCGCCCGAACCCCTTCACGCTCGTCGGCACCATCGCCGTAACCTTCGACGGCACGATCTGCGCCGACGACGAGGCCGACACGATCGCCGCCGGCGACTGGATGGTCGACGCGACGGCGACGACGCCGGGGTGGACGTACGTCGCCGTGATCAGCTTCCACGAGGGCGCCGGCTGGGACGACCTGCTGGCATACATCGCACCGGCCGAAGATCCGCTGGCCGCGCCGCCGTTCGTCGACAACCCCGCCGGCGCCCTCCTGGAGGGACCGTCGTCGAGCCGGTTCGTCGTCGCGTTCACGCCGGGGACGTACGGGTTCGTCTGCCTGCACGCGACGGACCCCTCGGGCGCGGGCGGCACGGGCACGCCCGGGAGCGGTTCCTTCACGGTGGAACCCTGATCCGGGCGTCGTCGGCGGTCGGCTGCGCCCTGGCTCGTCGATGACGATCGGCATGTCCCGGGCTACGGTGGCGCTGCACGGCGACCTGGCCGACTCCGTGCCGGCCCTGCGCGGGGTCGCCGCCCCGGCCGCCCTGGATGCCCCGGCCGCCCTGGAGCGCACGTTCGACGGCCACCCGGCCGTGAAGGACGTGCTGGAGGCCCTCGGCGTCCCGCACCCGGAGGTCGCGGCGCTCACCGTGAATGGGGCCCCCGTCGGCTTGGGCCACCGGCTGAGCGACGGCGACCGGGTGGAGGCCTGGCCGGCGTCGGAGGCCGCCCGGCTCCGCCTGCCCTCGGCCACCCCATCGGCGCCCGAGGACGCGGCCGAGCCCCGCTTCGTCCTCGACGGCCACCTGGGGCGGCTCGCCGCCTACCTCCGGATGCTCGGCTTCGACACCTGGTACGAGCCGGCTGCCGACGACGTGCGGCTGGCCGTGGTCGCGGCGACGCAGCGCCGGATCCTCCTCACGCGCGACCGCGGGCTGCTGAAGCGCGGCCTCGTGAGGCGCGGCGCGTTCGTCCGCTCGGACCGGCCGGTCGAGCAGCTCGTGGAGGTGGCGAGGCGCTTCGGCCTCGTCGATCACTGGCGGCCCTTCGGCCGCTGCCTGCGCTGCAACGCGCTCCTGGTCGCCGCCTCCCGCGACGAGGTCCTCGACCGCCTCCAGCCCCTCACCCGGATCCACTACGACGACTTCCGGCGCTGTCCCGGCTGCGAGGCGGTCTACTGGAAGGGATCGCATCACGCTCGCATGACGCGCCTGGTCGAACGGGTGCGGGCAAGCGCAGACGCGTGGACCTCGCGTTGACGGGGTAGTAGATAGAGCGGTCCGAAGTTGCCGGTCGCCGGATACTGGGCGTGCCACAGCCCTCCGACGTACCGGTGTGTGACCCTAGTGCCCGATCCATCTGTGCCGCACGTTCCGACCCCTGACTCCACCGCGGGCAAGGAAGTACTCGCCTTCTTCGGCCTTGCCTCGTACCACGCACAGGTGCTTGAGCAAGAACTCCTGCTCTTTGCCTCGATGCTCCATCTGTCGCGAAGCACGCACGTGAGGACGACGTCAGTCGAGGCCCTGTTCGATCAGCTCGACAGCAAGACCTTCGGGGCCCTGCTTGCCGAGGCGCGCCGACTCACCACGGTGCCACCAGAGCTGGAAGCTGATCTACGTGAAGCTCTTCGCTGTCGGAACAGGCTCGCTCACCGCTTGTTCGTGGACCACGCCGTGGACATCATGTCGGATCCGGGACGACGCGAGATGATCGAGGAGCTCGATGGCTTCGTAGTGCTCTTCCAACAGGTCGATCAGGCGCTAACGCGCCTTCGCGAGCCTCTCTCCGAGCGTCTGGGCATCTCCAAGCAGCTTGCCGCGGCCGAGCTCGAACGCATGAGTGCTGAAGCCGCTGCACGAGCCTAGTGTCCCGATTCGCCAGTCGCTCGCGGCTTGCGGATCGCCTTGGCGAGGATCTCCTCCGCTGACTTGACCCAGGTGAACGGGCCGCCGCGGTTCACCCAACATACGGCGGCGAGCTACACTGAACTTCTGTGCGCCCGGGAGCATTTGCTCAGACGCTGGCAGCCAATGGAGGAGGCGGAAACCGTGAAAGTGCTAGCCGTGCAGGTCTTCATGAAGCCCGAGCACCGCGAAGCCTTCATCGACGAGATGCTGAAGGATGCCGTGGGCTCGGAGAAGAACGAGCCTGGCTGCCTGATGTTCAACGTTGCCCAAGACGAAGCAGACGCCAACGTGCTGCACCTCTTCGAGGTCTACGCCGACGGCGACGCCGTCGACGCCCACACGAAGACCCCCCACTTCCTGGGGTGGGTCGAGGCCACGAAGGACTGGCAGACCAAGCCCTTCGCGATCAGCAAGTGCACGACGCTCTACCCGCCCGATGCCGCCTGGAAGAAGCGACCCGCGCCCTGAGTTGAGCAACACCGAGATGTAGCCACACATCTCCGTCGCCCCGGCCCATTTTCGGAGTAGCGGGCCGATCCTGGTGGATGGCCCCGTTTCGGCCGAACCGCCGCCGAGGTCAGGCGTGAGCCCCTCGACCGCGCTTCTGGCCGTAACCGAAGATGACGTCATCCGTGAGGCGCTTGATGCCGTGATCCTCGAAGTACCGGCGTGTCCGGTCGATCTGAGGAGCGATATCCTCCGGCGGGAACTTCGCGTACCACCACATCGCGCTGACGGCCGCGAAGAAGTCGTGCGCGTCGGCGCCGCTCGGGAAGTCGTTCCGCCAGACCACTCGAGTCGTCCTGGCATCCGTCAGTCCGGCACGGATCAGCATCGCCTCGACCTCCGTGTCGGTGCGGGGCCAGAACTCGAGTCGATAGCCGAGGATCCGTCGCTTGTCGACCGCTCGCAGCGACGCATCGACGGCCTCCCAGTAGTGCTCCGGCCCATGGGTGCCCACGCACACCAGCCCGCCCCGACGCGTGACGCGCGCCAGCTCCGAGACGGCCACCTGTTGTCGAGGGAGCATTCCGAGGGTCATCCCGGTCAGCGCGATGTCGAAGCTCTCGGGCGGGAACGGCAGCGATTCGGCGTCGAGCTCGCGGAAGGTGACGCGGTCTGGCCCGTAGCCCTGCGCGTCGCCCTTGTCCTTGGCCGCGGCCAACATCCTGCTCGAGATGTCCCCGCACGTCACGGAGGCAGCGCCCATCTCGAGCGCCAGGAACGTGAGAGCACCCGTGCCGCCTCCGACATCGAGGACGTGCTTGCCGCGCATGTCCACCGATTGCAGCTGGAGTCGTGCGACACGTGACTGCAGGTCGAGGCACAGCGCGTCGTACTTGGTCACGTCCTCGGAGAACTCGCCGTCGTAGCCTCGCCTGACCCGCTCCTTCATGGCGGAGATCCCGCGCGCGTTGCCAGTGACGAATGCGACGGCGTTGTTGATGTTCACGAGCACCGTCATGGATCTGGTCAGCCTTCCAGTCCACAGGACCGGTGGACGCAACTTCGCACTCCTCTCCCACGTGCCCGCATCGGGGACGGGCCGCTAGCGGCAGAGTGAACCGGTCCTCATCGCGGCCCAGGACGGGCGGCGTGAAGGAGGCTCCGCTCGCTACTCAGGATGACAGGGGCGCGGTCGGAGTCCAGAGGCAAACGGCCCCCGGGGCCGTTCGCCTCTCGCCAGATCAGCGACCAGCGCCTACGGTGACCGGCGGCGGGGGGCTCAGACACGCGGCCCACACCCTGGCCGCCGGGACCGCGCCGAGCCACTGGCGAGACCGACCCGCGACGAGCGTCCCACGCCGCCCGGGCCGGGCCCTCCGCCGACATTGTGGGCTTGGGAGGGTCGTCGGAGGCGGATTTCGCGACGAAAGCCTCTACCGGCCGGGCGCAGGCGCGATAACCCTCGACAAGTACTCGGGACGCGTCAGCCGACGGCCCAGTTCAGCGGCCGCCTCGACGCGCCGAGCCACTCGGGTGCCTGCCCTCCTCCGACGGAAGAGGTCCCGCGCCCACAAGGCTAGAGGGAGAGGGCATGGACCGGCTGCGCCGCCTCGATGTTGCAGCGATCCTCCTCGGGCTGATCATCCTCGGGGTGGGCATCTACTACACGCTCGTGAACGTATTCGGGCTCGCCCTGGCCGAGCTTGACTGGGACAAGATCTGGCCGCTGGCGGTCATCGCTCTCGGGATCGGGATCCTCTGGGGTGCCTGGAGTCGGTTCGGGTCCCACAAGGAGGGACCGACAAGCGGCTGATCGAGCCACACCCCCGACCCACGGTCTGCATTTCCCGAGAGTCGATTTCGATCCGCGAGTGCCGTCGCGACGGCGTACCTGACCGGGGCGACCGGGTCCCGTTCGAGTCTTGGCGGGGCGTACCGGGGGCGTAGGCTTCGGCCATGACCAAGGCCGTGAGCTGGCGCCGTCTTCGCTGGTCGCTCGCGATCACCGTGGAAATGGCCGCGTTCGTCGCCTGCGCGTCATCCCGGCGCAGGCGACGCCGGTGACCGACGAGCGAGGGCGTGCCTGGGCTGCTCTCCACGACGCCATCGCGAAGATGCCGGGCTCGCGGTCTTCTAGGAGGGCGGAACCCGCGTGTGGGGACCCCCGGTCGGCCCTTCGTGCGTTCACGAGGCGCGCTCCGTTGGCCGAGTTCCTCGAGCGGCACAGCACGCGGGTGTTAGCGGGATCGAACGGCGCGCCACCGTCGATAAGGGCCAGGACGTGGTCGAGCGTCAGGTCACGCGTTGGATGCGCCGGATGCTCGGGACCGTCGCCAGGGCACACGTAGCCGTGCTGGCCGACGTGGCGGGCGATCATCCGCCTGGACAGGCGGGTCCATCGCGGATCGGCGTGGACGTGATGGTTGGCACCGATGCGCGACAGGCGCGCGTGCTCAGTGCAGCGGCTACCCGCGCGGCTGGTGACGACACCACAGACCGTGCACAGCTTCACCCGCGAATTGTCGATGGGGCGACTGGCGCGGTCTATTCGCCTCCGGTGCTACACCTGCGCGACCATGGCCGGCGGTGCAGGGTTTGCGCGGCTTCTGAGCGCGGGGCTGCAGCTTAGCTCTGTGCCGGGCGGACCAGGGCCCAGACCCGCAGCCCGCCGTCAAGCGCGGTCGGTCGCCGGCGGTCCGAAAGCCCAGGCGCTCGTCGGCAGCGAGCGCAGGTGGGTTGACGGCCGCCTTACGGATACGAGGTCCAGGCGAACCAGGCCGTGGCAGCATTCCATCCCAGCCCGACGACGATGAGGAACTTGTCGTACAGCCCCGAGTACGTCGGCAGGCCGATGACGTTGAAGGCGAAGAGACCGACCGCGGCGATGACGCTGACCCAGCGAAGCGTCTGCCCGGACAACGTCACGGACACGACGACCATGACGATAGGAATCAGCATCAGGACGG
Organism: uncultured Chloroflexia bacterium; assembly: GCA_963709605.1. Classification (GTDB taxonomy): domain Bacteria; phylum Chloroflexota; class Limnocylindria; order Limnocylindrales; family CSP1-4; genus CTSoil-043. Next base: position 149,470 of record CAVPWX010000007.1, on the reverse strand, counting down.
CGACGAACATCAGCGCCGCCGGGACCATCTCCTGCTTGAGGCTGCCGAACTGGCCCGGGGTGGCGTCGCCGCTCCAGAACCGCAAGACGTCCCCCAGCAGGTAGGTGAGCATCAGGGCTACCCACAGCGCTGACAGCTTGATCTGGACCTCTGGCATCGATCGGCTCCGTTCTCGATCAAGTGAGCTTTGGGGTTGAACGTCATGCCTCCGGTCGATCCACCGGCTCGGTGAGCGCTGAACGGGTCTGCCCATCGGCATCGGCTCGTTCATGCGGCCACCCCTCAGGCCGCTGCCCGATCGATCGCGATGACCACGGTCCCTCGCGCATGTCCTGCTGCGACATGCCCGATCGCCTCGGGCGCCTCTCGCAGTGGCCAGGTCCCGGCGATCACCGGTTTGACCTTCCCCGCCTCGACGAGTTCCTTGAGGACATGGAGGTCCGGTCGGTTCTGCGCCTTGAGGGAAGGCTTGCCCTGCTGGCGCACAAACATCGACACGATCGCGAGCCGGATCACGCGGCCGAGCGCGCCGCCGGCGTGTCCGCCACCGTTGGAGAGCAGCACGCCGTTGGGCGTGAGAGCCCGCCGGGTCGCCGCCATCGAGTGGTCACCCACGTTGTCGAGGATGAGGTCGTAGCGCGCTCCACCCTTCCTGAAATCCTCCTTGGTGTAGTCGATGACGTGGTCGGCCCCGATTGAGCGGACCAGCTCCAGGTTCTTGGTGCTGCACACGCCGGTCACCTCGGCACCGAACGCCTTGGCGATTTGCACGGCGAACGTGCCCACGCCTCCTGATGCCCCATTGATCAGGACCTTGTCGCTGGGCTGGACATGTCCGCTGTCGCGCAGGAGCTGCAGGGCAGTGGTCGCGGACACCCCGACGGCTGCGGCCTGCTCGAAGGTGAGGTTGGCTGGCTTGAGCGCGAAGTGGTCCTCGCTTGCCGACGCGTACTCGGCGAAGGCGCCCGTGCACCACCCGAACACGTCGTCGCCGGCGCGGAGCCCCTTCACGTCCTTGCCGACCGCCTCGACCGTCCCCGCGATGTCTGTCCCCGGGACGTGGTTCTTCGGCTTGCGCAGTCCAGTCGCCATCCGCATGAGGTACGGCGAGCCCGTCATGACGATCACGTCACCGACGTGGATGGACGCGGCATGGACACGGACCAGGACCTCGCCCTCGCCGATCTCGGGCCGATCGATGTCCCGTGACTCCAGGACCTCCGCCGCGCCGTACGTGTCTTGAACGATTGCCTGCATTGATGGGGTCTCCTGTGGCTTTACGATGTAAAGTTGCCACATCGGACTTTACGGTGTAAAGTGGGTGATGTCAACCCCGGAATTGTTCGGTTGACCGAGTCCCAGAGGAGGCCGATTGACGCAGACGAGCAAGCGAGCACAGGGACGCGTCCCGCTGAGCCGGGAGCTGGTGCTCGACACCGCGGTCAAGCTCGCCGATCAGGGTGGGCTCGAGTCCCTCAGCATGCGGAAGCTCGGCCAGGAGCTCGGTGTCGAGGCGATGGCCCTCTACTACCACTTCGCCAACAAGGACGAGGTGATCGACGGGATCGTCGATCTCGTCTTCAGCGAGATCGATCTGCCTGCCAGCGGAGCCGACTGGAAGACCGCCATGCGTCAACGGGCGATCTCGGTACGAGACGTGTTGCTGCGCCACCGATGGGCAATTGGCCTGATGGAGTCGCGGCGGAAGCCGGGGCCGGCGAACCTGCGCCACCACGACGCGGTGATCGGCAGTCTGCGGTCGGCAGGCCTCGACATGCCGACGATCGCGCATGCGTACTCGCTCTTGGACAGCTACATCTACGGTTTCGCCCTGTTCATGGCGAACCTCCCATTCGATCCCTCGGAGGAGGTTGCGGAGTTGGGCCAGGTCACGCTCCGGGCGTTCCCCCTCGACGCCTACCCCAACCTCGTCGCCTACATCTCAGCGATGAGGCCCGGCTACGACTACGGGGACGAATTCGAGTACGGGCTCGACCTGGTACTTGACGGCCTTCAGAGGGCAGCGGGATCTTCACGATCTGAGCTCGGCTCCAGCTCCCCGACGACCAGCCAGCCGTCGGCCCGCCCGCGGTAGATCAGCTGCTCGGTGCTGAGGCCTGAGCGTGCCCGCAGGTCGGCGAGGTGGCGCTTCGCGGTGCTCGGCCGGACGCCGACGAGCGCCGCCGCGTCCGCCACGCAGCCGCCAGCGGCGACGAAGGCGGCGAGGACGTCGACCTGGCGGGCCGTCGGCGTCCGTGGGAGAGAGCCTCGGAGGTACCCGTCTCTCACGACGCCGGGCTCACCCGGCTGCGCGTGATGAGCCCCAGGATCACCGCCGTGACGGCGAGGATCGCGCCGATCTGGTCGGGCGCGAGGTTGAGGCCGAACGCCACGACCAGGGCGATCACCGCCTGGACGAGGGCGAGGACCATCGCGGGTTCGCGGCCCCAGATGGTGCCGGGCTGGCTGTCCATGGCTCCTCCCGTCACTTCACGCGGACGATGTCGCCCGGGTGGATGAGCCCGGGGTTGGCGCGGTACTTGGCGTTCTCCGGGAAGGCGAGCAGCAGCCTTGAGCGTCAGCCCGTGCGCTGCGGCGATCTCGCTCAGCGCTGTCGCCCGCCTTCACGGTGACGGTCACGATCGGCGGCCGCAGGATCGCGTTCGCCCGGGCGATGACGCGCTTGACCCGGGCCTCTCGAGTGGCCGGCGGCCACGGGTCGCTGCGCCGGCTCACGCTGTTGATGTCGGCGTGCACGACCACGGTGCTGCGGTTGACCGGGATGCCGAGCGCCCGCGACGCCGCGGCGACGAGTTGGGCGACGCTCTCGAACTGGGCGTCGGTGTAGGGCTCGGTTCCCGCGCCCGAGCACTCGATCGACTCGTGCACCCACTCGTTCATGTTCACGCCCGAGGCGACCGCGGCGGCGATCGTCGGGAGCTTGGTGTTGGGATGCGCGACGTCGCCCTGGCTCCAGGCCGCGTACTTCACCGGGTCGATCGCCCGGACGACCGTGCCGTCGCGGTCGATGTAGGCCGTGGCCGAGGGTCCCCAGGAGCCCGTCCGGTTGGCGTAGTTGCGCTCCTGGATCGCGGTCGCCTTGGCGTTGGCGGTCTGGTGGAGGCAGGCGAGGATCGTCGGCTTCCGGCGCCGCCGGGCACCCCGGGTCGGGTAGCCGTAGGCCTTGTTGGTCAGCAGCGCCGTGATCGTCGTCACCTCACGCCACTCCAGAACGCCGAGGCCTCGAGCCCCAGGAGCGCGAGGATCGCGCCCAGGAGGGGCAGGAGGATCCCCGGGCGAGATGTCGTAGTCGGGGACGGCGACGTCGAGGACGAGGAGGACGACCAGGACGATCGTGAGCGCGGCAGCAGCGCCGATCCGGGCCGAGCTGTAGACGTCGGCCCGGCGCTGGTCGCCGCATCGTCACCCCGCTCATCGCCCATGCCGGCGCAGTCGGTCGATCCACGCATCGACGAGGAGCGGCAGCACGAAGCGGTCGAGGGCGCCGCCCATGACGACGCCGGCGAGGAACGCCAGGACGAGCTCGACCCCGCTCATCGGGCCGCCGCGGGTTGACGGCGCGGGCGTACCCGGGGTCGCAACAGGCGGGAGCCCGGGAGCCGGTGTGGATCGGACCAGCGCGCCGTCATGCCCCAAGGGTCGCGGCAGCGGCTCGCGATTTCTATTTGGCCGTTTGGGCCATGCACTCGGGGCCGGGCAGGCGCGGCGTCTGGAGCGCCATTCGCTCCCCTGCTCTGCACCGGATGCTCCGCTCTCTCTCGAAGGATGGGACGCACGCGGGGCGCCCGGGCTCGCTGTGGGCGGTGCCAACCGCCACCGGGAGGTCCGACGGCCCTATGCAGCGGAGGCGAACCGGAGTATGCGTCTCCCCAGTTGGCGGGAGGCTCTGACACGCGGTCCAAACCCGGCCGCCGGGACCGCGCCGAGCCACTGGCGAGACCGACCCGCGGATGGCGTCCACGAGAGGTCACGTGATGCGTCGAGCCTCGCATTGCTCACCGCCTTCGTGCTGATCGCATCGCTCGGTGCGTCGAGCGTAGCTGCGGTCACGCGAGCCAGCCGAGCAGCTTCCACGGCGACTTCGACATGCTCGACCAGGGGAGCGGCCTGGCCGTCGGGCACATCGTCGTCGACCTCCACGAGCAGACCGACGCGCGGCAGAGTCCCGGCAGCCTCGATGTGTCCTGGGCATCGGGCAACCCGATCCGGAAGTCCCACGCTCGGCTCTCCGGGGTCTGGTTCGGGCAGGAGTTCCTCGATCCCGGCTGGGGTGCCGTCCGGTCCGCGGGCGCCACGGGCACCATCTGCGACACGGGCGCAGCTGGCACCACCTGCGGCGACTTCTCGGTGATCTTCGATCAGACGGTCAGCCCCGAGTTCACGAACTACGTCGGCTGGTCGGACCCTGGCACCTCGACGTGCTGCGATGGTCCCTGGTACAGGTCGGGAAGGGCGCCTTCGCCCTGAGCTACCTCGGCCCGGCGAGCAAGGTGTCGGTCGCTGTCACCGGGGCCTCCGGGCCGATGCAGCCCGGGGCCACCGGGCCTTCGCGGCGACCGTGAAGGGCGCAGCCGACACAGTCCGTCTACTGGTCGGTCAAGGAGCCCGACGGCGGCTCGATCACTCCAGACGGCGTCTACACGGCTCCCGCGACTCCCGGCACCTACACGGTGATGGCGACCTCGCAGGCGGATGTGCGGGCGTCCGCGTCGGTCAGGGTCACCGGTCATCTGCGGGACCCCGACCGCCGCGCCCGCCCTCGGACTAACAGCAAGACGAAGACCGGCGCGAAGTACGAGCCGCCGGACGGCTAGGCCTACTTCGGGTTCGCGTATCGGCTCTGGGATGGCGACGCGAGCTAGGGCGACGCGCGGCCCTTCTCCGCCCGGATCTGCGACGCGACGACCGTCGAGCTCGCCGGGAAGACCCCGACGATGCTCTGGGTCTGGGGGAGCTGGCCCGATCCCACCACCGGGTTCGCCGGGTCGTTCAGCGCCGCGAAGGCGGACATCGACCGGATCCACGCCGCGCTTGGCCCGACCGTCGTGCCGTTCCTGCACTGGGAATTCATCCAGCAGGAGTTCGGGACCGCACCGATCACGACGAGGGACGTCGCCTCGGGCGCGTATGACGGCTACATCCGCCAGTACGCACGCGACGTGAAGGCGTACGGCCAACCGCTGTTCGTCGTCCCCTTCTGCACGGAGGTGAACGGGAACTGGTGGCCCTCGTGCAGCCCGAAGGCGAACCCGGCCCTGACGCGGGCGGACTTCGTGAACGCCTGGCGGCGGGTCGTCGACATCTTCCGCCAGCAGGGCGTGACGAACGTCGCCTGGGTCTGGGCACTGAACACGCCGCTCCCTGAGGGTCAGGACTGGGGCTGGGACAACGACTGGCAGGCGTACTACCCCGGCGATGCGTACGTCGACTGGGTCGGCTCCGACCTCTACGAGTGGGGCCCGCCGATCTGGATCGACCCCGTCTACGCGTTCGCCGTCGCCCACGCGAAGCCGTTCATCCTCCCGGAGTTCGGGGTCCGCGGCAGGTACTCGGACTTTAACCATGCCGAGCACGTCGTGTGGCTCACCGCGATGCTCGACTATGTCAAGAGCCACCCCAAGATCAAGGCGATGACCTACTTCAACTACCGGGACTTCGCGGACCCGAACTACGCGGACCCGGACAACCACGTCTACCTCTACGACGGCCAGGTCAACTACGTGCCCGACGTGAACGACGACGACCTCCGTCTTCTTGCGGGAGGTCCGGATATCCGAAGCCTTTTCGCGAGCCGGATCGCGAAGTCGCGCTACATCTCGACGGTGGTGGTCAGGTAGGCCATCTCGACGCGGTCGTCGGGGCTGAGGACGCGACCGGGCGTCTCAGAGGGCGAGGCCTTAGTACCAGGTTGACTGCTCGGTAGCTATTCGTCCGGCTGCGCCCTACCCTCCGGCTCGGGAAGCCGCGGCGCCAGGATCCACACCAGTTGCGCCGTCGTCGTCGCCCCCACCTTCGACCGCGCGTTCGCCAGGTGGTGCTTGACGGTCGAGTGCGACAGGCCGAGGCGGTGGGCGGCCTCCTTCTCCGATCCGGCGACGAGGACCGCCGCGACCACGCCGACCTCACGGTCGGTCGCGCGTCCGGCAGGGCGGCGGGACGCCGGCGCGTCACGCGCTGCGGACCAGCTCGAAGGGCGCCGGCGGCTCCCGCGGCGTGGCGTTGACCATCAGGAAGCAGAGCGATCGCTGAGTTAGGGAGGGGCTATCCCGCTAGGCCCGACCAACTTCAGACGGTGAGCGGCAACTTCGCTTCGCCCTATCTACTACCCCGACCTCGCGTTGACCGCGCCGCCTCGGGCGGTGTAGGATTTCCGAGCGGAATGGTCGGAATTACCGGTCTCGCCACCGGGGCCGACGCGTCCCCCTTCCGCTCGACCACGCACCGAGGAGCCCCGCCCTGAGCGTACGAACCTTCCACGCCAGCGGCGCCATCTCCTTCAGCACGAAGGGCGAGTACGGCGTCCGCATGCTGGTCCAGCTCGCCCGACGGTGGGCCGGCGACGCCACCGTGCCCGTCAGCCTGGCCGAGGTCGCCGCCGACGAGGACCTCCCCCGCGCCTACCTGGAGCAGCTGATCATCCCGCTCCGCGAGGCCGGCCTCGTCCAGTCCACCCGGGGCGCCCGCGGCGGCTACGCGCTCGCCCGCCGGCCGGCGGACATCACCCTGGCGGAGGCGCTTCGCGCCCTCGAGGGGCCGCTGGCCCCGATGATCTGCGCCAGCGAGGACCCGGCCGAGTCGCACGCCTGCCTGCGCCTGGGGGCGTGTTCCGTCAACGGCCTCTGGGTGAGAGTCCGCGACGCGATCAACGGCGTCCTCGACGCCACGACCCTGGCCGACCTCGTCCCGCCGCCCAACCTCCTCGAGCTCGACGCGCAACCGCGCGAGGTCGTCCCGGTATGAGCGCCCTCCGATCGCCCGCCGGCTCGCCGCCGGCGCGACCCACCCACAGGAGCCGACCCCACCAGTGAGCGACCAGCACCTCGAGATCCGGAACCTCCACGTCGCCCCCGTCGCCGACCCCGAGCGCCACATCCTCCAGGGGATCGACCTCGTCGTCGGCAAGGGCGAGGTCCACGCCATCATGGGCCCCAACGGCTCGGGCAAGACCACCCTCGCCTATGCCCTCATGGGCCACCCGGCCTACGTGATCACCCAGGGCGAGGTGATCTGGAAGGACATGGACATCCTGGCGCTCTCGCCCGACAAGCGGGCCCGCCTGGGAATGTTCCTCGCCTTCCAGTACCCGACCGCGATCCCCGGCCTGTCCGTGGCCAGCTTCCTCCGGACGGCGCTGAACGCGCGCCGCCAGGGCCTCGAGAAGAACCCCGACATCGACCCCAGCGACCCGACCCGCGGCGGGATCTCCATGGGCGACTTCCGCCGGCTCATGCGGGCCAAGATGGCCCTCCTGAAGATGGACGAGGCCTTCGCCTCGCGCTACGTCAACGAGGGCTTCTCGGGCGGCGAGAAGAAGCGCCTCGAGATGCTCCAGATGGCCGTCCTGGAGCCCGAGATGGCGATCCTCGACGAGACCGACTCCGGCCTGGACATCGACGCCCTGCGGATCGTCGCCGAGGGCGTCAACGCGATGCTCAACCCGAACCTGGGCGTCCTCCTCATCACCCACTACCAGCGCCTGCTCAACTACATCAAGCCGGACCGGGTCCACGTCCTGGCCCGCGGCAGGATCATCCGGAGCGGCGGCCGCGAGCTGGCCCTGGAGCTCGAGGAGCACGGCTACGCACCGGTCCTCCGGGCTGCCGGCTTCGACGCCGACGAATCCGACGCGGCCTACGCCACCCGCGTCCCCGAGACGGTGGAGGCCGGGCCTCGACGGCCCTGCGCCCCGCCCGCCACGAAGCCCGGAGCGACCGATGACCGACACGCTCGCGCGAACCGCCAGGCCCGCCCCCGAGGCGCCGGCCGCGCCCGCCGCCACGCCCCTCGACCCGTCTGCGCTCCGGGCGGACTTCCCGATCCTCGCCGAGCGGCCCCACGGCAGGCCCCTCGTCTACCTCGACTCGGCCGCCACGAGCCAGAAGCCGACCGCGGTCATCGAGGCGATGGACCGCTACTACCGCGAGTACAACGCGAACGTCCACCGCGGGATCTACGAGATCAGCGAGAAGGCGACCGCGGCCTACGAGGGCGCCCGCGACCAGGTCGCCCGGCTCCTCAACGCGCCGTCGGGCCGCGAGATCGTCTGGGTCCGCAACGCGACCGAGGCGATCAACCTCGTGGCCTACAGCTGGGGCCGCCGCAACCTGGGGCCGGGCGACGCGATCGTGCTCACCGAGATGGAGCACCACGCCAACCTCGTCCCGTGGCAGCTCCTGGCCCAGGAGGTCGACGGCGACCTGGAGTTCATCCCCATCACCGACGACGGGATCCTCCGCCTCGACGTCTTCGAGATCCTCCTGAGGCTCCACCCGAGGCTCGTCGCCTTCACCCACGTCTCGAACACGCTGGGGACGATCAACCCTGTTCGCGAGATGGTCGAGATGGCCCATGCCGCGGGCGCGCTGGTGCTCGTGGACGGCGCCCAGGCGGTGCCGCACCTGCCGGTCGACGTGCAGGAGCTCGGCGCCGACTTCTACGTCTTCTCCGGCCACAAGACGCTGGGGCCCACCGGCTCTGGCGTCCTGTGGGGCCGCCGCGAGCTCCTCGACGCGATGCCGCCGTTCCTGACCGGCGGCGACATGATCCGCGAGGTCAAGCTGCGCCGGTCCGAGTTCAACGAGGTCCCCTGGAAGTTCGAGGCCGGCACCCCCGACATCAGCGCCGCCATCGGCCTCGGCGTCGCCGCCGACTACCTCCGCGAGCTGGGGATGGAGCGCGTGCGCGAGCACGAGCGAGCCCTCGTCGCCTACGCCCTCGAGACGCTCGCCCGCGAGGTCCCGGGGATCGCCCTGTACGGCCCGCCGGCCGAAGTCCGCGGCGGGGTCGTGCCCTTCAACCTGCCCGGCATCCACCCCCACGACGTGGCCCAGATCCTCGACCGCGAGGGGGTCTGCATCCGGGCCGGCCACCACTGCACGATGCCGCTCCACGAGCGCCTCGACCTCGCCGCCACGGGCCGCGCGAGCTTCTCCGTCTTCACGACGACCGACGACATCGACACCCTCGCCGCCGGCCTGCGGGAGGTCCAGCGGGTCTTCGGCGGGTAGGGCGGCGGGGAGCCGCCGGGTGGGAGGCAGCCGCCTGCCGGCGCCGCGGCCGTTCCCGCGCCGGCGGGCTGCGCCGGCCGCGCATTCGATGCCCGGTATTCCATCGCGGGTGGCACGGTGTGCCGGCCGCGCTTTCGACGTCCAGCTTGTCGCCCCGGACGGCACTCGTGCCGGCCCAGCCGCGGGTGCCCAGCAGCCCGGGAACGGCCGCGGTGGGCCGCTCTCCGTTCGTAGCGTCGTCCCGGCCGACACTCCACACCAGACCGGCCGCCCCACGGAGACAGCCGCGTGATTGACAGGCAGGTACGACAGTCATACCTTGCTGGTATGAAGACCACCGTCAGCGAAAAGGGGCAGATCACGATCCCGAAGCGGCTGCGCGATCGACTCGGGCTGCGGCCGGGGACCGTGCTCGACTTCGAGGAGACCGACGGGCGCCTCGTCGGGCGGAAGCTCGTCCCCGCGGACCACCTCGAGGAGCTCGTCGGGATCCTGCCGCCGCCGCAGGGTGGCACCGACGCGATGATCCGGGAGCTCCGCGGCCCCGGGCCGGACGACGCCGGATCGTGATCACCGCGGTCGACACCAGCGTCCTGCTCGACGTCTTCTTCGACGATCCGGCGTACCGCGTGCGGTCGCTCGCCGCGCTCCGGGCGTGCCTGGCCGCGGGGCCCATCGTCGCCTGCGACGTCGTGTGGGCCGAGGTCCGGGCGGTCTTCGGGGACGACGAGGCCGCTGCCCGGGCGCTCGCCGGCTTCCCGGTCACCTACTCGGCGATCGACGCGCGGACGGCCTCGCGGGCCGGCGCTGCCTGGGGCGCATATCGGCGGGGAGGCGGTCCGCGAGAGCGGGTCGTCGCCGACTTCCTCATCGGTGCCCATGCCCTGGAGCAGGCCGACCGGCTCCTGACGAGGGACCGCGGCTTCCACCGGGCCGCCTTCGAGGGACTCGCGATCGTCGACCCCGCACGGACGGCAGGTTGAACCCCGGTCGGCCCGTCGCGCCGCGCCCGGCGGCGCGCTTCAGTGCACGCGCGCCGCGAAGCCCTTCCAGAACGGCTCGCGGAGCTCGGCCTTCAGGATCTTGCCCGTGCCGCCCTTCGGGAGCGAGTCCCGGAAGCGGAACTCGTGGGGCACCTTGAAACGGGCCAGGTGGGCCCGGCAGTGCGCCTTCAGCTCGCGCGCGGTGGCCGTGGCGCCCGGCTTGAGGACGACCAGGGCCACCGGGACCTCGCCGAACCGCTCGTCGGGGGCGGCGACCACGGCGCACTCCAGGACCGCCGGGTGGGCCGCGAGCGCGTTCTCGACGTCCACCGACGAGATGTTCTCGCCGCCGCGGATGATCACGTCCTTCGAACGATCCTTGATGAGGACGTAGCCCGCTTCGTCGAGGGTGGCCATGTCGCCCGTGTGGAGCCAGCCGTCGCGGATCGCCGTCGCCGTCGCGTCCGGGTCGCGGTAGTAGCCGTTCATGACGGTGTTGCCCCGGACGAGGATCTCGCCGATCTGCTCGCCGTCGGGCCGGACGTCGTGGCCGGCCGTGTCCACGACCCTCATCGCGACGCCGGGGATCGGCCAGCCGGTCATCGCCCGGCGCTCGAGGGCGCGCTCCGGTGACTCGGCCTCGGTCAGGACGTCGCGCGGCAGGGCGATCGTCACGATCGGCGTCGTCTCGGAGAGGCCGTAGCCGGCGACCGCCTGGACTCCCAGGCCTTCCTCGAGGGCCCGCACGAGGGTGGGCGAGGCGGTGGAGCCGCCCACGACGACCTGCCGAAGGCTCGAGAGGTCGTAGCTCGACCGGCCCTGGTGGTGGATGAGCGCGTTGAAGATCGCCGGCACGCCGAGCAGGCGCGTGACGCGGTGGCGCTGGACAGCCTCCATGAGCGCGGTTGGCTCGAAGCGGCGGAGCATGACGTGGCGGCCGCCGATCATCGTCACGAAGTGGGGAACGCCCCAGCCGTTCACGTGGAAGAGCGGCACGACGTGGAGGATGACGTCGTCCTCGTTCCAGCCGAGGGCGACCTGGGCGCTCATCGCGTGCAGGTAGAGGTTCCGCGGCGTGAGGGCGACGCCCTTCGGCTGCCCCGTCGTGCCGCTCGTGTAGAAGAGCTCGGCGATCGCGTTCTCGTCGACCTGCGGCCGGCGCGGATCCGCGTGAGCCGCCGGCGATGAGCGCCTCGTACTCGTCGCTGGCGATCGCTCCCGGCTCGCCCTCCAGGACGACGAAGCGCGGGCGCATCGTGAGGTGCGTGGCGAGCTGCTCGACGAGCGGCGCGAAGTCCGCATGGAAGAAGACGATCCGCGACCCGGCGTGCTCCAGGATGTAGGCGATCTCGTGGGGCGCCAGACGGATGTTGACCGGGTTGAGCACCGCTCCCGCTTCCGGCACGCCGTAGTACGCCTCGAGCAGGTGGTGGGTGTTGTAGGTGATGAACGAGACGCGGTCGCCGGCTTCGACGCCCAGGTCGTGGAGCGCGTTGGCGAGCCGATGCGTCCGCTCGGCCCAGGCACGATAGGTGAGCTCGCGCTCGCCGTCGACGACGCCGACCTTGTCCCCGAAGTACGCCGCGGCCCGGTCGCGGAACTCGAGCACCGAGAGGGGCACGAACACCGGGATCCTCCTTGCGCGATGCTGCGGGTCTGGTGGTCGGAGTGTCGCGCATGCGCCCGGTCGCGGCAATCGCCGAGGCTGCCCTCGCGATCCCCACCACGTCCCGCAATCCCGACCTCTTGAGTCGGGATTGCTGCCGCGTTTGCGGCTCCGCGCTACACTGCACGCCCGATGGACGACCTCTACCGCGACTACATCCTCGAGCACTACCGGCGGCCCCACAACTTCGGGATCATCGAGGACCCCGACGCACGCTACGAGGGCGCCAACCCGCTCTGCGGCGACCGCATCACGATGATGCTCGGGATCAGCGACGGGATCGTCACCCAGGTCGCCTTCACGGGGCGCGGCTGTGCCATCAGCCAGGCCTCGGCCAGCCTCCTGACCGACGAGATCAAGGGCAAGCCGGTGGCCGATGTCGCGAGGCTGACCCCCGACGACGTCCTCGACCTCCTCGGGATCGAGATCAGCCCGGCCCGCCTCAAGTGCGCCCTCCTCTCGCTCGACACGGTGAGCCACGCTCTCGAGGAGCGCGAGAAGGCCGGGGAGGCACCGCCACCGGCCGGGGAGGCACCGCCACCGGCCGGGGAGGCGCAGCCCGCTGGCGACGCTCCCGCCGCCGCGGCCGACGCGCCGGTCCGTGCAGGGTGATCCTGCCACCGACCGACCGCCCTCGTCCTGCCGGGTCCCGGCCCGACGGCCTGTCGACCACCGGAGCACTCTGAGCCAGCGATGCCGAAGACCTTCGCCGACCTGATGCGCGAGGCCCGCGCGGAGATCCCCGAGGTGACCCCCCTCGAGGCCGACGCGCTGCGGGCCAACCCGCACGCCGCGCTCGTCGACGTGCGAGAGAACAGGGAGTGGGAGCAGGGCCACATCCCCGGCGCTCACCACGTCGCCAAGAGCTACCTCGAGCAGCAGATCGAAGCCTACGTCCCCGACCGCGGCACGCCGGTCGTCCTCTACTGCGCCGGCGGTGTCCGCTCCCTCTTCGCCGGCCAGACCCTGCGGGCCATGGGCTACCGGGACGTCGTCTCGATGTCGGGCGGCTTCCAGCAGTGGAAGTCGCTGGGCCTGCCGTGGACCCAGCCGGCGCTCCTCTCCGACGAGCAGAAGCGGCGCTACAGCCGGCACCTCCTGATCCCCGAGGTCGGGGCCGAGGGCCAGGCGAAGCTCCTCGCCTCGAAGGCGCTCGTCGTCGGCGCCGGAGGCCTCGGCTCGCCGGCCGCCCTCTACCTCGCCGCCGCCGGCGTCGGGACGATCGGGATCGTCGACTTCGACGTCGTCGACGTCTCGAACCTCCAGCGCCAGATCCTGCACACCACCGACCGGCTGGGTGAGAAGAAGGTCGTCTCCGCGACGGCCGCCATCAGGGCCCTCAACCCGGACGTCGAGGTGGTCCCCCACGACGTCGTCCTGGGGCCGTCGAACGTGGACGAGATCATCGCCGGCTACGACGTGATCCTCGACGGCACGGACACCTTCGAGACGCGCTACACGCTCAATGACGCTGCGGTCGCGGCCGGGATCCCCGTGATCCACGCCTCGGTCTTCCGCTTCGAGGGCCAGCTCACGACCTTCGTCCCCTACGAGGGCCCGTGCTACCGCTGCCTCTACCCGACGCCGCCGCCTCCGGAGCTCGCCCCGGGCTGCTCCGTGGCCGGGGTCCTCGGCGTGGTGCCGGGGATCATGGGGCTCCTGCAGACGAACGAGGCGCTCAAGGTCCTGCTCGGGATCGGCGAGACGCTCGCCGGGCGGCTGCTCCTGTTCGACGCTCTCGACGCCTCGTTCACCGAGCTGAAGCTGCGTCGCGACCCGGCCTGCCCGGTCTGCTCCGACGAGGCGGTGGCGGCGCGCGAGGCGGGAACGGGGGGCGAGATCGTCGGGCACGATCAAGATGGCCCCCACCACGACCCCACGCTGGGGAGGGGCGCCGGTGATCGTGGGACACGATAGGGCGACACCGGCGAGCGAAGGGGCCACCGTCGGCTCCCCGGCCGCAGAGCCGGCCAACCCCGGTCCCGCCCGCGCGGCCCTCCCCGCGACCATCCGCGACGCGCTGGTGGCCCATGCCCGGGCCGAGTACCCGAACGAGGCCTGCGGCCTCATCGCGGGGACCGCGCCGCCCGCGGACGGCGGCACCGCCACGGCCTGGCACCCGACGCGCAACCGGGCGGCATCACCGCTTCGCTACGAGGTCCATCCCGAGGACCTCCTGCGTCTCTCCCTCCAGATCGACGACGCCGACGAGGTGATCTGGGGGATCGTCCACAGCCACGTCCGCTCCCCGGCACGCCCCAGCCCCACCGATGTCGGCCTGGCGTTCTACCCGGACGCGCTCTACCTGGTCGTCTCGCTCACCGAGGCCGAGGCCGAACCGGCGACCGGCGCCGAGAGCGTCCGAGCCTGGCGGATCGTCGACGGCGCCGTCTTCGAGGTTGCGCTCGACGTCGTCGGGGGCTGACGCCCGGTGAGCAGGGCGGGCATCCGGCCCCGCGACCTCCTCCCGCTCGCGCTGGGCGCCGCCGCCCTCGTGCTCGGGACGGCGATGGGCTGGGACGCCCGCCTGGTCGAGGCGGTCGTCTCGCCCCCGCCGATCGCCCGGGCCGCGCTCGTCGCGCTGGCCGTCCTGTTCGCAGTCTGGGCACTCCGCCGCGGCATCGTCCGCATCTCCGAGGGCCGCGATCCCGAGGCGGGCGGCCCCGCGGCGCTGATCCGCGGCGTCCGCCTCGTCTTCCTCGCCGTGGCCGGGGTCGCCGCGGCCGGCGGTTGGCTCGTCGGCCACCCCCTGCCGCTCATCCTGGCCCTCGTCATCGCCGCGGTGGACGTCCTGGAGACCACCTTCCTCCTCGTGGTCCTCGGGACCCGCCGCATCGTCGGGCGCGACTGACGGATCGTCCCACCCTCACGGCGTCTCCAGGATCGCCGCCGGGTCCAGGGGCAGGCCGGCGATCCCGAGGAGCGATGCCAGCAGGGCGAGAGGGGGCGGCTCGAGCCCCGTCGAGGCGAGGAGGGGCCCGTTCGCGGTCGCCAGGACCGTCGCCGGCGGCCCGTCGGCGACGACCTCGCCGGCCCGCATCACGACGATCCGGCCGAAGTGGCGGGCGGCGAACTCCATGTCGTGGGTGATCGCCACGACGGTTCGGCCCGCGGCTGTCCAGCTGTCCACGATGGCCCCGACGCGGGCGATCCCCGGGGCATCCTGGCCGGTGGTCGGCTCGTCGAGGACGAGGACCGCGGGGTCCATCGCGAGGACGCTCCCGAGGGCCACGAGCTTGCGGTCCGACAGCCCCAGGTCGTAGGGGTTCTCCTCCGCACGATCCGCGAGCCCCACCGCGGCCAGCGCCTGCGCCACGAGACGCGCGGTCGCCTCCTCGGCCAGGCCGAGGTTCCGCGGCCCGAAGGCGACCTCGCGCTCGACCGAGCGGCTGAAGAGCTGCCTGTCGGGGTCCTGGAAGACGAAGCCGACGGTGCGCGCGACGTCCGCGATCGTCCGCCCGGCGAGATCGCGTCCCGCGACGAGCACCGAGCCGGCGCCGGGGGCGAGAATCCGGACCAGGTGCTTGGCGAGTGTCGTCTTCCCCGAGCCGTTCTGGCCGACGATGGCGACCGCCTCGCCGGGCGCGATCGCGAGGTCGATGCCCCGCAGCGCCTCGGTGCCGCCCGGGTAGGCGTAGCGCAGGCCCCGGATCTCGATCCCGGCGGGCGCCTGCTCGCGGACCGCCTCCCAGGAAGCCACCGCGACGTCCGGGCCCGACCATGCGCCGGCCGCCCTCACGCGCGACGCCGCGGCCGCGAGCTCCCCGGGACCTGCGGCGCGGATGGCGGCTGCGACGGCACCGGAGTCGAGCGCCCGGCCGGCCGCCAGCCCGAGCGCGTGGGCCAGCATCGCGACGGCCGGCACGGCCACGCCGGCCCGGCCGCCGATCTCGGGCCCGAGGGCGGCCCCGGGCACGTCGATCGCGGCCGCAATGCCCCCGTCGAGGACCAGGCAGCGCGCCGTCGACCCGAGGACTGCCGCCCGGTGCTCCGCGACGAGGACCGCGGTGCCCGCCGCCGCGCGGCCGGCCAGGAGCTCCGCGACGGCCCGCGTGGCCGCCGGGTCCAGCTGCGCCGTCGGCTCGTCGAGGACGAGGAGTCCGGGACCCATGCAGAGGATCGCGGCAATCGCCACGCGTTGCTGCTCCCCGCCCGAGAGCGCGGTCGGCAGCCGCTCGGCAAGGTGCACGATCCCGAGGGACCCCAGGGTCTCGTCGATTCGGGCGTCCATCTCGGACCGTGCGACGCCGAGGTTCTCGAGGCCGAAGGCGAGCTCCTCGCGGACGGTCAGCTTGGAGCCCGAGAGCTGGTTCGAGGGCGTCGAGAAGACGATCCCGACCCGCCCCGGGAGATCGCGAACCGGCGTCTCGGCGACCCGGCGGCCCGCGATGGCGACACTCCCTCCGAGCTGCGCCCGGACGACGCGGGGGATGAAGGCGGCCGCGGCGAGGGCGAGCGTGGACTTGCCCGCGCCGTTCCGTCCCGCCACGCCGACCATCTCGCCGGGCGCGACGGCCAGGTCGATCCTGTCGAGGGCCGGCGTGCGGCGGCCGTGGTAGCGAACGACGAGGGCGTCCAGCGCGAGCGCCGGCGTCGCGGAAGCGGGCTCGCCTGCGCGCGCGGGCTCGTGATCGCTCACCGGATCCCCAGCGCCGGCGCCACGAACGGCCAGAGAACGACCGCCGCGATCGCGAGCAGGGTCGCCGCCCGGATCCAGCGGTCGCCCGGAGGATCGGGTACGACCCGGTAGGCCGTCCGCGGCCCCCCCGACCCGAACCCGCGGGCCTCCAGGGCGAACGTGCGCTCGCGGACGTCGATGAGCGAGCCCAGCAAGACCGGCCCGATCAGCGGCACGAGGGCGCGGACCCGGCGCCCGAACGAGCCGCCGATCTCGAGGCCCCGCGCCTGCTGGGCCTCGAGGATCGTCGCCGCGCTCTCCTGCAGGCGCGGCACCATCTGGACGGCCGACAGGATCACCCAGGCGAACCGGTGGCTCGCGCCCCGGGCCACGAGGGCCTCGAGGAGGTCGTCGGGGAGCGTCGCCTGGAGGAAGGCGATCGAGGCGATGAAGGCGACGAGGACGCGTCCCGCCGTGACGAGCCCGAAGACCAGGCCCTCGCGCGACAGGGCGATCGGCCCCAGGCGGATGATCACGTCGACGGCACCCGGGAAGAAGAGCGCGTTGACGACGAGGATGGAGGCGATCAGGACGGCCGGGATCCGCAGGGATCGGACCACCGACCCGCCGAGGCCGTTCGCGGCGGCCAGGGCGAGACAGGCGACGGCCAGCACCGGCAGGGCGAGCGGTGGCAGCAGGAACGCCGCCAGGATCACCCAGGCAAGGGCCAGCAGCTTGGTGACCGGGTTGCGCCGGTGGAGCCAGCTGTCACCCGGGCGGTAGTACCCGATCGCGGCCTGCACGCGAAGCCGGTCGTCCGCGATCCGCTCAGTCGGCGATCGTCGCCTCGCCCCGGCTGAACATCGTGCGGACGGTCAGCGGGAGGGCGGCGAGGATCACGAAGACGATCGTGTAGCTGATCGTCTTGTCGAGCGGGTCGCTGGTCAGGCCCTGCGCGAACGTCGACTGGAACACGTTCAGGCCCAGCGTGCGGAAGAGCGCCACGAGGGCGTCGGTGCCCGAGCCGGTGACGCCGCCGAAGACGCCGGCCGCGATGGGCGCCGAGATCGCCGCCGCGACGATGCCGGTCGTCAGGCCGCCCACCCAGACGGGGAAGAGCCGGGCCCGCTCGCCCTGGGAGACCCAGCGCCAGACGAGGAGGCCCACCACGAGGGCGACCACGGCAACGCCCAGGAGACCGGCCGGGTCGGGGATCGCGAGGGCGGTGAGGTTCGCCCCGCCCAGGAAGTCGTCCGGGGTCCCGTCGTCCAGCACCCCGTCGATCGTGGAGAAGTACCCCTCCGGCGCGAAGAGCAGGCGCAGGACCGCGAAGACGATCACGACCGCTGAGGCGGCCGTCGCGATCGAGAGGTAGCGGGAGATCCGCGGGTCGCCGGCACCCAGGCGGAAGACCGTCCGGCCGGAGGCCCAGGCCACCACGACGCCGACCGTGACGATGAGCAGGCCCAGGAGCACGAAGCGCATCTGCGAGTCGGGATCCTCCCAGTCGAAGGAGAGGCCGACCGTCTGCTGGACCACCAGCATTGCGACGGCCGCGGCGGCCACCCCGGCGGCAAGGGCGAGGAAGCCACCCACCCGCTCGTCGTCGGCCCGCAGGCGGAACGCCCCGCGGCCGGCCCAGAAGCCGGCCATCAGGCCGATCACCGCGGCCACCGGGGCGAAGAAGGCGATCGTCGGGCCGGCCCCGCCGGGGACCGGCAGGATCGCCCAGATGAGGTTCGCGAGGAGGCCGGTCAGCGCCCCGGCCCAGGGGCCCGCGACCGCGCCGACGAGAACGGTGCCGATCGAGTCGAGGTAGATCGGAAGGCGCAGGGCGACGGCGATCGCGCCCACGGCGATGTTGATCGCGATCGCGACGGGCATGAGCGCCAGGGTCGCGGTGGAGAGATCGCGGGACCGCACCGCGATGATCGCCAGCAGGACAACCCCGACGACGAGCGCCGCCAGGTAGACCAGCTGGATCGTGGGGATGCAGCCCTCGGTCTGGCCCTCGGCGCAGACCTGCAGCCACGACAGGTCCATGAGACGGTGCCTCCCTGTAGCTCGGGTGCGTCAGGCGGCGCTCACCGACGGCCCATGCGGCGCGCGACCCTCCCGCGGGACGCCTGCGTCAGTATCCCCCCTTCGCCGGTCGCTCCGCCAGCGCTGCCGGCAGATTCCCGGGTCGCCTCAGCCGGGGCCGGCTCTTGCTGCCAGCGCGCCCACGCGCTCGACGAAGCGGGCGAAGAAGGCATCGACGTCCGCCTCGACGGCGATCCCGAGCGTGGGCGGCCGGCCCCAGGCCCGCCGCCAGTCGGTGACCGTCTCGCCGGTCGTGAGGGTGCCACCGAGCTCCACGTCGACGGGGAGCTCCTCGGCGCGGACCAGCCCCTCGTCCAGGGCCGCGGCCACGGCAAGCGGGTCGTGGATGAAGGCGCCGTAGAAGCCGTCGTAGCGGGAGTGGAACTCCATGTAGAACCGGAGGGCGTCCTCCAGGTACCGGATGATGGGGTGGGTGGCCGCGCTGCCCCCAGCGCGGGTCGCCAGCGCCGCGAGGTGCCCCGGGAGGAGCTTCGCCCGCTCCGTGACGTCCAGCCCCAGGGCGAGCGGCAGGCCCGCGAGCCCGGCGGCTCGGCGCCGCGCCACGATGTCCGCTTCGCCGAACGCCGTGAGGCACACCTTCATCGCTTCCGGGTCGACCGAGACGTTCCACTCCGTGGTCGGTGCCGTGTTGCCCGGGGAGCGGTAGCTGCCGCCCATCAGCACCCAGCGGCGGAGGAGGAGGGGCAGCTCGGGCTCGCGGAGGACGGCGACCGCGAGGTTCGTGGCCGGCCCCAGCGTCACGAGCGTGATCTCGCCGGGCCGCCGCCGCGCCTCCTCGACGATCAGGTCCGCGGCGTGGCGAACCGAGAGCCGCCGGCGCGGCGGTGGCAGCACCGCGTACCCGATGCCCCGGGGCCCGTGCGTCTCCGGCGTGGTGACGAGCGGCCGGACCAGCGGCGTCTCCCGCCCCAGGGCCACCTCCACGTCGTCGCGACCGGCCAGCTCCAGGACGGCCCGGGTGTTCTCGGCCACCTGGCGGGCGTCCACGTTCCCGGCCACGCAGGTCACGGCCGCGATCTCCGCCTCCGGCGAGGCGCACGCGTAGAGGAGGGCGAGGCTGTCGTCGATCCCGGTGTCGACGTCGAGCAGGAGGGGGATGCGCGGGACGAACGCCGGCGGCGACGTCGCGAGGTGCTCGCTCATGGTCGCGATCCTAGCGCGCGGCGCTCCACACGGCCGCGACGATCCGCTCGGCCGCCGTCTCCGCGTCCAGCTGGCGGGTGTCCAGCACGACGAGCGGCCGGCACGCGGCGAAGCGAGCGGCGCGGCGACGGGCCTGCGCCCCCAGGAACGCCGTCGGGTCCTCGCCGTACGCGGGCCGGTACGCTCCCTCCCCGCCGGCGGCTGCCGCGAACCGCCGCCCGAGGACCGCTGCGTCGGCTCGAAGCCAGGCCACGGCCACGCCGCGAGCCCGGAGGGCGGCCCGGGAGGGGGGATCGTCGACGACGGCCGCCGCCGCGGCGATCACGGACGGCTCGGCGGCGGCCAGGGCCTCGGCCAGCACGCGCCGTTCCTCTCGGTGGAGCGCCTCGGCGCCGTCGGCGTCGCGGATCGCGGCCGCGGTTCGGCCGGTGGCGGCCTCCAGCATCGCGTCCCCGTCACGGAACGGCAGCCCGAGCCGCGCCGCGACGAGCATCCCGACCGTCGTCTTGCCGGCCCCCATCAGCCCGACCAGGACGAGGTGGTGCAGCCCGGCGGGCAACCCGGAGGGCGGTCCCCCGGGCGGCGTGGCGTGCAGCCCGGGCGGCGTGGCGGGCGGTCCCCCGGGCGGCGTGGCGATCAGTCTCCCGCGGCGTCGGACGCCGCCCCCGTCCCGGCTGCCACGCTTGCCGCGGCCGCGCGCTCGCGCTCCTCCTCGCGCCGCGCATGGAAGAGCGAGAAGACGACCGCCCCGCCCAGGACCACCGCGATCACCACGAGCGAGACCCACGGCGCCAGGTGGATCCAGCCGTTGAGCAGGAGCTTCAGGCCCACGAAGACCAGCACGATCGAGAGCCCGTGGGTGAGGAACCTGAAGCGGTCCTTCAGGTCGGCGAGGAAGAAGTAGAGCGAGCGCAGGCCCAGGATCGCGAACGCGTTCGAGGTGTAGACGATGAACGGGTCGGTCGTCACGGCGAACACGGCGGGGATCGAAATCGACCGCGAAGACGAGGTCGCTCACCTCCACCACGAGGAGGGCGAGGAGAAGGGGCGTCGCCACTCGCCTGCCGTCGAGCCGCGTCCAGAAGCGCTGCCCGTCGAGCCGGTCGGTGAAGGGGAGGCGGCGCCGGGCGAAACGGACGATCGGGTTGTTCGCCGGGTCGGGCTCCTCCTCGCTCTGCGTCGACTTCCACATCCTGAAGCCCGTGAAGATGAGGAAGGCGCCGAAGACGAGGAGGATCCACTCGAAGCGCTCGATGAGGGCGGCCCCGATCAGGATCATGACAAGCCGCATGACGAGCGCCCCCATGACGCCCCAGAAGAGGACCCGGTACTGGAGGTGCTTGGGGATCGCGAACGCGGTGAAGACGAGGCTGAAGACGAAGACGTTGTCGATCGAGAGCGACTCCTCGATGAGGTAGCCGCTGTAGTACTCGACCGCCTTCTCGGGACCCAGCCAGGCCCAGACGACGAGCCCGAACCCGAGCCCCAGGCTGATCCAGAACGCCGAGGTCAGGGCCGCCGAGCGGATCGAGACCTCGCCCGGCTTCCGGTGGAAGACGAAGAGGTCGAGGGCCAGCATGGCCCCGATGAAGACGAAGAACCCGACCCAGAAGACGGGCTGGATGGTCGTGGACATGAGAACGCGATTCTACGGGCGGCGCCCGAATGGGTCTGGGGACGGCGTCAGCCCCGGCGGGGGGCACCCACGATGTGCACCTCCACGCCCGGCAGCCGCTCGAGGAGCGCCTCCGCCAGCGGCGGGCGGCGGAGCCGCTCGAGGCGACCGAGCGGCCGGTGGGCGACCACGACGTGCGTCGCGCCCCGCGACTCCACCGCGCGCCCGACCGAAGCCGCCAGCTCGGTGCCCTCGACCCGGACCAGCTCGGCCCCGAGGTCCGCGGCGTCGTCGGCGACCTCGCGGAGGTTCCGTGCCTCCACGTCGGTCGCGGTGGGCGGCAGCTCCGGCACGACCGCGATCAGGTCGGCGTGGAGCATCCCGGCGAGCGTGGACGCCCGGCGAACGGCGGCTGCCCCGGCGGCCGAGCCGTCGAGCACCACGACCACTCGGTCGGAGGTTCGCGGCATCGCGTCGAGGCGGCCGTCCGTCACGAACGCCTCGAGCTGCCCTTCCACGCGCCGCGCGGTGAACCGCAAGGAGAGGTCGCGGAGGGCCGTGAGGTTCGGCTCGGTGAAGAAGCGGTCGAGCGCCACCCGGGCGCGGTCGGGCGGGTAGACGTTGCCGTGGCGCATCCGCTGGCGGAGGGCGTGGGGGCTCATGTCCACGAGCTCGATCTCGTCGGCCGCGCCGAGGACGTCGTCCGGCAGGCGCTCGTGGACGGGCGCCCCGGTGATCGTCTCGACGGCGTCGGCCACCGACTCGAGGTGCTGCACGTTGAGCGTGCTCACGACGTGGATGCCGGCGTCCCGGACGACCTCGACGTCCTCCCAGCGCTTCTCCCGCTGCGAGCCGGGCGCGTTCGTGTGGGCCAGCTCGTCGATCAGGGCCACCGTCGGGCGGCGGCGGACGACCGCGTCCGTGTCCATCTCCTCGACGACCACGCCGCGGTACTCGATCCGGCGGCGCGGCACCACCTCGAGCCCGGCGAGGAGCGCCTCGGTGCTGGGGCGCCCGTGCGGCTCGACGAAGCCGACCACGAGGTCGGTGCCCCGCGCCACGCGGCGGTGCCCCTCCTCGAGCATGCGGTACGTCTTCCCCACGCCGGGGGCCATGCCCAGGTAGACGCGCAGCCGGCCGCGGCCGCTGCCGGCCTCCGCGCGAAGACGCTCGAGCATCTCCTCGGCGGTCGGCCGGGTGTCGAACGCGTCGCGCACCGGATCGCTCATCGCAGCGCGCCGTCGAGGTCGAGGTTCAGCTCCAGCACGTTCACCCGGGCCTGGCCCAGGAAGCCCAGCGTCGGTCCCTCGGTGTGGCGCTCGACGGCGGCGCGGACGTCCGCCCCGGCCATGCCACGGGCCGCCGCGACCCGCGCGACCTGGTACTCGGCGGCCGCCGGGCTGATGTGGGGATCGAGGCCGGACGCCGAGGTCGTGACGAGGTCGACCGGCACGGGTGCGTCCCCGTGCGCCGCCCGGTACGCGTCCACGTCCGCCGTGACCCGCTCGATGAGCGCCTGGCTCGTGGGCCCGAGGTTCGACCCGGCCGATCCGTTCGCGTCGTACCCGTCGGCCCCGGCCGCCGACGGCCGGCTCCAGAAGTACCTCGGGTCGCTGAAGGCCTGGCCGATGAGGGAGGACCCGACGGTCCTGCCGTCGACCACGATGAGGGAGCCGTTCGCCTGGGACGGGAAGGCGACCTGGGCGACCGCGTACACGACTGCAGGGTAGATCACGCCCGTCACGACGGTGAGCGCGAGGAGGATGGCGAACGCCGGCCGGAGCTGGCGCCGCAGGAAGGTCGACATGTCGGTCCCCTACGCGAGGTGCAGGGCGCTGACGACGAGGTCGATCGCCTTGATCCCGATGAAGGGGGTGACGATCCCGCCGAGGCCGTAGATGAGGAGGTTGCGCTGGAGCAGCACCGCCGCCGGCGCCGCCCGGAAGGCGACGCCCCGCAGGGCGAGCGGGATGAGGGCGACGATGATCAGAGCGTTGAAGATCACCGCCGAGAGGATCGCGCTCTGCGGCGTGGCCAGCCCCATGACGTTGAGCGCGTCCAGCTCCGGGTAGACGGCCACGAACATGGCCGGCACGATCGCGAAGTACTTGGCCACGTCGTTGGCGATCGAGAAGGTCGTGATCGAGCCGCGCGTGATCAGCAGCTGTTTGCCGATCGCGATGACCTCCAGGAGCTTGGTGGGGTCGGAGTCGAGGTCGACCATGTTGGCCGCCTCCTTGCAGGCCGACGTCCCGCTGTTCATGGCCAGCCCGACGTCCGCCTGGGCAACCGCCGGGGCGTCGTTCGTGCCGTCGCCGGTCATCGCCACGAGGTGGCCGTCGGCCTGCTCCCGCCGGATGAAGGCGATCTTGTCCTCCGGCTTCGCCTCCGCGATGAAGTCGTCGACGCCGGCCTCGCGGGCGATCGTCGCCGCCGTGCGGGGGTTGTCGCCGGTGATCATCACCGTCCGGATGCCCATCCGGCGGAACTCCTCGAACCGCTCGACGAGACCCTCCTTGACCGTGTCCCGGAGCTCGACGAGCCCCAGCACGCGGCCCTCGATCCGGAGCGCCAGCGGGGTGGCCCCGTCGTCGGCGATGCGGTCCGTCTCGGCCGCGACCTCGGCCGGCATCGCGCCGTCGAGGTCGGCGGCGATCGCGTCGACCGCGCCCTTCCAGATCGTGACGCCGTCCTTGGTGGTGACGCCGCTGGTGCGGGTCTCCGCGCGGAACGGGATCTCCTCGGCGATCGAGGCGGCGAGCGTGTCGAACCCGGCCGCGTCCGCGGTGCCGCCCGGCAGGCCCAGCTCCGCGAGCCGCCCGCGGGCGAACTCCACGATGGAGCGCCCCTCGGGCGTCTCGTCCCTGATCGAGGCCACGAGAGCGGCGGTGACGGCCGTCCCCTCGTCGACGCCTGGGGCGGGGATGATCGCCGACGCGAGCCGGTTGCCGTAGGTGATCGTGCCGGTCTTGTCGAGGAGGATGACGTCCACGTCGCCCGACGCCTCGACCGCCCGGCCGCTCATGGCCAGGACGTTGAAGCGCGCGACGCGGTCCATGCCGGCGATCCCGATCGCGGAGAGGAGGCCGCCGATCGTCGTCGGGATGAGGCAGACCAGGAGGGCCACGAGCGCCACCGTCTCGACCGTCGTCCCGGCGAAGTCGCCGAACGGCCGCAGGGTGACGGTCGCCATGAGGAAGACGAGGGTCAGGCCGGCCAGCAGGATCGCGAGGGCGATCTCGTTGGGGGTCCGCTGGCGCTTCGCCCCCTCGACGAGGGCGATCATCCGGTCGAGGAACGTCTCGCCGGGATCCGCGGTGACGCGGACGACCAGGCGGTCGCTGACGACGGTCGTGCCGCCCGTCACCGAGCTGCGGATGTCGGTGCCCGGCTCCTTGAGGACAGGCGCGGACTCGCCGGTGATGGCGGCCTCGTTGACGTAGGCCACGCCCTCGATCACGTCGCCGTCGCCGGCGATCGTCTCGCCCTCCTCGATGACGATGATGTCGCCGCGGCGCAGCTCCGACGAGCCCACGTCCTCCAGGATCCCGTCGGCCCTGCGGCGGTGGGCGGTCGTCTCCGAGCGGGTCCGGCGCAGGGTCGCCGCCTGGGCGCGCCCGCGGGCCTCGGCCACCGCCTCGGCGTACGTCGCGAACAGGACGGTGAACCAGAGCCAGATCGCGATCTGCAGCTGGAACCCGGCGCCGGAGCTGCCGGGGGCCGGCTGGATGCCGGTCACGTTGGCGATCCAGGTGAGCGTCACGAGCACGGCCGTGAGCTCGACGACGAACATCACCGGGTTGCGGACCAGGAGGCGCGGGTCAAGCTTGCGGAACGCCTGCGGGATGGCCGCCCGTAGCAGGTCGGGATCCAGGATCCCGCGCGGCTTCGGGGGCCCGCCCTCGGGCTTTGACCCGCCGAGCGTCACGAAGCGCTGGAAGCGCCGGGTGCCGCGGCTGAGGTCGACCGAGAAGAGGGTACGGGCCAGGCTCACGGCTAGAAGACCCTTCCGGCGTTCTGGAGCAGCTGCTCGACGATGGGGCCGAGGGCCAGGGCGGGGAAGTACGTGAGAGCCCCGACGATGATCACCACCCCGATCAGCAGGATCGTGAACGTGGCGCCCGTCGTGGGGAACGTCCCCAGCGAGGGCGCGACGCGCCGCTTGGCGGCCATGGAGCCGGCGATGGCGAGGATCGGGATGATCATCGCGAACCGCCCGGCGAGCATCGCCAGGCCGCCGGTCACGTTGTAGAAGGGCGTGTTGCCGGTCAGGCCGGCGAAGGCCGAGCCGTTGTTCCCGGTCTGGCTGGAGAAGGCGTACAGGATCTCGGAGAAGCCGTGGGGCCCCGCGTTGAGGGGGCCGGCCTGGCCCTCCGGGAGGGCCGTCGCGAGCGCGGTGAAGCCCAGGATGCTGGCCCCGAGGATGACCACGACGAGCATCGCCATCTTCATCTCGAAGGCCTCGACCTTCTTGCCCACGTACTCGGGCGTGCGGCCGACCATGAGCCCGGCGATGAAGACGGTCAGGATCGAGCCCAGGACGAGCATCCCGTAGAGGCCGGCCCCTACCCCGCCCGGGGCCACCTCCCCCAGCTGCATGTTGAAGAGCGGGACGAGGCCCGAGATCGGCTGCAGGCTGTCGTGCATGGCGTTCACCGCGCCGGTGCTGGTGCCGGTGGTGACGGCCGCCCAGAGGCCGCCGAGGGCGGCGCCGAAGCGCACCTCCTTGCCCTCCATGCTGCCGGTGGCCTGGTCGATGCCGGCCGCGAAGAGCGGGTTGCCGCCCGCCTCGCCGTTCATCGCCACGAGCGAGCCGACCACCAGGACGGCCGCCATGGCGCCGAAGATCGTCCAGCCCTGGCGCTGGTCGCCGGCCATCCGGCCGAACGTGTTGGTCAGCCCGAAGGGGATGACGAGAATGGCGAACATCTCGAGCCAGTTCGTGAGCGGGGTCGGGTTCTCGAACGGGTGCGCGGAGTTCGCGTTGAGCGGCCCGCCGCCGTTCGTGCCGAGCTCCTTGATCCACTCCTGCGAGGCGATCGGGCCCGAGGCGATGTGCTGCTCGGCGCCCTGCAGGGTGATGGCCACCGCGGGCGCGTCGAAGTTCTGGGGCACGCCCTGCCAGACCAGCACGAGGGCACCCATGATGGAGATCGGGAGCAGGATGTAGAGGGTCGCCCGGGTCAGGTCCACCCAGAAGCTGCCGATCGTCGGCGAGCCGCGGCGGATCAGCCCGCGGACGAGGGCGACGGCGATGGCGATGCCGGCCGCGGCCGAGGTGAAGTTGCGGACCGCCAGGCCGGTGGCCTGGATGAGGTGGCTGGCGCCCGTCTCGCCGGAGTAGTTCTGCCAGTTGGTGTTGGTCTCGAAGCTGACCGCCGTGTTGAAGGCCAGCTCCGGCGACATCGGCGGGATGGCACCGGGGTTGATCGGCAGGACGTCCTGGAGCCGCAGCATCACGTACATCGCGAGGATGCCCAGGAAGCTGAACGCCAGGAGGGACGCGGTGTAGCCCTTCCAGCCCTGCTCCGCGGTCTCGTCGACGCCGGCGACGCGGTAGATGGCGCGCTCAACGGGCCGCAGGACCGGGCTCAGGAACGTCCGCTGACCCTCCATGACGTGGGCCATGTAGGCCCCGATGAAGGGGGTCGCGACGACGATCGCGAGGGCCAGGGAGCCGAGGGTCAGGAGGTCGTTGGGTGCGATGGCCATCAGAACTGCTCCGCGCGCAGCAGCGCCCAGACGAGGTACACGAACGCGAAGAGCGCCGCGAGGGCGGCCAGGATCTCGAGGCCGTTCATCAGCGGACCCGGTCGCAGACGGCCACGAGGCCGCCCAGGGCGAGCAGCGAGGCGAGCAGCACGATGAGGATCAGGACGTCGGTCATCCCTCGGGGACTCCTTCGGGTCGGCCGGCGATGCGCTCGATCGTGGACACGATCGTCTCCATCGCCGACGGCTTGGGCAGGTATCCGGCGACCCCGAACTCGCGGAGCCGGCGGGGGCTGATCGCGGTCGCCGTGGCGACGACGACGGGTGGTGCATTGGGTCCGGCGAGCGGGCCGGCGCGCAGGAGATCCCACCCGGTGTCGCCGGGCAGGTTGATGTCGAGCAGCACGACGTCCGGCCGCGGGCCGCGGTCGAGACAGGTCACGGCATCCTCGGCCGAGGGCGCCTCGATGACCGACCACCCGCGCGCCCGGAGGTGGCGGGCGATGATCGAACGAAGCGCCTCGTCGTCCTCGACGAGGAGGACGGCCCGGTCACCCATGGCTGCCTCCCTGGCCGGGCGGGGGCGCGTCGACGTCTCGTTCGAACTCGAGGTCGAGCCCTGCCTCGTCGGTCCGCCACGCGGGCACGACCCGCACGCCGCAGCGAGCGGCGACCGCGCGGGCATGCTCGACGAGGGCGTCGCCGAAGGCCAGGCCCCCGAGGTGGACCCGCCGGGCCCGGCCGGTCGCCACCACCGCGATCGCGCTCTCGACGAGGGTCATCTCGCGGGCGAGCTGTTCGGTTGCCGGATCCGGCACGGTTCTCATGCCCCCATCGTCCCGCCGGGCCCCAAGAGGCCGGGGGGTCGGAGCCCGCGAGAACGCTCAAGAACCGCTCATGCCGGGTCGCGAGGGGACCCTGGGCCGGGGCCTGGTGGGACGGCGCGGGTCAGGGGGAGGACGGTCCCCGGACGCGATAGCCGACGCCGGGCTCGGCCACGAAGAGATCGCGCAGGCCTCCGTCCGGGTCGGCCTCGGCGAGCTTGCGCCGCACCTGGCTCACGTACACGTGGACGTAGTGGTGCTCCGCCTGGTAGGCCTCGCCCCAGACGGCGCGCAGGAGGCGGCCGCGGGTCACGAGGCGACCCTGGTGGGCGAGGAAGACCCGCAGGATCTCGAACTCGCGGGGCGTGAGGGCCACCGGCCGGCCGCCGACGGTGACGAGTCGCTGCAGGGGATCGAGGACGAGCGGGCCGACCGTGACCCGGCCCGCCGCGTCGGCTGCCGGCCCCGAGGAGCGCCGGAGCACCGCCCGCATGCGCGCCTGGAGCTCGCGGGTCGAGAAGGGCTTCGTCACGTAGTCGTCGGCGCCGGACTCGAGGGCCTCGATCTTGGCCCGCTCCGCGTCCCGCGCGGAGAGGATGAGGACCGGCGTCGTCGCCTCGCGGCGGATCCTTCGCAGCACGCGCGCGCCGTCCATGTCCGGGAGGCCGAGATCGAGGAGCACGAGATCCGGTCGCCCGGCCTCCCAGCGGTCCAGCGCGGTCTGGCCATCGGGCGCCTCCACCACCTCCCAGCCGCGGGCGGCGAGATCGCGGCCGAGCGTCACCCGCGTCGCCTCGTCGTCCTCGACGACGAGGACGACCGGCCGGGCGGCGCTCACGCCGGCGGCTCCGACCCCGGCGGCCAGCCTGCCGCGGGCAGGTCGACGTCGACGGCAAGGCCCCCTAGCTCCGAGCGCCGAGCGGCGACCCGGCCTCCGAGCGCCTCCGTCAGCCCGCGCACCACCGCGAGGCCGACGCCGGTGCCGCCCCGCGACCCGCCGGACCGGCCCGGCACGCGATAGAACTTGTCGAAGAGGCTGGTCAGCGTGGCGTCGGGGACGCCGGGACCGCTGTCCTCGACCGTGAGGCGGACGAGATCCTCGCCCGGCAGGGCAGCGGCGGCGACCCGCACGAGCGCGCCGGGTGGCGTGTACTTCGCGGCGTTGTCGAGGAGGTTGGCCACGACCTGGTCCAGGAGGACCGCGTCGACGTCGACCGGCGGCGCGTCCCGGAGGTAGACCTCCAGTCGCCGATCCTGGAATCGTCTCCGCGCCCGCTCGATCGTCCCCTCGAGGAGGTCGTCGAGGTCGTAGGCGTCCCGCTCGACGCGCAGGGCTCCCGCCTCGACTCGACTGAGGTCGAGCAGGTTCGTGACGATGCGGTTGAGGTGGTCGGCCTCCCGGTCGATCATCTCGGCCGTCGCCCGGCGATCCTCGGCGGCGAGCTCCACGTCCTCGTCGATCAGGCTGCCGGCCGCGGCCCGGATCGATGCCAGCGGCGTCCGCAGGTCGTGCGAGACGGACTCCAGGAGGGCGCTCTTGAGGTCGTCGCTCCGCCGGGCCACCTCCGCGTCGCGCGCCGCGGCCGTGAGGCGGTCCTGCTCGAGGGCCTGGGCGACCTGGTCGGCGACGGCCGCGAGGAGCCGCGTCTCGACCGCGCCGAGCGGGCCGTCCTCGCGCGCGCGCAGGGCCCACAGCGAGCCGATCGGCCGTTCCCCGGCCATCATCGCGACCCGGTAGGTCTCCGTGCCCGGCCCCGTCCGCTCGCGACCGAGGCGCTTCCCCGTGTGGACCGCGACCCACTCGGCCGGCTCGCTGCCGGGGCGTCGCCGCAGGACGCGGTGCCCGGGTGGCTCCGGAGGTGCGTCGCCTCGCCCGGTGTCCGCCACGATCCGCCGATTGGCGCCGACCTCGTCGACCGAGATATAGGCGCGGGTCAGTCGCGCCTCATCCCGGACGATCGCGACGATCCCGGGCAGCACGTCGAGCGTCGACGGCCGGGTGGCGAGCTCGCGGCTCACCGAGAAGAGCGCCCGTGCCTCGCGCTCGCGGGCGACGGCCGTGTCCTGGCGGAGGCGGAGGAGCGCCGCCAGCTGGCCGACGAGCAGGCCGATGGCGAGCAGCAGGACCAGGTTCACCCACTCGCCGGGGTCGGCGACGGTGAAGGCGCGGCGCGGGTCGACGAGCAGGAAGTCGTAGAGGAGAAAGGCCGCGACGGCGGCCACGAGGACCGCGACGCGCCCGCCGACGAGGGCGACCGCGGCCACGGCGAGGATGTAGACGGACGACGGGTTCGGAACGCCGAGCCTGTCCTGGAGGACGGCGACGATCACCGTCGCGGCGCCGAGCGCAGCGGCGCCGATCAGCGTCGTGCGGAGTGCCGCCCGGACGCGCAACGGGTCCATCAGGCAAGACTACCGCGCCGCGCCGGTCGCGGACCGCCGTTCGATGGGCGCCGCCGCGGGTGGATCAGCGTGTCCGGGCGCTTGCTTCGGGGCTCCCGCCTGCCCCGCCCGCGGTCAGCCGGGCCGGGACGAGCCCGCCACGCGGATGGCACCCTCGCGCGGCTCGTCGGCGGCCCCCGGCTCGCCGTCGCTCGGCACGTCGTCGCCGGCCGCGCCCTCGTTCGGCTCGTCGGCGGCCCCCGGCTCGCCGTCGCTCGGCACGTCGTCGCCGGCCGCGCCCTCGTTCGGCTCGTCGGCGGCCCCCGGCTCGCCGTCGCTCGGCACGTCGTCGCCGGCCGCGCCCTCGTTCGGCTCGTCGGTGGGCCACGGCAGGTCCGGATGCCCCTGCACCTCCGGCGGCGCCGGCCGCAGCCAGGAGGCGACGATCGCGGCCAGCAGGATCGAGCCGACCACCACGAGGGAGACGATCGGGTCGATCTTGATCCCGAGGTTCACCACGGTCAGCTTCACGCCGACGAAGACCAGGATCGCCGCGAGGCCCAGCTTGAGGTACCGGAAGCGGTTCTTCAGGTCGGCCAGCAGGAAGTAGAGGGCCCGCAGGCCGAGGATCGCGAAGGCGTTCGAGGTGTAGACGATGAACGGGTCGCGCGTGACGGCGAAGATCGCCGGGATCGAGTCGACCGCGAAGATCAGGTCGGTGATCTCGACGGAGATCAGGACGAGGAGGAGCGGCGTCGCGACCCGCCTGGCGTTCGCGCGGGTGAAGAAGCGCTGGCCGTCGTAGGTGTCGCTGAAGGGGAGGCGGCGCCGGGCGAAGCGAACCACAGGGTTCTGGCTGGGATCCTTCTCCGGCTTGCCGTGGGAGAGCCCCATCCGGATGCCGGTGAAGATCAGGAAGGCCCCGAACAGGTAGAGGATCCACTGGTAGGCCTCGATCAGCGCCGCCCCGGCCACGATCATCACCAGGCGCATGGCCAGGGCGCCGACGACGCCCCAGAAGAGCACCCGGTGCTGGTACTGGGCGGGCACCGCGAAGGCGCCGAAGACCAGGGCGAAGACGAACACATTGTCGACCGAGAGGCTCTTCTCGATCAGGTAGCCCGTGAAGTACTCGACGCTCTTGTCGGAGCCGAGCCAGAAGAAGACGAGGACACCGAAGCCGACGCCGAGCGCGATCCAGAAGGCGCTGAAGAAGGCGGCCTCGCGGACCTTCACGACGTGCGCGTTCCGATGGAACACGAACAGGTCGAGGAAGAGCAGGAAGCCGATGAAGGCGAGGAAGGCGATCCAGTAGACCGGCTCGATCGTTGGCGTCATTCAGGCTGGCTCGGGTCTCTCTCGGCGGGGAGGCGTCGGGCCTCCGGGGTGCTCATGAAGGATTTCGGAGCGATGCCGGCCTCGGATGGGCCCGCCGAGCACCGAACATCACGTCGTTCGACCGACCCCCGGGCTGGCCGACGTGCCCGAACCGGCGGTTCGGCCCTACACGCCCGAGCCGGCGGCGCGCTAGGGTCGGCGCGAGGTGAGCGCATGACCCACGTCGACGACACCCCGGGGATCGACGCCCCGCTCCTCCGCGAGGCCATCCGCCTTTCGCGCGTCCGGATGCGCCAGGGCCGCGGCGGCCCGTTCGGCGCCGTCGTTGCCCGCGACGGCACGATCGTCGCCCGCGGCTGGAACGCCGTCACCTCGAGCAACGACCCGACCGCCCACGCCGAGGTCGTCGCCATCCGCCGGGCCTGCCGAAAGCTCGGGACCTTCAGCCTCGCCGGCTGCATCCTCTACGCCAGCTGCGAGCCCTGCCCGATGTGCCTGGCGGCGGCCTACTGGTCCCGCGTCGACCGGCTCGTCTACGCCGCCACCCGCGACGACGCCGCCCGGGCCGGCTTCGACGACGCCTTCATCTACGACGAAGTCCCGCTCGTGCCCGAGGCTCGCTCGCTGCGCACGGACCACCTGCTGCGGGCCGAGGCGGTCGCCGTCTTCGAGGAGTGGCTGGCCAAGCCGGACCGCGTGCCGTACTGACGACCCCACCCCGACGGCGCGGGCTGCGCCTCGGCGCCGGGGAGGATCGGGATGCGGCAGAATTGGCAGGCTCCCGCTCGCCCCGAGACCGCGACCGCCCCGCACAGGAGACACTCCCCGATGACCGCCCAGCCGCACCGGATCACCGTCATCCCCGGCGACGGGGTGGGCCCGGAGGTCGTCCGGTCCGCGCAGCGGATCATCGCCGCGGCCGGCGTCGCGATCGACTGGGAGGAGGCCGAGGCCGGCGCCGAGGTCTTCAAGCGCGGCGACACCTCCGGGGTCCCGAAGGCCACCCGCGAGTCGATCGAGCGGACCCGCGTCGTCCTCAAGGGTCCCCTCGAGACCCCGGTCGGCTTCGGGGAGAAGAGCGCCAACGTCACGCTGCGCAAGCTCTTCGAGACCTACGCCAACGTCCGCCCCGCGCGCGAGCTGCCCGGTGTGCCCACCCGCTACGCGGGCGAGGGCGTCGACATGATCATCGTCCGCGAGAACATCGAGGACCTCTACGCCGGCATCGAGCACATGCAGACGCAGGACGTCGCGCAGTGCCTGAAGATCATCACCCGCAAGGGCAGCGAGAAGATCATCCGCTACGCCTTCGAGCTGGCCGTCCGGGAGGGGCGCCGGAAGGTCACCTGCGCGACCAAGGCCAACATCATGAAGCTCACGGAGGGCCTCTTCAAGCGGACCTTCGAGGCGCTCTCGGCCGAGTATCCCGAGATCGCGGCCGAGCACCTCATCATCGACAACGTCGCCCACCAGATGGCCAAGAACCCGGCCCAGTTCGACGTCGTCGTCACGACCAACCTCAACGGCGACATCATCAGCGACCTCGCCTCCGGGCTGGTCGGCGGGCTGGGCTTCGCGCCTTCCGGCAACTACGGCGACGACGTGGCGATCTTCGAGGCGGTCCACGGCTCGGCGCCGAAGTACGCCGGCAAGGACGTCATCAACCCGACCGCGCTGATCCTGTCGTCCCTGATGATGCTCCGCCACGTCGGGGAGTCCGTGGCGGCCGACGCGATCGAGAACGCGGTCCTCGTCACCCTCGAGGAGGGGAAGGCCGTCACCCAGGACCTGGCGCGGCAGACGGGCGGGGACGTGGAGCACGCGGCCTCGACGACCGGCTTCACCGACTCGATCATCGCGAACCTCGGGAAGCAGCCGACGACGGTCCCGCCGCGGGCCGGCGCCGAAAGGCTTGCCGGCGGGATCGTCCCGCGCCCGCGTTGGTCGTACGGCGCCGAGGTATCGGCCGCCGTGCCGCGGACCACGGTCGGCGTCGACGTCTTCCTCGAAACGTGGGAGCCGGCCGACGTGGCCGGGCCGGCGCTCGCGGCGCTGGCGGGCGATGCGCTCGAGCTCCAGATGATCTCGAGCCGCGGGACCGTGGTCTGGCCGAGCACCGGGCTCAAGCCCGACAGCGTCGGCCTGCTGCGCTGCCGGTTCGTGGCCCGCGAGGATGGCGCCGCGGCGAGCGACGCCGATATCCACGCGGTCGTCGCGCGCGTCGGGGAGCGATACGCCTGGACGCACCTCGAGAAGCTCCATGTCTTCGCCGGCGAGGACGGCTTCACGAAGGCGCAGGGCCAGTAGGCGAGGGCCGCGGGGGGCGCGAGGCTGCCCCGGCGCGCCGGTGCAGCCGGACCCCAGTCAGCGGCCGCGCAGCCGACGGCGCCCTCCGTCGACATCGGCGGCGGGAGCCCCGGCGCCTCTCAGCGGCCGCGCAGCTCCCGCACGTTGTCCAGCAGGATGATGACCGCGAGGGCGATGAGGGCGATCACGAACGCCTCGGTCGCGAACGTAACCGCCAGCACGATCATGCCGATCACCGCGAGGAGGAGGGTCAGCCGGAGGAGGAGCATCGTCAGGCGGCGCCGGAACGCGGCTTCCACGATGGCATACGCCGCGATCACGACGAGGACGGCCGTCAGGACCGACAGGATCCCGAGATAGATCAGGGCAATCGTGGCCACCAGGAGGAGGCTCACGCTGATCGCCGACCAGAGCTCGACCAGCATGCCGTAGCGGGAATCCTCGGCCGGGATCGGGTGGTGCTGGTGGCGCAGGTGGGCCCGCGGGTCGCCCCACTCGCCGTCACGGATTCGCACCAGCTCCTCGCGCGCGGCGCGGGCCGTCTCCGCCAGCTCCACCTTGCGGCGGCGGCGGGCCGCCTGGGCCGCCTCCGCGGCGCGCAGTGCCTCGAGCCTGCGTGCGCGGAGGCCCGCGAGCGAGACTTCGTCGGCGAGGGCGCGAACCTCCAGCTCGTTCGCCGCGAGCTCTGCGCCGGAAGTCGCGATCTCCGTATCGAGCGCGGCGGCCTCTGCGTCGAGCGCGACGATCCGCTCCTCGAGGACGGCCGGCGCACGATGCGGCGGGGCGACCTTGGCGAGCCCGGCCCACCCCAGCGGGTCGTGCCAGGTCTGGCGGACGCTTCCGTTGCGGTTGTACTTGGGTCCGGCCGGTGCCCGCTCGCCGGCGAACCGGTCGTACGTGTCGAGGCCGAACAGGCCCCGGTAGCCGTCGACCCACTCCACACTGTCGTCGATCGGGATCGGCGTCCATGCGACATCGCCGCCCGGCCCGATCGTCAGCCCGTTGCCCCGCCCGTAGTCGATGAACCCGACGTTGAGCGACCCTTCCAGCTTCGCCGCGAGGTCGCCCGGATCCGGCTGGCGGAGCGTGTTGTGCCAGAAGCCGCGCAGGACCGCGAGCGGCCCTCGCAGCCGCGAGAGCCCGGGGACGGGCGCCGCTGTGAGGTAGTCGCCCTGCTCGAAGTAGGCCGCATGCGAGCCGCCGCCTGGGTTGATCAGGGGATGCGTGCCGTCCTTGGCGAGCGTCGGGTCGTCCCAGCGGCGGCGCAGGTCATCGCCGGTGTAGTCGTGGGCGGCGCAGGCGACCCAGGCCGGAACCGGGCCGCCCGGGGCGTCGTCGAGGAAGACGAACAGCTGCTCCCAGTCGGCCTCGTGGTCGTTGGCGCCCAGGAACGTGGAGCGCCAGTCGTTCATGGCGTAGAAGAAGACGTAGTGCAGGACGATCCAGCCGTCCTGGCGCAGGACCCGCGCGTGGTAGGCGTAGCGACCGTCGGTGGCGCGGATCGCCTCGTACTTCACCGACGCGGCGGCGGCCGTGCCGCCTGGAACGGTGCCGCGGAGCAGGAGCGAGGCGGTGAAGCCGGCATCGACAAGACGGGCGAACAGCCCGACGCGAGAGAGGCGGCCCGGAGTCCGGAAGACGGCCCGGTCCGGGCGGCGCTGCCAGCGGGTGAGCTCGAGCCGGCCCAGGGGCTCTTGGACGAAGCGGAGGTAGAGCGATTCGCCGTGACCGGCGATCGCGGCCGCGAGCCGCTCCGGCGTCACCTCGCCGCGCGGGATGAGCACCCGGCGGTCCTTCTCGCCCGTCCCGGCCAGGACGTCGCACTCGGCGAGGTAGCCCTCCACCGCCATCGGGTAGAAGAGCTCGCCGCTGTTGTAGCGGAGGACCGGCTCGTAGGTCCGCAGGAGGGCAAGGTCGTCCGCGTCGAGGGTCGCCTGCAGGCTCACTGGCGGCCGCCTTCCTGTGGCGCGAGGGGCACCACTGCGGCCCGCTCCACCGGCCGCAGGAGGAGGTCGCGCACCTGGTGCCCGTTGAGGTAGAAGGCGGTGACCACGAGAAGCGCCAGGCGGATGGGCTCGGGGTTCCCCAGCCACCATTGCCAGAGCGAGCCGAGGAGCCCAAGGCCGGTCGCGAGCATCAGGAGCACCCACCCCCAGCGATGGAGGGCGAGGAGGAGGAGGGCGCCCACCAGCAGTGCAGCGGCCCAGCCGACGGTGACAACCCGGACGACCTCCGGGGCGATGTCCAAGCCCTTGAGCGAGAAGTCGCGCAATTCGTGGAGGCCGGCCACGCCGGCGAGGGCCCACAGGCCGCCTGCGACGGCCAGCACGGCGAGGGCGAGGATGCCGAACGGGCGGCCGGCGATTCGCATGGCCGGAATCTACGGGAACCCGGCCGTGCTCATTGGCGGCATCCGCATCACCACGTGGCTACAGGACGCCCAGCGATTCGGCAACCTGTTCACGGCGGCGACCCGACGCGGTTCCCGGGCGACGTCCTAGTGGCTGGCCAGCGCTCCGCGCGCCTGCCCGTCCACGACCTGCTGCCGCTGCGCGGCGTCGAGGGCCGGGTGGAGCTCGATGTCGATCCGCTCGATCGTGCCGGTGAACGGGAACCGGTGCGGGTACGGGCCGGCGGGGGCCCCCGTGTCGACGCCGACGTCGAGGGTCTCGCCGCTCATCGAGAAGAGGAACGGGACCGTCCGCTCGAGGCGGCCGCTCGCGACCTCGGTGCCGTTGACCGCGAGGTGGACCAGCCCGCCCTTGCCCAGGCCGCCGCCGTCGTAGTCGAAGCGCACGCTCAGCTCGACGTCGCCGCTCGGGAGGGGCTCGGTGCCCGCGATGCTCGTGAGCACCCGGCCGTACAGGTTGTAGAGGTAGACCGGGATTCCGTCCTTCACGTAGAGGGACCAGCCGGCCATGTTGCCGCCCTGGCAGATGACGACGCCCTCGGCCCCGCCGTCCGGGACGTGGAGCTTCGCCCGCAGGTCGAACGACGTGTTCTTCACGCTCACCGTGGCCAGCTCGGACTGACGCACGTGGTCGCGATAGAGCGTGAAGTGCGTCTTGCCCTCGAGCAGGCTGGGCCGGTTGTGGGGCAGTGCTCGCAGCGTGGTCTGGTCGCTCAGGGGGTAGACGTCGTGGGCGCGGGCCTCCCGGTCGAACAGCTCCTGCAGCCCCCGCAGCTTGTCGGGGTGCTCGGCGGCCAGGTTGCGGCCCTCGCTGAAGTCGTCACTGACGCGATAGAGCTCCCACCGCTCGCCTTCGCCGAACGCGACGGCCTGGACCGCACCCACGGCAGGCGGCCGTGGAAGCACGCCGCCACCCAGCCGTCGTGGTAGATCGCCCGGTTGCCCAGGATCTCGAAGTACTGGGTGGTGCGGCGGCTCGGGGCCGCGGCGTCGTCGAACGAGTAGCGCATGCTCACGCCCTCGATCGGCTTCTGCTCGATGCCGTTGACGACAGCGGGCTCGGTGACCCCGGCGGCGTCCAGGATCGTGGGGACCAGGTCGATCACGTGGTGGAACTGGGTCCGCAGCCCGCCGCGCGCCGCGATGCCGCGCGGCCACGAGAGGGCCATCCCGTTGCGCGAGCCGCCGAAGTGGGAGGCCACCTGCTTCATCCACTGGAACGGCGCGTCGAGCGCCCAGGCCCAGGCCACGTTGAAGTGGTTCTCG
The DNA here is from genome assembly GCA_963709605.1 of uncultured Chloroflexia bacterium. Taxonomy (GTDB): domain Bacteria; phylum Chloroflexota; class Limnocylindria; order Limnocylindrales; family CSP1-4; genus CTSoil-043. The sequence continues at coordinate 111,856 of CAVPWX010000007.1, read as the reverse complement.
CAGCGGGGCGAGCCGAAGTCGTCGAGATGAGCCAGCAGCCACTCGGGATCCTCTGGCTCGCCGTTCTGGAACGACGGCGAGCTCCAGGCGCCGTGCATCGTCCCCTCGGCCGACGCGCCGTTGTCGCCCATGAGGTAGACGACGAGCGTGTTCTCGGCCTGCCCGAGATCGTCCAGGGCGTCGAGCACGCGCCCGACCTGGGCGTCGGTGTGCGCCAGGAAGCCGGCATAGACCTCCATCAGGCGCCTGGCCACGGGCTTGTAACGATCCGGGTACTCGTCCCAGGAGGGGATCTGCTCCGGTCGCGGGGTCAGGACCGTCCCCTCCGGGATGACGCCCAACTCCAGCTGGCGGGCGTGGATCTCCTCGCGCAGGGCGTCCCAGCCGCCATCGAACCGGCCGCGGAACTTCGAGATCCACTCTGGCCAGACGTGGTGCGGGGCATGCGTGGCGCCCGGCGAGAAGTAGACGAAGAACGGCTTGTCCGGCGCCGCCGCCTTCTGGAGGCGCATCCACTCGATCGTGCGGTCGGCCAGGTCCTCGGTCAGGTGGTAGTCGTCGCGCCCGACGTACGGCTCGATCGGCGTGGTCTGGTCGTAGAGCGCCGGCTCCCACTGCGAGGCCTCGCCGCCCAGGAACCCGTAGAACCGCTCGAAGCCGAGGCCGGTCGGCCAGCGGTCGAAGGGCCCGGCGGGGCTGGTCTCCCACATCGGCGTGACGTGGGCCTTGCCGAACATGGCGGTGCTGTAGCCGTTGAGGCGCAGGATCTCGGCGACCGTCGCCGTGCTGCGCGGGATGATCCCGTCGTAGCCCGGGAAGCCGTACGCGATCTCCGAGATGCCCCCCATGTGGGCGCTGTGGTGATTGCGCCCGGTGAGGAGCGCGGCCCGTGTCGGCGAGCACAGCGCGGTCGTGTGGAACCGGTTGTACCGGAAACGCCACCCGCGGCGACGCGGTCGAGGGCCGGCGTCGGCACCGGGCCGCCGAACGTGCTGGCGGCCCCGAACCCGACGTCGTCGATACATCACGACGATCACGTTGGGCGCGCCCGCCGGCGGGTACTGGATCTCCGGACGGGACGGCGTGGAGACGGTGGCGAGCTCGTGGATCACGCCGGCGAACGGCGGTTCCGGGATGGGCAGTCGCGTCGTCATCGTGGCCTCCGGGCCGGTGGCTGACGCTCCGTCCGGCCAGGTGACCACGGGCGGGCGCCAGTTGGCCGGTCATTGTCCGGCATGCGGGCCGGTGCGGCGCGGCGTCCGCGATCGAGCCTGCACCCGCTACCCTGTCGGCCAGCACCGGGACCTGCGGCGCTCGGGTCTCACCGACGCAGGACCGGACGAGGGAGTGGCATGTTCGCTGTTCTTGTGACCGCGCTCACGACGTGGGGGATCATGCTCGTGATGGAGGTCGTCAACCTCGGGAGCTTCCTCGTCGAGGGGACGATCGCCGTCATCGGCGGGGCTCTCGTCGGGCTCCTTGTGCCCTGGTACCGGGCCCGCCAGCGGCGCGCGAACCGCTAGCGCCCGGGATCACGAGCAGCGCCGGCTCCGCCGGCATCCAGCTGTGCGCCGCCCGCCTGTCCCCGCGTTCATCGCCGAGCTGTTCGCCGACCCCACCGCGCGCAATGGCCTGCTCGCGGGATCCGCCGCCCTGTTCGCGGCAGCGCTCGACCCGAAGGTGTGGGGCCCCGCCCTGCCGAATGTGCAGGCGGCAATCAGGGAACGCCCGGAGCTCGAGGCCGTCATCCTCCTCGCGGCCCTCGGCGGGTCGGCGCTGCTGCTCCTGGGCGGGGCCGTCGGCGACTCCGCTCGGGCAAGGCCGATCATCGTGGGTGGCCTCGCGGTCGAGCTGCTCGCCGCCGTCGCGGGGCTCCTCGTGCCGACCGGGACCCTGTTCATCGCGACCCGGTTCGCCGGTCACGCCGCCGCGGCCTTCATCATCCCGGCCTCGCTGGCCCTTGTCGCGACGAGCTACACGGGCATTGCCCGGGCCACGGCCATCGGCCTGGCCTACGGCGCGTACGGTGCCGCCGGTGCCGCGGCGCCCATCCTGCTCCAGCTCGTGCCCGACAACCGGGCGCCCGCGTTCCTGGCCGCGATCGCGGCCTGCGGGCTGGCGCTCTGGCTCGTGCGGGGCAGGATCGCCGAGCTGCCGAGGCCGTCGGTCCCGGAGCGAAGCTACGTCGTCGGGACGGCGATCTGGGCGTTCGGAGTCATCGCGCTGACGGTCGGCGCTGACCTGGATCGGCGGGGCCTGGGACAACATGCTCCGGTGGGCGATCATCCTCGGCGGGATCGTGGTGCTTGCCCTGGCGGTGGCCTACGATCGGAGGCGGACGCGACCGGCGGCCGGCACGGTCCGGATCGAGCGTCGGCCGGTTGCGATCGCCGTGATCGTGGGGGTGGTCCTCGGGATCGCCCAGACGGCGCCGATGATGGAGCTGCCGCGCTACTTCCAGATGGTGCTGGGCTACGGGCCGCTCTTCGCGGTCGCCGCCCTCGCGCCGCTGTTCGGGGCGCTCGTCCTGGCCGGCCCGGTGGCGGGGTTCCTGCTCGCCCGCTACGCACCGCGCACGCTGGTCGGCATCGGAGCCATCGTGGTCGGCGTCGGGAACCTTCTCCTCTCGCTCATCAGCACGCCGTCCGCCGGCTACCTCTGGTTCATCGTCCCGTGCGCCCTCGTCGGCGCGGGGTTCGTGGTCGCCACGACCGTCCGGACCGCGATCATCTTCGCCAGCGTGCCCCGCGGCATGCCGGCCACGGCAGCCGCCCTGAACGAATCCTCCATCGCCGTCGGCGCGAGGATCGGCATCGTTCTCGTCACGGCCGTCGTCGCCCAGGTGGCGCTCGCGACCTACTCGGCCTCTGTCGCCGGCCTCCCGGCCGCGGAGGCCCAGCAGGCGATCGATGCCTTCCGCGATGTCCTCGCGGTGGTCGGGACGCCGTCGTTCAGCCAGGTCGCTTCCGCCGTCGACCCGGCAAGCGTCGCGCCGTACATCGACGCTTACGCAGCCGGCGTCCGGGCCGCGCTGGCCATGGGCGGGCTCGTCGCGGTGATCGCGGGCCTCATCGCGTGGGTCGCGCTCGGACGCCGTGACCCGCTCGCGACCGTCTGGGAGCTTCGCGACGAGCGAGCGGCCGTCGCAGACTGAGCGGCCGGCGCCGGCAGACCGACGCCGGGTGATCGCGACCGCGCCGCCGCCCCGTCAGCCGGTCGGCATCGCGACCCGGCCCGCCTCGTCGCGGATGCCGAACTCGCGATGGAGCGCGCTCGTGGCCGCCCGGTGGCCGGACATCCCGTGGACGCCTCCGCCGGGCGGTGTCGACGAGGAGCAGAGATACACGCCGGGGATGGCCGTCCGGTACGGATCGCGGGCCAGCGTCGGCCGGGCAACCACCTGGCGGAGCGTCGCGAGGCCGCCGCCGATGTCGCCGCCGACGTAGTTCGGGTTGTATGCCTCGTGTCCGGCGGCCGTGCGCGTGTGGCGCCCGAGCAGGAGGTCGCGGAAGCCCGGTGCCGCCCGCTCGATCTCGGCCTCGATCAGGTGGGCGACGTCGTCATCCGAACCGTGCGGCACGTGGGCGTAGGCCCAGGCGGTCTGGCGCCCGGCCGGCGCCCGACTCGGGTCCATGACGGTGGCCTGGACCACGATGACGAAGGGCCGGCGCGGCATCCGCCCGGCCGCGACGGCGCGCTCGGCGGCGGCGAGCTGGCCGAGCGTCCCGCCGAGGTGGACGGTGCCGGCGCGTGCCAGCCCCGGGTTCGCGCCAGGGGATCGGCCCGTCGAGCGCCCAGTCCACCTTGCTGACACCCGGTCCGTACCGGAACCGCCGCAGGCGCCGGATGTACGCCGCCGGGGCGCGCTCGCCGGCCAGCTCGACCAGCTGCCGCGGGGTGACGTCGAGAAGGACCGCGCGCGAAGGCGGCAGGTCGGCGAGTCTGCGCACCGGGGCGTCCGTGATGACCTCGCCGCCGAGGCGGCGGATCTCACCCACGAGCGCGTCGGCGAGCCGCTGCGACCCGCCCACCACCACCGGCCACCCGACGGCGTGGGCGGCGGTCGCCAGCACGAGGCCGAACGCGGCGCTCCCCGGGGACTCGAGGGGGACCATCGCGTGAGCGGCCAGCGCGCCGAGCAGCGCCCGGGCCGGCTCCTCCCGGAACACGAGGCGGGCCAGCCCGGCCACCGGGAGCAGGGCCGCCGGCCCGAACCGCGCCGCCGCGATGACGTGACGGGTCGGCCGAGGCACCGGCCCCAGGATCCACGGCATCAGCCGATCCGCGTCGCGCGCGAGCGGCCCGATCAGGCGCCGCCACGCGGCTCCGTCGCGCCCCAGCCCGCCGCCGTCGCCTCGACCGAGCGGTGGAGGAGGACGGCGCGGTCGGGGGCGAGGAGGTGGGCTGCCGCCACCTCGGGGTGCGCCAGCTCCACGCCGAGGGCGGGCAGGTCCAGCGTCCGGAAGAACGGCGAGACGAGGGCCGTCGCCACCACCGTCGCGCACGGGTCGTGGACGAACCCCGGGAGCGTCAGCTCCGCGGACCGCAGGCCGCCGCCCGCCGTCGCCGCGCCCTCGTACACGCGCACGGCCAGGCCGGCGCGAGCGAGGGTGATCGCGGCCGCGAGCCCGTTCGGCCCGCTGCCGACGACGACCGCGTCGAGCGTGCGATCACGGAAGGTCATCGTGACCGCACACGATACGCCGCGTGCCGGGCGTCCGTGCCGGGCGGTGCGGCACCAGGGCGCACTCGCCCGGCGCCCCGCCTCGCTACTCTGGCGTCATGACAGGCGAGACACCCCGGCGCGGGGTCTTCATCACGCTGGAAGGTCCCGACGGGAGCGGCAAGACTGCCCACGCCGATCGGCTGCGTGCTGCCGTCGAGGCGGCCGGTCGCGAGGCGGTGCTCGTGCGCGAGCCGGGCGGGACGGCCGCCGGAGAGCGGATCCGGTCGATCCTGATGGACCGCAGCGAGACGGGGGTGGGCCTCACCCGGCGAACCGACGCACTCCTCTTCCTCGCGGCCCGCAGTCAGCTCGTCGAGACCGTGATCGAACCGGCGCTGGAGCGCGGTGCGGTGGTCATCTCCGACCGCTACCTCGACTCCACGCTCGCGTACCAGGGCTACGGCGGCGGAGTCGACGTGGCGGCCCTGCGCGACGTGGGGCGTTTCGCGACCGGCGGGCGGCGCCCGGACCTGACCCTGCTCTTCGACGTCCCGGTCGAGGTCGGGCTGGCGCGCAAGAGCGCCGCCGAGACGACGCGCTTCGAGGCCCACTTCGATCGCGCCTTCCACGAGCGGGTGCGGGCCGGCTACCTTGCCATGGCCGTTGCCGAGCCGGACCGCTGGGTGGTCCTGGACGCGTCGGCCCCGGAGACGGATGTGCTGGAGGCCGCGGTGCAGGCGCTCGCAGGGTGCCTGGACCTGGAGATGACGGCCGGGTAACCGTCAGCCAGTGCGCACCTCGGCGACGGCGCCCCGCCCCGCCTCGCGGGCTCCCCCCAGGGCGCCCAGAGCCGCCGCCAGCAGCTCGCCGGCGCTCGTCCCGTCGCTCGGGAAGCGCGCGATCCCGGCCGACAGCGTGACCGGCACGTCACGGACGGGGCCGAGGGCCTCGACGGCACGCAGGATGCGGTCCGCGACGACGACCCCGCCGCTCCCGGGCGCCACGACGACGAACTCGTCGCCGCCGATCCTCGCCACGGTGTCCACCAGGCGCACCTGCTCGGCAAGGATCGCTGCGATCGCCCTGAGGACCGCGTCCCCCGTGGCCGCCCCGTGCTCCTCGTTCAGCGTCCTGAACCCGTCGACGTCGAAAACCGCGACGGAGACGTCCGTCTGCTGGCGCTTGGCGCGCTCGATCTCGAGCTCCAGGACCCGGTCCAGCGTGCGCCGATTCGTGAGCCCGGTGAGGGGGTCGGCGGTGGAGATACGGGCCATCCAGTCGGCCCGCTCGCTGGCCAGCGATGCCAGGCGCTCCCGGTCGATCGCGAGGGCCGCGAGGTCGGCCGCCAGCCGCAGGACGGCCCGCTCCCGGTCGTCGATGACATGCTCGCCCGGCCAGCCGAAGGAGAGGACGCCGAGCACCTCCTCGATCCCGTCGCGGGCGACGACGAGCGGCAGGTCCGCACCCGTCATCGTCCCGCCGTCCGGCCTGGTCCCGACCCGGCCGAGAACCTCTCTGGCCTCGCGGGCGGCCGCTGCGATCGGATGGTCCGGGTCGCCGGCGACCTCCGCGGCGAAAGGCTCGCGGGCCGGGGGCGGGAAGCCGTGGGACGCGACCAGCTGCAGGGTGTCGCCGTCGCCGCCCCGGAGGAAGATCGCCGCGAGCTGCGCCCCCGTCACCGTCGCCGTGTCGCGCAGCAGCGCCTCGAGCGCCGCGTCGCTGTCGGCGCCGCGGGCGAGGGCGCGGGCGGCCGCCGCCGGGACCGTGCCGGGTTCGGCCGGGAGATCGGGCTGGGTCACGAGCTGCCTCCACGCACGTCCTCGTTCGGGGCCGAGGCCGGCATGGGCGGATGATACGCGCGCCGCCGGCCCGACGATCGTGGGCCGCGCGGTCCGTGCATCGCCGCGGCGCGGAGATTCGCCGTCCGGGCGCCCTATACTCGCCCTCGTGAAGCTCGTCGTCGCCATCGTCAACCCCGAGGACGCCGGCCCGCTCGTTGACGCGCTCCTGGAGCGCGACTTCCGGGCCACCCGCCTCCACAGCTCCGGCGGCTTCCTGAAGCAGACGAACGCCACGGTCATCCTCGGCGTGGACGAGGACTCCGTGGACGAGGTCCTGGGGATCATCCGCGACAGCTGCCACTCGCGGACGCAGCTCGTGAACCCGATGCCGCCGATCCTCGAGCCGGGCGAGTTCTTCCTGCCCTACCCGCTCGAGGTCGAGGTCGGCGGCGCCACCGTCTTCGTCCTGCCCGTCGAGCGCTTCGAGCGCCTGTAGGGCCCGGCGGCCGGCCGCGCGTGCCGGCCGTGCCGCGCGATGTGGGCCCGCGCCCGTCCGCTCGTCGGAGCGCCTCCTCGCCCCGTGCGGGCCTCGCCGCGCGCAGGCCTCGCCGCCGTCACCAGCGCTCGTATCGGACCAGGTCGGCGAGGGCCCTGCGCTCCTTGGGCCGCGACCGATCGGCCGGGAAGCCGAGCGGCGTGAAGAGGAGCGGCTCCACGTCGTCCGGCAGCCCCAGGACCTCCCGCGCGGCGGCCGGATCGAACGCGGCGACCCAGCACGTGCCCAGCCCCAGCTCCGTCGCGGCCAGCACGAGGTGGTCCATGACGATCGCGGCGTCCACGTCGGCGTAGCTCCGGCCGTCGAAGCTCGTCCGGGCCCAGGCCTCACCGGGGACCGTGCAGACGCCGAGGATGATCGGCGCGGCGACGAACCACTCGCGGCGGTAGATCCCGGCGAGCTCCGCTTCGCGCCCCGCGGTGTGGACGACGAGGATCCGGATCGGCTGGCGATTGGACGCCGTCGGGGCCAGCCTGCCGGCCTCCAGCACCGCAGTCGAGCAGCTCGTCCGGCACCGGGTCGGGGCGATAGGCGCGGACGGAATAGCGGGCGCGGATCAGCTCGGCGAACGTCACGGAGGTCCTCCTTGGTGCGCCCACGATATCCGAGCGCAGCGCCCCGTGCCGCGCCGTCGACGGGGCAATCCGCCGGCGCGCCCCGCCCGATATGAAGGGTGGAACGACGAGACAACGTTCCCTCACCTCCTCTCTCCGCGGGGTCCCCTCCCTGCCCCGCTCCGACCGCCCCGGTCCTCCGCCGGGGCGGTCGCCTTCTCGGCTGGTGGCGTGACGCGAGCGGCCGCGCCGCCTACGATCCCGTCATGCCGGCCGACCGCACCGCCGTCCGTCCGTGAGCCCGTACCGTCCCGACCTGGTCGAGTGCTGGGTGTTCCGGGTCCCGCCCGCCGGAGAGCCGGAGTTCCTGCTCATCCGTCGTGCGCCGGACCGCATCTTCCCGGGGCTCTGGCAGTGCGTCACGGGTGGCCTGGAGCCCGGCGAGCGGGTCCCCCTGACCGCGCTCCGCGAGGTCCGCGAGGAGGTCGGGCTCGGGCCGCCCGAGATCGAGGCCTTCTACGACCTGGACCAGGTGACCCACTTCTACGACGAGGGCCCCGACGCGATCATTGCCGGCGCGATCTTTGCCCTGAGGGTCCGCGCCGACGCCGAGCCCCGGCTCTCGGCCGAGCACGACGGCCTTCGCTGGGCCGGCCGGGACGAGGCGCTGCGCCTGGTCGTCTGGCCGTCCTACCGGGAGACCATCGATCGCATCCTCGGCAAGCTGCTGGATCGGCAGGTGGAGCCCTGGTTCCGCCTGGACCTCGAGGGACGCCGGCTGGCCCGCTGAGGGGAGATCTCGTCCACCCTCCGGGTGACCATTGACCCATGGCCCGCCTGCCGGGCGCTGCCGCTACGGTGAGGACCGTGGTCGTCCGCCCGACGGGCCGGGCGCCTGATCGTCCGACATCCGGCCGGCACCGGCGACTCGCGGGGGCACGTCCCGACCAGCGGTGGGGTGTCCGCCGGAACGCGGAGGCAGCTCGTGATCCACCGGCGCTCCCTGTCGATCGCGCTCACCGCGGCCGTGGTGCTCGCGGCTGCGTCGCCGGGGCCTGCGCCATCCGCAACCGCCGGGCTCGTCCCACCCTGCAGGTATGCCGACGTCCTCACGCGCTACCGGTCGACGTCGGACTGGGATCACTCTCTCCTCGACACGGAGCTCCGCCTCCCCACGGGCTACGCACCGGACGACCTCGTGCCGCTGGCACGGGCCGGCGTGCCGAGCGCCGGCCACGTCCGGCGCCTGGTGATCGCCGATCTCGCCGCGATGTACCGGGCGGCGCGCAGGGCCGGGGCGCCGTTCGCCGTCCAGTCGGCCTACCGCAGCTACCGGAACCAGGTGTCGACCTTCGGCTACTGGGTGTCCGCGGCGGGGCGCCCCAGCGCCCTCCTCGCCTCGGCGCGGCCCGGTCACTCGGAGCACCAGCTGGGGACCACCCTCGACTTCAAGACGCCGGGGGGCGCCGCGCCCTGGTACTACCGTGACTGGGGCAGGACGCGGACCGGCGCGTGGCTCGCCCGGAACGCCTGGAAGTACGGCTTCGTCATGAGCTATCCGAAAGGGCGGAGCCCGTCCTTCACCTGCTACCGGTACGAGGCCTGGCACTACCGCTACGTCGGCCGGTCGATCGCCCGGGCGATTCACGAGTCGGGGCGCTCCCCCCGGGAGTGGCTCTACCGGATGGGCGCGACCAGCACCTGGCGGTGGGGCATCCCGACGCCGGAGCCGACGCCGACGCCGGAGCCGACGCCGACGCCGGAGCCAGCTCCCCGACGCCGGAGCCGACGCCGACGCCGGAGCCCACGCCAGTTCCCGAGCTGACGGAGCCGACGCCGACGCCCGAGCCCACGCCAGTTCCCGAGCCGGTAGTCGCGCCGTCTCCCGCGCCGTAGGCGCACGGCCGACGCGCCCGAGGGCGGTCGGCCCGGCCCGGCGTCCGTCCGACGGGCGGCGCCGTACAATCGCGCGCACCGGCGGCGGGCCCAGGACAATTCCTGCGGGCCGGGTCCACGGGGGGGCCGGGGGCCGCGGAGGAGGATCCGGATCGGCGATGCAGACTCCCATCGAAGCCGCGGCGCGGCGCCACTTCCGCTCGAAGGTGGACTCGATCCGCCCGACCTACGGCTTCGAGGACGTCTCGCTCGCCCCCGGGACCGAGACCCTCGAGCCCAACGACGTCTCGCTGGACCAGGACTTCGCCGGCATCTCCCTGCGGATCCCCGTCCTGGCAGCCGCCATGGACGCCGTCGTCGACGCCCGCAGCGCCGGCGCGCTGGCAGGGCTCGGCGGCCTCGCCGTGCTGAACCTCGAGGGCGTCCAGGCCCGCTACGATGATCCGGCCCCGGTCCTCGAGCGGATCGCCACCGCCCCCGACGCGGAGGTCCAGGCGGTGCTCGCCGAGGCGTATGCGCCGCCGATCCGCGAGGAGCTGATCGCCCGGCGGATCGAGCAGATCCATGCCGCCGGCTCGAAGGCCGCCGTCGCCGCCACGCCCGGTGCCGCCCGCCGCCTCGGCTCGTTCTGCGCCGAGCACGGGGCCGACCTCTTCCTCGTCCAGAGCCAGGTGAGCAGCGCCCGCCATCTCGCCTCCGGGTACGAGCCGCTCAGCCTCGCCGAGTTCACCCGCTTCATGCCGATCCCCGTGGCCGTCGGCAACACGACCAACGCCGAGGCCGCCTACGCCCTCCTGGAGCAGGGGGCGGCCGCGGTCTTCGTGGGCGTGGGGCCGGGCGCGGCCTGCACCACCCGCGAGGTCCTCGGCATCGGCGTCCCCCAGGTCACCGCGATCAGCGACGTCGCCGCGGCCCGCGACGCCTTCTTCGCCGAGACCGGGCGCTGGGTCCCCGTCGTGGCAGACGGCGGGATGAAGAAGGGCGGCGACATCGCGAAGGCGATCGCGGCCGGCGCCGACGCGGTGATGCTCGGCAGCCCGCTGGCCCGCGCCGAGGAGGCTCCCGGGCGCGGCACGAACTGGGGGATGGCCGCGCCCTCGCCGGTGCTCCCGCGGGGCACCCGGATCAGGGTCGGCACGATCGGGCCGATGGAGCGGATCCTCCACGGCCCCTCTCACGTGACGGACGGGACGGAGAACCTGGTGGGGGCGCTGCGCCAGTCGATGGCCGCCCTGGGCGCCCGCTCGATCCGGGAGATGCAGGGGGTCGAGATCGTCTACGCGCCCTCGGTCGCGACCGAGGGCAAGTCGTGGCAGCTCCGAGGGCGGTAGCGCCGCCGCCGGCCGGCCCCGCTCACGTGCCCCGCTGATGCCCGACGCCTACGGCGAGCAGCTGGCCGCCTGGGGGAAGGTCGTGATGCTCGAGACGACGGGGCGCATGACCGGACGCGCGATCCGCACGGCGGTCGGCTTCGTCGACGAACCCGACGGGAGCCTCCTCGTGGCCGCCGGCAGTCCCGCGTCGCACTGGGCGGCGAACCTCCTCGCCGAGCCGGCGTGTCACGGCACGATCGGCGAGTCCCGGCGGGCCTACCGGGCCGAGGAGCTCGACGGCCCGGAGCGCGCCCGGGCGATCAGCGGCCTGATCCTCAGGTACGGAACGCCCGCCGAGCGGCTGGGCGCGGGCCCCGCCTTCCGGCTCAGACCGGCCCCGCCGGGCTCACTGCGCTACTGAAACGTCCCGACCGAGACGACGAGCCGGGCGCGCGCGATCTGGAAGGTGAAGGCGCCGGCGAGACGACCGCCGCCGTCCACGTAGGCGCGCACGCGGCGGCTCGAGACGTACCGGGCGATGTCCAACGTCGCCACGCCCGACCAGCGGGTGGCGGTCGGCGAGATCGCCCTTCGCGCCCAGTCGCCGCGGTAGAGCTGGCCCCACGCCGACCCCAGCGTCCAGTCGTGGAGGCCGATCGTCGGCTGGCGGCCGGTTGGTGTCCCCTGGACCTCGACGCGGATCGAACGGTAGACGGCCGCGGACGGAAGGCGGAACTCGTAGCCGACGGCCGGCCAGGCGCCCGAGTTGCCGGCCAGGAGGAGCGGTGCGGTTGATGAGCACGAATAGGACCCGACCCCGTCACCGCTGGAGAACTGGAAGCAGCGGGGTCCGGGGCTGGCCGTGATGGCCTTCGTCGTCCACCGGATCTTCCTCAGCGAGACCGTCACGTCCGAGGTCACGGTCCGCCGCGGCCGCAGACCGTACGGATCGGTGAGCGTCTGCACGATGGTGTACCGCCCCGCGGGAACCAGCACCCCCTTCGAGGTTCTCCCGTTCCATGCCCACGCGTAGGCGCCCGCCGCGGTCCCGGCCGAATGCCTGCGGACGATCGCGCCTGCCGCGCTTCTGACCTCGATGGCAAGCGCAAGCCGCTCGCTCCGGATGCCGCGCGCCGTCACGGCGTCCCGCCAGCCATCCACGATCGGGTAGAAGGTGGACCCGGAGACGCCCACGCCGGCCGTGCGGGCCGTGTTGGCGACGACCGACGGGGCTGCCGACGCCGTGCCCGGCGCGGCGAAGCTCACGTCGCCCGCGTACGAGGCTTCGACGCTCTTCACGCCGGGCGTCGTCCACGTGACCGTGACCGAGCCGCGACCACCGGCGTCGAGCGGCACGGCCGGCCCGGCGACGCCGTCGATCGTGAAGAGCAGGCTCCCGGACGGGATCGCGCCAGTGACGCCCGGCTCGACGGCCGCGATGAAGGTCACGGGCGTGCTCGTCTCGAAAACGGTCGTGCTGGTCGAGAGAGTGACGCTCGAGACGCCGCGGACGACCGTGAGCGTCCCCGGCGCGAACGCGAAGGCATAGGCGGCCGAAGCGAGGGTGCCGATGTCGCAGGTGATCGGGTAGGCGCCAGCCGGGCTGACGAGGGTCGCGGTCGTCGTGCAGGAGGGGCTGCCGGTGACACCCGACGTCTCCAGCGTCTGCCCGTCAACGAAGCCCGAGATGGTCGCGGTGAGCGCGGGGTTCGCGACCCCGAACGGCCGGCTCTTCGGGTCCGCCGTCACGGTCAGCGTCGGAAGGGTCGCGGGGGGCGGTGGCACCGTGACGCCGACCGTGAGGCTCTGCTGGACCTGGGGCGCCGGGGCCCAGGTGCCGTCGCCGGCCTGGTCGGCGGCGATCGTGCAGGTGCCGGCCGCGAGGAGCGTGAGGGCGCCGGTTGCCGCGCCGACCGTGCAGACCGACGGTGTGGTCGAGCTGTAGGCCACGGCCAGGCCCGAGGTGGCGGTGGCGCTGACCGTCTTGCCGGTCGCCCCGACCACGACGCCTGTCGGCGCCGCGCCGAAGGTGATGGTCTGCGGAGTGAGGCTCGCGGGCCCGACCGCGACATCCTGCGTGACCTGGGGCGCCGGGGCCCAGGTGCCGTCGCCGGCCTGGTCGGCGGCGATCGTGCAGGTGCCGGCCGCGAGGAGGGGCGGCGCGGTTGCCGCGCGACCGTGCAGACCGACGGTGTGGTCGAGCTGTAGGCCACGGCCAGGCCCGAGGTGGCGGTGGCGCTGACCGTCTTGCCGGTCGCCCCGACCACGACGCCTGTCGGCGCCGCGCCGAAGGTGATGGTCTGCGGAGTGAGGCTCGCGGGCCCGACCGCGACATCCTGCGTGACCTGGGGCGCCGGGGCCCAGGTGCCGTCGCCGGCCTGGTCGGCGGCGATCGTGCAGGTGCCGGCCGCGAGGAGCGAGGGCGCCGGTTGCCGCGCCGACCGTGCAGACCGACGGTGTGGTCGAGCTGTAGGCCACGGCCAGGCCCGAGGTGGCGGTGGCGCTGACCGTCTTGCCGGTCGCCCCGACCACGACGCCTGTCGGCGCCGCGCCGAAGGTGATGGTCTGCGGAGTGAGGCTCGCGGGCCCGACCGCGACATCCTGCGTGACCTGGGGCGCCGGGGCCCAGGTGCCGTCGCCGGCCTGGTCGGCGGCGATCGTGCAGGTGCCGGCCGCGAGGAGCGTGAGGGCGCCGGTTGCCGCGCCGACCGTGCAGACCGACGGTGTGGTCGAGCTGTAGGCCACGGCCAGGCCCGAGGTGGCGGTGGCGCTGACCGTCTTGCCGGTCGCCCCGACCACGACGCCTGTCGGCGCCGCGCCGAAGGTGATGGTCTGCGGAGTGAGGCTCGCGGGCCCGACCGCGACATCCTGCGTGACCTGGGGCGCCGGGGCCCAGGTGCCGTCGCCGGCCTGGTCGGCGGCGATCGTGCAGGTGCCGGCCGCGAGGAGCGTGAGGGCGCCGGTTGCCGCGCCGACCGTGCAGACCGACGGTGTGGTCGAGCTGTAGGCCACGGCCAGGCCCGAGGTGGCGGTCGCGCTGACGCTGAAGCCAGTGCCCCCGACGACGACACCCGTCGGCGCCGCGCCGAAGCTGATCGTCTGGTCGGGCGGCGAGTCTGCATAGACCCCCGGGGCCGTGGCGGTGAGCAGCACCAGCATGGCACAGAGGGCGCCAGCATTGCGACGTGCGGCATGACGCTGTCGCTTGGTGGTGCTCGCGTTCATCGGTATCCCTCGTCCGGGTGCCCGTTCGCAGCGGTGTGCGCGCCAGATTCGCCAGCGGCCGGAGTCTATCGCAGACCGCGGCAAGCATCCGCACCTGGCCTCGGCGCCCCCGTACACTTCAGGTGATGGCCCTGGTGGCGACAGGCGCCGAGCGCGTGGAGGAGGCGCGGTTGAGCGACGCGGAGGAGCAGCAGCCGGGCGCCGGCGTCCCTGCCGGCCCCTGGGACGATCACGAGAGGCCCGCCCGGCAGCGCGGCAGGACCGTCCACGGCGAGCCGGCCAACGCCGGCCACCGCGTCCTCGCCCCCGACGACGCCGAGGTCGAGGCGTACCTCGAGACGGCCCTCAACGCACCCCCGCCGGAGCGCCCCGACGTGGACGTCCCGGGCGGCGCCGTCCCCCGCGGCGAAGGGAGCGCGTCGGAGCCGGACACGGTCGTCGTCCTCGACTTCGGCAGCCAGTACGCCCAGCTGATCGCGCGGCGCGTGCGCGAGCTCCACGTCTACTCCGAGCTCCTGCCCTTCGACACGCCCTGGAGCGAGATCGAGCGCCGTCGCCCGCGCGCGATCATCCTCTCCGGCGGCCCGGCATCCGTCTACGAGGAGGGCGCGCCGCGGCCCGATCCCGGCCTCTGGACGGGCGGGGTCCCGGTCCTCGGCATCTGCTACGGGCTCCAGCTGATGGCGCGCGAGCTCGGCGGCGAGGTCGTTCCGGCCACGAAGCGGGAGTACGGCCCGGCGACCATCACCCTCACCGAGGACGGCCCGCTCTTCGCCGGCCTCGAGCGCGACCAGCCGGTCTGGATGAGCCACGGCGACTCGATCGTGAGCCCGCCCGCCGGCTTCCGGGCGACCGCCCAGACAGCCTCCACCCCGTTCGCGGCGATAGCGGACCCCGACCGCGCCCTCTACGGCATCCAGTTCCACCCCGAGGTCGTCCACACCCCGCGCGGCCGCGACGTGCTGCGCAACTTCGTGGTGGGGATCGCCGGCGCGCGGCCCACCTGGACGCCGGCCAACTTCATCGAGTCGACGGTCAGCGAGATCCGCTCGCGCGTGGACGCGCACGCGCACGAGACGGGCGGCGACGGGAAGGTCATCTGCGCGCTCTCCGGCGGGGTGGATTCGGCCGTGGCCGCGGCGCTCGTCCACCGGGCCGTCGGGGACCGGCTGACCTGCATCTACGTCGACCACGGCCTGATGCGCAAGAAGGAATCCGAGCTGCTGCGGGCCACCTTCGAGCAGAACCTCGGGATGAACCTGGTGATGGTCGACGCCCGCCAGCGCTTCCTCGCCCGGCTGGCCGGTGTCTCCGACCCCGAGCAGAAGCGGCGGATCATCGGCGACGAGTTCATCCGGGTCTTCGAGGAGGAGGCGGCGAAGATCGGCCGGATCGACTTCCTGACCCAGGGCACGCTCTACCCCGACGTCATCGAATCGACCACCCCCGAGACGAAGGCCGCCCAGAAGATCAAGACCCACCACAACGTCGGCGGCCTGCCCGAGGACCTCCGCTTCAGCCTGATCGAGCCGTTGCGGTACCTCTTCAAGGACGAGGTGCGCCTCGTGGGACTGGAGCTGGGGCTCCCCGAGGCGATGGTCTTTCGCCAGCCGTTCCCGGGCCCCGGCCTGGCGATCCGGATCATCGGCGAGGTCACCGCCGAACGGCTGGACACGCTCCGGGACGCGGACTGGATCGTCATCGACGAGATCAAGGCCGCCGGCCTCTATCGGAGCCTCTGGCAGTCGTTCGCGATCCTGACGCCGGTCCGCAGCGTCGGCGTCATGGGCGACGGCCGGACCTACGCCAACGTCGTCGCGATCCGCGCCGTCACCTCGGAGGACGGGATGACCGCCGACTGGGCCAAGCTCCCCTACGACGTGCTGGGAACGATCTCGTCCCGGATCGTCAACGAGGTGCCGGGGGTCAACCGGGTCGTCTACGACATCAGCAGCAAGCCCCCCGCCACGATCGAGTGGGAGTAGGACGTCACCCGGGAGGGATCCATGAGCGCCACGTCGCGTCGTGCCGTCGTCGCTGCCGTCACGGTGATCGTCCTGGCCGTCGCGGCCTGCGGGCCCGCGCCGGCTCCCTCCTGGACCTTCGCGTCGCCCGCGAGCCCGGCCGCGAGCGAGAGCCCGGCCGCGAGCGAGAGCCCGGCCGCGAGCGCGAGCCCGGCGCCGTCGCCCACGCCGCTCGCGAGCGCGATCCCCGGCGGCTGGACGGAGGTTCGGACAGGGCCCTGCCCCGACGAGAGCCGCTTCACCTGCGTGACCCTGGCCGTCCCGAGGGATCACTTCACCGCCGGCGGCCCGACATGGGATGTGACGTACGCGATCCACCGGGCCACGGGAGAGCGCCGTGGCACGTTTGTCACGATCACCGGCGGTCCCGGCACCAGTGGCATCTCCGTCGCCGACGGGTACACCGACGCCTATCCGGAGGGCGTCGAGGAGCGGTACGACGTCGTCTTCCTCGACCAGCGGGGGATCGGGCTGTCCGGCGCAGTCCAGTGTCCCGAGGCGACGGCTACCTACTACGCGTCGCCCGCCCGCCCCCAGGACCCGGCCCAGGCCCCGGCGGTCGGCGCCGCGGCCTCCACGTTCGTGACCGACTGCCTGGCCGAGGCGAAGGTCGATCCCGCGGACTTGCCCTTCTACGCCACCCGCCAGGCCGTGGAGGACCTGGAGGCCGTCCGCGAGCACCTGGGGGTCGACCTGCTGCACCTGTACGGCGAGAGCTACGGGACCCAGTACGTCCAGGCCTACGCGACCGCCCATCCCGACCGGATCGCGACGCTGTATCTCGACGGGCCGGTCGACCTGACGCTCGACGGGGCGACCTACTACGCGGAGGCCGCCCGGGCCTTCGACGACGTCCTGGTCGCCACCCTCAACGCCTGTACGACCGACGAAGCCTGCCTCGCCGACCACGAGGGGTCGACGCCGCTGGCGACCTACGACGCGCTCGCCACACGGCTGGCGGCGGCCCCGATCCCATTCGACTACCCGATGTCCGACGGGACGGTCGAGGCCAGGAGTCTCACGCTCACCGATCTCGAGAACGCTGTCGTCTCGTACCTCTACTCGCCGTTCGACCGCTGGCTCCTGCAGCGGGCGCTGGCGTCGGCCGTCGACGAGAACTACGTGCCGCTCGCCAGGCTGGCCTATGAAGGGATCGCCGTCGATCCCGACACCCTCGAGGCTGTCCCGGACCCGACGTACTCCGACGCCCTCTACTACGCCGTGGAGTGCCAGGACTACGTCTACAACGGCGGGGTGCCCGACGGCGATGCGCGTCTCGAGGCGTTCCTGGAGACCGGCCGCGTCCTCGGCGTCGACCGGCTCCGGTTCGGCGCGATCTACTACGGCGACCTTCCCTGCATCTACTGGCCGAACGACCCGGCCTTCGACGCGCGCCCGGCCCCCATCGTGGATCCTCCGTACCCAACGATCATCCTGGGTGCCACCGGCGACCCGATCACGCCCCTGGCGAACGTCACCCGCCTGGCGAATCGCCTGACCGACGTCCACCAGTTCGTCACGACCGGCGGCCCCCACATCACCTTCGGCTGGGGCGAGTCGTGCCCCGACGAGGCGATGGGCGCCTACCTGCTCGAGGGCACCCTCCCGCCGGCAACGGTGACGGTCTGCGAAGGCGCGGTCGTCGACGACTACGTCCCGGTCGCGAAGGACACGTCGGCCGACTACGCCGGCGGGCTCGACCTGGCCTCGAGCGTCGACGACCAGGTGGTCGGGAGCGACGACTACAACTACCGCCTCGAGGACGAGGCGCTCGCTGTCGGGTGCGACGGTGGGGGGACCATCACCTACACGCCAACCGACGCCGGGACCGGCCTCACCTTCGCCGCCTGCGAATGGACGGAGGGCCTGCCGGTGACCGGCTCGGGCGCCATCGACGACGAGACGGGCGGCATGACGCTGGAGATCGAGGTTCCCGAGGGGACGCTGACGTATGCTCGCGACGGCGACGGGAATCGCAGGGTGACCGGGACCTTCCGCGGCGAGACGGTCGACGAGGAGGGCTGACGCTGGCCGGGCAACCCCCTGCGCCGCATCGCCGCACGGGCGTGGGTCGTGCCCGGAGGCAACGCGGACGCGCGCGGGAGAGGTGATCTGCAAGGTCCGCACGGGTAGGATGCGCACATGGTCGACGACGCCGGACCCACCGCGAACGCCGGGGCGGCACCCCCGGCCCCCGGGTGCCCGTGGTGCTCGGCGCCGCTCCCGGGCGTCGACGCGACGGAATGCCCCAGCTGCGGGGCCCGCCTGATCGAGGACGAGGGCGTCGACATCCCCGGCGTGACCGCGGTCGACCCGGGCCTCCTCGCCGCCGCGGCCGCGCCACGCAAGGTGAAGCGCACGTTCGGCTCGCTCCTGGTCGGTGACGACAACGAGATCCTCCCGCCGTCCGAGGCGGAGATGCCGGCCCTCGCGCCCCCCGACCTCGACGTGCGCCGGGAGATGCTCCGGCTCGAGCTCGAGGCCCGGCTGACCGTGTTGCGGGCAGAGGTGCAGGCGATCGAGTCGGAGGAGCGCGCCGACGCCGAGCCGCCACCACCGGAGCCGGGAGGTTCGGCGGAGGGCTAGGATCCCCTCCATGCCCCGCCACCAGCCGCCCGCCGCCTCCTTCGTCCGCGAGCATGAGGTCGTCCTCGACGGACGGCCCCTCCGGGCGGGCATGGACCGCCCACCGAGATCGAGGGCTGGTGGCTCGCGGTCCTCTGGGTTGCCGACGACGAAGGGATCGTGTCCTGCCGGGCCATGGCGCCGGCGGCCGGGCCGCCGCCGGACCCGCCGCACGCTCGCCTGGGCCCCGCCCTCTCCGGCGGCCTTTCCGGGCTCCTTCTCGAGGACGGGGGCCGCCAGCAGCTGCGCCTCCGCCTCCCCCTCCCGCCGGACGACGCCGGCCACCCCTGGAGCGCGCCGCTGGTGGTCCAGCTCGCGGTCCGCTGGGAGCCGGCGCGCGCCGCCACGGTCACGCCGGCCAAGCTCGCCGACATCGCCCTTGCCGCCTTCCGGCGGGCAGTCGAGGCCGTCCACCGCCCCTGACGCACCCGTCGCCCGCGCGCCGGCCCGTCGCGCCGCCGGCGACGCCCCGGCGCCCCATGGCGTCGGCGGCACGGGCTCCCCGCCGACGCCCCGCTCGGGTCCCGCGTAGACTCCCCTCGATGCGTGACCTCTTCGACGACTTCCTCCGCGAGCTCAACGAGCGCCAGGCCCAGGCCCAGGGCAGGGGGCCGCAGCGCCCCGAGCCCGGGGACGACGAGCCCCGGGACGACGACGGGTCCCCCGGGGGCGACGCGCCCGGGCCCGGGGACCGCCCGGACCTCGAGACGTCCGACACGGAGACCCCCGGCTCGGGAGGACTCGACGCGGAGCCGACCGACGCCGAGGACCTTGCTGAGGCCGGATCTGCCGGCGAGGAGCCGGAGACACCCGACCTCCAGGAGCCGACCGTCATCCCGCCGGCGCGCGCGCGGCGGACGAGGCGGCCGCGGTGGCGGGCGGCCGCCCCGGCGACCCGTCGGCGGTCCCGACGACGGCGGCTCGTGGCGGGATCGCCTCGGCGCCCTCGGCCCACAGGTGCTCCTCGTGGTCGTCGGCCTCGTGCTCTTCGCGGCCGTGTTCGTCATCGGGATCGGTCTCGACATCGCCACCGACGCGATCTGGTACCAGAGCGTCGGCTACGACGCCGTCTTCTGGACCCGCCTGGGCGTGCAGGTCGCCCTGTTCGTCGTCGGCCTCGTCGTCGCCCTCGTCTTCCTGCTGGCCAACCTGTGGCTGGCCGGCCGCCTCGCGCCGCCGCCCGATGCGCAGGCGGGAGAGCGCGTCCGCGGCATCGTCGGGCGCCTCGGCGCGGCGGCTCGCACTTCCACCGAGGGCTCCTGGGGCCGGACCGACCCGTTCGGCGGGCCCCGGCGCGGGCCCGGCAGCCGGCCCGGCGGCGACGCGCCCCCCGCCCGCCCGACGATCGCGTTCGAGGCCGAGGACATCCCCGACCTGTCTCCGCTGGCGATCGGCGGGCTCGTCGTCATCGCGGTGCTGGCCGCCCTGGGGACCGCCGGGGCACTCGCCGGGAGCTGGGACACGATCCTGCTCTGGCAGAACCGGGTGCCCTTCGACCCGTCCACCGCGAGCGCGGTCGTGGATCCGGTCTTCGGACGGGATGTCTCCTATTACTTCTTCGAGCTGCCCTTCCTGCGCCTCGTCCAGGCATTGGTCGGCGGCCTCCTGGTCGCCGCGCTCGTCGTCGCCGGCGGGCGCTACCTCCTCGCCGCGGCGCGCGGCGGCGGCTTCCCGACGCCGGTCCGGGTCCACCTCGGCATCCTCGGTGGCCTCTACCTGCTGACCGTGGCCGCGGGCTACCAGCTCGGCAAGCTGGAGCTCGTGTACAGCACCCGCGGCGTCGCCACGGGCGTGAGCTACACCGACCAGGCGGCCCAGTTCTTCGCCTTCGACGCCCTCACGATCGTCGCCGGGCTCGTGGCCGCGCTCCTCGTCGGCGGGGCGTTCACCCGCTGGATCTGGCCGCTCGGCGCGGGGATCGCCGTCTGGTTCGGCCTCTCGATCCTGCTCGGCAACGTCTACCCGGAGGTGATCCAGCGCTTCACGGTCGACCCGAACCAGTACGCGCAGGAGCAGCCCTACATCGCCAACAACATCGCGATGACCCGGCTGTCGTACGAGCTGGCGGACTGGGAGGACCGGAGCTACCGGGGTGATACGCCGCTCACGGCGGACGACATCATCGAGGAGGCCGCCACCTTCCAGAACGCCCGCCTGTGGGACTACCGCCCGCTCCAGACGACGCTCGACCAGATCCAGACGGTGCGCCAGTACTACGACTTCGTCGACGTCGACGTGGATCGCTACGAGATCGGCGGCGAGATCCGCCAGGTGATGCTCTCGGCCCGGGAGCTGGCGCCGGAGCGGAACCCGCAGGCCGGGTCATGGGTCAACCAGCGGATCGTCTTCACCCACGGCTTCGGGATCACCATGGTCCCGGTCAACGAGGTCGATTCGCAGGGCCTGCCACGCCTGATCATCCGCGACCTGCCACCGGTGGCAAGCGCCGGCGCGCCCGACGTGACCGAGCCCCGTATCTACTTCGGCGAGCGCCCGAACGACTGGGTCGTCGTGGGCGCCCGGCAGGCGGAGTTCGACTTCCCGATCGGGACCGGGGACGGCACCGAGGGCGAGAGCCAGGAGACGTTCACCTGGACCGGCACCACGGGGATCCGCCTCGACAGCATCCTGTCGCAGCTCCTCTTCGCCGCCCGGTTCCGCGACCTCAACCTGCTCATCTCCGACCAGGTGACCTCGTCCAGCCAGCTCCTGATGCACCGCAGCCTGGGAGACCGCCTGACACGCATCGCGCCCTTCCTCGCGTACGACAAGGATCCCTACGTGGTCGTCAACGACGAGGGCCGGCTCGTGTACATCCAGGATGCCTACACCGTGACCAATCGCTTCCCCAACGCGCAGGCATTCGACGGGTCCAGCCTGGGCGCGGAGAGCGGCCTCGGGGGCACGACCTTCAACTACATCCGCAACAGCGTCAAGGTGGTCATGGACGCCTACGACGGGACGATGACGTTCTACGTCGCCGACCCGTCAGACCCCCTGATCCGGGCCTGGCAGGGCGTCTTCCCGACCCTCTTCCGGCCGCTCGCCGAGCTGCCCGAGGGGCTGCGCTCCCACCTGCGGGTCCCGGAGGAGCTCTTCAACGTCCAGACCCTCATGTTCGCCAACTACCACGTGACGGATCCGCTGGTCTTCTTCCAGGGCGACGACCTCTGGACGGTGCCCCAGATCCAGCCCGGAAGCGGCACCAACCAGCTCCCGCAGGAGGCGTACTACGTCTACATGCGGATGCCCGGCGAGAGCGAGCCGGAGTTCCTCCTCCTCCAGCCCATGGTTCCCCAGAAGCGGCCCAACATGATCGCCTGGGTCGCGGCGCGGAACGACGGCGACCAGTACGGCAACGTCCGCGTCTACCGCTTCCCGCGCGACACGTCGGTCTTCGGCCCCGTCCAGATCGAGGCCCGCATCGACCAGGACCCCCAGATCAGCGCCCAGATCTCGCTGTGGAGCCAGGCCGGGAGCGAGGTCATCCGGGGCAACCTCATCGTGATCCCGGTCCAGGATTCGATCATCTACCTCGAGCCGATCTACCTGCAGTCGACCGGCTCGGCGATCCCCGAGTTCACCAAGATCGTGGTGGCCAGCCCGACGAAGATCGTCTGGGGCGACACGCTCGAGGAGGCGCTGGCGCTGCTCCTCGCGGGTGGCCCCGAGCCGACCCCGACACCGACGCCCGGGCCGAGCCCGTCCCCGGGCGGCTCGCCGGCCCCCACGGCCAGCCCCGGCGCGACGGCGGCGCCCGGCGACGCGCAGGCCCTGATCCGCTACGCCAACCAGCAGTTCGAGGCAGCCCAGGAGGCGCTCCGCCGCGGCGATTTCGCCGCCTACGGCGTTCACATCGCAGAGGTCGAGCGGGCGCTCCAGCAGCTCGAGATCCTCGCCGCGGGGAGTCCGACCCCGGCCCCGTGATCGATGTCGGCGCCCCGCCCGGGGATCCCCCGTCCGGCGGCCCCGCGGGCGGCGTCACGACTGCCGGAACCCCGCCCGAGGGCGCCCTCGAGGAGATCGACGGCACCCCGATCGTGACGGCCACCCGGCCGCCGCGCCGGGCGGCCGTGTCCTGGGCCCGCGCCGCCGCCGCGGCGGCAACGGCAACGGCCGCCCGCCCGCGCCTCTGGGCGTACGCGCTCGTGGCGTTCCTCGCCCGCGGCGGGCTGGCCCTGCTGGCGTTCCCCATCGTCGTCCTGCCCACCTTCGTGGGGCTGGCCAACCTCGTGGGTCCCGCCTCCGTCAGCGCGGCGGGCCCCGGACCGCGCCTGGTCGCGATCATCGTGGCCGGCGTCGCCGCGACCACCGCGCTGGTGATCGTAGGCACGGTCGTGGCCGCGGCCGCGGAGACGGCCCTCCACCGCGCGACGGTCGAGAGCAGCCCGGGCGGGAGCGCGGGGCGCGCCGGGCGCGGGGGGCGCGACGACGTCCTCTGCGTCTCCGGCGCGGTCGCGGGCCTCCGGCGCGGGACGGCCCGCGTCGTGGCGCTTCGCCTCCTCGTTCTCGTGCCCGTGGCCGCCGCGGCCGCCGTCGCGGTCCCGGCGTGGGTCGCGGTCGCCTACCGCGAGCTGACGCTGCCGAGCAACGTGGCGATTCCTCTGTCGGTCCGGGTCCTGGAGGGCGCCCCGGCTGCAAGCCTCCTGGTCGCGGCCGCGTGGCTGGCCGGAGAGGTCGTCGGCGGGTTCGCCGCCCGTCGCGCCGTGCTCCTCGACGCGCCGGTCCCCCGGGCCCTGGGCGCGGGGGTGGTCGACCCGCTGCGATTCCCCCTCGGCACGATCCTGACGGTGACAGCGGCGCTTGTCGTCAGCCTGCTCGTCCTCGTCCCGGCGACGTGGGCGGTGGCCGCCGCGTGGGATGCCGCGCGCCGCGCGCTCGTCGACGACGCGGGCGCCGCCGCGGCCCTCGCGACGACCCTGCTCCTGGCGGCCGCGTGGCTCGCCGCGCTGGTCGTCGCCGGGATCGCCGCGGCCTGGCGAGCCACGCTCCTGACGGCGGAGCTCCTGCGGCGTCTCCCGCGTCCGGCTTCGGGCCACGGGCCGCCGTAGCCCCGGGCTGCGGGGTGAGGCGCCCGTCACGCGTGGCGTCACGCTGCGGGCGGCCGCGCGTCCGTTGATCACCGGCCGGCGGAACGGCTCCGATGCCCTGCTACACTGCGCCGCGTGCGCGACCGGCGACGATCCGGCGCGGCACGACGCAGCCCCTCGAACGGAGGTGGGTGACCCCGCCGCATGAACCTGGACTTCCTCTCGGGGATCGGCGACGCGATCGCCGCCTTCTTCGAAAGCCCCCTCGTGCAGGCCGGCCTCCAGGCGATCGGCGTGTACATCGTGGTCATCTGGCTCGCCTCGGCCTACTGGGCGTTCCGCGACATGCAGGGCCGGACGGCGAACCCGGTTCTGCCCTATCTCGCCGCGGCCCTCGTGGTCGGCTTCACGCCGGCCTTCTTCCTCCTCGGCGTCCTCGTGTACAGGATCATCCGGCCGCAGGAGCGCCTCGGCGAGGCGTACGAGCGCGGGCTCGCGGAGGAGGCGCTCATCGCCGAGATCGAGCAGATCGAGCACTGCGCCACGTGCGGCCGCAAGGTCGACGCGGGCTGGATCATCTGTCCCACGTGCCGGACGCGCCTCAAGCGCGTCTGCCCGAACTGCTCGAAGCTCGTCGGCCTGGACTGGTCCCTGTGCGCCTGGTGCGGCCGCGACTTCGAGCGCCGCGAGGCCGTCGCGGCCGTGGGCTCCGTGCCGGTCCGGCCGGTCCGCGAGCCATTGCCGGAGCCCATGGCGGCGCCCCCGGCGACGGCCCCGGTGGCACCCCCTGCGACGCCGCGCGCCGCCCCGCCGGAGCCAGCCGCGCCCGCCGCGGTGGCGGCGACCCGCGCGCCGCGCGCCGCCCGCTCGACCTCCGCCGCCCCGGCCGCGCCGCGTCCCACCGACCCGGGGCTGAGCGACGGACCTCGACACCGGCGCGCCGGAGGACGTCCCGCCCCGCCCGCGCCGGAGCATCTTCGAGGTCGAGGGCCGCGCCGCGCCCGGGCTCTATCTCGTCGCCTGGGCGCTGGCCGTCGCCGGCTGCGCGGCTCTCTTCATCTCCCTCGTCGGGAGCGGCGGGGCCGGCGCCGGGATCGCCTTCGGCGTCGGGCTCGCCGGGATCGCCCTCGGGCTGACGGCCGGGGCCGGCGCGCAGGCGCTCCAGCGGACGGCGGACGGCGCCGCGTACGGCGGGCCCTCGCCCGTCCTCGTCTTCGGTGCCGCGTTTGCCCTGACGCTCGTGGCCGGGCTCGCCGTCGGCGCGCTGGACGTGGTCCCCGAGGGATCGGTCGCGGTCGTCCTCTCGGTGCTGATCTCCGCCGCGATCTCCGTCGGGCTGGTCGCCCTCGTGGTCGTCTCCCCCGGGGCCCTCTCGTGGCGGGAGATGGGGTTCCGGCTGCCCGCGCCCGGCGAGGGCTCGGTCGCCCGCGACGTGGCCTGGGGGATGGCTCTTGCCGTGCCCGCCCTCTTCGCCGGGGGGCTCCTCGCCGCCGTCCTCATCGCGATCCTGGGCGTCACCCCAGAGCCGACGATCCCGCCCGCCCGGGATCCCGGCGCGCTGGCGCTGAGCCTGCTCGCCGCCGCCGTCATCGCCCCGTTCTGGGAGGAGACGTTCTTCCGGGGCTTCACGACGACGGCATGGGCGCGCACCGCGAGCTTCCGCGCCGCCATCGTCCGGGGCGCGGTCTTCTTCGCCCTGATCCACGTCGTCACCCTGGTGGGGAGCGACTTCGGGACCGCCATCCGGGTTGCCCTCATCGCCTTCGTCGTGCGGCTGCCTGTCGCCCTGCTCCTCGGCTGGGTCTTCCTCCGGCGACGGACGCTCGCGGCCCCGATCGCCCTGCACGCCACGTACAACGCGATCCCCGTGGTCCTGGTCGCCCTTGGGGCCGGCGCCGTCCCGAGCTGAAGAGCCCGTCGGCCGGCCTCGGAGCTGCGCCGGCGACCGGCCGTTGCAGCTGCGACAGGCCGGCGAAGCTCCCACGACCCGCCGCCCGTCGCCCGTCGTCGGGGGCCCGTCGCCGGGGCCGGCGCCGTCACCGGGGACCGTCGCCCGTCGGTCGCCGCTGCCGGCCGGTGCAGTCCAGGCGAAGTCGCGGGTGATCCCCCGGTGAGCGCCCCCGCCTAGGATGCGGGGTGTCCTCGGGTTCGGATGGCGGGGGAATCGGCGGGCTCCGTCGTCCGGGCCCGGGGACCCATCGCTCCGCCGTGATCCCCGGAGGTGCTGCTCCCGTGGCCGATCCCGGCGCCCTGCTCGACGCCCATCTCCCCGCTCCTGCTGGCGTCGTCGGAAGACGCCCGCGCCCCGGGGCGCCGCGCCCGGATGCGGACGTGGCGCATCCCGCCCGACCCGTCCGCAGCCCCGCTCGCCGGGTCTGCGAGATCCCCCTCGAGGAGCGGCCGCGCGAGCGTCTTGCCGCGCGCGGCGTCGCCGGCCTGACGACCGCGGAGCTGATCGCCCTCGTCTGGGGCTCCGGCGCGCGCGGCCTCGGAGCGGTCGGCCTCGCGGAGGAGGCCCTGGGCCGCCACGACGGCCTCGCCGGCCTCGCCCGCGCCAGCGAGCTCGAGCTGATCGACCTGCCGGGCGTGGGCACAGCGAAGGCGGCCCAGCTCACCGCTGCCTTCGAGCTCGGCCGCCGCCTGCTGGCCGACTGGCCTGCCGGCCGGTGGACCATCAGGGCGCCGCGCGACGTGGCCGATCGGCTCGTCCCCCAGATGGGCCATCTCGAGCGCGAGGAGCTGCGGGTCGTCCTGCTCAACGCGAAGAACGCCGTCCTCAAGGTGGTGACGGTCTACCAGGGCAACGTCTCCGCCTCGCTCGTGCGCGTCGGCGAGCTGTTCCGCGACGCCGTCCGGATCAACGCGGCGGGCGCCATCCTCGTCCACAACCACCCGTCGGGGGACCCCACCCCCTCGCCGGACGACCTCCACCTGACCGCCGAGGCACTGGCCGCCGGGCGGCTGCTGGACATCGAGCTCCTCGACCACGTGGTGATCGGCCACGACGCCTTCGTCTCGCTCCGGGACCGCGGCGTCAGCTTCGACCGGGTGGGCCCGGGACTGCGGGGGCGGGCGACCGCCGCAGAGTGAGGCGGCCGGCCGCCCGGAGCCTGCCGTCGCCCCGCCGGCGACCAGGGCCGCCGTGCTTCGCGCCGTGGGGCGCTTCCCGGGGCCTTCGCGCCGTGCGCGCCGCCCCCGGCCCGGCAGCCGTGCCCAGCCGCCCGCGCGCACGGCCGGTACGCCCCGACTGCCGCCCTGCGGGGCCGCCGCCCGGCCCCGGGGTATACTCCCGCCGCGGCCCGGAACGGCCGCACGCGCCGCCGCGCGCCCGCAACCTGGGGCGCCCGCCGCGGGCGGCCCCGCGAGCGATCCACCAGAGGACCCCCGCCCCGCACCATGTTCGACGCCATCCTCGGCATCTTCTCCCGCGACATCGGGATCGACCTCGGGACCGCCAACACGCTGGTCCACGTCCGCGACCGCGGCATCGTGATCAGCGAGCCCAGCGTCGTGGCGATCGACGCCAAGACGAAGAAGGTCCTCGCGATCGGCGCCGAGGCCAAGCGGATGGTGGGGAGGACGCCCGCGAACATCATCGCGATACGTCCCCTTCGCGACGGCGTCATCAGCGACTTCGACGTCACCGAGCAGATGATCAAGTACTTCGTGCATCGGGTCCACGACCGGATCGGGCTCATCCCGCGGCCCCGGATGGTGCTGGGGATCCCCTCCGGCGTCACCGAGGTGGAGAAGCGCGCGGTCCGCGACGCGGCCCTCAACGCGGGCGCCCGCTGGGCCCGCCTCATCGAGGAGCCGATGGCCGCCGCGATCGGCGCCGGCCTGCCGGTCAGCGAGCCGACCGGCAGCCTCATCGTCGACATCGGGGGCGGGACCACCGAGGTCGCGGTCATCAGCCTCGGCGGCATCGTCGTCTCGCGGAGCATCCGGATCGGCGGGGACGAGATGGACCAGGACATCGTGGCCTTCGCCCGCCGCGAGTACAACCTCCTCCTCGGCGAGCGCACGGCCGAGGACATCAAGATCGCGATCGGCTCGGGCTACCCCGGCGACTGGGACGCCCAGCGGGTCAACCTCCGCGGGCGCGATCTCCTGACCGGCCTCCCCCGCAGCGTCGAGGTGGGTGCCGACCAGATCCGCGAGGCGATCGAGCCGTCGGTCCAGCAGATCGTCGACACGATCAAGGACACCATCGAGGAGACGCCCCCCGAGCTCGTCGCCGACATCATGGACCAGGGGATCGTGCTGGCCGGCGGCGGCGCCCTCCTCCTGGGCCTCGACCGCCGCGTCGCCGAGGCGACCCAGATGCCCGTTCACATCGCCGACGAGCCGCTCACGTGCGTCGCCCGCGGCACCGGCGTCGTCCTCCAGGAGCTCGACCGGATGAACCGCGTCCTGGTCGCCGACACGTACTCGCGGCCGCTGCGCTAGGGATCCGATGACGGCACGGCTCACCGGCTACGGACACCGCGCCCCACGCATCGCGCGTCGCCGGGGGATCATCTTCGCGATCCTCCTCGGGACCTCGGCGATCCTCATGCTCGCCAGCGCGACCGCCCCCGTGGCCGAGCTGCAGCGCGGCCTCGCCTTCGCCCTGTCGCCGTTCGCCGAGGCCGTGAACGGGATCGGGCGCGACGTCCGATCCGTCGTCGACGCGGCCGCCGAGATCGACCAGCTGCGCCGCGAGAACGCCATGCTGCAGACCGAGAACGACCGCCTGGTGGAGCGCAACCGGACCGTCGAGGCCCTGGCCGTGGAGAACGAGCAGCTCACCGCGCTCCTCGCCATCCGCAACTCCCTCGAGTACTCGACCGTCGCCGCACGGGTGATCGCCCGCGAGCTGGTGGACGTGAACCGCGTCGTGATGATCGACACCGGGAGCGACGACGGCCTCCGGATCGGCGACGTCGTCATCGGCGCCGGCGGGGCGCTCGTCGGGCGCGTGACCGAGATCGGCGCATCCGCAGCCCGGGTGACGCTCATCAACGACCCGGCCTCCACGGTCATCGGCGAGATCGTCGGGAACCGGGCCACCGGCGAGGTGGTCGGCGACCTGGGCGGCGCCCTCGTCATGGACAAGATCGACGCCACCCAGCAGATAACCCTCGGGAACGAGGTCGTGACGGCCGGGATCAGCCTCGGCGAGGCGGTCCGCTCGCCGTACCCGAAGGGCCTCATCATCGGCCGCATCGTCGACGTGGCCCGGGACCCGAACGCGGTCGTCCAGACCGCCTTCATCGAGGCCGCCGTCGACCTGGAACGCCTCGAGGTGGTCCTCGTCATCACCGACTACGACGGCGGGATCCCCGGCTCGGACCAGCTGCCCACGGACGACCTCAATCCCGACGGCACGCTGCCGGATTCTGAGCGCCCCTTCGCGACCCTGGCGCCGACGCCGCGCCCCACGCCCCGCCCGTGACCCGGCTCGCGGCCCGCGGCCGCGGCGCTGTTACGATCGCCGGGCGATGAAAGGCCTGATCCTGGCCGGAGGGACCGCGACGCGGCTCTTCCCGCTCACGATCGTCACCAACAAGCACCTCCTGCCGATCTACGACCGGCCGATGATCTACTACCCGCTCGAGACGCTGGCCGGCATGGGGATCCGGGAGGTCATGGTCGTCGTCGGCGGCAAGAGCGTCGGCGACGTCGTGGAGCTCCTCGGCGACGGCGAGCATTTCGGGCTCAGCCTCACCTACCGCTACCAGCACGGGGCGCTGGGGATCGCCCATGCGATCGGGCTCGCCCGCGACTTCGTGGGCGCGGATTCCGTGTGCGTCGTCCTGGGCGACAACGTCCTCCGGGGGCCGGCCCTGGCGCCCGTCGCCCGGGCCTTCGAGGAGGGTCCGTGGGGTGCCGGGACCCTCCTCTACGAGGTCGCCGACCCCCGGCGCTTCGGGGTGGCCGAGCTCGACGCAGCCGGCACTGTCGTGGCCTTCGAGGAGAAGCCCGCCCGGCCGAAGAGCAACCTGATCCCGATCGGTGTCTACTTCCTCCGCCCCGACGCCTTCGACGTCATCGATGCGCTGTCGCCCTCGGGGCGCGGGGAGCTCGAGATCACCGACGTCCTGAACCACTACGTCGCCCGCGGGGGCCTCGGCGGGGGCCTCTACGCGCCCCGCTACGAT
The DNA here is from genome assembly GCA_963709605.1 of uncultured Chloroflexia bacterium. Classification (GTDB taxonomy): domain Bacteria; phylum Chloroflexota; class Limnocylindria; order Limnocylindrales; family CSP1-4; genus CTSoil-043. Next base: position 82,043 of record CAVPWX010000007.1, on the reverse strand, counting down.
GGCCACTGGACGGATGCCGGGACGGTCCCATCCCTGCTCCGCGCCGCGCAGCTCGCCGCCGCAGCCGATGCCGAGGGGCTGCTGGCCCCGCCGCCCCCGCGGCCGACGACGTGACCGCGCCCGGGCCGGGCGCCCACCTCCTGGTGGCGGGGGGCGCGGGCTTCATCGGCAGCCGCTTCGTGGTCGAGGCGCTCGCCCGCCGCGACGGGACGCGGATCACCGTCCTCGACAAGCTCACCTACGCCGGGAACCGGGCCAACCTCGCGCCTGTCGAGGCGGACCGCGAGGCGGCCGATCGCTTCGTGTTCGTCCGCGGCGACATCGCCGATCCGGCGGCGGTGGCCCCGCTCGCGGCGGGCGCGGATGCCGTCGTCAACTTCGCGGCGGAGAGCCACGTCGACCGCTCGATCATGGAGCCGGCCGCCTTCCTGCGGACGGGCGTCGACGGCGTGCACGTCCTCCTCGAGGCGGTGCGCCGGGAGACGGAGCGCGCCGCGAAGGGCGAGCGGGCCGCCGCTCCGCGCCTGCTCCAGGTCTCGACCGACGAGGTCTACGGCTCGGTGGAGGCCGGGGCTTCGCGGGAAGGGGATCCGCTGGCACCGCGATCGCCGTACGCGGCGGCGAAAGCCGCGGGCGACCTCCTCGTCGGGGCCTACCACGCCACGTTCGGGATCGACGTCGTGATCACCCGCGGCGCGAACACGTACGGCCCCCACCAGCACCCGGAGAAGCTGATCCCGCTCTTCGTCACGAATGCCCTCGAGGATCGCCCGCTGCCGCTCTACGGTGACGGCCTCCAGCGCCGCGATTGGCTGTACGTCGGCGACCACGCGGGCGCGATCGCGCACGTCCTGGTGGCCGGGCGTCCCGGCGGCGTCTACAACGTGCCGGGCTCCGCGGAGCTGACGAACCGGGACGTGGCCGGCCGGGTCCTGCGGCTGCTGGACCGGCCCTGGTCGCTTGTCCGCTCCGTCGCCGACCGGCCGGGCCACGACCGGCGCTACGCTCTGGATGGTTCGCGTCTCCGCGCCCTCGGCTGGGTCAACCGCGTCGACTTCGACGGGGGCCTCGCCGAGACGGTGGCCTGGTACCGCGACCACCCGGGGTGGTGGCGCGCCGCCCGCGGCGACGACTGGGATGCCTACTACGAGCGGCAATACGGGGAGCGGCTGGCCGCTTCCACGACCGCCGACGGGCCGCCGGAGGTCCGCTGATGCGCGTCGCAATCACCGGGGCCGGCGGTCGCCTGGGCCGGTCCCTCGTCGCCGCCCTCGAGGAGGCGCCGTTCACGGGACCGTTCGGACCGCTCGCCTGGAGCCGCCCCGACTACGACCTCGACGACGCCGCCGCGGCTGCCCGCCTCGTCCGGCGCGACGCGCCCGAGGTCGTCGTCCACGCGGCGGCCTGGACCGATGTCGACGGCTGTGCCCGCGAGCCCGAGCTGGCGATGCGCCGCAACGCGATGGCCGTCGCCGAGCTCGCCGACGCCTGCGTCACCACCGGCGCGGACCTCGTGGTCGTCTCGACGAACGAGGTCTTCGATGGACGCCGGACGGACGGCCGCGGCTATGCCGCCGACGATCGGCCGGGCCCCGGCAACCCCTATGGGGCCAGCAAGCTCGCCGGCGAGACCGCGGCGCAGGCCGCCTTCCTGCGCCGGGAAGGCTTCCTGGCGACGGAGCCGGACGGCGCCCCGCCCGGCGGGCCCCAGCTCGCGATCGTGCGCACGGCGTGGCTCTTCGGGCCCCCGGGCAACGACTTCCCGGCCCGCATCCTCGCAGCCGCCGAACAAGCCCGGGCCGCCGCCGCGCCGCTGCGCGTCGTGGGCGACGAGATCGGCTCGCCGACGTTCGCTCCCGACCTCGCCGAGGCGATCGTGGAGCTCCTGGCAGCGGGCGCATACGCCGGCATCCACCACGTCGTGAACGGCGGCGCGGTCTCGCGGGCCGGCTGGGCCCGGGCGGTCCTCGAGGCGGCGCGGGTGGAGGTCCCCGTCGAGGAGGTCCCGCTCGCGGCATGGGTCCGGCCATCGGCGGTCCCCGCCTGGGCCGTGCTCGCCCCGACCCCGCTGCCCTCCGGGGAGCCGCTCCGCCCCTGGCAGGCCGCGTTCGCCGACTACCTGCCGGACCTCCTCCGCGATCGAGCGGCCGGATCGCGCCGGTGAGCGACCGGCCGGGCGGCGGGTCTGGTGGCGGCGCGGGCGGTGGGCCGTCGCCGATCCCCGGCGTCGCCTGGGGCTCGGTGGCCAGGCACGTCGACGTCCGGGGGAGCTTCCGGGAGCTGTGGAGGGCGAGCGGCTTCAGTCCCCTCGACGAGGCCGTTGCGGGCCGGCCCGGAGCAGCCTTCGTCCAGGCGAACCTCTCCACGTCGGCGCCCGGAGTCCTGCGGGGCCTCCACCTCCATCGCCGGCAGCTGGACCACTGGGTCGTGGTCGCCGGGCGAGCGCTCGTCGCCCTCGTGGACGTCCGGCCGCTGCTCGCGGGGACGGCGGACAGCCCGCTCGTCGAGCTCCGCGAGGCGGCGCTCGACGCGACGGTGACCATCCCGGCCGGCGTGGCCCACGGGTTCCTGGCCCTCGAGCCGCTCGAGCTCGTCTACCTGGTGACCGGCGAGTTCGACGGCACCGACGAGCTCGGCTTCGCGTGGGACGATCCCGCGGCCGCCGTCCCCTGGCCGCGGGTGCCCGGGACGCCGGACGGGCGCCCGATCCTGTCGGACCGGGACCGCTCGAACCCTTCGCTCGCCGACCTCGTCGCCCGCCTGCGCGCCGGCTGACGGCCTCCGAAGCCCGCGCTGCTCACCCGCCCCCCGCGCCTGCCACGCCTGTCGGAACGCCGCACCGAACCTCACTGGACCGCACCCGACCGATCCGTACCGGCACACGACAGGACCATCGGGCCGGTGACGCAGCCCGGGGCCGGGGGTACGGTGGCCGTCCCATGTTCAGCCGAACAGGAGGCGCTCCCGGGCGCGCTCGTCGCGTCCTCGTCGCCGCCCTCTCGGTCGTCATCCTTGCCGGCCTGCCGGCGGGCGTCGCGGCTGGAGACCCCGAGCGCGACGCCCCCGCCCCGACGCCCGCCCCGGCCGCGACGCCATCCTCCGCGCCCGTCGAGTCGGCCCCGCCGGCCCCGGCTGTCGACCCCGCGTCGCCCGGCGACACGTCCGGCGCCCCCGACCTGCGGGCGTACCGCGTCACGCCGGGTGACACCCCCAGCCAGATGTATCTCGACGCGGTCGCCAACGAGGGGCGCACCTTCGACTTCGACCCCGGCGGCCGCGTCACCGTCGGGTTCCAGCCGCGCGCCGACGACAGCTGGCCGGTCGGCGGGGTCCGGCCGCAGCCCCTCACGGCGGGCCTGGAGAGCGGTGCCGAGATGGCCGAGGAGGCCGCCGTCCCGGAGGCGTCCAGGCCGTCACCCGCGCCGGACCTCCCGTCGCCCGCCCCCGATGCCGTGCCGGCCGCGCCCGATCCGACGCCGATCCCGGCCGAGGGTGCCTCCCTCGTGGCGCCCGTCGACCGGGGGGCCCTGGCCCCGTCGGCCGTCGGCATGCGGCGCGAGGTGTACGGGTTCCTGCCCTACTGGCAGGTCGCGGATCCCGACACGAGGCTCGACTTCCGGATCCTGACCCACGTCGCCTACTTCTCGGTCGGGGCCGACGCCAAGGGAAACCTGCTGAAGCGGAACGGTGACGGCTCGCTCACGACCGGGTGGGCCGGCTGGACCAGCTCGCGGATGACCTCGATCATCAACACCGCCCACCGCCAGCGCAGCCGGGTCACCCTCACCCTCACCGTCTTCGCCTGGACGTCGAACCAGGCGGCCATCCAGAAGGCGCTCCTCGGCAGCCCGGCCGCCCGCCGCAACCTCGCCCGGCAGGCCGTGGCCGCCGTCCGCGACCGCGGCGCCGACGGGATCAACCTCGACTTCGAGCCGCTGGTCGCGGGCTACGAGGACGAGTTCGTCGCCCTGGTCCGGACGATGCGCGCCGAGCTCGATCGCGTCGCCCGCGGCTACCACCTCTCGTTCGACACGCTCGGCCGGCCGGGCAACTACCCGCTCGAGCGGGCCCTCGCGGCGGGCGGCGCCGACGCAGTCTTCGTCATGGGCTACGACTACCGGACCGCCGGCTCGACCTACGCCGGCTCGATCGCCCCGCTCGCCGGGCCCGCCTACGACCTGGCCGAGACCGTCCGGGCCTATGTCGCCCGGGTGCCGGCGTCGCGCGTGATCCTGGGCATCCCCTACTACGGGCGCGCCTGGTCGACCGTGTCGGACGCGCTCAACGCGCGGACGCAGACCGGGGCGAAGAACGGCTACTCTACCGCGGTCACCCACGCTGTCGCGGCCGAGTACGCCGCGGAGCACGGCCGCCGTTACGACGGCCGCGAGGTCTCGGCCTGGACGGCCTACCGCAAGGAGGTCTGCACCAGTGCCCATGGCTGCGTCACCACGTGGCGCCAGATCTACTACGACGACGCCGCCACGCTCAAGGCCCGCTACGACCTCGTGAACCGGTCGGGGCTCCGCGGCACCGGCATCTGGGCCCTCGGCTACGACGGGAAGCGCACGGAGCTCTACCAGGCCCTCGCCGACAAGTTCCTCCACGACACGACGCCGCCGCTGGCGGGGGTCGTGGCCTTCCCGGCCGCCCCCCAGCCGAGCGAGGGCTTCGAGGTCCGCTGGGCGGCCGGCGACGACTGGAGCGGCATCGCCAGCTACGACGTGCAGGTATCGGTCGATGGCGGCACCTGGATCAACTGGCTGCTCGCCACGCCGGAGACGAGCGGCACCTATCTCGGGACGGACAACCACAGCTACGCGTTCCGCGTCCGGGCCCGCGACGGCAAGGGCAACCGCTCGACCTGGAACGTGAGCAGCGTCTACCGCGCGACGCCGGACCTCGCGAAGGGGGGCTTCGTGCGCATCACGGCGGACCTCCTCAACCTGCGGAGCGCGCCGTCCACGTCGGCGATGCGCCTCGGGACAACGAGCGCGGGCGAGGTGTTCGCCATCACGAACGGGCCGGTCGCCGCCGACGGGCACACCTGGTTCGAGCTGCAGGGGCCGCTGACGACGTGGGGCCCCGTGGCCGACGTCCAGGCGAACGCGTGGGCGGCCATCGCCGGCTCGGGCGTCACGAACGGCGTCGCCGTGCAGACGCCGAACGCGACGCTCCTCGGCGCCGGGATCCGGGCCGTCGCCTTCGGGGAGGGGAGCGCGGCGAGCATCGGGACCTCGGCCTCCGCCGCGGGCGCCCGCAGCTTCTCGCCGAACGGGGACGGCTCCCGCGACGCGCTTGCGATCCGCTGGAACAACCGGCGCGCCTTCGACGCCTTCGCGCTCCGCGTCTTCCGGCCCGACGGGACGCTCGTCGGGACCCGATCCCTGGCCGCGACCGGCGCCGGCGCCCAGGCGACGACGTGGGACGGAACGGTCGACGGCGCAGCCCTTCCCGACGGGAGCTACGTGGTGCAGCTCGCCGGGACGATCGCCGGCGCAGCGTACCGCTGGCCCGCCGTCGACCCGGTTGCCGCCGGCCTCCCCGTCCGGGTGGGCGTGACCGTTGACCGGGTCGCCCCCACGCTCACCGCCGCGACGGCCACCGGGACCCGCCTGTCGCCGAACGGCGACGGGAGGTTCGACGTGATGAAGGTCACCGGCAAAGGCTCGAAGGATGTCGTGGGCTGGGAGGTCGTCGTCACCCCGCTCGTCGGCGGCATCGCAGGCGCTCCAGTCCGGCGGATCGCCGGCACCGGCCGCTCGGCCGCGGCGGCCTGGGACGGCAGGGCGGACGACGGGACGCGCGCTCCCGACGGGCGGTACAGGGTCGCCCTCCGGCTGCTCGACGCGGCGGGGAACGCCGCCTCTCGCTCCTGGCCGGCGCTCGTCGATGCGACGCCCCCGGCGCTGACCCTCGTCGCGGCTCCGGCCGCGATCTCGCCCGACCGCGACGGGACAGCCGACACGACTCGAATCACGTGGAGCAGCGACGAGCCCCTGGCCGGCACCCTGAGGATCGTCCGCGGGACCGCCGTCGTCCGGTCGTGGGCCGTCGAGGGCACGGGCGGTGCCGTCACCTGGGACGGGCGCACCGCGGCCGGCACGCCCGTCCCCGACGGCCGCCTGGCCGTGGTCCTCGCCGGGGCCGATGCCCTGGCCAACCGCGCCACCGGTTCGAGTGCGCTGCTCGCGGACCGCACGGTCGGCTCGCTGCGCTGGTCGGCCACCGCCTTCCACCCCCAGGACGGCGACCGCCTTTCCGCCGCGTCCGCGGTCTCCGTGCGGGTCGCCCGGTCCGCCCGGCTGACGCTGCGCATCCTCGATGCGTCCGGAGCGGCGATCCGGCAGCCGTGGGCGGACCGCGCCTTCGCCGCCGGGACCGCATCCTGGCGCTGGGACGGGAAGACATCCTCTGGCGCCTGGGCTCCCCAGGGCCGCTACGTCGCGGAGCTCACCGCGGTCAGCTGGCTCGGGACGACCGTCCTGCGGCGCCCGGTTGTCGCAGGGGCGTTCGTGGTCACGCCGGCGACGCTCACCCCGGAGGCGGGGACCATCTTCCGGGTGACGTTCCGGAGCGTGGAGCCGCTGGCCGCCGCGCCCACGGCCCTCTTCGGCCAGGCCGGGAGGGATGCGGTACCGATGGCAGTCGTCCGTCTTGCCGACGGCTCGTGGCGGGCCAGCGTCGTCGTGGCCGGCGGCGCCCCCGGCCCGGCCTCGGTCTCGCTGCGGGGCCGCGACACGAAAGGCGGGCGGAACCGAACGGATGTCACGGTGACGATCCCGTAGGCGGCGCCCCGCTACACTCGGCGCCATGACCGCGCTCCCGACCCCGCCGCACGCGCCATGACCGCGCCCGCCGCGCCCCCCGACGCCGACGAGCATCCCGAGGCCGTCGCGGGAGCCGGGCGCGCCGCGCCCGCCGGGGCGGGAGCCTGGGTCGTCCTCCCGACCTACAACGAGGCCGAGAACCTCGAGCCGATCGCGACGGCGATCCTGGCGACCCTTCCGGACGCCACCCTCCTCGTCGTCGACGACGGCTCCCCCGACGGGACCGGCGAGATCGCCGATCGCCTGGCGGCCGCCGATGCCCGCGTCCGCGTGCTGCATCGCGCCGCGAAGGCGGGCCTGGGGCGGGCGTATCTCGCCGGGTTCCGAGCCGCCCTCGAGGGCGGCGCGGCGCGCGTCATCCAGATGGACGCCGACTGGTCGCACGATCCCGGCGCCCTGCCGAGCCTCCTTGCGCCCCTCCTGGACGGGACGGCCGACCTGGTCATCGGCTCGCGCTACACACAGGGTGGCCGGGTCGTGGACTGGGGCTTCCTGCGCCGCTTCGTGAGCAGGGGCGGGAGCCTCTTCGCCAGGCTTGTGCTCAGCCTCCCCGCCAATGACCTGACCGGCGGCTTCAAGGCCTGGCAGGCGGCGACCCTGGGGGCCGTCGAGTTCGCCGGGGTCCACGCGGGGGGCTACGTCTTCCAGGTCGAGATGACGTACCGCGCCCAGCGGGGCGGCGCCCGCATCCGCGAGGTGCCGATCACATTTCGTGACCGCCGCGTCGGGCAGAGCAAGATGAGCCGGCGGATCGTCGGAGAGGCCCTCGTCGTCGTCCTCCAGCTCCGCTGGGACGAGCTGCGGGGCCGCGGCCCGCGGCAGGCCGCGTGAGGCTGGGCGAGGGGGCCGGGCCGCCCCCGGCTCCGTCGGGAGCCCGCGTCCTCGTCGACGTCCGGCCGCTCCAGGACCCCGACCGGGCCCCGGCCACGGCCGTCTACCTGCGCAGCCTGCTGGCCGCGTACGCGGCCGACCCGCTGCCCGGCGAGACGTTCGTCATCCTGCTCGATCTGGGGGCGGACGACCCGACGGCGGCCTTCCCGGGGCTTCCGGTCGTCGGTAAGCGACGACTGCCGATCACTCGCCTGTTCCGTTCAGGTGCGCTAACTCTTGATCCGTTCCTGGTGCGCGGTGCCGCGATCGCCAGCGGGCGCGGCGGCGAGCGCCCGGCCGGCTCGCGCGTGGTCGCGCACGCCGTGGCCGGCGCCCTGCCGATCGGGCCCGGTCTCCCGGTGGTCGCGACGCTGCTCGACCTGGCGCCCTGGGAGCTGCCCGGCCAGTACCAGCGCTCGCCGGCGGCGCGGTTCGGTCAGCGCCTGCGAGCGCAGCTCCTTCGCGACGCCGACGCAGTCCTCGTGGGGAGCGCCGCCGTGGCCCGGGCGGCGACGAGCCTGCTTCGGATCCGACCGTCCTGCCTGCGGGTGATCCCCCTCGCCGGCGGCGACGCGTTCGCCCCCTTCTCGATGGAGGGCACCGAGGTCGGTGACGCGCAGCGGGCCGCGCTGGCTGCCGACCGCGAGCGTTTCGGCATCCCGGAGCGCTACTTCGTCTATACCGGGCGTCACGACGCCCGCCACGATCTCGCGACGCTCCTCGACGCACTCGCCCGGCTGGCCGCCGCCGGGCGCCCGCCGCGCCTCGCCCGGGGGGTGCCGTGGCCGCCGCGGATCCTCCTCGTCAACACGACCCCGGACGATCGGGCTGCCGCGGCGGTGGCCGCTGCCGGAGCCGGCGTCGGCGAGCTCCTCCACTACACGCCGGCGCTCCCAGCCGACCAGGTGGCGCGCCTCGTCGCCGGGGCCCGGGCCGCGGTCCACCCCGTGGTGAGCGACGCCGCCGCGCTGCCGGTCCTCGACGCCCTCGCCGCGGGGACCCCGGTCGTGGCAAGCGCGACGGGCGCCCTGTCCGAGGTGGTCGGGCCCGCGGGCCTCCTCGTGGAGCCGCGGAATCCCGATCGCCTGGCCCATGCGCTGCGGGCGGCGTGGGCCGACGATCGCGTCCATCGCGGGATCGCGGGCGCCGCCGCCGCGCGCGGGGCCGGCGACCGCCGGACCTGGGCAGACGTCGCCCGGGAGACGCGCCGCGTCTACGCCGAGGCGGCGACCGGTCGCTAGGGCTAGGTGGCGGCTCGCCCCGCCGCCTGCGGCGGATTGACGACCCGCTTCCCGGCGACGATCTTGAGGGGCGTCCCCGGCGGGATCACCTGCACGAAGGTCTGCCCGACGGCGAGCGCGGCCGGCTGGCCGGCGGCATCGTAGAAGCGTGTCGGCTCGGCCACGGAGTCCTTCCGCCACGTCCCCTTGGTGACGATCCCGTTCGTGGCGATCCAGGCTCGCCCCTTGCCGACGTTCGCGGCCTCCAGGCGCCCCTTCTGGTTGGGCCCGAGGGAGCCGAAGGCGACCTCCATGATCACCACGTTCGTGGGCGCCACGACCCGGTTGTCGGCCGCGTCGCGCTGGCCCTTCCCGCCGACGGACCGCCGCCATGTGTTCGTCGGTCGGTGGTAGCGATAGGCGACCCGGTTGAGCTGGTAGGCGAGGTCGATCCGGGCGCCGGCGGGTCGTTGGCCGAGTGGCGCGTCGGGAACGAAGCTCCAGGCGGGCGACGCGTCGACGTCATCGGCCCCGAGGCGTTCGGCCAGGGCCCGCAGGTGCTCGCCGTCCGTGTAGACGTTGTGCGGGGGCCGGCGATCCGTCGTCCGCCAGAGGTGCGTCCGGCCCCAGCGGAACTCGTCCGCGTCGTACACGAGCTGTCCCTGGCCCTTCTGCCGGAGGAGAGTCATCGCCCCGGGGCTCCCGCCGACGTGGACGTAGACCGCGTCCCACTCGGCGGCCCACTCGACGAAGTAGACGCGGGCGCTGCGGACGGGCCCGACCGCCGGCGGGTCCCCCTCGGCGAAGACCATCATGTAGCGCGGGATGCCGCCCTCGGCGGGGGCCTGCCAGACGACCGATGCCGCGTTGAAGCCGCTCTGCGGACGGGCGTTCCAGTGGTCGTCGACCATCACCGCGATCGGGCGGCGGGCAGCGAGGGCGGGGGCGACGAGGCGCCCGGTGAGCGGCGCCACCGCCAGGGCGGGTGTCGGCGCCGGCGTCGGGCTGGGCGTCGGGGTGGGGGCCGCCGTCGGGCTCGGGGTCGGTCGCGGCCGGCGTGCCCGTCGCGGCCGGCGTGCCCTCGGGGCGTTCCGGCGTGGTCGCCGGGCCGGCCCCGACGGCCGAGCCCGAGGGAGCGGGAGCGGCGGACGACGTGGAGCCGCAGGCCGCCGCCAGGATCGCCACGACGAGGGCGGCCGCGGCCAATGAGCGCGGTCGAGCGCGCGAGCCGTGCGCGGGCAGAGGCGACTGGACGGACATGCCGGCCGAGGATACCCTCCCGGGCCGCAGCCGGGTGGCGTCAGGCCCGGCGGTGGCGCTCGCGCGCCGGGGCGTGCCGCCGCGGCGCGCGCACGCCGGGGCGTGCCGCGGTAGGCTGGGCATCGACGCACCGTGCGGATCGCCACGGGCCACCGTTCGGCCGGCCCCGCGCCCCGCCACCCGCGAGGGAGCCCGATGACCGACCAGACCGAGCCCACGCTCCCCACCGCCGAGCCCCCCGCCGTCCCGCCGCGCCGCCGCCGGTCGCGCGCGGCCGCTGCCGCCGCTCCGGCCGAGCCGCCCGCTCCCCGGGCTGCCGAGCCCGCCACGGGCTCGCTGGACGCCGTCGCCGTCGACCTCCTGGAGTTCGAGCGGGGCGCCATCGGCGGCGTCCGCGCCACCGACGTCAGCGCCCGGCTCGCGGCCGTCGGCGGAATCGCCGCCAACCATGCCTCGGTCGACCAGGGCTTCGTGAGCGGGATCGCCGCCCGCGAGGCCACCGTGCGGCAGGGCTATGTCAGGGGGATGCTCGCCCAGCAGGTCCACCTCGAGCAGACGCTCGTGCGCTCCGTCGTGGCGAACACCGTGCAGGCCGGGCCCTCCACCGGGATCGCCGTCGCCCTCGCCCGCCGGATCGACGGGGAGGCGAAGATCCTGCTGGACTGGCGGGGCGCCCTCGCCCTCGGCGCGACCCTGGGGGTGGCGCTGGTGGTCGTGCGGCTGGGCGGCGCCAGGCGCGGCTAGGGGCAGGCCGCCGCGCCGAGGCGTCGCCGACCGCGCCCCGGCGGGTCAGCGCGCCGGCTCGACCGCGAAGCGCTGGGCGTCGCTGGCGACGAGCAGCTTCCGCTCGGCCACGCGCCGGCGGTAGACGTCGACCGTCTCGGCGGGGTCGCCCTGGAAGACGAGCTGCCCCTGCTCGAGGAGCATTCCCCGGTTGCAGAACTCCGTGACGTACGTCAGGTCGTGGGTCACGAGGATGATCGCCCGGGCGGTGGTCATCAGCTCGCGGATCCGCTGCTGGCTCTTCGCCCGGAAGACCTGGTCGCCCGTCCCCAGGACCTCGTCGAGCAGCAGGATGTCCGGCTGGACCGCGGTGGCGATCGAGAAGCCCAGGCGGGCCTTCATGCCCAGCGAGTACGTCCTGACCGGCGCGTCGATGAAGGCGCCCAGGTCGGCGAAGTCGACGATCGAGGGCACGAGATCGGCCATCTCGCGCCGGCTCAAGCCCAGGAATGCGCCGAGGAGGTCGATGTTGTCGCGGCCGGTCAGCTCGGGCTCGAAGCCGGCGCCCAGGGTGAGGAGGGTGGAGACCTTGCCCCGCACGTCCACCAGGCCTTCGCTCGGCTGCAGGATCCCGGCCAGGGCCAGCAGGAGCGTGCTCTTGCCGGCCCCGTTGGGCCCGATGACCCCGAGCGATTCGCCGTGCTCGACCGAGAACGAGAGGTGGCGGAGGGCCCAGAAGTGGGTGGTGGCCTCCCGGCTGCGCCGCAGCATCGACCCGAGCGAGCCCTTGAGCGTGGTGCGCTTCGTGAAGTTCAGGTTGTAGCGGACGCCGAGATCCCGCACGTCGAGCGCAAGCTCGCGGCCGTCGCCCTCGCTCACGAGAGGATCCTCGCGAACGCCGGCTCGGCCCGCTTGAAGGCGACGATGGCGAGGGCGAGCAGGATCGTGGACAGGCCGAGGACGCCGAGCAGGGGCAGCCAGTCCGGCGCGACGCCGCCAACCGACTCCTCCGTGCCGTAGAGGATCCGCCGGTAGCCGTCGAGGATGGGGGCCATCGGGTTGAGGCTCAGGACATTCTGGGCGACGGGCTGCTCCTCGAGCTGGTCGAGCGAGTAGAGCACGGGGGACATGTAGAACCAGAGCCGGACGACGTGGCGCAGGACGTTCTGGACGTCGCGGAAGAAGGTGTTCATGGCGGCGAGGAAGATGCCGAGGGCCAGGCTGAAGACGAACTGCACGGCCGCGATCGCCGGGAGCGCCAGGACCCACAACGACAGGCGCTCGGGATAGAGGATGTACAGGCCCGCCAGGGCGACGAGCCCGAAGGCGAAGCTGACGACCGCCGCGCACGCCCCGGCCGTCGGCAGGACGAGCTTGGGGAACTGCAGCTGGCGGATGAGCGACTGCCGGGAGGTGATCGACGTCGACGCCTCCGAGAGCGTCGAGGCGAACCACTTCCAGGGCAGGATCGCCGACATCAGGAAGAGGAGGATGTCCGGCGTCGTCCGCTGGAAGATGACGGCCACCAGGACCCAGTAGACGAGCATCTGGAGGACCGGGTCGAGGATCCACCAGAGCGTCCCGATCGCGGTGTCGGCGTGGGTCCGCTTCATCTCCGCGCCGACGAGGAAGCGGATCAGCCGCACCCGCGAGGTGAGGTCGTGGATCCCCTCGCGGAGGGTGCCGAACGGCCGTCGGCGGGCGGTGGCAGGGCCGGCCGGCACGGCCGCCCGCGGGGAGGTCTTCACGGGCTGGAAAGGGTAGCACCCGTCGGCGGCCCGTGCGGCGGGGCCGGCCGGGATCAGACGACGCCGAGCCGCTCGTAGAGCGAGCGGTAGAGCTCCCCGTTGTGGGCCCAGGTGCGGTGCTCCAGGACCCAGGCCCGCGCGTTGGCGCCCAGCCGCGCCCGCTCCGCCGGTGCGTCGAGCAGCGGCTCCACGGCGTCGGCGAGCGAGACCGGGTCCTCGGGCACGAACGACACCCCCGTCTCGCCGTGCTGAACGATCTCCAGGAGCGCCCCCACGCCGCTGACAACCAGGCAGCGCTCCATGGCCATCGCCTCGTACGGCTTGAGCGGCGTGACCAGCTGCGAGACGCGGTCGTTCGTGCGCGGCACGACGAAGAGGTCGATCACCGAGTAGTAGGCGCCGACGGTGTGGTGGGGCACGCGGCCCGTGAAACGGGCGATCCCATGGTCGAGGAGGCCCAGGGCGTGGGCGTGCTCCTCGAGGGCCCCCCGCTCCTCGCCGTCGCCCACGAGGAGCAGGCGGACGCGCCGGCCCCGGTCGCGGAGGATCCGCGTCGCGTCGATGAGGTGGACGATCCCCTCGTAGGCGACCATGCTGGAGATGTAGCCGAGGACCGTCTCGCCCCGCTCGAACCCGAGGCGGGCCGCGAGGGCGGTGTCGCGGGGCCGCGGCGCGAAGCGCGCGGGATCGACCGCGTTCGGCACCACGACCACCTTCTCGGGCGGGATGCCGCGGGCCACGATGTCGGCCTTCATCGTCTCGGAGAGCGTGACGACCGCGTCGGCGGCGGTCATGCATGCTGTCTCCACGGCTCGCCCCTTGACGTACCGGTCGGCCGTGGCGCCGTCGCCGGCCGTCCGCGAGACCCAGGTCTCCTCGAGGAAGCCCCGGACCTCGTAGACGACCCGCAGCGGGTAGCGCTCGCGGAGGGCGAGGGCGACCTGGGCGTTGGGGTGGTTGGTGGTCGGGTGGAGGACGGCCGGCCGGAGCTCCGCGACGAGGGCGTCGAGGCCGGCCGCCGTCGCGGCGGCCTGCACATCGGGCGCCCCGGAGAACGGCGTGTCCGGGCGGATCCGGTAGTACGGCACGCCCTCCACGCGCTCGCGCGCCGGCGCACCGACCCGGCCCTCCGTGAGCGGGAAGCCCGCCCGCGTGGCGAGGTGCGGGTCGAGCCCGACGGCCCGCTGGGCGAGGGCGATCTGCTGGGCCCGGACGGAGTAGCCGTTCTGGCGGTAGGGCAGCGAGTTGGTGAGAACGTGGAGCACCCGGCCGGCCGTCGGCGTCCAGCCCGTCCCGGCGCGGGCCGGGAGGCGCGGCCGCCACGCCGGGTCGAGGACGCGCAGCTCGGCCTCGGCACGCGCGACGATCAGGTGGCGGCGCCCGTGGTCCGAGGATCCGGTCAGCCCGCGGGCGAGCTCGATGGCCTCCTCGTAGCGCCCGGACGCCAGCGCCAGGTCGGCGAGCAGACGCTGACGCAGCTGCCCCTCCGGGAGCCGGTCCGCGATCGGAAGCGTCTCGTCCAGCCGGCCGACCGTCGCGGCGACCATCGCCAGGCGGAGGAGCGCCCGTGGCTCGGCGACCGCCAGGCCCCGGTGGAGGAGGTCCAGGGCATCCTGGGTCCGCCCCACCTCCCAGCGGAGCATCACCGCGCTGGGCCCCCAGACCGCGTGGCCCGGATCGCGCTCCGCGAGGCGCTCGACGATGGCCAGCGGCGGGCGCAGGGCCCGGTCGCGCAGCGCGGGCGAGGCACGCCCGCCCAGGCGGTGGAATGCCGCGAGCTTGCGGTTGCGGAGGATCGACCGGATCTCGCGGAGCGCGAGCGCGCGGTTCATGCCGGGGAGGCGGAGCCGCACCGGCCCGCCGTCGCCCGGCGGCTCGGGGGAGGGTGGTGCCATCTGCCCGACGGTAGCACAGGCCGTCCGGACGGACCGCCCGGCGGACCGCCCGTTGCGAGTCCCGTGAACGAGGGCGTGGGCCGGGCGAGCGGCGCCATGGGAGGCGGGCTCGCCCGTGCTAGGGTATCGGCCGTGTCGAAGACCCTCCCGGCCGCCGAGGCCGCCCCGGTGCGCCCGGCGCGCTTGTCGTGATCACCGTGACCCCCGGGCCCCGCCCGCTCGTCCACGTCGTGGGGGCCCGCCCCAACTTCATGAAGGCCGCCCCGGTCATCCGGGCCCTCGCCGCGCGCGGGCTGCCCCAGACGCTGGTCCACACCGGCCAGCACTACGACGCCGCCCTGTCCGACGTCTTCTTCCACGAGCTGGGGCTCCCCGAGCCCGACCTCAACCTCGGCGTCGGCTCCGGCAGCCACGCGGCCCAGACGGCGGCGATCATGGTCGCCCTCGAGGGCGCCTTCGCCGATCTCCGGCCCTCCCTGGCGATCGTCTACGGCGATGTCAACTCGACCACGGCCGCCGCCCTGGTGGGCTCGAAGATGGGCGTCCCGCTGGCGCACGTCGAGGCGGGCCTCCGCAGCTTCGACATGACGATGCCCGAGGAGGTCAACCGGCGGGTCACGGACATCCTTGCCGACCTCCTCTTCGCGACCAGCCCCGAGGCGATCGGGCACCTGGCCCGCGAGGGCGTGGCCGCGGACCGCATCCGCCTCGTCGGCAACCCGATGATCGACACCCTGCTGGCGAACCTCGACCGGTTCGATGCGGCGGCGCAGCAGGCCGCCCTCGGGATCAGCGTGCCGTACGCGGTGGCGACCCTCCACCGGCCGGCCAACGTCGACCGCCCCGAGGCGGCGCGACGGCTCGTGACGATGCTCGACGCGATCGCGGCACAGGTTCCCGTGGTTCTGCCGCTCCATCCCCGCGGCCGGCCGACGCTCGAGGCAGCCGGGCTCCGCGACGGCGTTCGGATCCGCGTCGTCGAGCCGCTCGGCTACGTCGACTTCCTCTCCCTGGTCCGGGGAGCCGCGGTCGTGGTGACCGACTCGGGCGGGATCCAGGAGGAGACGACCGTGCTGGGGGTCCCCTGCCTGACCGTCCGCCCCAACACGGAGCGGCCGATCACGATCAGCCACGGCACGAACCGCCTCGTCACCCCGGAGTCCGCCCCCGCCGAGGTGGCCGCGGTCCTCGGCGGGTTGTTCGTCCGCCCGGCCGAGCCGCCGCCCCTCTGGGACGGCCGGGCCGGCGAGCGGATCGCGGCGGAGATCGAGCGCTGGCTCGCCGCCCGCCCGGAGGGAGCGCCGACGGCGTGACGCGCGGCCGGCGACGGCGCCCGGTTGTCATGCTCGTCCACAGCTACTACGAGGAGGACCCGCGGGTCCGGCGCCAGGCCGAGACCCTCGTGCGCGCCGGGTGGCCGGTGGACGTCATCTCGCTGCGGCGCCCCGGCGACCCCGCGCGGGGCACCCTGGAGGGCGTGGCGATCACCCGCCTGGACGTCCAGCGCCACCAGGGCTCGCCGATCGCCACCTACCTCGCGGAGTACACGACGTTCCTGGCGCGGGCCACCTTCACCCTCGCCCGGGCCCACCGGCGCCGCCGCTACGGCCTGGTCCAGGTCCACACGCCGCCCGACTTCCTCGTCGGTGCCGCGCTCCCGCTTCGCCTCGCCGGCGTCCCGCTCCTCCTGGACCTCCACGAGGCGACACCGGAGTTCTTCCGGTCGCGCTTCCCCGGCGCGTCGAACGCCATCACGATCGGCGGTCTCACCGTCGTCGAGCGCCTCGCCATCGGGGTCGCCAGCCGGGCCCTGTCCGTCACCCGGGAGCGCCACGAGCGGCTGCTCGCCCTGGGGATCCCCGCCCGGAAGGTCGACGTGATCCGCAACGGCCCCGTCCTCGCCCGCTTCGATCCCGCCGCCCATGTCCGCCGGCCCTTCATGGCCGACGGCGTCCTGCGCCTGGCGTACGCCGGCGCCCTGACCCCGCTCTACGCCCTGGAGGACGTGGTCGAGGCCGTCGCGATCCTGGCCCGCGAGCGCCCCGACCTCCCGGCCGTCCTCGATCTCTTCGGGCGGGGGGACCGCGAGGAGGAGCTCCGCGAGCAGGCGGCCCGGCTCGCCGTCGCCGACCGCGTGCGCTTCCACGGCCGCATCCCCCTCGACGCCGTCGCCGGCGCCCTCGCCGGCGCGGACCTCGTCCTCTCGCCGATTCGCCGGAACCGCTTCTCGGAGATGAGCCTCTCCACCAAGGTCTTCGAGGGCGCGATCATGGAGAAGCCGGTCGTTGCCGCCGACCTGCCCTCGGCGCGCGCCGAGTTCGACGCCGACATGCTCGCGTGGTACGCGCCCGACGATCCGGCCGACCTCGCCCGGGCCATGCTCCGCGTGGTCGACGACCCGGCCTGGCGTGCCGCCACGGCGGCACGCGCAGCGGCCCGGGCCCGCGAGCTCGCCTGGGACGCGGAGGCGCCGCGCTACCTGGCCCTCATCGAGGAGCTGGCCCGCGACCGGCTATCCTCCTGACCGCAGGCAGGGGGCTTGCGCCACAGGAGGCGTCGTGGAACACGATCGGTCCATCGCGGTCATCGGGCTCGGCTACGTCGGGCTGCCGCTCGCCCTCGGGTTCGTGGAGGCGGGCGTCGCGGTCACCGGGATCGACGCCAGCCCGGCGCGGGTCGACGAGCTCAACCGGGGCAGCTCGCCCATCGAGGACATCTCGGACGCCCGCCTCGCCGCGGCGCTCGCGGCCGGCTTCCGGGCGATCGCGCCCGACCCGGACGCTGTCCGCGCCGCCGACGCCGTCTTCGTCTGCGTCCCGACGCCGGTGACGGCGACGCGGGACCCCGACCTCGGCCCCGTCCTCTCCGTGGCCGAGCTCGTCCGCGCCGGCCTCCACGCGGGACACCTTGTCGTCCTCCAGTCGACGACCTTCCCGGGCACCACGACGGGCCCGTTCCGGGAGGTCCTCGAGCGGGAGACCGGCCTCCGGGCCGGCACCGACTTCGACCTCGCCTTCGCTCCCGAGCGCGTCAACCCGGGCGACCCGGCAAGCTCGGGCAAGCTTGTCCCGCGCCTCGTCGGCGGCTCCACGCCGGCCGCCACGGCGCGCGCCGCGGCGCTCCTGTCGCACATCAACGACACCGTCGTCGAGCTCTCCTCGCCCGACGCGGCCGAGATGGCGAAGCTCCTGGAGAACGTCTTCCGCAACATCAACATCGCGTTCGTCAACCAGCTCGCCCTGCTCTGCGAGCGGATGGGCCTCGACGTCTGGGAGGTCATCGACGCCGCCGCCACGAAGCCCTTCGGCTTCATGAAGTTCACCCCGGGCCCCGGCGTCGGCGGGCACTGCATCCCGGTCGACCCCTACTACCTCTCGTGGCGGGCCCGCGAGTTCGACTTCACCGACCGCTTCATCGAGCTGGCCGCCGACGTCAACGTGGGGATGCCCCGCCACGTCGTGGACCTCGCGGCCGAGGCCCTCAACGACCGGGCTCGCTCGCTCAAGGGCGCAAGGGTGGGCGTCCTCGGGGTCGCCTTCAAGCCCGACGTGGGGGACGCGCGCGAGGCGCCGGCGGCCCACGTCCTGGCCGGGCTCCGCGAGCGGGGTGCCGAGGTCCGCTTCCACGACCCGCACATCGACCGCTTCCGCGACGCGAGCGGGCGCACCGACCCCTCGACGCCGCTCGACGAGCTGCTCGGCTGGGCGGACCTCCTCCTCATCGTCACGGCCCACCGGGCGATCGACTGGGACGCGGTCTACGCGCAGGGCGATCTCATCCTGGACACCGTGAACGCCTCGCGGAACCGCTCGCCGCGGCCGCGCCAGGTGCTGCGTCTCGGCGCCGGCTGGAGCGCCTGACCCGGCGCGTCAGCCGGCTGGCGCCGGGCGGCGGCGGCCGGGCGAGGATCCCGGCCCCGCGCCGCGATCGTCAGCCGGCCGTCCCGACCCGCCGCCGCAGCTCCTCGACGAACGTCCGCGAGATCCCGGCCGGGTCGAAGCGGGCGGCGATCGCGCGCGCGTCGTCGCCCGGGCGCGAGGCGACCAGCTCCGGCGCCCGCCGCAGCGCGTCCGCCAGCCCGTCCCGATCGCCCGGCTCGTAGAGGATCGCGACCCGGTCGTCGAGGAGCTCCTCGGCCGCGGCGAAGCGCGGCGCCACGACCGGCAGGCCGAAGGTGAGGGCCAGGAGGAGCACCCCGGAGTTGAGCGCCTGCGTCCGGGTCAGCACGGCGACGTCGGCGGCGCGGTGGAAGTCCCCCACGAGGTGGTCCTCGATGCGGCGCGGGAAGGCCGCGACGTCGGGCGTCACGGCCAGCTCGAGGAGGAGCTCCTCGGTGCCGGGCCCCCGCGTCACGGCGCCCGCGACCACGAGGCGGCGTGGCAGGGGCGGCGTCGCCGCCGCGGCCCGCCAGGCGGCGAGCAGGCCGTCGATGCCCTTGTACGGGCGGACGGCGCCGAACGCGAGGTAGACGAGCTCATCGGGCCAGAGGCCCAGCTCGAAGCGGGCCGCCTCGCGCGTCGCCGTGGCAGGGTAGACGCCGGCATAGCTGGGATGGGGGATCACGACGAGCCGGTCCGCGGGGATCTCGAACCAGGGCGCGGTCGCGGCCTGCGTGGAGGCGGCCAGGGCGTGGACCATGACCGCTCGCTCCACGACACCGCGGCGGACGGCCACGGCCTCGTCCTCGAAGCGGACGTCGTGGGGAAGCGCGTTGTGGATCGTCCAGGCGATCCGACCGCCCTGGGCGCGGAAGGCGTCGAGCCCGGCCAGGAAGGCCGCCGCGAGCTCGCCTGCGCCGCGCGGCCGTCTCGGCGCGCTCGGTGACCCCGTTGAGCCAGTGCAGGTGGAGGACGGGCGTGACGCGGCCCCGCGCCGCCTCGGCGATCGCCTCCGCGTCGGCCGGGTCGGCGAGGGGCATCGCCACGATCCCCCGGCTCCAGCCCTCCCCGTAGAGGAGCCGCTGGAAGGGGTTCGTCCGGGCCGGGGGGTGGTAGAGGAGGAGGAGCGGGTCGGGGTGCCCCGTCGCCCCGAGATAGCGGATCGCCCGGATCCCCTCGAGGAGGGCCTCGGCGGCGCTCATCGGCGGGCCGCCTGCCGCCGGCCGGCCGCCCATCGCTCGCGCGCCCCGGCGTACGCGGCCTCGAGGCGCGGCACGGCCGCGGCCCACGAGCGCTCGCGGACGACCCACGCGCGCCCGGCGCTGCCGAGCGCGCGCCCCAGCTCGGGCGCGTCCATGAGGCGCTCCAGGCAGGCCACGAGCGCGTCGGCGTCCTCGGCGGCGAAGGCGAGGCCCCGCTCGTCGGGCGCCGCGATCTCGCGGAGGGCCGGGAGGTCGCTCACCACCAGCGCCCGCTCCATGGCCATCGCCTCGTAGGGCTTGAGCGGCGTGACGTGGCGGGCCGCCCGCTCGTCGCGGCGGGGGACGACGAACGCGTCGAGCAGGGCGTAGTGGGCCGGCACCTCCGCGTGGGGCACCGCGCCGGTGAAGACGACCGCTCTCGCCGGCCCCGGCGAGGCGGGCCCGCTCCTCGAGCTCCGCCCGCCGCCGGCCGTCGCCCACGATGAGGCAGGTCGCGTCGCGGCCGCGGGCACGCAGCCGGGCGGCGGCCTCGACGAGGAGCTCCTGGCCCTCGCGCGGGTGGTCGAGGTTGCTGACGTACCCGAAGACGAAGCCGTGCAGCCCCAGGCGCGCACGCAGCTCCGGATCCGGCGAGCGGGGCGCGAACTGCTCCGCGTCCACCCCGTTGGGGACGACGAACACCCGCTCGGCCGGGATCCCGCGGGCCACGATGTCCTCGCGCATCGCCTCGGCGATCGTCACGACGGCGTCGGCCGCGGCCATCACCCGCGTGTCGGCGGCGTGCCGCCGCCGGGCGACCTCGGCGTGCTCCGCCCCGGGGCGGCTGCTCCAGGTGGTCTCGAAGAACGAGCGGACGTCGTAGACGAGCGGCAGGCCGTGGTGCTCCCGGAGCGCCAGGCCCACGAGGGCGATGTCGCAGCCGCGCAGCCCCGACGCGGCGTGGAGGATCGCCGGCCGCTCGGCGCGGACGACGCCGGAGGCGAGCCAGGCGAAGTCCTCCAGGTAGCGGTCGAAGGGGACGTCGGCGGGGTAGGCGGCGCCGAGGTCCAGGCGATGGACGCGCGTCCCCTCCACCGTCTCCACGGCGGGCGCGACCCGGCCGGCCGACCGGGGGAAGCCGAGGGCGGTGACGGCGAGCGGGTCGAGCCCCGCCCGGCGCAGGGCGGCCATCGTGTGGTGGCTGCGGAGGGAGAAGCCGGACTGGCGGTCGGGCAGCAATTCCTTGAGGATGTAGAGGATCCGGCCCGGCGCGGCCGGCTCGATCGGCTCGGCGGGACCCGGGATGCGCGGCAGCCACAGGGGGTCGCTCTCGCGCAGCATCCCCACCAGCCGGCGGTCCAGGTCGGCCCGCTCCGGTGTGTCCCCGATCCGCCGCAGCTCGCGGAGGGCGGCCAGGCTGGCCGTCGGCTCGCCCGATCTCAGGAGCGCCACGTGGCGGATCTCGTGGGCGGCGATGGTGCGCGGGTGGGTTGCCAGGATCTCGCCGGCGACGGCGACGGCGTCCGCGGGACGATCCTCGTCGAGGGCCCGCCGGGCCTCCACCAGCAGGCGCGGGTCCAGCGGCGGCTCGCCCTTCCGGGTCCGCCACGATTCGGGCGGCCGGCCCGTGATCAGGTCCTTCACCGAGCGCCCGACGGCGAGCGCGGCGGCGTCCCGCGGGGCGGGCAGGAGGCCGACGGCGCGGCTGACCGCGCGTCGCACCGGCGAGGGTGACCGGGGTGCGGGCGGCCGGGGCGGGAGCGGCGGGGTGGGATCGTCCACGATCGACTCCCGTCAGCGCCGGCGGAGGACGAGGTTGGCGAACGTGTACTGCAGGCCCATGCGCTCCCAGCTGACGACCCGCTCGGAGCAGCGGAGGTCGAGCGGGCGCTCCGGCTCCAGGCCGTGCCCGGCGGCCATCTCCACCCAGGCCGCGAGGTCGTCGGGGCCGAAGATGCGGACCGGCCCGCCGTACGCCTCCAGGCCGGCGACGTCGACCGGGTCGCACCAGAAGTCGGTCGAGGTGACGAGGATGCCGCCCGGACGCAGCAGCCGGCTCGCCTCGGCCAGGTAGCGCTCGATGTCCACCCCGTGCTCCACGACGCTCAGGCAGGCGATCGCGGCGAACGACCGGTCCGGGAACGTCGTCGCTGTCAGGTCCATCGGCTCGTAGCGGATGGGCCCCTCGCGGATCGGCGCGTCGAAGACGAGGTCGATCCCCACCAGGTCGCGGTACTCGTAGAGGGCCAGCCACGGGAGGAGCCGCGAGTAGCGGGGAGCGCCCATCTCCAGGACGGGGTCGACGGGATGCGTCCCGGCGAGGATCGCGCCCAGGGCGACGAGCAGGTCCCAGTTCTTGGGGTGGTCGTTGTGCGGCGGCAGCCCGCAGCGCACGATCTCGGCGACGGCCAACTCCGCCTGGGACCGGTCGACGAGGGCCCGGTTGACCCAGGCATCCCACCGTGCGTCGGGACGGGACGGCGGGAACGAGGCGCCCTGCTTCGCGAGGCGGCGCCAGAATCCCGGGTCGCGGTCCCAGCCGACGCGCCGCTCGAACCGCTGCCGGG
Source organism: uncultured Chloroflexia bacterium (assembly GCA_963709605.1). GTDB lineage: Bacteria > Chloroflexota > Limnocylindria > Limnocylindrales > CSP1-4 > CTSoil-043. The sequence goes on along the minus strand of CAVPWX010000007.1, from coordinate 59,871 downwards.
GGGTCGGCGCGATCGACCGGCGCAGCCGACGCGCCTGGGTGCGGACGACATTGACGACGTTCATGGGCCCTCGTCAGCATCCGTGGCCGGCTCTCGTGGCTCCGGCCCGCCACAGTATCGCCGGTGGCGGCGGGCTGCGCGGCCCGGCTCCTGCCGCGCGGCCCGGGTCCTGCCGCCCGGTGCGGTACGATGCGCCGGGCCCGCCGCCCCACCGTGGCTGCCCCGAGCACCCAAACCCGAACCGACCAGAGGCACCATGACCTTCCGCGCTCGCCCGACGACGCGGACCAGCCGCCGCAGCGGCCACGAGTCCGACGCTCGCCGGAACCTCTACTTCAACATCGGCTTCGGCGCCGTCGTCGTCCTCGCCGTCCTCCTCCTCGTCGGCGCCGGCGCCGCCAGCTGGTACGACGAGCACCTCGCCCCGGTGGCCCGGGTCAACGGCGAGACGATCACCAAGGACGCTTTCCGCGACCGGGTGGCCGTGGACACATTCCGCCTCGACACCCTGGAGTCCCAGACCCGCGAGAAGGTCAATGCCGGCCGGATGTCGGCGGCACAGGGGCAGCAGCTCCTCAACTACATCGCGGAGCAGAAGCAGCAGGTCCCCAGCCAGGCCTACGAGAACGAGATCGACACGACCCTCATCCTCCAGCTCGCGCCGCAGGAGGGGGTGACGGTCACCGACGCGGACATCGACGCCCAGATCACCGAGGACGCCACCACGCCGGAGAGCCGCCACACGTACATGATCACGATCGTCCCCGAGACGAGCGAAGGCGCCACCGAGCCCACGCAGGCCCAGAAGGACGCCGCGAGGAAGAAGGCCGAGGGACTCCTCGCCGACCTCGAGGGGGGCAAGACCTGGGAGGAGGTCGTCGCGGCCTCCGGCGACGCGAGCGCCGCCGAGACGAACGGCGACCTCTACTTCATCGAGGAGGGCTCCACCGCCCCGGACACGGCGTTCGTCGAGGCCATCTTCGCCCTCGAGGCGCCCGGCTACACCGAGGTCGTCGAGGGCGCCGACGGCGCCTATCGCATCGGGCGCATGACGGAGATCTACGAGGAGGTCGTCAACCCCAACTACCTCCAGGAGGCTGCCGACGCCGGTGTCTCCGAGGAGGCCTACCGGCGGGCGGCCAGCTCCGTGGTGGCACGCGACGAGATCGAGGCCCAGATCCTCGCCGAGGTGGTGGACAAGCCATCCGAGCAGCGCCGCATCGCGGAGATCTCGATCGAGGCCAACAACGGGACGGAGCCCGCCCCCGGCGCCGTCCTGGTGAAGCACCTCCTCTTCTCCCCGAAGGACGATCCCGGCGGGGCGTCCTCGCTCGCCGCCGACGACCCGGCCTGGGCCGCGACGGAGGAGGAGGCGAAGAAGGCGCACGAGGAGCTCACGGCCGGGACGGCACGCTTCGTCGACCTCGCGCCCGGGAGCGACGACGCGACGTCGGCCGCCCAGAACGGCTTCCTGCCGTACTTCGCACAGGACGACCCGAGCGCCACCCTCGATCCGGCCTTCGCGGCCGCGATCTTCGCCGAGGGCCTCCAGCCGGGCCAGCTCCTGGCGCCGGTGAAGTCGGCCTTCGGCTGGCACGTCATCCAGTTCGTGACGTCCGAGGGCCCGACCGCCCGGTCGCAGGAGCTGATCGCCGAGGCGTCGGCGCCCGGCGCCGACTTCGCAGAGCTGGCCGCCGAGCACTCCATCGCCTCGTCGGCGGTCGACGGCGGCGACCTGGGGTGGGTAGCCCGCTACCAGCTCGCGAAGGCGACCGAGGACGTGATCTTCGCGACCCAGGCGAACGCCGTCTCCGACACGGTCGCGGACGGCGGCCTGACCTTCTACAGGGTCAACGAGATCGCCACCCGGGCGCCCGACGAGCAGCAGGCCCAGGACCTCCGCGACAACGCGTTCTCCAACTGGTACCTGGGCATCAAGGACGACCCCGAGCAGACGACGATCGAGCGGCTCCTGGAAACCGCCCCCGCCGGCTGAGCCGAGGGTCGCGTGCTCGATGCCCTGCTCGCCGAGGCGCGCCTCCGCTGGGGCCTCGACCCGGCCGACGGCGTTGCCGTGGTCCCCGCCGAGCGCCTGGTCGCCGTCCCGATCGAGCCTTCGCGGCCGACGCTCCTCGTCCCGCTCGCCGCCCTGCGAGCCGCCGCGCCGGCGGAGCCGCCCGTGCCCCTCCCCGGCCGCCACGGCCCGGCCGGCCGCGACGCCCTCGCAGTCCTGCGCCGTCTCTACCCCGCCGACCACCCGGTCGGTCGCTTCGGCGTGGCCGGGGGGACGACCGTCGGGGCCCTCGTCGACGCCGACCTGGCGGCCCCGCTCTACCTGGCCCCGCTCGCCCCCGAGCTCGCCGCGGCCTCGCCGTGGGGCATGCCCTGGATCTCGAACCGCCTGCGGGCCCCTGACGGCTGCCCCTGGGACCGCGAGCAGACCCACGAGTCTCTGCGCAACCACCTTCTCGAAGAGGCGTACGAGGTCTACGACGCCCTGGCCGAGGGCGCCACGCCGGAGCTCGCCGCGGAGCTCGGCGACCTCTGGCTGCAGGTCGTCCTCCATGCCCAGCTGGCCGCGGAGGCCGGCGTCTTCGACCTCGCCGACGTCCAGGCCGCGATCGCGGGCAAGATCGTGCGCCGCCATCCGCACGTGTTCGGCGATGCGCAGGTACGAACGGCCACCGACGTCAACCGCCAGTGGGAGCGGATCAAGCAGGCGGAGCGCGCGGCCGAGGCGGCCGCCGCGGCATCTTCCGACGAAGGGGCGCCCGCGCCACCGAAGAGCGCCCTCGAGGGGGTGAGCCGCTCGATGCCGGCACTGGCGGCCAGCCAGGAGATGCAGGAGCGGGCCGCCCACCTCGGCTACGACTGGCCGTCGGTGGAGGGGATCCTGGGCAAGGTGGCCGAGGAGCTCGGCGAGCTGGCCGCGGCCGAGGGGTCCGCGGCCCGGGCGGAGGAGCTCGGCGACCTGCTCATGGTGGTCGTCAACCTGGCCCGCCACCACGACGTGGAGGCAGAGGCGGCCCTGCGGGCGGCCAACGAGAAGTTCCGCCGCCGGTTCGGGGTCGTCGAGCGCCTGGCGGCGGCGCGGGGCGTCGCCCTCCGCGACCTCTCCTTCGCCGAGCTCGACGAGCTGTGGGACGCGGCGAAGGCCGAGCTGGCGCGCCAGAATGGGGCCGGGCCGTCCGCGCCCGGCGCGCCCGCGCCGCGGCCGGTGGAGGGGTCAACGGACGAGGTGGCGCCATGACGATCGGGAACCGGGGCTCGGCCGTCCGTCCGTCGGGGCGCCGGCCCGACGAGCTGCGGCCGGTGACGATGACGCTCGGCGTCCAGAAGTGGGCAGAGGGCTCCTGCCGGATCCGCGTGGGCGACACGGAGGTCCTCTGCGCCGCCACGATCGAGGACCGCGTCCCGCCCCACCTCCGGGGCAAGGGGAGCGGCTGGGTCACCGCGGAGTACTCGATGCTGCCGCGTTCCACCGCGGAGCGGACCCAGCGCGAGGCGACCGCCGGCAAGATCGGCGGCCGGACCCACGAGATCCAGCGCCTCATCGGGCGCTCGCTGCGAGGCGTGGTCGACCTGGGGCGGCTCGGAGAGCGGACCGTGACCGTCGACTGCGACGTGCTGCAGGCCGACGGCGGCACCCGGACGGCCAGCATCACCGGCGGCTACGTGGCCCTCGCGGCGGCGCTCATCACGTACGGGATGGAGCGGCTCCTCGTCGGCAAGGTGGCGGCGGTGTCGGTCGGAATCCACGAGGGGGTCGCGCTCCTGGACCTCGACTACGCGGAGGACCGGGTCGCCGAGGTCGACTTCAACGTCGTGGGCACGGACGCCGGCGCCTACGTGGAGCTGCAGGGGACGGCGGAGGGCAAGGCCTTCACCCGCGACGACCTGGCGCACCTCCTCGACCTCGCGGGGGCGGGCCTGGGGACGCTCTTCGAGGCCCAGGCGGCCGTCCTCGCCACCGTGAAGCGGTGACCGGGCCCGCGACCGGCCGGCGCCCTTGCCTGCTCGTCGCGACCCGCTCGCGGCACAAGCTCGCGGAGCTGCGGGACCTCCTTTCTCTCCACCACGCGGAGCTCGTCGACCTCGATGACGTCGGGATCCCCGACGAGGTCGAGGAGACGGGGGCACCTTCGCGGCCAACGCTGCGCTCAAGGCGCGCTTCTACGCCCGCCGTTCCGGGCTCCCCACGCTCGCCGACGACTCCGGCCTGGAGGTCGACGCTCTCGGCGGCGGGCCGGGGGTGCGGACCCGGCGCTACGCCAGCGAGCAGGCGACCGACGCCGACAACAACGCGAAGCTCCTGGCCGAGCTGGGCGACCTCCCGCCGGCCCGCCGCGGCGCCCGGTACCGCTGTGTGCTGGCGCTGGCCCTGCCCGACCGGGCCGGCCCCCGCGGAGGGCTGCCGGTGACGATCACCCGGGGCACGTTCGAGGGGCGGATCGGGACGGTCCCCCGGGGGGCGAACGGCTTCGGCTACGACCCGATCTTCGAGCCGGCCTCCGAGCCGCCCGGCGGCGCGACCGTCGGGGAATGGCCCCCCGAGCGCAAGCAGGCCGTCTCCCACCGCGCCCGGGCCGCGCGCCGCATGGCCCCGATCCTGGCGCGCCTCGGGTTCTGAGGGCCGGCGCGCGGGCTTAGGCGCCCGGCCGGTGCCCCGGCGCCGCCGTTCACGGCCGCCGCCGGCCGCCGCCTCGCCACCCTGGCTCCGGGCACTCTCGGGTTCGGGCCCGCCGCCCGCGTCGGGCGCCGCCGGCCGCCACGATTTCCTCGCCATTGCTGGCTCCGTGAGCACTATCGGAGTCTCCGGCCCGCCGACCCGGGTCTGGGCGCCGCCGGCCGCCACGATTTCCTCGCCATTGCTGGCTCCGTGAGCACTAACGGAGTCTCCGGCCCGCCGACCCGGGTCTGGGCGCGAACAACCCTCCTCAATGCGCCACTGGGAGCGCACAGGCGAGGAAACCGGCGCGTCTCGAGGCGCGGGTGCTGGCTTGCGAGGGCCGAGGAAGCACCGGATCCCGGCTAGTGATCACGCGGACGTCATCGACGAGGAAACCGCCGGGAACCCTGACCGGCCGGGGCACCTCGAGCCGGCCGTGACGCCGGCCGCGGACTTCCGACCGGGCCGCGGGAACCCTCGCAGGCCGCGGACTTCCGGCCGACCCGGGCAACCCCGCGCGGGCCGCGGACCATCGACCGGCCGCGGGACCAATCGCTCAGACCGGCCGGGGCACCTCGAGCCGGCCGCGGGCAACCCGCGCGGGTCAGGGCCCGGCGACGACGGTGCCCGGCGACGGCAGGACGACGTTCGCCACGCCGCCCGCGAGGGAGCCGGCGAAATCGCCGAGGGTCGCGCCGATCGGTCCCAGGGCCGCCCCTGCCGAGGCCCCGATCCCGAGTCCGGTCACGGTGATCGGCTCGATGTTCACCCGGTCGGCGGCGACGATGCTGATCCTGAGCACGCCGGGGCCCACAATCTCCACGCTGGCGCCCAGCGAGCCCGGGGCATCGACCACGGGAGTGCCGGTGTACACGACGAGCGTCCCGCCCGCGCCCCCCGCGTCGGTCAGGGTGACCGTGAAGGACCCCTCGGCATCGGGGATCGCATCGACGCTCGACTCCACGAAGCGGAGCACGAGGTTCGTGCCCGAGGACCCGCCCCGGGGGACGCTCCCGACGGCCGTGACGTCCACCTCTCCGAACACGAGCTGGGGGGTCGGCGTCGGCGTCGGGGCGGGCGTGGGAGGCGCTGTCGGCGTCGGTTGGGCCGTCGGGGTCGCGGTCGGCGACGAGCTCGGGGCCGGTGCCTGGAGGACGGCGAACGCGACGACCGCCGCCAGGACAAGGGCCCCGACGAGCACGGCGGCCACGACCGCCCGGAAGGTCCTCTCGCTCATCGGCTCACCCTCCGGCTCCCTCGACCGATCCCGTCGGGAGGCGGGATCCACGCGCCCTGCCTCACGGTACAGCCGACGACGGGATCCCGAACGCCCTGGATCTCGGAACGACGGGCCCGGCCCGTCCTAGCCTAGTACGGCCGGCTCGGCTCGAGCAGAACCGCCCACTCACGGGTCGCCGGGTCGAAGGCCAGGACGTCATCGGCCCAGTCGTGGAGCCCCCTGACCCATCCGCCGTAGATGACGAGCCGCTCGTTGACGGGGTCGTACACCATCCAGTGCCCGAGGCGAGCCGTGCCGGCCGGCCGGCCGGCCGGCGCCGCAGGATCGGCCACGGACAGGGTCTCCCATCGATCCGCCGCGGCGTCGTAGGCAAGGACGAGGCCGTCGCTGAACACGATCGTCCGCTGGCCCACATCGTCGTAGGCGATCTCGCCACCGGAGATGAACCAGTCGCTGAACGACGGAACCAACGTCCCCGCCTCGGACCACGTGCCTGTTCGCAGGTCGAACAGCCGAGTCCTGGTGACCCAGCCCGCGGGCGCCCGCGGCGCGACGATCCGATCGATCGAGCTGTCGTAGGCCACGAGCTCGACGCGGCGCGCCGGTGCGTTCGCCTGGGCAACCCGGGCCCACTCGTCGACGTCGACGTCATAGGTCCAGATCTGCACGGGCGCCGTGCCGGAGGTGGCGATCACGCGCTCCGCGATGGGGTCGTAGACGAGGAAGAGGCGTCTCGCAGTCGGCGCAGCGCCCTTCTGGATCCAGGTGTCCGCCTCGAGATCGTAGGCCCAGGTGGTCCCGTCGTCGCCCACGGCGATCGTCAGGTCGGCCGCGACGTCGTGAGCGAGGGTCGCCCCGGTAGCCGATTCTCGTGGCGGCCCGCCCGTGGGCTGCATCTGCGTCCAGGTGTTGCGGCAGACGTCGAACGTCCAGGTCTCGGGGCTCCCGGCGGCAGCCACAAGGAGCACGATCCGTCCCGAGTCGCGGTCGAACGCCATCGCTGCGATGCCGGACCGGGGCGGCCGCGCCCGGCCCGCGGATCCCGGCTCGTCCGGCGTCGACCCGGCCGGGCACGAGGGCGCCGGCGCGAGGGGAACGGCGGCCCGGGGTGGGGGCGTGGCGGCCTGCAGCGACGGCGCAGCCGCGCTCGCGTGCGCGGCATCCGCGGGCTCGAGGCCCCCGCCTGCCTGCTGGCCGAGGAGCGCGAGGCCGACGACCCCGAACGCGACGACCGCCACCAGCGCCAGGGCTGCGCGATCGGACCGCCCCCCTGCTGCCACCGGCCGGGGAGGGAACTCGCCGCGCTGCCTCGACACTCTGCCTGGTCCTGTCATCGTGCCCTTCCGCGACGCCGCGCGATCGCCCGTCACGCTGCGGCACTCACCGTGCGCGCGACTGCGCCCCGGCGCGAGAGGCGTTGGTCGCGAAGTGCCCGCGCACGCGATCGATGGTTGCCAGTGGCCGCCGTTCCGGCGGACACTACATCTTGCTGGGGACACACCACCGCGACGGAAGGGGGAACGGAGCCATGGTCAAGGACGCGAGCGGACGGGAGGGGCTCTCCGCGGGAGCCATCGCCAAGGAGATTGGGGTCGCGCCACTCGCGGTGAAGAAGGCCCTCGCCGAGCTGAAGATCGAGGCCGACTTCGTGAAGGCCGGCTGCGCCTACTACTACACCGAGCGGGTCGCCAGCATCCGGCAGGCGATCAAGTAGGTCGTCGCGCCTACCAAGGGCAGGGTCCGCCGCGGCGGTCGAGACTCACGGTGATCGGCACTGCGAGGCCGCGGGCCGCCTGAGCTGTGGCTGGACGTCGGCGGCACCACCGAGCATAGCCTCACGGCCAGAGGTCGGCCGGGCAGAGGAGCGGGTCGTCCGGCAGCATCTCGTAGGCGCCGAGCGCCACCGTCCCGCGGCCGCCCGACCAGCGGAGGTCGACCATGAGCTGGTCGCGATCGGGCGGTCCGAGGTCCATGTCCTGGGCCTCGAGGCCCGCCGCAACCCGCGCCACGACATCCGCCGGGACCGACCCGCATCGTTCAACACTCCCGTCGCCCGGCAGTCGCTGGACCGCGCCGAAGGTCGCCAGGTCGCCGATCGCGGCCTCCAGCGGGGCGGAGTCCACGGTCGTCTCCGGCGTCACGCCGGGGACGAGGCGCAGCCACACGTACCACCGCGAGCCCTCGTAGCGGGCCTGGCCGGGCAGCCACGCCTCCTCCGGCAGCTCGCGCTCGGGCTGCATCCAGCGCTCGGCCAGGTCCACCAGCGCCCGGCCCCGGTCCGACATCGCGAAGTTGGTCGTCCGGGCGGTCACCAGCTCGTCGTCGCGGCGGAGCGAGACGACGTATGTCGTGAAGCCGGAGTTCGTCACCTGCGTCGGCGGGACCTCGATATCGCCGGCGAAGAAGCCGCTGCCCTCCAAGCCTGGCGCGCAGGTCCGCCAGGCCCGCCGGGGTGAGCCGGCGCACGACGAGCGGCAGCTGGAACCCCCCGTCCGCAGTCCACGACGGCGAGAGGACGCGGCCGTCTGCGTACACGCTGAGCATCGGCGGCACGCGCCCGACCGTCACGTCGGGGTAGGCGAAGATGCGGGCGACGAGGGTGTCGTCGACCACGGCCGGCGGCGTCGAGCTCGGCGACGGGCTCGCGGCGGTCGGGGCGCCCGACGATCCCGCCCCGACGCAGGCCGACGCCAGCAGGGCGACCGCGAGGACGGTGAGGACGATCCGGCCCCGGCGCGCGGCCACGCTCACGCGGCCTGTCGGCACGCTTGCGGCCTCCCTACGACTTCACGGACGGGTCGACGACGCGACCCATGAACAGGATCGCCCCGGTCTCGACGTCGCGGATGAGGAAGAGGAACGGCCGGTTAAGGGCCAGGGTGACGGTCTTCGCCGGGCCCGGCCCGGTGCAGCCGCCGGTCGCCATCTCGACAGCCGTGGCCGCAGCCGCCTCCGTGCCCTTCTCGTCGACGTCGATGTTCGCCTGGTGGATGACGTCGCCGATGAAGATCCGGTCCTCCGCGCTCGCCGGGAGGTGGATCCCGCCGAAATCCGCGGCCGCGGGGTCGAACGCCAGCGGCATCCCGAGCGCCTGCAGCGGACTGCCCAGCTGGGCCGCCGTGGCGATCGAGAAGCGGGGCATGAGCAGGTGGACCTGGTAGGCGTAGGTCCCGCAGTCCCCATCGACAGCGGGCTCCTCGAAGGTGACCTCCTGCAGCCGGCGGCGCTGGTCCTCGAGCTTCTCGGCGACGCCGGCGAGCCCGTCGGAGGTGAGGGCCGCCTCGAAGGCCGCGAGGTCGTCGGGCCGGATGAGCGTCATCGCCAGGGGGGTCGAGCCGTCGGCGCCGCGGTAGCGCAGCTCGGTCGCCTTCCAGCCCGGCCCCGAGGCCAGGGGGACGGTCTGCGCTCCGTACAGCGACATCGTCGGGACCTTCACGTCCACGTTCCGGCCGAGCCTCCGGAACGTGCGGGACACTGTCTTCTCCCAGCCGGGATACCCGCCGAACTCGATCTCCCAGCTCGCCTTGAGGTACACCGCGTTCACCAGCACGAGGCGGGTGGCCTGGTCGATCAGCGCCGGCGGAGGATCCGGGATGAGCTTCGGGATCCGGCCGGCCGTCGTTGCCTTCACCCACTCGTTGATGAGCCCGCGGGCGGCCTCCGGGTCGGCGACGTAGTCCACGAGGCGGACGCCGGCGCCGAAGGCCCCTGCGATCGTGTCGAGGTAGCCCGGCACGATCGACCAGTCGCGCTGGGCGAACGCGGCGTTGGCGATCCGGAGCTTGAGCTCGCGGAGCTGCTCATCCCAGTCCCGCCAGCTCGCGTCGCGCGACGCGAGCGCCTGCTCGAGCGCGTTGAGGCCGGCCCCGAGCTCGTCCCAGCCGGCCGCGTGGAGCACGGCGTCCATCTCGTCCGCCGTCTCGCCGCGGGCGCCGGCACGGGCCATGGCCAGCGCGAGGGCGATGCTCGTCGGCGAAAGGACGACGTTCTTCGCCCAGAGCCCCTGCCCGACGTCCGCGGTCCGGCCGACCATCGCCCGGTAGAGGTCGATGCCGAAGGCGGCGATCGAGGCGGCCGCCGTCTTCGCGGCCGCGGGATCGGCCGGGGCGCGGGCGACGTCTGCCTGGGCGAGCCCGATCTCGCTGGGGCCGCCGGCGAGGGCGATCCAAGGCTCGCCGTCCTTGCCGGCCATCGCGACCCAGCCCAGCCGCGGCCCGTTGAGCTCGCCGGACGCGACCGTGACCACCTTGTACCAGGCGTAGCCCGAGCCGGTGACCGGGCCGTCGAGGACCTGCAGCTCGGTCCCCAGCGGCAGCCACGGCCGGTACATCTCCGAGTCGTCGCCGACCCACGGCCGCGAGCGGACGACGAGGTCGTCCGTCACGGTGACGACGATCCTGCCGACGAGGGGGTTGGTCGTCGCCGGCGAGGACGACGGAGCCGGCGACACGGAAGGGGCCGGGGTGCTGGTCGGCGAGGCCGTGGACGTGGGAGCCTGTGAAACGGTGGGTGCCGCGGTCGCGGATCCCGAGGGCGTCGGGGACGCGGACGAGCCGCACCCCGCGACCAGGGCGACGACCGTCACCAGGACGGCGATCGAGCGGTGATCAGCCCTGCGCATCCTGCACGCCTTTCGGGACGCCCGTGGCGGGTCGGGCTCGCCAATTGCCCGTGCGGAGTCCGGCGGCGGCATGGTGGGCCGCCTCGCCGGCCCCGCTGCGCCCTATGACGTTGCTGCGGGCGTCCGCGTTGCGCCAGGGCCGATTCGACCCTGGCGGCAGGTTGCCCAATGGCCGGGGTATCGTCCGCACTGCCGGTCGGTGCCGAGGCGTGCCGTCGACCCGCATGCGGTCGACACGCAGCCGGCCGCTCCACCCCCGACGCACACTGCGTCGCGGCGTGCTACGCGTCGTTCCGCGACCAGCTGGCCGGTGCCGAGCAGGTCTGGACGAGCCGGTGCGACGCCTGCTCCCGCGTCGAAGGACTCGACCTGAAGTTCGTGCTCCATGCCGGCAGCTACGTCGTGCAGCCGGTCGGGGGCGGTCGCGAGCTGGTCGGCCCGGAGGTGGTCATGGCGCACCGGCTGCTCAAGAACCATGCCGCCGAGCTCATCGGCCGTTCGGCCTATGCCCTGATCACGGAGGCGGCGGCGGCGCGCCTCGCCGTCCCGCCCGGCGCGGCGGTCGAGCTCACCGAGACCTACGACCACTACCCGTCGATCGCCGCGCGCGTCCACGCGCTCGGGTAGCTCGCGGTCGGGCCCACCCGAGACGCCCTACGGCGCGGCGGGGCCGAACGCCGGGAGCCGCTCGCCCAGGACCGGCGCCAGGGATGCCGAGAAGGTCGCCGTCAGGTGGTGGTCGTCGCGGTAGACGATCATCCGGTCGACGACGGCGGGGCACTTCCCCTTGCCGGGGCAGATGACGTCGGACAGGTCCACCAGGGCCGCTCCCGTGAGGCGGGCCGCGACCTTCTCCCGGGCCTTCGGCCTCGATCCGAACGCGTAGGCCCGGTCGCTGGCGCAGCGGCGGATGTCGGCGAGGTTCCGGGACAGGCAGGCCGGGACGTCGTAGCGCGAGATCGGCGTGTCGGCGAGGAGGGCGACCCGCCCGGGCAGCTCTCGGAGGAGGCGGGCCATCGCCTCCCCCTGGCGCGTCGCGTCCTGGTCGCCGGCGACGATCGTCGAGAACCAGCGGTGCGACGTGACCACGACCAGGTCGGGCTCGAGCTCCTGGATCGACTTCACGACGTTCCACCGCCAGGTCTCGCACTCGGTGTACTCGCGCCTGAGCCAGGCCGAGTAGATCCGCAGGTCGACGAACGGGCACGAGTACTTGGTGAACGGGACCAGGCGCCACCCCTGCTCCCTGGCGAGCGCGAGGAACGCCGGGAACCAGTGCGCGGCGTGCGAGTCGCCGACGAGCGCCACGGTGAGGGTCCCATCCTTTCGCCCGTAGAAGCAGACCGGCGGCCGGGTCCCGGCGAACGTCAGGCTGCACTTGTCGCGGAAGATTGGCTCCGAGTCCTTGCGCGCCTTCGTCAGCGGGGGCTTGACGTCCGCCGGCAGGCGGCGCGGAGCCGGCGTCGGAGAGGCGGCCGGCTTCGGGGTCGCTGCTGCCGCGGCAGGGGCGATCGGCGCCACGGTGGGTGCCGACGAGGGGACCACCTCGCGAGCCGACGGGGGCGGCCCATCGGAAGCCGCGGGCGCGGCGGGCGCCTTCGAGGCCTGCGGCTCGGACGTCGGCAGCGCGATCGCCTCCGCAGCCGTCGCGTCGTCCTCCGCCGGCACGTCCTCCGCCGTCAGCGGCGCGATCGCCTCCATCGCCGGCTCGATCGCCCCGTCTGCCCCGGGCGCCACCTCTTCCGCCCCCCCGTCGTCGGGCGCCACGGCAGATCCCGCCACTCCCGGAACGGAGGCCACGGCCGAGGCAACGTCATCCAGCCGGGCGATGACGGCGTCGCCGAGGCCGACGGCGATGACCGCCGTGAGCGCCATCGCCCCGACACCCGCCAGGACGGTCCGTGGCCGCGACACGGTGGGCGACCAGCCGCGCCGGAACGGCTCCTCGATCCACCGCCAGCTCAGCGCCGCGACCGCGATCGAGACCCCGGCGAGAGCGAGCCCCTCCGCCCGGCTCGAGCTCGCGCCCGAGCGCGAGGACCGGCAGCACCAGCAGCGGCCAGTGCCACAGGTAGAGCGAGTAGGAGATGCGCCCGAACCAGCGGATCGGCGCCAGGCCCAGGACCCAGCGGGCGGGCCCCCGCCGGTCCCCGCCGACGACCACCGCGGCGGTGGCGACCGAGGGGAGGAGGGCGAGCGTGCCCGGGTACGGCATGGAGCCGTCGATGAGGACGACGGCGGCCACGAGCCCGGCGACGCCGGCCGCGGCGAGCGGGGCGAGGAGCAGGCTCGAACGTCGGGCGAACCAGCCGGCCGTCACCGCCAGCAGGCCGCCGAGGCCCAGCTGCCAGGCGCGAGTCGGGTACGAGTAGAACGCCCACGGCTGGTCGATGCCGGTGAGCCAGATCGACCCGGCCAGCGACGCCGCCACGACCCCCGTGATGACAAGCGCGACGCGCCGCCGGGACCCGCCCCGGGCGAGCGCCAGGAGCATGAGCGCCGGCCAGAGGAGGTAGAACTGCTCCTCCACCCCCAGCGACCAGAAGTGGCGGAAGGGGGACGGCATGGAGGGCCCGAAGTAGTCGGTGGCGCCGATGGCGAAGCGGATGTTGCCGACCGAGAGTGCGGCCGCGGCGCCGTCGAGGGTCACCTCGGGGACGTCCAGCGGCGCGAGGACGAAGGCGGCCACGGTCACGGTCACGGCGATCGTGACGAGCGCGGCGGGGAGGATCCGCCGGACCCGGCGCGCGTAGAAGGCGGGGAGGCTGATCCGGCCTGTCCGCTCGTGCTCGCGGATGAGCAGGCCGGTGATCAGAAAGCCGGAGAGGACGAAGAACGCGTCGACCCCGACGAAGCCGCCGGTCGTCCACGGGACACCGAGATGGAAGAGGAGCACGGCGACGACGGCGACGCCGCGGAGGCCCTCCAGGTCCGCCCGGACCTCGCGCGCCGTCCCGGACGTCGAAGCCGGCACGGGGGCCGCCGGCGGCGGTGGCACCGGCGGCGCGACCTCGGTCGGTCCGCCCGGCTCCGGCCCTGGAATCGGCGTGATCGGGGTACCGGGATGCGCCGCGGGGATGACCCCCAGGAGGTGGGACGCAGCACGGCGCATTCCGTTCATCTCTCGCCGCCGCTCGCTTCGGGCTGAGCCGCCCCTATGACGAACCAGGTGCCCTCGTTGCGCCGCTGTCCGCGACGTCAGCGCCGGCGGGGTGGCAGTCTCCTGAGTGCCGAGGCCGCCGTGCTCGCGCTCATGACCGAGCTCGCGCTCGTGACCGAGCTCGCGCTCGCAGCCCCGGTGGCGGCCAGTCAGCCACCAGGCTCCCGTTCGGCGTGCGCCCCGCTCTGCGCTCATCCTCCTGAGGGACCTGGCGAATGCCGGTACGCCCCCCGGGGCGGGCGGACTGTCCCTTGACGGCAATCGGCCCGGTCGTGCATCGTCGCCCCGTGGGTGGCTCCTCGGCTCACCTCCGCGCGGTCCGCGGCAGGTCCGGTGCCCACATCGCGAAGGACGAGTACCAGCCATGACGATCAAGGCGCCGGTCAGGACCCCGCACGCGATCCCGGCCCCACCCGCGCCGGCGCCGACGGCCCCACCCGGGGCGTCGCCGGCTCGGCGGATCCCCGATCCCGCCACCGACCTGCGGTCCGTGCCGCGGGTGGATGCCGTTCCCAAGCTGATCGGGGCGACCCGCTACACGGACGACTTCCTGGTCCCCGGGGCGTGGCACGGCAGCACGGTCCGGGCGACCGAGCCGCACGCCCGCCTGCTCGGGATCGAGCGCGACCCCGCCTTCGACTGGAGCCGGGTCGTCGTCCTGACCGCCGCGGACGTCCCCGGCGAGAACGTCATCCACCTCATGAAGGACGACCAGCCGGTCCTCGCCGCGGACGAGATCCGCCACTTCGGCGAGCCGGTCGCCCTCGTGGCGGCACCCACGCTCGCCCTGGCGCACGCCGCGCGCGATCACATCCGGCTGCGCACGGAGCCGCTCCCAGCCGTCACGGACATGCTCGCGTCCGATCACGTGTTCACCGAGTACCACATCGCCCGGGGCGACCTCGAGGCCGGGTTCGCCCAGGCGGACCTGGTCATGGAGGGGACCTACCGGGTCGGCCACCAGGAGCAGCTCTACATCGAGACGCAGTGCATGATCGCCGTGCCGCGGCCGGACGGCGGGGTGACGGTCCACGGCTCGCTGCAGTGCCCGTACTACGTGCACGCCGCCATGAAGCGGGCGCTCGGCCTCGACGCCGAGCACTGCGTGGTCGTCCAGGAGGACACCGGCGGCGCCTTCGGCGGCAAGGAGGAGTTCCCGTCGGGGCTCGCCATCCACGCCGCCATGCTCGCCCTCGCGGTCGGCCGCCCGGTCCGCCTGATCTACGACCGCCACGAGGACATCTCCGTCTCCACCAAGCGCCATCCGGCGGTGGTCACCCATCGCACCGGCGTCACGCGCGACGGGCTGCTGATCGCCCAGGACATCGACATCACGTTCGACGGCGGCGCCTATGCGACCCTTTCGTCGGTGGTGCTCTCCCGTGGGACCCTCCATTCGGCCGGCCCGTACGCCTGCCCGAACGTGCGGATCCGCTCGCGTGCGGTGCGGACCCACACGCCCCCCACCGGCGCCTTCCGCGGCTTTGGGGCTCCCCAGACGGAGTTCGCCGCGGAGATGCACGTCAACCGGATCGCCGGGGCGCTCGGCGTATCGCCGGCGGAGCTGCGGGCGCGCTGGGCCTACCAGCTCGGCGACCTGACGCCGACGCAGCAGGTGCTGAAGGACAGCGTGTCGGCCAGGGAGACGCTGGCGGCGGCGATCGACGCCAGTGACTTCGAGGCGCGCCGGACGGCGTTCGCCGCGGCGCGCCGCGTGGACCGTGCGGCCGGGAGGCCGCGCACCGCGCCGGGGATCGGCGTCGCGATGGGCTGGCACGGCGCCGGCTTCACGGGCGGCGGCGAGAAGTACCTGGCCAGCATCGCCGGGGTGGAGCTGACGGCGGATGGGCGCGTCCGCGTCCTCTCCGACCAGACGGAGATGGGCCAGGGGATGCGGACCGTGTTCGCCCAGATCGTGGCAGACCGGCTCGGGATCTCGTTCGAGGACGTGGATGTCGTGCGCCAGGACACCTCGGTCGTCCCCAACAGCGGCCCGACCGTCGCCTCGCGTACCACGATGGTGGTCGGCGGCCTCGTGGCCAGGGCGGCCGACCGGCTCAAGGCAGCGGTCGAGGAGCGTGCCCGCGGGCCGTTCTCCGCGGTCTACGCCGATGTCGCCCGGACCCACGGCGCCCTCCGCTTCGACGAGCAGTTCACCGGCTACCCGGACATCACCTGGGACGACGCGACGTACGTCGGCGACGCCTACCCTGCGTTCTCCTGGGCGGCCGCGACAGCCGAGGTCGAGGTGGACCTCGACACCGGCGAGGTGGCCGTCAAGCACGTCGTCTCCGCGGACGACTGCGGCACGGTGATCAACCCCCTGATGGCCGCGGGCCAGGTGGAGGGTGGCTCGCTCCAGGCGGTCGGCTACGCCACCATCGAGGAGATGAAGCTGAAGGACGGCCGGTTCCTCAACGACCGGCTCTCCAAGTACCTGATCCCCACCTCCCTCGACGCGCCGAAGATCACGGCCGTCCTGGTGGAGAACCCGTTCGCGAACGAACCGCACGGCGCCAAGGGGATCGGGGAGCTGCCGATGGACGTCGTGGCCCCGGCGGTCGTCGCCGCCATCCACGATGCCACCGGCGTCTGGATCCACGAGCTGCCGGCCACGCCGGAGCGGATCCTCGCGGCGCTCGACGCGGCCGACCGCGACGGAGAGGAGGTCCGGTCGTGACGACCACCGCGCCCACCCGGGCGACCCGTTTCACGGTCAACGGGGACCCCGTCGAGGTTGCCGGGCCCGGCGGCGAGCGACTCCTCGACGCCCTGCGCATCGACCTCGGCCTCCCCGGCACCAAGGAGGGCTGCGGGGAGGGCGAGTGCGGCGCCTGCACGGTCCTCGTCGATGGGACGCCGGTGCTCAGCTGCCTGATCCCGGTCGGCCAGGTGGAGGGCCGCGACGTCCGCACCGTCGAGGGACTCGCCGAGGACGGGCGGCTCGACCCGGTCCAGGCAGCCTTCGTGGACTCGGGCGGCGTTCAGTGCGGCATCTGCACGCCGGGCATCCTGATGTCGGCGCGGGCCTTCCTCGACTCCGGCGCCGAGCCGACCGACGCCGCCATCCGCGAGGTGATCGCCGGCAACCTCTGCCGGTGCACCGGGTACATGAAGGTCATCGACGCGATCGCGATGGCAGCGACGATGGCGCCGCGCGAGGTGCCGGGCGGCCTGCCGCAGGTGCCGCGCGAGCTGCCCGGTCCGCCGACCCGGCCGAACGTGGAGCCCGGGTCGGACGTCCGCGTCGGGCCCGCCTTCGTGCGTCCGACCACGCTCGCGGAGGCGTACGCCATCCTCGCGGAGGGTACCTGGCGGCCGATCGCGGGCGGCACGGACATCATGGTCGAGCTCGCGGGTGACGGTGCCGCTGCCGGCAAGGGGCTCCTGGACCTGACCGGGATCGAGGAGCTGTGCGGGATCCGGGTCGACGGCGATCGACTCGTGATCGGCGCGACGGCGACGTACACCGACCTGCGCCGGTCGCCCCTCGTGGCTGCTCACCTCCCGGCGATCGCCGAGCTGGCGGCGGTCTTCGGGGCCACGCAGCTCCAGAACATGGCGACCCTGGGCGGCAACGTCGTGAACGCGTCGCCGGCCGGCGACAGCCTGCCGCTCATGCTGGCGGCCGAGGCCGTCCTGGTGGTCGGTGGGCCGAGCGGCGAGCGGGCGATCCCCGCGGCATCGTTCTTCACCGGCTACCGGCGAACGGCGCTCCAGCCGGGCGAGCTGCTGCTCCGGATGGAGTTCCCGATCGGGGGAGGGCGGCACCTGCGCTACCGGAAGATCGGGACGCGCCGGGCGCTTGCGCTCTCGAAGGTCGCGCTGGCGGTCGCGTGGCGCCAGGACGACGGGTCGCCGGCGTGGCGCGATGTCCGCGTCGCGGTCGGGACCATCACCGAGGTGCCGATCCGGGCGCCGAGCGCGGAGGCGGTGCTGGAGGGCGCCGCTCCCTCCGTCGAGGTGGCGGAGCGGGCCGCCGTGGCCGTTCTCGAGGACATCCACCCCCGGGACGGCCTGCGCTCAACGGCCGCGTATCGCCGGTCGGCCACGTCGCGGGTGCTCCGGCGCATGGTCGAGGACGCGGCCGGGTAGGGCGAACGCTGCCGAGGGCTCGGCCCTCCGCGGAGGGCCGAGCCAAGCTCACGCGGTCGGGTCGCTCCCGTGGTACGCGCGGGCTTCGGCAGCGCTCGTCGTCCGCTGCGTCTCCGGGGCGACCTGCGCGGTGATCGTCATGTACGGGGCGGTCGTGCTGCCGTGCACGCCCCCGGCCCGGGAAGCTCCCCCGCCGGCAAGCAAGTCCTCCAGGGCCGCGCGGACGACCTCGGAGAGCGTCATCCCGTGCGACGCGGCTTAGATGGCTCCGCCGAACGCAAGCTGAAGAGCGGCAGGCCCAGGGCCTGCCCCGGGTGCGAGGCCGAGCTGGCGCGCGGCTCACCCGGCCGTGCGATCATGCCCGCTCCGCGGGCGACGCCCGCCAGGGGAGGACCATCGATGGTGAGCCCGACGAGTGTCGACGCATACCTCGCGGCCCTCCCCGAGGAGCGTCGCGGCCCGATGGAACAGCTGCGGGCGACGGTCCGCGACGCTGCGCCGGGAGCGGAGGAGGTCATCACGTACAAGATGCCCGGCCTCCGCGTGGCCGGCCGCTTCCTCGTCTCCTACGACGCGTTCGCGAGGCACTACAGCCTGTTCCCGGCGAGCGACCGGGTCCGGGCCGCGCTCGGCGACGAGCTGACGCCGTACCTGTCGGGCAAGGGCACGATCCGCTTCCCGGCCGACCGGCCGCTCCCGCTCGACCTGGTGCGGCGGATCGTCGAGGCGCGCGTCGCGGAGGTCGCCGAAGCAGGTTGAGGGGCCGACGCCCGGCTCGGCCGTCACCCGAGGATCGGCGGCTCGACGCGGGTCGCGCCGCCGACCGGGCTCGCCGTCGGGAGGTGCGCTGCCGAGGCCGCGATGCCGCCGAGCAGGGTTGCCAGCACGGCGGCCGGCTCGAGCGAGATCAGGGTGCCGGGTTCGGCGGTGCTGCCGCCGCGCGGCGCCTCGCCGCCCGTCACCTCTGCCGCGAGCACCGCGAACGTCGCGGCGTCGAGCGTTGCCCGCAGGCCCGGTGCTTCGTACGCCAGACGCCCGTCGACCCGCACGAGCCGGTGCGTCGCGCCGTCGAAGCGACCCTCGATCGCGCCGGCGCCGAGGAGCCGGAAGGCGCTCGCCTCCTCCGCTGCGAAGTCCGCCGCGTCGACGTAGAGGCGCGGCTTGTCGCGGTACGGCCGCCCGGCCGTCGGGCAGGCGGTGACGCAGGCGCCGCACTCGTTGCACATGTCGGACAGCACGGCCACCTGGAACGTCTGCCCGACGGCGAAGGGCGCGGAGCCCACCACGTCGACCGCCCCGTCGCGCACCGCGAGGACCGGGAGCTCCGCCCGGGTCGGCGCCGTCTCGTACGTCAGGAGGGCCAAGTTCGGGCAGACCCCGACGCAGAGGCTGCAGAGCGTGTCGCAGTCGAGGCAGCGCGCCGCCTCGGCCCGGGCCTCCTCGACCGTGTAGCCGAGGGTGGTTTCCTCGAAGCCGTCGCGCGCGCCGAGCGCGGTGGAGCGGACGGGCACGCGGTAGGCGCGGTGCGCGCGCCGGACCGTGAGCGTGGCGACGTCGAGGCCGGGAGCCAGCCGGTAGCCGGCGGCCGTCGGCAGGGCCGATGCGTCGGCGCCGAGCCGCGCGGCGATCGCCGCCCCAATCCGCTTGCCGTCGGCGGCAGCCTTCACGATCGAGGCCGGCCCCGCGCCCGCGGCGTCGCCGCCGGCGTACACGCCGGGGATCGACGTCTCGAGCGTCACGGGATCGACCGCCACGAACCCGCCTGGCGTCAACACGGGGGCAGGCTCGCCGAACAGGTCGAGGACGGCGTGCTGGCTCACCGCAACGATCAGGGTGTCGAGCGGGAGTTCGATGTCGGAGCCGGGGACGTCGTGGGGGACCTTGCGGCCGGCGGTGTCGCGGTCGCCGCGGTACTCGGTGCGGAGGCAGACGACGCCCGCCAGGGCGCCGTCCTCCACGCGCAGCCCGACCGGGCGGGCGAGCTCCGACGACCTCGATGCCCTCCTCCCGCAGGGCGTGGACCTCCTCGGGGTCGGCCGGCATCTGGTCGATGGTGCGCCGGTAGACCAGCTGCACGGTCGCCGCGCCGAGGCGGCGCGCCGTCCGGGCGCAGTCCATCGCCGTGTCGCCGGCGCCCACGACGCCCACCCGCGACCCGATCGCGACGGGGCGGCCCTCGCGGACGCTGCGCAGGAAGGTCACGCCGTCGATCACGCCCGCGGCATCCTCGCCGGGCAGGCCGAGCCGCTTGGCCCGCTGGGCGCCGACCGTCACGACGACCGCGGCGAAGCCGTCCGCGCGGAGGCCGGCCACCGTCACGTCGCGCCCGGCCCGGACGCCGTAGCGGACCTCGACGCCGAGGCGCGCGAGGACCGCGAGGTCCTGGTCGATCTGGTCCTGGGGCAGGCGGTAGGCGGGGATCGCACCGCCGACCATGCCGCCGGGGTAGGGGTGCTCCTCGAGGATCGTCACGGCGACGCCGGCCCGGGCCAGCCACTCCGCCGCGGCCAGCCCTGCCGGCCCGGCCCCGATGACCGCCACGCGAGGGCCACCGGCGGGCGGCGGGGTCGGCGCAGCCTCCGGCGACGCCTCGTGGTCCATGATGAACCGCTTGATCTGCCGGATCGCCAGCGGCTCGTCGAGGTGCGTCCGGACGCAGGTGTGCTCGCAGAGGTGGTCGCAGACGCGGCCGAGGACGGCCGGCAGCGGGTTGTCGAGGCGGGTGATCCGGACGGCCCCGGCGAGGTCGCCCTCGCGGACGGCGCGCATGTACGCCGGGACCTGCTGGTCGACCGGGCACTCGTCGAGGCAGGGCGCCGCGATGCAGTCGAAGGCGCCCAGGGTCCGCGTGGTCTTCGAGCGGTCGGTCCGGAATGCGTCCTTGCGGTAGCGCCGATCGTCGGCTGACGCGCTCGGCGTAGCGCCGCAGGTTGAAGCGGGCGCACGCGGCCGCGTCCGCCGCGTCGCCGCCGAAGCCGTCGGCCGTCGCCCGGGCGCGGATGAACGCGTCGGTGTCGGTCGCCCCGGCCGCGGCGAACGCCGCCTCCGCATGCTCCGCGTACTGGAGGAGGCGCAGGTAGCCGCCGGTCTTGAGGAGGTCGGTGCAGACGGTGACGGTCCGCAGCCCGCCGGCGAGGAGGTCGGCGACGTTGAAGGCGTCGGCCCCGCCGGCGAACGAGAGGGGGATCGCCGGGCCGAGCTCCTCGGCCAGCGTCGCCGCCAGGTTCACGGTCACCGCGTGGAGCGGCCGGCCCGACAGGTACATCGTCGCGTCGCGGTCGAAGACGCCGCGCCAGTTGTCGACCTCGAGCGTGTTCGAGAGCTTGAGGCCGAAGTCGAGCCCGCGCGCGTCGGCGACCGCGCGGAGCCGCCGGAACATCGGGATCGCGTCCTCGTACTTCAGGTCGTGGCCGAACGCCGCGTCGGGGATCGGGACGTCGCCGAAGCCGAGCCGTTCGTTCACGGTCCCCCGGACGCGCTCCGGCCCGAGCAGCGTCGGGTTGCACTTCACCGACGTGTGGAGGCCGCGCTCCTCGAGGAGGTAGCGGGTGATCGCCTCGATCTCGTCGGGCGGACAGCCGTGCATCGTCGAGAGCGTCATCGTGTCCGACAGGCGGGCCGGGATCTCGACGTCGCGGACGGCCGGGAAGCGGCGGGCGACGACGTCGACGTACGCGGGCAGCCAGGCCGAGGCGTCCGCAACGGCGTCGAGGTACCACTGGACGTTTGGCCGGCGGATCCCCTCGAGGTTGTAGCCGACGCTCAGGTTGAAGAGGACGCCGGGCCGCTCGCCGGGGAAGCCGAGCGTCCGGTGGAGCGCGTGGACGAGGACCCACGCCCGGAGGTACTCGTCGAACGATTCGTGGACGCGCAGCTCCTGGCTCCACTCGACGTTGTAGCCCTCGTCGGTGACGTCGATGCACGGCTTGTTGACGTCGAGCTCGTCGAGCGTCTGGACGGTCTTGAGCTCGATGACCCGGGCGCCGGCAAGCCAGGCGGCGACGATGTTCTGGGCCAGCTGGGTGTGCGGGCCGGCCGCAACTCCCCACGGCGTGTCGAGGTCGACGCCGAGGACGCGAGCCCGGAACGGGTGGTCGGGCCGCGGCGTGAAGACGGCGGCGCGGGGCACGCCGAAGATCGAGCCGCGTGCTCCAGCTCCGTGGCGGCCCAGTCGACGAGCTGCTCGAACGCGAGGGGCGGAAGCGGTCGGACATTGCACGGGTCCTCGTTGAGTGATGCCGGCGCGGCTCCCATCAGGATAGGTCGGCCGGCGGGCCGCGGATCGGCCGAAGCATCGCTGCCACCAATGGCTGCTCCGGGCGTGCGGGCCAGCCCCAGCCAAGTAGTCACGTCAGGGCGCCAGTTGTGCTAGGATGACCACATGGACGTTGGTGTTCGAGACCTCAAGGCCCGGCTCTCGGAGCACCTCGATCGGGTCGCCCACGGAGACGTGATCACGGTCACCAACCGCGGCCGTCGCGTGGCCCAGATCCTGCCGATCACCGGCCACGACAACCTCGAACGCGGGATCGCCGAGGGCTGGATCACGCGCACGGTCGACCGGCCCCCGGCGGCGGTCGTGCGCCAGCGGCCGCTCTCCGGCACGCCCACGACGACCGAGCTCATCTCCCGGGATCGCGGGGCGTGACGCTCTACGTCGACAGCAGTGCGCTGGTCAAGCGGTACGTGGCCGAGGACGACAGCGACCGCGCGGACGCGATCCTCCTCGCCGATCCCGACTGGGTGACGGGGCGCCACACGTACGTCGAGGTGTCGCTGGCGATCCACCGGAGACTGGGGGAGGCCGAGCGGCAGTCCGCCGTCGACGCCTTCGACGAGGACTGGGCTCGCACGTTCGTGGTGGCCCTCGACGACGCCGTCTGTCGGCGCGCCGCGGAGCTGGGCATCGCCGCCGGGTCGCGTGCCCTCGACGCCCTCCACCTGGCAGCCGCGGAGCGCGCCGGGGGGCGGTCCTTGCCGGTGTTCACGTTCGACGTCAGGCTCGCGCAGGCCGCCCGCGCACTCGGCTTCCCCGTCGTCGGGGAGTGATCGCCGCCGCCGACGAGCCTCCGGCGCGCCCGGTCAGAGCCGGGCGTGCAGGCGGGCCGCCTGCTCCCGGGCCTTTGCCCGGATCTCGTCCGCGTCGACACGGGTGGGCCGTCCGCCGGCGAGGACGACCTCGCCGGCGACGGTGATCTGCAGCGGGCGGATCCCCGGGGTGAAGGCGACGTGCCAGGGGTCCATCGGATCGTAGGACCAGGTGACCTCGTCGGCGCGCGCCTCGGGCACGAGGGACCAGCCGGTCTCGAGCCACGACCAGGCCGTGCCCGGGCCGCAGGTGACGTCGACCGAGCGCTGCAGGACGTAGGCCAGCCGGAACGCCTCCAGGACGTTCCCGCCGATGCCGTCCGTGCCGAGCGCGACCGGGTTCGCAAAGCGGGCCGGGTTCGCGTACCCGACGGCGTTGTTGAGGTTCGACATCGGGTTGTGGAGGATCGTCCCCTGCATGTCGTGATCCGTCGGCAGGTGGACGCAGTGGGCGAGGAGCCAGTCGTCGCGGGTGAGACCGGCGAGCCGGCGCGGCGCGTCGATGTCCCCGATGCCCTCGCAGACGTGGACGTGGACGCCGACGCCGAGGTCGGCCGCGAGGCCGGCGGCAGCCTCCAGCGACGCGTCCGAGCAGGTAAACGTGGCGTGGATCCCGACCAGCCCCCGGCCGCCGGCGCGGAGGAACCGCTCGTTCTCGGCGAGGCCCCGCCGCGCGCCGTCGGTGCCGTGGCGGTCGGTGATCCCGTAGGCGAGGACGGAGCGGACGCCGACCTCCGCGCAGGCCTCGGCGACGACGTCGAGGCTGCCCTCGATCGCGTTCGGCGACTCGTGGTGGTCGACGATCGCCGTGGTCCCGTTCTCGAGCGCCTCGAGCGCGCCGAGCATCGCCGACCAGCGGATCATCTCGAGGTCGAGCGCGGTGTCCAGCCGCCACCAGACCTGCTCGAGGATCTCCTGCGAAGCTGGTGGCGACCTTCGGCGGTGCCGGCATCCCGCGGGCGAGCGCCGAGTACAGGTGGTGGTGAGCGCAGACGAGGCCCGGGGTCGTCGCGGTCACGGCGTCCTCCCTCCTGCCGTCGAGGCGACGCCTTTCGCGTCGCCCGCGCGCGGCAGCGTGTCCACCCGCGGCAGCGCCGCCCGTGCCGCCGCAGAATCGCGCATCGGGAGCGCCGTCCGCCAGCGGCCGTCGAAGGCGTGGAGCGCGCCGGCGACGGCGGCCGGCGTCGGCACGAGGACGGCCTCGCCGGCGCCCTTCGCGCCGTACGGGCCCTCCGGCTGGTGCTCCTCGACGACGATCACCTCGACCGGAGGCATCCCGGCGGCGGGGATGATCCCCTGCGACTTCAGCGTTGTGGTGAGCGGGACGCCGCCCTCGGCGACGAACGCCTCGGTCAGCGCCAGCCCGAGGCCCATGTGCACCCCGCCCTCGACCTGGCCCTCGAGGAGGGTCGGGTTCATCGCCCGGCCCACATCCTGGGCCGCGACGACCCGCGCCAGCCGGCCTTCGTCGTCGAGGATGACGACCTGCGTCGCCCACCCGTAGGCGAGGTGGGTGACCGGGTCCTCGATGTCGGGGTCGAGCTTCGTCGTCCAGTCGACGACGAACTCGCCGCCGAACTCCTGCCCGGCGAGGGTCTCGAGGTCCGCGCCGGGCGGGAGGGCGTCCATCGCCGCCCGCAGCTTGCGGGCCGCGGCGGCGACCGCCTGGCCACCGAGCGTCGTCGCCCGCGAAGCCGTCGTCTCGCCGGTGTCGAGCTCGCGCTCCGTGTCGACGTGGACCCGCACCGTGGCGACGTCCACGCCGGTCTCCTCGACCACGACCTGGGCGAAGACCGTGTGAACGCCCTGGCCCATCTCCGTCCAGGAGTGCCAGAGCGTGATGCTCGCGTCGGGCTCGACGCGGAGGAGGGCCCGCCCCCGCTCCACCATCCCGTTGCCGATCCCGACGTTCTTCGCCGCGCAGGCGATCCCGGCGGCCGCACCGCGGGCGCGGGCGTCGCGGTACGCGTCGCGGACGGCGAGGAGCGTCTTCTCGAGGCCGACGCCGGGTCCCAGCCGCTGGCCGGACCCGAAACGGTCACCGGTCCGGCAGGCGTTCCGCCAGCGGATCTCCCAGCCGTCGAGGCCGACCCGCTCGGCGAGGCGGTCGAGGCAGCCGTCCATCGCGAACGTGGCCTGGGGCACGCCGAAGCCGCGGAAGGCGCCGGCCGGCGGGTTGTTCGTGTAGGCGGTGCGGGCCTCGACGTCGACGTTCGGGACGCGGTAGGCGCCGCAGGCGTGGCCGGCGGCCCGCTCGAGGACCTTCGCCCCGACGCTCGCGTACGCGCCGGTGTCGCCGACGATCCGGGCCCGTACCGCGACGAGGCGACCCTCGGCGTCGCAGCCGACCTCGTAGTCGAGGGTGATCGCGTGGCGCTTCGGGTGGAGCCGGAGGCTCTCCGCGCGCGACAGGGCGAGGAGGACGGGGCAGCCGGTGACCCGGGCGAGGAGCGCGGCCTGCCCCTGGACGGTGAGGTCCTCCTTGCCGCCGAAGGCCCCGCCGGTGGCGACCTGGGTGACGCGGATGTCGGTCTCGGGGAGGGCGAGGAGCGAGGCGACCTGGCGGCGGTCGTCCCACGCGCCCTGGCCCTGGGAGAAGAGGTGGACGGCCGGCTCACCGGGCGCCTCGCCCGGCACCGCCAGGCAGGCCTCCGGCTCGAGGAAGGCGTGGTCGATCGGGCTCGTCGTGAAGCGCTCGCGGACGACGTGGGCGGCAGTCGAGAGCGCCGCCGCGGCGTCGCCGCGCCGGACGACCGAGGTTTCGAGGAGGTTGCCGCGCTCGTGGACGGCCGGGGCGTCCGGCTCGAGGGCGGCGAAGGGGTCGGCGACGGGCGCGAGGACCTCGTACTCGATCTCGACGAGGTCCGCGGCCGCACGGGCCTCGCGGCGCGTCCGCGCGGCGACCGCGGCCAGGACGTCGCCGACGTAGCGCGTCGTCTCCCCCTCGGCGACGAAGACCGGCCAGTCGCGGGCGATCAGCCCCTGGACGCGCTCGCCGGGAACGTCGACGGCGGTGACGACGGCGACGACGCCGGGCGCGGCCGCCGCCCGGGACGTGTCGATGCGGCGGACCACGGCCCGCGGGTGCTCGCTGAGGCGAAGCGCCCCGTGGAGCATGCCGGGGGCGGTCATGTCGGCCACGAACGGCTGCTCGCCGAGGGCCATCGCCGCGGGCGCCGATCCGGTCGGCGCGGGCGCCGACGCCGCCGCCGGCCGGGGCGGCCGCGAGCTCCCGCTCGCCGCGTCGGGCCGCCGCGACGGCCTCGATCGCGTCGATCGATCTTCACGTAGCCGGTGCAGCGGCAGAGGTTGCCGGCCAGCGCCCGGGCGATCTCGTCGCGGGACGGCGCCGGCTCCGGCGCCCAGCAGCCCCTCCGCCTTCATGACGATCCCGGGCGAGCAGAAGCCGCACTGGCTGGCGCCGGTCGCGACGAACGCCATCGGCCCAGGCCGAGCGCGACGTCCGCCGGCAGCCCCTCGAGGGTCGTCACCGCCGCGCCCGGCGACTCCGCCCCGCGTCGCGGGCGCAGGAGACCACCGGGCGGCCGTCCACCAGCACCGTGCACGCCCCGCAGGTGCCCTCCGGGGCGCAGCCGTCCTTCATCGAGCGCAGCCCGAAGCCCTCCCGGAGGACCTCCAGGAGGCTCGCCCCTGGCCCGACCTCGATCGAGACCTGCCGGCCGTTCAGAATGAAGTCCATCGTGCGACCCCAGTCCTGCGGGCGGGGACCAACTGGCCCTTCCGATGATCCCGCCGTTGCGCAAATCTTGGCGGCGCACGCCCGGAGGGGGTGGTGCCGTCCGGCCCGAATCGCGCGCCCGGGCCGGCCCGAAGGAGGATACGCGCGGTGCGGGCGGCTTCGCCCGCCCCGGAGGAGCGACGGATGACGGCAGTCCCGGGCAGCCAGCCGGCCGACCGGACGGCGTACGAGCGAACGGTCCAGCGGTACCGCGAGACGCGGACCATCCTGCCGACCTTCGCCCAGCTGATCGACCCGGAGACCATCCCGCCGGCGGCGCGGGCCGCCCTCGCCGGCGTGGATCCCGATGCGCCCGACCCCCGCAACCTCTTCCGCGTCCACTGGAACAACGCGGCCGACCGGCGTGGCTTCGTCCCGGTGGCGGACCACGTCGTCCTGCCGCCGTCGTTCACCGGCGTCGAGGCGCCGATCGTCGTCGCCCTCGGCGACCGCTTCCCGATGATCGCCGCCCACAAGGTGCTCGCCGCCTACGCCTGCCTCGTCCCGCGCCTCGTCACCGGGGAGTTCGACCCCACGACGCAGCGCGCGGTCTGGCCCTCAACCGGCAACTACTGCCGCGGCGGCGTGGCGATCTCGCGGATCCTGGGCTGCCGGGGCGTGGCCGTCCTCCCCGAGGGGATGAGCCGCGAGCGCTTCGAGTGGCTCGAGCGCTGGGTGGTGGCGCCCGAGGACATCATCCGGACGTTCGGCACCGAGAGCAACGTCAAGGAGATCTACGACGCGTGCGCGGTCCTTGCGCGCGACCCGGCGAACGTCATCCTCAACCAGTTCAGCGAGTACGGGAACCACCTCGTCCACTGGGCCGTGACCGGCCGGGCTCTCGAGCGGGTCGTGGAGGCCCTCGCGGACGCGACGCCGGGGCTGCGGCCGGCGGCGTTCGTGTCGGCCACCGGCTCGGCCGGGACGATCGGCGCCGGCGATTGGCTCAAGGACCGCCACGGGACGAAGATCGTCGCGGTCGAGGCTCTCGAGTGCCCGACGATGCTCCGCAACGGGTTCGGAGAGCACAACATCCAGGGGATCGGGGACAAGCACATCCCGCTCATCCACAACGTGATGAACACGGACCTCGTCGTTGACATCTCCGACCGGGCCACCGATCGCCTTCTCGTGCTGCTCAACACCGACGCCGGGCGGGCCCACCTCGCGGCGCGGGGCGTGCCGGAGGCGGTCGTCCAGGCGCTCCCGTCGTTCGGGATCTCGACCATCTGCAACATCCTGGCCGGCATCAAGACGGCGAAGCAGCTGGGCCTCGGCCCGGACGAGGCGGTCGTGACGGTCGCGACCGACGGCGCCCCGCTCTACCTGACCGAGGTCGACAAGGTCCTCGCGCGCGACTTCCCCGGCGGCTTCGGGGCCCGGGAGGCGGCCGAGACGTACGGCCGGTACCTGCTCGGCGCCGGCACCGACGACCTCCTCGAGCTGACCCCGCCCGACCGCGAGCGGGTCTTCAACCTCGGCTACTACACGTGGGTGGAGCAGCAGGGCGTGGCCTTCGAGGACTTCGTGGCCCGCCGAGAGCAGGCCTTCTGGCGCGGCCTGCGGGCGAGCATCCCGGCGTGGGACGAGGCGATCGTCGAGATGAACGCCCGGGCCGGCGTCGAGGCGGCCGGATGACGCCACGGGCGGCCAGGCCGTCCCGAATCCTCCCGACCGGGCTCGTCTGCGCGGGCTGCGGCCACCGCGTTCCCGACGACGCGCCGCTCGCGTTCACCTGCCCGGCGGCCCGTCCCGGCGACGACGTGGACCACGTCCTCGTCCGGCACCTCGACCCGGCGGGCGGCCCGCACGCTGCGGACCGCGCCGCCCCCGGCCCGTACGTCCGCTGGCGGACCCGCTTCCACGCCTACCACCGGGCCCGGGCGAAGGGCTGGAGCGACGCCCGCTACCACCGCTTCGTCGACCGGCTCAACAGCCGAATCTCCGTCGTGGACGCGCGGCCGTTCCTGGTGACCCCGTTTGCCCGGAGCGATGGCCTCTCCGACGCCCTCGGCTTCTCGGCGGCGGGCGGGATCTGGGTCAAGGACGAGACCGGCAACGTGTCGGGCTCGCACAAGGGACGCCACCTCTTCGGCACGCTCGTGGAGCTGGCGGTGGACGAGGCGCTGGCGGGATCCCCGGCGGACGCCCCGCGCCCTCCGCTCGCGATCGCCTCCTGCGGCAACGCCGCTCTCGCCGCCGCTGTCGTTGCCCGCGCCGCCGAGCGCCATCTCGACGTCTTCATCCCGACGGATGCCGACCCGATCGTCGTCGAGCGGCTCCGGGCCCTGGGCGCGAACCTCGCCGTCTGCGAGCGCGAGCCGGGCGTCCCCGGCGACCCGACCTACCACGCCCTCCTGCGGGCGGTCCACGCCGGCGCGATCCCGTTCACCTGCCAGGGCAATCTCAACGGCCTCGCGATCCAGGGCGGGGCGACGCTTGGCTGGGAGCTTGCGGAGGCGGTCGGGGCCCCCGGCGGGCCGCCGCGCCTCGACCGCGTCGTCGTCCAGGTCGGCGGCGGCGCCCTGCTCTCCTCGGTCGTCCAGGGCCTCGCCGAGGGCAGCGCGCCGGATGCCCCGCTGCCGCGGATCCACGCCGTCCAGCCCGCCACCGTTCACCCGCTGGCCCGCGCCTTCGAACGCGTCCGCGCCCGCGTGGCGGCCGGCGAGCCTCTCCCCGCGGTGATGGCCGACGCCGCGACCCACCGCGCGGCCTTCATGTGGCCCTGGGAGGGAGAGCCCCACAGCGTTGCCCATGGGATCATCGACGACGAGACGTACGACTGGCGGGCCTGCGTGGAGGCGATGATGGCATCGGGCGGCGGCCCCCTCGTCGTGGCGGAGGCGACGCTCGAGGAGGCGAACGCCCTGGCCCATTCGGCCACCGGGATCGACGTCGATCCTACCGGGAGCGCCGGCCTCGCCGGCCTCCTCGACCTCGTGCGAACGCGGGCCGTCGGGCCCGACGAGGCCGTGGCCGTGCTCTTCACCGGCGCCGTTCGGCGCCCGCCGTCGCCGGCGCCCGGCGATCACCTCGTGAAGCGTGCGGCGCACCGGCGACTGCACTCGCGACGATCCGAGAGCGGAGGTTACTGATGCGGAGCTTCCTGGGGCGGGACATCCTGTCCCTCAAGGACTTCAGCCGGGACGAGTTCTTCCGGGTCTACCAGGTCGCCGACGACCTGCGGCCGTTCGCCCGCGACCGGCGGAACACGGACCTGCTGAAGAACAAGACGCTGCTGACGGCCTTCTTCCAGCCCTCCACGCGGACGCGCCTCTCCCACGAGGCCGCGATGCACCGCCTCGGGGGCCACGTCCTCGGCTTCGCCGACGCGAAGATGACGCGGGCCGGCGACTTCTACCAGGAGTCGATCAAGGACACGTTCCACATGCTGGAGTACTACGCGGACGTCATCGCGATCCGCCACTTCCAGCAGGGCGCCCCGCACGAGGCCGCGCGGTGGGTGTCTGTGCCGGTCATCAACTGCGGCGACGGCTGGGGCGAGCATCCCACCCAGGTGCTCACCGATCTGTACACGGTCAAGAACGAGCTGGGGACCCTCGACGGGCTCACGTACCTGCTCGTCGGCGACATGCGGATGCGGACGATGCACTCGATCCTCTACGCCCTGTCGCAGTTCGATGCGAAGGCGTACGTCGTCGGCCCGCCCGACATGAGCCTGACCCCCGAGTTCAGGGCGGAGATCGACGCGCTCAACGTCGACTACGAGGAGGCCGGCGACGTCCGCGACGTCATCGACAAGGCCGACGTCATCTACATGGAGCCGGTCGTCCAGGCCGACTACACGTCCTCGCGCGTCGAGCGCGGCGACAAGGTCGGGATCACCCCGGCGGAGTACGTCGTCACCCGCGAGCTCATGCGCGACAAGGCGAAGCGCAGCTCGATCATCCTCCACTCGCTCCCGCGCATGGACGAGCTGCCCGAGGACGTCGACGCGACGCGCCACCAGCGCTACTGGGCGGAGGCCTTCAACGGCGTCGTCATGAAGATGGGCATGCTCGCCCTCATCCTCGGCGCGGCCGAGTAGGAGGCCCCCGATGCAGACAGGCCTTCGCGGCCGCGACCTCATCAGCCTCCAGGAGTGGACGAAGGAGGAGGTCGACTCGGTCCTCGAGGTGGCGGCGCGCCTGAAGATGGAGCGCGCCCTCGGGATCCGGCACCCGCTCCTCGACGACAAGGTCCTCGCGATGCTCTTCTTCTTCTCGAGCACGCGCACGCGCGCGTCCTTCGAGGCGGGGATGGCGCAGCTCGGGGGCCACGCCCAGTTCATCGAGAGCCGGACGACGCAGATCGCCCACGGCGACACGCCGAAGGAGATCGGCGAGATCCT
The DNA here is from genome assembly GCA_963709605.1 of uncultured Chloroflexia bacterium. Classification (GTDB taxonomy): domain Bacteria; phylum Chloroflexota; class Limnocylindria; order Limnocylindrales; family CSP1-4; genus CTSoil-043. The sequence goes on along the minus strand of CAVPWX010000007.1, from coordinate 28,908 downwards.
CGGCCGCTACAACGACGGGATCGCGATCCGCCACGTCACGTGGGGCGAGGGCAACGCCTACGAGCGCGCCGTCGCCGCGGCGAGCCGGGTCCCCGTCCTGAACATGCAGTGCGACCTGTTCCACCCCCACCAGATCCTCGCCGACCTGCTCACGATGCGGGAGCAGAAGGGCGAGCTCCGCGGGAAGACGATCACGGTCAGCTGGGCCTACGCGTCCAGCTACCAGAAGCCGCTCTCGGTGCCGCTCGACCTCACCCTGGCCACGACCCGCTTCGGGATGAACGTCCGCCTCGTGCATCCGCCCGAGTACCGGCTGCCCCAGGAGTACGTCGACCAGGCGGCGGAGAACGCCCGGACGTCGGGCGGCAGCCTCGAGCTCATGGACGACTTCGACGCCGGCTTTGCCGGCTCCGACATCATCTATGCCAAGAGCTGGGGCCCGCTCCTCGTCGCGAAGAACGACGAGGAGGGCGCCGAGATCGGGCGGAAGTACACCGACTGGATCAGCGACGAGCGGCGGATGGCGCTCGCTGCCGACGACGCGATCTGGATGCACCCGCTGCCGGCCGACCGGAACGTCGAGGTGGCGGATGCCGTCATCGACGGCCCGCAGTCGGTCGCCTATGACGAGGCCGAGAACCGGCTCCACGTCCAGAAGGCGGTGATGGCCCTCACGATGCGGTGACCCGGGCGTCAGCGCGACAAGTCCGGCCGCGGCCCATCGCCACGGCCGGGGCGGTCGAATCGGGTGGAAGACCGGCCGCAGGCCGGGGAGGCCAGGATGACGAGTCCCCTCATGGTGGTGGCGATCGGTGGCAACGCGCTGATCGTGGACAAGCAGCACCAGACCGTGCCAGATCAGATGGCGGCGCTCGAGGAGACGAGCCGTCACATCGCGGCGCTCGTCGCCGACGGCTGGCGCCTGGCGATCGGGCATGGCAACGGCCCGCAGGTGGGCTTCATCCTGCGGCGATCCGAGCTCGCGGCGCACGAGCTGCACGAGGTGCCGCTCGACGTCTGCGGTGCCGACTCGCAGGGCGCCATCGGCTACGAGTTCCAGCAGGCGCTCGGGCACGAGTTCGCCCGCCGGGGGCTCGACAGGCAGGCCGTCACGGTGGTGACGCAGACCGAGGTCGATGCGAACGACCCTGCGTTTGCCAACCCGACCAAGCCGATCGGCTCGTTCCTGGATGAGGAGGCGGCGGCGCGACGGCGGGCCGATGGCTGGACGGTCGTCGAGGACGCCGGCCGCGGCAACCGGGTCGTGGTCGCCTCACCGAAGCCGATGAACATCGTGGAGCTGCCGGCCGTCAAGACGCTCGTCGACGCGGGCTTCGTGGTCATCACGGTCGGTGGCGGCGGGATCCCCGTGGTCGCGGACGAGGAGGGTCTCCTCCGCGGTGTGCCCGCGGTGATCGACAAGGACTTCGCGAGCTCGCTGCTCGCGACTGAGCTCGGCGCCGACCTTCTCGTGATCGCGACGGCCGTCGAGCGGGTGGCGCTCGACTTCGGCACGCCGGAGCAGCGCTGGGTGGATCGCCTGACGGTCTCGGAGGCCAGGAGGTACCTGGCCGAGGGAACCCACTTCGCCCCCGGCAGCATGGCGCCCAAGATCGAGGCCTGCATCTGGTTCATCGACAAGGGCGGCAGGGAAGCCGTCATCACCGACCCGGAGCACCTCCGCGCCGCCGTTCGCGGGGAGGCCGGCACGCACATCGTCAGGGACGCCTGACTGCCCGACCGGACGCCGGAGGGCTTCCCGCCTCAGGAGGCGATGTCGGCCTCGTCCAGGTTCGACATCGTCGCAATCGTGGCGAGGTCGACAGGCGCTGCGATCGCGCGGTCGCTGGGACGGCCGAGCAGGTAGCCCTGGGCCGAGGTGATCCCCAGGCGCTGGAGGGCGACGAGCTGCTCCGGCGTTTCCACGCCCTCGGCCACGACCGAGGCACCCGACCGGCGAGCCATCTCGCGCAGGCCGCGGAGGACCGCGAGGGACGACTCGTGGAGCAAGCCCCGCTGGACGAGCGAGAGGTCGATCTTGACGATGTCGAACGCGATCTCGCTCAGGAGGCGCAGCCCTGCGTTGCCCGCCCCGACATCATCGGCGGCGATGCGCATGCCCGCGGCCTGGACCCGCTCCAGGTTGGTCTTCAGGCGGGACAAGTCCTCGATGGCCTCGCGCTCGGTGAGCTCGATGACGATCTGGCCCGGCTCCAGCCCATGGCGGCGCAGGATCCCGATCAGCTCGCCGACGTGGAACTGCTCGGTCTCGAGGCTTCGCGGAGACAGGTTCAGGCTCAGGTAGAGCCCCTGGGGAAGCTGCCCGACCCGGGCCGCGATCGTCTCGATCGCGGCCATGTCGAGCTCGACGATCCGGTCGGAGACCTCGGCGGCGGTGAACAGGCTCGAGGCGTTCGCGAAGCCGGAGTCCGGCGTTGGCCGGACCAGTCCCTCGAACCCGACTGGGTGGCCCGTGGCCAGGGAGATGATCGGCTGGTAGACAGGCCGAAGCGCCCGCGTGGACGCCACGCGGGCGACGGCCTTGGCCAGCTCCTCGGCCGACCGCTCGTCGTCGACGGTTCCGTGGCGGAATCGGTTGAAGACCTGGATGTCTGTCCGGCCGTGGCGCTTGGCCCAGTAGAGGGCAGCATCGGCGTGGTGGGTGAGGCGGGTCGCGTCGGCGCTCAGGGTCGGGCACGTCGAGATCCCCGCCGAGAACGAGAAGCGCCGGGTGTCGCGCAGGATTGGATGACCACCCGTGGCGCTGGCGAGCAGGCGTCGGACGACGCCGTACGCTGCCTCCGTGCTCGTCGCCGGCAGCAGCAGAGCGAACTCATCGCCGCCGATGCGGAAGGGGCGATCGGCGGGGCGCACGGTCGCGCCGATCAGCCGCCCGAGCGTGGCCAGCATCTGGTCGCCAGCGGCGTGGCCATCGGTGTCGTTCACGCGCTTCAGGTCGTCGAGGTCGATGACCACAAGGGAGAGGGGACTCGCCTCGCGAACGGCAGCGGCGACCTGGCGAGAGAGCTCCTCCTGGAAGGCACGATGGTTGCCGAGCCCGGTCAGCGGATCGATGCGCGCATCGAGGGTTGCCCGATCGTAGGCGGCGCGCGCCTCCCGCAGCTCTCCCTCGAGGCCGCTCCTCAGCTCGTCGACCGTGCTCCCGACGCGCCGGAGCATCGTCGTTGCGATGGCCGCCGCGGCTGCCGCAACCACGGCCACGGCGAAGATGAAGCCGGTGGCACCGCCGACGGCGGCGAGCAGGCACGCGGCAGCGGCGATGCCGCCGAGCAGGGCGAACCCGATGCCGAGGAGGCGGCTGACGCCCGAGGCGACGTCGCGTGTGGCCGGCGGCTCGGCCGCCGGCGCCCCGAACGCGGCGGCTGGCGCCTGGTGTTCCATGGCACCGCGGATTCAACCCGATGCGAGCCCGCGCTGCCAATACCCGGAAGTACCAGCCGCCCGCTCGCGATGACGGCGCGGGCGGCGTGCCCGCGCGGCGCCCGCTGGCGGCTAGCCGACGAGCATGTCCGCCTGGGAGGCCAGCGCCATCAGGCGCGCGTAGCCCGGCTTGATCTGCTCGTTGATGACGCGCAGCCGCAGGTCGAACGAGCAGAACGCGCTCTTCATCGCGTTGAGCGTCAGCCACTGCATCTCGGCGAGGTCGAGGCCGAAGGCGCGGGCCAGCGTCTCGAACTCCGAGGAGAGCGTGACGTCGCTCATCAGGCGGTTGTCCGTGTTCACCGTGACCCGGAATCGGAGGCGGCGCAGGAGATCGATCGGATGATCCTGGATCGAGGAGACGGCCCCGGTGTGGACGTTCGACGTCGGGCACATCTCGAGCGGGATCCGCCGGTCGCGGACGTAGGCCGCCAGGCGCCCGAGGGCGACGCGCCCGTCCGGCCCGACCGTGATGTCGTCGACGATCCGCACGCCATGGCCGAGGCGCTCGGCGCCGCACCACTGGAGCGCCTCCCAGATCGAGGGCAGGCCGAACCCCTCCCCGGCATGGATCGTGAAGTGGAAGTTCTCGCGCGCGATGTGGTGGAAGGCGTCGAGATGGCGGCTCGGCGGGTAGCCCTTCTCGGCGCCGGCGATGTCGAAGCCGACGACACCCTCGTCCCGGAAGCGGACGGCAAGCTCGGCGATCTCGAGCGAGCGCGCGGCCGTCCGCATCGCGGTCACCAGCGTGCGCATCTCGATCGGCCGCCCCTCGCTGCCGCGGCGGAGGCCGCGGAGCACCGCCGCCACGGCCTCGTCGAGCGTCAGCCCGCGCTCGAGGTGGAGCTCGGGCGCGAACCGGACCTCGGCGTACACGATCCCGTCGGCCGCGAAGTCCTCGGCGCACTCGGCGGCAATTCGCTCGAGGGCCTCCGCCGTCTGCATGACGGCGACCGTGTGGGCGAAGCCCTCGAGGTAGAGCTCGAGGCTCTTGCGGTCGGCGCCGCGCCGGAACCAGGCCCTGAGCTCATCGGGGTCGGTCGTCGGGAGGCCGGCGTACCCGGCGTCGCGGGCGAGCTCGATCACCGTCGCGGGGCGCACTCCACCGTCGAGGTGGTCGTGGAGGAGGACCTTGGGGGCGGCCTGGATCGTGGCGAGATCCGGGCCGCGCCGGTTCTGGTCGTTCATCGGAGCCTCCGCGGTGGCCGGTTCGTCGCCCGAAGCGTACACCGCGACCGGCGCCTTCTCGCGGCTCGACCGCGGCCCTCGAGCAGCGAGCAGCCATCGACTTGACAGGAGCCGAGGGCCGGCGTAAGAAGGGCTGGAGGGGAACGCCTCTGATGACCGCGTCGATCACGTCCGTTGAGCTCATCGCCACGGCGATCGAGACCTACGATCGGTTTGCCCGGCAGCAGGCACGCGACGTCGTCGACCCGGAGATCGGCGTGGGCCAGGCCTACGAATGCGGGCGGCGCGCCCTCGGCGCGCGCGCTCACGCCCAGGCGTGGCCGGTCCCGGGCCCGGTCCGCCATCGCGTCGAGGAGCTGGAGAGCGAGCTCGTCGCCGCCCCGCCGGACGAAGCCCTCGAGTGGCTCGACCGCTTCCCGCACGAGGTCCTGGAGGCGCTCGAGCGACGCAGCTCGATCGTGGGACGGCCCGACGGACCCCACCACCGCTTCGTGGACGGCGCTCACCGCGCCTGACCCACCGCGCGAATCGCGAAGCCGGCCCGGGGGACCGGGCCGGCTTCGGGTGCGGCGAGGAAGCGGGGGGACCTACTTCTCGACGCGGCGGGTCGCGAGGCGGCGGGTCATCGCGAGGGAGCCGATCCCGGCGATGCCGAGGATGGCCAGGATGGCGAAGAGAGTGCCGTTCGGGGTGCCCTCCTCCGTCGCGCCGATCGTGTCGGTCGGCGGCGGAGTGGCAGCAGGGGCCTCGGTGGCCTCGGGGGCGGGGGTGGCCGTCGGGGCCGGCGTCGCCAGCGTCGCCTCGAGCGAGCCGACCGCGAAGACGCTGTAGGCCTTGCCGGCAGCCAGGGCGAGGGCGCCCGGATCGAGCGGGCAGACCGTGTTGTCGGCGTTGGCGCAGACCTTGAGGTCATAGGAGCCGGCGGCCAGGGCGAGGTAGCCCGTGGCGTTCGGGTAGGCGAGGTTGTCGACCACCGTGGTCGCGCCGTCCTGGGTCAGGACGTCGACGGCCGGCGTGTCGGCGGAGAAGTGGACGACGCGCACCTGGGCCTGCTGGGCGTTCGGGGCGGCGGTGTCCTCGAGCACCTGGGCGTCGATGGAGGCCACGAGGTCGGTGGCGGCGACGGTGTACTTCTTGCCGGCGGTGAAGGTCAGGTTGGCATCGATGACGCAGGTGGTCGTGCCGGCTGCGCAGACCTTGATGTTGTAGGTGCCCCCGTCGACCGGCAGGTAGTCGGAGATCACGCCGAAGGGGACGTTCGTGAGGATGTTGGCGTTGTTGGCCTTGACGTCGACGGCGGGCGCGTCGGGCGAGCCGTGGAGGACGCGGACCCAGGCCTTGCCGGCGGCGGGGGCGTCGGTCGAGTCGACCGCGACGACGGCGGTCAGCTTGGCGGGGCCGGCCGCGAACGCCGGGGTGACGACGGCGAGGGCGAGGGCCCCTGCGCCGAGGAGGGCCGCGATCCGGCCGAAGCTGCGGTGCATCAGAGTCTGTCTCCTGGTCCTTGCTCTCGAGCGCCCCGGACCGTCGTCGGTCCAACATCGGCTGCTCGGTTGCCCCCGTTTCGCGGGGGGCGGGGATCCGGATTGGGGCGGTGGCAACGAATCGAGCCGCCGGCCGCCGCCGGCGCACAGCCGGCCCTTGTCTACAGGCCCGTTTCGAAGAGCCGGACGTCGAGCGGCGAGATGACATGGCCGTCGCCGCGGGTGACGGCGAGCGCCTCGCGGGCGCCGAGCGCGTCGAGGTCGGCCGGGAAGCGCCGGATCATCTCGAGGACCACCTTCTGGATCCGCGCCGCGTTCTGCTCGAAGACCTCGAGGACGCTGAGCGCGTCGACCGCCTCGGTCCCCTCGAGGACGCCGGCGTCGTAGTCGGTGATCAGGCTGATGTTCACGACGGCCATCCCGAGCTCGCGGCAGAGGTAGGCCTCCGGGTACTGGGTCATGTTGATGACCTCCCACCCGGCGTCGGAGAACCACCTCGACTCGGCCTTCGTGGAGAAGCGGGGCCCCTGGATGACGACGACGGTGCCGTGCTCGCGGACGGGGATGCCGTGCTCGCGGATCACGTCGATCGCGATCTGCCGGAGCACCGGGTCGTAGGTGTCCGCCGAGCTGACGTGGGTCGAGATCGGGCCGTCGAAGAACGTGTCCTCGCGGTTCCGGGTGCGGTCGACGAACTGGTCGCAGACGACGAAGTCGCCGGGCGCCACCTCGCGCTGGAGCGAGCCGGCGGCGCAGGGGCTGATCACGGCCTTGACGCCGAGCGCCCGCATCGCCCAGACATTCGCCCGGTAGTTGATCCGGTGGGGAGGGATGGTGTGGCGCCGGCCGTGACGCGGCAGGAAGGCGACCTTCCGCCCGCCCACCTCGGCCAGGAAGACGCTGTCCGACGGCGCGCCGTACGGCGTGTCGACCTTGACCTCGCGGACGTCCTCGAGGAGCGCGTAGAAGCCCGAACCCCCGAAGACGCCGATCTCCGCCCTGTCGCCCATCGCCTGCCTCCCCGTGCCGATCCCTCGTCGTGCGGGCCGGCCCGATTCCCTCGCGGCCAGCCCGTCGCCACCAGCCTACTGCGCCGCGCGACGCGAGGACGCCGTGGCACGGTCAGCGACCGGCCGCGACCTTCGCCCGGATCGTCGGTGGGAGCTTCGTCGCCAGGATCGCGAGGATGTCGGCCACGTCGGCGGGCGACTCCACCGGGATCAACAGCCAGCGACCGTCCGGGTACTGCCGCGCAGCCTCGAAGATGCCCCGCACGTGCGGGCCGAGCGGGAGGGCCGGGACCTCGTCCACCTGGGCGCGTCCGAGGATGACGAGGGCCTTGAACCCGCCTTCGCCCGGCGAAAGGGTGACGAACGGCCGGCCAGCCCGGCTGTACTTGACCGACCACCCGTACTTCGGGCCGTCCCATGTGAAGCTGCCCCGGGCGCCCATCGTCTCGACGCGCTCGCAAAGCCGGTCCCACAACGGCGCGGCGGACCGACGAGCTCGCGCACGGTCGCGCGCTTCGGCGGCGCGCCCTGGTCTGCGGCGGGATCGGTGGTCATTCGCTGCACCTCCGCGCTGCCCGGAGGAGGTATCGTGGCGCCTCCGCCCGGACCCGGGTAGTGCCGATGGTCGCGGGCCGGGCCCGGTGGGCCGCCGGACCTCTCGGCGTCGCGGACACGAAGAAGGGGCGCCGGGGCGCCCCTGACAGCTGCGCGCCGCGACGCCGGTCGCCGCGGGCTCGTCTAGGGCTCGCCCGCGGCCGGGGCGCCGGAGCTGCAGCCCACGGTCCCGCTGGCCGTGAAGGCGAAAGTGGGGCCGGCCATCGTCCCGCTCAGCGTCGCCGGGCCCGGGGCCACCGACGTGAGGGTCCCGCCGAACGGGAACACGTAGTCCGACGTCGGGGGCACCGCCGTCCTGGTGAACGTCAGGCTCACCGCCGTCCCGTTCACCGTCCCGGCCGTGACCACGTTGTGGAGCTTCGTGGCCGGGTCGGCCACCGTGTACTCGTCCCAGTAGCCGTCGATGGCCGCCTTCGTGGCCACGTTCCAGCGGAACGTGATCGGACCGGTGGCGAAGAGCGCGCCGACGGTGGCCGGCGGAACCGGCGCGGAGAAGTACTGCGAGTTGGCCGCGCTGAACGTGCAGACGGTCGCCTGCGGCGCCTTCGGCTTCGGCACGCACGGCTTCTCCGGGGTGACCACGAAGTCGCCGTGCGCCAGGTGTGCCTTCAGGGCCGACCGGGCGATCGTGATCGCCCGCGGGTTCACCCCGTTCGGGCTGTGGCAGACGATGACCTTGTCGGCGGCCGCCGCGCCGCGACCGCCGCTCTGCGCCGCGACGATGCTCGTCGGTGCCAGCGCGGCGAGGAGCGCCAGCACGGCGAGGATGCTCAGGCTGCGTCTCATATCCACCCCCAGGGTATGGTGCGCCCGGCCGGCAGCCGGGTATCCGGGATGTCCCGACACCAGACAGAACGAACGAGACGCCGATGCGTTCGGGCCGCCCGGCGAGGCCGCCGGATTCCAGCCCGCCGAACCCGAAGCGGAGCGTGCGCCGGCGGCCCCACCGGCGCACGAGCCCAACGGCCGCCCGCCCGGGGCTGCCGTCGCTCAGGCCCGGACCGTTCCGACGAGGGTCGTGCGGGCCAGGATGGTCGCCCCCGCGAGCGCCTTCCGGACAGTCGCGCCGTCCGGGTTGCCCGGAAGGCCCAGGGGTGCCGCGAGCGCGTAGAGCGTGAAGCGGTAGTGGTGGTTGCCCGAGGGCGGGCAGGGGCCGCCGTACCCGACGCGCCGGAAGTCGTTTCGCCCCTGCTGCGGCGGGTCCGCCGTCGGCGCGACGCCGCGGGGAGGTCCCCGTCCGTGCCCGGCAGGTCCAGGACCGTCCAGTGGACCCAGTCGCGACCATCGGGATCGTCGACGAAGAGAGCGAGCGCAGCCGTTCCGCCTGGAACGCCGCTCCACGCCAGCGCCGGCGAGATGTCTTCGCCGCGGCAGGTGTGCTGCCGGGGGATCGGGTCGCCGTCGGCGAAGGCCGGGGACGTGAGCGTGAGACCGGTCGACTGCGAGGATGGCGTGGCCATGGCGCTGGCCTCCGATGTCGCTGGTGCCCCCGGCGCGCACGCGGCGACCGCGAGGGCGAGGATCGAGAGCGCGGCCGAGACACGGATCATGGCCGAGAGGCAAGGAAAAGGCCCGGTCGGGACCAGGTTCCAGCCTTGAGCATCTCGCCCGGAGGATGCGCCCCGGGCGCCCCGTTGACAAGCCCGCCGGCACCTACTCCGTGCGGTTGTACGGCCAGCCGGAGAGCAGTGCCCGGACCGGGCGGCCGTCGATCACCGTGTCGAACGCCAGCCGCTCCGGCCCGCCCGCATCCTCGCCGACGCGCAGCGTGCCGTCGGCGAGCGGGACGAGCGGCGCCTCGTCCTCGAAGCCGTCCGGCGCGTCTGCGAACGTGAGCCAGAGGCGATCGCCGCGCAGCACGACCCGGAAGCTCGTGGTCCAGGGAATGTGCGAGCGGTAGGTGCCGGCGCACGCGGCGAGGGCCGGGTCCGCGGCCGGCAGCGGACGCGGCGTCGATCCCGCGCCAACGTACCGGTCCCCGCCGTGCCACAGCTCCACGGGACCGCTGCCGGTGGGACTGGGAGCGACGACGAGCAGGTGGCGATCGAAGAGCGGGTGCGGTGCGAGCCAGCGGTGGTCGCCGGACGGGGCCAGCTCGACGACCTCGGTGCCGGCGCGGATCGCCGGCCCCGCCGGCCCGTCGACGATCTCGAGGCGAGGCCCCGCCGATCCGTCCGCGCGGACCCACTCACCCATGACCTCCAGGGTGCCGGGCGCAGCGGCGCTCACGTCCGCCGCCACGTCCGCCGGGGTGGGGCGAGCGGAGGCGGCCGGGATGGGGGCGCCGGCGACGATCGTCACGATCCGGCGCGCCAGCCCCACGGGGCTGCCGCCGTACCCGTTCTGGAGCACCACGGCGCCGATCCCCGCCTCGGGGTCGACCTGGACCCCGGCCAGGTACCCGACCATGCCGCCGCCGTGGCCCGCGTAGGTCCGGCCACCCTCGACGCGCACCACCAGGCCGTACCCGTAGAAAGCGTCGGGCGAGATCGCGGCATGCGGCGCCGTCATCCGCACGAACGACGCCTCCCCGACGATGCGGACGCCGTCGGCCGCACCGCGCCCCAGCAGCAGCCGGGCGTAGATCGCCATGTCGCCGGCGGTGGCCGCGATCGACCCGTCGGCGGTCGCCGTCTCCAGCCACGTCGCCGGCACCAGCGGCATCCCGGGGTGCCCGATCCGGTCGTCGTGGAGGAAAGCGTAGCCGACCGCGAGGCGCGGCCGCATCGCGTTCGTGATCGCGGGCTCGCTCGAGGTCATCCCCAGGGGCTCGAGGATCCGGGCGCGCAGGATCTCGGGGTACGGCCGACCCTCGATCGCCTCGAGCACCAGCCCCAGGGTCTTGTACCCGACGTTCGAGTAGTGCCACCGGGCGCCCGGCGGGGCCGACGGCCGGAGGTGTCGCAGGGACCACACCTGGCTCGCCGGTTCGGGGGTCGCGTCGATCCCGGCGGTGATCCCCGCGGTGTGCGTGAGCAGGTGGTGGAGGGTGATCGGCGTGGCGCCGGGCGTCGCCGGCGGCACCGAGAACCAGGGGAGGTGCCGCGTCACCGGGTCGTCCGGGTGGAGCCGGCCCTCCTCGGCCAGCGCCATGACGCAGAGCGCGGTGAACGACTTCCCGATCGACCCGATCTCGAAGAGCGTCCCCGGACCGACCGAGCGCCCGGCCGCGACCTCCGCCAGCCCGAATCCGGCAGCGAACAGGGTCCGCTCCGCGTCGGTGACCGCGACGGCGATCCCGGGCGTCGTCCCGTCGGCGAGCGCCTCCTCGACGGCCGCTCGCACCGCGGCGGCGACGCCCTCGGGGAGCCGGCCGGCGCCGCCGCCGCTCGTCACGCGCTCGCCCGCCCATCCCGTGCCGTCATCCCCCGAGTCTGCACCACGCCGGCCCTCCCCTGCTCCGGCGACGGGCAGCGCGGAGGGGTGCCGCTACGCTCCGGGGCGCGGCTCCACGCCGATCTCTGCCATCCGGAATTCGAAGACGGGCGGGCCCACGAGGGACCCGCCCGTTGGTGTCGGCGACGTCGGGAGGAGCCGACGTCACGCAGCGAGACGAGCTAGTTGCTCGGCGGGAGGATGACGGCGTCGATGACGTGGATGACGCCGTTCGAGGCCATCACGTCGGCGGTCACGACCTTGGCGGCCCCGTTGAGGGTGACGGTGCCGTCGACGACGCTGATCGCGATGGGCGAGCCCTCGACGGAGGTGGCCTCGGTGAGCCCGACGACCTGGTCGGAGGTGACCGAGCCTTCCACGACGTGGTAGAGGAGGATCGCCTTCAGGGCCTCGGGATCCGCGAGGAGGCTCTCGAGCGTGCCCTCGGGCAGCGCGGCGAAGGCGTCGTCATTCGGCGCGAAGAGCGTGTAGGGCCCCTCGCCCTTGAGGGTGTCGACGAGGCCGGCGGCGTCAGCGGCGGCAAGGAGGGTCGTGAAAGCGGCAGCCTCCGTCGCCACCTCGACGATGTCGCCCATCGGCGCGGGCGTCGGCGAGGGGGCCGGGGTGGGCGTTGCAGCCGACCCGCAGGCCGCAACGACGACGGCGAGGGCGGCGATCGAGAGGAGGAGTGTGCGCTTCATAGCGGTCCTTTCGGTTCATCGTGAGACGCTCGGAATGAGCGATGGGCTCGTTCCGGGTCACCCCAGGGTTCGGCGGGCCCTGCCATCTGGATGGATCGCCAAGCGGCGGCCCGCCGCCGAAGGCTGGGCGCAGCGACGGACATCCGCGGGTCGGCCGCCTGCGAATCCCTTTGTGCAAACGACCCCGAGCTGCGCAGGTGAACCTCGCCATGGCAACCGCCCCAGCCGACGCGACCTCTCCGGCAACCGCGCCCGGCGCCCTGCTGCTGATCACCGACACCGCGTTCTTCCGGCTGACCGAGCGCGAGTTCGGGATGCCCGGCCTGATCGCCATCGAGTCGATCGGTCCCTTCGTGGAGCACGCAATCGTGGGCCCCTTCCTGACGATCCACGATTTCCACCCTGGCCCCCGGGCTCGGCATCGGCCACCATCCCCACCGCGGCAACGAGCGGCTCTTCTACATCCTGCGCGGGGAGATCCGCCACGACGACAGCCTCAACGGGATCACGGGGGTCATGGAGGAGGGCGACCTGGCCCGGCTCACGGAGGGGCGCCGGGGGATGATCCACCGGGAGTGGAATGGTCGCGACGACATCACGACCCACGCCTTCATCCTGGTCTACACGCCGGACGCCGAGCCGCCCCTCGAGCACGCCTCCTTCGCTGCGCTCCGGGCGGCCGACGCACCGCGGGTCGCCGAGGCTCCCGGCGTTGAGACGATCGAGCTCATCGGCGGTCGGTCGGCCTTCCGGGCGAGCTCGAGCGCGATCACCCGGCTCGTCGACTCGACGCTGGCGGACGGCGCCACCCTGGATGCGGTCATTCCCGCCGGCGAGGCGCTCATCCTCTACCCGCTGGGCGGAGTGCTCCACCTGGACGCCGGGGCCGCCGGCGAAGCCGAGCTGCGCGGCTCGAGCGCCCTCCATCCCGAGGGCCCCGGAGCAGTGGCGATCCTCTTCGCGGCCGAGTCCGCCGTGACCGTGTCCCTCCGGGCGTCCGGCGGCCCGGCTCGCGTCCTGCGCACCGGCTTCGTGCGCACGAGCCCCGACGTCGTCCGCCAGGAACCCCGGGACCGCGCCTGACGAAGGGGTCGAGAGGCGGCCCGGCACGCGGCTCACGCCGGCGGCCGGGTGGGGCCAGGCGGCCGGGCGATCTCAGGCGCCCGGCACCGCTCGCCGCAGGCCCGCGAAGCGCCCGAAGTCCGCGTCGAAGGAGACGAGGACGGCATCGTGCTCGAGGGCGAGCGCGGCGAGGTGCGCGTCGTTGACGAGGTTGGCGGCCGTCCCGGCCTCGGCCAGGAGCCCGGCCAGCACGTCGACATGGCGGGCGGTCGGCTCCACGACCACGACCGGCGGCTGGGCAAGCCAGGCGCGGATGACGCTCGTCGCTTCGCCGGCGGTGAGCGGTCGCGGGAAGACCGCGGGGTGCGTGCTGAGGCGCAGGAAGGCGAGGAGGACGCTCCAGGCGAAGACGACGGGCTCCCGAGCGGCCAGCGCGCCGTCGAGCCACGTGCGAGCCTTCGCATGGTGCTCCGCGGCCTCGTTCACCGCGTAGAGAAGGACGTTGGCGTCGACGAGCTGCACGGCGTTCCAGTCCTACCGGCGAGCGGCGAGCTTGCGGAGGAGCTCTTCGTCCTCCAGCTCACCCGCGAGTCGGAGCGCCTTCTCGAGGGGCACGGCAGGCCGACCCAGGTTGAACGTCGGGGTCCGGAAGGTGCGTCTCCGGCCTGGCCTCGCCGCACCCGCCCGGATCGCCTCGTTCACGGCCTGCTTGAACGTCAGGCCGCGCTCGCGCATGAGTCGCCGCACGACGGCGTCGGCATCGGGCTCGAGGGTGACGGTGGTTCGCACGGCGTCATCATAGCATCACTCAAATGATGCATTGATAATTCATTCGGTCGGCGGTTGGCCACGGCGTGCCGCAGGCGGTGCCGGCCGCGAACAGCGGCGACTCGCCCGAGCCCGAGCCCGCGGCCGTGACCGCCGACTCGACGTCAGCCTGGCCCGCGCCTCGGCCAGGCTGCCCGGAGCAGGGTGCGGAGCCCGAGGCCGTAGCGGCAATTCGCCAGCAGCAGGAGCGACAGGAGCATCCGCTCGCTCACGGCGCCGCGGCTCATGAGGCGGAGCATCCGGAGCGACATCTCGGGGACCGTCCGGCTCACGATCCGTCCCAGCGGCGTCTCCTCGTCGCCCCCGGCGAAGCCCCGGGCCTGGCGCCGCATCACGGCGAGGAGCAGGACACCGATCGGCGTCCGCATGTCGGCGAGCGGCGTGTTGAGCGTGTAGCCGCCGGGCGGGTCGATGACGTTCGCCGGGAGCGGCCGGCCGTACAGCGCGGCGAACGCCCCGCGGTCGAAGGTCCGGACCGGCGCGAGGTCGCGGTAGGCCGCCGGCGCCGGGCTCCCGGGCGGCACCGGGCGGGCCGTCGAGGCTGCGGCCTCCGGCGACGTCGCGGCCTCCGACCCGGTCGCGGCATCCCCCGCGACGTCGACGGTCGCCCTCGCCCGGATCTCCCTCGACGACGCGCCGACCCGGATCTCGAACCGCCCGGCCTCCACGGTCCAGCCGCCCCGCCCCACGTCCCAGTGCGCGAAGGCGCGCGCGTCGAGCCCCACGTCGACCCGCCTCGACTCGCCCGCGCCGAGCCACACCTTCGCGAACCCGCGGAGCTCCTGCTCCGGTCGGAACGTCGACGACTCGAGGTCGTGGACGTAGACCTGGAGCACCTCCCAGCCGGTCCGGTGGCCCGTGTTCGTCACGGTCAGCGTGACGACGAGCCCTTCGCCGCCGGCGATCACGGTGTCGCTCAGGGAGAGGTCGGCGTAGTCGAACGTCGTGTAGGCGAGTCCGTGCCCGAACGGGAACAGGACGTCGACCCCTGCGCTGTCGTAGTAGCGGTAGCCGACGTAGACGCTCTCCCGGTACTCCGCCAGGCGCGGGCCGACCGGCAGCTCGTGGACCGGGTTGTCCTCCCAGCGGCGCGGGAACGTCTCGGCGAGGCGCCCGCCCGGCTCGGCCACACCGGACAGCACCCGGGCGATCGCGCTCCCGCCGGCCTGTCCACCGAGATAGCCCTCGACGATCGCCGGCACGCGGTCGGCCCACGGCATCTCGACCGGGGCGCCGTTGGCGAGCACCACGACGACGCGCGGGTTGGCCTCGGCCACCGCCTCGACGAGCGCATCGTGACTCGGCGGAAGGCGCAGGTGCGGGCGGTCGAGCCCCTCGGTCTCGTCCCGCTCGGGAAGCCCGACGAAGGCGAGGACGACGTCGGCCGCCCGGGCGACCTCGCGCGCCTCGTCCAGGAGGCCCTCGTCGACGGCGTCGGCGTGGCGGCGGTACCCGGGCGCGTACGCGAGGCCGGCGGCCCCGTCGCGCAGCGCCTCCAGCTCCGTCCAGGCATCGTCCACCCGGTGCGGGGTGATCATCGAGCTGCCCGCCCCCTGGAACCTGGGCACCCTCGCGAACGCGCCGACGACGGCGACCCGGGCAGCCGCCGCGAGCGGGAGCAGGCCGCCCTCGTTCTTGAGCAGGACGACCGCCTCGGCCGCCGCGCGCCGGGCCAGCTCGTGGTGGGCGTCCCGGTCGTACACGTGGCCCGGCGTCCGCGCGCCCGCCGTCCGGGCGACGAGCTGGAGGATCCTTCCGGCCGCCGCGTCGACGGCCTCGACCGGGAGCCGGCCGGCCACCACCGCGCGGACCAGCTCGGGGGCGGTGCGCCCGCCCGACCCCGGCATCTCGAGGTCGAGGCCGGCCGCCACCGCTGCCGCGCGCCGGCTGACGGCGCCCCAGTCGGAGACGACCACGCCGTCGAAGCCCCATTCGTCGCGGAGGATCCCGGTCAGCAGCTCGTGGTGCTCGGTGCAGTACACGCCGTTGAGCCGGTTGTAGGCGGCCATGACGGTCCACGGGCGCCCCGCCGCGACCGCCCGCTCGAAGCTCGCCAGGTAGATCTCGCGCAGCGCCCGCTCGTCGACGAGGGCGTCGATCGAGAAGCGGCGGGTCTCCTGGTTGTTGGCCGCGAAGTGCTTGAGCGACGCCCCGACGCCGGTCCCCTGGACGCCCCGGATCCAGGCGGCGGCGAGCCGCCCGGAGAGGAGCGGGTCCTCCGAGAAGTACTCGAAGCTCCGCCCGCCCAGCGGCGTGCGCTTGATGTTCGCGCCCGGGCCGAGCACGACGCTCACGCCCTCGGCCCGTGCCTCGCGCCCGATCGCCGCCCCGACCTCCTCGACGAGCGCCGGGTTCCACGTGGCGGCGAGCGCCGACGAGGTGGGGAAGCAGGTGGCCGGCACCGTGTCGACGAGGGTCACGTCCTCGGTGCGCTTCTCCTTGCGCAGGCCGTACGGCCCGTCGGCGACGACGATCGAGGGGACCCCGAGCCGCTCGACGCCCTGGAGGCTCCAGGAGTCGCGGCCGGCGAGGAGCGCCGCCTTCTCCTCGAGCGTCATCGCGCCGAGGAGCGCCGCCACGTCCGGTGTCGCCTGTGCCGTCTCGTCGGCCATTGCCGCGCCTCCATGGTCGGCCGCGCCGGGTCCGGCGCCGCTCCCGGGAGGGCGACCGCACCGAGCGCGCTGCGCTCCGGCCTCGGCCATCGTAGCCCTGCCAGGTGGCGATCGCCTCGCCCCCCGGCGGACTGTGCACGCCGCGACCGCGCCGAGCGTCACCTCCGCTCGTGGCGCAGCGGCTCGACGTCGTCGTCGGCCTCGTCCGGTCGGGAGGGCACCATGGCCAGGAACTCGAGGGCCGCCCGCGTCGCAGTCGACCGCCACAGCGCGATCAGCTGCTCGCTGCCGGTGGCGCGCTCCGCCTGCGCCCCGAAGTCGGTCGCGATCGGGTCGAGCCGCTCGCGCTGGCGGCGGACGAGGGGCGCAGGATCCAGGCCGCGGCGATCAAGGAGGAGGAGCTTCACGAGCAGCTCGCTCCGCAGGTCGCGGACGTGGGCCACGGGCTCCAGCAGCCACTCGGCGGCGGCGTCACCGCCCGCCGGGGTCACCTCGAGGATCGTCCGGTTCGGGCCCCGGCCCTCGGCCGCGCCGGCAGGGCGGACGAGCCCCGCCTCCGTGAGCAGCGTGATCGCCCGGTAGACGAGCGGCGCCCGGCACGACCAGACCGCGCCGACCGCGCCCTCCGGCCGCAGCGCCCGCGCGATCGCCCAGCCGTGCGTCGGATCCTCGGCGACGAGGGCGAGGACGACCCATTCGGTCAGGGTCAGCTCGGTTCGCGGTGGACGCATGCAGCCTCCGGCCATGCGGCGTGACCGTCGCGCGTAGTCAAAGTTAGGCTACCATCCGAGGGCGGAGCCAGCCCGGTCCTACTGGCCTCGGCCCACACGGAGTCAGGCTCATGATGATCCGGCCGCTCCTGGCTCTCCCCGCCGTCGTGCTCCTCGCGGCCTGCTCGGTCGGCGGCACGGCGTCTGGCAGCCCGTCGATCGCCGCGTCGCCGACGTCGACGCCCCAGCCGTCGTCGTCGGCAGACCGGCCGGCCGTCGCGCTGACGATCTTCGGCGCCGCCTCGCTGCGAGGCGTCCTCGATGCGGTCAGGCCGGTCTACGAGGCCGCTCGCCCAGGCGTGACGCTGGTCATCGCCACGGATTCGTCGGCCGCGCTGGCCACCCAGATCGAGCAGGGCGCGCCCGCGGATGTCTTCCTGTCGGCCGACACGACGAACGCGCGACGGCTCGTCGACGGCGGGTTCGCGGCCGGCGACGCCACCGTGTTCGCCGCCAACGCCCTGGCGGTCATCGTGCCGGCCGGCAACCCGGCGGGCCTCACCACGCCGGCCGACCTGGCCCGACCCGGGATCAAGGTGATCGCCGCCGGCGACGAAGTCCCCATCACGAAGTACGCCGTGCAGCTCGTGGCCAACCTCGCCCGTATGCCTGGGTACCCGCCCGGCTTCGAGGCCGCCTACGCCGCGAACGTGGTGTCCAGGGAGGACAACGTCAGGGCCGTGGCAGCCAGGATCGAGCTGGGCGAGGGCGACGCCGGGATCGTGTACGTCACGGACGCCGCCGCATCTGCCAGGGTCGGGACGCTCCCGGTCCCCGACGAGGGCAACGTCCTCGCCGCCTACGCGGGGGTCATCGTCGGGGCATCGGACCACGTCGAGGCGGCCCGGGCGTTCCTCGACTGGATGATCGGATCGGACGGCCAGGCCATCATGGCGTCGTTCGGGTTCAGGCCGCCCGCCCCATGAGCTCGCGCGCGAACGACTGGGGCATCGCCGCCCTCGAGAGGCCGCCGGCCCCGGCCGCCCGGGGCTGGCGATCGCGGTCGCTGGTCGGCCTCGCCGGGCTCTTCGTGCTCTTCCTCGGCCTGCCGGTCGCCGCGCTGGTCGCCCGGTCGGTGGTGGAGGGCGCGCTCCGCGAGGCGGCGGCGTCGGAGGCCGTGCTGGCGGCGCTGTGGCTGAGCCTGGCGACGTCCGCAGCCAGCCTCGTCCTGACGGTCCTGCTTGGGCTGCCCCTCGCGCTGGTCCTGGCGCGCCGGCGGTTCCGGGGCAGGTGGCTGGCGGAGGCGATCGTCGACCTGCCCATCGTTCTCCCGCCGTCCGTGGCGGGTCTCGCGCTCCTTCTCGTATTCGGGCGACGCGGCTTGCTCGGGGAGCCGCTCGGGATCCTCGGCCTGGAGATCCCGTTCACGACGATCGCCGTCGTCCTCGCCCAGACGTTCGTGGCAGCGCCGTTCTTCATCCGCTCGGCGCGAACGGGAATCGCGGGCGTCGACCGCGATCTGGAGGACGCAGCGCGTGTCGACGGTGCCACCGAGCCCCAGCTCTTCCGGGCGGTCACCCTGCCGCTCGCCGGGACGGCGATTGCGGCGGGCCTGGTCATGAGCTGGGCCCGGGCCCTCGGCGAGTTCGGGGCGACGATCATGTTCGCCGGCAACATCGAGGGGCGGACCCAGACCCTGCCGCTGGTCGTGTACGCGGAGTTCCAGGCCGGCGACCTCGAGGCGTCGATCGCCGCGGCGGCGATCCTCGTCCTGGCCGCCCTCGGTGTCCTGGTCGCCGTGCGGGTCCTACACTGGGGCCGCCTGCGCGGGGCGAGCTGGATCGGCTGATGCCGGGTTTATCGGCGTCACGATCATGCGGCGACCTGCGTTCGGAAGGAGGGACGACGTGCGGATCTCGGCCCGGAACCAGCTCGTCGGCACGGTTCGGACCGTAACCGAGGGAGCGGTGATGACCGAGGTCGTGATTGATCTCGACGCTGGCCAGGAGGTCGTCGCGGCGATCACGACGGAGTCGGCCCGGCGCCTCGGCCTCGCAATCGGTCGGCGCGTCGTGGCGATCGTCAAGTCGACCGAGGTGATGGTCGCGGTCGAGGACTGAGGCGTTGGGGGCCTGACCGGTGCCGGCACCCCTCGGCAAGACGCCGACGAAGAAGATGCCGAACATCCAGGTGTTCGGTCTCGAGGACTCGCAGGCGACGCGCGCCGCCCTGCGGTTCTTCCGCGAGCGGCGGATCGTCGCGACCTTCGTCGACCTGCGCAAGAAGGCTATCGCGCCGGGCGAGCTCCGCCGGTTCGTCGACCGGCTGGGCGCGACCGCGCTGCTGGATACGGAGAGCCGCGCGTACCGGGATGCCGGCCTGGCCTACCTTGCCATGGATACGGCCGGTGTCGTCGCGCGGATCCACTCCGACGTGCGCCTTCTCCGGCTCCCGCTGGTCCGCTACGGCGACGACGTCACGGTCGGGAGGGACGAGGCGACCTGGAAGGCCTGGCTCGCTCGGCCAAGGTAGGTTCGGCGTCCGCGTGCCTCGCCAGTGATGGCGGTCAGGGCTCGGCCAGAGTCGGCTGGATCCCGCGGACAATGAGCCGCACCGCGGAGGCGACGCGGTCGGGGCTGACACCCTCGTCACCGATCGCCGGCATCGTGCCCAGCGCGAACAGCATCCCGAGGAGGACGCCGGCGGCGTCCCGCGGGTCGATATCTCCGCGGACGCGCCCGAGCCGCTGCTCGGCGGCCAGGTAGGCGGCCACGGCCTCCGGCGGGCCGGGCGGCAGCGAGGAGCCCGCAGCCGCCATCGCAGCTCGGCGTTGCGCCGCGAGCTCGGGATCGGCGGCGATCGCGAGCTCGAGCGGGAGGATCTGGTCCCCCAGGCCGGCGAGCCGAACCGCGGCATCCGTGAGGTTCTCCTCGACCGTGCCCTCGCCCGCCCGCGCAGGCAGCGTGGTGACCCACGCGACGATCGGGGCGTTCGCCGCGAGGACGGTTGCGAAGAAGAGCGAGGCCTTGTCGGGGAAGTGGCGGTAGATCGTCCCCTCGGCGACCCCCGCCGCCTGCGCGATCGCCCGGGTCGAGGCGTGGGCGTAGCCGACCTCGCGGACGACGCTGCGCGTCGCCTCGATGAGCCTCGCCCGTGTCGCCTCGCCCCGCGGGGTCATCCGTGCACCTCGAGCCCCGGTCGCCGCGACACCGCCGGCGACACCGTCAATCGGTGACGTCCCGCCGAACGTAGACGACGCCCGCGACGATCAGGCCAAGGGTGACATAGCCGAGGGCGAGGGCGAGGGCGGTGCCGTACGCGACGGCGGCCGTGCCGCCGGCCGCGACGGCGTTGAGGGTCGTCCCGAGGAGCCAGTCGGACGGGACGTCCTCCAGCATCTTGACGATCGACTCGAAGACGAGCACGTAGCCGATGCCGATCGAGATCGCGACGGCCGACGAACGGGCAAGGGTGGCGATGACGAGGCCGAGCACGCCCCAGACGCAGAGCGCGAGGAAGAGGTTGACCCACGCGCCGCCGACGACCGCGACCAGGTCGGTCCCCCAGGCGGCCGTCGAGATGCCCGCCGTGCCGGCCGCCGGCAGGACGGCGAACACGTTGACGATGGCGGCGACCGTCGTGGCCGCGGCCGTGAGGATGACCAGCGCGACGACCTTCCCCGCGAGCAGCCGCCACCGGCGCGGCTCTGCGGCGACGAGGAGGCGGATCAGGCCGCTGCCGTAGTCGCCGGCGGTCACCACTGCCCATACGGAGAGGGTCACGACGCCGAACATGTTCGAAGCCGCGGCCAGGCCGGCCATGAGGCCGGACGGGCTCTCCATCTCGACGAGGGAGGGGAACGCCACGCCGGGCGCGCCGGGCGGCAGGCTGCCCCCGCCGGACACGAACGTGACCATGATCGCGTTGATCATCAGGGCGAACAGGGTCATGAGGCCGAACCAGGTGACGAGGAGACGGGGCTGGCGCAGGCGCGTCAGCTCGCTGCGAATCGCCGCGATCATCACGCCACCTCCCCGCCGACGGCCGCGCGGCCGTTCGCCAGCTCGCCGTCCACTCGACCGGTCATCTCCAGGAAGATCTCCTCGAGGTTGTCCTGCGCGACGGCCAGCCGGCTGAGGGTGACGCCGGCGGCGGCCGCGGCCCGGTTGAGGTCGGCGGCCCGCGGGGCACCCGCAGCGACCCGCAGCACGTCGTCGACTGCCGTGACCGACCAGCCCCCGGCGACCAGCGCGGCCTCCAGGCTGCCCATATCGGCGGCATGCTCGGCTGCGATGTCGATGTGCTCCCGCGTCCGCTTGAGCATCTCCGTCATCGGCCCGGAGAAGACCAGCTTGCCGAAGCGGATGACGACGAGGTGGTCGCAGACGGCCTCGATCTCCGAGAGCTGGTGCGACGAGACGAACACGGTCCGTCCATTCCGCCCGAGATCGCGCAGCAGCTCCCGGACCTCCACGATGCCGGCGGGGTCGAGCCCATTCGTGGGCTCGTCGAGGATCAGGAGCTCCGGATCGGACAGCAGGGCCGCGGCGATGCCGAGACGCTGCTTCATCCCAAGCGAGAACCGCTTGACCGGCTCCCGGTCACGGCCCATCAGGCCGACCTGCGCGAGGACGGCATCGACTCGTTCGAGCGGGAGGCGGCGAAGGCGGGCAAGCGACACCAGGTTGGATCGCGCCGACAGGCCCGGGATGAACGCCGGGCTCTCGACGAGGACGCCGACCCGCGACGCGTAGTGCGCGGGTGAGCTGATCGCCGAGCCCAGGACCGAGGCGCTGCCGCTCGTCGGTCGGATCAGGCCCAGCAGGATACGGATCAGCGTGGACTTTCCCGATCCGTTCGGCCCGACCAGGCCGATGACCCCGGCGGCGGGGAGCTCGACCGTGAGCCGGTCGAGGGCCGTGATGGGCCCGAACCGACGGGTCAGGTCGGTCGTGGTGACGACGGACATGTGATGCTCCATGACGCGACTACCAAGAGTGAGCGCTCACTCACATCATTCCGTATCGGTCGGGCGCTGTCAAGCGGTCCACCTGCTGCGATCCAACCGGCCGGCCACCAGCTGATCAGCAGCCAGCCACCGACGCCGCGCCGGCGCTCCGTGCATCGACGGCCCGGTCGCAAGGACTCTGTCCGGCTACCCTGAAAGCGACGATGACGGACCGCACCCCGCAACGACCGACGCGACGTACATGGCCGATCCTGTCCTGGGTGCCCGGCTACCGGCGGAGCTGGCTCCCGCTGGACATCGTCGCCGGGCTCACCGTCTGCGCGATCCTGGTCCCCGAGGGCATGGCCTACGCCGAGCTGGCCGGCATGCCCCCGGAGACCGCGTTCTACGCGGCACCGGTCGCGCTGCTCGCCTATGCCATCCTGGGCAGCTCGCGCCAGCTCGTGGTGGCGGTGTCGTCGGCGATCGCGATCATGTCGGCAGCGACCATCTCTGGCCTGGCGCCCGCGGGGAGCGTCGAGTACGCGGCCCTCACCGCGGCCCTGGCGATCCTGGCCGGCCTCGTCTCGATCGCGGCCGGCGTCCTGAAGCTCGGTCGCATCGCCCAGTTCTTCTCCGAGTCCGTGCTGCTCGGCTTCGTGTTCGGGCTGGCGCTGCTGATCTCCATCAAGCAGATCCCCAAGCTCCTCGGCATCGAGGCGCACGGCGAGAGCGCGCTCGACCTCGTCCGGGACATCATTCCCCAGCTGCGGGAGACGGACCTGCTGACCCTGGCGGTCGGCCTGGCCGGAATCGCCGCCCTGATCCTGCTGGAGCGGTTGCTCCCGCGTGTGCCGGCCGCCCTCGTCGTGCTCCTGGGGTCGATCGGGGTGTCGGTCGCCCTCGGCCTCGAGGGGCTGGGCGTGCACGTGGTGGGCGACCTCCCGGCGGGCCTCCGGGGGCCCACCATGCCGGGGGTCGGGCTCGACGCCCTGCCACTGCTGCTGGTCGGCGCGGTCGGGATCGCCTTGGTCGCCTTCGCCGAGGCCATCGGACCGGCCAACGAGTTCGCCCGTGCGCACGGCGGGAAGATCGACCCGAACCGGGAGCTGATCGCGATCGGCGCCGCGAACACCGGCGCGGGCCTCTTCACCGGGTTCCCGATCGGGTCGTCGCTCTCGAAGTCCGCTGCCAACGACCGCGCCGGGGCCCGGACACCGGCCTCGCTCGTCACCGCCGCCGCCGCCACCGGCCTGGTGGCGCTCTTCCTGACGCCGCTGTTCGAGCCTCTGCCGGAGGCAACCCTTGGCGCCATCGTCATCGTGGCGGTGTTCGGCATGATGAAGGTCGGCAAGCTGCGCCGGCTGTGGGAGCTGCGGCGGATCGACTTCTGGCTCGCGATGATCGCCCTGGTCGGAGTCCTGGTCGTGCCGACCCTGGAGGCGCTCGGGCTCGCCGTCGTCGCCTCGCTGGGCGTCCTGGTCTGGCGCGCGAGCGAGGGGCGTGTCACGTTCCTTGGTCGGGCGAGCGGCGGCCTGGAGCCGGTGGACCTGCGGAGCATGCCGGAGGCGGCCATCCCGGGGCTGCTCATCGTGCGCCCCGACGAGATGCTCTTCTTCGCGAACGTAGCCTCGGTTCGCGACGGGATCATCGAGGCGGTGGGGGCGACCGAGCCGCGCCCCACGGTCGTCCTGCTGGACATGTCACTCACCCCGGAGGTCGATGTCCCGGTGGTCGAGGCGCTGGAGGACCTGCATCAGCGCCTGACCGCGGACGGGATCGAGCTGTGGCTGGCCTACCTCCGGCCCGACGCCCGGGATCTGCTCGATCGCGCTGGCGTCCTCGCCGCCATCGGCGACGCCCGGATCCACGCCCGCGTCGTCGACGCGATCCTGGCCTTCGTCCTCCGGATGCCGGGCGCCCGAGAGCGGGTCGCCGTCCTGGACGACCTGCTGGCGTACATCCGCGAGCGCGCGACACAGCCGGGCACGAGCGTTGCGGGGCTGGAGACCCTCACCGCCCTCGAGCAGCGCCTGGCGGCGGAGCTTGCCGCCGCGGGCGGGGCGAGGACGCAGGCACCGTCGCCGTGATCAGCTCCGGCGCGGACCGAACCTGATCGGTCTCGTGGTCGCCCGACCAAGCGGGGGGCGGCCCTGCGCGCGGCAGCCGGACACGAGCGCCGCCGAGGCGGAGACCCTCGAAGCCCTCGAGCAGCGCCGCGCGGCCGAGCTGGCGGCCGCGGGGCCGACGAGCGAGCAGCCACGGCCACCGTGACGAGGACCGCCGCCTCCGCCCGGTCAGGGCGACGGCTCACCGATCCACTTCTGGACGTCGAGGAGCGGCTGCTGGCTCACGTTGATGAAGCCCTCCTGCGGCCGGTCGAGGTCCACGACGAGCGTCGTCACCGCGCCGAGGGCGATGACCAGCACCACGGCACTGAGGACGCTGCGCTGGCGGGCCATGCCCGCCCGGTACCCGACCATCCCGAGGGACAGCGCCGACCCGGCGAGCAGGAGGAGGAGGATGGTCTCGGGCACGCGGGCGTACAGGGCCGCCACCACCCGCGTCTCGTTGAGGCTGACGATCTCGGTGAGCAAATCGCCGAACGACGACACGAGGTCGGGGCTGTGGCCCGACCGGGCCACCTCCTTCTGGATGGCCCACATCTCGGCGTGCAGGGCCATCGACTGCTGGACGTTCGCCTGCACCTGGGCCGTGTCGTCCGGGGCGATGCGCAGGGGCAGGTAATCCCGGAGCAGCTCCCTCATCTCCTCGGCAGCCGGGTCGGGCAGGTAGTCGGCCTTCAGGTACGTCGCCCCGATCGCGTTGGCCTCGGCGAGGACGAGCCCGCGCCTCGCGTCGAAGCGATCGGCGGCCATGCCCATGGTGATCGCGAGCACGAACGCCATGAGCGCCAGGAGCGATCCCACGAGCATGTCCGTGGGGCCCTCCTGTTCGCCGGGCATTCGGTCCTGCCACCAGCGCCCGACGCGGAACCCGACCTCGAAGCAGGCCAGCGTCACGAGCGCGAACACCGCGAACACCACGACGATGGAGACGGGGTCCAGGAGCTGCGATCTCATCACCGTCACCCGCTAGACGCCCCGCGGACGAGAGCCCGGGATGTCGCGGCACAGCGTAGCGGCGCCTGGGGCGCGAGGAGCCGCCGGGACGGAGCCGTGGAACGCCCACGGCGTGCCGGGCTCGTCGACGGCCGCGTCGTGCGCCTCCTCCGGCTCCCGCTCGTCCGCTTCGGCGACGACGTCACGGCCGGCAGGACCGAGGCGACGTGGAAGGCCTGGCTGGCCGGGGCCGCGGTAGGCCCGCCGGCCGTGGTCGGCGCACAGGCGGCAGCTCGCACCGTCCCGGCCGGCGCGGGTCAGGCGCCCCCTACGAGCCGGTCGAGGGCTCGCTTGCCGTCGTCCGAGAGATGCCCGTCCCGCGACCGGAGCTCCACGTCGATCGGTCCGACCTTCCCGGCGAGCTCGCGACGCATCCGGGAGAACATGCTGCCGGTCGCGATCTTGTACGTCGTGAAGAGCCCGACCCGCTTCCCGGACAGGTCGGGGAGGCGCCGCGCGAAGCGCACCCACGGCTCCTCGGGGTGCTGGCGCACGACGAGCCAGCCGCTCGTCCAGCACCCGAGCAGGACGACGTCGTAGCCTTCGACGACCTCCGGCTCGCAGTCGGCGACCGACACGACCCAGGCCTCGACGCCCCGCGTCCGGAGGTGCTCGCCGATCTCCTCGCCGAGCTGCCAGGTCGTGGCGCTCCGGCTGTGGTACAGGACCGCGGCGGTCGTCATGCCCACAGCCCAGCGCCGGGAAGGCTCACGCCGCGCCCGCGGCGGTCCCCGGCCCGGCTCAGTTCGAGCGCTGGGGCAGCCGCGGGATGAGCCAGTCGACGAGGCCGCCGGGGCTGCGCGTCTGGAAGTAGAAGCGGCCGGGGCCGCTGACCCGGACGACGAGCCCCTCGCCGCCCACGAGGGTCGTCTTCCAGGAGCCGCCGGCCTTGCGGACCTCGTAGCCCATCGTGGAGTCGAAGGCGACCATGTGCCCGGTGTCGACGACGTGGGACTCGCCGGCGGCGAGGTCGAGCGGGACGATCGCGCCGTAGCTGGACAGGAGGACGGTCCCGGGCCCCGTCAGCTTGAGGAGGAAGAGGCCCTCGCCGGAGAAGAACGACTTCCCGGCGCCGAACTTGGTGTCGACGACGACCTCTGGCGACGAGGCCATGTACGAGCCCGACTGGACGAGCAGCTCCTGGCCAGCGTCGATCTCGACGGCCGCGATGTCGCCGGGGAGCGCCGGCGCCAGGGTCAGCCGGCTGTCGTCGCGGGTGGCGACCATGTCGTTGACGAAGAGCGACTCGCCGCCCAGCACGGTCCGCTTGAGGACGGAGCCCAGGCCGCCGCCCGTCTTCGTCTCGATCCGGATCGTCTCGTCCATGCTGACCATCGCCCCGGCCTCGGCGCGGAACCGCTCGCCGGTGTCGAGGTGGACGACGGCGAGGGCATACGCCGGCTGGTAGCGGATCTCGTAACGCATCGCGATCTCCCTGGCAGGCTGCGGATCGAGGCCTCGGCCCGATGGTGACACGAATCGCCCGCGCCGGGGCGCCCGTCCTCGGCCGAACCGCCGCGCACCCCACCGGCGGCAGCCCTCCCGGAGCCCGCCGCCTCGGCGTAGCCTGCGTCTACCGCCCTCCGACCGAGCGGATCCGCTCGGTGCTCTTCGGAATGCCGTTCTCGACGCGTCGCCAGGCGCCGTCGCGCCAGGCCTCGTACGCGCGGAAGGCGCAGGGGACGCCGCGCGCCGTCAGCGGGTCGGGGCCGTCCATGAGCTGGAAGTGGAGGTGGGGCGCCGTCGAGTTGCCGCTGTGCCCGACCCGCCCGAGCACGTCGCCGGCCCGCACCTGCTGGCCGGCCTCGACGGCCACGGAGCCGGTCGTGAGATGGGCGAACCCGGCGTAGACGCCGCCGCAGCGGAGGATCACGTGGTTGCCGAGGACGCGGTGGAGGTGCTGCGGCGTGGGCCGGAAGGTGAGCCCGTTCTTCAGGACGAGCGCGATCTCGCGGACGGGGTGGATCCGGGCCCGCTCGGGGAGGCCGTCCCGGGCCGCGATCACCAGCCCGTCGAGCGGGGCGTGGATCGGCTCGCCCCAGCCGTGGCACTCGCGGGTGGGGACGCCGACCAGCAGCGTTCGCAGGCCGCCGGCGGGATGGTAGCGCCCCTCCTTCCGAGGGTCGAAGCGGATGAGGTCGTACGCGTAGCGCTGGCCGAGCATGTCGGTGCCGTGGCTGGGGATCCGGCTCCCGGGGGTGTGGACGGCCATCCACTCGCCGCACAGGGGGAAGTCGACGACGCGGGCGCCCTCGAGCTCGGCCGCCGACCCGCGCGATCCCATGCCGGGCATTATGGGCGGCCCCGGCGTGCCACATCCTTGGGGGCTCCGTCGGGCGAAACCTGGTCCACGACCCGCCGTGGATCGCCAGCCATGCGTCGAGCTCACCCCATACCTGCATCGACAAGGGTAGACATCTACCTGTGCTATGGTAGAATTCTACCCATGGGCCTCAACATCAAGAACGAGGAGACGGTCCGGCTGGTCAGGCAGCTGGCGGAGGAGTTGCACGTGTCCATGACGGCGGCGATCACGGACGCGGTCACGGCACGCCTGGCGCAGGTGCGTACGCCTGAGCCCGCCTTCGACGTCGACGAGGCCCTGGCTGCATGGGGCGAGCTCGGTGACCGCCTCGGCAAGGAGTACCTGAGCCAGGACTTCGACGCGCTCCTCTACGACGAGCGAGGCCTGCCCCGATGATCGTCGACACCTCGATCCTGGTGGCGTTGCTGCTCCGCGAGCCGGACGCGCCCGTGCTGACGCGCCTGATGTCGACGGCCCCGGCCCGGCGGCTCTCGTCCGCGAGCTACGTCGAGCTGGGAGCGGTCATCGACGGTCGCCGAGACCTCGCCCTCTCGGGAGCCCTGGACGCGAAGCTGCGCGTCCTGCACATCGAGGTCGCCCCGTTCACCGTTGAGCAGGCGCGGATCGCCAGGATGGCGTATCAGCAGTTTGGCCGCGGCTCGGGGCACCCGGCGCAGCTCAACATGGGCGACTGCTTCGCCTATGCCCTCGCACGCGACCTCGGAGAGCCCCTCTTGTTCAAGGGAGGCGACTTCGCCCTGACCGACATCGAGCTCGTCGTCGAACCGATCAGGAGCAAGCGTCTGAGCGAGGTCGTGGCGGCGTACACGGCCGAGGCGGGCTGACCCGCGGCGCCGTCAGCCGCCCGCTGGCGAACGGCGCATCCGGTCGACCCGAGGCTCCGCCGGCGGGCCTTCCCCGGCAGGAGCGGGGCGCGTCGCGTTCGGCGCCGGACGGCCCCGATGTCCACGGCTCGGCGGCCACCAGTTACGCTCAGCGCGGTTCCTCCCTTCGGACCGTCGAGATCCGATCGATACTCCGGTCGAACGATGCGATGACGCCGATCCCGGTCCGTTCCGCATTGGCGACGAGGTAGGCATCAGCGAAGTCGAGCCGGTGGACCTCGTAGACCTCGATCGCCCGCTGGAGGAGATCGGCGTCCAGCACCCGAATGGCGGGGAAGGCCAGCACGGCCCGGAGCGTTGTCGCCACCTGCGCCCGGGGCGCCTCGTAGAACGACTCGAGGACGTAGGCCACCTCAGCCATGATGAGATCCGGGAGCAGCAGCTCGTCGGCCGCCGCCAGGTAGCGAGCCGCGCGGGCGGCCAGTTCGGGCGGGTCGCCCGTGAGGTGTCGGACCAGGACGTTGGTGTCGACGAATGCCGTCACCGCCGATCGGCGGCCCGGGTCCGCCGTGTCTGGCGCAGAACCTCCGTCCACGGCGTGCCACGCTTCGCGGCCGGCACGTTGACCGATCCCGCGAGCGCCAGGAGGTCCGGCGTCCGCG
>CAVPWX010000006.1:0-336071 GCA_963709605.1 uncultured Chloroflexia bacterium | reverse complement strand
GACAACCCCTTTAATGGGCGACCCCAAATTCCTTTCTTAGGACAAGGATGTCCCTATCCCGAGGTTGACAGCTCAGGCCTCAAGGTATATACAGTAAATATATACAACAGTCGAGGAGGCAAAATGAGCACTGCAAAGATATTCAAGAGCGGTAATTCTCAAGCACTGCGCTTGCCGAAGGAGTTTCAGTTCGATGTTCCTGAGGTGGAGATTTTCAGGAGAGGGGATGAAATTATAATCAGAAAAAAGCCAAAAAATTTAACCCGCGTATTCGAATTGCTAACTGGCTTGTCGGATGATTTTATGAGGGGCGGACGAAATCAGCCTGCCATGCAACGGAGGGAAGAGCTTTGATGTTTATGCTGGATACCGATATTTGCATTTATATCATAAAGCGTAAACCCCCCAGCGTGTCGAGCCGTCTGGCACGAATGAAGGCCGGGCATCTATCTATGTCTGCGATCACATATGGGGAATTGATGAGTGGTGCGAAAAAGAGTCAGCACGTTGAAGCGAATTCTGAAAAACTTATCGCACTCGGTGAACTGATAGAGATCAAGCCATTTGATAAACGAGCGGCTGAATGCTACGGAGATATTCGCTCTATCCTCGAAAAACGAGGAAAAACAATTGGAAGCTATGATTTACTGATAGCGGCCCATGCATTGAGCTTGGGGTTCACATTGGTTACCAATAATGAGAGGGAATTTCAGCGGGTCCAAGGGTTGAAAATTGAAAATTGGGCAAAAGATTAAGACGAAACAAATTGAACATCTGAATCCTGACAAAATTCGTTTTCACTCTGGTGCGGGTTTGCTTTCCCCAATTCTTGTCAACAATGAAACAGCGTCCCCTTCGGTTTCCGAGCTTTAGGCATTTTAGGCGCTCGCATCACCGCATTCGCCATGCCCGCTTTCCACAAACAGTCGAATTAAATTGTCAACAATAAATCATAAAACAAGACGTGACCACAACTTTTTTTCTGTGTCATGGCAGCTGCCTACCATCATTCAGCAGTAAAAATCGAGATTTTATCAATACGGATTCTCAATTTAATCCCTAATCCAGATCTGACACCTTTCTTTTCCTCTGCGGTTAACTATTTCTCCGTGCGCCGTCCTCTTCATAGATTTTATGTCAATTTATCACGGGCGTCCCCAATATTCTATCGTCTTGTTAGTGCTAATAGTCAACTACATCACCGAGTTTTACCCGGTTTTTTAAATTTAATCTCTAATCCAGATCTGACACCCTTTTTGACTCATTTAATCCAATAATCTCACTATTCGTGTCAAACTAATCTAAAAAAATACCCCCTCTCTGGGTTAAAAAATTCTGAGATTCTACAGAGGCGGACTATCTGGTCACTGGCGACAAGAAGCACTTTGGGGGACTCAGGGGAAGAATAGACATCCCGCTGAATATTTGCTCCCCTTCCGAGTTTGTTGAAATTCTGGCCACTGGCATCAAAAGCTTGAGGGACGCAAATTAAGAGTATTCTCTGGCTTTCCTTGGCGGGAGCGACATGAGGAATATCGTCGTGCATGAATATTTCAGAGTGGATAACGTGATCGGTTGGGAAACTCTGCAAAAAACCATTCCGCCTCTCCTATCCTCAATGCCTCGATAACCGTAGTTTAGTGACAATAGTCAACTACGTCCCTGAGTTTTCTCTGAAAGTCTCGCCAACTGCAAATTAGTGATAATAGTCAACTACGTCCCTTAGTTTTTCCATAGGATGTCCCTTAGTTTTCCTAAGCTGTTCAACGAGAATTGCTGCTGTTACGCCAGAGGGTTGTTATTTTGATTGCATTAAGTTATAAAATAGTATACGCCGTCAAACCAATATCAAAAGCTGATATCATATTGCATTTATTATCAATATTTCAGTTTTAAGTAAGCTTATCTTGAAGGGCATCATTTTTGCTTAAACCTAAAATGCCGTAACTCTTTTTGCTATCCAGTGGCGAAGTTAAGTACCAAAACACTTAACTCAAAATAGAAGGGCGAAGTTGGTTGATTTTCAAAATTTAATCAAATAGTTGGGGGAAAAATGAAAAACGTAACAAAAATAGTGGTTGTCACAATTTTATTCTTTGGAATCTTTGGCCTGCTGGAACATCTACAGGCGGCGACTTTGTATATGCCAGACACCTGCGCGAATTTTTCCTCCTGCGTCAGTGCGATGAAAACCGGAGATACGCTGGTTATTAAAAATGGCACGTATAGTCATTCGACAACTGGCGTAAAGGCCGGCACAACGATACAAGCGGAGAATGAGGGAAAGGTTATTTTTACCGGAAGCTTTAACCCTGGAAACGGGGGCTTCACTATGCGCGGGATTGTTGTGAAGTCGAGCGAAGGAAAAGATTTGGGTTCTGGGAATACATATTATGGTATGTCATTCGTTGGTGGGCCTTCTTGCGGCAATACCGTAAACTCTCTAATGGGTGCCAATACAAAAATATACAAATCGGCATTCTATGGCCGAGGCGGAAGGTATCTGCTTTTGGCCTATCAACAGAATGGTGGCATTGTAATAGAGGATGTTATTTTCAGGCCTGATGGGGGGTGGGGCCAGGGCTCTAACTGAGCGGATGCGAACCGCATGCCGCATACAACATGTATGATTCAGAGGGATTTATTATCAAAGGAGCGATTGTTGTAGATGCTATCTCCGATGCTAGCAATATTCAGAAAATATTGGAGGCCAAGTTGTAAATACTCATCAGAATCATGGAAATGTCGGTACTATTACGAAATCTGTTATAACCACCAGTGGATCATATGGACGCTTTTCTAGTGACGGGAATGGTTCTCACAGTCTAGCAATAATTGACAGCGAGTCTAAAGCAAATGGTTATGAATTTGCGTTAACCAGGAATTGTCTTGGTACAACAACTGCAACCAGATTCGATACTGATAAGACGGTCGATTTTTGGAAAGGAACAATAAACCGGACGTCTGGGGCCAATCTGACACTTAACGGCTCATTTCTTAACGACCCAAGATGGAAAGAAGAAATGTGCGTGCAAGCTGGAGTCACCAGAGGTTTTTGTGGCACTTCCATGAACATAGGTGACTATGTGGCGAACAAAGCAGGAATTGCGGTCGAAAACCCTCCTCCAGCAAGCTCTTACCCATCCGCTCCAACCAATTTGCATGTGATTATCAACTGAATTCCGTCAGCAACTGGAGACCTTTGAATTTGGTTTTTTCAAAACTTGAGTTCCTAAATACAATTGGTCACAAGAATCTATCACTAAAAAACTGAAATTATTATTAGGGCTCACATGGCACTCTCTGTATCAGGATATTTGGTCTCTGCATCCCTTATGAGGCGTCGAGTGGAGGAACCCCATTGAGGGGTTGCCTCCACTCGATACAACCCATAATTCGTTATTCGCAAGCAACAGAAGCTTTATACTCTAACCTGTATCCTTCCTTCGCTCACATTGCCACCGGTACCGCTTTTTAGCCGCAACTCTTTCGTAGACTTTCTGAATAAAGAACAAACCTCTTTTCATTCAGACACCTCCGTTTATCGGCTGTAATATATGCTGGGTTTTATTTTTCCAACTCAGCCCACGTAGCCGACACTCGCCCGACGCTAAAAAAATAGGACTTTATAAATGTTAACCCCGATATAAACCATCGCTATCCATGCAATGGCAATCAGGCCGATTATTTTCAAATCGCGCTCGTGCAACAATGCTTTGCTTATTTTGCCATTCACGGATGTTCTGGCCAATCCCAAGAGCATATAATAGGTTTCATATTCCAAGGTAACGAACAGGGAAGAAAAAATATATCCTCCGATGCAAACGGCAAGCGCTTGGCTCAGCAATTTATCTTTCTTATTCACGGCCAATTGCATGTGCCATAGGAGGCTCTTGAATGAAAAATAGATCAGCCCGATCCATGCCAGGAAGCCAGGAAGCCCGGTTTCACCCATTATTTCGATCGGCGAGCTGTGGGCGATCCAGCTTACTTGTATAGCTCTTGAATTTCCCCCTGCCGATCCCGAAGACAGGGTTTTGCTTAATCATCTCTATGCCTTCCGTCCACATTTCAATCCTATGATACGACGATTTCTCCGGGTCGTCGATGCGGGCGAGATACGCAGGAGCCAAGGCGATCAAGCCGAATGCCCCGATGCCGCTCAGAATCAGGAAAATTTTCTTGTTCTTGATCGAAAAGAAAACGTATGCACCGATGATGCAAAGAGTTGTCAGTATCCCCCCCCCTTGATCCGTTAAAGTGTATGGCAACCAGGACAATCGGTATGCTAAAGAGGGAAAACAGGCGAATCGGCGTTCCTATCGAAGAATTCAAATTCATTATCAGAAAAGGCAAGGCAATCGTGTATATCACGCAGAAGACGCCAGGGCCATTGAATATTCCCACCCATCTCGTGCGCCCTGCCACTCCGAACTCCTTCGCTTCGGAGGTTATCCATGCCAATTTTGCCCTGCCCACCATATCAAATTGAATTTATGCTGGATTCCTTCGATCGAGAGAAGGATGGCAATTGCTACAAATACGAACAAGAACGGTTTTGCCGATTCAAGAGTCGTGAATGTCCTTGAAATAAAAAAATACAAGACGAACAATTTGATATAATATATAAAAATAACACCAAGATCTTTATCCTCAACCAGCAAATTTCCATTTGCCAGCAGCGATACGGGAATCCAGCACACAAAAAATAAAAAAATTTTGTCCTGTACGTTGAGCGGCTTGGCGTAGAGCTTCCCGCTGATCATAAGATAGGCGAGCCAGGCGGGATAAATAACCCAATCGACGCGCCAGTCTTTGATCGGATCGACCCATAATTGAGGAGCTATCGTCAGTGAAATCAGAAATAGGGAGGCAATTGCCATCGGCCACATAAATCTTTTGTTGATGTGCGAAGGACTCTTGTGCAATGTCTCCATACGGATCTTATTCGCCATAAAGAGACCATGGATCAATATACTCCTTAATGCCCTCCGCTGCATTGAACAAGGCCCTGCAATAAGACTCGGCCGCGAAATCCCATGAAAGCATCTCTACAGATTTGACAATATCCTCTTCATCCCATTTTCGGTTCATGGCACGCTCCAAGCCTTGGCCAAGTGCGCTGCTGTTCCGCGGCAAGATACCGCGATCTGTTTCGATCGTTAACCATCTCCGGCACGCCTCCGACCCTGCTTGCGACCACCGGTCGCCCTGAGAACAGGGCTTCCAACACCACATTGGGAAATCCTTCACGAATGCTTGGCAGGCAGAAGACATCGGCCGCTCCCATCCAAATCGCAACCTCGGGATGAGGGCGGTTGCCGATCAGGCGGATTCGGCCGGATAGGCCACGACGCATAATCTCCGCTTCGTATGCCTGGCGGCCGGCGCCCTCGCCGACGAAATAAACGTGGAAATCATTCCGGTGGCGAGCAAATGTTCCACAGCATCGATCAGGTAATTCACACCCTTGACTTCGAGCAACTGCCCTACAAAAGGACCATCTTTCCATCTTCGGGGATTCCCAGTTTTTTTCGACAGTTCGCCTTGTTTCTTGGGAAAAATAGCCGGGCGTCGACGCCGTTGGGGATCACATCGATCCTTTTATCCCCGAACCCCTCTTCGATCAAAAACTTTCGAAGGGCATCGGACACAACGGTTATTCCCTGCGCCTGCCGGAGAGCCCATGCTATTTGTGACCGCTTGTGGCGCTGCTTCAGGAAGAGGTTGGCGTCGCAGCCCAATGCGGTGACCACGTGCGGCAGGCCCAGACGGCGCGTCGCCAACGCCGTTGCCACCCCGTCTGGATAGAGCCACTGGGTGTTCACGACGTCAAATCGATTCTCCCCGATGCAGGCGCTTTACGGTTTGATAAAGTGACGGAAACATGAGGGCCGCATGGACAGCTTCGGATAACTCTGGAATCATCAAGTATTTAGGACTATGGACGATGAAGCCCCTCGTGTTCATATACGCGCGAATTCTGGAGAACTCCCCCCATTTCTCGAGGAAGCCGATATTGGCCCATGCCGGGAACCATGGCAGCGGGCAAACCACCGTCAAATTGCACAGGGAGCGCAGCCGGCTGGCGAGCTGGAAAGTGAATATTCCTCGGGTGGGGTCTGCCGGCGTCGGAAACAGGTTGGTGATGAGAAGAACGTTCCGGGGCGAGGCCATCGGGTCACCGTCAATGTACTTGCGATGCCAGAGCTCGAGCGTCAGCAGGGTGAATATACGCCGGCTCAGGTCCTCCCGGCCAGCGGCATGTTTATCCAAGACCCCCTCGACATAGGGGGGTTTAAAATATTGCCGACCGAGGCTTTTTGGGTCCAGGAGTATCTCTCTGGCCTTTTCCCGCAGATCGGTGCGGAACCACGGGCAATGGGCACCGGAAAGCCTCGTTTCCGCCTATAAACGATCTCATGGGGCAGATGTTTTTCCATGACTTTTTTCAAAAGGTATTTTCCCTGCCCGCCGTTCAGCAGGTACGAATCCGGAAGCGCCACGCAAACTCCATGAGCTTGTAATCCAGGAGCGGCACCCGAGGCTCGACGGAAGTCGCCATGGTCATCTTGTCTGCTTTTAGCAGAAGGTCCTCCGGCAGCCAGGAGTTGATTCGCATAGGCCATGCGGGCCAAGTCCGAATGCCCCTTCGCCATTCGGTCGAAGAGCGCGGAGAAATAGTCGGCCACGGCCGTCCCGACATGCGGAAGAAGCGAGCGATGGTACATCGCCTCCTTGATCGAGCCCGTCACGTCGTTGGAAATGGACTGATAGCGTTCGCGCAGGGTTTTGCGGGCCCAGTCCCAGTATTTGAGTCTTTCTCGTTTCCCGCGGTTAGCATGGGGCCGATCCGATCGAGCAGAGGCTCAGGAAGCATGCGCAGGAAATCGTGGGCACTGTCGACGAAACGCGTGATCCGGTGCAGCGGGTATCCGGCCAGTATCTCGTCGCCGCCCTCGCCCGAGAGCAGCACGATGACGTGCTGCCGCGCGAGTTTTGCGATCCGGTACAGCGCGACGGCAGCGCTTTCCACAACGGGCTCTTCGGTGTGCGTCAACATCAGTTCGAGGGACTCGAAGAAATCGTCAGCGCTCAGGACGTATTCGTGGTGTTCGGTCTTAAAATGATGGGCCACGATCCGGGCGTACTCGGGTTCGCTGGACGCCGGGTCGTCGGAATACCCGACCGTGAAAGTTCTCACTGGTCCGGGAGATACCCGGCTCATGCAGGCGACCACGGCGCTGGAGCGACGACCTCCAGGCCCGGACGCACGAGCACGCGGCGACGATCGGCCTCCTGGCCGACCTGGGGCACCGCCTGGTGTCCATGTCTACATCTCACCACGCGAGCAGGGCCGGCGCTCCGGGGCCGGGCCGCTGGGCGCGAGACTCCTTCCCGACGAGCGCGACCCGGTCCTCGGCTTCCTCGGCCGCTCTGGTGCGGACGCGCTGGAGCAGGTGGACTGCTGCTGGTACGTGCGGCCCGCGTTTCGCCTTCCTGTTCGAGGTGGAGTGGACCGCGATGCTCGGCGAGCCGGTCCTGCGCCGCGGGCGCGGATCCAGGCGGACGAGCGGATCGTCCGCTTCCTCGTGCTCCCCGCGGAGCGGGTGGAGCTGCTGCGGCGCAAGCTCGAGCACTCCCCGGTCCTCCGGGCGGCCATGGCCGCCGGCAACTGGCACGTGCTGCGGATGGACGCCCTGGACCGGTTCGCGGCCCGGCCGAGCCCGGCCCTCGGCGAGCTGGAGCCCTATCTCGGCCTGGACCCGGTGGCGGACCGCCCCGACCAGCTGCCCCTGTTCGAGGCCTGACGGCAGGGGCACTCGGCGTCCGGCGCGGCCGCGGGCCAGGGCGGCCCGGCGCCGCCCGGCCCCGGTACGCTACGCCCATGACCACCTCCACCACCCTTGCCGATCTCTGTGCCCGCACCTGGGAGCGGACGCTCGAGCTGAACCCCACGCTGGCCACCATCTGCGGCGACGAGCGCTACGACGATCGGCTGGACGATCCGGGTCCCGCCGGACGGGCCGCCCGACGGTCGCTCGCCGAGGAGGCCCGCGCGGGCGCGCTGGCCATCGACCCGGCCGGGCTCGACGAAGAGGAGCGGATCTCGCGCGACCTCCTGGCCCTCATCGCCGGGCAGCAGATCGCCGACGACGACCTCCGGGACGACCTCATCGGCGCGGTCGAGCAGCAGGGCCACCAGTCGCTCCTGCCCCAGCTCGTGCAGATCCAGCGAACCGACACGCCAGAGCGGCTCGAGCGGCTCCTGGCCCGCATCGAGGCCTACCCCGCCCTGACCGACGCGGTCATCGGCCTCCTCGCCGAGGGCCGGGCCGCGGGCCTGACGGCGGCCCGGGTCGTGGCGGACCGGGCCGTCGACCAGGTGGAGCGGCTCCTGGCCGGCCCCGCGGCCGCCTCGCCGATCGTCACCGTGCCGGCGCTGGCCGACGAGGCCGACCGGGCACGCCTCCTCGAGGCGGTCCAGCGCCACGTCCGCCCGGCCGACGCCCGCTACCTGGAGGCCCTTCGCGCCTATCTCCCGGCCACGCGCGAGGAGCCCGGCCTCTGCGCGCTGCCCGATGGCGAGGCCCGCTACGCGGCGAAGGTGCGCGCCTACACCAGCCTCGACGTCAGCCCGGCCGAGCTGCACCGGGTCGGCCTCGAGGAGCTCGAGGGGATCGAGGCAGAGCGGCGGGCGATCGCCGGCGCGGCCGGCTTCGGCGACGACACCGACGCGTATCGCCGCGCCCTCAACGCCGATCCCGAGGAGATCCCGCCCACGCCCGAGGCACTCGTCGCGCGCTGCCAGGAGGACGTGGAGCGGGCGCTCGCCGCAGCGCCCCGCTGGTTCTCCCGCGTGCCGAAGTCGGGCTGCGTGGTCCGCCGCGTCGAGCCCCTCCTCGAGAAGGATGCTCCCGGGGCCTACTACTACCCGCCGACGATCGACGGCTCGCGACCCGGCATCTACTTCGTGAACGCCTACGACCTGCCCAGCCGGACCTACTGGACGGCGGCGTCGACCACCTACCACGAGGCCATCCCCGGGCATCACTTCCAGCTGGCCCTCGAGATGGAGCTCCAGGGGCTGCCCGCCTTCCGGACCCTGGGCTTCTGGCCCCAGGGCACGGCCTACGTCGAGG
This sequence comes from uncultured Chloroflexia bacterium, assembly GCA_963709605.1. Classification (GTDB taxonomy): domain Bacteria; phylum Chloroflexota; class Limnocylindria; order Limnocylindrales; family CSP1-4; genus CTSoil-043. The sequence continues at coordinate 326,928 of CAVPWX010000006.1, read as the reverse complement.
GCTGGGCCCTCTACACCGAGCGGGTCGCCGACGAGGCGGGCCTCTTCCGCAGCGAGGCGGAGCGGTTCGGGATGCTCGACAGCCAGGCGCTCCGCGCCGTCCGGCTCGTCGTTGACACCGGGCTCCACGCGTTCGGCTGGAGCCGCACGAAGGCATTCGAGACGATGGTGGCGGCGGGGATCCACCCGACCGACGCCGGGATCGAGACCGACCGCTACATCGCCTGGCCCGGCCAGGCCCTGGCCTACATGACCGGGCGCCGCGAGATCGAGCGCCTCCGCGCCGCCCGCGCCTCCCGCGAGGGCGACGGGTTCGACATCCGCCGCTTCCACGACGACGTCCTGCGCCACGGGAAGCTGCCCCTGCGCATCCTCGCCGACGTCGTGCTTGCCTGACGCCGATCGCGTCGCGTCGCCCCCGACTTCCGCCACCGTCACGGAGAGCCCGATGATCCAGCTCGATCCCGCCGTCGCCGTCAATGCCCTCGCCGACCGCTACTGGGAGGCGTACCTTGAGCAGAACCCGACGACGGCGACCGTCTACGGCGACGACCGCTGGGACGACCGCCTGGAGGACCCGTCACCGACGGGCCGGGCTGCGGCCCGGGCCCTCCGCGACGCGACCCTCGCGCAGCTCGCGGACATCCCGGCCGACGGCCTGCCGGTCGAGGAGCGGATCACCCACGACATGCTGCGCGTCGTCTCCGAGCTCGGGAACGAGGCGGACGACCTGCGGATGGACCTCGTGGGCCTGGTCGACCAGATCTACGGGCCACAGGCGCTCCTGCCCCAGGGCATCCAGTTCCAGCCCGCGGACACGCCCGCCCGGCTGGAGAAGCTGCTGGCGCGGCTGGCCGCCTTCGAGCCGTTCATCGCCGCACACGTCGACCTTCTCGAGGAGGCTCGCACGACCGGCATGACCGCACCCCGCATCGTCGCCGAGCGGACGATCTCGCAGGCCGAGCGGCTTCTCGCGGCTCCGGCCGACCAGTCGCCGATCGTCACCGGGGCCCGCCTGGCCGCCGGTGATGACGCCGGTCGGGCGCGCGTGGCGGCGATCGTCCGCGACGTGGTCGACCCGGCGCTGGCCCGCTACGTCGAGGCGCTGCGTGGCCCGTACCTGGCGGCGACGCGTGAGGACCCCGGCCTCTGGTCCGCCCCGGACGGCGTCGCCCGCTACCGGATGGCGATGCGGACCTGGACGAGCCTCGACCTCGACCCGGCGGACGTCCACCAGATCGGCCTCGAGGAGCTTGCCGCCCTCGACGCGGACCGGCTCGCGATCGCCCGCTCGGCCGGCTTCGACTCCGTCGCCGCCTACCGCGTCCACCTGGCATCCGACCCGGCCAACCGGGTGACCGCGAAGGAGGACCTCGTCGCGCGGGCCAACGAGGACATCGCGCGCGCGCCTCGAGGTGGCGCCGCGCTGGTTCGGGCGCCAGCCGGTCGCCCTCTGCCAGGTCCGCCCGGTCGAGCCGTTCATGGAGCGCGACGCGCCGCCGGCTTACTACTATCCGCCGACGATCGACGGCAGCCGCCCGGGCATCTACTTCGTCAACACCTACGACCTGCCCACCCGCCGCCTCTCGGCCCTCGCGAGCACCACCTACCACGAGGCGGTGCCGGGCCATCACTTCCAGATCGCGCTGGAGATGGAGACGCCGGGCCTGCCGGCGTTCCGGCGCCTCGGCGGGCGCATGGTCGGCTCCGCCTACGCGGAGGGCTGGGGCCTCTACTCGGAGCGCCTCGCCGACGAGATGGGCCTCTACCGCAGCGGCGCCGAGCGCTTCGGGATGCTCGAGGCCCAGGCATGGCGCGCCGTCCGGCTCATCGTGGACACGGGGATCCATGCCCTAGGCCGGGACCGCGCGTGGGCGGTCGACCTCCTCCGCGAGGGCGCCGGCCTCTCGGCGACCGACGCCGGCATCGAGACGGACCGCTACATCGTCTGGCCGGGCCAGGCCCTGACCTACAAGATCGGCCACCGCGAGATCTACCGCCTGCGCGCCGAGCTGGCGGCCCGAGACGGCGACGCCTTCGACCTGCGCGCCTTCCACGACGCCGTCCTGGGCCACGGCTCGCTCGCGCTCGCGACGCTCGCCCGCGAGCTGCCGAGCTGGGTTGCGCCGAAGGCGGGGTAGGGGAGAGGCCCGTCGGCCGCGGGTCCGGTGCCCTCCGACGGCCCGTCGCGCTACCCGGCAGCCGGCGCGCCAGCACCCGCCAGGCCACAAGGAAGCTCCGAGGGCCCACGCGGCGAGCATCGCGAACGCGCCCGCCGTCAGCGGGAAGGCCTGCGGCGCCAGCGCCCCGCGCAGGATCACTCGCCCATCGACTGGATCGGCAGCACGGCGTGGATCGCGGCGAGCCAGTCGGGCAGCCGATCGGCCGGGAAGTTGAGCGGGCTGAACATCAGGACGAAGACGACGAGGACCTGGCTCAGGAGGTTGGCGATCAGCGGGGGCAGGACCGCGGCCAGCGCGTAGCCGACCGCGGTCGCGGTCAGGACGACGAGGACCAACGCCGGCACCAGAGCGGGCTCGACTCGAGGGCAGGTCGAACCGGATGGCGGCGATGACGACGCGAAGACCACGCCGGGCAGGACGATGGCCAGCCGGACGGTCAGGTCGGCCAGCAGGTAGACGACCCGCGGGACGGGCAGCGTCCGCATGTACTCGAGCGTCCCCTCGGTCTTGGCCTGGGCAACGACCTGGGGCACCGCGACCAGGCCCATCGTGATGAGCGTGATCGCGGGCGCGCCCGTGGCGAGGTAGAGGACCGTCGTCTCGGGTCCATCTCCGGGAAGAGGAGCGGGTAGCCCGACGACGATGCCGAGCGCGAAGAGGCCTGGACGACGATCGCGAGGGGCAGGAAGCCCTTGAACCGGAGCCCCTGCCAGCTGACGAGCAGCGGGTAGCTACGCAGCGCGGACACCGGCGACCTCCTTCGGCGCGGCCCTGGGCGGCCCGGGAGCGTCGGCAGGCGACAGCGGCGCCGCCGTTGCCGTTCGCGAGCGCGTCGGCCCTGCCGACCAGCTCGACGTAGACGTCCTCGAGGGTCGCCGGGCCGAGGCGGTACTCCTCGACCTCGCCCGGCCCGCTGGAGCCCCTCCGCCCAGGCCACCGCCCCGGCCGGCCGCGGCTGCATGGCACCGTCGCGCAGGCGGCGCTGGCCGGCGCTCGACTGAACGCGAGCACGAAGTCGGGAGTCGGGAGCGGTCGGCGCCGGGCTCGAGCGACGAACTCGAGGCGGAGGTCGCCGGCCACCCGCTCCTTGAGCTGGGCCGGCGTTCCGTCTCGATGACGATCCCGTGATCCAGGATCGCGAGCCGGTCGACCGACCGCTCGGCCTCTACGACGTTGTGGGTCACGAGGAGGACGGCGGCGCCCGTCTCCGCCGACGGCCCGGACCTGGGCCCACAGGAGCCGCCGGCGGACGGGGTCGACGTCGTTCGTCGGCTCGTCGAAGACCACGAGGCGACCCGGGACGACGGCGGCCATGGCGAACGACGACGAGCCGCTTCACGCCGCCCGACAGCTTCCGCGCCGTCCTGCTCGACCCACTCGCCGATGTCGAGCGCATCGACGAGGGCGTCGCGGCCGCGCGCGGACGTCGCGCGCCCGGCCGCCGCCGCAGGCGGCCCACGCAGCTCGATCGCCTGGTGCGGGGTCAGGCCGTTGATCGGGCAGCTGTCGCCTGCGGCTGGATCGAGCACGCCCGTGCGGGCGAACGCGGGGTCGGCGACGACGTCGCGACCGTCGAGGACGATCGTGCCGGCGTCCGGGCGAAGCAGGCCGACGACCTGGTTGACGAGCGTCGTCTTGCCGGCCCCGTTGTGGCCGAGGAGGCCGTACACCTCGCCCGCGTCGACGGCCAGGTCGATGCCGTCGTTGGCGCGGGCCCCGCGCCGGTAGGTCTTGGTGAGGCCGGAGATCTCGAGGAGCATCGGAGTCGGTGCCCCCTGGGCCGGCCCGCGGCCGGCTGGTTGTTCGGTACCCGTCAGTATGCACATACCGACAGTATGTCAATACCCAGTGGCATCTTGATACCGTGTGGTATGATCAGTGCCATGGAACCGCTCGACCGCCCCCGTCCCGCCTGAGCCGCGACGAGCGCCGGGCGCAGACCCGCGAGCGCCTTCTCGATGCTGCCGCCGACGTCTTCAACCGGCTCGGCTACCACGGCGCCTCGCTCGAGGCGGTCGCCGAGGCGGCCGGCTATACGAAGGGCGCGGTCTACTCGAACTTCGCCTCGAAGGCCGAGCTGTTCGTCGCCCTCGCCGAGCGCCGCGGCGTGAGCGCCGACCTGGAGGGGACGACGCGGGCCTTCCTGGCGATGCCGATCGGCGACTTCGTCGACGGGATGGGCGAGATGCTCCGCGCCCAGGCCGCCCGCGACGAGGCCTGGGACGTCCTCACGATCGAGCTCTGGCTGGCCGCGATGCGCGACCCCTCGCTCCGCTCGATCGTCGCCCACGACTACCACGAGATGCGCGAGGAGCTCGGGCCGATCATCGAGCGGAAGCTGGCCGAGGAGGGGATCGTCACGCCGTTCAGCGGCGCCGAGCTGGGCTCGCTCGTGTCGGCCCTGGGCTCCGGGCTGATCCTCCAGTACTACCTGGAGCCTGAGGCGGTGGACCCCGAGCTCCTCTCGCGGGCGCTCCGCCGGCTGTTCGGCCTGCCCCAGCGCGAACCACCCTCGACCTGAGCCCGGCACCCGCCGCCGGCGAAGGACGGGTCCGGATTGACACGTCGATCCGGGTGTCGTAGCGTCCGGCCATGCGGACGAAGCGCACCTACAACCTTCCCGAGCGGACGGTCCTCGCCGTCCGCGAGCTGGCGACGACCTACGGCGTGGCGAGCACGCAGGACGGCGTCGTGGAGCTGGCGGTCGACGAGCTGGCGCGGCGGCTTCGCGACGAGGACGAGGCGGCCCGCTGGGAGGACGCCGCGCTCGACCCCGTCTTCCGCGCGGAGGCCGGGGAGCTGGCGGACGGCGTGGGCGGCGGCCGACCGCGAGACGTGGCCGCGGGGCTGACCGCCGGCGAGCCGCTCCGCTGGGCGGTCGTCCGCGTCTCCCTGGACCCGGCGACCGGCCACGAGCAGGGCGGGACGCGCCGTGCGCTCGTGGTCAGCTACGAGCCCTTCCACCGCTCGGGCATGGCGACCGTCTGCCCCATCACGGCAGCGCGCGACGAGGCCCGCTACCCCGGCGAGGTGGCGATCCCGGCCGGCGCGGCGGGCCAGACGCGTCCCGGCGTGGTCCTGTGCCAGCAGCTGCGGACGATCTCCCTGGGGCGGGTCGTGGGGGCGCCGGAAGGCCGCGTGACCGACCCGGGGCTGCGGCGCGCCGTGCGCCTGGCGCTGGCCCACCACCTCGGCCTCGACATCCCGGCCGTCGGCGACGGGGCGCTCGCGAGGCCCTGACCGTCCGGCCTCGCCGGGGACCCGTCGGGCGGTCGGCGGGCTGGGGCAGGGACGCCGTCAGGCGGGGCGGCGGCTGCGCGTGGAGAGCCAGCCCGCGAGCGTGACGAGGTAGAGGAGGCCGCAGCCGGCGAAGGCGAGGAGGCTCTCGGGGTCGCGGACGAAGAGGGCCGCCCAGGCGACCGGGTAGGCGAGGAAGCCGAGCGCCGTGGCCCGGCTGGCCCGGCGGAAGCCGAGCCAGCCCGCGCCGGCGGCGACGAGGCCGACCGCGGCGGCCACCGGGTTCATCGCCAGCCCGGCCCCGACCGCCGCCCCGACCCCGCGCCCGCCGCGCCAGCCCGGGACGACCGGCCGGATCGCCCCGGCGACGGCGCCGACGCCGGCCGTCGACGGCGCCCCAGTAGCCCGCCACGGCCCAGCCCGCGAGCGCGGGCAGGAGCGCCTTGGAGACGTCGAGCAGGAGGACGGCCAGGCCGGCGCGCGGGCCCGCGAGGCGCCAGACGTTCGCCGCTCCCGGGTTGCGCTCGCCCTGGGTCCGCGGGTCGATCCCGGCGGCGCGCCCGACGAGGACCGCCGAGGGAAGGCTGCCGGCGACCCAGCCGAGGGCGAGGAGCGCCAGGGCGAGGAGCGGCGCGACGTCGGCCGGATCGCCGCCGGGGATCGGCATCGGCCGGCCTACGGCACCGGAGCTCAGGCCCCGCCGGCCAGCGTCCGCAGCACGAGCCAGGCCTTGCGGGCCCGCGGCACGACCGCCCGGTGGGGCCGCCGGGCGCCGAGGCCGTCGCGCTCGACCTGGCGGAGGATCTCGCGGTAGAGGACCGCGGCGGCCCGGATCGAGCGCCGGCCGTGGCGAAGGAGCGGGATCCCGGCGACCCCGGCCGCGTAGGCGGCGTCGGCGCGGGCGATCGCGTCGCGCAGGAGCGCCCGGCGGTCCGCCGTGGCGAGGGTGGCGGCCGTGATCCCGTGGCCGGCCAGCGTGGCCTCGGGCAGGTAGACGCGACCGTTCGCAAGGTCCTCGTCGACGTCGCGGACGATGTTCGTCCGCTGCATCGCGATCCCCAGGCTGCGGGCGGCGGCGTCGGCCTCGGGCCCTTCGCCGCCGAGGATCGACGCCATCAGGCGCCCGACGGTGCCGGCAACGCGGTAGCAGTAGACGTCCAGCTCCTCCTCGGTGGCGATCCGGGGCCCGGCCAGGTCCTGGCGCATCCCGGCCATGAAGTCGGCGACGGCGTCGCGGGGAAGGGCCGGGTGCCGGCGGACGAGGTCGTCGAGGATCCGGGTCTCCCGGGTCGCCGCGGCCCGGCGGTCCGGCAGCAGGTGCCGGGCCCCCGGTGGGCCCGCGGATCTCCCCCGCGCCCACGCTTCCACGGCCGCCAGGCGCGCCTCGGCATCGGCCGCGCGCGGACCTCCATCGCGGGCGCCCTCGAGGTCGACGAGGTCGTCGAGGGTGCGCAGGACGAGGTACAGGAGGTCGACGTCCTCGCGGACGGCCCGGGGAAGCAGCCGAGCGGCGAGGGCGAAGGTGCGGGCGACGCGCTCGATCGTCGCCCGGGCCTCCGGGAGGAGGGCGGCGACTGCCGGGTCGCGCCGTTCGGGGGTCATCGCGGCGTCCTGCATGCCCGCCATCCTCGCAGGGCCGTCCAGCGCGCCGGCCGCCGTCAGCGGCGCCGGGCCGCCGCGTCGCTGCGGATGACGTTCGTGGTGACCTCGGCCGTGAGCAGCGTTCCCGGCAGGCCGGCGCCGGGGTGGGTCCCGCCGCCGACGTAGTAGAGGTTGTGGATCACGCGGTCACGGTTCGGCTGGCGGAAGTAGGCCGACTGCTGGAGCGTCGGCTCGACGGCAAAGGCGTTCCCGTCGGTCGCCCCCAGGTCGTCGCGGAACGTCAGGGGCGTCCAGCTGTGCTCGGTCACGATCGAGGAGCGCAGCCCGGCCAGGCCGCCCGGCCCCTCCAGCCAGTCGAGGAGGCGCTCGCGGAGCTCGGGCTCGGCGCGCGTCCAGTCGTCGCCCGAGCGAAGGTTCGGCACGGGCAGGAGGACGGCGATCGAATTGCCGCCCTCGGGGGCCATCGCCGGCTCCGTGCGGGTCGGCGCGTGGATGTAGACGGAGAAGCTGGTGGGCATCCGCCGGTCGTGGGTGACCTCGCGGATGAAGCCCCGGTAGTCGTCGCCGACGACGAGCGTGTGATGCAGCAGGCGGTCGAAGCGCCGGTTCGTGCCCAGGTAGAGGAGGTACGCGCTCATCGTCGTCCGGAGGGGCCGCAGGCGCCAGGGGAGGCGGTCCGGCGCGTCGGGGAGGATGCGGTCCCGGGCCGTGACGTCGGTGTTGTTGACGACGATGTCGGCCGGGATCTCGAGGCCCGAGTCGGTCACGACGGCAGTCGCCCGGCCATCGCGGTGGACGATCCGTGCCACGCCGTCGCCGGTCACGATCCGGCCGCCGCCGCGCGTCACCACGCGGGCCAGCGCCTCGACGACGGAGTAGACGCCGCCCTCGGCGTACCAGCTGCCGCCGGCGACCTGCAGGTAGGCGATCGCGGCGTAGATGGCCGGGACGCGGTCGGGGTCGCCGCCGATGAACAGGGAGTGGAAGTCGTAGACCTGGCGGATCCTGGGATCCTTGAAGTACTTGGCGACGTAGCTGCCCAGGAAGCGGATGGAGTCGAGGCCCGCCATCTTCGGCACGAGGGCCGCGAAGTCCCAGGCCCGCAGGAACGGCAGCCGGCCCGCCACCAGGATCCCCTCCTCGTGGATCCGCTTGGTGTCCGCGAGGAAGCGATCGAGGTTCGCGGCGTCGAAGACGTTGAAGGCCGCCATCTGCCCGCGGAGCGAATCCACGTTCGTGGTGAAGTCGAAGTGCCGGGTGTCGTCGGTCCAGTAGATGCGGTACATCGGGTCGAGCTCGTGGAGCCGGACCTCGGCCTCGAGCGAGCTGCCGCCGAGGCGGAAGAGCTCGTCGAAGAGCTCGGGCATGGTGATGAGTGACGGCCCGGTGTCCCAGGTGTAGCCGGCGTCGCGGATCTGCGAGGCCCGCCCGCCGACGGTCGGGCGGCGCTCCACGACCGTGACGTCGTGCCCGTCGGCGAGGAGGCGGATCGCGACGGCCAGGCCGCCGAAGCCGGCCCCGACGACGACCGCGCGAGGCCGGCGCGGGCCGGGGGTCGGCTGCACCGGGTCGCCCGGGTCGGCCGGCCCGGGACGGGCCGGGGGCGGCGAGGCGGACGGGAGGTCGGTGGTCGGGGCGGTCACGGGTTCGGTTCCTCGTAGGGTCGGCCCCGCCAGGTGGCGGGCCTGCCGCGGACGGCGTCGAGCATGCTCAGCAGCATCGCGCCCAGCGTCGCGATGGCAGTGACGGGGTGGAGCAGGATGCTCGCGAGCGGCTGCCGTTCGCGCCACGCGAGGAGGGCGCGGAACGCGGCGAGGAGCCCGAGGGCGGCGAGCCCACCGGTCGTCACCACTGTATCGCGCGAGACGGCCCCCAGGATGGGGAGGACGAGCGGCAGGACCCAGCAGACCACCGCCCCGGCGATGCCGGCCACGGCCACGGCGAGGTTGCCGCCGCCGTAGGCGACGAAGACGCGGCGCCAGGCCCGCAGCGCGCCCGTGCCGTCCGGGTAGTGGCGCGTCGTCGCGATGTCCGCGGCACGCACCAGCCGGACCCGCTCGCCGGCCGCGACGAAGGTCCGTGCCAGCTCGACGTCCTCGCGCTCGGTGCCGGGGACCGCGGCATGGCCACCGGCGCGCAGGTAGGCGGCCCGGTCCACGAGCAGGAGCGGCCCGTAGGCGAACGCGATCGCCCGCGGACGGCCCCGGGTCCACCGCAGCATCCAGAGCGGGAGGAAGCCGAAGAGCGTCGCCGGGAGGAGCGGGACCAGGGCCCGCTCGCGCCAGGTCGGCATCGCGTAGGCGGAGACGCCGCTGACGAGAGCCGCGCCGGAGCGCAGGAGCTCGGAGGCCAGGGCGCGAACCGCGTCCGGGCGCAGGATCGTGTCGGCGTCCAGGAAGAGGAGGTGCGGCGTGCCTGCCGCGGCGACGGCCCGGTCGCAGGCCCAGCTCTTGCCGGCCCAGCCGGACGGCTTGGGGGGCACGGCGAGGACGCGGTCGCGGCCGGCTGCCCATGCCCCAGGGCGGAGCCGGGCCAGCTCGCCGGCCGCCAGCGCCGCGCTCCCGTCGGACGACTCGTCGTCGGCGACGAGGATCGCGAGGTCGGGGTGGTCCTGCGCCGCGAGGGCCGCGAGGAGCGCCGGGAGGCGGGCCGCCTCGTCGCGGACGGGGACGACCACCGTGAGCGCCGGCAGCCGGCCTCCGCGGCCACCGGGGGCGTCCGGGGTCCCCGGCAGGGGCGGCCGGCGGCGGACCATGAGCTCGGTGAGGGCCAGGTTGACGAGCACGAGGGCGACGACCCCGACCGTCGCGCCCGTCCAGACCGCGCCGACGGGGTCGGTCGAGAGGCCCCAGTGGCGGAGGAGCAGGAGCGTCAGCACGAAGCCCGCGATCGGGTTGAGGCCGAGGAAGCTCCGCCACGCCCGGCGGGCCTGGGCCTCGGTGGGGGAGCACAGGACGGCGGCCGGGAGGAGCAGGAAGAGGGCGAGCACCGCGGCCGCGGCCGGGCCGTAGGGGAGCCCGAGGGAGAGCGCGGCGAGGACCGCGAGGCCGTAGCCGACGAGCGCCACGAGCGCCGTCGGGCGGGCCCCGATCGCGGTCGCGATCGAGCCGATCCCGGCGGCTCGATCGTAGGCGATGTCCTGGATCGCCCCGATCGCGTGGCTCGCGACGCCCCAGGCGAAGAACCCGCCGAGGATCGATCCACGGCAGGCCGGCCGGCGCGAGCCCGGCGACGAGGAACCCGGCGATCGCCGGCAGGACGAAGTGGGAGGAGCTGGTCAGCGAATCGAGGAACGGGCGCTCCTTGGTCCGCAGCGGCGGCGCCGAGTAGACCCAGGCGGCGACGGCCGCCGCCATGACGGCGAGCGTGCCGGCGGGCGGCGCCAGCACGGCGATCGCGGCAAGGATCGGCAGGTTCGTGATCGCGATCGACGTCCAGACCAGGCGCCGGCGGTCCGGCGGCACCAGCGCCCCTTCGATCGACTGCTTGCGCGGGTTCGCCGCGTCGCTCGCGTAGTCGTAGACGTCGTTGACGCCGTACATCAGCAGGTTGAAGGGGACGAGGAAGTAGAGGAACCCGAGGACGAGCAGAGGCGTCAGCCCCCGCTCCACCTCGTAGGCGGCGGCGACGAAGGGGAGCGCCGTGTTCACCCAGGAGATCGGCCGGCTGGCCGCGATGATCGTGCCGCAGGGTGCTCATCGGGTGCTCATCGCGCGAGCTTCGGGCGCGAGGCTGGCCGCCTCACCTCGCGCGCGACCATCGGCGGGCGAGCTCGTACGTGGCGATGGCCGTCAGGCAGAGAGCCTGGCCGTAGAGGTAGTCCTCCACCGGCGTCGTCCCGAGGCGGATCCCCGAGACGTGGGCGCTGCCGTAGACGACGATCGGGATTCCGGTCAGGACGGCGTCGAAGACGACGGTGGAGGCGAGGAAGGCGCCGAAGGCGATCCACGTGCTGCGACGGCGCAGGATCCCCGCCGCGCCGGCCAGCGCGAACGCCCCCGCCAGCCAGGCGAGGCCGGCAACCGTGTACTCGGGCATCACGAGGGATCCTCGCCGGTCCAGCGCTCGGCCAGCCGGTAGAGGGCGATCGCCCAGGCGGTGATGAACGCGAGGAGGAGCGGCTCCTCGGGCGGGATGCCGGGCGGCCAGTACGCGATCACCCAGTCCGTGTTCGTGGCGAACCAGTCGCGGGAGGCGCCCACCAGGTCGAAGGCGAGGAACGCGACCTCGACGACGATGATCGCCGCCAGCGTGGGCCGGCTCCAGAGCCCCAGCCGGAAGCGGCGATCGAGGAGGGCGAGGCCGGCGAACGAGCCGACGATCGCGGCGAGGTAGAGGCCGGGCATCGCCCGGAGTGTACGCGGCCCGCGCGATGCGGCCTGGGTCAGGCGCCCTCCTCCAGGCGGGCGTGCGTGAGCGCGGCGCGGACGGCCGCGGCCGCCGCGCAGTCGGCCCGGCCGTGCCGATCGAGCGCGAGGAGCGCGGCTCCCAGGACCGGCGGAGCGTCGAGGCGGAGGATCCGGGCTCCGGGAGCATCTCGCGTGACGTCGTCGCGTCTCCGCTCGTCGAGCGCTGCGCGGGGGCGACGAGCCGCCCCGGCCCCCTCGGTCACCGTATCGCACGTCATCGGCGCTGGTGCGCGCTATTCGCACCGCCGAACCCCGTCAGGGCGCGAATATCGTTGACATGGTCGGGCGGGCCGTGGCACGATCCGGCCATCACCCGTTCCGTCCACCGGAACACCCCACCACGCCACGCGGCCCCGCACCGTCCCGCGGCGCGCCGCGGCGACGGCCGGGGAAGGCGGGACGGACGGGCCGCGGAGGAACCATGGCGCCAGAGTCCGCAACTCCCAGCCTGAAGCGCGAGATCCAGGGCGAGATGTACCGGCGGGCCACCCGAACGCTGCCCGGCGGCACGAATTCCAACTTCCGCGCCTGGGGCGAGGACACCGTCTACATCGATCGCGGCAAGGGCGGTCGCATCTGGGATCTCGATGGGAACGAGTACGTCGACCTGCGGATGGGCTACGGGCCCGTCATCCTCGGCCATGCCGACGACCGTGTCGACGACTACGTCAACGAGCGGATGCGCCGTGGCGTCAGCTTCTCGCTCACCTCCGAGGACGAGGTCCGGGCGATGGAGACCCTGTGCGAGCTGACCGGCTGGGTCGAGATGGCTCGCATGGCGACCTCCGGCACCGACGCGACGATGCACGCGATGCGCGTCGCCCGGGCGTACACGGGCCGGGACAAGATCGTGAAGTTCGAGGGCCAGTACCACGGCATGCACGACTACGCGCTGATCAGCGTGCTGCCGAACGACGTCTCGGACCTGGGCAACGCCGACAACCCGGTCGGCCTGGCATGGGGTCGCGGGATCCCCGCGCCGGTCGCCGACACGATCATCCCGGCGCGCTACAACAACCTGGACCAGCTGCGCCGCCTCTTCGAGCGCCGGGGCGAGGAGATCGCCGCGATCATCGTCGAGCCGGTGCTCGGGAACGCCCAGGGGATCATGCCGAAGCCCGGCTTCCACCAGGCGATGCGGGCCCTGACCGAGGAGTTCGGGATCCTCCTCATCTTCGACGAGGTGAAGACGGGGTTCCGCCTCGGACGCGGCGGCGCGGCCGAGTTCTTCGGCATCCGCCCCGACATCGGCACGTACGCGAAGGCGATGGGCAACGGCTATCCGGCGGCCGCGTTCGGCGGACGGCGCGAGATCATGGAGATGCTGCCGAAGAAGGTCAGTCACGGGGGGACATACGCCGGGAACCGGATCGCCGCCGCCGCAGCCACGAAGACCCTGGAGATCATCCGGGACACGCCGGTGCTCGAGACGATCAAGGCGACCGGCGAGATGATCCAGGCCGGCCTCCGCCAGGTGATCGACGCCAAGGGCCTGGCCTACCAGATCACCGGCCACCCCTCGATGTTCGGGATCATGTTCACCGAGCACGTCCCGAGCGAGTACCGCGACTGGGCGAACACCGACCACGAGCTGTACGACGCCATCGCCGTCGGGATGCACGCCCGGGGCGCGATGCCCGAGCCGGACAGCCGCGAGCCGTGGTTCGTCTGCGAGGCGCACGCCGGGGGCGACACCGTGGACCGCGTCGTCTCGATCTTCGCCGACTCGTTCCACGCCGCCCTGGAGGCTCGCGCCCGCACCGGGACGGTTGCCGGCGGCGGCGAGCCCGCTCCGGGTGCCGTCGCGAGCCCGGCTGGCGGTTGACGATGGCGATCGAGAGCACGCCCCGGGCGGGGCCGGCGCCTGGGGCGGCTCTCCGCGCTCCCGGCCCGCAGCGCCGGGCCCGGTCCCGCCCGCGCCGGAGCCCGCCCCGCTCCCGGCGACCTGGATCCCGGTCGTCGCGCCGGAGCCCGCCCGCGACCTCCTCGACGGCAATGGCGTTCGCTCGGTCGATCGCGCCGCGGCCCTCCTCCTCGCCCTCGGCGAGTGCGCCGGCGAGGCCGGCGTGACCGAGCTGGCCCGGCGGCTCGGTCTCCACAAGAGCACCGCGTCGCGCCTCCTCGCCACCCTGCAGCGGCGGGGCCTCGTGGAGCAGGACGAGGAGACCGGGAAGTACCGCCTCGGCCTCGCGGTGATCCGCCTGGCCGAGCGTGCCGAGCGGACCCTCGACCTGCGGGGCATCGCGCTCCCGGAGCTGGAGCGCCTGGCCCGGGCGACCCGTGAGACCGTCACGCTCGGCATCCTCGAGGGCGACGCGTGCCTCACGGTCGCGCAGGTCGACGGCCCGAACATGGTGGCCTGCCCGGACTGGACCGGGCGGACGACGCCGCTCCACTGCGTGGCTTCGGGGAAGGTCCTGATGGCGGCCATGGCCGAGCGCGACGTGATGCGGATCGCGCGACCCGGGCTGGCCGCGCGCACCGAGCGGACCATCACGACGCTCGAGACGCTCATGGAGGAGCTCTCCAGGGTCCGCCGTCGCGGCTTCGCGACGGCCTTCTCCGAGTGGATCGATGGCACGAACGGGGTCGCCGTCCCCGTGGTCGATGCCCGGGGGCGGGTGATCGCCTCCATCGGCGTCTGGGGTGCCGACTTCCGGGTCACCCCGTCGCGAATCGCCGAGATCGTGACGAGCGCGCGGGTCGCGGCTGTCGCGGTGACCACCCGGCTGGGCGGCCTCCCCGCTTGACGCCCGCCGGGGGCCCGGCTCCACCTCCCGCGGCGGCCGGCGCGACGCTAGGCTACGCGCGTGCAGGACGTCCTCGACAACCTCGTCGACATCGCGCTGACCCTCGCCGGCCGTCTCGTGACGGTCGGCCTGATCGTCGTCGCCCTCCTCGTCGTCTACGTCGTCGCGATGGCGCTGATCCGTCGCCTGGCCACCCACGCCGCGTCGACGCCGCTGCCCGGCGAAGGCGACCTGCCGCCCGAGGACCGGGCGATCAAGGAGGCGATCCGGCGGCGACGCCTCGACACGCTGGTCCTGTTCGCGTCGCGGCTCGGCCGGGCCGTCCTCGTGGTCCTCGGGGTCCTCGCGGCCATCGGGATCCTCGCACCCGAGGTGATCACCGCCCTCGGTGCGCTGGGCGTCGCGCTCGGGGCCGCCGTCGGCGCCGCGCTCGGCTTCGGCGCCCAGCAGCTCGTCCGGGACTACCTCAACGGGATCCTGATCCTGGGCGAGAACCCCTTCGGCGTCGGCGACGTCATCGCGATCGCCGGCGTGCAGGGCACGGTCGAGGAGGTCGGCCTGCGGCGGACCGTGGTCCGCGACGTGGACGGGGTCGTCCACTCGGTGCCGAACGGCGAGATCCTCGTGGCATCGAACTTCACCCGCACCTTCGCCCGCGTGCGGGAGCGGTTCGTCGTGGCGGCCGGAACCGACATCGCCCAGGTGACCGCGGTCCTCGACGACGTCTGTGCCGCCCTCGCGGCGGCCGACGGCTGGACGGGCCGCTTCATCGAGCCGCCCCGGGTCGCGCGGGTCGACGCTGCGATCGCGGGGGAGCCCGGCATCCCGATCCTGGTGACGGCGACCGTGCGGCCGGGCGAGCAGTGGGAGGTCGCGGGCGAGCTCCGGCGCCGGGTGATCTCCGGCCTGCAGGTCGCCGGGATCGACCTTGCAGCCGGGCGCACCATGGTCGTCTCCCGCGCCCGGCCGGTCCCCGCGGCCGACGCCGAGGGCGCCGCGGATGCCGAGGGTGACGCCGACTTCACCTGACCGCCGGGTGGAGCGCGGGCGGCGAGGGCGGCGCCTCGCCCGGTTGTCCGGGACTCCGCCCCGCTGCGTATGATGCGGGGGATCCCGCGGAGCCAGGAGGTGCCCCGGCGTGCAGCCCGACCCCACGACGCCCCAGCCCGAGATCGAGGCCCTGCTGGTCGAGGGTCGGACGTTCCCGCCCGACCCCGCCTTCGTCGCCGGGGCGAACGTGACCGCCGCCCTCTACGAGGAGGCTGAGCGGGACCCCGAGGCCTTCTGGGCCGCCCAGGCGCGGGAGAGGATCAGCTGGTCCACCCCGTTCGAGACGACGCTGGAATGGGACCTCCCGTTCGCGAAGTGGTTCGTCGGCGGCAAGCTGAACGTCGCCTACAACTGCGTCGACCGGCACGTGGAGCGAGGGCTCGGCGAGAGGGTCGCCTACCACTGGATCGGCGAGCCGGGGGAGACCCGGACGATCACCTATCGTGACCTCCAGGTGCTCGTGAACAAGGCCGCCAACGCGCTTCGCGAGCTGGGTGTCCACGAGGGCGACCGCGTCGCCATCTACCTGCCGATGATCCCCGAGCTCCCGGTGGCGATGCTGGCCTGCGCCAGGATCGGCGCGCCCTTCACCGTCGTCTTCGGTGGCTTCAGCGCCGAGGCGCTGGCCGATCGCATCAACGACGCGGGGGCGAAGGTCCTGGTCACCGCCGACGGCGGCTGGCGGCGCGGCAGGCACGTGGGCCTCAAGCACCACGCCGACGAGGCGATGGCCTCGGCGCCGACGATCGCCGCTTCGCTGGTGGTCGAGCGCCTGGGCGGCGGCGTCCACATGGTGGAGGGCCGCGACCACTGGTGGCACGATCTGGTGGACCGCCAGTCCGACCGCTGCGACCCGGTCCCGGTGGATTCGGAGCACATGCTCTACCTGCTCTACACGTCGGGGACGACGGCCAAGCCGAAGGGGATCATGCACACCTCGGCGGGCTACCTCCTCGGCGCCAGCTTCACCCACCACGCCGTCTTCGACATCAAGCCCGACGACGTCTACTGGTGCGCCGCGGACATCGGCTGGGTGACGGGCCACAGCTACATCGTCTTCGGGCCGCTGGCCAACGCGACGACGGGGATCCTGTACGAGGGCGCACCCGACACGCCGGCCTGGGACCGCTGGTGGCAGATCGTCGAGGAGTACAAGGTCACGATCCTGTACACCGCGCCGACGGCGATCCGGTCGTTCATGAAGCAGGGCGAGGAGTGGCCGCGCCGCCACGACCTCTCGTCGCTGCGGCTGCTCGGCTCCGTCGGCGAGCCGATCAACCCCGAGGCCTGGCTCTGGTATCGAACCCACGTCGGCGGAGGGAAGGCGCCCGTCGTCGACACCTGGTGGCAGACGGAGACCGGGAGCATCCTCATCAGCCCCCTGCCCGGCGCGACGACCACCAAGCCCGGCTCCGCCACTCTCCCGATGCCGGGGATCGGAGCCGAGGTCGTCGACGCCGCCGGGAACCCGGTCCCCCTGGGCGGCGGCGGCTACCTCGTCCTCACCCGGCCCTGGCCGTCGATGCTGCGTGGCATCTACGGCGACCCCGACCGCTACCGCGAGACGTACTGGAGCCGCTTCCCCGGCCTCTACTTCGCCGGCGACGGCGCGAAGCGGGACGAGGACGGCTACTACTGGCTCCTGGGCCGCGTCGACGACGTGATGAACATCGCCGGCCACCGCCTCTCGACCATCGAGGTGGAGTCGGCCCTCGTCGACCATCCCTCGGTCGCCGAGGCGGCCGTCGTGGGGAAGTCGGACGAGATCAGCGGCCAGGCGATCTTCGCCTTCGTCATCCTCCGGGGCGGGCAGGAGCCGTCGGATGCTCTCGCCCTCCAGCTCCGCGAGCACGTCGCCTACGTGATCGGCCCGATCGCCCGCCCCCGCTACCTGCTCTTCACGCCGGACCTCCCGAAGACGCGCTCCGGGAAGATCATGCGGCGGCTCCTGCGCGACATCGCCGAGGGGCGGCCGCTCGGCGACACGACGACCCTGGCCGACGCGGCCGTGGTCGACGCGATCCGCGACAACAGCGGCAAGGCGGAGGACTGACATGCCGTTCGGCTTCCTGCGCCGGGGTGACAAGAAGGAGGCGGCGAGCCAGCCGGAGGGACCCGGCGGCCTGCGCTCCGGGGCCCGGGGGCTTCCGTTCGACGGCCTCACCGAGGAGTGGCGGCTCGTCGGGCGCATGGAGATCGAGGGTCGCCTCTCGGACGTGCTCAACCGGCGCGAGGCGATCTCCATCTCGGACGTTCGCTGGGCCCCCGCCGACGGCTCCTCCGAGCTGACGCCGGCGCCCGGCCTGGAGCGGGTCGATCCCTTCGACCTGATCGCGGTCTTCGCCGGGGCGGGCTCGCTGCCGTCCTTCACCGACGCGGAGCGTGCCGCGCACAAGCTGCACAAGGTCTCCTACGACGTGGCGCTGGAGATCCCGCCGTACCGGGTGGTCGGCACGGTGTATCTCTTCCCGGGCTCGGAGCCCGATCGCCTGATGGACCGCAGCACGGAGCTCTTCATCCCGGTGACCGACGCCGTTGCCCTGCTGGGCGAGCGGCCCCTCAACGACGCGGACGTCGACGTCGTGCTCGTCAACCGCTCCTACCTGCGGGGCGTGGCCCAGGTGGATCGCCGCACGGTGGAGGCGGCGCGCGCGCTCCTCGGGAAGGGCCCCCGCGACTGAGAATGGCGGCGGCCGGCGCGTCGCCGGCCCCGCCGCCGGCGGCAGCCCGGCTCAGGCCCTGACGGTCTCCTTGCGACGCCCGAAGAGGGCCGCCAGGCTCAGCCGTGGCCCGGCCGCGGCCTGCGTCTGGGGCACGCCCAGGACGCGCTCGGCGAGGACCCGGAAGTCGTCGCTGATCTTCTCGCGGGGGAAGAGGTCGATGACCGTGCGCCCCTCGTTGGCCGCCTTCACGAGCTGCAGGCCGGCCGAGCGGATGAGGGCCAGCGAGGGCATCCCGATCGTGCGCTCCATGTCCGCGACGGACACCCCGCTGTTGGCGCGGTTGATGATCATCGCCAGCTTGTCGGCGAAGCCGAGCTCGAGGCCGACGTCGCGGAGCTGGACCGCCGCCCGGAGGGCCGGGACGTCCGGGGTCACGGGCACAAGGATGCGGTCCGCCCGCTCGAAGATCGCGCGGTTCAGCGGGTCGTAGTCGGGGTGGAGGTCGACGACCACGACATCGTGGCTGGCGCGCGCCGTGTCGATGGCGGCCGCCACCTGCTGCGGGTCGAGGAGCGCCGTCTTGAGCGGCCCCGAGGCGAGGACCAGGACGTTCATCCCCGAAGGGTGCGCGGAGAGGAGGTCGTCGAGCACCGCGGGCGGCTGGGCGCCGGCCTCGCGAGCATCGACCACCTCGTCGACGAGCGTCCGGACGTGCTCCAGGCCGAGCGAGCTGGCGATGTGGCCGGTCACCGTGTCGGCGTCCACGAGGAGCACCCGGCGCCCCATCTTCGTCAGCACGGCGGCGAGGTTGACCGCGATCGTCGTCTTGCCGACGCCCCCCTTGGGGTTGAAGACCGCGACGAGGGTCCCGTTGCGCGACCAGTCGTGAAGGCTGAGGGGACCCGTCTGGATGACCGCGCCGCTGCCGTCGTCGACGGCGAGGCGGCGGATCATCATCGCCTCGACGCGCCAGCGGATCGACTCGGCCGAGTACGGCCGCGTGAAGTACTCGTCGTCGGACCCGGCGTGCGTCGCCCCGACCCGGTCGAGCGCGCGGGGCGACATGACCATCAGAGCGGGGACGTCGCGGCCGCCATCGTGGAGGAGGGCGTACATCTCCAGCGACGTGTCGATGTCGCTCTCCATGTCGAGGATCGCGACCGCGACCTCGCGGCCTGCCGCCATGTGCGCCTCGAGCTCGGCGGGGTACCGCACCACGAGGGACTCGAGGTCCGCCTCCTGCAGGGCGGCGACCACATGGTCCCGCTCGTCGTGGGGGAGCGCGATCGCGATCGCGGGCCGGGCCATCGCTGCTTCCTTCCTGGTGGTGGTCGGGGACGTCAGTCCTGGGGGTCCTGGGCGCTGACCTGGAGGATCCCCTCGCCGCTCGCCACGACCCGCGCCGCGAAGCCCGGGAGCGTCGGGACGAGGTCCCGCAGCGAGGCGGTGGGATCGTGCTCGACGGCGAAGACGAACTCGCCGTCCGGCCCCGACGAGACACCGACGTGGGCGACCCCGGCCAGCCGGCCGAGATGCCGCTTGAAGCTGGCGATGCTGGCCACGCTGACGAGGCCCGTCGTGACCACCTGGGTCGTGACGCGAGGCGTGGCCGGCTCGGGCGCCGCGTCGGCCGGCACCAGGCCGGAGAGGCGGGCGGCGAGGGCCTCGCCGCCGATCTCGGGCACCTCCTCGACCTCGCTGGCGGCGGCCTCGGCCGCCGCCGCCTCGGCGGCGGCGAAGTCGGCCGTCAGCCCGAGCATCGCGAGGCGCGGGTCCAGCTCCGGCTCGGCGTCCCCCGTGGCCTCGGCGTCCCCGCCGGCCTCGGGCTCGGCGGCCGTCTCCGGCTCGTGCTGCGCCTCGGTGACGGCCTCCGGCGCGGGCGCGCCGGCGGGCTCGGCGTCGGCCCCGGCGGCCTCGGCGTCATCGGCCGGGGCCTCGGCCACCTCGAGCGCGGCGGCCGCCTCGGCCGCCGCCGCGATCGCGGCGATCGCCGCCTCGCGGTCGAGGGACGACATGTCGATCGGGACGGGGTTGGCGGACTCCGGCTCGGCCGGCGCCTCCGGCTCGGGCTCGGCGACCTGGAGGGCAGCCTCGCCGGCCGGCTCGGCGACCGGCTGCCCACGGGCACGGCGGTCTCGGCGACCGAGGCCGGGAGGCCGACGCCGGGCTCGTCGAGCAGCGATGCGAGCGCGTCCTCTTCGAGATCGTCGAACGACGGCGGCTCGGGCATGCTGGCGGCCCGGGCCGCGAAGGCGGCCGGGTCCTCCTCGCCGACGAGGTCGTCGAAGAAGCCGCCCATCTCGGCCTCGAAGGAGGAGAGGCGGCCGCGGACCTTCTCGATCTCGTGCTCGATGAGCGCCGCATGCCGCTCGAGCTGACCCTCGAGCTGCTCGCGGCGCGCGCCGATCCGGTGCTCCGTCTCCTCGCGGACCCGGGCGATCTCGGCCTTGGACCACTCCTTGATGGCGGCGACGTCGTCGTCGGCCCGCCGGCGCAGGTCGACCGCGCCGGTGGAGGAGCGGGCATGGATCTGCTCGATGACGGTGGTGCCGTCGGCCCGGAACTGGTCGAGCGTCGCGATGCGCGCCTGCTCGGCGGCGGCCTGCATCGCCCGCGTGAGGTCGGCGAGGAACTTGGTGGGGCGGCGACCCTGCCCGCCGGGGTTCGGCTGGCTGACGGGGGCCACGGCGGCGGGCGGCGCCGCATCGGGCGCAAGGGTCGGCACGGGTTCCTCCTGCTGGCCCGGGACGGCGTCTCCGCTCGCGTCCTGGTGGTCGGTCGTCGGTCCGGGCTCGGGCGCGACCGTCGCGCCCGCCTCGCTGGTCGGGTCGGCCTCGCTCGTCGCGCTGGCTTCGGGCTCGGTCGGCGCGGCGGTCGCCTCGGCAGGGTCGGCCGACGCCTCGCGAGACGCCGCCCGATCCGTGCTCCACGGAAGGCGGAATCCGGTTCGGGAATCGGTGGTTGCCATGCTGCGTGGTCCCCTGCTCTGCGTTCGGCCCGGGCGCCGATGACGCCTGTGGTGGATGCTAGGAGCGCGGAGCGGTCCGGTGGAGTTGACCGGTGGTACCGGCGGGCACCGCCGGTGGTACCGGAGGGGTCCCATCGGTGCCGCCCTGCACCGGACCGGTGCCGGCGGTCACCCGGCGGGCCGGACCGGATGGCGGCGGCCCGCTCGCACCCTCCGCCCGTCGCGTCTACGATGGTGCGGCCATGTCGCTTCCCCGGCTCCCCGAGCCCCTCGCAGGAGCTCCGTCGAGCGGACCCGCCGCCGCGACGCCGTCCTCCGCCCTCCCCACCGACCTGCTGGGGCGGCGGCTGCACGACCTGCGCATCTCGGTCACCGACCGCTGCAACTTCCGCTGTACCTACTGCATGCCCGCGGAGGTCTTCGGGCGCGACTACGCGTTCCTGCCGCGGCAGCAGATCCTGACCTACGAGGAGATCACCCGGCTCGCCCGCCTCTTCGTGGGTCTCGGGGTGGAGAAGCTGCGCATCACGGGCGGCGAGCCCACGGTGCGGCACGACCTCCCCGACCTCGTCCGGATGCTGGCCGCGATCGACGGCGTTCGGGACCTGACCCTGACGACCAACGGCTCGGCCCTGCGGAAGCTCGCGGGGCCGCTTGCCGCCGCCGGCCTGCGCCGGATCACGGTCAGCCTGGACTCGCTCGACGACGAGGTCTTCCGCCGGATGAACGGCATCGACCACCCGGTCCGCCGGGTCCTCGACGGGATCGCCGCGGCGCGCGAGGCCGGCCTGGCCCCGATCAAGGTGAACGTGGTGGTGCGGCGCGGCCTCAACGAGGAGTCGATCCTCCCGCTGGCGCGGTGGGCGCGCGGGGAGGGCCTCGTCGTCCGCTTCATCGAGTTCATGGACGTCGGCCACACGAACGGATGGCGCATGGACGAGGTCGTCTCCCGGGCCGAGATCCTGGCCCGGATCGACGCCGCGATGCCCCTCGAGGCGCTCCCGCCGAGCTACCCGGGCGAGGTTGCCGACCGCTTCCGCTATCGTGACGGCTCGGGCGAGATCGGGGTCATCGCCTCGGTCACCCAGCCCTTCTGCGGCGCCTGCAGCCGGGCCCGGCTCTCCGCCGAGGGGGAGCTCTATACCTGCCTCTTCGCCGGGCGCGGGACCGACCTGAAGACGCCGCTCCGGGCCGGGGCCGGCGACGACGAGCTCGTGGAGCGGATCCGGGCCGCCTGGGCGATCCGCGCCGACCGGTACTCCGAGCTGCGGACCGCCGGGACCGCCGACCTGCCGCGGGTCGAGATGTTCGCGATCGGCGGCTGAGGGCGCCGCGTGGCTCTCCACGCCCCCGAGCCGGTCGCCCCGCTGACCCGGCGGCTCCTCGCCTTCATCCTGGACGGGTTCATCCTCGTCCCGGTCTACCTCGTCTACGCCATCGTCCTCGATGGGCTCTTCGGGACGCTGGTGGAGGCCGACCCCGGCGGCTCGGGGCTCGTGGTCGTCGCCGTCGACCCGCCCCGGGTCGCGCTCGAGATGGCCCTCACCCTGGTGACGGATGCCACCTACTTCGCCGGGTCCTGGGCGCGGTGGGGGATGACGGTCGGGCAGCGCGTCTGCCGCGTTGCGGTGCGCGCCGTCGGGCCCGGCGAGCCGCCGCCGGGCGAGCCGCCGCCGGGCGGGCAGCGCCCGCTGCCTCCGGACCCGGAGCGCGTGCCCGTCCAGGTGGCGACGGTTCGCTGGGCGGTCCTGCAGCTCCTGCCGCTCTGCGTCGGGACGCTCGGCGGCGCCGGTGCCGCGTCGATCCAGGCGGTCGCCGTCCTCAACGCCACGTGGTTCGGCCTGATCTTCGCCACCGCTGCCGTCGACCCGCTGCGGCGCGGCCTCCACGATCGGGTAGCCGGGACGGTGGTGGTGCGGGCTGCCGTCATGCGACAGCTCTGACCGCGCCATGGCACGGCTGACGCGGCGCGGGAGGGGGACCGGGGGAGGGCTTGTCCACAGGTTCTCCACACGGGGGAAAAACCCGTGGACGCGACCGGCGGTGGGCCGCCGACATTCGTGGATAACCCGGTTGTGACCGTCCTCCGCCGCGACGATGATATGTCCTGCCCGGAGGGGCCAAGAGAGTCGAGACCACGGCGATCACATCAACGAGGTCCGGCGAGACGCCCGGGAGCAATCCCGGGGGCTCTCCCTCCGAGGGGCACCGCGATCGCATCAAGGGGCCGCTCGGGATCTCGGTTCCTCCGGGCGTTGCCATGTCCGCACGGACGGGCGGCTTCGGTCGCCTGAGCGCGCGGCGACCGCCCCGGCGGGGACGCGACCGGCATCCCGGTGTCGGTACTCCTCTCCGGGGCGGTTCCGCGTCCGGCGCGCGGTTGCGGGCCCCCGTGCGCGGCCGAACGTCCCCGACGCCCCGGGGCGTGATGCCCCGTTCGGCTGCGCCGACCCGGCCTCAGGTCGGCGGCTCGACGTCCTCCCGGTCGGTGAGCGGGTCCGCGGCCGGCGTGCTGCAGACGTAGTAGCGGAGCGTCGTGCGGCCGGTGTTCGTGATGGCGTGCGGCAGCCCCATCTCGACCCGGACCCCCTTGAGCGGCTCCAGGATCTCCTCGAGGGACCCCACGCGGACCGTCCCGCGACCCTCGAGGACGACGAGGACGTGCTCGGAGCGCTGGTGGCGGTGCCAGCCGGTTCCGGCGCCCGGATCGATCTGGACCTCCGCCAGGGAGAACGCGTCGGTCCCGAAGTCGCCCGGCTCGACGAGGACCCGCGTCCGGATGCCGTCGCCCGCGACCACGCGGGCCCCCTCGCGGCGGCGCACCGGCTCTCCCTCCGCGTCCCACGTCCGCAGGACGTCCCCCGGCCGCTCCTCGGCCACCTCGACCGCGGCCAGCAGGGCGAGCGCGTCGATCGAAGCCTCGTTGCGGACGAGGTGGTACTCGGCGGGAGCCTCGTAGAGGACGTCGCCGGAGCGGACGACGGTCCGCCGGTCGAGATCCGGGCCGTGCTCGAAGACGATCTCGCCGGCGGCGACGTAGACGAGGGTCTCCACCCCGTGGCGGTGCGGCCCGATCTCAACGCCGGGGGGGATGCGGTCGAACTGCAGGCGGATCGCCATGGCGGGCTCGTGCGGCCGACCTAGCCGTCGACGACGGGCAGCGATCGTCCCGCGGCCCTGGCCGCCCGGGCGCTCTCGGCCCAGGCCGCCAGCACCGTCTCCTTGTGTGGCCGGATGGGGCAGTGCTCGTCGCGGTTGCCCATCTCGTCGCAGTAGCCGAGCGGGACGCACTTGGGGGCCAGGAAGCTGCCCAGGAACGGGCTGACCGCGAAGACCTCGTGGCGGATCAGCTGGAAGAGACGCCGGATCTCCCACTGGGCCATCGTGCAGAGGCGCAGCCCGGCCATGTGGATGAGCGCGCGCAGGTTGGCCGTCATCACCAGGTTGGTCCGCGTCGCGTTCGGGAAGACGAAGCGCGCGTCCTCGCCGGGGATGCCGGCCGCCAGAAGGTCGCCGTACAGCTCCACGGAGCTGCCGACCTGGGCCTCGAACCGTGCCCGGAGGTCCGGATCCGCCTCGGCGATCGTTCCCGGGAGCATGGTCGCCGCGCCCTTGAACGAGACGTAGCGCTGGCTCTGCTGGTCGAAGGCGACGCCGGCGCGGTGGCGGACGAGCTGGTGCGACAGCGTCCGGCTGACCCCGCTGATCCCGAAGGTGAAGACGACGTGCTCGATCGTGCTGCCGTGGCCGCTCTCGATGACGCCGCCGATCAGCTTCTGCATCTTCGCCGGGTCGATCTCGCCGGTCTCGGCGCGCCGGAAGATCTCGTCCGGCTCGAGCTCGCTGTAGCACGTCCGGCAGGCCGTGTAGATGAGGGGCACGTAGTAGCGCTCGACGATCTCGCGGGTGGGGAAGAGGAGCGTCGCCCGCATCCCCAGGTCGTGGCGACCGGGGTTGCGCGGGATCCCGGTCTTCGCCCGCGGCGCGGCCTGGACGGGGTCGGCTCTGGCGGCGGGCGGGGGCTGCTCGGCCATCGTGACGAGAGGATAGCGGCCCGGGAGGGCCGACGGGCGGCGCTGGAGGCGGCCTCGGCGCGGCCTCGGCGGCACCGCCCGGACGCGAGGGCCGGCGACGACGACGAGCCGTCGCGTGGGCGGCGGGTCAGGCCGGGACGCGCTTCCCGGCGGCCCGCTGACGCGCCTCGACCGAGCCGAACCAGTGCCAGTACAGCCACGTGCCCGCGGAGTAGAGGCAGATGATCGTCACGAAGTTGACGGCATAGCCCGCGTCGAACCCGAGCGTCCCCTGGAGGATGCTGTACCAGGGGCCCGCGATGACCCAGCCGAGCGACCAGAGGAGGCTCGCGGTCGCCGAGTACGTCGCCCGCTCGGCCGGCCGCAGCTGCTCCATGGCGAAGGCGTTCGCGATCGGGTTCCCGGCGTTCATGAGCGAGTTCCGGACCGCCATCGCCACGATCACCGTCCACAGGATCGGGCTGAACCCGAGGATGACCAGGAACGGGATGCTGGCGCCCTGCACCAGGACGACCGAGCCGACCTTCCCGAAGCGCCGGGCGAGGGCCGGCTGGACGAGGATGGCGATCGCCGTCCCGAGGCTGGTGATGGCGAAGACGACGTTGAGGGCGGCGAGGTCGAGCCCGAACTTGCCCTCGATGAAGACGTTGAGGAAGGGGATCACCTGCCCGGCCCCCAGGGCGATCAGGAAGCCGGGGATCAGCAGCCGCCAGAAGATCCGCGGATCCGCGGGACGCGGGATCCCGAGCCGTGCCGAGCGGCGCCCCGGGGCCGGGCCGCCGGCGCGCGCCGCGATGGGCTCCCCGGTCCAGGCATCGCCCGGCCGCTGCTCCAGCGTCCGCCAGTCGCGCCGGCGGCGGGGGCGGTCGTCGCGGAGCGCGAGCACCGTGAACGTGGCCAGCCCGGCGGCCCCCGCCATGATGACGATCAGGACGCGGTAGACCGCCGGGTCGTTCGCGCCGAGCCCGGCGGAGCTGCCGACGATCGCGGCGACCGCCCCGCCGAGCAGGGCGGCGCCCACGTTCGTCACGTTCGAGATCGCGAACTGGAGGCTGAAGAGCTCGTTGCGGTGCTCCGGCCGGCTGCGCTCCATGAGGAGCGGCGACTGGACGACGAAGAACGCCTGGTTCGCGGCGCCCATCACGGCCGCGAGGAGCAGGATCGGGCCGGGGGCGCTCGTGAGGAGGAGCCCGCCGATCCCGAGCGTCGCCCCGCCGGTCCCGAGGGCGAGCACCAGCCGCCTCCCGATCCGGTCGGAGAGGATGCTCGCGGGGAAGGCGGCGACGACGCCCGCGGCGGAGCTCGCCGTGGCGGCGATCCCGATGAACGCCGGGTCGAAGCCCAGGGCTCCCAGGTAGAGGTTGAAGTCGACCCACCAGAGGCTGAGCGCGATCCCGTAGACGAGGGTCGTGACCAGGAAGATCCGGGCGTCGCGCTCGAAGCCCGTGAAGCTGCGGGCGTAGCGGCGGAGGGCGTTCATGGGCGGCTGCGCGACGGGCGCGGTGCGCGCCGGCCTACCCGTGCGGGACGCGGCGCGCGCGGACAGGCAGGAGCGAGACGGAGGGGCACGGTCGTGGCGCTCAGCAGCCGTCGGAGCGGGACGGGAAGCAGGCGCAGGCGCAGCTCAGCCCGTGCGTCCGCTCGATCGTCCGTCTGCCACGGGACGCGCAGGCGGCGTACCCCGCGGCCGGGTCGACCGCGTCCGACGCGGCGTGACCGGGTTCGCGGCCGAACGGCAGGAGGATCCGGCGGCGAGCGCCGGAAGGGCGTCGCGCGGGCGGGGCTGCTCCACGGGCCAATCGTACCGCCGCGGCAGGGTCCCCGGACGGTCGTCAGTCGGGCTCCGGGGTGGATCGCGCGGCGGCCTCGCGGGCGTCGGCGGCGCGCTCGGTGGAGTAGCGCCGGATGACCGGCTTGCCCCCGAACGACGGCTGGCCCCGGCCGTCGATCTCGGACCGGCCGAACTCCTCGAGCGCCGCCGGGTCCACGCGCGGGTCCACCGGTCCCGGCGTGTCGTCGATCGCGCGCGGCACCGGCACGAGGCCGAAGATCCGTTCGAGGACGGTCCGAAGCGTGCGCAGCATGGGATCTCTCCGTCGCCATCGTGGCGCGACGGCGGCGCCGGGTGCTGCCCGGGCCCGGATGCCCGGCGTTGACGGGAGGGAATCGCCGCTCGTACCGTTCGCCGGGTGATCACCTCCTTCCTTGCCGGGGCGGCCGCCGGGTTCGGCATCGCCATCCCCGTCGGCGCCATCGCCATCCTCATCGTCGAGACAGGGCTCCGTCGCGGCTTCCGTCTCGCCGCCGCTGCCGGCCTGGGCGCGGCCGGCGCCGACGGCATCTACGCTTTCGCTGCAGCCGCGTTCGGCGCCGCGCTGGCCGGGCTGCTGGCGCCGTACGAGACACCGCTGCGCGTCCTGGCGATCGTCCTCCTCGTCGCGATCGCCCTCCGCGGCCTGCTCGGTGCGAGCAGGGCGCAGCGGACCCCGGCCACGGACGACGGTGCGGCCATGCCTGCGGACGTCGAGGCGGCCGAGCGCGGCGGCTCCGTCCTGCGGACCTTCGGCGCCTTCCTGGGCCTCACGCTGCTCAACCCCGTGACGGTGACGTACTTCGCCGCGCTCATCCTCGGCCTGGCGGGAACGGGCGTCGGGCCGGTGGAGAAGGCGGCGTTCGTCGCGGGCGCCTTCCTCGCCTCGCTCTCCTGGCAGGTGCTCCTCGCGGCCGTCGGGGCGTTCCTCCACCGTCGGCTTTCGCCCGGGCTGCGCGTCGGGGTGATCGTGCTCGGGAACACGATCGTGCTTCTGTTCGCCGCGGTGATCGCGGCCGACCTCGTCGCCTGACGGCGGCGACGGCGCTCAGCCCTCCGGCGCCGCCCCCGGGCCCGAGAGGCCTGCCGCGACCGCGCGGAGGAACCGGCGGACCGCGTTGCGCTCCCCCGCGTCGAGGTCGGCGAGGGCGGACCCCACGACGTCGCCGCGCCAGCGGTATGCCTTCTCGATCTCCGCGAGGGACGCGGCCGTCAGGCGGAGGCGCACGACGCGGCGGTCGTCGGGGTCGGTCTCGCGGTCGACGCGGCCCCGCTCCACCAGCTCGTCGACGACCCGGCTCGCCCAGCCGCGGCTGATGCCGAGGCCGGCAGCGAGCTGGCCCACCGTCCGCTCGCCGTGCTGGTATAGGTGGATCGCCGCCCGGATTGCGTGGTCCGATGCGGGCGGCTCGTGGGTCGCCTCGTCCCCGGCCGCCGCCGGCGCGCGTCGGCTGGCATGCGCCGCATGGAGCAGCTCGACGACGAGGCCGCTCGTCTCGAAGACCTCGTCGCGCGGGACGGCGGGATCGTCCCGGCCGGCGGGGGGTGGGGAAGGGGATCGTCGTTGCGCGCTCACGCCCCGGACTGTATCATGCGACGAAACATGTGCGTCAAGAATTTATTGTTCCGACGCAAACGATCCCCCGGAGACATCTCCCCCATGAACCTCCCCCCGACGTCCGGCGAGCCGGCGATGGCGACCGGCGGCCGCGGCCGCTGGCTCGGCCTCGCGATGCTCAGCCTCGGCGTCTCGATGATCATCGTCGACGCCACGATCGTGAACGTCGCGATCCCCTCGATCATCCGGGACCTCAACCTCGATTTCGACGTCCGCCGAGTGGATCAACGCGATCTACACGCTCGTCTTCGCCGCCCTGCTCGTGACGATGGGGCGGATGGGCGACGTGCTGGGCCGGCGTGCGATGTACCTCGCCGGCCTCGTGATCTTCGTGCTCGCGTCGATGGTCGCCGGCCTCGCGACGAGCGGCGAGATGCTGATCGGCGCCCGCCTGGTCCAGGGGATCGGCGGGGCGATGATCCTGCCCGCCACGCAGTCGATCCTGAACGCGAACTTCCAGGGACGCGACCGCGCCATCGCCTTCGGCATCTGGGGCGCCGTGATCGGCGGCATGGCCGCTGTCGGTCCCCTGCTGGGCGGCTGGCTCACCACCAACCTGTCGTGGAACTGGGCCTTCTACATCAACCTGCCGATCGGCATCCTCGCGATCCTCGGCACCCTCCGCTACATCAGGGAGTCGCGCGACGAGCACACGAAGCTCGGCTTCGACCTCCCGGGGTTCATCCTCATCACGGTCGGCCTCGTCGGCGTCGTGTTCGGACTGATCGAAGGACGCACGTACGGCTGGTGGGCGCCGAACCCCGACCGCCCGTTCGCGGCCCTGGGCTGGACGTGGCCTTCGGACGCGATCTCCATCGTGCCCGTCTCGATCGGCATCGGTGTCGTCTCGCTCCTGCTCTTCGCCGCCGTCGAGGTCCGGCGCCAGCGCGCCGGCAAGTTCTACCTGTTCGACTTCTCGCTGTGGCGCTTCCGCGCCTTCCGTTTCGGGAACCTGGCCGGCACGATCGTCAGCCTCGGCGAGTTCGGGCTCCTGTTCGCCCTGCCGCTCTTCCTCCAGGCCGTGGTGGGCTACGACGCCTTCGAGACCGGCCTCATCTTCCTCGCGCTCGCCGTCGGCTCGTTCTTCGCCGCCCCCCTGTCGGCCACCCTCGCCCGCCTGTGGGGTCCACGGCGAGCCGTCACCCTCGGGATGGCGCTCGAGGCAGTGGGCATCTTCTTCACGACGCTCTTGATCAGCCCCTCGATCTCCGGCCTGCTTCTCGCGATCCCGCTGTTCGTGTACGGCATCGGCGTCGGCCTCGCGACGGCCCAGCTCACCAGCATCGTCCTGTCGGACATCCCGCCCGAGCGCTCGGGCCTCGCGTCCGGGACGAACTCGACCATGCGCCAGGTCGGCTCCGCCCTGGGCGTGGCGATCCTCGGGACCGTGCTGTTCGTGACCCTCGTCGGCCAGACCGAGGCGAACCTGGCGACGGCCGTGCCGGACATGCCGGCGCCCTGCCAGCGCCTCCTCGCCACGCTCGTGGACGAGTCGGCCGGCCAGATCCTGCCGGCCCTTCGCGACCCGGCTGCGGCCGCGGGGCAGGGCGGCGACTTCGGCGGCTCACTTCCTCCGGAGCAGGCTGCCTGTTTCGCGGACCCGGCGTTCGTGGCCGCCCTGCCGGCCACGGTCGAGCCGATCGAGGACGCCTTCACCACAGCGACCCACGTGGCCGGCTTCACCGCCCTCGGGTTCGTGCTCCTGGGCGTCATCTTCAGCCTGCTGCTGCCCGACACCCGGCACCGCGAGGAGGAGGTCGTCCTTGAGCCGGAGCCCGAGCCGGAGCCGAAGCGAGAGCCGGAGCCGGCCTCCGCCTGAGGGCCGACCTCAGCCCGGGGCGAACGGGTCGCGCTCCTCGAGGGCGTAGGCGACCGCGTCGGCGAGCGGCAGCGCGGCGCCCTCGGCCGCCAGCCGATCCAGCTCGCCCGGCTCGAGGGCCGTCCGAACGCCGTACACCTTCGTGGAGAACATCCGCTCGTCCCAGTCCGCGAGGCCCGTTCCGCTGGCGTGCTGGAGCGCCCGGGCGGCGCCCCAGAGCCGGCCCCCGCGGGCCAGCTTGCCGCTGGCCATCGAGACGGCCGAGAGGACGTCGAAGGCCAGGGTGATCCCGGCCAGGTCGCTCCCTTCCTGGAAGTGGCGCAGTGCATGCCGCGCCGGCTCCAACGCCTCGCCGGCGCGGTCGCGCATGACCAGCGACGAGGCCAGCATCTGGAGCGACCAGGCCTCCATCGTCCGGTTGCCCGTCTCCCGGTGGATGGCGACCGCGTCGTGGTAGTAGGCATCGGCGAGATCCGGCTGCTGGGCGAACATCAGCAGGCTGCCGAGGCCCCACAGGACGTTCGCCTCCCCGGCCCGGTCGCCGAGGCTGCGGTAGATCTCGAGCGCCTCGTCCATCATCGCCCGCGCCGCCGGGTCCGGGTCCGTCGCCTCCAGGAGGTCGAGGAACGACGCGGCAACCCGCACGTACCCGCGGTTGTACAGGGCGTTCGCCAGCTCGCGCCGCGCCGCCTCGTCGCCGCCGGTGGCCTCCGTGCGCCAGACCGCCAGCGCCTCTTCGTACCAGCGCGCCGCGACCGGCAGGTCGGCCTGCCAGTAGGCGATCCCGCCCAGCGTCTCGGCGAGGCGGGCACGGCTGCGAGGAGCGAGGTCCCAACCGCGGGCGGTCATCCCGTCGACGGTACGACGCGCCTCGACGAGGTAGCCGCGCTGCTGCCAGAAACGCCACAGGGCGTGCGCGAGCCGGACCGCCAGGTCCGGATCCGGCCGCCGGAGGTACCAGGCCAGCGCCGCGCGGAGATTGTCGTGGTCGCGCTCGAGCCGGTCGAGCCAGGGGCGCTGGTCGGCGCCCTGCAGGTGCGGGGCAGCCTGCTCGGCGACGTCGAGGAACACCCGGGCGTGCGCCTCGCCGACGGCCTCGGTCTCGCCAGCCACCGCCAGCATCTCTGCCGCGAACTCCCGGATCGTCTCGAACATGTCGAAGCGGACCTCGCCGTCGGCCTCGTGGCTGCGGGCCAGGCTCTGGTCGACGAGGGCCGCGAGGCCGTCGAGCACGTCGACCGGCGACCCGGCGACCGACCCGGCGACCGGCCACCCGGCGACCGACTCCGCTGCCTCGAGGTCCCACCCGCCCCGGAAGACCGAGAGCCGGGCGAGCAGCTGCCGATGGGGCTCGTCGAGCAGGTCGCAGCTCCAGGCGATCGCCCCGCGCAGCGTCCGCTGCCGGTCGGGGAGGTCGCGCGCGGTCGAGGTGAGGATCCCCAGCTGGCCCTCGAGGCGCTCCAGGATCTGCCCTGGTGCGAGCAGCTTGACCCGCGCCGCCGCCAGCTCGATGGCGAGCGGCATGCCGTGGAGGCGGGCGCAGATGCCGGCCACGGCCGGCGCGTTCTCGTTCGTCACCCGGAATCCCGGGCGGACGGCGACGGCCCGCGCGATGAAGAGGCGCACGGCCTCGTACTGGCCAAGCGTCTCCGGGTCGGGATGGCGCAGGGCCGCCGGGAGGTTCTCCAGCTCCACGCGGGAGAGGCGGCTGGTGTCGGGCGGTGCGGGCAGGCCCGGGACGACGTACTCCTGCTCACCGGCGACGTGAAGCACGGCCCGGCTCGTGACGACGACGCGCACCGCCGGACAGGCGCGCAGGAGGCGTCCGACGTCACCGGCGGCCTCGATCACCTGCTCGAAGTTGTCGAGGACCAGCAGCATGCGGCGCTCTCCGATCGCGCTCGCGACGGCGTCGAGGGCGGGCTCGGTGGGACGCGGGAAGACGCCGAGCGTCCGGGCCACGGTCGCCACCACGAGGTCGGGGTCGCGCAGCGGTTCGAGGGGCACGTACCAGGTTCCGTCGGGGTGCTCGTCGGCGACAGCCGCGGCCAGCTGCAGGGCCAGGCGCGTCTTGCCGGTGCCGCCCGGACCCGTGAGCGTGAGCAGGCGAGCGCCGCGGAGCAGGCCCACCGTGGTCGCCAGCTCCTGCTCGCGCCCCACGAACGAGGTGAGCTGGGTGGGGAGGTTGTTCGGCCGCGCATCGAGCGAGCGGACCGGTCGCTCGTCGACCGGCAGCCCGTCGACGTCGACTCGGGCGAGGTGCTCGGGCCGCAGGTCCTTCAGCCGGTGCTCGCCGAGGTCGTGGAGCGTCACCCCGGGCGGCAGAGCGTCCTCCACGAGCGCTCGCGTCGTCTCCGACACGAGGACCTGGCCGCCGTTGGCGGCCGCCGCGACCCGGGCGGCCCGGTGCACGTCGTGACCGACGTACGAGCCGTCCTGGTCGAGAACGCCGTCGCCCGTGTGGAGCCCCATCCGGACCCGGATGGCGGCGGCCGGGGGCCATGCCTCGGCGGCGAGGTCGCGCTGTGCCTGCGCGGTGGCCGCGACGGCCGCCGGGGCGCGGGCGAAGGCCGCGAAGAAGCCGTCGCCCTCCGTCTGCACCTCGACCCCCCCCAGTGCCGCCAGCGCCGCCCGGATGATCGCGCGGTGGCGGTCCAGGAGCGGGTGCCAGCCCTCGCCGAGATCGCGGGCGAGGCGCGTGGAGCCCTCGATGTCGGTGAACAGGAAGGTGACGGTCCCGGTCGGGAGCGCCGGGCGCAGGGAAACGTCGGGCGGAGGCGTGGTCGGGGGACGCTCGGGACCGTCCACGGGCGGATGCTGCGGGTCGGCGCCCGCGCTGTCAACGGGTGACGCCCGGGGAGCTCTCGTCCGGCGGCCGTGGCGGGAGGGTCACCCGGAAGCAGGTCCGTCCCGGATCGCCGGCCACGAGGTCGAGGCGGCCCCCGTGGCGCTCGACGATCGAGCGCGAGATGTAGAGGCCCAGCCCGGTGCCGGCCCCCACGCCCTTCGTCGTGAAGAAGGGATCGAAGATGTGGGCCCGGCGCTCCTCGGGGACTCCCGGGCCGCTGTCGCAGACGTCCACGACGACGCCGCCGCCCGGTGCGCCGGCGGCCTCGATGGCCAGCTCGCCGCTGCCGGCCATCGCGTCGATCGCGTTGTCGATGAGGTTGGTCCAGACCTGGTTGAGCTCGCTCCCGAACGCCTCGATCAGGGGCAGGTCGGGCGCGTAGGCCCGTCGGATCGCCACCCCCGCCTTCCACTTCGAGCGGAGGATGACGAGGGTGTTCTCGATGCCGGTCGTCACGTCGAGGCGCTGCACCGGGGCCCGGTCGAGGTAGGTGTACTCGCGCACCGCACCGACGATCTCGGAGATCCTCCCCGCGGCCAGCGCCACCTCGGCGAGGAGCTGGCGGACGAGCGCCGCCGCGGCGAGCCACTCGGCCACGACCAGGCGGGCCTCGTCGCCGCCGAACGGGGCCAGGAGGTCGTCGAGCTGGTTGCCGTCCCAGCCGAGCGCGACGAGGGCCGCAGCGGGCTCATCAGGGTCTGCCATCCCGAGCCGGGCCAGCAGGGCACGGAGCGCATCGCGCCGGTCGGCGGCCTCGAGGGCGTCCACCACGGGCGGTGATGCGACGCGCCGGGCAACCTCGTCGCGGAGGGCGTCGAGGAGCTCCGCGGCAAGCGGTGCGGCAACCGGACCGCCGCCCGCCACCAGGGCCCCCAGCACCGTCGCGGCGCGGTCCCACTCGTCGAGGGCCTCGTCGAGGCGGCGGGCGCTGCTCCGCGCCGCCGCAGCCGGGTTGTTGATCTCGTGGGCGAGCCCGGCGGCGAGCGTTCCCAGCGAGGCCAGGCGCTCCTGCTCCTGGACGGCGGCCTCCATGCCCCACAGCCGCCGGGCGACCGTGCCGACGAGGGAGCGGAGGATCCTCGGCTCGCGGGCCAGCACGTCGAAGAGGTCGTCGCGGCCGAGGCGCAGGGCACGGACCGGCGTGATCGCGCGGACGGTCGCCCGCCTGGGCCCGCCAGAGAGGACGGCGATCTCTCCCTGCACCGCGCCGGGCCCGACCCGGTTGAGGGTCATCTCGCCCGGCCCGGCCCGTTTCGTGACGGCCAGCTCGCCTTCCAGCACGACGTACAGGGCGTCGCCCGGGTCGCCCTCGGCGACCAGGACGGCGCCGGGTGCCAGCATCTTCTCGGTCGCTGCCGTGCGGATGCGGCCCAGCTCCGAGGGCGTGAGGCCATCGAAGATGGGGACGCCGACGAGCGGATCGTCCCCGGGCCCGGCCTCGCCGGCCTCGTCGGCCGGGTCCTCCCGGACCATCGCGTACATCACGGCGTCGAGCAGGGCGCCGCGGACGTCGAGGTAGCGGCGCAGGATCCCCTCGCGGCGGAACCCGGCCCGCAGCGCGACGCGTCCCGAGGCGTCGTTGCCGACGAGCGTCATGAGCTCGAGGCGCTCCAGGGCCGGGTCGGTGAAGGCCCAGGCGGCGACGAGCCGGACGGCCCGCGTGGCGAGGCCCCGGCCCCGCGCGGCGGGCGCCAGCCAGTACCCCACCCAGGCGCGGTCGGGCGTCGTGCCGCGGTGGAGGTCGATCAGCCCCACGAGGGCTCCGCTCGCCCGTTCCTCGATCGCGAAGACGCTGTCCGGCCCGCTGGCCCAGCCGTCGGCGGCCGTCTCGAGGAAGGCGCGCGCGTCGGCGAGCGTGTAGGGGACGGGCAACGGGACCCAGCGCGCGATCTCCGGGTCGACGCAGGCCTCGGCGATCGCGGGGGCGTCCGCCTCGCGTGGCAGGCGCAGGAGGATCGCCTCGTCGGCGAGCGGCGGGTCCGGCGGCGTCCGGACCGAGGGCCTGCCGTCCACGCCGGCGCCTAGAGACCGGCCAGGTGCTGGTGGACGAACTGGACGGCCATCGCCCCCTCGCCCACGCCCGACGCGATCCGCTTCACGGAGCGGCTGCGGACGTCACCGGCGGCGAAGATCCCGGGGACGTTCGTCTCGAGGAGGAACGGCTCGCGCGCCAGCAGCCAGCCGGGCACGCGTCCGTCCGACGCCCGCGCCAGCGCGGGCCCGGTCACGATGAAGCCGGCCTTGTCCCGTTCCAGGATCTCGGCGAGCCACTCGGTCCGCGGCAGGGCCCCGATGAACAGGAAGAGCGCCTGCATCGGCAGCTCCTCCCGTTGCGCGGCCGCCGTGTCCTCGATCGTGATGGACTCCAGGCCGTCGGTCCCGCTGACCGCGGCCACGCTGGCGTTGAGCCGGATCGTCACGTTCGCGGTCGCGCGCAGGCGGTCGACGAGGTAGGCGCTCATGCCCGCCTCGAGGTTCCCGCCCCGCACCAGGAGCGTGACGCCGGCGGCGTACTGGGAGAGGTGGAGGGCCGACTGGCCGGCGGAGTTCCCGCCGCCGACCACCGCCACGTGCTGGCCGGTGCAGGCCAGGGCCTCGGTGATGGCGGCGCCGTAGAAGACGCTGACGCCGACCAGGGGATCGATGCCCTCCACGGCCAGGGTGCGGTACTGGACCCCGGTGGCGACGATGAGGGCCTCGCAGGCGACCTCGCTGCCGTCGTCGAGCATGACCAGCCGGTAGCGGTCCTCCATCCGGAGCGCCGTCGCGTCGCGCGCCGTGAGCAGCTCCGCGCCGAGGCGGGTCGCCTGCGCCACCGCCCGGCGGGCGAGGTCGGCCCCCGACAGCCCTGCCGGGAAGCCCAGGTAGTTCTCGATCCGGGAGGTCGTCCCCGCCTGTCCGCCCGGTGCCTCACGCTCGAGGAGAAGCGTGCGCAGGCCCTCCGACGCGCCGTACACGGCGGCCGCGAGGCCCGCCGGGCCGCCGCCGACGATCACGAGGTCGTAGGTCTTCAGGCCCGGCCGCGTGCGCAGGCCCACGCGCTCCGCGATCTCCTGGTTCGTCGGCGCCAGGAGATGGCCGCCGTCGGGGAAGACGAGGAGCGGGTCCCGGCCGGCCTCCACCTGCGCGGCCTCCGCGAGGCGCCCGGCCTCGGGATCCGTCTCGACGTCCACCCAGCGATAGGGGACCAGGTTCCGGGACAGGTAGTCCTTGATCTCGTGGGCCCGGGCCGACCAGCGGTGGCCGACGAGGCGGATTCCCTCGAAGGGGGGCCGGAAGGTCGCCCGCCAGTCGGCGAGGAGGTCGTCGAGCACCGGGAAGAGGCGTTCCTCGGGCGGATCCCACGGCTTCTGGAGGTACTGGTCGAGACGGATCTCGTTGATCGCCCGGATGGCGACGTCGGTGTCCGCGTAGGCCGTGAGGAGGACGCGCCTGGCGTCGGGCGCCAGCTCGATGGCGGCGGCGAGGAACTCGATCCCCGTCATCCGGGGCATCCGCTGGTCCACCAGCATGAGCGCCACCGGCGTCTCGCGGAGCGCGAGGCGCCGGATGACGTCGAGGGCGGCCGGGCCGGAGTCCGCGGCGACGACCGCGTACTCGGTCCCGAAATGGGCCCGCAGCTCGCGCTCGATCGCGCGCAGGACGGCGGGCTCGTCGTCGACGACAAGGATGACCGGGTTGGCCATGGCGCGAATCCCCTCCCCCCGCCGGTGCGGCCCGTCTCGGGCTCGGTCCGCCGGCCGGCAACGTGCCTAGACTAGCGGACGGCGATCCTCGAGGGGAGGCGTCGCCCGGCGGAGGGCGCGATGGGCGGAACGGCGACGCGGCGCTACGCGGTGAACGGACGGCCGGTCGGGGCCCCGGTCCGGACGGAGCACGTCCGGATCCCGATGGACGACGGCGTCGACCTCGCCGCCACGCTCTACCTCCCGGACGCGCCCGGCGGGGGCCCCATGCCGGCCGTGCTGGAGTCGATCCCGTACCGCAAGGACGACTGGACCCTGTCCCGGGACTGGCCGCTGCACGGCGCCTTCGCCGCGACCGGCTACGCCAGCTGTCGCCTGGACGTGCGGGGAACCGGCAGCAGCAGGGGGATCGCCGAGGACGAGTACACCGAGCGCGAGATCCTCGACAACCTCGCCGTGATCGACTGGCTTGCGACGCGGCCGTGGAGCAGCGGGGCCGTCGGGATGTTCGGGATCAGCTGGGGCGGCTTCTCGGCCCTCCAGGCGGCGATGCGCCGGCCGCCGGCCCTCCGGGCGATCATCCCTGCCTGCTTCTCCCACGACCGCTACCACGTGGACGTCCACTGGTGGGGCGGCACGCGGCTCATCGGGGAGAGCGTCTACTGGCCGGTCGAGATGGTCGGGGAGAACGCCCTGCCGCCCGACCCGGAGCGCTTCGGGCCCGGCTGGCGCGAGGAGTGGCTGCGGCGCCTCGCGGCGACGCCCCAGTGGCCCATCCCATCGCTGCGCCACCAGCGTCGCGACGCGCACTGGCGGCACGGCTCGGCGGTCGAGGACTGGGGCTCGATCGAGGCGGCCGTGCTCGCCCTGGGCGGCCTCAACGACTGGTATCGCGACAGCGTCCTCGCCGTGGTGGCGAACGTCCGGGCGCCGGTCCGGGGGATCCTGGGCCCGTGGGGCCACGACTGGCCCCACGCGGGCTCGCCGGGGCCGACGATCGACGGCGTCGGGCTCATGACCCGCTGGTGGGACCGCTGGCTCAAGGGCGAGCGGAACGGCGTCGACGAGGGCCCGGCCCTGGCGGTCTACGTGGTGGAGCCCGGCCCGGGCGAGGCGTTTCCGACCGCCGTGGAGCCCGGCGACCTCCCGGGCCGCTGGTGGACCATCCCCCGCTGGCCGCCGGTCGCGCCTGTCGCCCTCCCTCCGCCGCTCCACTTCGCCGGCGACGGCGGGGCCGGTCTCGGGAGGCTGGGCCCCGCGTCGCCGGCGGCGGACGAGGCCCCCGACACGTGGGCGGGCGGGCCCGCCGGGGCGCTGGCCGCCCCCTTCACCTGCACCGGCGGCGAGCCGCAGGGTGGACCGCTTGACCAGCGCCCGGACGACGCCCGATCGCTCGTCTACACGAGCGACCCGCTGGCCGAGCCCGTCCTCGTGGCGGGCACGCCGGTCGTCGACCTGTGGGTCGCCGCCGATCGCCCGATCGCCCAGGTCGCCGTCCGCCTGGAGGCGGTCGCCGAGGACGGGACGTCGGCGCTCCTCGCCCGCGGGCTCCTGAACCTGACCCGCCGCGGCTCCTTCGAGGATCCCGTCCCCGTCGTGCCGGGCGAGGTCATGGCCGTCTCCGTCCCTCTCACGGCGACCGGGGCCCGGGTCCCGGCCGGCCAGCGGCTGCGGATCGCGGTCGCGGGGACGGCGTTCCCCGTCGCGTGGCCGCCGCCGGCACCCGTCGCCCTCGCCCTCTTCCACGACGCCGGGCGGCCCTCGCGCCTCCGCCTGCCGACGCCCGCCGGCTGGGCGCCAGCGACCGAGGACCCGGGGACCGGCGCCTGCGACCCCGGTGACGCCGAGCACGTCGAGGGGATCCCGTCGGCCTGGCGCGTGGAGCGGGACGCGCTGGCGGGCACGACGACCCTGGTCTCGGAGTTCGGGGGCGGGCACCGGTTCCCGGAGCGGGACGGGCTGCTCTTCGCCGCCGGCGAGCGCTTCCGCATCGTCGCCCACGACGACTGGGCGCACGCCGCCGCCGAGGGGTCTGCCGCCTACCGCGTCGCCTGGCCGGGGGGACCCACCGTGACCGCGGACGGGCGGCTCGTCGTCGCCTCGGACGGCGAGGTGTTCACGGCCACCGTGAGCCTCGTTGCCACGGAGGACGGCGCCGTCGTCTTCGAGCGCACGTGGGAGGAGCGGATCCCGCGCGACCTCGCCTGACGCCTGTCCGATCGTCGACGCGGCGTCGACAGGTGGAGGGCGCGCCGTCGTGGCTCGCGCTCGCGCGCCTCGGCCTCCACCCGCAGCGTCAGGCGCCGAGCAGCGCGCGCGTGACGGTGACCGCGCCGACCGCGTCCTCCCCGTAGCCGTCGGCGCCGATCTCGTCGGCCCAGGCCCGGGTGACCGGTGCGCCGCCGACGATCACCTTCACGCCCTCCCGCAGCCCGGCGTCCGCGAGCGCGGTGATGACGGCCCGCTGGCCGACCATCGTCGTCGTCAGGAGCGCAGAGACGCCGACCACGTTCGCGCCGACCTCGCGGACCTTCTCCACGAAGCGCTCGGGCGGGACGTCGACGCCGAGGTCGTGGACCTCGAAGCCGTTCGCCGTCAGCATCATGCCGACGAGGTTCTTGCCGATCTCGTGGATGTCGCCCTTGGCGGTGCCGATGACGACCCGGCCCAGGACCTTGCGCTGGGCGGACCGGGCGAGCATCTCCGGCTCCAGGATCCCGATCGCCCTCTGCATCGCCCGGGCGGCCAGCATCATGTCCGGGAGGTACATCTCGCCGCAGCGGAACTGCTCGCCGACGTGGTGGATGCCGGGCACGAAGCCCTCATCGATGGCCGCAAGGGGATCCGTCCCGGCCGCCAGGGCTTGCCTGGCCAGCTCGGCGGCGGCGTCGGAATCGCCGTCGATCACGCTCTGGCGCATCGCCGCGAACAGGTCGTCGGTCATGTCTCGGTCCTCCGGGGGTGCAGGGCGGGGTGGTCGAGGTGGCCGGGCGCTGCGCCCGGTGGGTTCGGTCATCCGAGGTCTGCGTCGGCGGCGGCAAGGACGCGGGCCAGCTCCGCCTCCACCGCGTCCGGCAGGGGGTCGACGACGGGCCCCGCCAGGATCTCCCGGACGCGGTCCCGGGCCCGCCCGTACATCGAGGGCGAGCCGAGGTCGCGCCAGGCCTCGTAGGCGTGGCGGCCGATGAGCGTCGGCGCCAGGAACTCGCGGCTCCGCGCGGCGCGGCGGGTGACGGTGCTGGCGAGGAAGTTGCCGCCCGGGCCGACCGCAGCGATCTCGGCGACGAAGTCGGGGTCGGCCGGCTCGCCGATCCCCTCGACCAGCCGCTCCACGTAGCGGGCCAGCTCGTTGTCGACGAGGATCTGCTCGAGGACGAGCGCCTGGTCGCCCTGGATCTCGCCGAGGCCGACGACGATGTCGGCCCCGGCCGAGGCCGGCGGGAGCATCGTGACGAGCTTCTCGACGACCGCCTCCGGGCCCGGCTCCGGCGCGTCCGAGGTGCACCCCGCGGCGGTCGCCGGGAGGCCGTAGAGGCGGCCCATCGTCACGAGGGCGGCCGACATGATGCCCATCTCGGGCGTCCCGCCCAGGAAGGCGCCGCTGCGAAAGTCCATCGAGCCCGTGGCGCTGCTGTAGATGACCGGGCGTCCCGGATGCGCCAGCTGGTAGACGACGATCGCCGAGAGCGCCTCGGCGTTGGCCAGCGCGACGTTCGCGAGGAGCCCGGCGGGGCCGGTCGTGCCGGTCACCGGCATCGGCATGATCATCACCGGGAGGTCGAGCGCACCCAGGTCCAGGTAGGCGTCCAGCATCGGCCCGTCGTGGACAAGCGGGGCGACCGGGCAGTAGATGAGCGACCAGGGGTGGCGCTCCCGGACGGCATCCGCCCCGCCCCCGGCAATCGTCAGCGCCTCGGCGAGGTAGGGCACCTGCTCCCGCGTGTGCAGCTCGTGCTGGCCGTGCTTGGAGGAGTGGCGGACCATCCCCACGAACTCGTGGAGTGCGCGCGTCCCGGCCGGCGCGTCGGACGCGGTGACCGGGGCCCAGGCCATCACCCCCATCTCGGCCGCCTGGAAGACCCGCAGCGCCAGCTCCGTGTCCCGGCGGGTGCCGTAGCGCCGCTCGCCGGTCTCGAAGTCGATCGCGAAGGCAGCCGTCCCATCGATCGCGTAGCGGGTCACCGGGGAGGGGAGCGCGTAGTCGTGAGCGGGATTGCGGGCGCCCAGGACGAAGGCCCGGGGCGCGGTCGCAAGGGCCGCCTCGACGAGCGCGCGGGGCATCCGAGCGACGCCCGCCTCCGGGTCCACCTGCGCGCCCGCGTCCGCCAGGAGCGGGAGGGCCCGCTCGCCGTGGAACCGCACGCCCGTCTCGGCGAGGATTTGCAGGCTCGCGTCGTGGACCCGCTCGCGGTCGGCCTCGTCGAGGAAGGTCGCCGTGTACCGCATCCCTCACCGTCCTTTCGTCGCGCGGCTGCCGCCTCCGGCCGCCCGGTCCACGAGGGCCGCCAGCTCGCGGGCCGTCGCCTCGTCCATCGGCAGGGGCCGGTGGGCGGCGAGCGTCTCGGCCACGGCGCGCCGGGCGTCGTCGACCATATCCGGCCGGCCGGCCGCCTCCCAGCGTTCCCAGGCATCGCGCACGCCGAGCCGGTCCAGGTGCCACTCGCCACCGTGGGTCGCCCGCCGCGTGGCCGGCCGAGCCAGGAAGCCGCCCCCGGGTCCGACCTCCTCGAGGGCCTGCACGACGTCCTCCTCCAGCGACGCGTCCATTCCCCGCCGGAGCCGGACGCACCGGCGGAAGCCCTCGACGTCGAGAAGCAGCTGCTCGAGCGAGAGGACGGTCGACCCGCCCAGGAGGCCCGGCCCCACGAGGAGATCGGGCCAGGCGAGGACCGGGAGGAGCCACCCGACGGCGCGCTCGGCCCCGGCCTGGGCACCCGGCAGGTGAGCGTCGGTGCCGCCCGTCGAGGCCTGCACCGGGAGGCCGTAGAAGCGGCCCATCTCGGTGGTGGCCGCCCCCAGGAGGGCGTGCTCCACGGCGCCGCCTGCGAAGCGGCCGCTGCGCGGATCCATGACGGCGAGGGCCGGGGCGAAGATGAAGGGAGTGCCGGGCGCCGTGGCCTGGACGAGGCACAGCGTGGCGAGCGTTTCCGCCGTGCCCAGCACGGTCGTGGCCAGGAGCCCCACCGGCGCGGAGAGGCCCATCATCGGCATCGGCATGGCCGCCACCGGGAAGCCCCAGGCGCTCGTCGCCAGCCAGGCGTCGGTGTAGGGCCCCTCGAGCACCAGGGGCGTCAGCGGGCAGAGGAGGAACGAGAACGGCCGCCGGCGCCGAACCTCCTCCCGGCCGCCGAAGACGACGTCGAGCACCTCCAGGAGCCACGCCGCCTCCGCCTCGTCGGCCGCCGAGTCCTGCACGTGGCGAGAGAAGCGGGAGAAGGCCCCGGCCCAGGCGCGCACGTTGGCACCCGGCGCCGGATCGCCGCCGTCCGCGTTGACCATGCGCCAGTAGACGCCGACCTCCTCGGTCGCGTCGAGGAGGTCCGTGGACTGCTCCCAGTCGGCCCCGGTGGCCGCCCGGCGGGTGCCGCTCGCCGCGTCGAGGACCTGGAGCGCCTCGCCGTCGGCCACGAGGCTGCAGCCGGTGCCGTCGAGCGGCAGCTCCCAGCCCGGACGGCGTCCGCCGAGGGACAAGGTTCGCGGGGCGGCCGCGAGGGCCGCCTCCACGACGGCCCGCGGCAGGCGCACGCGAAGGTCCCCCTCGTCCACGTCGGCCCCGCCGGCGCCGAGGAGCTCGCGGGCCCGGGCCGACTCCACGCGGAGGCCGGTGCGGGCGAGCACCGCCAGGGCCCGCTCGTGGACCTCCTCCCGCCGGGCGGACGACAGGACCTCGACGGTCGTCGTCACGGGCCGGCCCCTGCCGCCGCGGCCTCCGCCTCACGATCGGCGGCCGCCACGATCCTCGCCAGCTCGCGAGCCGTCGCGTCGTCGAGCGGCTCGGGGTGGTGCTCGGCCAGGATCCGGGCGGCCTCCGCCCGGGCGGCATCGAGCGGGTCGATCGGTCTCCCGTCCGGCGCCGCCTGCCCGGTCAGCGGGGAGAAGCGCCGCCGGCGCATCTCGTCGCGCGTGTGGCGCTCGTAGAGGTAGTGGCCCTTCGGCCCGACGGCCCTGATGACGTCGAGGGCGAGCGCCTCGCGGCTCGTGTCGAAGGCGGCCAGCGTGCAGCGGACCCGCTCGTGGAGGTCGGCATCGAGGACGAGCTGCTCCGGGGTGAACAGCGTGCAGGACTCCAGGAGCCCCATGCCGCTCCCGGTCTCGGCCCCGGCGAGGGAGCACAGCGTCAGCGCGACCGCCGCCTCCGCGGCGGCCTGCCAGCCGGGCGTCCGGGCGTCGGTGCCGAAGACGCCGGCCAGGGTCGGCACGCCCCAGGCGTGGGCCAGCTCCACGCCGACCACGTAGGCGATCTCGTTCTCCCAGGGCGTGGCGAGGAAGGCGCCGCTGCGCGGGTCCATCACCCCGGGCATGAGCGAGTGGAAGACCGGGGCGCCCGGGTACACCAGCTGGACCAGGGTCAGGGCCGCCACGATCTCGGCGTCGCCGGCGACGACGGTGCCGGGGATCGTGGCCGGGCCCGTCGAGCCGGCCGTCGCCATCGACATGAAGCCGACCGGGAGACCGGCGGCCGCGAGGACCAGGGCCCCTTCCATCCCCTCGTCGTCCTGGGCCAGCGGGGCGATCGTGCAGATGAGCGCCGAGAGGGGCGGCCGCGCCCGGAGCGTGGCCTCGTCGCCGGCGAGGACCCGGGCCATCTCGACGGCGTGGCGGGCCGGCCGGGCCCCCATGACGGTCTCCGTCTGGACGTGCTTGACGGTGTTCGGATACGAGGCCAGGAGCTCGTGGAGCGGAGCGGTGGCCGGGTAGTCCTGGGCGCTCAGCATCGGCCAGTAGAAGCCGACGGCGGGGATGGCATCGGCCAGGCGGGCGGCGGTCGCGACGTCGGCCGCCGTGGAGGCGCGGCGGCCACCGCCGGGCTCCAGGACCTCGATCCCGCAGCCGTCGGTGGCGACGTACAGGGCGGTCCCGTCGAGGACCAGGTCGAAGGCGGGGTCGCGCGCTCCCATGGTGTAGCCGCGCGGGGCCCGCGCCATCGCCGCGAGGACCAGCGCGGCCGGCAGGCGGACCACCTCCCGTTCCTCGTCCACCAGGGCCCCGTGCTCCGCGTAGAGCGCGCGGACGGGCCTGGACGGGCAGTGGACGCCGACCTCCTCGAGGATCTCCAGCGTGGCCGCCCGCAGGTCGGCGAGCTGCCCGTCGTCGAGGAAGCGGGCGTGGCGCGCCGGCCGGATCGGCGCCAGGGAGGGCGTGCTGCTCATTGGGGCGCTCCGAGCTCCCGGTCGGCGGCCGCCAGGATCCGCGTCAGCTCGGCCGCCTTTGCCGCCTCCAGCGGCTCCGGGTGGTGGTTCGCCCGGATCCAGGCCACCCGCTCGCGGGCCACCTCCACCGGGTCGCGGTAGCCGCCCGCGGGCGCCAGCTCGTGGGTGAGGCCCCGCTTGAGGGACGTTCGCATGTGGACCCGGGTGTGCTGCTCGGCGAGGAAATGGCCGCCCGGCCCGACGCTGGCGATGACGTCGAGGGCCAGCGTCTCGTCGGTCACCTCCTCGGCCAGGAGGGCATGACGCGCCCGCTGGTAGACGTCGTCGTCGAGGATGATCGCCTCCGGGCAGAGGAGGGTGTACGTCCGGTCC
This sequence comes from uncultured Chloroflexia bacterium, assembly GCA_963709605.1. GTDB lineage: Bacteria > Chloroflexota > Limnocylindria > Limnocylindrales > CSP1-4 > CTSoil-043. The sequence goes on along the minus strand of CAVPWX010000006.1, from coordinate 282,510 downwards.
AGGCCCATGCCGGTCACCAGCTCCGGCCCGGCCATGCCGCCCAGGAGCGGGTCGAGGGCCACCTCCACGCCGGCCTGCCAGGTGCCGGCCGTCGGCGCGTCGGTGCCGAAGCAGGCGCCCATCGAGGGGAGACCCCAGCGGTGGGCGATCTCGACGGGGGCGTAGCGCGCCCGGCTGTCAAGGGAGTAGCCGACGTAGCCCCCGGTCCGCGGGTCGGCCCAGGCCTTCATGATCGAGTGGAAGACCGGCGTCCCCGGGAACGCGAGCTGGAGGAGCACGATCCCGGAGATGACCTCGGCGTCACCCACGACGAGGGCGCCGGCCGAGGTCGCGGGCGCCGTCGTGCCCAGCGTCGGCATCGCCAGCATCCCCACCGGGATCCCGGCCGCGGCGAAGACGAGCGCCGCCTCCAAGCCCTCGTGGTCGTGGGCCAGCGGCGCGATGGAGCAGATGAGATCGGAGATGGGCGGGCGCTCGCGGAGCGCTTCGCGGCTGCCGGCCAGGACGGTCGCCATCTCGACCGCGCGACGGGCCGGCCCGGAGCCCATGACCATTCCCTGGAAGTGCTTGACCGTGTTGTTGACGGCGGCGTCGATCTCGTGGAGCTGGGACGTCGCGCCGTGGTCCTGGGCGCTGACGGTCGGCCACATGAAGCCGATCGACGCGAGGTAGTCGGCGATGCGGGCCATCTCCGCGACGTCGCTCTTGCGCGACGGGCGCTCCACGCGGGTGTCGAAGTCGATCGTGGCCACGCCGCAGCCGTCGGTGGTGAAGTAGCTGACCCCCTCCTCGAGGCGGAGATCGAAACGGGGGTCCCGCGCCGCCATCGTGAAGGTTCGCGGCGCGTCGGCGAGGGCCCGGCGGACGAGGTCGGCCGGGAAGCGAACGACCTGGGAGGCACGGTCGACGCGCGCGCCGTGGTCGCCGAGGATCTCCAGCGCCCGGTCGGACGGGAAGCGGACACCGACCTCCTCCAGGATCCGCAGGGTCGCCTCCTGGAGCCGGTCGAGCTGCTCGTCGTCGAGGAACTGGATCCGGCGGTGGGATCGGATGGGCTCCAGCGGCGGAGTGACGCTCGGGGCGCCGGGCGCGGGGCTGCCGGGGGCGCCGTCCGGGCCGGCCATTACCCGATCTCCCGGTCGGCCGCGGCGAGGATCCGCGCCAGCTCCGCCTGCTGCGCCGTCTCGAGCGGCTCGGGGTGGTGGTTGGCCCGGATCCAGGCCACCTTCTCGCGGGCAACCTCGACGGGGTCGCGGTAGCCGCCCTCCGGCGCCGGCTCGTGGGGGAGGCCGCGCCGCAGCGACGTCCGCATGTGCGTCCGGGTGTGCTGCTCGGCCAGGTAGTGGCCGCCCGGGCCGACCGACGCAACGACGTCGAGGGCCAGGGTCTCCTCGTCCACGTCGAGGGCCATGAGCGCGTAGCGTGCCCGCTGGTAGATGTCGTCGTCGAGGAGGAGCCCCTCCGGGTAGAGGAGGGTATACGTGCGGTCGAGCCCCATCCCGGTGACGATCTCGGGCGAGGTGAGCCCGGCCAGCACGGGATCGAGGACGACCTCCGCCGCGGCCTGCCACGTGCCGGCCGCCGGCGAGTCGGTCCCGAAGCAGGCGCCGAGCGACGGGAGGCCCCAGTGGTGGGCCATCTCGACCGGGGCATAGCGCGTGCGGCTGTCGACCGAGTACGTCACGTAGTTGCCGCTCCGCGGATCGGCCCAGGCCTGCATGATCGAGTGGAAGACGGGAGCGCCGGGGTAGGCGAGCTGGAGGAGGACGGCCCCGCTGATGACCTCGGCGTCGCCGACCGCGAAGGCCCCGGCCAGGGTGGCCGGCGCCGTCGTGCCGAGGGTGGGCATCGCCAGGAAGCCGACCGGGATGCCGGCCTCCGCAAGCACGAGAGCCGACTCGATGCCGGCGTCGTCCTGGACGAGGGGCGCGATCGTGCAGATGAGGTCCGAGAACGGGGGCCGCCGGCGGAGCTCCTCGCGGCTGCCGGCGATGACGGTCGCCATCTCGATGACGTAGCGGGCGGGGACGGCGCCCATCACGGTCTCGGACTGGACGTGCTTGACCGTGTTGTTGAAGGCGGCGTCGACCTCGTGGAGGGGCGCGGTCCGGCCGTGGTCCTGGGCGCTGACCATGGGCCAGTAGAACCCGATCGAGGGCAGGTAGTCGGCGACGCGGGCCATCTCGGCGACGTCGCTCTTGCGCGACGGGCGCTGCACGCGCGTGTCGAAGTCGATCGTCTCGATGCCGCAGCCGTCCGTCGTGAACCAGGTCACCCCGTCCGCGAGGTGGAGGTCGTACTCCGGCGCGCGCGCTCCCATCGTGAAGTAGCGCGGGGCGGTCGAGAGGGCCCTGCGAACGAGATCCGGCGGGAAGCGGACCACCTGGCTGGCCATGTCGACCTTGGCCCCGTGGCCGGCCAGGATCTCGAGCGCCATCGGCGAGGGGAACTTGACGCCGACCTCCTCGAGGATGCGCAGCGTGGCGGCCTGGAGCTGGTCCAGCTGGTCGTCGCCGAGGAACCGGACGCGATAGGGCGAGCGGATCGGCTCCAGGGGCGGGCGGGCGACGGGGACTGCCATGGGTCGGCTCCTTGTGCTGGAGGGAGACTCGTTCACCCCGGGACCACCTTCCGGCGCGTCCGCCGAGAGCTAACCTGCATCGAGATGAGGATGAGGAGCGCGGTGGTGACCACGATGATGGTGGAGATCGCGTTGATCTCCGGGGTCACACCGAAGCGGATGCGCGAGTAGATGTAGAGCGGCAGCGTCGACGAGCCGACCCCGGCGTTGAACGAGGTGATGATCAGGTCGTCGAAGGAGAGGGCGAAGGCGATCAGGGCACCCGCGGCCACGGCCGGAGCGATGAGCGGCAGGGTCACGTGGAAGAACGCCTCGCGCGACGACGCGCCGAGGTCGCGCGCCGCCTCCTCCATCCGGGGGTCGAGGGAGACGGCCCGGGCCCTCACGATGATCGCCACGTACGAGATGGAGAAGGCGATGTGGGCGATCGCGATCTGCCAGGTCGAGCCGTTCGCCGAGAAGACGAGGGAGAAGAACAGGAGGAGGCTGATCCCCATCACGACCTCGGGGGTGACCATCGGGAGGAGGATCAGGGTGTCGGCGGCGCCTGATGCGGCGCCCGACCGGAGGCGCGCCAGCCCCAGGCCCAGCAGCGTGCCCAGGATCGTGGTCGCCACCACCGAGATCACGGCCACCTGGAGGGTCACGCCCAGGGCGTGGAGGAGGGCCTCGTTCCCGAACAGCTCCGGGTACCAGCGCAGGGTGAACCCGCGCCAGACGAAGTTGCGCTTCGAGTCGTTGAAGCTGAAGAGGATCAGGATCGCGATCGGGGCGAAGAGGAAGACGTAGACCGCCAGGGAGTAGAGCGTCAGCAGGGGGTTACGGTCCCGACGCATCAGCCGATCACCTCGCGGCGAAGGATCCGCAGGGTTGCCACGGTGCCGACGATGGTGGTCACGATGAGGAGGAACCCGAGCGCGGCCCCGAACGGCCAATCCTTGCTCGAGAGGAAGAGGGTCTGGATGATCTTCGCAACCGTGATCGTCTGGGCGCCGCCCAGGAGGTCGGGGGTCACGAAGTCGCCCATGGCCGGGATGAAGGTGAGGAGCGCTGCGGCGATCACGCCGGGCATGGTCAGCGGCAGGGTCACGTGCCAGAAGGCGGCCCGGCCGCTGGCGTAGAGGTCTCGGGCGGCCGCCACGAGGGCGGGGTCCAGGCGATCGATCGAGACGTAGAGGGGCAGGATGGCGAAGGGCAGGAAGCCGTAGGTCATGCCCAGCACGACGGCCAGGTCCGTGTTGAGCAGGGCGATCGGCGCGTCGATGACCCCGAGGCCCTCGAGGATGCCGTTCACGACGCCGTTGTCGCGCAGGATCGTCATCCAGGCATAGGTCCGGATCACCCAGCTGGTCCAGAACGGGAGCATCACCAGGATCAGCAGGAGAATCTTGCGTCTGCCCCCGTAGCGGCTGATCCAGTAGGCGATGGGGTAGGCGATCGCGATCGAGAAGACCGTGGTCAGGGCCGCGTAGCGCAGGGAGTTGATGACCGTCGGGATGAAGTCCGGCTCCATGGCGCGCAGGTAGTTGTGGATCCCCACGTTGTCGAAGATCACGCCCCCGTACTGGTCCCGGGTCCCCAGGCTCACCACGAAGATGATCGCGAGGGGGACCGCGAAGAAGACCACCAGCCAGGCCAGGCCGGGCAGGAGGTAGGTGGCGTCGCGCGTCCGGTCGCCGTGCATCGGCCTTTCTCGCGCCTCGCTGCCGCGGCTCAGGCCCCGGAACGGAGCTCGGTCCAGCGTTCCTGGTACTTCTGCAGGTCGGGTCCGAGGTCGAGCAGCTCCTGGAGCTTCTCGATCGCGGCCGCGTCGGGGTTCAGGGTCGGGTCCTCGAGGATCGCCGGGTCGATGAACTCCTTGGCTGCCTCGTTGGGGCCCATGTAGTAGATGTAGTTGGTGTTCGCCGCGCTGACCTGCGCGTCGAGCATGTGGTTGATGAACAGGTTGGCCGCGATCGGATGCGGAGCGTTCGCCAGCAGCACCATCGCGTCCGAGCCACGGATCCCACCCTCGGCCGGGATCACGTACTTCACCGACGGCAGCTCCGTGGCGACCTGGGAGACGTCGGCACCCCACGCGTGGCAGAGCCAGACGTCACCGCTCGACAGGTCGCCGATGTCGTCGGCGGTGTACTTGCGCAGGAGTGGCTGCTGCTCCTGGAGGAGGGCCAGCGCCTCGTCGAGCTCGGCATCGCTGGTCGTGTTGACGCTGTAGCCGAGGCGGATGAGGGCCACCGCGAACGTCTCGCGGTAGTCGTCGAGCATCGCCATCTTGCCCTTCCAGCGCTCGTCCCAGAGGGCGGCCCACGAGGTCAGGTCCTCGGGGATCCGCTCGGTGTCGTAGCCGAAGCCCGTCGTCCACCACATGTACGGCACCGAGTGGGCATTGCCCGGGTCGTAGGCCGGGTCCTGCCACTCCTGGCCCAGGTTGACGAGGTTCGGGATGAGCGAATGGTCGAGCGGCTGGACGAGGTTCCGGGCCAGGAAACCCGGCACGTCGACGCCGGTCGCGAACGTGATGTCGTAGCCGCTGTTGCCCGTCGAGATCTTGGCGGTCATCGTCTCGTACGTGTCGAAGAAGTCGTACGTGACCTTGATCCCGTACTTCTCCTCGAACGACGGAATCGCCTCCTCGCCGATGTACTCGGTGTAGTTGTAGACGAAGAGCTCGGCCTCCGGCGTCGGGACCGGCGTGGGCCCCGGGCTGGAGCTTGGCGCGCCGGTGCTGGGCGCCGCAGTGGGCGATGCCGTGGCACCGCCGCCGCACGCGGCGAGGAGCGGCACCATCGCGCCCCCGGCGCCCAACGCCGCCATCCGGCCGAGGAATCGACGGCGGGAGAGCCGCTCCTCGGTCAGGCGGCGGGCGAGCGTCCTGGCAGGATCCGGCATCCGATCGTGGTCGCTCATCGCGGCTCCTCCTGCTCGTTCTCCGGCCCTGCCGGTCGTCCGAGGACCAGCGTGTCCTCTGATCGCCACCGGATCATGACGGGCGTGCCCGCCGAGATCCGGCCCTGGGTGCGTGGCACGGAGGCGACGACGCGCTGGCCGACGTCCATCCGAACCTGGTAGTTGACCGACGTCCCGAGGTACGCCGACTGCTCGACGGTGCCGCGGAGCCAGGAGCCAGCGGCATCATCCGCGGCGGCCGGATCCTCGGCAGGGCGTGGGATGAGCTCCAGCGCCTCGGGTCTGACCGCGATCTCGACCGCGGCTCCCGGTGCCAATCCATGGGCTCCGACGACGCAGCGCCCGCCCGCATCGAGGTCGAGGATGACGCCGTCCACCGTGACCGACGCCACCGTCCCCGCCAGCAGGTTGGTCGTCCCGATGAAGTCGGCCACGAAACGCGTCCTTGGCCGGTCGTACAGCTCCTCCGGCGTCCCCAGCTGCTCGATCTGCCCGCCCTTCATGACCGCGATCCGGTCCGAGAGGGCGAGGGCCTCCTCCTGGTCGTGGGTCACGTAGACGAAGGTGATCCCGACCTCCACCTGGACGCGCTTGAGCTCCACCTGGAGCTGCCGCCGGAGCTTGAGGTCCAGCGCCCCCAGCGGTTCGTCGAGAAGGAGGACGGTCGGCTCGCAGACGAGCGCCCGGGCCAGCGCGACGCGCTGCTGCTGCCCGCCCGAGAGCTCGGCCGGAGACCGTCGATCGAAGCCCGTGAGGTGGACGAGCTCCAGCGCGGCCCCGGCACGCCGCCGGGCCTCGTTGTCGGGCACCTTGCGCCGGCGCAGCCCGAAGGCGACGTTGTCGATGACCGACAGATGCGGGAAGAGGGCGTAGCTCTGGAAGACCATGTTGACCGGCCGGCGCTCCGGCGGATCCATCGTCACGTCTCGTCCGCGGAGCTCGACCCGGCCGCTCGTCGGCAGCTCGAAGCCGCCGATCATCCGCAGGGTGGTCGTCTTGCCGCAGCCGGACGGTCCAAGGAGCGAGAAGAACTCGCCGATCCGGATGTCGAGCGAGACCGCGTCGACGGCGACGATCTCGCGGAAGCGCTTCGTCAGCTCGACGAGACGGACGTCGGGGACCGCGTCGCCGGCCGGCTCGGCCGCGGAGCCCGCAGGGACGTCCATCGGCGCGAGATCCGCCCGTCGGTCGGGTGCGGTGCTGGCTCCGCTTGCCAACGGGCGATCCTCCCGTCCGGCTGTCCCGTCGCAGCATCGGCTCCGCAGCCCGCGCTGCGCAGCGCCTCCCGCCACGCTCGCCGCCCCGGGGAGGGTGGCGCAAGGGCCGTCTGCCGCTCCTGCCCCCTCCTATCGGCCCATCCTTCGGGCTGGCACATCGGCGGTCGAACGTGGATCATGCCTCCGTGCCCGCCGAAGCCCCACCTCCATCGAGGATGCGCCTGCCCCACCTCGGCCCTCGCGGGGAGGGCTGGGTCGTGATCCAGGTCGGCCTGTTCGTGCTCCTCGCGCTGGCAGGGACGGTCGGTCCGGCCTGGGGCGAGCCGTGGCTGACGGCCGGCCGGCTGGCCGGTGCCGGCCTGATCGGGGCCGGGATGATCCTGGCCGGCCTGGGCCTCCTCGGCATCCGTGACAGCCTGACCGCCGTGCCGCGCCCCGTGGACGGCGGCCGGCTCGTCGAGCACGGCGTGTACCGCGTGGTCCGCCACCCCATCTACGCGGGAATCATCGCCGCCGCCGTCGGCTGGGCCCTCGCCGCGGCCAGTCCCGCCGCGCTCCTCGTCGCCGCCGGCATGGGGGTCTTCTTCGACCTCAAGACGCGCCTCGAGGAGGCGTGGCTCCTGGAGGCCTACCCGGCCTACGCGAGCTACCAGCGCCGCGTCCGCAAGCTGATCCCGCTCCTCTACTGAACGTCGACGGCCGGGCCCGCCGTCAGGGCTCCGTCCCGGGCACGGCCAGGGCCGCGCGTCGCAGGCGATCCATCACGGCCCGCCCGAGGCCGACGGGGGCGACCGGCTGGGCGACGATCCGGTCCAGGTGCCCGGCCTCGAGCTCGTGGAGCGCCTCGAAGAGGCGGGCCGCGACCTCGACCGGGTCGCCGTCCTCGCTGAGAACCTCCACCGCGGCGAAGGGGCCGCCGGCCGCGCGGGCGGCCGCCGCCCCGGCCGCCGACGCGGCCAGCAGGCCGAGGCGCTCGCCGGGTCCGGCCCGAAGCCGCTCCGCGGCCCCGGCCCGGCCGGGATCCACGAGCTCCAGGCGGGCCGCCGTCGCGTAGTGGGCGCCGCCCCGGCCGGGGGCGAGGGTGGCCGCGCCTGCGCCCTCGTCGGCCGGCACCTCCAGGGGACCGATCTCGGCCTCGATCGCCTCGGCCGGAAGGCCCCCGGGGCGAAGGAGGAGCGCCCGCCCCTCCGCGAGGAGGATCACCGTCGACTCGACGCCGATCCTGCAGGGCCCCCCGTCCAGGATCACCTCGACGCGATCGCCGAGGCCGCGGACGACGTGGGCCGCGCGAGTGGGCGAGACGCGGCCGAAGCGGTTCGCCGACGGGGCGGCCACGGGGACGCCGGCCGCCCGGACCAGGGCCCGGGCGACGGGGTGGTCGGGCACCCGAAGCCCGACGGTGGGGAGCCCCGCCGTCACGATCCCCGGGATGTGCTCGCGGCGCCGCAGGACGATGGTCAGCGGGCCCGGCCAGAAGCGGGTGGCCAGGCGGACGACGCGGGGATCGCACGCGTCGTCCGGGACGACGTGGGCCTCGAGGTCCGCGGTCTCGGCGAGGTGGACGATCAGGGGGTCGAAGGCCGGCCGCTCCTTGACGGCGAAGACCCGCGCGACAGCGGCGGCGTCCAGGGCGTTCGCCCCCAGCCCGTAGACGGTCTCCGTCGGGAAGGCGACCAGGCGGCCCGCCCGCAGGAGCAGGGCGGCCTCGGCAATCGCCGCGGGATCGCCCCCCGGCAGGACGCGCGCGGCGCCCGGCGACGTCACGAGGCCGCCACCCGCGAACACGTGCGGACGCCCCCCGCGGGCCTCACCGGCGGCGACGTGCCGGCCGGACGGCCGGGCCGGGACGGGGTCGTCGTCGGGCCAGGCGCCGGGGGTCGCCGCGCGCCAGCCAGGCGGCCTGCCATGTCGCGCAGAGGAGCTCCAGCACCTCCAGGCGATCGACCGCCTCCTCGAGGGTCCGGCCGACGGCCAGCGCACCGTGGCGATCGAGGAGGACGGCGCCGACCCCCGGATCGCGGAGCGCAGCCGCCGTCGCAGCCGCCACCTCGGCGCTCCCGAACGGCAGCGCGGGGACGTGGGCGACCCGCCCCAGGACCACCCGGGCCTCCGGGAGGACGGCGGGGTCGGGGCGGAGGCCCGCCAGAAGGCAGGCGAGGACGGCCGGGGGGTGGGCATGGGCGATGGCCCGCGCGTCGGGGCGGGCACGGTAGACGGCCCGGTGGACGGCGAGGTCCGACGACGGCCGCGGGCCGGGATCCGCCGCCCGCTCGTCGATCGCGTCGAGGGCGACGAGGAGGACGTCGCGAGGTGCCAGCTCGTCCTTGCGGCGGCCGGCCGGCGTGACCGCGATGGCGAGCGCGTCGAGCCGGACGGAGAGGTTGCCGTCGCAGCCGGCGAGAAGCCCGCGCTGGCGGAGCCGGCGCCCGGCGACGACGATCGCCGCCGCTGCGGCCGCGAGGGCCGGGTGGGTGTGGCCGGGCGCGTGCATCGCCGGTAAGCATCGCGCGTCCGGGGGCCCTTCGCACGCCCGCGGCCGGGAGCGCGCCGCTCGCCGGCGGCCGGTCCCCGGGGCAGCCTCAGCCGCGCGGCGGCCCCACCTCGATCCGTGCCCGGATCTCCTCGAGCCCTCCGAGCCAGTCGGAGACGATCTCCTGCCACCACGTCGCCCCGGCCGCCTCGAACCCGGCGACCGTCGCCGCCGTCGCGACCGCGTCCCCGGCCGGCGTGGACCCCCCGGCCGAGATGTCGTACGGCTCGTCGGCCGGGATCCCTGCGGCAGCGCGAAGCTCGCGGACCCGGGCCGCGTCGCGGGCGAACACGTCGAGCGGCACGAACGCGTCGTCGGACGCAGGGTAGAAGCCGTCCCAGCGGGCCGCCCGGCGCAACGGTCCCTCGGGGCCGGGGCGGAGCGACCCGACCCAGACCGGGATCCGCGGCTCCTGCAGCGGGCGCGGCAGGAAGGTCGCCTCGGCGAGGCGGTAGTGCTCGCCGGCGAAGGCAAAGGGCTCGCCCCGCCAGAGCCCGGCCAGGATCGCCAGGCTCTCGTCGAGCATCTCGGCACGGCGGCGGACGTCAGTCTCCTCGCCGAAGTGCCCGAACTCGGCGCCGGACGGCCAGCCGAGGCCGACGCCGAGGATCAGCCGGCCCCCGCTCAGCCGGTCGAGCGAGACGGTCTGGCGGGCGAGCATCCACGGCCGCTGCCGCGGGACCGCGGCGACCATGGGGCCCAGCCGGATCCGGGACGTCGCCTGGGCCACGGCCGCCAGCGCAATCCAGGGGTCGGCAATCTCGAGCGTCCACGCCGGGTCCACGAGCACGTGATCCCAGACGAAGAAGCCGTCCCAGCCGGCGTTCTCGGCGCGACGGGCCAGGTCGACGAGGACGCGGGGATCCCCGCCCGAGCCGAAGTTGGGGATGTTGATGCCGTACCGCATGGCCCGCTCCGGTGTCGGCCCACCCGTCGCCAGCGTACTCTTCGGCGGTGACGACGACGACGCGTCCGGGCAGGGACGACCCCGAGCGCCCGGCAGCGGCGACCGCACCCGCCGGCGCAGGCGCTCCGGGCGATCCTCGCGGAGGAGGAACGGGGATGAAGGTCGGCCTGATCCTGCCGATGAGCGACGACGACGGCGCCGGCACGCCCTCCTGGATGACCATCCGCGACCTCGCCCACCAGGCTGAGGCCGGGGGCGCCGATTCCATCTGGATCTACGACCACCTCGTCCTCCGCCTCGCCGGCCAGGCGACCGGGATCCACGAGGCGTGGACGCTCCTGACGGCGGTCGCGGTGGCCACGACGCGGGTCGAGGTGGGGACGATCGTCCTGGCGACGAGCTTCCGGAGCCCGGCCCTCCTGGCGAAGATGGCGACGACGCTCGACGAGATCAGCGGGGGCCGCCTCGTCCTCGGCCTCGGCTGCGGCTGGCACGAGCCCGAGTACACCGCGTTCGGCTACCCCTTCGACCACCGGGTCGACCGTTTCGAGGAGGCGCTGCGGATCATCGCTACGCTTCTCCGTAAGAGTGCAGTGACGTACAGCGGCACGTACTATCAGGTGAGCGATTGTGTCATCCTGCCCGGCGGGCCCCGCGCCAGAATCCCGATCCTCGTCGGCGCCAAGGGCCCCCGCATGCTGCGCCTGGCGGCCGAGCTGGCCGACGCCTGGAACACGGCCTGGTTCGGGATGCCCGACGAGCGGCTGGGCCGGCGCATCGCCGACTTCCGCGCCGCGTGCGCCGACGCCGGGCGCGACCCGGCGACGGTGGAGGTCACGGTCGGGGTCACGGTGAAGGCCGAGGCCGGCGAGGAGTGGGGGCACCCGGGAGCCCCGGCGGCGCTCCTGGCCGAGCCGGACGTCGTCGCCGACGGCCTTCGCGCCTATTCTGCCCTCGGGGTCGCCCACGTCCAGCTGGATGTCCAGCCCGCGACCACGGCAACGTTCGCCCGGGTCCTCGAGGGGATCGCCCGCTTCCGGTCCTAGCCGGCCGCCGCGCGCCGGGGCCGGACGCGGTGCCACGCGCCGACGAGGGCTGCCCAGAGGGCGTCCTCGACCCGGCGGATGATCCCGGTCCGGCGAAGGAGATGGACGCCGGCCGTCCAGAGCCCGGCGGCGCCGAGCAGGAGCGCGATGACCGGTCCGGGCAGGGGCGTCAGCTCGTAGAAGTCCCGCAGGAACGGGACCTGGATCATCACCAGGTAGACGGCGAGCATGATCCCCGCGAGGAGCCACGGCCACCAGCGGATGAAGCGACCCGTGCCGGCCTCGCGGGCACCCGACGAGATGAGCGGCAGCAGGCCCAGCCCGCAGAAGACCGTCAGCGAGGTCAGGGCGGACTGCGCCTCCGGCACCGGGACGCCCCCGCGAATGCTCGCCGCGTAGAGCGGCAGGGCGACGATGACGACGCCGATCGAGGCCGGGATCGAGACGCGGAGCGTCTCGCCGAGGAGGCTCCGGGGCAGGCGTCGGGGGGGACCCAGAGCGCCAGCACGACGAGGGGGATGCCGACCGTGGCGAAGGCCAGCACCGAGTTCTGGCGCGGCGTGAGGGGGAACGGCAGGCCCAGGAGGGCGGCCCCCGCGATGATGAGCAGGACGTAGAAGGTCCGCGACAGGAGGAGGATCAGGGTCGCCTCCATGGCGGCGACGATCCGCTGGCCCTCGATCACCGCCTTCGGCAGGACGCCGAACGCGTCGTGCAGCAGGACGAGGTCGGCGACGCCGCGGGCGGCGGCGCTGCCCGATTCCATGGCGATCCCGAGGTTGGCCCGGCGCAGGGAGAGGATGTCGTTCACGCCGTCGCCGACCATCGCCACGTAGTGGCCGCTTGCCCGGAAGGCGGCCACGAGCCGCGCCTTCAGCGCCGGCTCGACGCGGCCGAAGACACTCGCTCGGCCGGCCGCCGCGTCGAAGGCCTCGTCGTCGAGCACCCCGAGGTCCAGGCCGGAGACCACGCCCCCCTCCATGGAGAGCCCGACACGCCGGCCGATCGCCTCGACGGTCGCCGGGTCGTCGCCCGAGATCACCTTGAGGTCGAGGCCGGCCCGGGCCAGGCCGCCGAGGATCTCGGCGACGTCCGACCGGAGCTCTTCGGTGAAGCCCAGGAGGGCGACCGGCCGGAGCCCGTCGGGGAGCGCGGGGCGATCTGCGTCGCCACGGAGGGAGGCGCCGTCCGGGGCCCGGGCGAGGAGGAGGACGCGCACGCCCTCGGCGGCGATCTCCTCCGCCCGCGCAGCGAGGCCGCCGGGCGGCCCCGCGAGGTGGGGCCAGAGCACCGGCGGGGCGCCCATGACGTACGTGGCGCCGGGAGCCACGTCGACGACGGTCCCGCCGGGAGCGGCGCCCGGGGCGTCGCCGAATTGGAGCCCCGACCAGCGCCGCTCGGAGGCGAAGGGGATCTCGTCGGCCACCGGAAGGGCGGCCCCCGGGTGCGCCGCGCCCAGCGCATCCGTCGTCCGGTTCGGGGCGCTCGTGCTCGCCGCGAGCGCCGCGAGGATCGCCCGCAGGCTCTCCGGGTCACGGCCGGCGGCCGGCTCGGCGACCGAGAAGGCGATCCTCTGGGTCGTGAGGGTGCCCGTCTTGTCCACGCACAGGGTGTCGACGCGGGCCATCGACTCGACGGCGTTCTGGCGCTGGACGAGGGCGCCCAGCCGGGTGATGCGAAGCGCACCGGCGGCGTAGGTCACCGTGATCATGATCGCGAGGCCCTGGGGCACCAGGGTCACGAGCACGGCTGCCGCGGTGAGGGTCTCCTTCGAGTCGAAGCCTCCGGGGAGCGCCATGAGGGCGAGCGCGACCGGCACGGACGTGATCAGGACGAGCCCGGCAACGGCCCAGATCGTGGCCGCGATCTCCCGCTGCAGCGGCGTCCGCTCGTCGCCCAGCTTCTTGGCCTCGGCCAGCAGGCGGTTCGCGAAGCTGTCGGCGCCGACCCGCTCCACCTCGTAGACGAGCGTCCCGGACACCACGGCGCTGCCCGAGAGGACCGCGTCACCGGCGACCTTGACGATCGCGTCCGACTCGCCGGTCAGGAGCGACTCGTCGAGCTCGGCGCGGCCTCCGCCGACGATCGTCCCGTCCAGGACGACCTGGTCGCCCCGGCGGGCGACGACGAGGTCGCCGAGGACGACCTCGGCCGGGTCGATCGCGCGCTCGATCCCGTCCCGGACGACGTGGGCCCGGGGGCGGTTGAGGAGCGCGATCCGGTCCAGCTTGCGCTTGGCCCGGGTCTCCTGGATCACCCCGATGAAGATGTTTGCGATGACCGGGCCTGCGGTCAGCGCGGCCTCGACGTAGAGGCCGAAGGCGACCAGGAGGAGCGAGACGCCGATGAGGATCCCGTTGATGCCGAGGTAGGCGTTCTGGCGGAAGATCTCCCAGTAGGTCCGCGACGTCGGTGGCCGGTAGGTGTTGCCCTCGCCGCGGGCGCGCCGGGCCTCGACCTCGGCCTCGGCGAGGCCCGCGACGGGCGTCCGCCGCGGCGCCGCGATCTCGGGCGGGAGGAGGCGCTCGGGCTCAGGTGTCATCGCCCGCGATCATGCCCGATCCGGATCGCCGCGCGTCGGGCGGTGTAGCCTCTGGTCCGTGAGCGTCATCGAGACGAGCGGGCTCTCGAAGCACTATCTCGCCGGGGGCCTCCGGGCCCGGCTCAGCGGCACGGCCTCGGTGATCCCGGCTCTCGACGATGTCGACCTCGCGGTCCGGCCGGGCGAGGTCTTCGGGTTCCTGGGCCCCAACGGGGCCGGCAAGACGACCTGCATCAGGCTCCTCCTCGGGTTCCTGCACCCCTCGGCCGGCAGCGCCCGCGTCCTCGGCCTCGACACGCAGGCGGACGGCGTGGCCATCCGCGGCCGCGTCGGCTACCTGCCCGGTGGCGTCGCCCTGTACGACGCGATGACCGGCACGGAGCTCCTCGACTACCTCGGAGCCTTCTACGGCCGGCCGGCGAGCCGGCGCACGCGCATGGTCGACGGCCTCGAGCTGGCCGCCCGCGATCTTGCCCGCCCGATCCGCGACTACAGCCGGGGGATGCGTCAGAAGCTCGGCATCGTGCAGGCGCTCCAGCACGACCCCGAGCTGGCGATCCTGGACGAGCCGTCGGAAGGCCTCGATCCGCTCATGCAGCGGGCCTTCTACGAGATCCTCGACGAGCTGCGGGCGGCCGGCCGGACGGTCTTCCTCTCCTCGCACGTGCTGTCCGAGGTCGAGCGCGTCTGCGACCGGGTCGCCATCGTCCGGCGCGGGCGGCTCGTCGCCCTCGAGGAGATCGGGGCGCTCCTCGCCCGCCGCCGGCGCACGGTCGAGATGCGCCTTGCGGGGCCCCCGCCGGACCTGGCGGGCGTGCCGGGCGTCTCGGACGTCGAGGTCGTCGACGGCCACCTGCGATGCCGCCTGGAGGGCGATGTCCGGCCCTTCCTTGCGGCGATCGGGGGCTCCGCGGTCACCGACCTGACGATCGAGCCGGCCCGCCTCGAGGAGGCGTTCCTCGAGTACTACGAGGACGGTGGCGAGGTCGTCGCGAACCCGGCCCCGGCCGGAGCCGTCCCGTGAGCGGCGTCCTGTTGCGGCGGACGGTCGCAGCCGCCCGCTGGCGGCTCCTGGCCGTCACCGCGGGCCTCGCCCTGTGGGGCTTCCTGCTGCCGGTCATCTACGCGACCTTCGGGGCGGACTTCCGGCGGCTCGTCGAGGGCGGCTACTTCGGTGACCTCTTCGAGCTGTTCACGTCGTTCGCCGGGGGCAGCGTCTTCACCCTCAGCGGGTCGGTGGCCCTCGGCTTCGTCCACCCGATCCCGATCGCTCTCGCGGCGGTCTTCGCCATCGGGTATCCCGTGGCCGCGATCGCCGGGGAGCGCCAGCGGGGCACCCTGGAGGTGATCCTGGCGCGCCCGATCTCCCGCCGCCGGCTCTACCTGACGGCGCTCGCCGCCACCGCCCTGTTCGTTCTCGTGGCGCTCGCCGGGAACGGCGCGGGGATCGTGGCCGGGTCGGTCCTCTTCGGCGTCGCCGACGAGCTGGAGCCGGAGCAGCTGCTGCTGGCCTGGGCGAACGCCGTCCTGCTCTTCCTCGCGCTCGGGGCGCTGGCCCTCGCGGCGTCCGCCTCCTTCGACCGGCTGGCGCCGGCCCTCGGGCTGACCCTCGGCTTCGCCCTCGCGTCGTACGCCGTGGAGTTCCTGGGCGCCATCTGGCCGGACATCGGGTGGCTCCGGCCGTGGTCGCTCTTCCACTACTTCCAGCCGGCGGAGATCCTGGCCGGCGCGGCGAGCCCGACGGACACCCTGGTGCTCGCCGGGATCACGGTCGCGGCCGCAGCGTACGCGCTCTGGGTCTTCCCTCGCCGCGACCTGGCGGCCCCGAGCTGAGGGCAGCCGAGGTCAGGGAGCCGGCGACACCGTCGGGGACGGGGAGGCCGGCGTCGGGGATTCGGCAGGGGAGCTCGACGGGCCCGGCGTGGCGGGGGGCACGCGGACGGCCTCGATCGCGTCGCGCAGCGTCACCCACGTCTGGCTGACGCCGGTCAGGACCTGCTCGCCGCCCGGGCCGCTCAGGCGCAGGGTCGGCGTGGAGATGACCCCCAGGTTGCTTCCGGCGGCCCTCTCGTCGGCGACCTCGGTCGCCACGGCGGGGTCGTCCAGGCAGGCCGTGAATGCGGTCGTGTCGGGGACGCCCGCGATCTGGGCGATCTGGACCAGGTTCTCGCGCACGAAGAGGCCCTGGTTCTCCCCCTGCTGGAAGGTGTAGAGGGCGTCGTGGTAGCGCAGCCGGGCGGCCGGCTCCTGGCGACCGGCGCAGCGGGCGGCGATGGCCGCGTCGGTGGATTCCTGGCCGAGGAACGCGAAGTCGCGATAGACGATCCGGACGATCCCGGGCGAGGCGTACTCGCGCTCCACGGCACCGCCGAACAGGAGGTCTTCCAGGCGGCAGGCGGGGCACTGGTAGTCGGCCCACACCTCCATGGTGACCGGGGCATCGGGCGAGCCGACGGTGTTGTCGGCCGGCGCCGTGGTCGGGGTGGGCGAGGGCGAGGTCGAGGGCGAGGTCGAGGGCGAGGGCGAGGTCGAGGCGCCGCCGACGGATCCGCTCGCGACCGCGAGCCCGCCGGCGCCGATCGCGATCCCCAGGACCGCCGCACCGAGATACCCGAGGATGCCCGCCCGCCCGCGGGGTGGGGTGCCACCGGGCGTCTCCGGGACGGGCGCGGACTCCGGCCCAGGCGCGGGCTCCGGCTCGGGAGTCGGCTCCGGCTCGGAATTCGGCTCTGGCTCGGGAGTCGGCTCCGGCCCGCCGGATGGGGCGAGCTCGGGAGTGACGCCTGGATCCGGGGTCACCGGGTCGCGGTCGGCTGCTGGCTGGTCGGTCATGGAGGGTCCTTGCGGTGGGTCGGGCCGGGTCGCGCCCGGCCGGGTCGACGCACAGCGTAGCGGGCGGCGACGGAGGTCGCCGGCGACGGCTCGCCCGCGCCCCCGCGGCGGGCGCCGACGGACGACTCCACCGGAGCTCACCGCAGTCCACGGTCGGTGTCCGGCGGCACCGGAAGATGGTCGCCCAGGACCACACGGCAGTCCCATCCGGGGGGTCGTCGCGTGTAGAGTGCCGGTGCGGCTGCGCGAGGCCGCCGGCACGGGCACCGCCGGCGCGGAGCGCACAGCCGCAGGAAGAGCGAAGGAACGTCGTGTCGCCAGACCAGATCACCTACGTCCTCATCGCCCTCATCGTCACGGGCACCGCGATCCTCCTTCTCCTCGCCGGCGCGTTCCTCGCCCGCCGCGGGCGCGGCGAGCCGCGCTCCGCCGCGCGGCCGGCACCGCTCGAGACCGCCGCCCCCGTGCCGGCGGCGCCGGCAGCGGTCGCGCCGGCCCCGGCCGCGCCCGCGCCCGTGGCCGCGACCGCCCCTCCGCTCGAGCCGGAGCCGCCGTTCCCGCCGCCCGTCGAGCCGGAGCACGCCGAGGAGGCCGCCGCGGTCACGCCCGCGGACCTCGCGGCCGCCGCCCGCCGCGTCCACGACCCGCGCGAGGAGGAGATCATCGAGGGGTTCCTCTCGATCTCGCCGCGTCGCCGCGAGACGGCGGCGTTCGAGACGGCCCGCGAGCCGACGGCCTCGGGCCCTGCCGCGACGTCGACCCCGCCCGCTGCGGTCGCCACGGCGGGGACTCCCGCCGATCCCTACATCGACGATGCCACGGGCCTCGATTCCCGGGCTGCCTGGGACCGAGTCCTGGCCGAGGAGAACGCCCGCTACGTCCGCTACCGGCGCCCCGTCGGCGTCGTCGTGGCGGAGCTCGACGGGCTGGGCCGCTTCGACGGCCAGTTCGGGCCGGAGGCGTCGCGCCGGGTGCTCGCCGCGGTGGGCGGCGCGCTGCGCCGCAACGCCCGCCGAACCGACCGGATCGCGCACCTCGGTGCCGGCCGCTTCCTCGTCATGCTGCCCGAGACCGACGAGATCCAGGCCATCAACTACGTGGAGCGCGTCCGCGCCGAGTGCGAGCGCTGGCTCGAGGCGGGCGCGGTGGCACTCCACCTCTCGATGGGCTGGGCGAGCCCGAGCGCCGTCGGGGAGCTCGACACCGCCCTCCGCACGGCCGAGGAGCGGATGTACGCCGAGCGGCGCCGCGCCGCCCGCGCCGGAGCGGGAAGCCCCGACGCGTAACGCTGGCGAGGGCGCCGGCAGGGCGGCGTGTGCCCCGCTGCCCGGCGGCGCCCTCGTCGGGCCCCGGCGCCGGGCCTCCCCCGCGTGAGCCCGCCCGCGCATCCCGGCGCGGCTGCCGTCAGGCGACCGGCTGGGTCAGCATGATCGGCAGCCCGATCTTGTTCGTGTAGATCGGCCGGTAGCGGTCGGCGTTGTAGAAGCGCTCGACGTCGACCGTGCGGGCGCCGGGCTCGGGGATCGGGCAATAGCCGTAACGACCGTCGCGGATGGCGGTCATCTGGCCGGTCTTGCCGTCGACGACGAGCTCCATGGCGACATTGGCGAACGTGATGCCGACCATCTGGTCGAGGGCGTCGGGATCGCCGGAGCGGAGGTCGTACGTCAGCTCGGAGTTGACGGTCTCGATGCCGGTGCGCCGCTTGATCTCGTCGGCCAGGAACTCGCCGATGCTCGCCTTGTGGCGGTGGCCGTAGGCGTCGGCCTCGCCGACCTCCTGCAGCTCCATCCCCTGCGGGAGGGCGCCCTCCGAGGCGATCACGAACGAATAGCGGCTGGGGTTGTTGCGGCGATCCTCGACGAGGACGTCGACGAGGTTGGCGAGGTCGAAGCGGTGCTCCGGGATGACGCAGCGGGCGGAGGTCACGTAGGCGGTGTAGAGGGCGGTGAAGCCGGCGTTGCGCCCGAAGATCCGGAAGACGCCGATCCGCTCGTGGGAGCCGAGGGTCGTCCGCTGGCGGTTGATGGCGTCCTTGGCCCGGGTGATGGCGGTCGAGAACCCGATGCAGTACTCCGTCCCCTTGACGTCGTTGTCCATCGTCTTGGGGATCGCGATGATCTGGACGCCGGCGTCGGCGAGGACCCTGGAGTAGGAGAGGGTGTCGTCGCCGCCGATGGAGATCAGGGTGTGGATCCCGAGCCGGTCGAGGTTCTCGAGCACGACCGGGGTGAAGTCGTAGACGCCGTCCCCGGTCTCGAGGGAGGTGAGCCGCTCGGCCGGGACGACATCCGGCAGCTTCCCGGCCCGCATCTTCCGCGGGTTGGTGCGGCTCGAGTGGAGGGTGGTCCCGCCGGTCCGGTCGATGGTCCGGGTGGTGGCCCGGTCGAGCGGCCGCACGTAGTCCGGATCGAGCTCCGGGCCGGGCCGCATGTGGGTCAGGGCCTCCCAGCCCCGGCGCAGCCCGAGGACCTCGAAGCCGAGCTCGGTCGAGCGGTAGACGACGCTCTTGATGACGGAGTTGAGGCCGGGGACGTCGCCGCCCCCGGTGAGGATTCCGATTCGCCTTGGGACGGACATCAACGTGGTGCTCCCTCGGGGTCCCTGCTGCACGACGGGACGGGCCTGCTGAACCCGCAAATGGTACCGGCCGGCGGCGTCCCGGCCGCGGGCCGGATGCCCGTGCCGGGGCGGGCCGGTGGTCACGACACGGGGCCGACCAGGGCCGGCCGGTCTCAGCGGCGGCTTCGGACGCGCTCGGCCTTGTGCTGGTGGTAGGGGATGCTGTCCCCGCCGCGGGCGTGGATCGGGCGGGGCGGCGTGGCGGGATCCGGCAGGAACTCCTCGATGACCTCGACCGGGATCGCCCGCCGGAGGAGGCGCTGGATCGCCCGCAGCAGGTCGACCTCGTCGGGGCAGGCGAGGCTGATGGCGATCCCGCTGGCGCCGGCGCGGCCGGTCCGGCCGATCCGGTGGACGTAGTCCTCGGCCTTCGTCGGGAGCTCGAAGTTGACGACGACCGGGAGCTCCTCGATGTCGAGGCCCCGGGAGGCGACGTCCGTCGCGACGAGGATCTCGATCTGGCCCGACTTGAAGTCGGCGAGGGCGCGGATCCGCTCGGCCTGGGTCCGGTCGGAATGGATCGCCGTGGCGGCAAAGCCGTGGCGGTCGAGGTCGGAGGCGATCCGCCGGGCGGCAACCTTGGTGCGCGTGAAGACGAGGACCTGGCGGAGGTCGTGGGTCCGGACCAGGTGCTCCAGGAGGCCCAGCTTCAGCTCGCGGTCCACCGGGTAGAGGACCTCCCTGACGTCTGCCGCGGTCGCGTTGCGGGCGGCCACCTCGACGATCGCCGGGTTCGTGAGGAACTCCTTCGAGAGGCGCCGGATCTCGTCGGAGAACGTGGCCGAGAAGAGGAGCGTCTGGCGGCGGTTGGGGAGGAGCTCGAGGATCCGCCGGATGTCCGGGATGAAGCCCATGTCGAGCATCCGGTCGCCCTCGTCGAGGACCAGGATCTCCACCTGGCCGAGGTTCGCGGCGCGCTGGCCGACGAGGTCGAGAAGACGCCCCGGCGTCGCGACGAGGAGCTCCACCCCCGCCCGCAGCTCCTTGATCTGGGGGTCGAGAGGAACGCCGCCGAAGACGACCGTCGAGCGGAGGGCGACGTGGCGCCCGTAATCTGAAGCCATCTCGGCGACCTGCATGGCGAGCTCGCGCGTGGGCGTCAGCACGAGCGCCCGCACCGGGTGGCGGGCCGGCGAGAAGGACGAGTTCGCGTACGGCTTCAGTCGCTCGAAGATCGGGAGGACGAAGGCGGCGGTCTTCCCGGTGCCGGTCTGGGCGGCACCCATGAGGTCCCGGCCCCCGAGGATGAAGGGGATCGCCTGGACCTGGATGGGCGTGGGCGCGGTGTAGCCCTCGTCGGCTATCGCGCGGAGGAGTTCGGCCGACAGGCCGAGCGAATCAAACGTTCACCGCCGCGCAGCATAATCGATGCGGCACTCCGGCCCGCTGCGGGCCCATCGAGGGCGGACGAGGAGGCAGGCATGGCGAAGCGCAAGTCGGAAGGGGATGCAGGCTCCGCAGGAGCGACACCGCGCGTGCGCGAGGGGCGCCTGCGCCGCCCGGAGCGCTCGGCCCTGGCGATCCCGGCGACCGCGCTCGACGGCGGGCGCGGCACGCCGATCGGCGACCAGGACAGCTCGAGGCTCTCGGCGAAGGAATACGAGGCCGAGCTGCAGCGGCTCTACGTCGAGCTCGTGAAGTGGCAGGAGTGGATCAAGGACCAGGGCCTCAAGGTCGTCGCCCTCTTCGAAGGGCGCGACGCCGCCGGGAAGGGCGGCGCGATCAAGCGGATCATGGAGCCCCTGAACCCGCGCTACGCCCGGGTCGTCGCCCTGCCGGCGCCGACCGAGCGCGAGAAGACCCAGTGGTACTTCCAGCGCTACGTCACCCATCTCCCGGCGGCCGGCGAGGTCGTCCTCCTCGACCGGAGCTGGTACAACCGCGCGGGCGTGGAGCGCGTGATGGGCTTCTGCAGCGAGGACGAGTACCAGGAGTTCCTGCGCTCCTGCCCCGAGTTCGAGCGGATGCTCGTGCGGAGCGGGATCGTCCTCCTCAAGTACTGGTTCAGCGTCTCCGACGCCGAGCAGGAGCGACGCTTCCAGGGCCGCCTCAACGACCCGACGAAGCGCTGGAAGCTCTCCCCGATGGACGTCGAGAGCCGGTCCCGCTGGATGGACTACAGCAAGGCGAAGGACGAGATGTTCGCCCACACGGACATCAAGCAGGCGCCCTGGTGGGTGGTCCGGTCCGACGTGAAGAAGCGGGCCCGCCTCAACGTCATCAGCCATCTCCTCTCCATCATCCCGTACCGGGACCTCACCCCCGAGCCGATCGTCCTGCCCCCGCGCCAGAAGGACACCGGCTATGTCCGGCCGCCGATGGAGGACCAGACCTTCATCCCCGAGCCGTACTGAGCCGAGGCCTCGCGCGGGACCGGGGGTCGATCACCGCGCGGCAAGGGCGGCACGGACCTCCGGGAGGCGCTCGATCGTCGCGGGGTATCCTCGGGACGCGCCGATCGGGCGCCCAGGACGTGGAGAGCGGTCATGGCCGGCAACCGGGAGCGTGAGGACGGGCACGCCGTGGGCGAGGGGGATCGCTCCGCGCTGCTCACCGCCTGCGGGGGCCTCCTGGGCTCGGTCGGGCTCCTGATCCTGGTCGTTCTCCTGCCGGCCACGTTCCTCGTGGTGGCCGCCAACATGGGCCTCGTCGACGCGCCGGGATGGTCGGGCACGAACACCACGGTCTTCGGCTTCTTCCTCGTCGTCGTGCCGGCCGGCCTGGCCCTCGCCACCGTCCACTTCCTGCTGGGCGGCCTCGTGCTCGCCCGCCGCTTCTGGCCCGTCGTGGTGGCGGTCCTCCTCCTCTTCGCCGTCGTGACCCTGTTCCCCCTGGGGCTCCGGATCAGCTGGCCCTTCCTGGGCCTGACGCTCCTCTATTCGACCACCCTGGTCCTCGCCGTGGCGCGCCACCGCGAGTTCGAGTGACCGGACGCGGCACCCGGGCCCTCGACGCCGTCCGCGCGGCCGGCGTGGCCCACGTCGTCCACGAGTACGAAGCACCGGGACCCGCCTCGCCGCGGGAGCGCGAGCGGCGCCCGCGCTACGGCCTCGACGCGGCGGCGGCCCTCGGCGTCGACCCCGCGCGCGTCTACAAGACCCTGGTTGCCAGCGTCGACGGCCGGCTGACGGCCGCCGTGGTGCCCGTCGCCCTCGAGCTGGACCTCAAGGCCCTCGCCACCGTGCTCGGGGGACGACGCGCGGCGCTCGCCGAGCCCGGGGAGGCAGAGCGGGCCACGGGCTACGTCGTCGGGGGGATCAGCCCGCTCGGGCAGCGGCGGGCGCTGCCGATCGTCGTGGACGCCTCCGCGGAGGCCCTGGCGACCATCCACGTCAGCGGCGGCCGGCGCGGGCTCCAGCTCGAGCTCGCCCCGGGGGACCTCGTCCGCCTCACCGGCGCCCGGGTGGCGCCGATCGCGCGGCCGGCCTGAGCCTGGCTCCTGCCGTCGCCGACCCACGCGGACACCACGACGTCCGCACGGGTGCGACGGCGCCTTCGGTCAGGGCACCAGGACGGCGGTCCCCGCGAGCGTCCCGTCCGCCAGGCCCCGGAGGGCCTCGACCCCCTCCGCCAGCGGCCGGACGTCGATCTCCGTCCGGATGGGGATCGCCGCCGCGAGATCCAGGAGCTCCCGTGCGTCGGCCCGCGTGGAGTTCGCGACGCTGCGGAGGCTCCGCTCCCACCACAGGTCATCGTAGGAGAAGGCCGGGATCCCGTCGAGGTGGATGGCGTTGATCGCCACGGTCCCGCCTCGCCCGACCGCGCGGAGGGCGGCGAGGACGACGCTGCCGGCCGGCGCGAACGTCACCGCCGCGTCGAGCGGGGCCGGGGGCGGGTCGTCGTAGCCGCCCACCGAGGCCGCCCCGAGGGAGACGGCCCGCTCGCGCTCGCGAGGCGACCGCGTGGCCACGTGGACCTCGCAGCCCCAGTGGCGGGCGACCTGGATCGCGAGCGACGCCGAGGCCCCGAACCCGTAGAGGCCGAGGCGGCCCCCAGGGCGGATCCCCGAGACGACGAGCGCGCGGTACCCGATCACGCCGCCGCAGAGGAGCGGCGCGGCCGCCAGGTCGTCGAAGCCTTCGGGAATCCGCAGGGCGACGTCGGCGCGCACGACAGTCCGCTCGGCGAACCCGCCGTCGCGATCCCACGCGGTGAACTCGGCCGCCGGGCACAGGTTCTCGCGCCCGGACCGGCAGGCTGCGCAGGCCCCGCACGTCCCGGCGAGCCACCCGACCGCCGCCCGCTCGCCGACGGCCCAGCCCGTCGTGCCCGGCCCGACGGCCTCCACCCGGCCGACGACCTGGTGGCCCGGGATCGTCGGGAGGCGATGGGCCAGCAGGTCCCCCTCGACGAGCTGGAGGTCCGTGCGGCAGACGGCGCACGCCGCGACCCGGACGAGCAGCTCGCCCGGACCGGGCGCGGGGTCCGGCACGTCGCGCAGGCGGAGGGAGCCGGCATCCGCGTCGAGCGGACCGGGGTTCGAGAGGACGAGAGCGCGCATCACGATCGTCTCCGTGCTGCCACCGCCGGGCGAGCTCAGCGAACCGAGAGGGTCCCGATGCCGCCGCGGAACTCGATCTCGACGCGGTTGGCCGCGCCCGCGAAGTCGGGGGATTCCCAGGCGTCGCCAGCCGGCGTGCGGGGGAAGCGGGCGGTGTCGATGTCGCTCGAGCCGATCGCCATCGACGAGCGGATACGGGCCGCCACGCCCTCCGGCACGCGGAAGCGCAGGCCCGCGGCCCCTCCCTCGGCGTCGACCCGCGTGAACCCCGCGGCACTCGGGAGGGTCACCCGGGTCTCGCTCGCGCCGGTCCGCAGGCGCAGCTCCGCGAGGCGCAGGCTCGACAGCTCGAGCTCGCCCTCGGCCGCTCCCGATTCCACCCGCAGCCGGAGCGGGATCTCGGCCGTCAGGCCGACGCGCCACGTGTACGGGGCACGGTTCCAGGAGAGGCTCGTTGGTGCCGGCGGCGAGAGCCGCACCCGGCCGGGCCCCGCCCTCTCGACCCTCACGCCGCCGTCGTACGTCCCGTCGAGGAGCATGCCAGGCGCCGCCGGCCCGATCGCCAGCCGGCCGGCCCCGAAGGTGACCATGATCTCGGCGTCGGCCGCCCCCTCGAGCCCCAGCCCGAGGCGCTCGGGGACCGGGGCGGCCCAGCCGGAGCCGGCCTCGCCACGCTCTGAGCCCACGCGGTCGCGCTCGTCGTGGACGGCGACGTGCGGGCGACGCCATGGGCCGGGGATGAAGGCCCCGACGAGGACGATGGCACCGATGCCGACCAGGAGGACCGGGACGGCAACCTCGGTCAGGTCCTGGAACTGCCCGTCCGAGAGGTCGAGGACGCCCTCGAAGAAGAGGAACCCAACGAGGAAGATGACGATCCCCGCCGCAAGGGCGCCGAGGCCGCTGCGGAAGTCGTCCCAGCGGCGGGTGACGAGACCGTAGATGGTGAGCCCGAGGCCGACGCCGCCCGGTGCGACGAGCGCCCAGGCGTAGGCCCAGGTCTGGTAGAGGTCGTACGCCTCCTGCACGGCGAGAACCACGCCGACCATCGTCAGGATGCCGCCGACGGCGGCCATTCCGCTCCCGGTTGTGCCACCGACCACGATCGCGCCGAGGATGAGAGCGATGCCCGGCAGGATGATCCAGGCGGGCCATCCCACGTCCACGCCGCCCACCTGGACGAGGAGCGCGGCCCCTCCGAGGAGGATGAGCCCGAGCCCGATGACGAGGGCGCCGCCCCGGGGGGATTTCGATCCGGTCATCTGCTCGCCTCCGTCGGCCGGTACGATCCGCACATGATCGCGTTGCCGCAGCGCCACCGCCGGGCGACCGGCGCAGGCCTCACAGCGTACGGTCTCGTGGGGCTCGCCGCGGGCGCTCTCGTCATCACGGCGACCATCGCGGTCGGCCTCGGCATGCAGCCGATCATCACGAGCGTCGACCGCCAGCGCGACGCCGTCGTCGCAGCGCTCGAGAGCGGCGCCTCGTCACTCGAGAAGACGGCGGACCTCATCGTCGATTCCTCGGGGGCGGTCCAGAGCAGCTCGGAGGTCGCATCGGAGGCCGCGAACGTGAGCCGGCGCCTCGCGGACACGCTGGCCCGCCTCGCCGACACGTTCGGGAGCTTCGAGATCCTCGGCAACCGGCCGTTCGGCCCCCTGGCGTCGGACGCGACCCAGCTGGCGGCGCAGCTGCGGGGGATCGCGACCGACCTCGACGCGCTCGGGATCCGGCTCGGGAGCATCAGCGGCAGCCTCCCGCCGCTGGCGGAGGATGTCGCGGCAACGGCGGACGAGCTCGCGACCGTCGCCGTCGAGCTGGCGGCCTTCGAGGTGCCGGAGGCGGCCCTCGCGGCGTTCGCCTGGCTCCTCGTCGGAGTGGTCCTGGTGGCCGGGTGGCTCCTGGTCCCGGCGGTCGCGGCCCTGGTCGCCGGGATCGCCCTGCTGCGCGGCCCACGCGAGACCGCGGCCTGAGCCCCGCTCGCCGACGTCCCGCGGCACCGCTCACCCCGAAGCATCGGGCACCTCGTCATCGGCGCCCTCGGCGGTACCTACCAGGAGGTCGGCCGCGATCGCACGCGCCCAGGCCCGGATCCGCGCGAAGTCACGCCAGTCGCCCGTGAGGCCGGCCGAGGCCAATGATCTGCGCCTCGAGCCCGTCGTCCGCCGGGTCGACCCGGCCGCCGAACGTCGTCGCATGGGCGCCGATCTCCTTCGCGAGGGCGCCCACGTCGGCGGGCTGGGGGAGCCGCTCGGGGCGCGCCGTCGCCGGCCCGGCCCCCACCGGCCCCGACGAGAAGAGCCACGTCGGGATCGCCGCGAGCCGCGCCCGCTCGCGGCGCACGAGGCCGACGAAATGCCGCCACGTCCCAGCGGCCGAGGTAGAGCCGCCGCTGCTCCCCCGCGATCACCGCGGCGATCTCGGCGGTCGAGTCGTGACGGGTCGCGTAGGCGACGAGCACGCGGGGCTGGCGCATCGAGCCTCCTGGGGGATCGTCGAGGACAGGATGGCGGCGCGGGGTGGCCTTGCGGCAGAGACGTCCGGCCCGCGGGGGCGGGCCATCCCGCCGGTAGTCGGCGGGGTAGGCTTCCGCGCGGAGGTCCGATGTCCATCCCCCCTTCCACGGCGCCGTTCCTCATCGTGGCCGGCGGCGCCTCCCACCTCGTCGACCTGGCGCGCCGGGACGCGCTCGTGGCCGCCGCGGCAGCCGCCGTCGAGGCCCGGACCGGCTCCGCTCCCGAGGTCCGCATCACGACGTCGGCGGCCGGGGGTCGGGCGGCCGCGCAGGATGCCATCGCCGCCGGCGCGGCGCTCCTGGTCGTCGTCGGTGGGGACGGGAGCATCAGAACCGTCGCGGACGTCCTGGCCGGGAGCGGGATCGACCTGGGGATCGTCCCCGCCGGCACCGGCAACCTGCTCGCGGCGGCGCTCGGAATCCCGCGGAGGGCGGCGCAGGCCATTGCCGCCCTGCCCTCGGCCCGCGCGCGGCCG
Source organism: uncultured Chloroflexia bacterium (assembly GCA_963709605.1). Lineage (GTDB taxonomy): Bacteria > Chloroflexota > Limnocylindria > Limnocylindrales > CSP1-4 > CTSoil-043. The sequence goes on along the minus strand of CAVPWX010000006.1, from coordinate 255,834 downwards.
ATCGACGTCGGCCGGGCGTCGGTGGGCCCGGCCGGGGAGAACCTGACGCCGTTCATCGTCGCCGCGGGAGTCGGCTTCGACGCCCGGGTGATGGCGGCGACGACGGACCGCCGCAAGCGGTCCCTGGGGATCGCCGCCTACTTCGCCACCGCGACGGCCGTCGCGCTTCGGATGCGGCCGTTCGAGGTGCGCCTCGTCGTGGACGGCGTCGCCCACGAGTTCGACGCCCTGACGGTCCTCGTCGCGAACGCGGGCGAGCTCGTCCCGGGCCTCCTCCGGCCACGCCTCCCGCTCGTGCCCGATGACGGTGTGCTGGACATCCTCGTCGCCCGCGGGCGGGGTCCCGCCGGTGGCGCCCGGGCCGCCCTCGAGCTGCTCACGGGACTCGGCGTCCACACCGCGATCGGGCCGTATGCCACGCGATTCGCCGCCCGCCACGTGGTGGTCGAGACCACCGGGGAGCCGATCGAGGTCGATGGCGACGTCGTGGGGACGGGACGCCTGGTCGCCGAGGCGGTCCCGGGAGCGCTCCGCGTCCTGGTGCCGGCTTGAGCCCGACGGACCGGACCGCTGGAGCAGTGATGCTTGCGGGGCGGGCAGGCTCGTCCCGGCCGCCCGTGGCCTCAGCGGGGTGCCGTGGGGGTGCGCCGACGCACCGGTTGGTGGGCCGGGTTCTGGACGAGATGGGTGGGGTGGGGAGTACTCTCCGACTCCGCGGCAGCTGACGCCCCAGCTCACCGCCGGCAGCGTCGCGGTTCGTCGAATCCGAGTCGGGCCCGAGGTCCCGCGTCATGGCGAAGCCCGTCGTCCGCTCCAACTGGAAGATCGACCCCGCGGAGCTCGCCCTGGCCCAGGAGCGTACCGAGGCTCGCCTCAGCGACCTGTTCGACCACGCCACCGGTCGTTGGGCGGGTCGCCGCCCTCCCATCGTCGTCGACGGGGTGGAGCTCATCGGAAGCGCCGAGGCGGCGCCCGTCGGCGCCGCCGTCGGAGCGTTGCCGGCCGATCTGGTCGCCTCCGGGGGGTCGACCCCCGCACGCGACGCGGTCGCGCCGCCGCCGCCGATCGGCGAGGGAATGAACGAGGCTGCCGCTCCCGGGTTGCCGGGGGATCCGCCGCTCGCGTTCGACGTCGGCACCGAGCCCACCGGGCTCGACCTCGGCCCGGAGGCGATCCGCGCCGACGGTGCGGACGAAGACACGGGAGCTCCCATGGACCCCGAGGAGCGTGAGCGTGTCGGAGCCGTCCATGACGTCACCTCGACGATCGACGACCTCGATCCTGCGGGGCCGGGCATGGCTGACGTGCCCCCGGCCGCGGCGGCCGTCCGTGTTCTCGACCTGCCGGGTCCCGACCTCGTCACGGTCGCCTTCGAGTCTTCCTCGTCGGATCAGCTTGTTGGTGTGATGTCGCACCTGGATGAGGCCGCCGCGGAGCCCCGCCAGCTCAGGCTGGTCGTCGACTCCCTCCCCCCAGTCAGCGAGGGCGAGCCGGCCGTCGCGGGGGCGTCGAGTGACGATGCCCCGCTCTCGTGGACGTCCGAGGACGATCGCGACATGCTCGCGGTGATCCAGATCGCCTCCACATTCGGCGCGGAGCCGGCCCCAGGGCCCGCGACTGAGACGGCGCCGGCCGAACAGCCTTCGACCCGTTCCCGTTCGAGCCGGCCCACCGTTTCGGCGAAGGCGCCCCGCGCCGCCCGCGCGGGCGGTGCGCCGACGAGGGCCGCCCGCGCCGCCCGGCCCGATCGGGCCGGCCGATCCGGCACGCGTCGTGACCCGGCCGCGGGTGCCTCGCCGGCCCCGCGCGCGACCCGTCCCCCGCTGGTCGCGGCGCCGTCATGCCCGTACTGTGCCGTGCTCCTCGACCCGCCGCCGACCGCCAGCCGGCGCTGTGCGCGCTGCAGGCAGCACATCGTGGTCAAGCGCGTCGACGGGCGACTCGCCTTCCTCACGGAGGCCGCGGTCGCGGTCTTCGAGGCCGAGCGCCAGAAGGAGGCCGCTGCCGCCCGCCTCGGCCCGCAGCGCGAGCGCTGGCTCAGGCTCGCCGCGACGGCAGGGGCCACGCCGAGCCGGTTCCGACGCCTCGCGGCGGTTCCGGTCTCCGACGAGGTCGTCGAGGCGGCCCGGGACCTCTACATGACCACGGTGGAGCAGGCGTTCCTTGCCGCGCGGCGCGAGCGTCGCTGGGAGGACGCAGCGGAGATCAGGCGTGGCCAGGCACTCGCGGTCCACCGCCTTGCCGGATCACCGATTCCGCCGTCGGAGGACGTCGTCGCCCTGTGCCGCGAGGGGGTCGCGTCACAGCTCGAGGGCCTCGCCGAGATCGCGCGCGAGGCGGAGCTCGTCGGATCCGACTGCTGCGATCCCTGCCGTGACGGCTCCGGCCAGGCGTTCTCGATCGCGGAGGAGCTCGCCGCACCGCGCCTCCCCCACGCTGGCTGCCCGAAGGGCCTCTGCCGCTGCGGCTGGGACCTGGCCGCCCGGGATCGTGAGGCGATCCTGCGCTACCTGCGGCGCCACCCGCGGCCGACCCGCACGGTGACTCCCGGCGGGGCGCCGCCCGTCGCGCCCTCGACCGACAGGACCTGACGCTCCCTCGTCGCCGGCTGGAGGGAACCCCTCGCCCGGGCTGCCACGACGCCTCGGGGCCAGCTCCGATCCGGCGGGCCGGCGGGCCGGCCGGTCATGATCCGGCGTCCCCGTCCGCCTCCGGCACGCGCGCTGCGTGCCAGGCATCGAACGCGAGCAGGAAGGCGCCCTGAACCACCGCCGCGAGCCCGTGGCCGCGGGCCGCGACGTCGGTCCGGCCCCGCCCGGTCGCCACGGCCAGGCCGCCGGCGACGTACAGCACGTCGAGCGCGGCGTTCACCACCAGGATCCGCCGGACCCGGGCCGCCTCGCGAGCGACCTCGGCGGAGTCCGCCGGCGGATCTGCGAGGAGCCGTCTCGCCCGCGCCCGGCCGCCGACGGCCAGGGCGGCATCGATCGCGCCCCATCCCACCGTCTGGCTCCCGAATGCCCGCAGGAAGCTTCTTCCCGTGATGCCGCCGACGACGGCCAGCGCGGCGCCCCCCGCGACGCTCGCCCCGCCCCAGGCCAGGAGGCGGCGGGCGAGCCTCGCCTCGAACTCGTGGAGCCTCATGGCCCGATGATGCGCCATCACGCGCGGTGGGGGACCGTCCCGACCCACGGCAGCTCACCCAGGCCGAGCAGATCGACCTGGATCCCCTCGACGACCCAGACCCCGGGCCGGCCCCCGGCTCCGCCACGGGCGATCATGCCGACGGCGGGCCCTCGCGCCCGACGGTCGGCTCGTCGCGACCGCCTCGACCCGCCGGGTACCGGGCACATCGCTGGTGCGCCGCCGCGAGACACCAGGACTTCTGGTGCTCGGCGGCGATTGGCTGTGGCTGCCCGGTGCCGGCCATGCCGGGGACGAACCGCCGGAGGAACGCCAGGGGGGTGGCGCTCCGCCCCGCAGTCGCGTGGCAGAAGTGCCCGGGGGCCGGGAAGTCGAACCGCGCCGCAGGACCATCCCAGAACCCGAGAAACGGACAGACGGGCACGCCCACGGCTGGCTCGGGCGGTGCGGCGGACGACACGTGCTCAGGAGCGCCAACGAGGATCTCCGGCGCCGGAGGTCCGTTCCCGCGAGTGGCGAGGGCCACGGTCGTCGCGACCGGCAGCTCGCCGGAGGGTCGGGCGACCCCCTCGGCCATGACCGGGATCCCGGGGCCGGCCGGCAGCTCGCCGGAGGGTCGGCGATCACCTCGGCCATGACCGGGATCCGGGGCCGCCGGCGCCGCCGGAGGGTCGGCGATCACCTCGGCCATGAGCAGGATCGGGGCCGGCCGGCACTCGCCGGAGGGTCGGGCGATCACCTCGGCCATGACCGGGATCCCGGGGCCGGCCGGCAGCTCGCCGGAGGGTCGGGCGATCACCTCGGCCATGACCGGGATCCCGGGGCCGGCCGGCAGCTCGCCGGAGGGTCGGGCGATCACCTCGGCCATGACCGGGATCCCGGGGCCGGCCGGCAGCTCGCCGGAGGGTCGGGCGATCACCTCGGCCATGACCGGGATCCCGGGGCCGGCCGGCAGCTCGCCCGGCGCCTGTCGACCCGCGGAGCCCTTCGCCATTCGACAGCGGTAGCAGCGGCTCGCCCCGCTACGGTTGAGCGAGCGGCAGGTTCCGCAGGCCCAGAACCCATCCGAGCCGACGGGGGCATCGAGCTCCCCGGGTGCGAGTTGCGAACGGTCGAAGGGCCTGGGGAGCCGCCCCCGGTTCCCGCGGATCGTGCGGAAGACCAGCCAGAGGGCGGTCGGTCCCCAGAGGAGCGCGAGGAACAGGAGGAATCCCAGCTCAGGGCTCATCGCTGCGATCCACGATCGCGTTGCTCACTTTCTCGCTGGACGGGAGAACCGTCCGATCAGGGCTCGGGAGCACTCCTTCCGGAGCAGGAGAACTCCCGGTGTGAGCATACCCCGCAGCCGAGACTGGCCAGACTCCTCGGCGCCCGGCGGTGGTCTCCGGAGCACCAGCTCCGCACGGAGCGAGGAGCCAGCCGGTGACGATCGGCACCGGTCGTCTTCGCGGAGGGCGACGGCCGCGGAACGATCACCAGCGCGGCGATCGGACCGCGTCCGACGAGCGGATCCGCGCCGAAGACGATCCTCAGAGCCACGAAGCTCGGGCCGCTCGCGAGGAGCCCGTCCGTCGCCAGTCGCAGGGACGGGGCGCCGGTCGCCTGCGGGCTCGGGTTCAACGGGGGCCAGCTTCTCAACCTCGCGGTGGCTGGCTGCGTCTCGAATTGCCGGAGGCGCTCGCCGACCTGGTGAGACACGTGGATGAGATCGCGGAGATCCCGAGCTCGATTCGCCGGGGCATCGAGGTCCGGCTGAAGAAGGCGCAGCGGAGATCCACGCCAGCCCGGCCTTCCTCGTGACGCGGGCCCTGGTGGCCGCCACCGTGGACGACCCCGGTCAGCTGAACCGCAGCCGCCTGGCCGCGAGCAGGAAGAAGACCGCCGCGAAGCCCAGCAGCGCAACGGTCTGGACAAGCACCGTCTCCGGCGTCCCCTCGCCGGTCATGACAAGCCGGTACCCCTCGGCGGCGTGCATGTGGGGGATGAACATCCCGATCGTGCCGATGACGCCGCCCGCCATGTATGTGGGCTCGAAGCCGCCCATCGGGAAGATCCCGCTGATGAACGGCAGCACGAATGCCACCAGGGTGCCCATCGTATCGGCCTGCCGGCCGGTGCGGGTCAGCACGCCTATCAGCAGGCCCATGGTCGCGACCGTCAGGCCCAGCGCGACCGACACGGCCAGCAGGCCCAGCAGCGAATCGCCGAGCTCGAGCTTGAACAGCACGGCCCCGACCCCGAACAGGAACACGATCTGGAGCACCACGACGATCGAGTAGGCGACCATCGGCCCCGCGATCATCGACGCGTGGCTCAGCGGCGACGCCAGCAGCCGCCGGAACGTGCCTTCATCGCGCTCCTTGTGGAACGTCTGGCCGACGTGGCCGACGAGGAAGAACGCGAACATCACCGCGAACGCGGGCATGAACGAGTCCATCAGGTTGACCGACTCGCCGGCCTCGGTCGGGCCCTCGCTGATGACCGCGATCGGCGGGTCCGTCTGCATCTGCTGCAGCTGGGCCATGATCGCCCCGACCGTCTGGGCCTCGACCGCCGCCTTCGCCTCCGGCGGCGCGCCGTCGAGGACGCCGGCCTCCTCGATGAACGTCCGGGTTCCCTCGAGCAGCTCCCCCTGGGTGGAGACCGGCGTGGCGGCGAAGTTCGCGAGGCCCACAACGATGCCGGCGAGGGCCTGCTGGACCGGGTCCACCACGACGTCCAGGCGCGTGGGCTGGTAGGCGTCGATCCCGGCGGAGAAGCCGGCCGGGACGATGATCGCTGCCGCCCGCTCGCCCTTGCCGACCCGCTCGTCGGCCTCGGCGGCCGATCCGAGCTCCTCGACGCGGAGGATGGTCATCTGCTTGAGCGTCTCGGCGACCTGGGCGCCGTACGGGCCGTCGTCCTCGTTGACCAGGAACACCTCCACCGTGAGGGCTGTCGCCCCGGTCGCCAGTCCGCTGCGCCCTGCTGGGACAGGCTGAACAGCGAGGCGAAGACCAGGGGCAGCAGGAACAGGATCGCGAGCAGGCCACGGTCCTTGAACGTGACCTGGAGCTCCTTCCAGGTGATGGCGAGGGTGGTCCGGACGACGGTCATGGTCGGCGCCCCCCTCACTCGAACTCGAAGCGCCAGGCGCCGATGAGGAAGAAGACGACCGAGAAGCCCACCAGCACCAGGATCGAGTCGAGGATCGCCGTCAATCCCTGGCCCCGGGTCAGCAGGTCGTAGAAGCCCGTCACGGCCCAGTAGTGGGGGGTGACCTGGCCGATGGTGGCCATGCTCTCGTTGATCAGGAACAGGGGGATGAAGCTGCCTCCCAGGAAGGCCAGCACCCACAGCACCAGCGCGCTGATCCCCCCGATCTGGGCCTCGGTCCTGGCGACGGCGGCGATCAGGATGCCCAGGGTGGTGCAGCACAGGGCCACGGCCAGCACCAGGAGCACCAGGGCCGGGATGTCGGAGCCCAGGCTGAGCGCCGGGAGGCCCATCAGCGGCAGCAGGAACATGCCCGCCGCGAACAGGACCACGACCTGCAGCAGGACGATGACGAAGTTGGGGACCAGCTTGCCGACCAGCATCGGCCACTTGCCCAGGGGCGACGCCAGCAGACGCCGGAACGTGCCCATCTTCTTCTCGTCGTAGATCGACCGCGCCGTGATCTGGGCGGTCAGGAAGATGAACAGCACGGCGAACCCGGGCACGCCGATCTGCACCCCGGAGACCTCGGGCTGGTCCCCCTGTTCGGGGGCCGATGGCTGCCCCTGCACGACCGTCACGAGGGGGCGCCCGCGCGACTCCTCGAACTGGCGCCGGGCAATCGGGATCGCCAGCTCCGCGGACGTGGCTGGATCGAACGACGGGTTCGCCTGCTGCATCTCGGCCAGCCGCTCCAGGCTGGCCACGATCTGCCGTTCCAGGGACATGTCCCGGGTCACGCCCTCGATCGCCATCATCACCGCGCCGCTCTGGCCCGGGTCGAGCGACGTGTTGATGATGCGAATGGACACCGGTTCGCCGGCCTCGAGATCGGCCGTGAACCCGGCCGGGATGATCAGCAGGCGCTGGATCTCCTTCGCCTCCAGCTTCGCCATGGCCTCGGCTTCCGAGTAGGGCCTGCCGTCGGCGGCCGCGTAGACCGACGCGTCCAGGCCGCCCTGCGTGTTGAGGCCGTCGAGGAGCGCCGAGGCGGTGGTGCCGTCCGGGTCCTGGTTCACGACCGGCAGCGGCACCCGCTCCGCCTCGCCGCCGCCTCCACCTCCGCTCCCTCCGCCGGTGGCCGCACCGGCCACGCCGAGGTACACGACGATGAACACGATCGGGAGCAGGAAGGCTCCGACCAGGGCGTTGCGGTCCTTGGCCAGGATCAGCAGGTCCTTCCAGGCGATGCTGAGCATGGGAATGTCACCGCCTTCCCGCTACTCCCGCAGCTTCTTGCCGGTGAGGTGAAGGAAGACGCTCTCGAGGTTGGGCTCGAAGATCTCGATCGACGTGAAGGCGACGTCCCGCTCGTTCAGGTAGCCGATGACCTGGACCAGCGCGTCCTGGCTCCTCCTGGTCTCGATCTTGACCAGGACCGGCCCGGCCGGCGGTGGCTCGGTCGACGCGGCCGGCGCCTTGCCCCCCGCGGCCAGCTGTCCGGCCGGCGCCTCGTCGTCGGGCCTGGCGGCCGGGGCCTGTGACGCCACGAGCCCGGCGTTGACGACGGCGGGCAGCGCCCGGATGGCCGCCAGCATCTCGTCGTCGCACTGCCCGAGGCCGATCTGGATCACGCCGCCGCCCAGCATGGCGATCAGGTTGCGGATCGTGTCGAGCGCGATGATCCGGCCCTGGTCGACGATCGCGACCCGGTTGCAGAGCAGCTCCACCTCCTCCATGTAGTGGCTGGTGTAGATGATGCTCATGCGCCGGTCGCGGTTGAGCCGCTGGACGCTCTCGAAGATGTGGTTCCGGCTCTGCGGGTCGACGCCCACGGTGGGCTCGTCGAGGAAGAGCAGCCGCGGCTGGTGGACCAGGCCGGCGGCGATGTTGACCCGCCGCTTCATGCCGCCCGAGTACTTCTCGATCGCCTCGTCGGCCCGGTCGGCAAGGGCCACGATCTCGAGCACGTCCTCGACCCGCTCCCGCAGGGCCTTGCCGCGCAGGCCGTAGATCCGCCCGAAGAACTGCAGGTTCGCCCGGGCGCTCAACGTCGGGTAGAGGGCCAGGTCCTGCGGCACCAGGCCGTTGATCCGCTTGACCTCGGTCGCCTCGGCCAGGATGTCGTGGCCGCCGATTCGGGCCGTGCCGGACGTCGGCTCGAGCACCCCGGTCAGCATCGAGATGGTGGTCGTCTTGCCCGCGCCGTTCGGCCCCAGCAGGCCGAAGACCTCGCCCTCCTCGACGGCGAAGCTGACCCCGTCGACCGCCACGTGGTTGCCGTAGGTCTTGACCAGGTTGTCCGCTTCGAGGATCGCGGGCATCGAGCACCTCCCCGCCTGCGGCGCGAATCGGCTCTGCCGCGCATTCCCTCTCGGTCCAGGACCGGGGCCGTGTCCGCCCGTCAGGGCTTTCGCGCACCGACGGCAGCGTGCATCCGGACGCCGAAGACGGGTAGTGGCAAATGTCACGAGCACGCGACGTAACCACTCCGGTCGCCGGCCGCGCTGCCGCGGGTTCTCGACGGCACGATGTCAGGCTACAGTTGCGGCACGATGCCCTCGCGCGACACGTCGACGACAGCCCATGCCCGCCAGCGGGAGGCCTTTCGGCGGATGACGTCCGGGCAGCGAGTGGCCATGGCCGCCGAGATGAGCGACGAGATCCGCGCCGTCACCGAGGCCGGGATCAGACACCGTCATCCGGCCTATGCCGACGACGAGGTTCGGGCTGGGCTGGCGGCGATCGTCCTGGGCCGCGAGGAAGCCGCCCGCCGCCGTGCCCGGCGGGTGACGCCCGGCCCGTGAGCCTCGCCGCGCTCCTCTCCGGCACGATCGCCCGGTTGGAGCGTGCCGGCGTGCCCTACATGATCACCGGATCGGTCGCGAGCTCGTATCACGGAGAGCCACGGGCCACGCGGGACCTCGACATCGTGATCGACCCGGATCGAGGGGGGATCGACCGGCTCGTGGGGGAGCTCGAGGCGGCCGGACTGTACGTCGACGCGGAAGCGGCTCTTCGCGCTCTCGGCGACCGGACGCAGTTCAGCGCGATCGATGCGGCGACCGGCTGGAAGGTCGACTTCCTGGTCCGCAAGGACCGGCCCTTCTCGCGCGAGGAGTTCACCCGCCGGATCCGTGCGGACCTGCTCGGCACGACCGCCTGGCTCGCCAGCCCCGAGGACACCATCATCGCCAAGCTCGAGTGGGCCATGGCGAGCGGCTCGGATCTGCATCTCGGCGATGCCGCGGGGATGCTCGACATCGGAGGCGACTCCCTCGACCTCGTCTACGTCGGGCGCTGGGTCGCCGACCTCGGCCTGCGGGCGCCATGGAGCCGAGCGCAGCTGCTTCGGGCGGCCGGCTGACCGGGCGTCACAGCGCCTCGCTCGCGGGGATAGCTCGTGTGCGACCATCGGTGAACGCCCGGTACATCGCCCCGACCTTGTCGAGGACTCGGTCGCCCGGGACAGCTCACGGCTGTCGAGTGACCAGGGCACTTCGGGCAGCCGTAGATCCGCCGGACGGGCGCTTGTCGCGGTCGTGCCAGTCTGGATGCTCGTGATGTATGCGGGCGACGAGCCGGTCGGCTCAGGTCCTAGGTGCGCGGCGCCTCCACGCCGAGCCCGATGGGGCACGCGACACCCGTCCCGTGATCTGGGCAGTAGCCATCCGGGACCTTGACCAGGTACTGCTGGTGGTACTCCTCGGCGTAGTAGAACGGCGGCGAGTCGACGATCTCGGTCGTGATGGCCAGGAAGCCGGCCTTCGTCAGCTCGGCCTGGTAGGCGTCCCGTGACGCCTCCGCGGCCGCGCGCTGCGCCGCGTCCTGGACGTGGATCGCCGAGCGGTACTGCGTGCCGGCGTCGTTGCCCTGGCGCATGCCCTGCGTCGGATCGTGATGCTCCCAGAAGACCCGCAGGAGCTGCTCGTAGGTGACGCGGGCGGGGTCGAAGACGGCCCGGACGACCTCGGCATGGCCGGTCCGGCCGGTGCACACCTCCTTATAGGTCGGGTTCGGCGTGAGGCCGCCGGCGTAGCCGACCGACGTCGAGATGACGCCGGGCACCTGCCAGAACGCCTTCTCGGCGCCCCAGAAGCAGCCGAGGCCGAAGACGGCGACCTGCGCCCCATCCGGCACGGGTCCGGCGAGCGGGGTGCCGAGGACGGCATGGCGCTCCGGTACGGCGACCGGCTCCGGGCGGCCGGGAAGGGCGTCGGCCGGGGAGGGGAGGGTTGCCTTCGCCGGGTCGGCGAACAGGAAGTCGAGGATGCCCATGGGGACGCGTGCTCCGTTGCGGATGTGCCCGTATCGTACGCGCCGATCGTGACGCGTCCATGACGGCCCGGGCGCCGGCGGCCGGTGCTGGCGCTCAGTCGAAGTCGAAGATCCCGCGCCCGGCCGAGAACTGCAGGACGAGCCCGCACTTCTTGCAGATCTTGAGGACGAGCTTATGCGTGGTGATGCCCCACCGCGAGTCCATCCGGCCCTGCTGCTGGTCGAACTGGGTGCCGCCGCAAAGCGGGCACTTGAGAACGGGCTTCGCGACTTCCTCCGCGCGTTCCCAGGTCATTGTGAGCTCCTTTCCGCGGGACGCGAGTGACCGACCTACACGCCGAGCGCCCGCCGCGTCACGGGTGCGAGCAGCACGGCGCCGCTGCCCTCGACGGCCAGCACGACGATCGCGATGAGCAGCGAGCCTGGGCGGCTCATCCGGAGGTCTCCGGCGGTGCTGGTGCCAGGACGAGCGTCGCGAACAGGTGCTCGAGCGTCGCCGCCGGGTCGGCGGTCATCCCGGTGTGGGCCTCGGACGGCTGGATGATCGTCGAGGAGGGCGCGACAAGCCAGTGGTAGCGCTCCGCCTGGGACAGGGCGGCGATCGGGCCGCCGGCAGGGTCGCCGGCGGCGATCCGCTCGATCGCCTCGAGGTGCCCCCGCACCTCCTCGGCGTCGCAGGCCGGGTCGAGCGCCCGCAGGCGGGCCTCGTCGAGCGCCACGCGTGCGCCGAGGAACCGTCGGGGCCGGCAGAGCAGGACGATCCCCGCGTTCATCGACTCGCCGCGCTCGACCCGCGGGACCACGCGGACGATCGCGTAGGCGAACGGGTGGCGGGCGGGCTCAGGCGCCGGTTCGGGCATGCTCGGCCTCCTCCACGAACGCCCGCGGGGCGGCCAGCCGCGCCCGCAGGTAGTCGACGTACGCCCGTCGATTGTCCGCCACCGAGGCGAACGCCGGCTCGCCCGCCAGCCACGCCTCGGGGACGAGGTCGACGATGCCGGCCAGCAGCTCGTCGGTGACCAGCGGGGCCAGTCGGGCGTCGGCCTCCTCGATCGAGGAGGCGAAGGGCAGCAGCACGTGGTCGCGCACCTGGGCGAACGGGCGCCGGGCGTGGCCGGGATCGCGGGTCGCGTCCGTCCAGCGGTGGTGGACGTAGAGCGCGGCCCCGTGGTCGATCCCGTAGACCCGCCGGTGCCAGACCAGGAGGTTCGGGTTGCGCGGCGTGCGGTCGACGTTGAGGGTGAGCGCGTCGAGCCAGGCGAAGGCGGCCGCCAGGGCGGGATCTGGGGCCGGGCCGACGGCCGGCGCGAAGCCGATGGCTCCGGGCAGGAAGTCGACGCCGATGTTGATCCCGGGGGAGCGGTCGAGCAGCTCCTTCACCTCCCAGTGCGGCTCCCCGGCGGCGAACCGGGCGTCGAGCTCCACGAGGACCAGCTCCGGGATCGGTAGGCCGAGCGCACGGGCCAGCTCGCCGACGATCACCTCGGCGACGAGGGCCTTCGGCCCCTGGCCGGCGCCGTGGAACTTCACGACGTAGAGGCCGTCGTCGTCGGCCTCGCAGAGGCCAGGCAGCGAGCCTCCCTCCCGGAAGGGGGTCACGTAGCGGGTGGCGGCGACGGTCCGGAGCATCAGCCGGCAGTGTACGGGCCGGTTGCTCGCCTGCACCGCGCCGCGGGATGGGATATAGTTGCTCCCGCAACTACCATCCCGAGCCGACCCGGAGACGCCCCATGGACCCCGCGATCCGCGCCGCCCTCGACCGCGGCGGCATCATCGACATCACGACGATCGGGCGCCGCAGCGGCGAGCCGCGCCGGATCGAGATCGCCCTCCACAGTGTCGATGGGCGCCTGGTGATCTCGGGGATGCCGATGCGGGAGCGGACGCGAGCCTGGATCCGCAACCTCGAGGCGGATCCCCGCCTGACGATCCACCTCAAGCAGGGCCCGGTGGCGGACCTCCCGGCCACCGCCCGCATCGTGACCGACGAGGCGGAGCGCCGCGAGCTCCTCGTCCACGTGGCGCGCAGCTGGGGCCGCACGGACGTCGACGCGATGGTCGCCTGGAGCCCGCTCATCGAGCTGGCGATCCCCGGCTACCCGCCGGGCGTCTGACGCGCCCGGGGCTGCCGCACCCGGCTTCCTCAGCGCGTGGAGCCGGGGCCTCGCGGGCGGTGGATCGGCGGGGCGATCGCCGGTATGCTGGCACCGGAAGGGGGGTTCCCATGACGAACGTCCGGCGCATCTCCGCACTCGCGACCGCCCTGCTCCTGGCGGCCACGCTCGTCGGCCCCGCGCTCGCCAAGGAGGGCGCTGTCGCCTCGTTCCGCGGCCCGTTCCCCGCCGGCGCGGCCCCGGGGACGACGGTCACCCTCACCTGGGACCTCGCCGTCCCCGACGCCGCCGGCGACCTCCGCCCGTGGGGCGGGACGCCGGTCGGGGTCCGCCTCGTCGGCTCCTCGGGGGCCGCGACGGAGGCGATGGGGATCGAGACCGCGGTGACCGGCCGCTACGCCGCGGACGTCGTCGTGCCGGCCGGCGGGATCGCCGCGGTCGAGGCGTTCGTCCGGGGCGCCGCGAGCGGCGTCCGCTCCGACCTGCCGATCGCCGTCAGCCCGGATCCGCTGGCGGCCGCGTCGCCGGTCCCCGCCCCGGCGCCCGCGTCGCCGGCGAGCCCGCTGCTCCTCGCGGCGCTCGCCGCCGCCGTCGTGGCCCTGCTGGCCGTCGTCCGGCGCCGCCGCGCGGTCGGGGCCGCCGCGCCCGGCTGACCACGCCCTATCCCTTGACGACGCCGAGCGGCACGAGGCGGCGGACCGGCCGGAGCAGGTCGGCCGATGCCGCCATCACGGCCTCGATGTCCTTGTAGGCGAAGCCGGCCTCCTCGGCGACGGCCCCCCGGTCGCCGGCGAGGAGGAGCACGCCCTCCGCCTGCATCGCCGCGTAGACCTCCGGTGCGCCACGGGCCTTGCGCGCGGCCGTCCGGCTCATCGCCCGCCCGGCGCCGTGCTGGCAGGTCTCGAAGGCGGCCGGGTTCCCGAGGCCCTCGCCCACGTACGATGCCGTCTCCATGCTCCCGGGCACGAGCACCGCCTCGCCGGCACGGGCCCGCACGGCGCCCTTGCGGTGGACGAGGCCGGCGCGCAGGCCCCCCACGAGGTGCGTCTCGCGGGCGGCGTAGTTGTGCTGGATGTCCACGAGCCGCTCGAAGCGCCGGATCCGGGTGTGGGCCTCGAAGGCGCGCTCGACGACGTCGAGCATCCGCGAGCGGTTGACCTCGGCCCAGCGGAGGGCGTACGTCATGGCCGCCCAGTAGGCGTCGAAGTCGGCCGTCCCCTCGCGGAGGTAGGCCAGCTCGCGGTGGGGAAGCGGGTCGTGCCGCGCCAGGTTGGCAGCCAGCGCGCGCCGCTGGAACGCGTCGCAGATGGCCTTGCCGAGGCTCCGCGAGCCCGAGTGGAGCATCACGCAGACGCGACCGTCGGCGTCGTGCTGCAGCTCCAGGAAGTGGTTGCCGGACCCGAGGGTGCCCAGCTGGTCGACCGCCCGCTCCCACCAGGCCTGCTCGATCGACGCCGGCCGTGGGAGGCCGATCTCGTCCTCGGCCCGCCGGGGGTCGACCGGCCGGCGCTGGCGCTTCGTGCCGGTCGGAACGCCGTCGTCGATCGTCTCCAGCACGTCGCGCAGGCCGCGCCGCCCCAGGGCGCCGACGGTGAGGTCGGTCTCGGCGAGGGCGACCCCGCAGCCGATGTCGACCCCGATCGCGTACGGGACGACCGCGCCGTCGGCGAAGAGGACGCCGCCGATCGGCATCCCGTAGCCGGCGTGGGCGTCGGGCATGAGGGCCACGTGGTCGATCGCGAACGGCAGGTGGGCGAGGTTCACCGCCTGCTCGAGCGCCGTCCGCTCCAGCTCCGGGGCCCACGAGTGGATCGCCACGCCGCCGACGACCTGGATCACCTGCACGGGGCGAGTGTGGCCCCGTGCGGCGCCCTTGGCCAGAGGCGTTCCGCCTGATCCGTCGCGGCCGCGGCCGGGCCGCCTACCGCCCGCGCTCGGGCGCCGCGACCGCCAGCCGCCGCACGAGCGCCACGCGGCCCGGCCATCGGAAGGCCGTCGCGGTTGGCTCCGCGAACCCCCCGCGCGCCGCCGCGGCGGCGAGGCCGGCAGCCCGGGTCTCGAGACGTCCCCAGGCGTCCGGCAGGTCGTACATGATCGCCCGGCCGCCGGGCCGCAGGACTCGTCGGACTTCCGCGAAGCCGGCCGCGGCGTCCGGCCAGTGGTGGACGGAGAAGGAGCTGGTCACCAGGTCGAACGAGCCGTCCGGAAAGGAAAGCGCCTCCACGTCGCCGAGCTCGAACCGCAGTCGGCCGTCGAGGCCCTCGCGGACGGCCCGCGCCCGCGCCCGCTCGACCATCGCAGCGTCGACGTCGATCCCGACCAGCCGGAGGTCGGGAACGCGCCGCGCGAGCTCGACGGCGAGGTGGCCGGGGCCCGGCCCGACCTCGAGGACCCGGGGTGCCTCGACGCCCGAAAGCGCCGCCGCCAGGTCGTCGGCCATCCGCCGGTAGATCCCGCCGAGGAGCAACCCGAACGTCAGCTCGTACGCCCGGGCCGAGGGCGCCGAGCACGTGGCCCAGCCGCCGGCGGGCTCCGCTCGCCCGGCGGGGCTCGTCGCGGGGCCGCCCCGGGCACCCCGGCCCCGCGACGCTCGCCACGCGAGGACGCCGGCGCCGCCGATCGCGGCGACCACGAGGAGCGTGCGGGCCCGCATGAGACGGTCAGCGGTCACGAGGCCGCCTTGCCGAGCGCCTTGCGCTGGAGCGCCGCCGTGACGCCCGGTGACGCTCAGCTGCAGCCGCTCGTGGAGCCGCAGTTGAGGCACTTGTAGCAGCTGCCGTTGCGGACCATGATCGAGCCGCACTCCATGCAGGATGGGGCGTCCTCCTGGATCGCGAAGGCGGTGCGCTCGGCGCCGAGCGACGCCGCGACGGCGCTCGCCGCGCCGGCCTTCCCGTTGCCGTTGGCGTGGCCGTTGCCGTGGCCATTTGGGTGGCCCTTCTTCGCCGGCTCCATGACCGGGACGTCGAGCTTGCCACCGGCGGCAGGCGGGGCGGCCCGGCTCGCCGGGGTCGAGCCCCCGGCCTCGGCCGTCGCGACCGCCGTGGCCGTCGCCGTGGTCGCCGGCGGCTCGTTCGCCTCGTCGATGCCGAGCGGCCCCTCCTCCGCCTCCGGTGCGTACGCAGCCGTGGGCGCCAAGCCGGTCACCGCCGCGCCGAAGCTGAAGGGGGCGGCCGGGACGACGCTGCCGCCGTCCTGGATCCCGAGCGACAGCCGGTCGTCGCCGGTGAGGAAGCGGCTCCCGAGCCAGCGGAAGATGTAGTCGACGATCGACTTGGCGATGGGGATCTCGCTGTTGCCGGTGAAGCCGGACGGCTCGAAGCGGACGTGGGCGAACTTGTTCACCAGGTCGCGCAGCGGGACGCCGTACTGGAGGGCCAGGCTGATGGCGGTGGCGAAGGTGTCCATCAGCCCGGAGACCGTGGAGCCCTCCTTGGCCATCTTGAGGAAGATCTCGCCCGGCTGGCCGTCGGGGTAGAGGCCGACCGTGATGTAGCCCTCGTGGCCGGAGATCTCGAACTTGTGGGTGACCGCGGTCCGCTCGGCCGGCAGCCGGCGGCGGTGCGGCTTCGTCGCCTCGGCCTGGGCGGCCGCCAGCTGCCTGCGGAGCTCCTCGACGATCTCGGAGGCGGCCTTCGTCTCGTCGTGGCTCTTGAGCTTGCTCGTGCTGAGCGGCTGGCTCCGCTTGCTGTTGTCGCGGTAGATCGCGATCGCCTTGAGGCCCATCCGCCAGCCCTCGAGGTAGATCTGCTCGATCTCCTCGACGGTGGCCGCCTCCGGCATGTTGACGGTCTTGCTGATCGCCCCCGAGAGGAACGGCTGGACGGCGGCCATCATCCGGACGTGGCCCATCGGCGCGATGGACCGCGTCCCCGTTGCGCGGCTTGAAGGCGCAGTCGAAGACGGGCAGGTGCTCGGGCTTCAGGGCGGGGGCGCCCTCGATCGTCTCGCGCTCGTCGATGAAGGCGACGATCTCCTCGACCTGGGTCGGCGTGTAGCCGAGCTGGCGGAGGGCGCCGGGGACCGTGTTGTTGACGATCTTGAGGTAGCCCTCGCCGACGAGCTTCTTGTACTTGACGAGGGCGATGTCGGGCTCGATGCCGGTGGTGTCGCAGTCCATCATGAACGCGATCGTGCCCGTGGGCGCGAGGAGGGTGGTCTGCGCGTTGCGGTAGCCGTGCCGCTCGCCCAGCTGCAGGGTCTCGTCCCACAGCTCGCGGGCCGTGGCCAGGAGCGGGGCCGGGACGCCGTCGGACGGGGATCCGCGGGCCGCGTCGCGGTGCATGCCGATCACCTGCATGAACGGCTCGCGGTTCTTCTCGAACTCGACGAAGGGGCCGCCGTGGTCGCGGGCGATGATCGCCGCTCTGGCGGTACGCCTCGGCCGTCATGATCGAGGTCAGCGCGGCCGCGTAGGCCTGGCCCGTCGGGCGAGTCGTAGGCCAGGCCGCGGCTCATGAGCAGCGCGCCGAGGTTCGCGTAGCCCAGGCCGAGCGGCCGGAAGCGGTGGCTGTTCTCCTCGATCTTCGGCGTCGGGTAGGAGGCGTTGTCGACGAGGATCTCCTGGGCCGTGATCGTCACCCGGCAGGCGTGCCGGTAGGCATCGACGTCGATCTCGCCGTCCTCGCCGACGAACTTCATGAGATTCAGACTCGCCAAATTGCAGGAAGAATCGTTCAAAAAGGAAAATTCACTGCATGGATTAGTAGCGTACTGTCTATCTGTGTTGGATACGGGGTTCCAGCCGTTGATGACCGTGTCGTACTGGATGCCCGGGTCGCCGCAGACATGGGCGGCCTCCGCCATGCGGCGGAAGATCGTGCGGGCGGAGAGAGTGTCCATCGGCGCCCCGCCGACGATGGCGTGGGTCGTCCAGTCCCCGTCGCTCTCGACGGCGCGCATGAACTCGTCGGTCACCCGGACCGAGTGGTTGGCGTTCTGGAAGGCGACCGACGCCGTAGGCCTCGCCCGTGAAGGAGGCATCGTAGCCCTGCTCGATGAGGGCCCAGGCCTTCTGCTCCTCGAGCTTCTTGCTGTCGATGAAGTCGAGGATGTCGGGATGGTCGACGTCGAGGATGACCATCTTGGCCGCCCGCCGGGTCTTGCCGCCGGAGTTGTGGGAGACGATCCCGTTCGAGACGAAGGCGTGCACGTCCGGAACCGTGAAGTCGTAGGTGAGCGCCTGACCGGCTTCGGCGACGGTCACGACCTCGTCCCAGAGGTATTCGTCGTCGAGGACGCGCTCGATCGTGCCGCCCATCACGGGTGACAGGCGCGCGACCTGGTCGACCAGGCCGGGGATCGCCCGCGTGCGGGCGTACGACACGTTGTCGCCGGCGCGGTTGAAGATTCCGAAGCCTGCCTGCACCAGCTCACCGCTCGCTGCCCGGGCCCAGCCGTTGGGGCCCGCGAGGAGCGACCGGAGGGCGGGCACGAGCCCGGGGATGACGTCAAGGTTCGGTTCCGGCCGGCCGACACGCTGGCGAGTGCCGATCGCGGCGTCGCGCTTGCGAGGCGTGACGAGGTACGGTCGGAGAAGGCGCGCGAGACGTGCGGCCTCGGCGCCGAGGAACGTCAGGCGGGCGTAGCCGTTGATTGTGGAACGGCGCCCCACCACCCCCAGGTTGAGCGCGACCAGCTGGATCTCCTCGGCAAGGCGCGAGGACGCGGTCGCGATCTCGATCCGGCTGTCGCCCACGTGCGCGTCGCCCTCGGCGTACGCCGCCAGGAACTCGAGCACCAGGGACCGCGGAGATCGACGGATCGCGAGAGGGATGCCCTTGGTCGCGGATCGCCCGGCCGGCAGGCCGCAGAACGCGAGGAACTGGAGGGCGCCCTTCCAGCTGAGCGCGAGCTGCTGCGTCCGGACGCCGGTCGTCGGGTTGACCCGGTCGCGGACCTGGTCGCGCGGATCGACGCCGAAGACGGCCTCGACGACGCGGCAGTAGTCGGCCATCACCTCGGGATCGGCGGAGCTGAAGCGGAACCGCTCCTGTTCGATGGATCCCTCGGCCACGAGGTAGCCGAGCAGGCGGGCCAGCTCGGGGGTCATCTCGGTCGGGTAGCGCAGGGGCCGCCGCTCGACGACGAGGTCGGAGTCGAACTGGTCGAGAGCGGGCGCGTGCGACGGCCACAGCTCACGGCGGCGCTCGACCGCGACGCGGTCGGCGGGTCGCAGGTCCGCGAGGCGGGTCCAGCGGAGCTCGAATGGCGAGGCCAGCGTGAGCACCGGGTGCTCGTGCGTGCCGGTCAGCTCGAGGCCGGTCCGCAGCGTCGCCGTGCGGACGTTCGCGAGCGGGCTCCGGTAGACGTGCGAGATGCGCGTCGGGCCGGCCGGCGTGTTGAGGGTGAGGGAGTCGTCCTCGACGAAGCCGACCGGGCCGTCCGCCTCGATCGCCTCGTCGATGCGCAGGAGCCCGCTGCCGGTCGTGATGTACGTGTCGGCCGTCAGGCACTTGACGACGCCGGCAAATGCGTCGTAGCCACGCATGAAGGAGACCGGCCCCGAGGCCGTGCCGCCCCCGGCCATCTTCTCCCGCGAGGAGCGTATCGGGGAGAGGTTGGAGCCCGCGCCGGAGCCGAACTTGAAGAGCATCGCCTCCGTCTTGGCGAGGTCCATGATGGAGGTCATCGAGTCCTGGACGGAGTTGATGAAGCAGGCCGAGCACTGCGGCTTCGCCTCGATCCCGACGTTGAACCAGACGGGCGAGTTGAAGCTCATCTTCTGGTGCACGAGCAGGTGGGTCAGCTCGGCCTGGAAGGCCGCGAGATCCTCGGGCGTCGCGAAGTAGCGCTGGGTCTCGGCCCAGGCGGCGATCGTGGTGACGACGCGGTCGATCAGCTGGCGGACGCTGGTCTCGCGCTCCGGCGTGTTGAGGTGGCCGCGGAAGTACTTGCTGACCACGACGTTCGTGGCCAGCTGGCTCCAGGACGCCGGGACCTCGACGTCCTTCTGCTCGAAGACGAGCTTGCCGGACTCGTTGCCGATGGCGGCCGTCCGGATCTCCCAGGCGATCTCGTCGTAGGGGTGGACGCCGGGGCGGGTCCAGCGACGCTCGAAGGTCAGGCCCCGGGTCCCCTCCCCGGTGAAGCGGAGGGCGTCCATCGCCGCCGCCGCGGCCTCCTCGGCGCGGGACCGGATGGCGGCAGCCTCCGCGAACGCGGCGTCCGTGCGGGCGGCGACGGCCTCCGCGCTGCCGGCGGGGGCCACGGCAGCCGCGGCTGCGCTCGACCGGGTGCCGGCGGCCTTGCCGCGCGGCTTCGCGGTCTTCGCGTCCTGCGGGACGACCGGGACGACGTCGTGTACGGCTCGAGCCATGCTGCGCGTGCTCCTCTTCCGGGCCGGCGGCGCGCCGTCCCGGTCCCTTCCGCCGGCGCCGCGCGCCGGGCCCTGCTCCTGGCGGTCCGCCCGCCCCTCCATCCGAGTGCTCCTGTCCCGGCGTCGGGCGACCCCGGGGGGACGCGCGCCGGTCGGCGATGTAGCTGCGCCGGGGATCGCTGCGCGCGATCCGGGGTGCCTCGGCTGCCCTCCGCCTGCCCTGGTGCCCGGCGGCTCCGGGTGGGACCGGAGACGGCCGGACCGGCTGCAGGCGGTCCCCGTACTCTACCGCGCCTGACGGGCCGAGTCAACGACAAAACACAACATGTAGTGGTTGGATGCACCATCGGATCACTAGATGTTGTGGATGTGGCGCCATGCTCACCGCATGCGTGGACAGGTCGGGAGCGCCTGGTGGACAGGTGCCGCCTCGCCTGTGGACGACTCCGCCCGCGATGTGGACGAAGCCGGGATGGGCCGGGGACGGGCCCCCAGAGCCCCCTACAGCCCGCTGTAGCTGTGCAGCCCCGGGAACCAGAGGTTGCCGGAGTAGGTGACGAGGATCATCGCGAACCCGACGACGAGCACGAGCGCCGCCGGCCGGCCGCGCCAGCCGCGTTGGTTGCGGAGGTGCAGGTAGACCGCGTACACCAGCCACGTCACGAGGGCGCTCGTCTCCTTGGGATCCCAGCCCCACCACCGCGACCAGGCGATGCTGGCCCACCAGCTCCCGAGCACGATCATCGTGGCGAAGACCGGGAAGCCCACGATGACCGCCCGGTGGGCGACCGCGTCGAGGACCGCCAGGGACGGCAGCCAGGCGAAGCGCTCCACGATCCGGCCGTCGGCGAGCCGCCGCTCCTGGACCAGGTATGCGACGCCGGCCGCGAAGCTCATGGCGAGGATGCCGTAGCTGACCATCGCCAGCCCCACGTGGATCGTCAGGAGCGGTGGGTTCTGGAGCGCCGGGACCAGCGCCTCGATCTCCGTGGGGAGTGTCCAGCTGTACAGGAGGAGGCCGAGCGCGACGCCCAGGGGAATGAAGCCGATCGAGCGGACCGGGTAGCGGCGCTCCAGGAGGAGGTAGCCGCCGATGATCCCGAAGGCGAAGGCGACGGTGAACTCGAACAGCGTCCCCCACGGCCCGCGCCCGACGACGATCCCCCGCAGGAGGAGGGCGAGGCCAAGCGCCAGCACGGCCGCCCAGGCGAGGCCGATGGCGAACGGCGCGGCCGCGGTTCGGGGCCCGGAGCCGGCGTCGGCCTCGGGCGTGGCGTCGATCTCTGCCACGAAGCTCCCCCGACCGCCCCGGCGAAGGCCGGCGCCCGGCCCGGGGCGAGGGCCGCGGCCAGGCGGTGCCCCGTCGCGAGGAGCGTCGCATGGCCGACGTGCGCGGCGAAGGCTCCCGCGAGGAGGATTCCGGCGGCGACGTAGAGGTAGTAGGAGGCGGTCGCCACGGTGGATGACGCCCCGTCAGGCGATCGCGGCGCCGCCGGGCGGCGGCCCCGCCGGGCGAGCCACGGTCATGGCCCGCTTGACGTCGAGGACGAGCCCGCAGCTCCCGCAGCTGGAGAGCTGGGCCTGGCGCTGGACGCGGCACATCGGGCAGATCACCGCCAGGTCCTCGCCGTCGTCGGTCCGGACCACGGCGGGCGGATAGACCAGCCCGGTCCGCAGCGAGAACGGGAGGCCGACCGGCAGGACGGGCGCCCCGCCAGCGTCGAGCTCCAGCGGGCGGGTCCCTTCCTCCCAGCGGACCTTCGGCCGGGGCTTCCTGATCGCGAACATCGTCCACAGGCCGCCGCTGACCGCGAGATAGAGGAGGACGAGCGGGGCGAGTGCGAGGGGGATCAGGAGGACGAGCGCTCCCCAGTCGGGGCTCACGATCTTCTCGACGAGGCCCAGGAAGTCGTTCCACGCCTGCTCGATCATGCTGCCGAGGTCTCCCGTCATGGGCGGCATTCTAGCTGCGGTCTGCCTGCCGCGGTCCGCGCGTGGCGGCGGGCGCGCGTGGCGGGCGGCCGCGGGCGTCAGCGGTCCCCGCGAGGGGGGCCCGGCGGGCGCGCCGGGCGTCCGAGGGATGGGGCGGGGGATGGGATGGGCCGTGGGGGCCGGTACGGCGCCCGGAAGAAGGCGACCACCGCGCCGTCAGGGTGCGACCAGGTCGGGGTCGCGTCGCTCCCGGGGTCGGAGACGTCGAGGCTGAGGGTCACCCCGTCGTCGCCCGGCCAGTTGGGGTCGTAGATGCGCAGGGTGAGCAGGTCGCCGGCGAGGTCGTAGCCCCACGCGAGGACCTGGTGGTTCCGGGTGAGCGCGAGGGGGTTTGCGGAGACGACGCGGACGAGCCCGAGGGGGACCGGGCGCCCGGCGTCGAGGTCCTGCCGGATCCGCGGCCACTCGTGGGCGATCATCACGTGGGCCCGGCTGTGAAGGTCCACCCCGAGGCGCGCGAGCGCCCTCGCCCACGCGGTGTCGCGGGCGGGCCGCAACGGGCTCGCCAGGGAATAGAAGCGGAGGGGCAGGCGACCCCCGGCAAAGCTGTCGACCTGGCGGCGCAGGATCCGGTCGTGCAGCTCCGAGCCGCTCGGCGGGGCGACTTCGTCGACGGGTGGCGCCAGCCCGGCTCGGTGCTGGTCGGCCGCAACGAACGTCATGCCCCCGCAGAGGCCGCCGGCGACGTCGCCGATCTCGACCTTGATCCAGCGGCCCAGGCCGAATCTCCAGAAAGGCGCCGGCGGGAAGGTGTTGGCGAAGCGGAGGCCGGAGGTCGACGGCGTGAAGCCGGCGACCCGGACTTGGACGGTGGTCACACGCTCAGCTCCAGGGGCGGAGCGGGGCGAAGAGCCGGCCCCCCGGCACGCCGATGCTGCGTTCCATCGCCCCCTCGTGTGTCGCCCGGCCCTTCATCCGTTGGCCGACCTTGGCCAGGTTTGGCGATCGCCTCCCCCACCGTTCCGACGCCGACCAGGAGCACCTTGAGCTGCTTCACGAGAGACCTCAGCGGCCGTCATGGGCGCGGGGACGCTGGCCCGCAGCGTGCCATGTCGTGCGAGGAGCGGTAGGGCCGTTCCGCCGGACGGCGGGGTGTCGGTCGTCGGGATCGCGACGTCAGGCCGGGCGGCGCCCGCGCTTCGGGTTGCCGGTCTTCTTCGTCGCGCCCCGACCGGGCTTCCAGCGCGGCGCGGCGTCCTCGTCGGCGCCGCCGGGTTCTCCTGGCAGAGCGGGGGGTGGCTTCGGGCGTCCCACGGCCGGCGCCTCGAGCCTCTGCCGGGAGAGCCGCTCCGCCAGCCACGAGGTGCGCGCCGTGCGCGCCCCGGCCGCCCGCAGGCTCGTCGCGAGGGCGATGTCGTCGGTCACGACGAGCGTCCCCTCCGGGGCGGCCGCGACGAGATCGCCGAGGAGCGCGTCGGCCGAGCGGCGCCCGGAGTAGCGCACGTCGATCCCGGACGTCAGGCGGCGATCGGCGCCTCCGGGAGCCGGGCCGCCGTCGAGCACGAGCGTCACCGCGACGCCGGGCGGCACCAGGGCCCGCAGGCGTCCCGTCACCGCGACGGCGGGGAGCGGCCCGCCCCGGCGGGCAAGGGCGTGCAGCAGGTTGGTGCCGTCGATGAGCAGGCGCGTGGCGCCGGTGAGGGGGTCGGGCGCAGGGCGGGGCATCGGTTCATGGTACGGCGCGGCCGTCCGGGCTACGATCCGCCCGATGCTCCTTCTCGTCGACCTCGACGGCGTCGTCTATCGCGGTGCCTCGCCGATCCCCGGCGTTGCCGCCGTCCTCGCCGATCGCGTGACACGCGGGGACACCGTCGTCTACGTCACCAACAACTCGATGCACTACCGCGCCGACTACGTCGCCCGGCTGAGCGGCCTGGGTGCGCCGGTGAGCCCGGATCGCGTGGTCAGCTCCGCCCGGGCGACGGCGCTCTACCTCGCCGACCACGAGACGCAGCCGCCGGTCCGGCGCGTGCTCGTGGTCGGCGCCGGGGGCCTCGAGCGCGAGTGCCGCGACGCCGGGCTGGAGGTCGTCACGGCGGCCCACGCCGCGACCCGCGGGGGCCAGGAGGCGATCGAGGGCTGGGACGCGGCGGGGCATCCGGACGCGGTGGTCGTCGGCCTGGACCCCCAGTTCACCTACCAGAAGCTGGCCGTCGCGGTAGATTGCGTGAGCCACGGCGCACGGTTCGTGGCGACGAACCGCGATCCGGTCTTTCCGACGGAGCGAGGATCCCGCCCGGGAGCCGGCTCGATCGTGGCGGCCGTGGAGGCGGGGTCGCAGGTCACCCCGGTCTCCATCGGGAAGCCGGCCCCGCTGCTCCTCGAGATGGCGGTCCGGGCGGCAGGGAGCGGGCTGACCCGCGCCGACGCGGTGATGATCGGCGACGGCGTGGCGACCGACCTTGCCGCGGCCCACGGGCTGGGGATCCCGTGCGTCCTGATGCTCACGGGCGTCACGACCCGCGCGCAGGCGGAGGCCCTCCCGGCGGCCGGCAGGCCGGCAGCGCTCGCCGCCGACGCCGACGAGCTGGCCGCGGCGCTCGAGCAGCTGGGCGGCGGCCGGCCCCTGCCCACCTGATACCGGAGCCCTCGCCGCAGGGCTCCGCGCAACCTGGCCGCACGTCGGCGGCGTCCCGATCACATCGTCCCGGCGGCGGTTCTCCGTCCGGCGCGGCGGGGCTGCCGCCATCCGGCCGTGCCGCCGCGCCGAACGGGTCACCGAGATCGCCGCACAATGGCGGTGCCAGATCCGACCGGCGCGCCTGCCCGCGACCGGCCCCGTCCGAGGGATGCCCGAGCCATGTCCACCGTCCTCGTCACCGGCGCCTCCGGCTTCGTCGGGAGCCACGTCATCCCGGAGCTCCTCGGGGGCGGCCACCGCGTCGTCGCGCTCGTCCGCTCGCCCAAGGCCGGCGAGGTCGTCATGCGACGGCTCGCCCCGGCGCTGGCGGCCAGCGTCGAGCTCCGCACCGGCGACGTCCTCGCCCCCGAGACGCTCCCGGCCGCGCTCGCCGGGGTCGACGCCGTCGTCCACCTGGTCGCGATCCCGCGCGACTGGAACGGCGGGAAGGAGCTGCTGCGGGTGAACCTGGGCGGCACCCAGAGCCTCATCGCGGCCATGGGGGCGGCCGGCACGCGCCGCCTCGTCTACCTCGGCGCGCTGGGCGTGGAGGACCGCGAGGAGCTCAACTACGCCAAGAGCAAGGCCCGCGCCGAGCGGGCCGTCCGCGACAGCGGCCTCGACTGGACGATCCTCAGGCCGTCGCTCCTGTTCGGGCCCCGGGACGGCTTCTTCAACATCGTGGCCGACCTCGTGCGCATCCCGGCCCCGCTGGTCCCGGTGCCGGGGGACGGCAGGAGCCGCTTCCAGCCGCTCCACGTCGGCGATCTCGCCCTCTGCCTGCGGCTTGCCCTCGAGCGGCCCGAGACCATCGGCCGGGCCTACGAGCTGGGCGGTCCCCGCACCTGGACGTACCGCGAGATCACCGAGGAGGTGACCCGGTCGGTCGGGAAGCGGCGGATCATCGTTCCCATGCCCGTGCCCGTCATCCGGCTCGCGGCGGGCACGGCGGAGTTCCTCCGCCTCCGGTTCTTCCCCGTCGCGACCGACCAGCTGCGCCAGCTCGCCCTCGACAACGTGGGGCCCCTCGACGGGGTGTACCGTGCGTTCGGGTTCGTTCCGCGCAAAATGGAGGGCGAGCTCCTGTACCTGCGGAACGGGAAGAAGAAGCAGGAGCCGGCGCCCGCCGCGTAGGCGGGGCGGGAGGTACGTTGCTTCGGAGGTCGGCAGTCGCGGTCGCGTGGCTCGCCCTGGCGGTCGTCATCGCCCTGGGGGCGGCCGGCATCGTCACCGCCCTGGACCATCTGCCCGGCAGCTCGGGCCGCCCGGAGCTCACGTGGACGGCGGACCGGGCGATCGAGCCCGAGCTCGACGCTGCATCTGCCGACCTCGTCGCCCTCGCCGATGCCGTGGGGGTTCTCGGCGAGGAGGGCCGCGGTGCGCTGGCGGCGCTCGTGGCCCGCGACGCGGCCGCCCTGGGCGAGGCGATCGACGCCGGGACGGCGCAGCTCGACGTCATCGAGGCGGCGGCGGGCGGCCTCCGGGCGCGCCTGGAGGCGATGCCCCTGGCCGCCCCGGGACGGACGATCCGGTACTCGCCGGCGACGCTGGCCCGCTACGACGCGCTCGTCGCCGCGCTCCCGGTGGTGGCTCCGCTGCGGCCCGCGTGGGAGCGCCTGGCGGGCGGGGTCGTGCCCGCCATCGAGCTCACCGGGCACCTCCTGGCCCACGACGAGCTCGCCGGCGAGGCGATCCGCTTCGGCGGGGCGGGCTCCTACCGCTCCGCGATCGACCGGATCGACAGGGCGGCCGCCGAGCTCGAGGCCGCGCGGACGATCCGCGACCGCCTCGCCGCCACCGTGGACGTGGCCACGCTCGACGAGTGGATCTCGCGTAACGCCGACTACGACGCCGCCGTCCGCGCCCTGTGGGACGCGCTCCGCCGCTCGGGCGGGCGCGTGACCGACGCGGTCCGCACGGCCGCGGCGCGCGAGCGGGCAGCGAAGGAGCTCCTGCCGGCGGACGCGCGGGCCCTGGTCATCATCCTGGGCGATGTCGCGCGCGGCGGGCTCAACCAGGCGGTCATCGCCATCGAGCAGGCCCGCGGCCAGCTGCTCGATGCGCTCGCCCGCTCGAGCGCCACGCCGGCGCCGCCGATCGCCGAGCCGACCGCCGAGCCGACCGCCACCCCGGCGCCCTGAGCGGGGCTAGACTTCGGGGAGTCCCCCGGCCGCGCGCCGGTCCGCACGTCGCCACGCACCAGGAGCCCTCACCCGCATGCAGCTGCGCGTCGTCATCGACCAGCCCTGGGACGTCGCCGCCGACGTCCTCGCCTTCCCCGTCGCCCCCGAACCGGCGTTCGAGGGTCCCCTCGGCGAGCTCGACCGCCGGAGCGGCGGTGAGATCCGTGCCCTTGCCGCCTTCGGCGAGCTGACGGGCACGCGTTACGCCACCGCCCTGGCGGCCGCCGGCGACCTCCCTGCCGGCCGGCTCCTCGCGGTGGGCACCGGCCCGGCCGCCGAGCTCGACCGGGAGACCGTCGTCCACCTCGGCGCCACGATCGAGCGGCGGCTGGCCGGCCGCCCCGTCCGGACGCTCGCGGTCTGGCTCGGCGACCTCGCCGCCGCCCTCGACGGGGGTGCCGTCGCAGTCGCCGAGCTCCTCGCCCGGGGGGTCGTGGAGGGGAGCTTCGATCCCGCCGCCATCTACCGCGCGGCGCCGGAGGCCTCGCCGCCGGCACTCGACGAGCTGATCCTCGTCGCCCCGGCGACCGACGCCGCCGCGCTCGCAGCCGCAGCGGAGCGCGGACGCATCATCGGCGAGGGCACGAACCTCACGCGCCGGCTCGCCAACCGCGCCGCGAACGACGTCAGCCCGGCGGTGCTCGCCGACGAGGCCCGCGAGATCGCGGCCGCCCACGGCCTCTGGGTCGACGTCCTCGACGAGGTCCGCGCGGCCGAGCTCGGGATGGGCATGTTCCTGGCCGTCGGGCGCGGGAGCGCGAACCCGCCGCGGATGATCGTCGTCCGCTCCGGCGGCGAGGGCGAGAAGGACGCTCTCGGCCGCCACCTGGCCCTCGTCGGCAAGGGAGTCTGCTTCGACTCCGGGGGCATCTCCATCAAGCCGTCCGAGCGGATGGAGGAGATGAAGATGGACAAGACGGGGGCCTGCACCGTGCTCGGTGCCGCCGCGACGGTCGCCCGCCTCGCCCCCGGCACCCCGCTCCTGGTCGTCGCCCCGGCCGTCGAGAACATGCCCGGTCCGCACTCGGCGCGGCCCGGCGACGTGGTCACGGCGCTCAACGGCAAGACCGTCGACATCATCAACACCGACGCCGAGGGGCGCCTCATCCTCGGCGACGCGATGACGTACGCCGAGCGCCTGGGTGCCACCCATGTCGTCGACGTGGCCACCCTCACGGGTGCGGTGGCCCGGGCGCTCGGGCACCTGGTCTCGGGCGGGTTCGGGGCCCCGCAGGCCTGGTACGACGAGGTTGCCGCCGCATCCGCCCGGGCCGGCGAGCGCCTCTGGCAGATGCCGCTCGTCGAGGAGTACTGGCCCGAGATGGAGAGCTGGTACGCGGACATGGTCAACGCCGGCTCGCAGGCCGAGGGCGGCCTGATCCGCAGCGCGCTCTTCCTGCGCCAGTTCGTGACCGTGCCGTGGGTTCATCTCGACATCGCCGGGACGGCCTACTTCCGGAAGGCTGTGCCCTGGGCACCCCGCGGCGCCACCGGCACCTCCACGGCGACGCTCGTGGAGCTCGCCCTGGCCGGCGCGCACCCCGCGTAGCGAGCGGGGCGACGGGGCGGGTGGGCCGGTCTCGGGCGGCGTGCCGGTGACCGCGTCGGCGACCGTCCTCGCCGTCGCCCTGGCGGTTGCCGGCGCCGCGTGGGGGCTCGTCGCCGACCGGATCGCCGCCCGCTGGCCGGAGCACGAGGCCGAGCTCGACGACGATGGCGCCGTCATCCGCCCGGCCGGCTGGGTCCGCCCGGTGGACTGGCGCACGGCGGTTGTCGCGATCCTGGGCGGGCTGTCCCTCGGCGCGCTCCCGCTGCGCTTCGACGAGCCGCTCCCCCTGGTCCTCTTCGGGGCGTTCTTCGTCGCCCTCACGCTCCTGCTGGCGACCGACCTCGACCAGCGGCTCCTGCCCGACGTCGTCACCCTGCCGGCGATCCCGATCGCGCTCGCGGTCGGCCTCCTCGGGCTCAACCCCCTCGTTCCTCCCGAGGCGCTCCCGGCGGCCATCCTGGCGGCGCTGGCCATCCCGGCGTTCCTCTTCGTGGTGGCGATCCCGTTCGGGAGCGGGGCGATCGGGATGGGCGACCTCAAGCTCCTCGTCTCGGTGGGGCTCCTGGCCGGCCTCGCGCGGGCGGTGGCCGGGGTCGTCGTGGGGGCGCTGGCGGCCGGCGTCGTCCTTGCGGTGCTGCTCGCGGCGCGCCGGATCACCCTCCGGACGTACGTCCCGTTCGGGCCCTTTCTCATCGTGGGGGCGTACTGGGCGGTCCTGGTCGCGCTGTGACCCGGTCGTCCGGGTGGCGCGTTGGCGGGGCGGGAGTAGAATCCCGCCAGCCGGGTCGTCCCGAGGCGTGCCCCTTCGGACGGCGACGCACCGGCGGGAAGGACACCGCCAGGCGCGGCGACGCGCCCAACGGAGCGACCGCTCGCACGATGACGACGCCAGCCTGATGCGCCGCCACGCCACGCCCATCGCCGCGGGGTGGATGCCGCCGCGTCCGCCGCGGGCCCTCCCGGGCCGGGCCGTCTCCGTGCGGCTTCTCGCGGCCCTCCTCGTCCTGCCTCTCCTGGTCGGCATCGCCGGGCCGGCGCCGGCGCGCGGCGACGAGCTGTCCGACGCCGTCGCCCGCCAGAAGGCGCTCGCCGCACGGGTCAAGGCGCAGAAGGAGGAGGTCGCGAAGCTGCGCTCGCTGCAGGGCGGGCTGGCGCAGGAGATCGCCTCCACGACGAAGGCGCTCAAGGGGATCAACGCCAACCTCGAGCAGACGAAGGCGCGCATCGCGAGCCTGGGCAAGCAGATCAAGAAGGTCCGGTCCGCGTACGAGGACCTGGTTGCCCAGGTCGCCCTCCTGGATCGCCAGGTCGTCGTCATCGAGGAGGAGCAGGCGCAGAAGACCCGGGAGCTCCAGGAGCGCAAGGCGATCCTGGCCGCCCGCCTCCGCGAGGCCTACCGGACCGACCGCACCCCGCTGGTCCAGACCCTGCTCACGGCCGGATCGTTCACCGACCTCGTCGTGGACGTCGGCTCGTACCTGGACCTGGGCGACCAGGACCGGGCGCTCGCCGAGCGCATCGAGGCGGACGCCCGGACCCTGGAGGCCCTGCGCGGCCTGGTGATCGCCACGCGCACGGCCCGCGGCGAGCTTCGCGAGGAGACCCTGGCCCAGAAGAAGCAGCTCGACGCCCGGATGAAGGAGCTCCGCGCGGCGAAGACGCGGCTGGCCAAGCTGCAGGACGAGACGGAGCGCCAGCTGGCCATCCAGCGGACCACCTACGCCCGGCTGGCCAAGAACAAGACCGCGCTCCAGACCGCCATCGTCCGCGACGTGGCGGCCCAGAAGAAGCTGGCCGCCCAGATCGCCTCGATCGTCGCCCGGCAGCGCAACCTCGGCAACATCCCGTCCCAGTACAACGGGACCCTGCGCTGGCCGATGGAGGCCGTCGTCACCCAGGAGTTCGGGTGCACCGGCTTCGCCTGGGAGCCGCCGGTCGGCAGCTGCTCCCACTTCCACCAGGGGATCGATCTCGCCGCCCCGATGTACACGCCGATCCGTGCCGCCGGCGACGGCGTCGTCGTCTTCGCCGGCCCGAACCCGTTCGACCCCTACCCAAGGGCGTGGATCGTCATCATCGCCCACAGCGAGTCGCTGCAGACGTGGTACGCCCATGTCGACAACGCGACGCGCCCGCCGGCGGTCTCGGCGGGGGACCGGGTCTCGGCCGGCCAGGTGATCGCCTACATCGGCATGACCGGGCGGACGACGGGCCCGCACCTCCACTGGGCGGTCGTCTCGAGCGACAGCTTCGTCAACCCGCGCTTCTTCGTCTGAGGCCGCGGCCGGGCATCGAGACCACGCCCGGGCTGGGCCGACCCCCCGTGGTAGCATCGCCGCCAGGTCGTCTCGACCCCGACCCAGCTCCCGGCGCGTGAGGAAGGCCGATGAAGCGGACCCTGGCGGTGATCCTTGCCGGCGGCGAGGGTGCCCGGCTCTCCATCCTCTCGGAGAAGCGCGCCAAGCCCGCGGTGCCCTTCGCGGGGAAGTTCCGGATCATCGACTTCGCCCTCTCGAACTGCGTCAACTCCGACATCGACAACGTCGCCGTCCTCACCCAGTACAACCCCCGCTCGCTCTCCGACCACATCGGCTCCGGCCGGCCCTGGGACCTCGACCGCACGGTCGGCGGGGTCCGCATCCTGCCGCCCTACATCTCGCGCGGAAAGGCGAGCGAGTGGTACCGGGGCACGGCCGACGCGGTCCTCCAGAACATGTCGGTGGTGGACCAGGCGCCCGGCGACGTCGTCGTCGTCCTGGCCGGCGACCACGTCTACAAGATGGACTACTCGCCGTTCACCGCCTTCCACCGGCAGCGGCGGGCCGACGTCACGATCGCGGTGCGCCGTGTCCCGCTCGCCGAGGCGACCCGGATGGGGATCCTGGCGATGGACGAGTCCGGCCGGATCACCGAGTTCCAGGAGAAGCCCAGGCAGCCGAGGTCGGACCTCGCGAGCATGGGCGTCTACGTCTTCAGCAAGCGGGCCCTCCAGCGCTGGCTCGGCGAGTCTCACCCCGACTTCGGCAGCGACGTCATCCCGGCGATGATCGACGGGGGCGCCCGGGTGTACGGCTATCGCTTCGACGGGTACTGGCAGGACGTGGGGACGATCCACAGCTACTGGGAGGCCAACATGGCACTCCTGGAGGACCGCCCCCCGCTGGACCTCTACGACAAGGAGTGGCTGATCCACACGCGCTCGGAGGAGCGCGCGCCGGCCAAGATCGGCACCACCGCGCAGGTCCACCGCAGCCTCATCAGCCACGGCTGCCAGGTCGAGGGGATGGTCGTCAACTCCGTCCTCTCGCCCGGCGTCGTCGTCGGCGTCGGCGCCGTGGTGCGCGATTCGATCCTGATGTTCGACACCGTGGTCCGCCCCGGCGCGGTGGTCGACCGGGCGATCCTCGACAAGGAGGTCACCGTCGGCCCGGGGGCGATCGTCGGCGACGGTGGCGACCTGACCGTCCCCAACCGGCTGACCCCGAGCCACCTGACGACGGGGATCACGATCGTCGGCAAGCGGGCCGTCCTCCCGCGCGGCGTGCGCATCGGGCGCAACGTGCGGGTGGACCCGGACGTGCGGGCCACCGACTTCCCGGGACGCGCCGTGGGATCGGGGGCCACGATCACCCGCGGCAACGGGCGCTCGCGGGACCGGCGCCGCTCCGCCGCGAGCGAGACGACCCCGGGCGACCGCCGGCGATGCCGGCTCGCCGCCCGCCGACGGCGAGCGCCGCGGCACCGGGTGACGGACGGCACGCCGCCGACGCCCGCGGCCGTCGAGGCCTGGCTCGCCGAGCTCGGCCTGGGGCCGGCCGAGCGGCTCGAGCGGGACTCGATCGCCTCCTGGGACCTCCGCCTCGACGGCCGGCGCCGCTTCGACGTCCGCGTCACGGTGATCCTGGACCCGGCGACCGCGGCGTTCGTGTGGGTCCACCTCGCCCCGCCGATCGCCCACACGTTCCGGGTGTCGTACCGCCGCCTGCTGCGCTGGAACGACGAGTTCCCCTTCGCGAAGTTCGCCCTCACGGACGACGACCGGCCGATCCTCGCGGTCGAGATCCCGGTCGAGCGGCTCGACCGCGACGAGCTGGGGCTGGCGGTCGCGCGCGCCCTCGCGATCTGCGACCTCCTCCTCGATGAGGTTGCGCCGTGGGCCTGGGTCGGCGGCCGCGTGCCGGACTGGAGCGGCCGGGTGAGCCGCCAGGTAGGCCTCTTCGCCCGCTTCGCGGACCGCCTCGGCGAGCTGGCGGGGACGCGCTGATGGGCGGCGCTCCCCGCCCCCGGCTTTGCTAGGATCGGCCAATGCGGCTCAAGCCCCACCGCCCGTCCCACGAGATCCTGTCCGGTGAGTCGGCGGACGTCTACTTCGCGCGCGCCACGCGGATCCTCGAGCGCGAGGGGCTCGATCCGATCGTCGCCCTGGAGGTCTTCAGCCGGGGCGCCGGCGTGCTCTGCGGCATCGACGAGGCGAAGAACCTCCTCGCCCACGTCCTGGAGCATGCCGTCCCGGACGAGGTGCTCGTGGAGGGCCTCGACGACGGTGACCTCTTCGCACCGAAGGAGGTGGTCCTCCGGATCCGGGCCCGCTACCGCGTCTTCGGCCTGTACGAGACGGCCATCCTGGGGATGATGGCCCAGGCCACCGGCTGGGCGACGGCCGCCCGCGAGTGCGTGGAGGCCGCGGCGCCGCAGCCGGTCATCAGCTTCGGCGCCCGCCACGTCCACCCCGACGTCACCGACGTCCTCGACTACGCCGCGATCGTCGGCGGCTGCGTGGGGGCGTCGACGCCCGCCGGTGCCCGCCTGGCCAACCTGAACCCGACGGGGACGATGCCGCACTCGCTCGTCCTGATCGTGGGCGACACCGTCCGCGCCGCCCAGGCCTTCGACCGCGACCTGGAGCCCGACGTCCCCCGCATCGTCCTCGTGGACACCTTCAAGGACGAGGCCGAGGAGGCCCTCCGGGTGGCCGACGCGCTGGGTGAGAAGCTCTTCGGCATCCGGCTCGACACCCCGTCGGAGCGCGGCCGCGTCACGACGGACCTGGTCAAGGAGATCCGGGCCCGCCTCGACCAGGCAGGCCACGCCCACGTCCGGATCGTCGTGTCCGGCGGCCTCACCCCCGACCGGATCCGCTACTTCAAGGAGCAGGGCGCCCCGGCCGACAGCTTCGCCGTCGGCAGCTACATCTCGGGGGCCAGCCCCATCGACTTCACCGGCGACATCAAGGAGATCGACGGGCGGCCGATCGCCAAGCGGGGCCGGATCCCGGGGATCACGGCCAGCCCGAGGCTCAAGCGCGTCGACCTCGCCGCCTGGCGGAGCGCGACCTGAGCACCGGCGCGCGCGAGGACCTCCTGACGCGCGACGAGGCGATCGCCCGGGCGGCGCGCGTCGGCCGGGTTGCGTATGCGCTCGAGCTCGACCTCGAGGCCGGCCGAACGGCCTACCGCGGCCTGGCCCACCTGCGCTTCCCCGTCGCCGGCGCGGGCGACCTCTTCCTGGACTTCCGGGGCGGGACCATCGAACGCCTCGTCGTCAACGGCCGCGAGGTGGCGCCGGAGCGTCCCGGTGATCGGATCCTCCTGCCGGGCGCGCTCCTCGCGGCGACGACGGAGGTCGAGGTCGCCTACGAGAACGAGTACGACCGCGGCGGCGACGGCTTCCACCACTTCGTGGACCCCGAGGACGGTGCGGAGTACGCGTACTCGAACTTCGAGCCGTTCGAGGCCCACCGCCTCTTCCCCTGCTTCGACCAGCCCGACCTCAAGGGGACGTTCGCGGTGACGGTCCGGGCCCCCGAGGACTGGTCGGTGATCGCCAACAGCCCGGCCGCCGCCACCGTGCCCGTCGCCGGCGGGCGGCGCGAGCATCGCTTCGCGGCGACGCCGCCGATCTCGACGTACCTCGCCGCCGTCCTGGCCGGTCCCTATGCCGGCGTCCACTCCCTGCACCGGGGGACGCCGCTGGGGATCTGGACCCGCCGCTCCCTGGCCCGCCACCTGGACCCGGACGAGATCTTCGCCGTGACGAAGCAGGGCCTCGACTACTACGCCGCCCTCTTCGACCACCCCTTCCCATTCGCCAAGTACGACCAGATCTTCGTTCCCGAGTTCAACTCGGGGGCCATGGAGAACGTGGGCGCGGTGACGTTCAGCGAGGACTATGTCTTCCGCGACCCTCCGACGGACACGCAGCGGCTCGCTCGCGCCGAGACGATCCTCCACGAGCTCGCCCACATGTGGTTCGGCGACCTCGCGACGATGCGCTGGTGGGACGACCTCTGGCTGAACGAGAGCTTCGCAACGTACGTCTCGAACCTCGCCCTCGTGGAGGCGACGCGCTTCGCCGGCGCCTGGCGGGCCTTTCACGCCGACATGAAGCGATGGGGCTACCAGGCCGACGCCCGGTCCACGACGCATCCCGTCTCCGGCCACGTGCCCGACACCGACGCGACCTTCTACAACTTCGACGGGATCACCTACGGGAAGGGGGCCTCGGTCATCAAGCAGCTCATGGCCGAGATCGGGGAGGACGGGTTCCGGGCCGGCCTGCGGACCTACATCCGGCGCCATGCCTGGGGCAACGCCACGCTCGCCGACTTCCTGGCGGCGCTCGAGGACGGGGCCGGCCGCTCGCTCCGCGACTGGGGCCGCCGCTGGCTGGAGACGGCCTCGCTGAACACGATCCAGGCGTCGTGGACGGCCCGGGACGGGCGTGTCGAGCGGCTCCAGCTCACCCAGGAAGCCTCCGACGACCATCCGACGCTCCGCCCGCACGCGCTCGAGCTGGCGCTCATCCGCGTGGCCGGCGACGGGCCAGCGGAGGTCGACGTCGTGCCCGCCCGGCTGGAGGGCGCCGAGACGTGGGTGGAGGCGGCCGCCGGGCATCCGGCCCCCGACCTCGTCTTCCCCAACCACGGCGACCACGGCTATGCCCGCGTCCTCCTTGACCCCGCCTCGCTGGCCGCCGCGTCGCGTGTCCTGCCGCGGGTCGCCGACCCGCTCCTCCGCCAGCTCATCTGGGGGACCCTCTGGGAGATGGTCCGGGGCGCCCGGTACTCGGCCCTGGAGTTCCTGGAGCTGGTGCGCACGCGGCTCCCGGAGGAGCGCGACGACCAGATCGTCCTCGCCGGGCTCGACGCCGCCCGCGCCGCGCTCGCCCGCTACGTGCCCGAGGATCGCCGCGTCGCCGAGGCCCGCCGCTTCGTCGCGGCCGCCTTCGAGGCCCTCGCCGCGGTTCCCGAGGGCGACCTCCGGACGCTCTGGCTGCGGGCGGCGATCGGCGCCGCCGCGGAACCCGCCGACGTGGCGCGCCTGGCCCGGGCCGTCGACGGCGACCCGGACCTGCCGGCCCTCGCGGTGGACCGCCAGATGCGGTGGGCCGTGGCCGCGCTCGCGGTTGCCCACGACCTGCCCGGGGCCGCGGACCGGGTTGCCGCCGAGCGCGCGGCCGACCCGACCGATCGCGGGGCCCGGGAGGCGCTCCGGGCCGAGACCGGCGCCCCGGACGCGGCGGCGAAGGCCGCGGCGTGGGACCGGATCCACGGCGCGGGCTACGGCTCCTTCCGCCTGACGCAGGCCGCGATGTCCGGCTTCAACCACGCCCACCAGGCCGAGCTGCTGGCCCCGTACGTGGACCGTTTCTTCGAGGCGCTCCCGGGGGTCGCGGCCGAGCGCGACCACCCGTTCCTGCGGGCATACGTCACGGCGCTCTTCCCGGCGTACCGGCCGGACGCCGCACTCGTGGCCCGCACCCGCGACCTCGCGGATGCGCGGGGCGACGAGCAGCCGAGCCTGCGACGCCTTCTCGTCGAGGCGGCGGACGACATGGAGCGGGCCGCGGTCTGCCGCGCCTTCGCCGCGCTCCGGGCGGCGCACCCGCTCGCCTGACGGCGGGCCCGATCCGTGCGAGGATCGGGCCATGACCAATCGCGAGCCCGGCGGCTCCGAGCCGGCGCGCCCGGATCCTTCGCCCGATCCGGACGCCGACCTCACGCGTCCGGACGCCGAAACGCCCGGCCCGGACGCCGACGATCGCGAGTCGGCCTACGCGCTCCTGCAGCGCGGACGCGAGCTGCTGGCCGGCCGCCATCACGCGCAGGCCGCGGTCGTCCTGGCCCGGGCGGCGAGCCTCGAGCCCGGCCGGGGGTCCATCCTCGAGCCCCTCGGGCGGGCCTACTTCATGACCGGGCAGCTCGACCGCGCCGTCGAGACGTTCGAGGCGCTTCTCGCCGTCGACCCCACGTCGCACTACGGCCACTACGCCCTGGGTCGAGCGCTGATCCGGCTCGGCCGCCCCGACGAGGGGCGGACGCACCTGCGCCTTGCCGTCGCCCTGGCCCCGCAGAGCGCGCTCTACCGCGGCGGGCTGCGACGCCTCGGCGGGACGGGGGAGTAGCGGCAGGGGAGGCCGACCCCTGGGGAGGCCGCCGCCCCCCGGTCACCGGGGCGGCGCGGCCTCCATGCGGCGCGCCAGCCAGAGCAGTCCGACCAG
The DNA here is from genome assembly GCA_963709605.1 of uncultured Chloroflexia bacterium. Taxonomy (GTDB): domain Bacteria; phylum Chloroflexota; class Limnocylindria; order Limnocylindrales; family CSP1-4; genus CTSoil-043. The sequence goes on along the minus strand of CAVPWX010000006.1, from coordinate 219,002 downwards.
CGACTTCGCGTCGCCGATCTCGCCGCGCTCGGCCGCCGCGACGGCCTCCCGCCAGGGCAGCCGCACCAGCTCCAGCGCCTCGTCCTCGTCGGGGCCCAGGCGTCCATCCCCCGCCGGCGCGAGGTCGGTCGCGAGGTACAGGAACATCCGCTCGGTGGCGAAGCCGGGCGCCGTCCAGAAGTCGGCCAGGCGCTCCCATCCTCCGGCGCGGTAGCCGGTCTCCTCCTCCAGCTCCCGCCGGGCGGCGTCGTCGGGGTCTTCCGGGGCGCCGGTCGCGGCATCGCGGTCGAGCGTCCCGGCGGGGATCTCGAGGAGGACCCTGCCGGCCGGGTGGCGGTACTGGCGGACCAGGAGCACCCGCTCCTCGGGGTCGAGGGCCACGATGGCCACCGCCCCCGGGTGGCCCGCGACCTCGCGGCGGGCGCGGCGGCCGTCGGCGCGCTCGACGGTGTCGACGCGGAACTCCAGGACGCGGCCGCGGTGGACGACCGTGGACTCGACGAGTCGCTCGTCGAGCGGGTCGGCAGGAGCGCGGCGATCGGGATCCGGCATGCCGCGATTATCGGGCCCGCGACGCCGAGGAGCCGGGCCCGGGGGCCCGGCTCCTCGCTGCGGTGATGGAGGGCGGGCGACGGGGCGCCCCGCCGGCTCAGCTGACGCGCGAGCGGCGGACCGAGAGCTCGGTCTCGGCGTCGAAGAGGTGGATCTTGTCGAGCGGGAAGTGGAGCGTGACGACGTCGCCGGGGCGGACCCGCCGCTCCGCGGAGACGACCGCCACGATGTCGACCCCCGCGACCTCGATGTGGAGGAGCTCCTCGTTGCCGAGGTACTCCACGACGTCGGCCTTCGACTGCGTCGTCGCGTACTCGCCGGGCACCTCGGCGACGTCGAGGTGCTCCGGGCGGACCCCCACGATGAAGTCGCGCCCCGTCGTCGCCCCGACGCCCTCGCGGAAGGCGGCCGGGAGGGGCAGCTCGATCCCCGCACCCTTGAGCCTGGCGCCCTCGCCGGTCCCCTCGAGGGCCACCGGGAAGAAGTTCATCGCCGGGCTGCCGATGAAGCCGGCCACGAACTTGTTGAGCGGGTGGTCGTAGAGCTCCTGGGGCGAGCCGACCTGCTGCAGCTTGGCCTGGCTCATGACCGCGATCCGCTGGCCCATCGTCATCGCCTCGACCTGGTCGTGGGTGACGTAGACGATCGTCGTCTTGAGGCGCTGGTGGAGGCGGGCGATCTCGGCGCGGGTCTGGACCCGCAGCTTGGCGTCGAGGTTGGAGAGCGGCTCGTCCATGAGGAAGACGGCCGGCTCGCGGACGATCGCCCGGCCCAGGGCGACGCGCTGGCGCTGGCCGCCACTGAGCTCCTTCGGCTTGCGCTGCGAGGAGCGTCGTGAGCTGGATCGTCTCGGCCGCCTCCTTGACGCGGCGGTCGATCTCCTTCTTGTCGACCTTGCGCAGCTTGAGGCCGAAGGCGAGGTTGTCGTAGACGCTCATGTGGGGGTAGAGCGCGTAGCTCTGGAAGACCATCGCGATGTCGCGATCCTTGGGCGGCATGTCGTTGACGACCTTGTCGCCGATGGAGAGGGTCCCCGTGGTGATGTCCTCGAGCCCGGCGATCATCCGCAGGCTCGTCGTCTTGCCGCAGCCCGAGGGGCCGACGAAGACCATGAACTCGCCGTCCTGGATCTCGAGGTTGAAGTCGTCGACGGCCGTCACCTCGCCGTACTTCTTGGTGACATGGTCGAAGTTCACGGTCGCCATGCGCGTCTCCTTCGCCCGGTCGGGTCATCGCGGGCCCTTGCATCACGGCCGCCTGGGCGGCGCGGACGGGCCCCGTACGAGGTGCCGGCTCGGGACTGCCGGGATCGTAGCATCCGCTCGCAAGGACATGGCGCCTGGGGGACATCCCCCGTCACGGGTGATGCGCTACCGGCTGCCGGGGAGGGCATAATCGTGCGATGCGGACCCCCCAGGACGCCGCCATCGCCCGCCTCCGGCCCGCCCGCGAACGGTCGCGCGCCGAGTGGGCACTCCTCCGCGCCCGGCTCGCCACGATCACGCCCCAGGCGATCGGGCGCGGAACGCTCTCGCTGGTCGTGGTCCTCGTCGCCGCGTGGCTGGCGGCCGCGACGTGGCCCTCGCTCCTCCCGTTCGCCATCGGAGGCCTGCTCGCGTACACGATCTACCCGCTCGTCGGCGTCCTCGACCGGGTGATGCCGCGGGTGCTCGCGGCCGCCATCGCTCTTGCGGCCGGCATCACGGTCCTGGTGCTGATCGTCGCGGTCGTCATCCCGCCTCTCGTCTCCGTCGCCATCCAGGTCCTGCGAGAGCTCCCCGGCTCGACCCAGCTGGCGGACCTCCGGGCGCAGCTCGACGCGTACCTGGCGACGCTGCCGGAGGGCGCCCGGGCGCTGGTCGTCGGCGTCCTCGAGCGGGTAGCGTCCATCGTCTCCAGCGGCCTCTCGTCGTTCCTCGACTCGATCGCCTCGCTCATCGTGGCCGGCGTCGTCGGGATCTTCGACACGATCGGCTTCGTCGTCGGCCTCGTGCTGCTGCCCCTGTGGGTCCTCTCGGTCGTCCGGGACGGGCGCTCGCTGCGCGGCCAGGTCGCGGCCCAGTTCGCCCCCGGCGTCCGCGCCGACGCTATGGCGCTGCTCACGATCGTCCACCGGGCGCTGAGCACCTTCCTGCGGGTCCAGATCGCGGCCGCCGTGGGCCTCGGCGTGGCCGTCTACGCCGGCCTCGAGCTCGTGGCGCGGGCGGACATCGCGTCGTACGGCGCGGCGATGGCGATCGCCGCCTTCATGGGCACGGCCCAGGTGATCCCCCAGCTCGGCGGGCTGATCGGCGCGCTCCCGATCCTTCTCCTCGCCGTCGCCCGGCAGGACGAGCCGGAGGCTGCAGTGGCCCTGCTCGTGGTGTATCTCGTGGCGCAGCAGCTGGTGAAGCTGGCCGTCGGCGGGCGGCTGGGGCGCGATCTCAACGTCCGGCCCGCGCTGGCCCTCCCGGCCTTCGCCGTGATCTCCCAGGTCGGCCTCGGGTGGCTCCTGCTCTCGGCCCCGATCCTGGTCATCGCCCGCAACACCGTGCGGTATCTCCGCGGTCGCATGTCGGAGCCGCCACAGCCGGCCGGGGTCCTGCCGTGGGAGCGCCGGCGCGCGGCGGGCGCGCCCGTCTCCGCCGCGGCCCCCGTGCCCACGGTCTACCGCGACCGCGGACCCGCCGCGGCCGCCCCGCGGCCCTCCGCGACCGCGATCTCCAGCCGACCCGGCATCCCGACGGGCGTCCGTCCCGTTCCTGGAGGTGAAGCCCTGTGACCGAGCCCTACGCGGCGCCGGCCGAGCCCGCCGAGCTCGAGGAGGCGCTGGTCACCGCGCCGTCATACGTCCAGCTGACCCAGCAGCGGGTCTCGCTGCGCCGGGCGGCCGAGGTCTTCGCCAGCCCGGACGACGCCGGCCGCTACCCGATCGTCGTCCTGATCAAGCAGGGCGGGCGGTTCCAGGTCGAGCTGCTCATCGTGGCCGCCGCGGTGGCCGCCGCCGCGGTCCTGCTGCCGCTCGGACCGGTCCTGACGATCGCGGGGATCGTCGCGGCTGTCGCCCTCCTCGTCGGCGGCAGCGCGCGGGCCGTCCTCGTGCCGGTCCCGGAGGGCACGCAGGCGGTCCTCGCCGAGCGCGGGCGGTTCCTGCGCGTGGCCGGGCCGGGCGTCCAGCGGGTGCCCCCGACGGTGGTCGTCACCCACCTCGTGACGACGCGCGAGATCCCGTTCGGGGCCCTCGTCCGGGCGGCCCCGACGGCGGACGACGTCCGGGTCGACATCGAGATCCTGTTCACCTTCCAGATCCAGGAGCCCGGCAAGTTCGTCTACAACACGACGGCCCCGGACTTCGATGCGGTCTGCCTCGGCTCGGCCCAGGCGACCGTCCGCGAGATCGCCCGCTCGGTCAAGTCGGAGACGATCCTCGACATGGTCGGCCGCGAGTCCGACACTGTCCGCGAGGCCCTGTCCTCGGCCCTCGAGCGGTACGGCGTGCGGGTCACCCGGGTGCTCGTCGTGCGCGTCGACCCGCCGCCCGGCTTCCTCGCCACGCGCGAGGCCCGCCGCCTCGCCATCATCCGCACGACGCAGCAGGAGGAGGAGGCCGGCCTCGACCGGCGCGTGCAGGCGGACCGCGACGCGCTGGCCCGCCAGGAGGCCCAGGCGCGCTTCGAGCGCCAGAAGGAGCAGGCGGAGCTGGCGGCCGCGATCCGGCGCCGGGAGATCGAGCTCGAGGCCGACACGGAGGCGCTGCGCCTGGAGAAGCTGCAGGAGCGGCTCGCGGCGTTCCCCGAGGCCGCGCGCTGGGACTGGGCCGGCGAGCGGCTGAAGGTCGCCCGCGAGCTCGCCGGCAACAGCCGGGCGATGCTGCACCTCGGCGGTGGCGGCGGCGACGTGGCCGACGTCCTGGCCGCGGGGGCCTTCATGGAGCCGCGGGTGCGCGAGGCTGCCGACGATCCTGCCGCCGGGGACGCGCCAGGGGCGAAGGGCTGACCGGCCGTCCGGCCGCCCCGGTCGCCCGTCGGCGGGGGGGGCTCAGAGCGGGACGGTGAAGGCGAGGACGACGAGGGCCGTCGAGGCCAGGATCTCGACGATCCCCACGTGGATCGGCCGCAGCGGGCGGGCCGTGCCTGCCCGTCGGCGCTCGACCAGCGGGAGCGCGATCGCGCGTCCTGTCAGGGCCGCGAAGCAGACGGCCCACGGCCAGGCGAGCGTCGCCGCGGCCGCGACGGTGCAGGCCGCGTGGAACCCGACCGAGACCGCCGCGAAGCCCCGGTTGCCGCGCTGCCGGATCACCGAGCGGACCACGAGGACCGTCCCCACGAGGTAGCCGGCGGCGACGGCCGTCGCGGCGGCGACCGACGCGGGGTCCCAGCGCTCCCGACACCCAGCCGGCCGCGGGGACGAGGACGATCGCGATGGCGGTCTGGGCGAGGCTGTTGGCAAGATCGCGGGGCGTCCCGGGGCGGGCCCCGCCGACCACGAGGAGCCCGGCCGGCACGACGATCGTGCCCGCGAGCAGGAGGGCCGGGAAGGCGGCCACGAGGGCGAGCGAGGAGATGGCGAAGACCGCCCCGTAGACGACGAGCGACGGCACGAACGAGGGCCGCCGCCGCGCTCGCAGCCAGGCCTGGGCCGTGGCGGCGGCGAGGTAGCCGGCGACCGCGGCGACCGCGAGCACGAGATGCCAGGGTGCCGTCGCCGTCGCCGCCACGCCCAGGAGGAGCGGCACCGCGAGCATCGCCCAGGCGCCGTGCTGGCGGGGGAGCCAGAGGGCCCGGGACGCGTCGCTCGTCGATCGGGTGGTCCCGCCGGTCTCCATTTTCGTACAGTATCCGAGTATGCGATTGACCGCCGGCCGCCGGGCCGGCGACGGCGGCTCGGGACGGCCGCCCCGGCCGCCCACCCCCGTCGCCGGCCGGGCCCCGTCTCCCTCGTCGGGGCCGCTCCCCGGCGCGGCCTGCGGCGTGGCCGGCGCGCGTATGGTGGGGGCCGACGGTCGCAACGTGTGCCGCGACCCCGACCCGACGAGGCCACCCATGACCCAGAGCCCGCGCGCCGGACAGCCCGCCGATCCCTCCGAGCTCGTCGACGTCGACGCTCTGCTGCGGGCCTACCACGAGCTCCGCCCCGACCCCGCCGACCCCGCCCAGCGGGTCGCCTTCGGCACCTCCGGCCATCGCGGCTCGGCCTTCCGCGCCGCATTCAACGAGGCCCACATCCTCGCCACGACGGAGGCGATCTGCCGCTACCGCAAGGCGCAGGGCTACGACGGGCCGCTCTTCATCGGGCGCGACACTCACGCCCTCTCGGAGCCGGCCTTCCGCACGGCGCTGGAGGTCCTCGTCGCCAACGGCGTCGACGTCCGCGTCGATGCCGCCGACGGCTTCACCCCGACGCCCGCGATCTCCCACGCCATCCTCGGCGCCAACCGCGGGCGGACCGGCGGCCGGCATGCGGGGGCCGGGCCGGCGGCCTCGCCGACGGCATCGTCGTCACCCCCTCGCACAACCCCCCGGAGGACGGCGGCTTCAAGTACAACCCCCCGAACGGCGGCCCGGCCGACACGGACGTCACGCGCGCCATCCAGGACGAGGCCAACCGGATCCTGGAGGCGAGCGGCTCCGACGGCGTCGACGGAATCGCCCGGGCGCCCTACGAGCAGGCCCGCGCGCGGGCGACCGACCATGACTACGTGGGCACCTACGTCGGCGACCTCGGCGACGTGATCGACATGGCGGCCATCGCCTCTTCCGGCCTCCGTCTCGGCGTGGACCCGCTGGGCGGCGCGGCGGTCGCCTACTGGGGCGCGATCGGCGAGCGCTACGGCCTCGACCTGACGGTGACCAACGATGCCGTGGACCCGCGCTTTGCCTTCATGACCCTGGATTGGGACGGCCGGATCCGGATGGACCCTTCCTCGCCGTTCGCCATGGCGCGGCTCGTGGAGCTGCGCGATCGCTTCGACCTGGCCCTCGGCAACGACGCCGACGCCGACCGCCACGGCATCGTCACGCCGGGCGGGGGGCTCATGAACCCGAACCATTTCTTGGCGGCCGCGATCGCCTACCTCTTCGGCGGCGGGCGGGGGTGGGGGAGCGAGGTGGCCGTCGGCAAGACGCTCGTCTCGTCGAGCATGATCGATCGCGTGGTCGCCGACCTCGGGCGGCGGCTCGTCGAGGTCCCGGTCGGCTTCAAGTGGTTCGTCGACGGGCTCGTGGACGGCTCCATCGGCTTCGGCGGCGAGGAGAGCGCCGGCGCCTCGTTCCTGCGCCGCGGGGGCGGCACCTGGACGACCGACAAGGACGGGATCATCGCCTGCCTGCTCGCCGCGGAGCTGACCGCCCGCTCGGGGCGCAACCCGGCAGAGGCCTACGCGGCGCTCACCGAGCGCTTCGGCAGCCCCGCCTACCGGCGGATCGACGCGCCGGCGACGCCCGAGCAGAAGGCCGCCCTCGGCAGGCTCTCGCCCGACGCGGTGCGGGCCGCCACGCTCGCCGGCGACCCCATCACGGCGATCCTGACCGCGGCGCCCGGCAACGGCGCCCCGATCGGCGGCCTCAAGGTGGTGACGGCCCAGGGCTGGTTCGCGGCCCGCCCGTCGGGCACGGAGAACGTGACGAAGCTCTACGCCGAGAGCTTCCGGGGCGAGGACCACCTGGCCCGGATCCTCGAGGAGGCTCAGGCCGTCGTCGCCGCGGCCACCGCGGGGTAGGCGGGGGGTCTGCGGCCCGGCATCCGGGAGCCCCGCTCGCCGCATGTCGATCGGCCCTTGCGGGGACCCGGTCGGGCGGCGAGGATGGCGTCCACGGGCACGCCGGCAGGACGACGTGCCAGCAGGAGGGAGCGATGCCTGCCCGGCGGAGGTCGACCGCGACGCAGACCCTGGCCTTCGTGGTCGGGCTGGCGTGCGCCGTCGCCGGCGCCCCCTTCACCGGCGTCCACGTCGCCGTCGCTGCCGATCCCGGGGTGACCCCCGCGCCCGTCCCCGTCGCGACCGTCACCACCATCACGGCGAGCCCCAACCCGGCCACGGAGGGCGAGGTCGTGACCCTCACGGCGACGGTGCAGCCCAACCCGGGCGGCGGCACGGTCGCCTGGACCGACGCCGCGAACAACGACTGGACCGTCGGCATCTCGCCCGTCGACCCCACCACCGGCGTGGCGAACCTGGCGGTCGAGCTGGAGCCCGGCTTCCACGGCCTCGTCGCGTCGTTCGAGGGCAGCGCCGGCTTCACGGCCTCCGCGAGCCAGCCCCTCCTCGTCGGCGTGCTCGGCGCGGGGGAGCCCACCAGCATCACCCTCGCGGCTTCGGTCGCCACGACGGAGCTGGGGCTGCCGGTCGACCTGACCGCCACCGTGCGCCCCGTCCCCGAGGGCTTCGGCCTGGTTGCCTTCTTCGACGGCATCACGGTGCTCGGCACCCAGGCGGTCGACCCGGAGTCCGGGACGGCGACGATCACCGTCTCGCGCCTGGCCGTCGGCCCCCACCGGATCGTCGCGGCGTACCTGGGCGACGACGAGAAGGCCGGCTCCCAGTCGGCCCCCCTCGAGGCCACCATCACCCCCGACACGAGCATCCACGCCTCGGGGCTCGGCGTGTCGCGCTCGACCTTCTACCCGGTGAAGGACGGCTACGCCGACACGGTCGAGATCCGGGGAACCGTCGCCCAGCCGGCGACCGTCCGGGCGACGGTCTTCTCGGAGGCCACCGGACGGCTGGTTCGGAGCCTGGGCCTCGGCCAGAAGGTGGGCGCCTACCGGGTGGCGTGGAACGGCACCGACCGCGCCGGGACGCTCCAGCCGGCAGGCCGCTACCGGATCGTCCAGCACCTCCGCGACGCGTGGGGCAACACCCTCACCCACACCAGCCACGTGGCGCTCTCGCACAAGCGGCTGCACTGGAAGACGGCCTCGCAGACACGGACCGGGGCCTCCGCGGACGAGCGCTTCACGTATGCGTCGGCGCTCATCCTGCGCTCGCGCTTCCCCGGCGGGCTCCAGCTCGACGCCGGGACCGGCGACTACACGGACACGAGCGAAGCCTGGGTCGACTACGAGTTCCGGCTGCCGGCCGCGACGGTCTACCGGAGCCTGACCTGCGGCATCCTCGGCGCGACGGATCCCGGCCGGGGTCCGGCCATGGTCCTGTTCCGCAACTGGACTACGCGCCGCTGGGACGCGGTCAAGGAGACGCGAGCGGGATACGGCTGGACGAACGCCAAGGTGGCCGGCGCGGCCCACGTCTCGCCCAGCCGCAAGGCGGTCTGCTCGATCGACGCGCTCGGCTCCGACAACGCCCAGATCGACCTCCGCAGGGTGAAGCTCACCTACACCTACGGCGTCCTGCGCTAGGGACGGCGCGGGGCCGCCGCCGGGCCCGTTGCCATGCGCCTACGGCTCTGAGCAGCCCTCGGGCGGTTCGGCCGTCGGGACGGCCGGACCAAGGTGGAACCCGTCGGTCATCGCCGCCAGGAAGGTCGCGCGTCCCGGCGGCCGGTGTGTGGAGGGCGAGGTCACCGCCATCGAACGGCCGCGCCTGATGGCCTTCGTCTCGGGCCCACCGTCGGGCGGACATGAGAACTGGACGGCGCACTTCATCCCAGCAGGCACCGGGACGGACATCGACTGCGTGATCGACTATGAGGTCCCTCTCGGCCTTGTCGGTGCCTTTGCCGACAAGCTCTTCATCGAGCGGCAGGTCCAGCAGATGCTCAACCAGTCCCGCGACAACTTCATCGCGCTGGTCGAGCACAGGACGCCTCAGCCCGTCTGATCGGAGGTCCAGTTCCGCGCGATGCCCGCACTGGGCGCAGCGCGTCCCTACGACACCCGCCCAGAGCGGCCCCGGCCAGCCCAGTGGCGGGTGCCCGGGGCCGCTTTGCGAGGTCGTCCACGATCAGGTCACCGTCATGGGCCCGACCGCCGCTGAACTGAAGCGTTCGGGGGCCGCTCGCCTCTGGCCGGATGAATGACTGCCGCCTACGGTGACCCCTTGGCGGGAGGCTCTGACACGCGGCCCACACCCGGCCGCCGGGACCGCGCCGAGCCACTGGCGAGACCGACCCGCCGTCCTTGCGGGAGGAATGCGCCATGGTCCGGCACATGGGTCGCGACGTCGTCAAGTTCGGTCACTGGGACGAGTACGTCGCCACAGGTAAGGCGTGGCAAGAGGCGGCGACGCGCGTGGGGCTTCCGGTCTACCGGCTGTACGAATCGAACTGGGGGACCCTCGGCGAGACGTTCTGGGAGGCGGAGTTCGAGAGCAGCGCCGACATCGAGGCCCGGTTCGCTGCCGCCTTGAAGGACCCGGACTACAAGGCGGTCACGAACGCGTGGTTCTCTCATATCGTCGATGGGGAGTCCCGCGACTACGTCCTCTCGGAGGTCGTTGAATAGGGCGGGGCTTTCGCCTCGGCCCCCGGCTCCGCGCCGGGCGCTTCGCTCTCCTCGTACGACAGGACGCTCCACGGGCCCAGGTCGGGGGGCCGACTGCGAAACCCGCTGTTCAATCGGCCGAGACAGGCGCAGACTTCCCCGACTCAGGGGGAGGCATGGGAGCCGTCGGGTTCCCCCCAGCGCGGCGTCCCATACGGTCGCCTGACAGTCGCGCAGGGCCAATGGCGAGACCGACCCGCCGGGACACGGGCGTTGCGATGCGCCCAGCGAGGAGGATGCCGGATGGCGAAGTACCTCTACCGCCTCCAGTACACGAAGGCCGGACTGGAAGGCACCGTCAAGGAGGGGTTCAGGAAGCGGGAGGCGTTCTTCCGCAAGACGGTCGGGAACCTCGGCGGGACGACCGAGTCGGCGTACTGGGCCTACGGCGACGAGGACATCTTCATCGTCACCGACTTCCCGGAGGCGGAGGCCGCGACGGGTCTCGCGCTGGCGCTCGCCCTCACCGGCTCGTTCCGGGTCACGACGACACCGCTCCTGACCGCCAAGGAGATGGACGCGGGCGCGAAGCGCATGCCCGCCTACCGAGCACCCGGCACCTGAACCGGCGGACCTGATCGTCCCTGCCACAGCGAAACGAGCCCCGGCCACGGCGGTCGGGGCTCGGCTGTTCTATCGGCTACGAACGGCCCCCGGGGGGCCGTTCGCCTCTCGCCAGGCTTCCTTGGCGCGGTCATCGTGACCCTCGATCGGAGTGCAGTACGGTGCCGAGAGTCCGAAGACATGCATGACGCCTCCTATGACCTCATGGCGGAAGCCCTCAACCGGCTTCCCAACGGGTTCCCCAGGACGGACTCCGGGCTGGAGATCCAGATCCTGCAGAAGATCTGCTCGCCCCAGGAGGCCGCCCTTGCCGGACTCCTGAGCGGGACGCCCGAACCCGTGGGGGCGATTGCCGCCCGGGCCGGGAAGCCCGCCGGCGAGATCACCCGGGCGCTGTTCAAGCTGGTCCGTCGCGGCATCGTCTGGCTGGACAAGCCGGGTGGGGAGGCTCGCTTCCGGCTGGCACCCTTCGTGGTCGGCATCTACGAGGCACAGGCCGATCTGATGGACCACGAGTTGGCCCACCTGGTGGAGGACTACCTTGCCGGTGGCGGTGCCCAGGGGATCATGAAGCCGCAGCCGGCCCTGCACCGGGTGGTCCCGGCGGGGGGCACCGTCAAGTCCGAGGCGATCCTGCCCTATGACGACGTGCGGGCCCTCCTCCTCGAGGAGCGGACCTTCACCGTCAACGAGTGCATTTGCCGGCTCCAGCAGGAGCAGCTCGGCGAGAAGTGCCCCTATCCGACAGGGGTCTGCCTCAGCTTCTCCAGCCGCGAACGCGTCCACCAACCAGGGGACCTCACCCAGGCCGAGGCGCTGGCGCTCCTGGACATGACCGAGCAGGTCGGGCTCGTGCACACCGTCACCAATGTGACGGAGGGGGTCGGCTACGTCTGTAACTGCTGCGGGTGCTGCTGCGGCATCCTGCGTGGCATCACCGATTGGGGCATCGCCGACTCGGTGGCCTACGCCAACTACTACGCCGTCATCGAGCCTGAGTTCTGCGCCAGCTGCGGCACGTGCATCGAGCGCTGCCAGGTGGGTGCCATCTCCGAAGGGGATGGGTTCTCGGTCGTCGACCGAAGTCGCTGCATCGGATGCGGGCTGTGCGTGACCGGATGCCCGAACGAGGTGGCCCGGCTGGAGCGCAAGCCGGACGCCGAGATCGTCCACCCGCCGAAGGACTTCGCGGAGTGGGAGCACCAGCGGCTGCGCAACCGCCATTCGCTGATCGGGAGCGTCGCGAACGCCTGATCAAGCGCCTTCGTGCGGCGTTGGACGAGGCTCGCCGCCTACCTGATGCGCGAGGACGGCAGACTGTGAGGGCAACTCCGCGGAGGAAAGCTGCACGTGCTTCTGCCCGCATGACCTCGAGCTGTTCATGCCGCGCTTCGGCATCGAGACGAAGGCGGACCTGGTCCCGATCCTCGGGTCGTTGGGGATCGACCGAGCCTTCCGCCTCGGCGCCGCGGACTCCAGCGGAAATCCACGTGCCGGAGTCCGAGAGCGACCTGCTCTACATCAGCAAGGTGATCCACCAGGCAAACATCGATGCCGACGAGATCGGCACCACCGCGGCCGCGGCGACCGCGGTCGGCATGGCGACGGGCGGCGGGTGCAGCAGCGAGCCCCTCAAGTGACCACCCTTCGCCTCGATCACCCGTTCCTGTTCGTCCTGCGCGATGTCGAGACGGGGGCCGTCCTCCTCATGGGCCTCGTGCTCGACCCGAGCGTCGGGCGCTAGCGGCTGGTCGAGGAGACGGTCGCGATGGACCACCGCCGGGTCGCCCTCTCCATCGAGATCGACCGGCCGCCACCAACTGCCAGTGTCAACCGTCTCACCGGCGGCTCAACCCGCAGCACCAGCGGCGGCGACAGATGAACGCGAAGCGCGTTGCGGCGTCCCTCCTCCTCGGGGTTCTCCTCGCCGCGTGCGCGGGCACCCCGGGCTCCCCGACGCCGGTGGGATCTTCGCAGCTGCGGAGCCCAGGAGTCCTCACCTCGCCCGCGCCGATCGTGGAGCCGGCAACTCCCAAGCCGACACCCGTTCCCTCCCCGACACCGGCACCGTCGGCGTCGCCGTCGGCGAGCCCGGCGGCGACGCTCGTCTGGCACCGCCTCGGGGCGATCCCGAGGAGATACCCGCCCGCCCTCGCCTTCGTCGGGAGCAACTCGACCATCGACGGCCTGGTCGGCTTCGCCAAGGGCTACGTCGTCCTCGACGGGCACGCGGGGGCCGTCTGGCACTCGAAGGACGGCCGGTCCTGGAGGAGGGTCCTGCTCCCGATCCAGCTCCCGCTGGAGGAGGCGAAGGACGCCAACGGCATGCTGGGCCGGGTGATCACGACGAACGGCCGCGAGGTCCTCGTCGTGGGCGGGTACAGCCACGCGCCGAGCCACCGGGGCGTCCCGGGCGCCACGGGAGGGGGCCCGGAGAGCGCGGTCAGCCCGATCTCGTGGATCTCGAGCGATGGGCGCACCTGGCGCCGTGCGTTCCCCGACTCGGACGGCGAGTTCGTCGCCGCCTGGCCGGTCGCCGGCGGCTGGATGGCGGCGGAGTCGTCGTGGTCCGGCGTGTGCCTGGGCGGGCGCACGCTCTGGCGGTCGGCGGACGGGATTCGCTGGAAGCGCACGGAGACGACCCCGCCGGCCGCCTGGGAGGGTTACGACCGCGTTCCGGTGGGCATCGCGAGCGAGACCGGGACGCAGATCCTGGCGGCGAGCGAGCGGATCTGGCCCCCTTGGAGGACCGTCACGACGGTGGCGGCCGCGGTCGAGGGGGGATCGTGGCGCGTCCTCGGCGGCTTCCCTGGTGAGGGCGCCCAGGTGGTCGCGGGCGTGGCTCTGACCGCGGGTCGGTCCGCCTGGGTCCTCGGCGGCTGGAGCGCGACGAGCGTCCACGTCGCCGCCTCCTACCACGAGGCGCCGGACGAGTGGACGGTGCCGACCGCCTGGTCCTCTGTCGATGGCGTCAAGTGGACGTTGACGGTGCTTCCGGTCGGCCCAGGCCTCCCCCCGACCGAGCCGGGTGACACGGGCGTCCAGGTGACGGCCGTGACGAGCGTGGCCCTCACGGAGCGTGGGTACGTCGCCGTCGGTGCCTATGGAACCCCACACGGTGGCGCGAGGCATGAGACTTGGGTGAGCGACGACGGCGCCACCTGGAGCAGGCTGCCGCAACCCGCGACACCAAGGTTCGACTACGGCCCGGGCCTCGTCGCGAACGGGCCGGCGGGCGTCATCGGGATCAGCGGAACGAAGGCTCACGATGAGCTCGTGGTGTGGCAGCTCCGCTGAGACACGCTCCCGTGCCGGCGAGTCGGCGCGGGCGCACCGGGCGTCCGGGGGCCGTTCGCCTCTCGCCAGAGACGCAAGTACCGGCTACGGTGACCGCCAGCGGGAGGCTCTGACACGCGGCCCGAACACCGGCCGCCCCGACCGCGCCGAGCCACTGGCGAGACCGACCCGCGGCTGCGTCCCTCGGGGAGGATCACGCCATGCGCCGACGAACCACGTTCGCTCTCGTCGCCGGCGGGACGCTCGCTGCCGCCACGGCCGGTGTCGCCCTGGCCCGGTCACGAGGCGGCCTGCCGGGGATCCCGAAACCGGTCACCGGTATGTTCCCCAACGGGATGGCCTACATCCGGTGGGGCACGGGCCCGAAGACCCTGTTCTGGATCGTCGGCGGCCCGGGCCTCGGGTTCCCCATCGGGCTCCGGGTCGCGTCGATCCCGTTCGTCCTCCGCCCGTTCGCGCAGGCCGGGTACACCTGCTGGCTCGTGAACCGCAAGCGGGACATGCCGGAGGGGTACACGATCGCGGACATGGCCGAGGATCACGCCGCGCTCATCGCGGACGAGCTCGGCGGGAGGGTGGACCTCGTCCTTGGAGAGGACTATGGGGGCTGGATCGGCTTCTACCTTGCCGCCCGCCATCCCGAGCGCCTCGACTACCTCGCCAACGCGTCAACCGGTTACGCGCTGACCGAGCGCGGCCGGGCCATCGACCGCGACTTCGCGACGCTTGTCGGCGAGGGTCGCTCGACCGATGCCTGGGCGCAGATGCTCGCGACCATGGCCCCCGACCTCCGGCCGGCGGGCCTCGTCCGGGCCCTCGCCGCCGTCATGGACCGCCTCTTCACCGACCGCTCCCGATCCGATTTCGTGCACAACCTGATGGTGGAGACCGATGCCGAAGCATGCGACGCACGCGAGATCCTGCCCGACATCAAGGTGCCGGTCCTGCTGATCGGCGGCGACCAGGGCCCCTTCCTGTCGCGGGAGATCCTGGAGGAGACCGCCCGCCTGATCCCCGACTGCACGCTGCAACTCCACGAGGGCAAGGGCGACATGGGGGCCGTGTCCAGCATGCAGCTCCCCCGCGACGTCCTCGCCTGGATCGAGGAGCGGTCCCGGGTCCGGCCACGCTCCGAGCCTCCTCGGCCGGTGCCGATCACCGAGGAGACAGCCCCCGCCGCCCCGGCGACCGTTCCGGAGCCGTCGCTCGCCGGCGCGAACGCCGGCTGACATCGATCAGGCCGGTCGGCGCGATCCATGCCCAGGCCGCCGGGACCGCGCCGAGCCAGTGGCGGCCTGCGGGAGGTGGCGAGCAATGCCGGACGCCGATCTGTTGGTTCAGCTGGCCGGGATCGCCGGCGTGTTCGTCGGGTTCGGGGCGCTCATCAGCGTCCGGAGCGGGGGCGCGAGCGACGCGCACGAGGTCACGTACATTCGCAGCGTGATGTCGTTCGCGATCTGGGTGGTCATCGCCGCCCTCACCCCGGTCATCGTTGGCCGCTACGACATCACCGGTCACGCACTCTGGATGCCGTGCAGCCTCCTGGCACTCCTCCTCTGGCTCGGCCTGTGGATCGTGGGGGAGCGGACGACCGAGGCGCGGGAGGCCGTGGCGGCCTACTCGCTGGCGCAGAGCGTGGGGTTGACGGCCCCCTTCCTGCTTCTCATTGTCCCCCTGCTGGGGGCGCTGGTCCTCGTCGTGCTCGGCCCGTTCCCGGACCAGGAGCCGGCGCTCTACCTCACCGCCGTAGTGCTGGGCCTGTTCGTGGGAGCCGTCGCCCTGCTCATGCTGGTCTTCTTGCACCGGCGTCCGAAGCCGGCGTCCGACCCGGCCGCGTTGCCCGCAACGGGAGGCTCGAGCGCCTGACCGACACCGAGCGGCCCGGTGGGCCCACCGCTGGGGTTCGCGGGATGGCAAGCGCACCGGGCGTCCGGGTGCCATTCGCCTCTCGCCAGACCCGCGACCCGCGTCTACCTTGTCCACCAGCGGGAGGCTCTGACACGCGGCCCGAACACCGGCCGCCGGGACCGCGCCGAGCCACTGGCGAGACCGACCCGGGACGGGGGCATTGTCGCGACGGTGATGCCGCTGCTGGCCGTGGGCGTCTTTCTCGTGGGCGCAGGGGTGCTCGCTCTCCTGCTGTTCATGACGCAACCGTCTCGGGCTTCTGGTCGCAGAGACAGGCCACCCAGCGAACCCGCAACCCCGCAGCACCCACACCGACGCGCCGCGCGATGGCCGGCCCTTGGGCTCGGGGTCTGGACGCTGGTCGGGCTCGTCGGCCTCTTGATGGCCGGCTCGATGGTTGGAGGCTCTAGCAGCTCCATGGCCGCATTCGTCCTTGGGCCGCTGATCCTTGGGGGGGCCGGCATCTGGATCGTTGGCCTGCTCGTTCTTCTGGTCTGGTTGCTGCTGGCAGTCTCAGGGCCTTGACGGTGACGGAGTTGATCGTCGCCCCGACGCCGTCGACGCCGTCGCCGCTGTGGGACTTGTGCTGGTAGTCGCAGCGATCGCAGCGCGGCCAGCCCTCCGCTCCGCTCTCCTCGGAGGATGGGACACGCCCAGGTGTCCGAGGGCCGTTTGCCTCTAGCCAGATGCCTGACCGCCGCCCTCCGGTGAGCGCTCAGCGGGAGGCTCTGACGCGCGGTCCACACCATGGCCGCCGGGACCACGCCGAGCCACTGGCGAGACCGACCCGCGGGAGTCGTCCCAGGAGGGTTCGCGGCATGCGTCGCCGCCTTATGGTGGCCGGGGCTGCCCTCGCCACGCTGGCACTCGTCTCGGGTGCAGTCCTCGTCGGCCGCAGCCGGTCGGGACGGGGGAGGGGCACGGGTCTGCGGAAGACGCTGCTGTTCTCGGTCTCGGTGCCGCGCGGCCCGCTTGGGTGGGTCGGTGCCCGGGTCATGCCGCTGGGGCACGGGCCGGTGTACCCCCTGGTAGCCGGGGTGCTGGACCTCCAGCCCGACGACGACCTGCTGGAGGTCGCCTGCGGATCCGCGGTGTTCCTGGAGAAGCACGCGTCGCACGTGGGCCAGATCGCGGGCCTGGACGTCTCGGACATCCAAGTGGGCCTTGCTCGACGGCGACTCCGTGATCGTGTCGCCGCCGGGACGGCGCAGATCGTCAAGGGTGATGCCGTGGCGCTGCCTTGGGAGGATGGTCGGTTCAGCGCCGTCGCCTGCATGGGCAGCCTGGACTTCTTCCCCGAGCCGCAGAAGGCGCTGAACGAGATGCATCGGGTCCTTCGCCCCGGCGGGCGCGCCGTGCTCACGATTGGCTCCAAGGTCGATGACGCGAAAGTGTCGGTCAAGACCGACGCCTTAGGCGTGTGGGTGTGGGGTGAGGCCGAGGCGCGGCGGATGATGGAGGACGCCGGCTTCGCTGGCGTCTCGATCTCCTACGGCCTGTGGGGCGGCGCCGAAGCCAGGCTTGTCAAGGGCGTCAAGCAGCCGTAGTCAATCTTGAATCGCCCCCGCGCCTCCGCGCGGAGCGACAGGGCACCGGGCGCTCCGCTCAATTCGGAGGATGGGACGCGCACTGGGCGTCCGGGGGCCGTTCGTCTCTCGACAGCCACGGCTTCACGGGTGATCCTGACCGGCATCAGGAAGGGGCGACGATGCGCCGCTGGACACCGGCAACATGGCTTCTCGCAGCCGGCATCGTCCTCTGGCTCGTGGCCCAAGCGCTCCCCGCCGCGTCGATCGCGCTGCCGAGCGACAGCCCAGAGTCCACCGAGGAATGGATCGGGTTCGGGTTCACGCTGCTCGCCGGACTGCTCTCCGTCCTCTGCATCCCCCTGTTTCCGGTCGTCGGCCTGCTGGGCATCGTCGGCTGGACAGCGAACTTCTGGCTCGCCGTGGCGCTGGTCGTCCGTCTCTCCGAGGACCTAGAGACGCGGCTGTCCATCGCGACGGTCCTCGGCATCGCCTGCGCCCTGGCAGGGGTGGCGGCGCTCGTGCTGGGCATGGTCACCGGGTCCGTGGTCGCATCCATCGGGATCGGCACCTGGGTTTGGCTCGCAGGGTGCGTCGCCATCGGCATCGGCGCGCAGCGGTCGCGCGATCCCCTCGGCGGCGACAGGCTGCTCGGCTGGCTCACCGGGCTGCTGGCTGGGGGCGCCGAGCCGCCCACCGGCCCCGGGCCTTTGGACGACGACTGAGTCATTACCGGCCCCAGGCGCCAAACGAACTCGCTCTACCCCCAGCGGCGGGATGGGACGCGCACCGGGCGTCCGGGGGCCATGCCATTCGGCCCTCGTGTAACAGGGCGGGATCACGGAGCGTCTACTCGGGCGGCGGAGGCGCCGACGAACAGCCCACATCGCGCCCGCCGCGACCGGGCCAAACCACTGTCGAGGCCGATCCGCCCCAGGCGTCCCGAGAGGCGTGCGCACATGCACAGCGAACTCGCTCGCCGGGTCGTGGTGCTGGCATCCGTCATCGCCCTCGTCGCTGGATGCAGCACCTCCTCGCCATCGTCCTCGCTGAGAGCAGGCTCGCCCCCGCCGAGCGGTACCGCGCTGCCGGCGGCGCCCACGGCCGCCCCGTCCACCTCGTCTGCCGCGACGTCTGCACCGACCCCCACCGGGACACCCGTCGCGCTCGATCCGTTCGTCGGCAAGGTGGTCGTCACCGTTTCGGACAACCTCGTCGTCCGCTCGGAGCCGCGGGTGAGCGACGACTCGATCATGGCCAAGCCGTGGCTGCCGACCGGGACGGAACTGCGGGTCTTCGACGGTCCCGTCAGCGCAAGCGGCTACGTCTGGTACATGGTCATGCCCGTCTCGTTCGCTGGGTTCGACGGTCCCGGCCTGGCGTGGTGGCAGCGCATCGGCCACGGCTGGGTCGCGATGGCCGGCAAGGACGGCGAACCCTGGATCGCCCTGGCGGAACCGGAGATCGCCGGTGTCGAGCTGGCCAAGGCGAGTGTCCCCCGGGCAACCCCCGACCCCGCTGCCGCGAAGACCGCCGCCGCCTCGGTCAACGCCTTCGGGCTTGATCTCCTCCGCGCCATGCTGGCCGACGGGACGCTCAAGCCAGATGAGAACACCGTCTTCTCGCCGACGAGCATCGCCCTCGCCCTCGCGATGGCCCGGGCGGGTGCCAAGGGCGAGACCGCGAGCCAGATGGACGCCGTCCTCCACGCGAGCGGCTGGGACGACCTGGGTCCCGGGCTCAACGCCCTCGAGCAGGCCCTGGCGTCGCGCAACGCCACCTGGCAGGATGAGATGCTCGATCCGCCCACTCGCGAGCTGGCCCTGCGCATCGCAAACTCCGCGTTCGCGCAGCAGCGCTGGAAGATCGAGCAGCCCTACCTGGAGCGGATCGCCGCGACCTTCGGGGCCGGCGTCCGCCTCGTCGACTTCGTCGCCGACTACGAGGCCGCCCGCAAGACGATCAACGCCTGGGTGAGCGACCAGACGAAGAAGCGCATCCCGGCGCTGATCCCCGAAGGCGTGCTGAACGACCTGACCCGGCTCGTCCTCGTCAACGCGGTCTACCTCAAGGGCGAATGGGAGCTCGAGTTCGGCAAGGAGGCGACGAGGCCCCTGCCGTTCACCCGCCTCGACGGCTCGCTCGTCAAGGTCCCGACGATGTGGCAGTTAGGCGGCCAGACGATCCCCTATGCCCGAGGAAACGGCTGGCAGGCGACCGAGCTTCGGTACCTGGGTGGGGACTGGACGACCCCGCTTGCCATGACGCTCATCCTGCCCGACGACCTCCCGTCCTTCGAGTCGAAGCTGACCGCGAGCCAGCTCGGCCGGATCACCGCGACGCTCGAGAGCGAGCGCGAGAGGCT
Source organism: uncultured Chloroflexia bacterium (assembly GCA_963709605.1). Taxonomy (GTDB): domain Bacteria; phylum Chloroflexota; class Limnocylindria; order Limnocylindrales; family CSP1-4; genus CTSoil-043. The sequence goes on along the minus strand of CAVPWX010000006.1, from coordinate 199,370 downwards.
CGGCGTGATCACCCCCGGCACCTCGGGCGAGATGTGCGACATGGGCACCTATCCCTACGACGGTGGAGCTCCTCCTGCCTCGCTTCAGCGCCGGGACCCGGGCCAGCCTGGGGACGCTTCTCGAGGCGCTCGGTATGCCGCTCGCCTTCACCCGAGGAGTGGCCGATTTCAGTGGCATTCATGTCCCCGAGAGCTACGAGGAGATCCTCTACATCTCCGAGGTCATCCACCAGGCGAACATCGACGTCGATGAGGAGGGCACCGAGGCGGCGGCGGCCACGGCTGTTATCGGGGGGGCGACCGGCGGCGGCTGCGTTGGGTCAGTGCCGTCGCCGCAAGAGGTGATCACCCTTCGCCTGAACCGCCCGTTCCTGTTCGTCCTGCGCGACGTCGAGACGGGCGCCGTCCTCTTCATGGGCCGGGTCGTCGACCCGAGCGTCGGGCGCTGACGGTCGGTCGAGGAAGCGGTCGCGATGGACCACCGCCGGGTTGCCATCTTCATCGAGGGCGACCGGCCGCCACCAACGCCCTGTGTCAACCGTCTCACCGGCGGCCCAACCCGCACCACCGGCGGCGACAGATGAACGCCCAGCGCCGTGCCGCGTCCCTCCTCCTCGGGGTCATCCTCGCGGCGTGCGCCGGCACCCCGGGCACCCCGATGCCGGCAGGATCGCCGTCGCCGGCCTCGAGCCCGCAAGCCCTCGCAACACCTTCGCCGCCCGTCGCGCCGTTCACGCCCAACGTCACGGGGTCGCGCACTCCGGCCCCGACGGCCGGCCCATCGCCCAGTCCGACGCCACGCCCCGCGCCGACCGCGAGCCTGGGCCCGGCGGTCGGCTGCCCCGAGCCGCCGACCCACGTCGTCGTGGCCGGCGACACCTTGTGGGGGATCGCCAGGCGGTATGGAACGAGCGTTGAGGCCCTGCTCGCCGCCAACCCGCAGATCACCGACCGCCGCCTCATCCGAGTCGGGGACGTGATCTCCCTCTCGCTCATCGACCTCGAGACGCTCGCGCCGCGCTCGATCGTCGATCTCGGGGCGCCCCTGGGCGGTCCCACCCGGGCCATCAAGGTCAACGACTGCGGTCAGGTGCTCGTCATGAGCTGGCCGCCCTCGGCCAGCTACACCCGCGCCTACGTCTGGCGCGACGGGGTGATGACCGACCTCGGGACGCTCGGCGGAAGGTCAACGGTCGTATGGGACATCAACAACCGCGGACAGGTGGTCGGCTCGAGCTTGACGCCGTCGATGGCGGGGCACGCGTTCACCTGGCAGGACGGCGTGATGACCGACATCGGGAGCCCCGGACCGCACGGCGCCGACGCCCTCGACATCAACGATCGCGGCCAGGTCGTGGGAGAGTTCGTCACGGCGTCCGCCCATAGCGGTGCGTTCCTCTGGCAGGACGGCGTCATGACCGATCTCGGCACCCTGGGCGGAGACTACGCTCGTGCCGAGGCCATCAACGAGCGCGGGCAGATCGTCGGCCAGAGCTGGACGGCATCCGGCAAGACCCACGGCTTCCTCTGGGACGACGGCACGATGACCGACCTCGGCGACATCGGCACCCAGGGCCGTCTCATCTCGATCAACGAGGACGGCCAGATCATGGGCAACCGGTCGGCCACGGGCATGGACCAGCAGGCCTTCATCTGGCACGACGGTGTGATGACCGACGTCGGCATGACGAGTGGCGGCCGATCCAACCTCGCCAACGCCATGAACGCCGGCGGCCAAGTCACCGGTTGGAGCTACGCGCCTGGCCCAGCAGACGTTCGCACGTTCCTCTGGGACGACGGCACGCTGACGGACCTCGGGACACGCGCCATCCCCTGGGAGATCAACGACAAGGGCCAGATCGTGGGTGGAGGTCCACCTGCCTTCGTCTGGCAGGACGGGATCATCATCGACCTCGCGACCCTCGGCGGCGGCACGATGGCCCTCGATGTCAACGAGACTGGCACGGCTGTGGGCGTGAGCGCCACACCTTCCGGCGTCGAGCACGCCGTCTTGTGGACGAGGTAGCTGGCTGCCGACGGCCGCGGTGGTGCCAACGGTGATACCGCGGCAGTGGAGCCTTTGGCTACCTCCTCTCCGGTCCCGGCTCCGGCCCGTCCGCTTGACCGACGTCAGCGCAACGGGCCAACCAGGGGCAGTCGCATGATCCACGCGCACATACACGCACCCGGTTCCGCACCGGGCGCTCCGGCTCGCCGGGATGGGACGCGCACGGGGCGTGACGGGGGCCGTCAGCGAATCCCGCCGCCCATGAACAACCAGAGGACGAACAGGCTGAAAAGCCACAGCGCGATGAACCCGAAGACGAACGTGACCACCACTGTGATGCAGCCGCGCCGCTTGGATGCGGGCACCGGGAGCGGAGGCCAGTCAGGTCGTGGTGTGTCCGCTTCCCGCCCCGGCGCAAGTGGTGCGTCCGCGTCCGGGGGTGACCCTGTCCGGGTCACCGGCTCGTCGGCTGGTCTGTCTTCGGCCATGGCTCCATCCCTTCGGGCCGCACGCTGGCGTCTGAAGGCTGGCATGACAAGGGCCTGACGGCCCCCGTCCCGCACCGTGCGCCCCCGCTCCCCCTCGCTGGGATGGGACGCGCACCGGGCGTCCGGGGGCCGTGCCATCCGCTCTCGACGCGGTTGACAGGTGGATGTCCCGAGCAGATCGTTCACTCATGGTCGACGAATGCCCCATGACCGAGGACTGCCCCGGCTACGACCGCGACCGCCGGGTGTGCCTCATCCGTCCGGGTGACTGCGAGTTCTCGCCCGCTGACGGCGAGGCCGCGCTGACATACGAGACGCCCGAGGCGCTGACGCCCGACGCCTCCGCAGAAGCAGCGTCGCGATAGGGCGAGAGGAGCGCCTCGTCAAGGCAGGCGTCCGGGGGCCGCTACTCTGGACTGCGTGGACGACCTGAAGGCGCGGGCGGCTTCCGCTGATCCCGAAGGTCGTGCCCGCCTGAACTAGCGCCTCCGTCAGGCGTTCATCGAGGGAGTCGAGGAGGACTCGCGGAGACGGCTGACGGCCGATGAGCTGGAGCGGGTGCTGCGGCACTACCCGGGGGGATGTGCCGGAGCGCATTAAGGACGACCGCCCCGCCTGACATCACGTCGTGGCGGCACGCCGAACGGCTGTGGCGTCCCCGAGCGACGCGTGATCGAGTGATCGACGGCGATCAGGGCACCGCGCTAGTGAGGTGGCCGTACACGTCGGCTGTGGTGGCGAGGTCTCGCGGGCGAAGACGGCCGTCCGAGGCGCGACGCCTGTACTACGCCCCCGGCTCCGCACCGGGCGCTCCGCTCCACCCCTGACGGTGGGATAGGACGCGCACCGGGCGTCCGGGGGCCGCTACCCTGAAAGGTCAGATCGCCCTTCGGGTCCCGACCGACCGTGCGGGGGGTTATCTTGGGTTCCCTGCCACGTGCCGCACGAAACATCGAAGGGCGCCCTGCCTTGCGTGGACGACCGCTGACGCCAGTTACGGGACTGCGGCGACTTCTCTCCACAGCCCTCGTTGCGGGGTTGCTGGCAGGGGGCTGTGGCGCGGTCTCCGCGCCGACCTCTGCGCCACCGGCCAGCCCCACACCACCGACGTGCGCCGACTTGGGCTTCGGCGGGGCGTTCATCTACACCGTCATGCAGCAGTCGATGGAGCGCACGCTGGGGCCGGGCGACAACGTCCTCGTCGTGCCGGGGGTAACCCCGAAGCGCCCTGACATCGTCGTCTTCAATCCGCCGGGGGAGTGGGTGAAAGGGGGCCCTGCCTTCATCAAGCGTGTGATCGGCCTGCCCGGCGAGACGGTCGAGGTCAAGGACGGTGCCGTCTATGTGGAGGCCACGAAACTCGCGGAGCCATACGTCTACGACCAGCAGTTGACGACCACGATGGGAGCGACCGAACGCTGGGTGATACCCAACGGCGAGTTGTTCGTCTTGGGCGATCACCGTGAATCCTCGGCCGACTCGCGGGCATTCGGGCCGATCCCGATGGCTGACGTGCTCGGCGTCGTCACTGAGCGTTGTCCGTGATTGGGCGGGTCCGATGAGACGGCCGTACGGCTGGCTCGACGGCGACATCCCGATGCCGGAAGGCGGCATGGACGTCACCCATCGGCTCTCCCCGCTGAACCGACGGCTACGGATGGAGTTCCTCGAGGGCGCCGAGGAGGACACGCGGCGACGTCTAGGTCGTGGGCTGACGGCCGAGGATGTGGAGCGGATCCTCTGGCCGTAGTTGAAGATGGGGCGCTTCGCCCTCAGAGGCCGACTTCCAGTTGGCGCTCGGGTAGGAGATACAACTCGCGCCGTCATCGTGACGATCGTGCTCGCGTGCGTGATCCTCGTGGGCCGCTTCGGCCTGGCCCGGGTGCCGGGTGCGGGTTAGCGTGCGCGGCGGCGATCACCTTGCCGCTTCGCCCGACATCGGAAAGGCGTCGGGCACCTGGGGTGCGCCGAGCCGCTGCGGACAGGGCGACGGTCCGCGTCAGGGCCGCCGCGTGCCGTGGCCGGGCGGGGGCTTCTGGACACGGCGGTCGTCCTGCCAGCGCTCCTTGCGTCGCTCAGCCGACCTCGGGTGATCGCGGGTCGCCTCTTTGGGCGGTGGCGTCGTGTTGACGAGGCCGATCGCGAGGAGGATCGCTGCGAGCAGGAAGAGGGCGGCAACGACGAGGAGGATGGCGATGCCCAGGTCGAACGGCCGGCCGCGCTGGCCGTCAACCGAGAGCCAAAGTATGACGAGGCCGTAGCACGCGCCAATCGCGGCGCCGACTCCGAGGAGGACGGGCCGTGGCCGGGCGAGGATCCAACCGCCGGCGCCGACCGGCACGCTCCCGACCGCGATCAACAGGATCGCCAACGCATAGCTGAGGTCGGCGAAGGAAACCCCACCCGGGCTCGAGCTCGGCGGCCTGGCGGCTTCGAAGGCCCACGCGTACACCCCGAGCGCGATCGCCGCCAGCCCCAGGAGCACCAGGATCGTGGCGCCCCCCAGCGCCGCGCTGCTGACCTTCCCTGGATGGCTGCCCGCCCGGTTGCCGCTCATCGGTGCCTCCGCCTTCGGGTCGGGACAAGGCTGGTCCGCCGACTACCGTCGCGGAAGAGCCATCTGTCATGGGCGCTGACGTCGGTGCGGCGTGCGCCGCTCCGCTCCGTTCGCAGGATGGGACGCCCACTGGGCGTCCGGGGGCCGTTCGCCTCTCGCCAGATGCCCGACTCGGGCCTACGGTGACCGCCGGCGGGAGGCTCTGACACGCGGCCCGAACCCCGGCCGCCGGGCTGCGCTGCGCGGACGTGCCACGCACTCGAGGGAGGTGGCAGGAGCATGTCGACCCAGGACGCAGGCGGGCGTTGGCTGCGAAGGGGCGCCGCGGCTGTGATCGCGGCTGCGGGCGTCCTGATCCCGGCGGGATACGCGGCCGTGGCATTCCAGACGTACGCGGGCCCATTCGCCGGCGCGGTCGCGGGGTTCGTCTTCCTGGTCCTGGTCGGCAGCCTCGCGGTCGCCGGGCTGGTCGGGGCTGCCTTCGTCGGCGGCTGGGATGGGACCGGGCCGCTGCTCGCCGGATTGCTCGTCGGGTGCGTGGCGGCGGAGGTGGCGTCCGTCGTCGCAATGGACGAGCCGGTCGACGTGGGTGGGGCCGTCCAGCTCTTCGTCATCTGTGCGGTCCCGCTCCTCGTCGGGTACGGGATCGGTCGCGGGCTCGCCAGACTCGGCTGACCGTCCCGGGAGACGCCCGACCGACCCCGCACTCCTGGGGTCGTTCGCCTCTCCCGCTCCCCCCGCGGGATGGGACGCGTACCGGGCGTCCGGGGGCCGTTCGCCTCTCGCCAGAACCGCCGCCAACGGCCTACGGTGCCCGACAGCGGGAGGCTCTGACACGCGGCCCACACCCCGGTCGCCGGGACCGCGCCGAGCCACTCGCCCGACGCCCGCGGTGGCCGCAGTGGAGGAGGTCCCTGTGGATGCGGAGACATCGTTGGGACGCTGGTCCCGGTTTCTCGTCGGGGTGGCGATCGGAGTCGTCGCGCTGGTGGTGGCGGTCACGATCGCGTCCAGGCTGGGGGACGGGGGCCTGCTCGTCCTCGGGACCTGCCTCGCCCTTGGAGGTCTGATCGCCGCGTCCTCACGGGGCTTCGCGATGTTCCTCGGTGTCTGGCTCGGAGTTCCGTGTCCGGTGCTCGTCCTGGCGATCGTGGCCAGCCCAGCCTGCGTCAGCACTCCGTTCCCGGCCCCGGGGTGCCCGCAGATGTTCAGTTTCGTCCTGGCCGGCGCGCTGCTGGTCGGCGGCCTCCTCGTCGAGGGCGCCGGCTTCCTGGTCGGACGTCTCGTCCGGTGGGCGATCACCGGGCCGTAGGAGCGCTTCCGGTCGGGTCTACGTCATCCAGGCCGGGGCAGGGCGGAGGGGGGTCAGTGACGGTCGGGCAACAGCTCGTGGGCTCGTTGCGCTTCGAGGACATGTTCGGCAGATGGACGTTCGTGATCCCCTGATCGCCCGTCCTCACCCGGGCGACCACCCGGCCCCGTCCGCGTCGTCGCCGCTGGCGCGCCTCTAGCGGCTCCGCACCGGGCGCTCCGCTCCGAGGATGGAACGCGCACCGGGAGTCGGGGGCCGCCTGCGTCCGGGCCTCCACCGGTGGTTTCGCCTATAGTCCGGCGACCAGGTCCGGTTAGCCGGGCGTTCGACCCGGCGGAGCCTGGAGGGGGGTGCCCACCATGGCGATGTTCGTCCTGTTGAACAAGTTCACCGACCAGGGGGCGAAGAACATCCAGAGCCTCCGCACGACCGTGGAGGCGAACATGGCTCGAGGTGAGCACCTCGGGATCAAGATCCACGGCTGGTACCTCACGCAGGGCCAGTACGACGTCGTCGTGATCGTGGAGGCACCGGACGCGGAAACCGTGCTGGCGAATGCTGCCGGGGTCGCGGGGACCGGCCTTGTCCGGACCGAGACGCTGCGTGCCTTCACCCTCGACGAGGCCGACCAGGTGATCAAGCGGGTCAGCGGGGCGTAACGCCGCCGTTCCTCTCGCCGTGCCCCCGGCTCCGCACCGGGCGCTCCGCTCCCTCAGAGGATGGGACGCGCACCGGGCGTCCGGGGGCCTCCTCCGGGGCGTTGCTCACGGATGGGCCGGGAGTTAATAGCCCGCGTCAGGTCACTCGCTCTCCCCAGAAGGTGAGTGAGACGGCCGGACCCTAGGGGGATGCGTCCCATGTGTCCCAAGCCGATTGACTTCCCGTTCTACCTCGTCCGTGCGATCCAGGAGGATCGCCTGCGTGGTGTAGCCGTCCACCAAAGCGTCGGACTCGAGGGGCGGATCCTCCGCCCGTCGCGGGCGGTGAGGCTGGGAGCCGCAATCCTGCGTGTCGTTCGGCGCGACCGCCATTCGCTGACGAAGTACCCGTGCCGCCTCCCCGACGGGAAGATCGGCCGGACCGCGGTCGTCTACCGCGGCGGGGAGTGGACCCTCGTCTGCCGGGTCGCGTAGCGGCCGCCCTGTCGGGCCATGGCCTTCACCACGGCCCAGGCTACCTCCCTCTCAAGCGGCAGGATGGGACGCGCACCGGGCGGCCGGGGGCCGTTCGTTGCGCTGTCGAGTCAGGAAACAAGCGGGAGGAGGAGCCGCAACCACGCGGCCGCGGTCAAGCCGACGGCGATCACTGCGAGCCCCAGGGCCACCATGCCCTTGGCCTGCTGGCGACGCCGAGTCCGGATGGCGCCTCGTCCCTCGAACGGGTCGTTGCGCCCTGGCAGTCGTCCGGTCATCTGGCCTCCAGGGTTGCCGCGGCCACGCTGGGTGAGAGGCCAAGGATGCTCGCCGCCTGCCCCGGCGACCAGCCTGACTTACGAGATCCCGGCAGCGCCGAAGTCGCTATCCCGGGCGCTCCGGCTTCGCCGGGATGGGAAGCGCACCGGGCGTCCGGGGGGCCGTTCGCCTCTCGGCATATGCCCGACCGGCGTCTAGGGTGACCGACCAGCGGGAGGCTCTGACACGCGGCCCATGCCCCGGCCGCCGGGACCGCGCCGAGCCACTGGCGAGACCGACCCGCGAACTGGGGCAGGAGGGTTTCGCGATGCGCCGGTGGGTGCTCGTCGCGGCCGGGGCGGCAGCCATGGCAGGCATCGGCGTCGCCGTGGCCCGGTCGACGGGAGGAACCGACGTCGGTCTTCGCAGGTCGTTCGTGTACACGTTGGTGGGGGTACCGCATGGTCCGCTTGGGCGGATCGGTGTCCGGATGATGGCGGCGAGGGCGAGGAAGGGGGGGTTCTACGGGGCGATGGCCGCCGAGCTGGACCTTCAGCCCGACGATGTCCTCCTGGACGTCGGCTGCGGGTCCGCGGGGCTGCTGGTCGAGCAGGCCGCGCACGTCCGCCATGTCGCCGGCCTGGACGCCTCGGAGATCCAGGTCGAGATGGCCCGGCGGCTTCTCGCAGAGCGCATCGCCGCGGGAGCGGCCGAGATCGTCCTGGGCGACGCGGCGGCGCTGCCGTGGGAGGACGGCCGCTTCAGCGTGGTCGCCTCGCTCGACAGCATGAAGTTCTTCCCCGACCCGCAGGCGGCGCTCCGGGAGATGGTCCGGGTCCTCCGTCCGGGCGGGCGCGCCGTGGTCACCGTGAGCGACGCGGCGACGTCCCCCTTGGGGAGCACCCCTCGGTCGGGCACGCTCGACGCCCTAGGACAGTGGTACTGGAGCGATGCCGACGCGAGGCGGATGGCGGAGGAAGCCGGCCTCGTCGACGTCACCGTTTCCCAGCTCCCGGTGTTCTCCAAGCCCCTCGTCGTCCGCGGCGCGAAGCAGGCATAGTCGCCCCGAACCCGCCTCGCCCCCGGCTCCGCACTGGGCGTCCGCTCGCGTGATGGGACGTGCACCGGGCGCCCCGGGGGCCGTTTGCCTCTCGCCAGATCGGCGGCTCGTGTCTAGGGTCAGGGGCGGTATATCAGCGGGGGCACTCCGAGGCGGGGCCCCACGCTCCTGAGCATCGAGGCTGCTCATGCGCGTGAGCGTGGTCTTGTTCGCTGTCGGCCTGCTGGTTGCCCTCGGCGCGGCCGGGCTGCTGGTGCTGAATGTCATCGAGTCGGGTCCCGCTGCGATGGTCGGGGTCTTGGCCATCGGTCTCATCGGTGCGTCCGGCGCCGCGGCGGCAGGACGCGGAAGACGGGGCCGATCCTGAAGCGCCCCGGGCATCCCGGCAGTCGCTACTCTCGACTGCGTGGCAGACCGACCACCGCCGACGGCTGCTGCCGATCAGGAGCACCGCGACCGTCTGAACCAGCGCCTCCGCCAAGCGTTCATCTAGGGAGCCGAGGCGGACTCGCGGCGACGGTTCGGGCGCGGGCTGTCCCGCGAGGAGCTGGAGCGGGTGCTGGGGCGATACCCCGGGGATGTCGCGGAGCGCCGCTAGCCTGACCGCCCTGTCTGGCGTCTGACGGCGCGGCGACACGCCGAGCGGCTCTGGCGGGCCCGGGCCGGCCGTGGTGGAGTGATCGCGAACGACCGGGCCGCCACGAACGGCCCGCGTCATCCGTCTCATCGGCGGCCCAACCCGCAGCACCAGCGGCGCTAGATGAACGCGAAGTACGTTGCGGCGTCCCTCCTCCTCGGGGTCATGCTCGCGGGCTGCGGCCCATCACCCTCAGTGTCCCCGGCTGCGGCCGCGCCAGCCTCGACCACCGCCCCAGTTGCCACGTCACGGCCGACCCCGAGCCCCACGCCCGTGACGACGCCGACGGCTCCCCCGGCGGGATGGACATACACCTTCCCGAAGTACAACGAGTCGGTCTGGCCGCATCCCGTGTTCGCGTCGGACGGGACGGCGTACATCCACGCCGTCAGCGGGATCTTCGCCCTTGATCCCGCCGGGAGGGTCCTGCCGGGTTGGCCCGCGCCCCCGTTCGAACCCACAGTGCTCGGACCCGACGGCTCGGTCTACGCGACCGACTGCGGGGCGGCTGGGGCGTGGTGCGGCCTCCATCGCCTCGGCAGCGACGGCCGCGAGCTGTCCGGCTGGCCCTACGAGCCGGGGTGCGAGATCGCGGGCTTTGCGGTCGGTGGCGACGGGACGGCTTACGTCGGCTGCGCCGGGTACACCCTCGCCGACACGATGAGCATCGTCGCCGTCGATCAGGCCGGTAAGGAGCGGTCCGGCTGGCCGGTGGAAGTGAAGAGGTCCGACGTCTGGCCGGATCTACCGCAGTTTCTTGCCGAGTCGGACCCGAGAGCCGAGGCTGTATCTGTTCGACGACGAAGGCGCGGCCCTGACGGCGCTTGATCCCGACGGGCAGACCATGCCCGGCTGGCCGGTGCGGATCACGGGGTCGCTGTCGTGGTTCGGCCTCGCCCGCGACGGCACGGTCGTCGTGGTGTCGAGCAAGGGTGACCCGGTGACCCGGACGATCTTCACGATGTTCGGCCCCGACGGCCAGACGCTGACCGGCTGGCCGCGCAGCATCAAGAGCGCGGTCAGGGATCTCACCCTCACGCCCGACGGGACCCTGTACTACGTCGCTCCCCCGGGCAAGCTATACGCCCGAGACCGGGCGGGGAACGTGAAGCGGGGCTGGCCGGTCGCCATCCCCGGGGTAGAGCACCTTCACTGTGACGAGGCGGGCTACTGGTCGTGTCTCGCGGTTGGCCCCGAGGGCACGGCCTACCTCATGGGGCTCAGCGAGGACGACGCGGAGATGATCGTGGCCCTCGGCCCCGACGGCCGGACGCTCCCCGGCTGGCCGTACGTCTGGCGTGACCGCCTCAAGCCGTTCCGCACCTTCAGCCCTCCATGGGACCCGGGCTACACCGGGTACCAGCGTGGTCGCGGGCTCGGTCTCGCGGCGGACGGGACCGTCTACGTCGCGGTGGGCGAGCCGGGCGGCGTCGCAATCGTCGCCCTCGACCACTCCGGCCGGTTGAAGCCGGGCTGGCCGTACCGTCCGCCCCGCCTCCCCCCAGAACCGTCCTATGACATCGCACCCCGGGTGAGTGCCATGAGCGTCGGCCCCGGCGACCGGCTCTACGCGTTCGTCGCCTATCACGAGGAGTGGATCACGAGCCTTGTCGTGATCCCTCCCGACGGGCGGGTCGCGGAGTAGGTGCGGCGCCCCACGGGAAGCGAGATTCCGCCACCTCGGTCAACCCCTCGAGCGCCGCGACGAGATCGCACCTGACCTCCGCGCCGGGCGTCCGGGGGTCATTCGCGTCTCGACGGCCCGCCATGCTGCGCTCATCGTGACCCCGATCACGATGTGCGGGAGGAGACGAGCCATGCAGGACACCGAGCTGTTCTTGTCGGTGGCGGAGATCGCCGGCGTGTTCGTCGGCTTCGGGGCGCTCATCGCCGTGCGGAGCGGCGGCGCCGGCGAGCCGCAGGAGGTCGCGCCCATGCGTCTCGTGGTGGGGTTTGGGGTGCTGACCGTCATCGCGGCCCTCGCCCCGGTGACCCTGGGCGGCTATGACCTCGGCGACCACGAGGTGCTGGTGCTGAGCAGCGTCCTGGTTGCGATCGTCTTCGTGGTGCTCTGGTTCGTCCACGTCCGCGCACCCGAGTACAAGGAGGCCGTGCCGATCGTGATGGCGACCCGGCCGGCCGTCCAGACCGCCCTTGAGAATGCGGCCTCCTTGCTTTTCATCGGCGCCTCGGCCCTCGCCCTGATCGTCATCATGCTGGGCGTGGCCCCGGAGCTCGAGGTGGCGCTCTACTTCACGGTCGTCGTGCTCCTCCTGGTCATGGCCGCGTGGATGCTCCTGTGGCTCGTCTTCATGCATCGGCGGCCCGCGAGCGGCTGAGGCAGCCCGGCTCGATCAGGCATCGATCGCCGGGACGGGGCGCGCACCGGGCGTCCGGGGGCCGTTCGCCTCTCGCCAGCCCCGCGATCCGCGTCTACCGTGCCCACCAGCGGGAGGCTCTGACACGCGGCCCACACCCGGCCGCCGGGACCGCGCCGAGCCACTGGCGAGACCGACCCGCCGTCCTTGCGGGAGGAATGCGCCATGGTCCGGCACATGGGTCGCGACGTCGTCAAGTTCGGTCACTGGGACGAGTACGTCGCCACAGGTAAGGCGTGGCAAGAGGCGGCGACGCGCGTGGGGCTTCCGGTCTACCGGCTGTACGAATCGAACTGGGGGACCCTCGGCGAGACGTTCTGGGAGGCGGAGTTCGAGAGCAGCGCCGACATCGAGGCCCGGTTCGCTGCCGCCTTGAAGGCCCCGGACTACAAGGCGGTCACGAACGCGTGGTTCTCTCATATCGTCGATGGGGAGTCCCGCGACTACGTCCTCTCGGAGGTCGTTGAATAGGGCGGGGCTTTCGCCTCGGCCCCCGGCTCCGCGCCGGGCGCTTCGCTGTCCCCGGAGGATGGGACGCGCACCGGGCGTCCGGGGGTCGTCCGCCTCTCGACGGCCCGCCGCGTTGCGCCCATCCTGACCCCGCTCACGATGTGCGGAGGTGGTGTGACATGCAGGACGCCGATCTGTTCCTCTCGCTGGCCGGGATCGCCGGCGTCTTCGTCGGGTTCGGGGCGTTGATCAGCACCCGGAGCGGCGGCACGAGCGACGCGCACGAGGTCGCGTACATGCGGGCCGTGGTGTGGATGGGGCTCATGGCGGTCGTCGCGGCCCTCGCCCCGGTGACCCTCGGCCGCTACGGCCTCACCGAACACCAGGTCTGGGTGGTGAGCAGCGTCCTGGTCCTGGTCGGCACCTGGGGCATGATCGCCATCAGCAACCTGATGCCCGAGGTCAAGGAGGACCGGGCGGGGGCCTCGCGGGCGTTCCTGGTGGCCGAGACCGCCTTCTCCCTGCTCTTCGCGATCCCGTTGATCCTCGGCCCGGTTGTGATCGTGCTGGGCCTGCTGCCTGAGCTGGAGGCGGCCCTCTACTTCACGGTCGTCGTGCTGCTCATGCTCATGGCCGGGGGCTCCCTCCTTGAGCTCGTCTACACGCAGCGCCGCCCGCAGAGTGCGTGAAACAGCCCACCGCGCCGGTGCTGGGCAGTCGGCTCGGCACCGGCCGCTCCGATCTCCTCGGATGGGACGCGCACCGGGCGTCCGAGGGCCGTCCGTCTCTCGATGGCCCGCCCCGCTGCGCCTATCCTGACCCCGATCACCATGTGCGGAGGTGACGGGAGATGCAGGACACCGAGCTGTTCTTGTCGCTGGCCGAGATCGCCGGCGTCTTCGTCGGCTTCGGGGCGCTGATCGCCGTGCGGAGCGGTGGACCGACGGAGGCGGGAGAGATCACGGGCATTCGGTGGGTGATGTCGAACGCGATCTGGGTGGTCATCGCCGCCCTCGCGCCGATCATCATCAGCACGTATGGGCTCACCGCCCACGAGCTGTGGCTCGTGAGGAGCCTCCTGGCGCTGGTCCTCTTCGCGGTCATCGTGATCGTGAACGGGGTGGCACCCGAGAACCTGGCAGAGCGGGCCGCCGCCCGTGCTTCCATGCCACGGGCGAAAGCGGTGGCGCTGTTCGGGCCCACCATCTGGCTGCCCATGGTGCTCCTCGTCCTCGTCCTCGCCCTCGTCGTGCTCGGTCCCTTCCCGGACCAGGAGCAGGCGCTCTACCTGACGGCGGTCGGGCTCAGCCTGTTCATGGGCGCGATGGGCCTGTTCGCAATGGTCTTCTACCCGCGACGCCCACAGGCAGCGTCCGACTCGGCGGAGCTGCCCGCGACGGGAGGCTCACGCGCCTGATCAGATGGAGAGGGCACCCGGCGTCCGGCGGCCGTTACTCTGACCGCGTGGACGAGTTGAAGGCGCGGGCGGCTTCAGCCGACCAGGAGCGCCGCGAACGCCTCAACCAGCGCCTCCGCATGGCCTTCGTCGAGGGAGCAGAGGAGGACTCGCGGCGACGGCCGCGGGCGGGGGCTGTCCCGCGAAGAGCTGGAGCGAGTCCTCTGGCACTACCCGGGGGACAGGCCGGAGCGCAGCGAGGACGACCGCCCCGCCTGACATCACGGCGTGGTGGCACGCCGAACGGCTCTGGCGTGCCTGGGCCTGCCGTGATGGAGTGATCGAGGAAGACCAGCCGCCACCAACGGCCCGTCTCAACCGTCTCACGGGCAGCCCAACCCGCACCACCGGCGGCGACAGATGAACGCGAAGCGCCGTGCCGCGCCCCTCCTCCTCGGGGTCCTCCTCGCGGCGTGCGGGGGCACTCCGGGCACCCCGACGCCGGTGGGGTCGTCGCCGTCGCCGTCGAGCCCGAGCCCGACGCCCAGCCGGACCGCGCCACCGACATCGGCGGCCATGCCCACTGCTTCGCCCCTGCCGACCGCAGCCACGACGGCAGCACCGACATCGACGCCGACGACGAGCGCCGCGACGTCTGCATCGCCTTCGGCATCCCCAACCCCGTCGCCCGTCGCAACGCCCGCCGCCAGCCCTGTCCCGACGCCTGCCCCTGCCCCCTCATCGTGCGTGGCGCTGGAGGTCCATGTCGTCGTAACCGGCGACACGATCTGGGAAATCGCCGAGCAGTACGGCGTCACCGCCGAGTCGCTGCTGGCGGCCAACCCGCAGTTCACGAACCCGCGCCTCATCCGCCCAGGAGATGAGATCACGATCTCGCCCCTCGACCTCGGCACGCTCGGGGGGCCGTACAGCGCGGCCGAGGACATCAACAACCGGGGCCAGGTCGTTGGCTGGGCGAACACCCCGACGGGCTACTACGCGCACGCCTTCCTCTGGGAGGACGGCGCGATGCGGGACCTCGGCACGCTCGGCGGCGACGGGAGCTGGGCCATGGCGATCAACGACCGGGGCCAGGTGGCCGGGTACAGCCTCATCGCGTCGGATGGCACGCCGACCCTCGGCCCGATGCATGCCTTCCTCTGGGAGGGCGGGGTGATGACCGATCTCGGGTCGCTCGGCGGGAGGGGGATCACGCCGCTCGACATCAACGAGCGCAGCCAGGTGGTCGGTTTCGCCGAGACGGCGTCGGGCGAGCGGCATGCCTTCCTGTGGCAGGACGGCGTTCTGGCCGACCTCGGGACGCTCGGGGGGACCGAGAGCCAAGCCTTCGGCATCAATGAGCAGGGACAGGTCGTGGGCCAGCACTTCACAGGCTCGCGGACCCATGCGTTCCTCTGGCAGGACGGTGTGATGACCGACCTTGGCACGTTCGGCTGGTTCGGCGCCAGAGCAACCGCGATCAACGACCGGGGCCAGATGACGCTGCTGCTGAGCGAGCCATCCGGGGCTAGTCACGCCGCTTTCACGGATGGCGGCAGCGTCACGCGTCTCGGAGACCCCGAGGGGGCGACGAGGATGGCATCCGACCTCAACAACGCGGGCCAGGTCGTCGGCTGGGACCAGATTGGCATGGAGGGTGGTCACCGAGCATTCGCCTGGCACGACGGCAGCACGACGCCTCTCACGGCGGCGGACGAGTTCAGCACCCAGGCCCACGCGATCAACGACTGCGGCCAGGTCGTAGGCCACCGCGCTCCGAAGTGGGGCCAGTCCCACGCGGTCCTCTGGACGACGCCGACCCGCACCACCGGCGGCGACAGATGAACGCGAAGCGCCGTGCCGCGTCCCTCCTCCTCGGGGTTCTCCTCGCGGCGTGCGCGGGAACACCAGACACCACGGCGCCGGCGGGATCGCCGCCTGCGGCCCCGAGCCCAGAAGCCCTCACCTCGCTCGCGCCGACCATGGAGCTGGGAACTCCGGAGTCGACGCCGACCCTGACACCGCCACCGACGCCCATTCCGACGCTCGGACCGGTCGTCGCGGCCCAACTCCCGGTCCGCTCGAACCAGGGTGGGTCCAACTCCGGTGGGTCCCAGGTCATTCTCGATCCGAACGGTGTTCCGTACGTCGTCGCGCCCGTCATCGCCGCCCTCGACGAGGCGGGCCGGCCGCGGGAGGGCTGGCCGGTCGACGTCCCGGGTGCGGACGTCGAGGCCGCGGCCTTCGGGACGGACGGCGCCCTTTACCTGTCGCTCGTCACCGCCGGTGGCCGGGCCATGACCGCGCTGGGACCGGACGGGCGGGTCCAGGCCGGCTGGCCGGTGGCCATCCCCTTCCAACTCGCCGGCACCCATCGCTCTCGGGGCTTCTGCTCGCGCCCGCTCCAGGCTGCCGATGACTCCGTCCGCCTGGTCTGCACCTCCAGCCCGGGACGGCCCGCCGAGAACGCCCAAGCCTTCGCCTTCGACCGCCTGGGGCGGCCGTTCGCCGGCTGGCCGGTCGACCTCCCCGGTCTGGTCCTCGCCGACCCGCACTTCGAGGAGGGGACCACCAGCGGGAGCGAGTTCGACTCACGACCCATCATCGTCCTGGGAACGACGCTCATTGGCGTCGAGGAGCAGGGCGACTGGGTGCGCCGGTTCACGGTCGCCGCTGACGGGACGGTCCGCTACGGCAAACGAGTCCGCGCCCCGGTCGACTCATGGCCTTGCCTGCAGCAACCAAGTCCCTCCTACTCCGTTGGGCCGGACGGGACGGTCTACACCTGGTTCTACCGGATGAGCGGCTGCCGCTTCGTCTCGACGAGTTACCTCGCGTTCGACGAGCGGGGCATCCGTGACGGTTGGCCGGTGGCCGTGACCGGGGAGTCGTCGCAGCCGACCCTCGGACCGGACGGCGGGATCTACGCGACGCAGGGGGGCCAGAACGTTCTTGGGGACCACGAGTCACACGGAAGCGTGGACGGGCGCCCGACGCGGATCGTGGCATTCGACGCGAACGGCAAGCCGGTGCCCGGCTGGCCCGTCACCCTCGACGTGGCACCCACGCTCGGGTGGGGCGGCGAGTGGCAGTGGCCGCCCGCGAAGCCCTCGGTCGGGCAGGACGGCACGGTCTACCTCCTCACGGAGGACCGCGGCACGACGATCTACGCCCTCGACCCCAACGGCAAGGTCCTGCCGGGCTGGCCGTACCGCGATGCCGTCCAGCTTGCCGAACCGGGCCGGCCTCCCACACGAGGGGAGACCGGCGGTGGTCACCCGGTGATCGTGCCCTTGATCGACGCCGCCGGGCGCGTCCACGTCCTCCATTGGGGATGGGTCACGCTCGTGGAGGGCGGGCGCACCGCTCCGGGATGGCCGGTCACCCTCCGCCGGGAAGGTTCGGTGTTCATCGCGCTCGACGTCGACCCCGCCGGGACCACGTACGTTCTCGCCTCGGAGCTGGAGGGGCGGGCCGCAACCGGCGCAGACGGCTCGGTGTCCGAGACGCTGCTCGCGATCGCCGTCGATGGGACCGTCCTCTACCGGACGACCGTCGTCGAGCCCTGACGCTGAACCACCCGAAGTGAGGATGACCTCGGGCGCTGACATGACCGATCACCGAGCGGCATCCAGGCTCGTCGCCCTCGCTCTTGCGCTCGTCCTTGCCGGGTGCGGGTCCGTGCCGGGCACGCCGACCACCCGGACGCCGGCGGGATCGTCAGCACCGACCCCGAGCGCGACACCGATCACGACGGTCCCGACCGCGACATCTTCGTTTCCCACCCCCTCGCCCTCGCCGACCGCAACCCCGACGCCCACCCCGAAGCCGACTCCAGCGCCGGAGCCGGTGGCGGGCTGGCCCACCGTGAGCCGGGCCGGGATCACCATGACTGGCGCGTTCGAGCCTCCCGAGAATGAGGGTCGGCTCCGACTCTCCATCACGGTTCGGGGGCTGGCGTCGGGCGAGGTCGTCTCCCTCAGGGCGGCCGGGGAATACGTGGCCACGTGGGTTTGCGGGGTTGACCCGGGGCAATGCGGCGACGCCGGCTGTGGGCCCGCCTTCTCTGGGGGCCCGACGGAGGGAACAGCCGAGGCGGCCGCTCAGGCGGTTGGCGCGAGCGACGGAACTGCCGCAGCGCTGATCGAACTCGTCGCCGCGCCTCCCGCCAAGTCCTGTCCGGCGGACTCCACTGCGCCGTGGGCGACCCCTACCGAACGGTGGGAGAAGGTCAGGATCGCCGACCCTGCGCATGGCCTCCTCCTCACCCCGGGCACCATCGAGCGGGCGATCACCATCTAGCGCGGCTCCGCACCGAGCGCTGCGCTCCGGTCTCCTCGGATGGGACGCGCACCGGGCGTCCGGGGGCCGTTCGACTCTCGCGCACCACGGGCGACCCGCCCATCGTCATACCGGCGGCGGAGGCGGAGACACGGGTTCGTGCCGTGGTCGCCAGCATCGCGTGGATCTACTGGCGAAGCCAATCCGAGACAAGCGTCCCAGGAAGTGCGAGCCATGCACCGGGATCGGGCCCACCCCCTCGTGGTCCTCCTGGCGATCATCGCCCTCGTGGCGGGCTGCACCTCGGCCGCCACACCCTCGCCGCCGGCTGCTCCCACGGCGCCACCGACCCCGGCCGCGTCGGCAGCACCGACGCCGGTCGCTTCCCCGGTTCCCACCCCGTCTCCCACGCCGGTCGCTTCTCCCATGCCGTCTCCCACGCCGTCAGGGACCGACCCCTTCGTCGGCAAGGTGGCTGTCACCGTGTCGGACGACCTCGTCGTCCGCTCCGAGCCGTGGGTCGGCGCCGACTCGGCGATGTACAAGCCCTGGCTGCCGCTCGGCACGGAGCTGACCGTCCTCGACGGGCCGGTGAGCGGCTCTGGCTACACCTGGTACGAAGTCGCGCCGGTCTCGGTCCCGGGGCTCGACGGTCCCGGCTTCGGCTGGGTGGCAATGGCGGCCAGGGACGGCGAGCCGTGGATCGCCGTTGCGGAGTCGGGCGAGTGGCAGAACCAGCCCGAGACGGCCCTTGTGCGGTTCATCCAGCCGGCGACACGCCTCAGGGATGGCAGGGTCCTCGTGTCCGGTTCGCGAAGTGAGGTGTTCGATCCGCAGGCTGGCACCTGGAGGGCAGCACCGTCCCAGGGCGGATCGGCCGACACAGCCACCCTCCTCGCCGATGGGCGTGTCCTCGCAATCGGAAGGTCGGTCGAGACGTACGACCCCGACACGAACCGCTGGAGCCTCGTCGCGGGCCTGACGGTACCGCGTGACCGCTCGACGGCAACCCTGCTCCCCGACGGTCGCGTGCTCGTGGTCGGCGGCCTCGTCGAGGGTGGGTCCGACGTTCCCGGGCAGATCCCAGCGACCGCCTCGGTAGAGCTTCTCGATCCCGAGACGGGACGGCTGGACCCGGCGGCACCGCTCGCCATGCCGCGGTGGGTGCACCAAGCAGTCTCCCTCGCCGATGGCCGCGTCCTCGTCGCAGGGGGCGAGACGCCCGTCGAGGGCGGCGCCGAGGCGCTCGCGACGGCGGCGCTTTTCGACGAGGGCGCGGGACGATGGACCGAGACTGGCGCGATGACCGAGCCGCGGTTCAACTTCACGCTGACGCTGCTGCCGTCGGGCAAGGTGCTCGCGACGGGTGGTGTCGGGCAGGCAAACGACGCCCTTGCGTCCGCCGAGCTGTACGACCCGGTGTCAGGGATGTGGGCGGCCATCGACCCAATGAGTCATGCCCGGTTCCTCCACAGCGCAACCGTCCTCCCGTCGGGCGACATCCTCATTGCCGGCGGTGCCAACAGCGTCCAGGTGTATGACATCTCCTCGGAGTTGCTGCGTACTGCCGAGATCCTCGATCCGGTCACCCGGCGATGGCACGCTGCGCCGCCCATGACGGTTGGCAGGTACGGCCACGCGGCTGTCGGCCTCGAGGACGGGAAGGTGATGGTGATCGGCGGGCAATTCGGCTGGAGGGCCGACGAGTACACCGTGACGGTCGAGAGGTTCGTTCCCGCCGTCGACCGATAGTCGGTCAGCCCTGCCGGGGCGGCGAGGGCCGCGTTCGCCGAGGTCGAAGCCGCCCCGTCCGTCGGAAGGCCCACCAACACCGCCAGCCGCTTAGACTCCACCCCGGCCCCCGGCTCCGCACCGGGCGCTCCGCTCCGCGTCGGTCTCGCCGCGTCCGCCGTAGAACAGCGGGAGCCGCCACCCGAAGCGGCCCAGCCGACTTGTCGGGGGGCTGGGTGTCCCATCAAGGCAACCCGAACGGCAACCGCTCGTGTCCCGTCGGCAGTAAGGCAACCCATCGGCGGGCCGAGGCTCGCCTTTGGGCCGCAGGAAGGCGGATCTCCCACGGTCGGCGTCGGGCGCAAGCCGTAGGCCGTTCGACTCTCGCCAACCCCGCGACACGGGCCTACGGTGTCCGGTTGGCGGGAGGCTCTGACACGCGGTCCACACCCCGGCCGCCGGGACCGGTTGACAGGCACCGTACAGGCACCGTCCGAGGAATGGGTGCCGCTCCCTGCCGCTCGGATGCCACTCCATGCCGGTCATTCGTGCGGGGAGGTGGGGTGGCCTACGGGGCTTGAACCCGTAACCTTCGGAGCCACAATCCGATGCTCTGCCGATTGAGCTAAGGCCACCGCGGTCGCGGCACGCGCGTGACCGGGCGGACCCGGCGCACCTGGGACGGCCGGAGTATACGCGAGCGATGCTCGGATGGGCCGATGGACCGGCTGCTCCTCCGGGGGAGCGCGACCGGAGCCGGGGCAGCCCGCTCCGACGATCAGGGCTCCTCGACGAGCTCGAAGACCTGTTCGACCGTGCGCCCAAAGGTGCGCGCGATCCGGAGCGCGAGGGCGAGCGACGGCACGTAGCGCCCCTGCTCGAGGACGATGATCGTCTGCCGGGTGCAGCCGACGCGGTCGGCGAGCGCCTGCTGGGTCATCTCGTCGGCCTCGAAGCGGAGCCGGCGGATGTGGTTCCGGATCGTCGCCCGGGGCACGGTCAGCTCCGCCGGTAGCCGAGCAGGATTCCCACGTTCGAGGCCACGAGGCTGACCAGGAGGCAGGACCAGAAGACGAGGTAGAGGTAGACGTGGGGGATGCCGGCCTCGCCCCGGTAGGTCTCCTGGAGGGCGATCATCCACACCGCGAGCACGACGAGGATCGCCCCCGCCTGGCCGGCCGGAGCGCGGGCGAGGATGGCGCGGTCCCGCTCGTCGAGAACGCCGGCGCCGCGGGCAGCCCAGATGCCGGCAACGAGCGAGGGCGCGGCGAGGACGAAGAGGCTCGCGATCAGGAGGGCGGTGACCGCGAGGCGCACGGTGTCGTCGTCGAAGTACTGGATCGGGCCCACGGCCGCGATGACGACGCCGGCTGCCGTCATCAGGATCAGCCCGACGAGGAGCGCCCAGCGCACGAGTCGCTGCACGGGCGTCGCGGGAAGGGTCTCGCCGGGCGGAAGGTCAAGCGGCGGGACGATGCTGCGGGTCTGGTACGCGGCAACGGCGATCGCCCCGGCCACCAGGGCCACGGCGATGATGGTCCACAGGATCACTGACATCGGGGGTTCCTCTCGCGATCGGGCGAGTGTAGCCTAGTTCTTACCAAATGTCAAGTAGTTCTTACATCTGGCACGGCGCCGGTGCGCGCCGGCCGCCCGACCGGGCCCCCTCGGGGTGCCTATCATGGTGGCTTGTCGGCGTCCCCGCGAAGCTCCAGGAGGCAGTTCCATGAAGGTCCTTCTCGTGGGAGTGGGTGGCGTGGGCGAGGCGATCGCCGTGATCGCCCAGGATCGACCCTGGCTGGAGAAGATGGTCCTCGCGGACATCAACCTCGAGCGGGCGCGGGAGGTGCTCGGGCGGCTGCGCGTGCCCGACAAGTTCGTCGTCGCGCCGATCGACGCGAGCGATCGCGAATTGATCGTCGCGCTGGCCCGCGAGCACGGGGTCGACCTGGTCCTGAACGCCGTCGAGCCGCTCTTCAACGAGGCGATCTTCGACGCCGCGTACGAGGCCGGCTGCACCTACATGGACATGGCGATGACCCTGTCCAGCCCGCATCCCGAGCGCCCCTTCGAGGAGCCCGGCGTCAAGCTCGGCGACTACCAGTTCGAGCGCGCCGCGCAGTGGGAGCAGAAGGGCCTGCTGGCCCTCGTCGGCATGGGCGTCGAGCCCGGCATGGCGGACGTCTTCGCCCGCTACGCCGAGAAGCACCTCTTCGACCGGATCGACGAGATCGGGATCCGCGACGGGGCCAACCTGGAGGTCCGCGGCTACGAGTTCGCGCCCAACTTCTCGATCTGGACCACGATCGAGGAGTGCCTCAACCCGCCGGTCATCTTCGAGGAGGGCCGCGGCTGGTACACCACCGAGCCGTTCTCGGAGCCGGAGGTCTTCGACTTCCCGGAGGGGATCGGGCCCGTGGAGTGTGTCAACGTGGAGCACGAGGAGGTCCTTCTCGTCCCGCGCTGGGTGAAGGCCGGCCGGGTGACCTTCAAGTACGGCCTCGGCGACGAGTTCATCGGCGTCCTGAAGACGATCAAGATGCTCGGCCTCGACAACAAGAACAAGGTGAGGGTCGGCAAGGTCGAGGTGGCGCCCCGCGACGTCGTGGCCGCCTGCCTGCCTGACCCGGCCCACCTCGGCGATCGGATGTTCGGCAAGACCTGCGCCGGGACCTGGGTCAAGGGAGTCAAGGACGGCAAGCCGCGGGAGGTGTACCTCTACCAGGTCGCCGACAACGAGACGTGCATGGCGCGCTACGGCGTCCAGGCCGTCGTCTGGCAGACCGCGGTCAACCCGGTGATCGCCATGGAGCTGCTCGAGGCCGGCACCTGGCGCGGGACGGGCGTGCTCGGACCGGAGGCTTTCGATCCGGACCCGTTCCTGGAGCTGATGCCGGCGTACGACTTCCCGTACGGGATCCGGGAGACGGCGTAAGCGCCGGCCGAACCCGTCGCGGCGCAGGCTCAGCCGCCGGTGAGGTGCCGGCCGTCGAGCTTCGCGCCCTCGCGGATCAGCTCGACGAGGGCGTCCCGATCGAGGTCGGCGAGGCGCCCGAAGCGGACGCAGCTCTTGCCGATGTCGGCCTTCGGCAGGCGGTCGCGGAACGACTCGGCAAGGTAGCGCTCGCCGTCGGCGGCCATGACGTACAGGGAGATGTAGCGCTTCTGGCTCGCCAGGCCGATGGGGAACCACTCGCCGGTCCGGCCCGAGGCGTAGCGGTAGGCGTAGCGGCCGTAGGCCAGCATGCCCGACTGGATGTGCGGCTCCAGCGCCGGCGCGGCGGCGCGGATGAGCTCGTGGACCGCGCGGACCTCGCTCCGGCGCGGCTCGTCGAGCGCGTCGAGATATGCCTCCGGTGTCGTCGCGGCAGTCGGCTTGAACATCGATCCCCCCTCGTGCTCCCGGCCGCGGTCGCCGGGGCTCAGGCGTGCGGGTCGGCCTCGTCCTCGATCCCGGCCAGCGCCGCGTGCCAGGCCCAGCCGTCGATGTCCGGCGGCTCGTAGCCGAGGATCGTGAGGGCGTGCCGGACCTGCGTCCGGTGCTCGCCGCCGTGGTCGAGCGCCTGGGCGAAGACGACGACCGCCGGGATGCGCGCCGGCTCGCCCCGGAAGGTCGTGTCGAGGACGGTGTCGGGCTCGAGACGGCCCGCCAGCTCGATCAGCGCCTCGCCGCTGGCGGCCGCGCGGCGGCGGAGGACGCGGACGGAGGGCGCGAGCGCCTCGGGCGGCGCGGGCGGATCGGCGCCGTCGGCGGCCGGGCCCGGCCGCTGCGCCTCGCCGCGGAGGCGGACGACGTAGCGCTCTTCGGCTTCGACGAGGTGGCGGAGGGTTGCCCCCAGCCCGCCGTAGGTGCCCTGGGTGACCCACTCCAGGTGCTCGGCGGGCAGTCCCTCGCACGCGGCGAGGAGCCGGTCGGTGGCCCACGCGTGGTGACGGAAGAGGTCGACGAACGCGGCATCCATGGCCGCAAGGGTACGCCGCCGGGCCGGCCGGCGGAAGGCCGCGGGCATCGGGAGGCGCCGTGGGGCCCCCGACGGCCGGGGGTGCGACAATCCCGCCCGTGCCGAACATGACGCCGCGCGCCCGCTTCCGTGCCCGCCTGGCGGAGCGCCCGCTCCTTGCCGACGGCGGGATGGGCACGCTCCTCTTCAGCCGCGGCGTGCCGCAGCGCGCCTGCCTCGACGAGCTGGCCCTGGCGCGGCCGGAGCTCGTGGGCGGCGCGCATCGGGAGTACCTGGAGGCCGGCGCCGAGCTGATCCTGACGCTCACGCTCGGGGCGAACCGCCACCGCCTGGAGACGTTCGGCCTGGAGGACCAGGTCGTGCGCCTCAACCGGCGTGCCGCGCAGGTCGCCCGCGAGGCGCGCGACGTCGCCGGGCGCGACGCGCTCGTGGGGGGCTCGGTGGGGCCCCTGGGCGCCCCGACGCGCGAGCTCGCCACGCTCGGGGAGGCCGGGGCGCGGGCGCTCTTCCGCGAGCAGATCGAGGGGCTTCTGGAGGGCGGCATCGACCTGGTCGTCCTCGAGACGCACGCCGACCTGCCGGCGCTCCTGTGGGCCGTCGACGAGGCCCGGCGGGCGACCGACCTTCCCATCCTCGCCTCGCTGACGTTCGGCGAGGAGCTCGCCCTCCCGGACGGGACCGGCCCGGCCGAGGCCGCCGCCAGGCTCGCGGCCGCCGGGGTGGACGCGATCGGCGTCAACTGCGGGGCCGGGCCGACGGCCTGCCTCGACGCGCTGGAGGTGCTGAGCGAGGCGCTCCCCGGCGGGCCGGCGCGCTCGATCATGCCCAATGCCGGCCTGCCCCAGCGCCTCGAGGGGCGCTTCGTCTACGCCGCGGGCGCGGACTACTTTGCCGACGTGACCCCCCGCATGCTGGCCGCGGGAGCCCGCATCGTGGGCGGCTGCTGCGGCACGACGCCGGCCCACATCGCGGCCATGCGGGCCGTCCTCGACGCCGACGCGGGGGCGGCCGGTGCCGCCCTCCCCGGCGCGCGGACCGGCGGCGCGCGGGCCCGGGAGATGGGCCCGATCGGCGGGGTCGTGCCCCGGCCGCGCTCGGCCGAGGTGGAGCCCGCGGGCTCCACGGTGGTCGGCGACGCGCCTGCCCCCACCCGCCTCGCTGCCGCCCTCGCCGCCGGCCGCTTCGTCGTCTCGGTCGAGATCGACCCGCCGCGCTCGATCCGGATCGACCGGACCCTGGATGCCGCCCGACTCCTCGAGGCGGCCGGCGCCGACGCCGTCAACATCAGCGACTCCGCGATGGCCCGCGTCCGGATGGGCGCGATGGCCGTCGCCTTCGGGATCCAGCACGACCTCGACCTCGAGTGCGTCGTCCACTTCACGACCCGCGACCGCAACCTGATGGCGCTCGAATCGGAGCTGCTGGGGGCGCACGCGCTCGGGGTGCGGAACATCCTGGCCCTCACCGGGGACCCGCCGCGGATCGGCGACTACCCGACCGGCACGGGCGTCTGGGATGTCGATTCGATCGGGCTGGTGGAGATCCTGGCCCGCCTCAACCGCGGCGAGGACCAGGCAGGCTCGCCGATCGGGCAGCGGGCTGGGTTCACGATCGCCTGCGCCCTGGACCCCACTGCCGCCGACGCCCCGACCGAGTGGGACCGCCTGGAGCGGAAGCTCGCCGCCGGTGCGCACGTCGTGATGACCCAGCCGCTCTACTCGGTGGCGCAGGTGGAGGCGATGCTCGGCGAGTCGCGGCGGCGGTTCGGGCCGCGCGGCTTCCCCGTCCCGGTGCTCCTCGGCGTGCTGCCGCTCGTCTCGGCGCGGCACGCGGAGTTCCTCCACAACGAGGTCCCCGGCATCGTGATCCCCGACGAGGCCCGCGCGGCGATGCACGCCGCCGGCGAGCGCGGCTCGGAGGTGGGGATCGAGATGGCGGACGCGCTCCTCGCGGCGGTCGAGGACGAGGTCGCCGGCACGTACGTCATGCCGAGCTTCGGGCGCTACGAGCAGTGCGCGGGCCTGGTCCGGCGGGTGCGAGAGCGCCACGCGGCCGTGGGCGCACCGTGACGGCGGCAGCCTCCCGATGACCGCGGCGGCGTCCCCCGAGCGCCTCGCGCGTCTCGCTCGCCTGGAGGGCGAGCTCGCTCGCCGGATCCTCGTCATCGACGGGGCGATGGGGACGCTCCTCCAGGAGCACCGCTTCAGCGAGGCCGACTTCCGGGGGGCGCGCTTCGCCGACCACCCGCGCGACCTGCGCGGCGACAACGACCTCCTCTGCCTGACCCAGCCCGCCGCCGTCCGCGACGTCCACGCGGCGTACCTCGCGGCGGGCGCCGACATCGTGAGCACCAACTCTTTCACCGCGACGCGGATCGCCCAGGCCGACTACGGCCTCCCGCCCGACGTCGTCCGCGAGATGAACGTGGCCGCGTCGCGGCTCGCCCGGGAGGCGGCCGACGTCGCCGAGCGTGCCGACCCGTCCCGCCCGCGCTACGTCGCGGGCTCGCTGGGACCCACCAACCGGACCGCCTCGATCTCCCCGGACGTCGAGGACCCGGCGGCCCGCAACGTCTCCTGGGAGGAGCTGGAGCAGGCCTACCGGGAGGCGGCGGCGGGCCTGCTGGAGGGCGGCGCGGACCTCCTGCTCGTCGAGACGATCTTCGACACCCTCAACGCCAAGGCCGCCATCTTCGCCGTGCGCACGCTGGCGCGGGAGCTGGGCGTCCCCGTCCCAGTGATGATCTCCGGGACGATCGTGGACGCGTCGGGCCGGACGCTCTCCGGCCAGACCGTGGAGGCCTTCTGGCACAGCGTCCGCCACGCCGAGCCGGTCATCGTGGGCCTCAACTGCGCCCTGGGGCCGGCCCAGCTCCGCGAGCACCTCGACGTCCTGGGCCGCGTCGCCGACCGACCCGTCTCGGCCTACCCGAACGCCGGGCTGCCCAACGATCTCGGCGGGTACGACGAGACCCCGGAGGCGATGGCGGCGGCCACGCGCGAGTGGGCCGAGCATGGCCTGCTCAACGTCGCCGGCGGCTGCTGCGGGACGACACCGGCGCACATCGCGGCGATCGCCGCGGCGGTCGCCGGCCTGCCGCCACGGGCCCTCCCGGCGATCCCGCCCGCGACTCGCCTTGCGGGCCTGCTACCGGTGGTGATCCCGCCGCCGGGCAATGCCTTCGTCAACGTCGGCGAACGGACCAACGTGACCGGATCGCGCAAGTTCGCCCGCCTCGTTGCCGAGGGACGCGAGGACGAGGCGGTGGCGATCGCCCGCGAGCAGGTGGCGAACGGGGCCCAGCTGATCGACGTGAACATGGACGAGGCGATGCTCGACGGCGTCGCCGCGATGACCCGCTTCCTGCGCCGGATCGCCGTCGAGCCGGACATCGCGGCCGTCCCGGTCATGGTCGACAGCTCGAAGTGGAGCGTCCTCGAAGCCGGCCTCCGCCAGCTGCAGGGCAAGGGGGTGGTCAACTCGATCTCGCTCAAGGAGGGCGAGGCGGAGTTCCTGCGCCAGGCTCGCCTGTGCCGGGACTACGGCGCGGCGGTCGTGGTCATGGCCTTCGACGAGCGGGGCCAGGCGGACACGGTCGACCGCCGGGTGGCGGTCTGCACGCGGGCCTACCGCCTCCTGACCGAGGCCGTCGGCTTCGCGCCCGAGGACGTGATCCTCGACGCCAACATCTTCGCCATCGCAACCGGCATCGAGGAGCACAACCGCTACGCGATCGACTTCATCGAGGCGGTCCGGCGCCTGAAGGCCGAGCTGCCCCGCGCGCGCACCTCCGGCGGGGTCTCCAACGTCTCGTTCGCCTTCCGCGGCAACGACCGGGTCCGCGAGGCGATCCACGCCGTCTTCCTGTACCACGCGATCCGGGCCGGGCTGGACATGGCGATCGTCAACGCCGGCGTTCTGCCGGTCCTCGACGACATCGACCCGGAGCTGCGGGAGCGGGTGGAGGACGTCGTCCTCGACCGCCGCCCGGATGCCGCGGAGCGCCTCCTCGAGATCGCCGTCCGCTACGCCGCGCAGGGCGGGATGGAGCGCCCGGCCGAGGACCTCGCCTGGCGCGAGCTGCCGGTGGAGGAGCGCCTCACGCACGCCCTCGTGGAGGGGATCGACACCTGGATCGCCGACGACACCGAGGAGGCCCGGCTCC
Organism: uncultured Chloroflexia bacterium; assembly: GCA_963709605.1. GTDB lineage: Bacteria > Chloroflexota > Limnocylindria > Limnocylindrales > CSP1-4 > CTSoil-043. Next base: position 171,554 of record CAVPWX010000006.1, on the reverse strand, counting down.
GCGCCGGCCGGCCGCTCGACGTCATCGAGGGCCCGCTCATGGCGGGCATGAACGTCGTCGGTGACCTCTTCGGCGCCGGCCGCATGTTCCTGCCCCAGGTCGTCAAGAGCGCCCGGGTCATGAAGAAGGCGGTGGCCGTCCTGGTGCCGTACCTGGAGGCCGAGCGAGCCGGCACGGGCCGCCGGGCCGGCACGATCGTCACCGCCACGGTCAAGGGTGACGTCCACGACATCGGCAAGAACATCGTCGGCGTCGTGCTCGGCTGCAACGACTACGGGGTGGACGACCTCGGGGTGATGGTGCCGGCGGCGCGGATCCTCGACCGGGCCCGCGAGATCGGGGCCGATCTCATCGGGCTCTCCGGGCTGATCACCCCGTCGCTGGACGAGATGGTCCACGTCGCGTCGGAGATGGAACGCCAGGGCTTCACCCTCCCGCTCCTCATCGGCGGCGCCACCACCTCGCGGGCCCACACGGCGCTCCGGATCGCCCCCGCCTACTCGGGGCCGGTGGTCCACGTCCAGGACGCCTCCCGGGCGGTCGGCGTCACGCGGGCCCTCCTCGACCCGGCGCAGCGCGAAGGGTTCGTCGCCGGGGTCCGCGCGGAGTACGACGAGATTCGACGGGAGCGGGGCGAGCGCCGTGGCGCGGACCAGCGCCTCACCCTCGCCGACGCGCGGGCGAACCGGCTGCGCCTCGACTGGACCGGCGTCGTGCCCCCGCGGCCAACCTTCGTGGGCGTCCGGACGTTCCGTGCGTATCCGCTGACCGAGCTGGTCGAGCGGATCGACTGGGGTCCCTTCTTCACCGCCTGGGAGCTCCGCGGGTCGTATCCCGCGATCCTCGACGACCCGGTCGTGGGCGCGGCCGCCCGCGACCTCCACCGCGACGCGCTGGAGCTCCTGGGCCGGCGTCGCGGCCGACGGCAGCCTGCGGGCCGACGCCGTGGTGGGCTTCTGGCCGGCGAACGCCGTCGGCGACGACATCGTGGCCTGGCGCGACGAGGCGCGCGACGAGCCGCTGGCCACGTTCCGGACGCTCCGCCAGCAGATGGCCAAGCGGGACGGCCGGCCGAACCTCGCCCTGGCGGACTTCGTCGCGCCGCGCGAGAGCGGCGTGGAGGACTTCGTGGGCGCGTTCGCGGTCACCGCCGGGCACGGCATCGAGGAGCTGGTGGCGCGATTCGAGGCCGCCCACGACGACTACTCGGCGATCCTCGCCAAGGCTCTCGCCGACCGCCTGGCGGAGGCGTTCGCCGAGCGGCTCCACGAGCGGGTCCGCCGGGAGCTGTGGGGCTACGCTCCCGACGAGGCGCTCTCCAACGCGGACCTCGTGGCCGAGCGCTACCAGGGGATCCGGCCGGCGCCCGGCTACCCGGCCTGCCCCGACCACTCGGAGAAGCGGACGCTCTTCGACCTGCTGGGGGCCGAGGAGAGGGCCGGCATCCGGCTCACCGAATCCTGGGCGATGCTGCCCGGGGCATCCGTCTCGGGCTACTACTTCTGGCATCCCCGGAGCGCGTACTTCGGGATCGGGCGGATCGGGCGCGACCAGCTGGAGGACTACGCCCGCCGGGCCGGCATCCCGGTCGCCGAGGCGATCCGGATCCTGCGCCCGAAATCTCGCCGAGGACGCCGCCGGCTGACGCACCCCGGACCACCGTCAGGTCCGGGGTCGGGACCATCGCGTGACGGACGTGGGCGGAGAGGGCCGGTACGGTCGGCTCGTGACTCGTCCGGTCCCGGTCTCCACGCCTCTCGGCCGCCGCGCGCCCCTCGGGCGCCTCGTGGCCCTCGTGGCGGCGGCCTTCCTGGCCACGACGATCGGGGTCTTCGCGCTCCCCGCGCCGGCCGCAGCGTGGGACGGCGGCGACTTCAGCGCGGCTTCCGAGGCCGAGCTCGTCCAGCTCACGAACCAGGCCCGGGCCAGCGCCGGCCTGCGCGCCCTCAAGGTCGACTCGACCCTCGTGTCGACCGCCCGCTGGCGCAGCAAGGACATGATCGACCGCGACTACTTCAGCCATTCGATCCCCGGCGGGGGCATGGTCTTCGACGTCCTCCAGGAGAAGGGCTACTGCTTCGTCGTGGCCGGCGAGAACATCGGCTGGAACACGTACCCCGACGAGGAGGCCACCGCCGCGATCCAGCGGATGTTCATGGAATCGTTCGGGCCACCGGTCGAACGTCCTCGGCGACGCCTGGGACGTCGTCGGGATCGGCGCCTACAAGGGCGCCGACGGCAAGAAGATGTGGACGGTCCTCTTCGCCGACCGCTGCGGCGGGACGGCCGCCGCGACGCCGAAGCCGACGCCGAAGCCGACGCCGAAGCCGACCGCCGAGCCGGCCCCCACGCCGACACCCGAGCGAACCACCGCGCCGGCAGTGGAGCCGACCGCCGAGCCCACGCCCAAGCCGACGCCCAAGCCGACGCCGAAGCCGACGCCGAAGCCCACGCCCAGGCCGACCCCCGAGCCGACCCCGAGGCCGACGCCCGCTCCCACGCCGACGCCCAGGCCGACGCCCGAGCCGACGCCCTCGCCGACCGCGACCGCGACGCCGGAGCCCACACCGACGCCGTCGCCGACTGCGACCCCGACGCCGACCCCCTCGCCCACGCCCATCCCGACCCCGTCGCCCGCGAACGTCGAGCCCGCCGGCGGCGGACAGGGCGGCCTGCCGCCGGGGATGACCTATCGCGTCGTCGACCCCGTCGGGATCCCGACGCCCGCCCCCGGGTTCCTGGAGGCCCTCGGCGGCGCCATCCTCCGCTTCCTGTTCGGCGCGTGACGGCGGCCGCCTCGCCGGCGGTCGTCCGCGACCGGGGCCGGCGCTACACTCGGCCAGCGGCGGTGCGTCCCGGCACCGCCTCGATCGGAGGTGCGCCCTGATGCCGCCCATCCTCGAGGCCCGCGACCTCGCCCGGAGCTACCGCATCGGGAGCTCCGACGTGGCGGCCGTGCGCGGCGTCTCGCTGGCGGTCGAGCCCGGCGAGTTCGTCGCCGTCATGGGCCCCTCGGGCTCCGGCAAGAGCACGCTCCTCCACCTGCTCGGGGGCCTCGACCGCCCGTCGTCGGGCGAGGTGGTCCTCGACGGGGAGGTCGTCAGCCGCCTGGGCGACGACGCGGCGACGAAGCTGCGACGGGCGAAGACGGGCTTCGTCTTCCAGTTCTTCAACCTCGTGCCGATCCTGTCGGTCCGCGAGAACGTCGCCCTCCCTTTCATCGTGGCCGGGCGCAACCCGGGCGGCGGCGAGGAATCCGCCGCCATCGGTGACGTGCTCGCCGCGGTCGACCTCGCCGGCAAGGAGAAGCACCGCCCCGACGAGCTCTCCGCGGGCGAGCAGCAGCGGGTGGCCCTCGCCCGGGCGCTCGTCCACCGCCCCGCGCTCCTCCTCGCCGACGAGCCGACCGGCAACCTCGACTACGCGACCGGGACGGAGATCCTCGACATGCTGTGGCGCCTCTGTGCCGATCGCGGCCAGACCGTCGTGCTCGTGACCCACGACGCGAAGGCGGCGGCGTATGCCGACCGGGTCCTGGTCCTGCGCGACGGCAGCATCCTCGACGAGATCGTCCTCGGCCGCCGCGAGGACCACGCCGCGGGCCCGCTCATCGTCCGCCTCGCCGCGCTGGGCCTCTGAGCCGTGCGCGCCGCCAACGCGCTCGCCCGGCGGACTCTCCTCGCCCGCCCGCTGCGGACGGCCCTGACGGTCATCGGGATCGCCCTGGGGACGGGGGTCCTCGTGGCGGGCCTGGTGCTCAACGCCGCCCTCGACGCGGCGGTCGAGCGGAGCGTGCGCGACGTCCTGGGCCGGGCCGACCTCCGGGTCGCGGCATTCGAGGAGCAGGGCCTGGCGCTGGCCACCGTCGGCGCCGTCGCGACGACCCCGGGCGTGGAGGCCGTCGCCCCGCTCCTCGAGCGACGGACGTACCCGCTCCCCGCCGCCGGCGCGTCCGGCGACGCCCTGCCCGGGCCGGTGACCGTCGTCGGCATCGAGCGGGCGGCCGACCCCGCGATCCACGACCGGCCCCTCACGGCGGGCGCCCCCCTCGGAACCGGCGACGACGACGGCGCCCTGGTCTCGTCGGAGCTCGCCCGGGGGGACGGTCTCGCCGTCGGCGCCACGATCACCCTGCTCGGCGGTCCGACGGCCGCGCCGGCGACCTTCCGCGTCGTCGGCGTCCTGGCTCCCACCCCCGGCGACCCCGACCCTGCCGGCCGGAGCGTCGTCGTGCCGCTGGAGGCCGCCGGGCGGCTCTTCGGCACGGACCGCGTGACGGCGGTCGACGTGCTCCTCGCCGACGGCACCGACCCGGCCGTCGCGACGGCCGAGCTGGAGCGACGCCTGACGCTCGAGCCGTACACGATCACCACGCCCGGGGAGATGGCCGCGGGGCTCGAGGCGGCGACCGCCGACGTCCGGGTCGCCATCGCGCTCGCGGCGGCCGTCGCCCTCTTCGGCGGCGCGTTCCTCATCTTCAACACGCTTTCGATGACGGTCGCCGAGCGGGCGCGCGACGTGGGGCTGCTGCGCGCCGCGGGGATGACCCGCCGCCAGGTCACCCTCATGGTCATGATCTCGGCCGTCCATCTCGGCGTGGCGGGCGTGGCCGTCGGCCTCCTCGTCGGCGTGGCGCTCGCCCTCGGCGCGGCCGCCCTCCTCGGCGGCCAGGGAGCGCTGGCGCGCGGCGAGCTCGCGGTCCCGCCGGGCGCCCTGCTGCTGGGTGCCCTGCTCGGCTTCGTGGTGACCGCCGCGGCCGCGGTCGAGCCCGCCATCCGCGCCGGCGGCATCTCGCCCGTGGCAGCGCTGCGCCTTCGCCTGGATCCCACGGCGATCCTGCGGGCCCGGCTTCGCTGGCTGCTGCTCGTCTTCGCCGTCGTCGGCCTCGTCGGCCTCCTGCTCTGGCCGGGCGCGGCCGAGGGCCGCTCGGGCCTCCTGCGGCCGCTCGCCGCCTTCGGGCTGCTCCTCGGCGTCGCCCTCGTCGCCCCCTTCGTCGCGGGCCCCCTCGGACGGCTCGCGGGCCGCCTCGCCGCCCCGTTCTTCCCCGCAGAGGAGCGACTCACCCGGGGCTCGCTGGCCCGCGACCGGAGCCGGACGGCGTTGACGGTGGGGGCCCTGGCCGTCGCCCTGGCGGTGCTCGTGGCGCTCGCCGGGGTCGCCGCGTCGACGCGCGAGGCGGCGACCGCCTGGCTCGTCGACGTCGTGCCGGGCGAGCTGCTCCTGACGTCCATCCGGCCCGTCGCGACCGACGAGCCGGTTGCCGCCGATCTCGCATCGTTGCCGGGCGTTGCCCGGGTGAGCCCGATGGGCCGCTTCTCGGTCGCCCTCGACGGGACGCGAGCGGACGCCGCGGCCGTCGTCGGGGCGGACATGCTGGCCGACGGCCGCCTCACGCTGCTGGAGGGGGACCGCGCGGCGGCCTTCGCCGCGCTCGACGCCGGGGGGTCGGCGATCGTGCCGCGCAGCCTCGCCGAGCGGCGGGGGATCGCGGTCGGCGCGACGCTGCAGCTCCTCTCGGGGACGGGGATGGTCGAGCTGGCCGTCGTCGGGATCGCCGAGCGCACGATCCCGGGCGCCGTCGGCGAGGCGATCCTCGTCGGCTGGCCCGACGCCACCGATCGTCTCGGGGCCCTGGGCGCCGACGCGTTCGCGGTGCGCTTCGGGCCCGGCCAGGAGGCGGCGGCCCGGCCGGTGGTCGAGGCCACGGCCCGCGGCTATGCCCTGGAGCCGGCCTCGCTCTCCCAGGCGGCCGGCGCGATCGGCGCGTCCGTGGATCGCCGCGCTGCCCTCTTCGCGGCGCTGGCCGGGGTGGCCCTCGTCGTGGCGGCGCTGGGCATCGTGAACACGCTCGCGATGAACGTCCTGGAACGGGTCCGCGAGCTGGCGATCCTGCGCGCGACCGGCCTGACCCGGCGCCAGGCGTGGCGGCTGGTCGTGCTGGAGGCCGCCGTCCTCGGCTTCGTCGGCGCGCTCCTCGGCGCGGCGGCCGGCCTCGGCGCCGGGGCCGCGCTCGTCGGCCTGGCGGGCGGCCCGGGCGTGCCGTTCCAGCCACCGTGGGCGGTCGCGGCCGCGGCGCTCGGGGGCGGGATCGTCCTGGCGGTCCTCGCCGCCCTCTACCCGGCGCGGCTCGCGTCCCGCACCGACATCGTGCCCGCCCTCGGCCGCGACTGAGACCCACCGTCCGGGCCCCGGTCCCCCGCCGCTGATAGACTCCTGTCATCCGCGGCCGCCGGCCGCCCGTCCGGGGAGAAGCCCGTCGATGTCCCTCGCGACCGAGCGCCTCAACCGGCTGCCCGCCGCCGAGCGAGGGATCACGATCGGCGACTTCCTCGTCCCCCTCGCCGTCGGCGAGCGGATCAGCACGCGGGCGCGGCACGTCGCCCTCGTCGTCGCCGGCGCCATCGCCATCGCCCTGACCGCGAACCTCCAGGTCGTCCTCGCGGGCCAGACGGTCGTCCTCCCCGGCGACATCCGGGTGATGCTGCCGAACTCCCCGGTCCCCATCACGGCGCAGACGTTCTCGGTGCTGCTCGTGGGCGGCGCGCTCGGCTTCCGGCGCGGCATCCTCGCCGTGGCGCTCTACCTCGCGATGGGCCTCCTGCTGCCGGTCTACGCCGGCGGAGCCTCCGGCGTCGACACGTTCCTGGCCCGCGACGAGGGTCGCTGGATCCTCGGCGCCACCGGCGGCTACCTGCTCGGCTTCCTCCTCGCCGGCGCGGTGGTGGGCCGGCTCGCCGAGCTCGGCTGGGACCGACACGTGGGCGGCGCGGTCGTCGCCATGGTGCTCGGCAACCTGGTGATCTACCTCGTCGGCATCCCCTGGCTGATGGCGGCGACCGGTTTCGACCTCGCGACCGGGATCGAGAAGGGGTTCCTTCCGTTCGTCTTCGGCGATCTCCTCAAGCTCGCCCTCGCCGGGATCGCCTTCCCGGTGGCGTGGTGGGTCGTGGGCCGCCGCACCGGCGAGCGCTGAGCGCCCCGGCGGCGGGGTCGCCGCATGGCGGCGGCGAACCCGCGGCACGGAGGTGGCGGGGCCCCTACCATTCGCCCTCGTGACCGCCGATCCACGCGTCCTCGTCGCCGTCGACCTCGGGACCTCCGCCGTGAAGGCCGGGGTCGTCGCTCCCGACGGGCGCCTGCGTGGGTTCGCGCGCGTCCCGTACGCGCTCCTGCTCGACGGCGCGCCGGGCAGGGCGGAGCAGCGGCCGGACGCCTGGTGGACCGCCCTCGTCCGGGGGATCGGGATCGCACGGGCCCAGGCGGCCGTCGACGGGCCCGTGGAGCCGATCGCGCTGTGCGTCGTCGGGCAGGGCCCGACGCTGGTCGCGACCGCGGCCGACGGGCGCGCCCTGGCGCCGGCGATCACCTGGCTCGACCGGCGGGCTGCCGAGGAAACCGCGGCCGTGGCTGCGTCCATCGGCCGCCACGGGTGGGTTGTGGGCCTGCTCGGCCGGGCGCGCCTGCTGGCCGCGCTCCGCCCGGAGGTGGTGGAGGGGGCCGCCTGGCTCCTGGCGGCCTGGGACCACGTCGCGTTCCGTCTGACGGGGGTCGCGGCTGCCGCGCTCCAGGATCCCGGGGAGGCGATCACGCCCGCGGAGGCGCGCGCCGCCGGCCTCGATGAGCGCATGGCCCCGCCGGCGATCCGGGCGGGGGCGGTCGTTGGAGGGCTCCGCGCAGCGCCCGCGGCCGAGCTCGGGCTGCCGCTGGATCTCCCCGTCGTCGCGGGGGCGAACGACGCGATCGCCACGTTCCTGGGGGCCGGCCTGACAGCCCCCGGCCAGGCGATCGACACGGGCGGCACGTCGGGCGGGTTCGGCCTCTACGTGGAGGGCCCAGTCACCGCGCCGCCGCTCTGGACAGGGCCCGCGCCGCTTCCCGGGCTCTTCTACGTGGGTGGGGCGATGGCCGGCACGGGCAAGGCGCTCGACTGGCTCGTCGACGACGCGCTGGGCGGGACCGCCACGCTGCCGGAGCTGCTCGCCGAGGCTGCCACGGCGCCGCCGGGCGCCGGGGGTCTCCTCTTCCTGCCGTACCTGGCCGGGGAGCGTTGGCCGCTCCACGATCCGGCCGCCCGCGGCGCCTTCGTCGGGCTGACCCTCCGCCACCGGCGGGCCCACCTGGTGCGCGCCGTCCTCGAGGCGGCAGCCTTCGCTCTCCGCCACGTCGCAGCACCGGCCGTCGCCGCGGGGCTTCCGTTCACCGAGCTGCGAGTGACCGGGGGCACGGCGGCCAGCCACCTCTGGAACCAGGTGAAGGCGGACGTTGTCGGCGTCGACGTCGCCGTGCCGCAGGTTGCCGAGGCTTCGGTCGCCGGCGCGGCGATCCTGGCCGGGATCGGGGCGGGGTTCGTCGCGTCGGAGCGCGAGGGGATCGACGCGCTGGTCCGGGTGGCCGAGAGGCTCGCGCCGGACCCCGCCGCGCTCCGCATCTACGACCTGATGGCCGCCGAGTACGAGGAGCTCCATGCCCGGCTCGTCCCGGTCAACGCGGTGCTCGGCTCCGTGGAGCAGGCGGGTCGCGGCTGACCGCCCCGCGCGGCTGACGGCCGGTCGCACGCCGATCCCGTATCCTTGGCGCGGCCGGCACCGCACCCGCCCCGGGCGGCCCCGCCGCCGGCCCCCGACCCACGTCCGACCCCGGAGGATCACCGTGCCCCTCTCGCGCCCGTCGACGCCGCAGCGGCCCCGGCGGGCCGCGCCTGGCGCCGGCCGCGTCGTCGCGCTCCTCGTCGGGGCGGCCCTCGCCGCCGCCGCCTGCGTCCCCCCGACCGGCGAGGCGTCGCCGACCCCGACCCTCGGCCCCACGCCGTCTCCGTCGGCCAACCCGTACGACGGCGTCGCCGAGGGCGCCGGGAAGGGCCTGAAGCTTGGCTACGTCTCCTACGGCGAGCTCATCCCGTACGTCTTCGAGGTCTCCGAGGGGATCCGGGCCCAGGCTGCCCTCGCCGGCGCCGAGCTCGTCGAGTGCGACGCGAACCTCAACGGCGCTGCCGTCTCCGGCTGCATGACGCAGCTTGCCGAGGCCGGCGTCGCGGGCATCATCCAGTTCCAGGGGACGCTCGCCGACCCGGTGACCGTCTGCGACGAGACCCCCGAGGGGGTGCCGGTCGTCGCTGTCGAGTTCGAGCAGGAGCCGTGTGCGAAGACCCTCGTCTCCGCCGACGACCTGCGGGCCGGCCAGATCGCCGGACGGGCGGTCGGGGAGTGGGTCAAGGAGGAGTGGGACTGCACCTACGACGCCTACGTCTCCTTCGGATCGACGGTTGCCGCAGCGAGGAGCCAGCGCCGGATGGAGGGCTACCGGCAGGGCTTCTCCGCGGTCTGCCCGATCACGAACGAGCAGATCGGCAGCGCGATCGACACCGAGGCCCTGGCGAGGACGTCGATGACGAGCCTCCTCGAGACCCTGGCAGGGAAGCAGCGCATCGTCGTGGTGGCCGTCAACGGCGACGCGGCCCTTGGGGCGCTCGAGGCGGCGAAGGACGCCGGCCGCGAGGGCGATGTCTGGGTCTCGGGGCAGGGAGCCGAGGAGCGCTTCCGCGACGACATCCGGACGAACGAGCACTACCTCGGCGACGCGGCCTACTTCCCCGAGCGCTTCGGGAAGACGATCGTCCCCGCCCTCCTGGACCTGATCGCCGGGAGTCCCGTCCCCGAGCTGCTGCTGATCGAACCCGCCTGGGTCGACGCCTCGAACATCAACGAGCTCTACCCGGAGTAGCCGGCCCCGGCGCCGGGCGCCACTCCGGCAGCCCCGGGACGCAGCCCCGGGACGACCCCGGGACGACCCCGGGACGACCCCGGGACGACCCCGGGGCCGACCGCTCCCGGGCCGGTGGCCGGTGGCCGGGGGGCGGGTTCTTGATGCACTGGGTTGATCGAGCGCGCATCCCGGCAGGGTCACTGTCTCCCGGACGATGCCCCTTACGGACATATCGGTGCGCGTGGATATGCCCGCAACGCACATCACGGTGGCAGGTGTGGGTCGCGCCGGATGCAGCGCAGCGGGGCGCCCGGCATCAGCTCAGCCCGGGCGGTCGGCTGCTTCCTCCACGGGCACACCGCCCCCGGCTGCCCCCTCCGCCGCCGCCGCGCCCGCGCCCGCCGCCGCCGCCCCCGCGCCCGCCGCCGCTTCCACGGCCATGGCGATCGCCGCGGCGAACGCCGGGAGCGCCGCGGCCACTGCCGGCGACAACGGCGCGCCCAGGTCCCAGCACGACCCGCCGATTCCCACGAAGGTCCCGGCCGGCGGCCGCTCCCGGAGCGTGGCCGCCAGGGCGAGCACCTGGTCGAGGGGGAGCTCGTGCGAGGAGCGCGGCTCCGGCGCCCGGCCGGCGTCCGCCAACCCCCTGGCGCGGTCCACGAGCGCGGCCAGCGGCCGCACCCAGGTCTCCCCGGGCGGCAGGCCGGCCACGGCGTCCACCACGACACACGGCGCGTCGGCCGGCAGGTCGAGCAGCAGGAGGACGTCGAGCTGGCCGACGGCCGTCACCTCGGCCCGGGCGCGGACATCAGGCGGCAGGAGCTCGACCGCGGCGAGCCCCGCGGCGTCGTCGCCGCGGGACGGGTCGCCGCAGACGAAGACGGGGACGCGGGCGATCACCGGGACGCTCCGTTCATGCGGGCCCCGGGCCCGGGGGCGACCGGCGGGACCGCGGCGCTCAGGCCTCCTCGATCGTGAGATCCAGGAAGTGCGTGGCGCAGCTGATGCAGGGGTCGTAGCTGCGGATCATCTGCTCGAGGCGATGCGTGGCGGCCTCGTGCGACAGGTCGAGGACCTCCTTCGCGGCCACCACGAGGTCCGTCTCGATGGCGGCCTGGTTCTGGCTCGTCGGCGGGACGATCTGGGCGCTCTTGACCCGGCCTGCCTCGTCGATCTCGTAGCGGTGGAAGAGGAGGCCGCGAGGTGCCTCGGTCGCCCAGGCGCCGACGCCAGCCCGGCTCTGCCACGGGACGGTCGGCTCGGCGGGGGGCCGGTAGGCGTCGATGATGTCGATCGCCTCGGCGAACGCGTGCACGAGCTCCACGGCCCGGGCCACGATCGAGGCGTACATGTTCGTCCGGATCGGCTCGGCGAACCCCGAGGCGTCGAGCGCCTCCTTCGCCAGCGGGTGCAGCTGGTCGGCGGCGAGCGTGACGCGGGCAGCCGGACCCACGAGGTAGGCACCCTTGCCGTCCCGTGAGCGGGCGTGGAGGGCGTTGGAGCCCTCCACCTGGAACTCCTCGAAGGCGTCTCGCCAGGCCGACGGGGCCAGGTCGATGCCGTCCGACGAGACGATCCGGCCGTCGCTGAAGGGGTACTCCGCGGCGTGCTTGAGGCTGACGAACCGCGGCTCGCGGGCGAAGGCCGGCATCGTGAAGCCGGCCACGATCTTGACCGTCTCCGTGGCGAACGCGAGGCCCTCGGCGAGGGCCGCGCGGTGCTCCTTGAGCTCGGCGACCCGCGGGGCGCGGCTCCAGCCGCCCACGCGGACGCTGACCGGGTGGATCGGCCGCCCGCCCAGGATCGCCACCAGGCGGTTGCCCGCCTTCTTCATCCGCAGGGCCTGCTCCACGAGCGGCCGGTGGTCGGCCGCCATGTCGATCCCGCTCGGGTAGCCCAGGAAGTCGGGGGCGTGGAGGAAGTAGATGTGGAGGGCGTGGCTCTCGATCCACTCGCCGCAGTAGAAGAGGCGGCGGAGGGCGCGCGACGAGGGGTCGATCCGCACGCCGAACAGGTCCTCGAACGCGTGCGACGCGCTCATCTGGTAGGCGACCGGGCAGATCCCGCAGATGCGGGCCACCATGTCGATCACCTCGTCGGGCGTCCGCCCGACGACGAGCTGCTCGAAGTAGCGGGGGGTCTCGAAGATGCCGAAGCGCGCCTCGACGATCTCGCCGTCGCGCACCCGCAGGCGCAGCGAGCCCTCGCCCTCGACGCGGGTGAGCTCGTTGACCTCGTAGAGGCGCTCGTCCACGGCTTTCTTCGTGGCCGTGCTCATGCCTTTCCTCCCGTCGTCGTGGTCGTGTCGCCGGCCGGGCCGGTTCGCCCGGTGCGCACCCCGCCCAGCTCCGTGACCATGCTCCGGAACGGCTCGCTGTAGGCCGTGAAGCCGGCAAACAGCCGCCCCACCTCCTCCCGCGGCCGGTCGCCGGCCATCTGGAGGTGGCGGGTGAGCCCGGCCGCGTTGGCCTGCTCGCGCGGGCCGAAGCAGCCGTAGCAGCCGCGGCCGAAGCGCGGGCAGATGGCCCCGCAGCCGGTCTGGGTGACCTGCCCGAGGCAGGGAATCCCCTTGCTGACCATCACGCAGACCACGCCGAGCCGCTTGCACTCCATGCAGACGGCCTCGTCGCGGAGCTGCGGCCGGCGACCCGTGGTGAGCGCCGTCAACAGCTCCACGAGCTGGCCGGGATCGATCGGGCAGCCGCGCAGCTCGGCGTCGACCGTCACGTGCTCGGCGATCGGTGTCGAGCGGGCCAGCGAGTGGATGAACTCGGGATGGGCGTAGACGCCGGAACGGAACGCGTCGTGGTCGCCCCAGTTGCGGAGCGCCTGGATGCCGCCGGCGGTGGCGCAGGCGCCGATGGTCACGAGGGTGCGGGTCCGCCGGCGCAGCTCGACGATCCGCTCGAGGTGGGCCGGCTCGGAGACGGACCCCTCCACGAACAGGACGTCGTAGGGACCGGCAGAGCGGGTCGACGACGCCTCCGGGAAGTCGACGATCTCGAAGTGGTCCACGACGGAGAGGAGCTCGTCCTCCAGGTCGAGGAGCGTCAGCTGGCATCCATCGCAGGAGGCGAACTTGACGACGCCGACGCGGGGCCGCGCGGCGACGGGGGCATGGCTGGCCATCAGATCCCCTCCCGGCCGAAGATGTCGCCCAGCTGCCCGATCGAGAAGACGGGGCCATCGCGGCACACGAAGTACTTCCCCATCTGGCAGTGGCCGCAGAGGCCGATCCCGCATTCCATGTGCCGCTCCAGCGTCACGTGGATGCGGGAGGCGGTGACGCCGCGTCCGGCGAGCGTCGTCGCCGTCGCCTGCATCATCCGCTCGGGACCGCAGACGAAGGCGATCATGTTGGCGCCGTCCCAGGCCGCCTGGTCGAAGAGGTGGGTCACGATGCCCACCCGTCCGGTCCAGTCGGGCCCGGCCCGGTCGACGGTCAGGCTGACCTCGATGCCGTCGCGCGTGCCCCAGCGTTCGAGCTCGTCGCGGTAGAGGAGGTCGGCCGGGGTGCGGGCGCCGTAGAAGAGCTTCACGTCACCGAACCGGCGGCGGTCGGCCACGATCGCGTGGAGAACCGGCCGCAGGGGTGCCAGCCCGATGCCGCCGGTGACGATGACGAGGTCGCGCCCGACCGCCCGGTCGAGCGGCCAGTTGTTGCCGAGCGGTCCCCGCAGGCCCAGCTGTTCGCCGACCTGGAGGGCGCACATCGCCTTGGTGGCGGGGCCGGCGCCGCGGATCGTGAGCTCGATCCCGTCGGGGAGGAAGCGGCTGATCGAGATCGGGAGGGGCGGGAAGCCCGGCAGCGCGACCATCGCGAACTGGCCGGTGTTGCCCTTGGCGAAGGCGGGGTCGATCCCGGTGAGGGTCAGGGTCGTCGTGTCGGCCGTCTCCTGGCGGCTGGCCACGACGCGGGCCGTGACGAAGTCGTTGGGGGTGGCGGCCACCGGCTCGACGATCGGCGTCTCGGGGACGAGCGGGACCGCCGGGGCGATCGCGTTGAGCTCGTCGCGGACGTCGATCCCGACCGGGCACCAGGTGATGCAGCGGCCGCAGCCGACACAGCCCGACTGGCCGAACTGGTCCCACCAGGTGCCGAACTTGTGGGTCAGCCACTGGCGGTAGCGGTCGCGCGGCCGGGAGCGGAAGCTGCCGCCGGCGACCTTGGCGAAGCCCGGGCTGAAGCAGCTGTCCCAGCTCCGGGACGTGACGGCGTCCGACCCGACCAGGTCGGTGACCTGGGTGAGCGTCGTGCAGAAGCAGGTCGGGCAGGCCAGCGTGCAGTTGCCGCAGGTGATGCAGCGCTCGGCGACCTGGGCCCAGCGGGGGTGGTCGAGCTGGGCGAGGAGGCGGTCCTGGAGGCCGGCCGCGGGGACGGGGTCGCCGATCCGGGCGCGGACGGCCGCCACCGTGGCCGCAGCGCCGTACTGCTCGGCGGAGGTGGCGGGCCGGAGCGGGAGGCGATCTCGCAGCTCGCGTCCGGCGCCGCTGTCGACCTCAACGAGGAAGCCGCCGTCGAGCTCCGTCAGGAGGAGGTCGTAGCCGCTCTCCACCTCGGGCCCCGTGCTCATGGAGGTGCAGAAGCAGGTCGAGGCGGCCGTCGTGCACTGGACGGCGACGATGAAGACCTGGGCTCGCCGGGCCAGGTAGTCCGGGTCCACGAACTCCGATCCGGTGAAGACCGTGTCATGGACGCCCAGTGCCGCGAGGTCGCAGGCGCGCGCACCGAGGAAGGCCAGCCGCTGCGCGTCGGTCGCCTCCGGTGTGAACTCGACCTTGTGGCCGTCCTTCGTCGCCCGCGTGAGGGGCACAAGGGCCGGGAAGGTCCACTTCTTCCAGGCGGTCGGGCCGACGACGTAGCCGAAGAGCTGCTCGTCGCCACGGCGGCGGAGCCGATAGCGCCCGGGCGCCTGCTCGTCGCCGACGCCGCGGGGCAGGTCGTCGAGCGACGTGATCTCGTCGAAGACGATCGCCCCGTCCTCGACGGTCGGCCCGATAACCCGGCGGCCGTCCTCGCGGAGGAGGTCGATGAGGACCTGGAGGTCGGCGCGGGCCAGGAAGCCCGGGCCCTCCAGGGCGGGCCGGTGACCCCGCAGGGGGGCCGTCTTCATCACCATTCCTTCACCTGCTCCGTGGCAAAGAGGTCCAGCATCTGGAGCCGCGTCGCGTACAGGCGGCGGGCGACGGCGACCAGGACCCGGGGGTAGAGCGCCATGGCCAGCTCGCAGTCCTCGCGGAGCGCGGCGCGGAGCGTAGCGCCCTCGAAGACGATCGCCTCGATCGGCTCGATCGCGGTCCCGGTCGAGGAGGCCCGGAAGGGCGGCACGAGGGCCGACCAGAGGTAGACGTCGCCGGGCTCCACGGTGAGGATCGTGATGTCGCCTCGCTCGGGGACGAGGGTGCGCAACGCGACCCGGCCGTGGACCAGGATCCCGAAGGTGTCGCTCGATTCTCCTTCCCGGAAGAGCTCCGTCCCCGGCTCCGCGGTGAAGCGGCGGCCGAGCTCCGCCAGGCGTGTCTGGGCCTTCTCGCTGAGACCCGATGCGAACCACGACGTGTTCAGAGCAGCGATCAGCGCGGCGGTCTCGTTCATGGGGCAAGTGTCCCGTGCGGGGCGGGGCCGTGGGAGAGCCGAGGGGCATGCCGGCGGGGGCCGCTGGTCCCGCCAGAGAGGGCCGCCGCGTGCGAGGCACCTCCCCAACAGGACGTCGGCGGCGGCCCTGTGCCCCGCCCGCGCGCTATCGCGCCCGGGCGGCGTCCGCGAGGACCAGGTCGGCCGTGATCTGGCCCGAGAGGAGGACGAGCGGGATGCCGCCGCCGGGCTGCGTCCCGCCCCCGACGAAGTACGCGTTGGCGAGGTCCGGGGAGCGGTTCGGCGGACGGAAGAAGGCGCTCTGCCGGTAGCTGGCGGCGAGGGCGAAGATGGAGCCGAGGTGCGCGTTGTGGGCGGACGCGAAGTCCGGCGGCCCCCAGTCGGCCCACGTCTCGACCGCCCCGGGGCGCAGGCCGATGAGCCCGCGCAGGCGCTCCAGGATCGCCGCCCGGTAGGCGTCGCGGTTCGATTCCCACCACGCCGGATCGTGGAGGGGCGGGGTCGGGGTCAGCACGTAGAGAGCGGACCGCGGGGTCCCGTCCGGAGCCGGGGTCAGGCGGACCGACGCGTCGGTGGCCGCGGGGTGGTAGACGTAGACGGTCGGGTCCGGCCGGGGGACGCGGTCGGCGATGATGGAGCGGAGCTCGTCCTCGTAGGTCGGGGCGTGCCAGACGTTGTGGTGGTGGAGGGCCGGGAACGCCTGGCGGACCCCGAGGTGGAGGATGTAGGCGGAGCTCGACGGCTTCGCCTGCTCGAACCGGCGCCGGGTCCCGGCCGAGAGGGCGCTCCAGCCGAGAAGGTCGCGATGGGCGTGGACGACGTCGGCGTTGAAGACGGCCGCGTCCGCCATGTGGGTCGCTCCGTTCGTCCGTACTTCCGTCACTCGGTCCTGACGGATCGTGGTGCCCGTCGCCGCCTCGCCGTACCGTATCTCGACCCCCATCCGCCGGGCGAGGGCGTCGAGGGCCAGGGGCACGGCGTGCATCCCGCCCTCTGGGTGCCAGACCCCGAAGCGCGTCTCCAGGTAGGGGATGGAGAGGAAGCTGGCTGGGACGCTCTGCGGCGTGGAGCCCAGGTAGATGGACTTGTAGCGGAGGACGTGGCGCAGGTGCGGGTCGTGGAAGAGGCCGTCGATCCGGCGGGCGTACGTGGTCCCGGCGTCGAGGCGGAGGCCGGCGGCGACCACGCGGGGGTTCAGCAGGTCGCGCGGGGTCCAGCTCCGGCGGAAGAAGGAGCGGTCGAGCTCGCGCCAGATCCGCTCGCCTCTCCGCATGAACTCGGGGATCGCCGCCGCGTCGCGCGGGTCCAGGCGGGCCCACATCGCGAACAGCCGGTCGAGGTCCGAGGAGGTCTCGACGACCGTCCCGTCGGGGAACGTGACGTGGCTCGCCGGCTCGACGGGGAG
Organism: uncultured Chloroflexia bacterium; assembly: GCA_963709605.1. Lineage (GTDB taxonomy): Bacteria > Chloroflexota > Limnocylindria > Limnocylindrales > CSP1-4 > CTSoil-043. The sequence continues at coordinate 154,851 of CAVPWX010000006.1, read as the reverse complement.
GAAGGTCACGTGTTCGGCGGCGTCCTCGCCGGCGGCCGCGAAGAGCTCCCGCACGAGGTCGGGCAGGGTGAAGATCGTGGGCCCGGTGTCGAAGACGTAGTCGCCCAGGACGCGGCGGCCCATCTTCCCGCCGGGCCGCTCGTTCTTCTCGAGGACGGTGACCCGCCACCCGGCGGCTGCGAGGCGGATGGCGGCGGCCAGCCCGCCGAGGCCGGCCCCGACCACGACCGCGTGGCGTGGCGCCGTCACGAGGGAGACTCCGCGGTCCCGGCCGGGAGCGCAACACCCGCGCCCCTGCGTCGTGCCAGGATCGCTCGACCGATGCTCGGCCCGAGGCCGGCCAGCGTGACGATGGTGGCGAACGCGCCGACGTAGAGCGCCTGGGCGACGCCGAGGGGGAGGATCACCGCCAGGGTGACGGCCGCGCCGAGCGTCACGTTGAGGGCCAGGAACCAGCGGTAGAGGCGCCGCCCGCTCTCGCCCTCGGCGGTCCGCCCCGCCGCGCTCAGGGCGACGTAGGGGAGGAGCGGGATGGCCGCCACCGGGCTGCGCCGCCAGCGGGCCGCGAGGAGGGCCGAGACGAGGAACCAGGCCCCGGCGAACGGCGCGGTGGCACCGCGGCCCAGCTTCACCCCGATCGTCACCACGCCCGCCGCGGCGTCCTCGGCGATGTCGGTGATCGTGGTCAGGGCGTGGGCCGCGATCCCCCAGGCAGCGAAGACCCGCACCGGCTCGTCGATCGCCCTGGTGGAGCCCATGGCGTGCATCCCGACCTGCAGCGGGATGGCGTAGAGGACGTTCGCGAGGGAGTCGGCGACCGGCCGGCCCTTCAGGCGCAGCGGAGGCGCGTTGTAGGCCATCGAGAGGCCGAGCAGCGCCAGGAGGCTGGCGGTGGCGCGCCACGGGAGCTTCACGGCGCTCAGCAGGACGAAGGGGACCACCAGCGCGGTGCTGGCGATCGCGTGGAGGCGGAGCTCCTCCTTCGGCGCGAGCGCTCCCTCCACGCCGCCCTTGCGGGGGTTCCGCTGGTCCGTCTCGTAGTCGAAGAGATCGTTGACCGCGTGGAGGTAGTAGTTGTAGGGGAAGGTGAAGAAGGCAAGGAACGCGAGGTCCAGGGGCCGGAACCGTCGCCGGCCGCGGGCGAGGGCCCACAGGAACGGCATGCTGGTGTTGAGCCAGAGGAGGGGCCGGGAGATCTGGATCGCCCAGCGCGCGTGTCGCACCGTGGGAGGGCCTCCTCGAGGTCGGGCGCCGCGGGCCGGCGCAGCCACGGGCCGCGACCGGGAGATCGCGGCCGACCGAAGATGGGGGGGTTCTCGATCGGCCGCGACACTAGCATTTCGGATGCGTTCGCGGGGCGGATGCCCGCAGGGGCGGTCCGCCCCGCCGGGAGGCGGCCCGCCGGCCCCGCCGGGAGGTGGCCCGCCGGCCCCGCCGGGAGGTGGCCCGCCGGCCCCGCCGGGAGGTGGCCCGCCGGCCCCGCCGGGAGGTGGCCCGCCGGCCCCGCCGGGAGGTGGCCCGCCGGCCCCGCCGGGAGGTGGCCCGCCGGCCCCGCCGGGAGGCGGCCCCTGATGCCGGGCCCCGCATCCGTCCGCATCACGGCCGGGAGGATATCTCCTCCCTGATGCCTGTTGCGTACATATTGACCGCGATGGATATGTCCGCGAGACGCATCGACCGGGGACGGTCGCCTCGGCGGGGATGCGACCGCGAACGAGGACGGGCATCAGGCCGCGATCGCCGGGCGTTCGATGCAGCCTGGCCCCCGCCGGCCGGCGAGTGGGCCCCCGGCGCCAGGGTGCGGCCGGCGGGGGCCGGAACCGCGGGGCCCGCTGCCGGGCAGTCCCCGTCGGGCGTTCAGAGCCGGGGCAGCTCCTGGCCGGGGCCGAGCGCTCCCGCGAAGAGGTCGCCGAGCTCGGCGACCCGCGGCAGGATCGTGCGGATCGTCCAGCGGTCGGGGCCCAGCACCGGGTCATCCAGCTCGTCCCAGGCGATCGGGGCCGAGACCGGCAGCCCCGGGGCCGGCCTCGGCGAGTACGGGCCCACGAGCGTCCGGTTGCGCCAGTTCTGGGTGTAGTCCAGGCGCGCCCGCCCGTCGCGGCGGTCCTTCGACCACTCCCAGCTCACCAGGTTTGGCACGGCGCCGCCGACGGCCCGCGAAACCTGCTCGACCCATGCCCGGGTCTCCTCGAACGTATACCCCGGCCGGATCGGGACGAAGACCTGGATGCCGCGCTTACCGGTCACCTTGGGGACGCCGGTCACGCCGAGGTGGTCCAGCGCGCGGCGATAGAGGCGGGCGAGGACCAGGGTCTCCTCCCAGGCCGTCCGGGGGCCCGGGTCGATGTCCACGAGCGCCCAGCGGGGCTCGGCCGGGCGATCGAGGGGCGACGTCCACGGGTGGAGCTCGATCGCCCCCTGGTTGCCGAGCCAGGCGAGGGTGGCGACCCCGTCGGCGACGACGTAGTCGTGGGCCCGCCGGTCCGGCGGGTCGGGCTCGCGCCAGCGGGTCACCCAGGCGGGCGTCCCCTTCGCCGCGTCCTTCTGCCAGAAGAACTCGCCGTCGATGCCGTTCGGGTAGCGGGCGAGGTTGAGGGCGCGCCCGGCGAGGTGGGGGAGCATGACCGGCGCGACCGTCGCGTAGTAGCGGACCAGGTCCCGCTTCGTCACCGGCGGCTCGTCCGGCGCGCCGTCGACCCCGGGCCGGCCCGGTGCGATCACCTTGTCGAGGTTGGTGAGGGCGACGTCCCGGCCGCCGATCCGCCACGTCCCGCCGCCCCCCGGGAGCGGCGTCGAGCGCCGCGAGCTCCTGCGCCGTCGGGCCCTCGAAGGTCGGGGGCGTGGACGCCGCCGCCGGGCGGGCGGCCTGGGGTCGCTCGAGCGTGGCCCCGCGCCCGCTCACATTCGCCCGGGCCCCGCCCACGCCCGCCTTCGCGAGCGCCCGCGCGGCGGCCTCTGGACCGACGGCCTCCTGCCGCTCGACGGTTGCCGGGTCCACCTCGGGGGCCTCGTGCGTGAAGGCGGCCTGGCGGACGATCCCGTCCCGGGACCAGCCCCCGATCTCCGCCCGGATCACGAGGGTCGGCTCCGCCCAGGAGGCCCCCGGGGTCCGGGCGAGGTCGCCGGGGGCAACGTCGAACGGGTGCGCCGGTCGCGCCCGGGAGTCGAGCGCCGCTCGCAGCCGGGCGCGGGTCGCCCCGTCCATGCCGCTTCCGACGCGACCCGCGTAGCGGAGCTCCCCTTCCTCCATGACCCCCACGACCAGGGCCCCGAGGTCCCGGTGGGTCCCCTTCCCCGGTACGTACCCGCCGACGACCAGCTCCTGGGTGGGTCGGACCTTGAGCTTCAGCCAGGCGGTCGAGCGCCGGCCGGCCTCGTAGCGGCTGCGGCGGTGCTTCGCCATCGCCCCTTCCAGCCCCTGCGCCGCCGCGGCGCCGAAGAAGGCAACCCCGTCGCGGGTCACGTGCCCGCCGAAGCGGACGCGGGGGTGCTCGCGCAGGACCAGGCGCAGGATCTCCTTGCGCTCCTCGAGAGCCACCTCGAGGTATGAGCGCCCGGCACACCACGGCAGGTCGAAGGCCATGAAGACGAGCGGGGCACCCGCGCCGGCGGCGCGGGCCTCGGGGCTGGCCGGGAGATCGGACGCCGAGAAGGCGCCGCCGAGCCGGGCCTGGAGGAGGCCGAAGTCGGGTCGGCCGTCAGCGTCGAGGGCGACGACCTCGCCGTCGACGATCGCCTCGGGCGCCGCAAGCCAGGCCGGCGCGGCCAGGAGCTCCGGGAAGTGGCGGCCGGCGTCGTTGCGGTTCCGCGTCCGGAGCGTCACCTTCCCGCCGGCCACGATGGCCTGGACACGATAGCCGTCCCACTTGGGCTCGAAGAGCCAGTCGTCTCCGTCGAACGGCGCGGCACCCGGCGTCGCCAGCATCGGCTCGACGAACGCCGGCCGGGCCAGCGGCCTGGAGCCGGGCGGGTCGAGCGTCGGAAGGGACGCCGGCGCAGGGCGCTCGAAGCGGGGCGGCATGCCGGCGACCAGCTCCTCGTTCGTGCGGCCCGTCCTGACGGACGTGGGGTGGTCCTCGGGATCCCATCCGGGGATCGCCTCGGGACCGGCCTTCGCGATGAGGAGCCACGCCGTACCCTCGTCCTCGGCGCCGGACCCGACCGCGGGTTCGCCGCGCGGCGCCGTCGCGCGCCCGCCGCCGCGGCCACCCGGACGCCCGCCGCCGCGACCATCCGTGCGCACGAGCGTGAAGCGCCCGGCGAGCTTCTCGCCGCGGAAGCGGAGCTTCAGCTCGCCGGCCCGCACGGCCGCGCCCGGGTCCCACGTCAGCTCCGGCTCGAACGTCCCCCAGTCCCAGCAGATCGAGTCGCCGGCCCCGTATTCGCCCTTGGGGATGAGGCCCTCGAAGTCGAGGTACTCGATCGGGTGATCCTCGGTGCGCGCGGCGAACCGCCGCTCGTCGGGATCGCGGGTCGGGCCCTTGGGGATCGCCCAGGAGGCGAGGACGCCGTCGATCTCGAGCCGCAGGTCGTAGTGGAGGCGGCTGGCGCGGTGACGGTGGACGACGAAGCGGCCGCAGCCGCCCGGGGCGCCCCCCGGCCCGGGCGCGGCCTCCGGCCCGGGCGCAGTCCCCGGCCCGGGCGCCGGCTCCGGGGTCCGGCCGAAGTCGCGCTTCGCGCGGTAGCGCTCGAGAGGCACCCGATCCCTCCCCGTTACAGCGGCAGGCGTCGCAGGATCGCGAGCAGCGGGGGCAGCTCGCGCGGTGCCGCGACGACCGGCACGCGGTACCAGGCGTCGCCGGCGGGTCCGCGGCGCAGCGGGGCGTCGAGCCGCCGAGCGGAGAGGGCCTGGAAGCCGAGGGCGCCCAGCGCCTCCGCCACGGTCGTGCCATCCCCGACGAAACCGCGCCCGGCAAGGCACCAGGGCGAGGGCGCAAGGAGGGCCGCGAGCTCACCGCGGCGCTCGCCGAAGGGCCGGCTCGCAAGGCTCGTCCCGTCCAGGTAGAGCAGGTCCGACGCCACGAGCGCGGCCGTCCCCCCCGCCCCACCCCGCAGCCGCCGCTCGAGCAGGGTCCGGGAGGGCCGGCCCCGCGCGTCGAGGACCATGAGCGTCGCGTCGAGCACGACCAGGTCCCCGCGGACGAGGCCCGCAACGCCGGCAAGCTCCGGGAAGACCGGCGTGGGATCCGCGAGCGCCTCGGCCCGCAGCCGGGCGTCGCCGCCCTCCACGAACACGAGCGCCCGGATCCCGGGCCACCACGGCTCGAAGAAGTAGCGCGGGTCGTCGAAGGGGCCCTCGCCGTCGGTCGGGCGCATCGACGCGATCCGCTCCGGCAGGCGCGACGCCGCGGGCGGGAACTCGAGCGGGAGCGGCTCGGCGGGCGGAAGGCGGGTCATGCGCTGATTGTGGCCCGGCGCAGCCGCCGGTGCCGTCCGCGACTCCGTGCGGTCCGTCCGCGACCCCGTGGGGTCCGTCCGCGACTCCTGCGGCCCGTCCGCTCAGGCCGTCTTGCGGCGGGCGACCTTCCGGGTGGGGGCCACGCGCTCCTCGACCTCCTCGGTGGGAACCGCCGCCTTCTTCGATCGGTGCGCCCCCGCGCTTCCGGCCGCCCGGCCCTCCTCCAGCTCCTCGGCCGCCTGCTCGACCTCGCGGTTCGACTTCGCCGTCCGCGCGGCGTTGACGCTCGCCTCGAGGATCGCCATCAGGTCGACCAGCTGGCCGCCGGCCGCCGGCGCCTCCGGCTCGACGATCTCGCGACCCTCGACCTTCGCTTCGATGACCTGCTCGAGCGCGGCTCGATACTCGTCGCGGTACTCGGCCGGGTCGAACGTGCCGGTCATCGTCGCGATGAGCTGCGCCGCCATTGCCCGCTCGGCCGGCTTGATCTCGACATCCTCGCCGGGGAGGTCGAGCTCGTCGGTCGCCCGGATCTCGTCGGGCCAGTGAAGCGTCTCGAGGACCATCGCGCTGCCGTGCGGGTTGAGGGCGGCGAGCACCTCGCGGTCCTTGATGACGACCTTGCAGACGGCGGCGAGCCCCTGCTCGGCGAGCACCTCGCGCAGGAGGGCATAGGCCTTCTTGCCGATCGCCTCGGGCTCGACGTAGTAGGCCTGCTTCACGAAGCGGGTCGGCTCGGTCTCCTCGGGGAGGGCAGGGACGAACTTCTCGATCTCGATCGACCGGACGGTCTTCAGGGGGACGCTGGCCAGGTCCTCGTCGGTGATGACGACGTACTGGTCCTTCGCGTACTCGTAGCCCTTCACGGTGTCGCCCCGCGAGATCACCTCGTCGTGGTGAGGGCAGTACGTCTTCATCTGGATCCGGTTCAGGCAGCTCTCGTGGAGCATGTTGAACGAGATCCCCCGCGACTCGGTCGCGAGGTACAGCCGCACGGGGATGGTCACCAGGCCGAACTGGATGGCCCCCCGCCACATCGAGCGCGCCATGGTCGGTTGCCTGCCTCGAGCATCCGGCCGGGGCGGGCGACGCCTCCCGGTGGCGTGCCCGGTCGACCGGGAAGGGGAGTGTACGCCGGCCGCGCAAGGGTGCGGCTGCTGATGCCAGATCCCGCATGGGCTCGCATCACGGCTGAGACAGCATCTCCTCCGTGATGCGTGTTGCGGACATATCGACCCCGATGGATATGCCCGCAAGGCGCATCGATCGGGGGAGGCTGCCTGGGCAGGGATGCAAACGCGAACGAAGGTCGGCATCGGCGCGCCGGGCCGCGCCGGGCACGGGCCGGTCAGCCGGCCTGGGCTGGTCCTCCCGCGGACCCGCGATGCACGGCAACGAGGTCCGAGACCGCTTCCGTGACGGCCGGCAGGGCGGCCGCGACCGTCGGCGAGAGCTCCTCGCCGACCTCCGTCGTGGCGACCCCGACGCTGACGACGACGACCTTGGGCGCCGCGCCGTAGAGCTCCGCCGCGAGCGCGACGAGCTCCCCGGGGCCGACGTGGTGGGACGAGCTGCCCAGGCCGGCGGCGGTGCCCGGGCCGGCGGCGGTGCCCGGCCCGGACGTGGTGCCCGGGCCGACGGCGGCGGTGCCCGGCCCGGACGTGGTGCCCGGGCCGACGACGGCGGTGCCGAAGGCCGGCGGCCGCACCGCCACCGAGCCCGGCGGACCCTCCGTGCTCGCGTCGATGAGCACCACCAGCGAGGCCCGGCTCATGTCGAGCGCGAGCTCGGGCGTCAGCTGGTGCAGCGCGAGGATCTCGACGCCCGCGAGCCGGTGGTCGTCCCGGAGCAGCGCGGCGGCGTGCACCCCAATACCGTCGTCGGAGCGGAGGGCATTCCCGTACCCGATGACGAGGACGCCCGCGGCGGAGCCGCCGGGTTCGCCCGGCGCTCCCCGATCGGGAACGCCCCGGGCGGTGCCGCCGGGGGCGTCCGAAGGAGGCAGGGATTCAGTCAACGAGCCAGCTCGTCCAGCACCTTCCCGTCGGGCGCGAGGAGCTGGATCTGCAGCGCCATCTGGCCCAGCGCGTGGGTCGAGCATGACAGGCACGGGTCGTAGCAGCGAATGACCGCCTCGACCCGGTTGAGCATCGGCTCGGTGATCGTCTCGCCCTTCACGTGATGGCGCGCGACCTGCAGCACGGCCCGGTTCATCGCCATGTTGTTGTGCCCGGTGGCGATGACCAGGTTCACCCACTGCACGATGCCGTCGTCGTCCACCTTGTAGTGGTGCATGAGCGTGCCGCGCGGCGCCTCGGAGACGCCGATCCCCTCGTGCCGGTTGATCCCGGCGACGGACCGGACGTGCTTCGAGAGGATGTCGGGGCCGCGCAGGATCTCCTCGATCTTCTCGATCGCGTGGAGCGTGTCGATCAGGCGCGCGTAGTGGTAGTGGAACGACGAGCCCGCCACCCGGCCCACGCGCCAGCGGAACTTCTCCAGCTCCTCGTCGGCGCGCGGCGTGCCCGTCCGCTCGGCCACGTTGAGCCTGGCAAGCGGTCCCACCCGGTAGATGCCGTCGGGGTACCCCATCGCCTTCCAGTAGGTCGACTTGAGGTACGACCACGGCTCGACCGCCTCGCCGATGTAGTCGTTGAACAGCCTCGGGTCGACCTTGTCGGCGAGGAACTTGCCGTCCGCGTCCACGACACGGAGCCAGCCGCCGTAGTGGTCGACGTTGCCCTGGCGGTCCACGAGGCCCATGAAGGCCGAGCGGAAGTTGCCGAAGGTGGCGGCCTCCTCCTCCCAGCGCAGCATGTCCGTCTTGTACCAGGCGATGCCCCGCTCGATCGCGGCGATCGCCTCGGGGACGCCGGCCAGGATCCGGTCGCGGACCTCGGCGGTCAGCGGCGCGCCCACGCCTCCCGGGACGATGCCCTCGGGGTGGATCCGCTTGCCGCCCAGCCACTCGATGATCTGCTGGCCCCACTTCCGGAGCCCGATGCCGTCCTTCGCCAGCTGCGGGTTCTTGCGGGCCATGCCGATGATGTTGCGATCCGCCGGGTCGGCGTCGAAGCCGAACAGGAGGTCCGGCGCGGAGAGGTGGAAGAACGACAGGGCGTTCGACTGGACGATCTGGCCCAGGTTGATCACCCGCCGCAGGTCCGCCCCGGTGGGGGTGGGCTCGACGGCCAGGATGTCGTCGACCGCCTTGGCGGAGGCGACGAGGTGGCTCACCGGGCAGATGCCGCAGATGCGGGCCATGATCGCGGGCATCTCGTGGACCGGGCGGCCCTGGGTGATCCGCTCGAAGCCGCGGAACTGGGTGACGTGGAAGTGGGCGTCGACGACCTCGCCGAGGTCGTCCAGCTGGATCGTGATCTTGGAGTGCCCCTCGATCCGGGTGACCGGGTCGATGACGATGGTCTGGCTCATGACGGCTCCCCCCTTCACCGACCGAACCGGGCCCCGGCCACGTCGGGGGCGCGGCCGGCCAGCAGGTCGTCGAGCAGCGTGTAGATAAGGTCGGCGTGCGGCGGGCATCCCGGCAGGAAGACGTCGACATCGACGAACTTGTGCACCGGCTGGGACGTCGGCAGGAGCGGCGGCACGACCTGCACCGGCAGCTGCGGGTTGATCGTCACGTTCTCCCGGTAGGCGCGATCGAGGAGCGGCGCGACCCCGATCGGGTTGCGCATGCCCGGGACGTTGGAGGTCACGGCGCAGTCGCCGAAGGCGATGAGCGTCTTGGTGCGCTCGCGGACCATCTTGATCTTGTGGAGGTCGTCCTCGGACGAGACGGCACCCTCGACGAGGCAGACGTCGACGTCCTGCGGGAACTCCTTGAAGTCCACGATGGGGCTGTACACGATGTCGGCCCGCTCGAAGATGTCGAGCAGCCGCTCGTCGAGGTCGAGGAAGGACATGTGGCAGCCCGAGCAGCCGTCGAGCCAGACGGTGGCGACACGCGGCTTGGTCATAGCCCACGCTCCTCTTGCACGACGCGGAGCCACGGCAGGAACGGTCGCTTCGTCTTGCTGCCCGCGGCGACCGGACGGCCCTTCTCGAAGAGGGCGCCGGTCGGGCAGACCTGGACGCACTTGCCGCAGCTCGTGCAGGTGGTCGACTCGCCCCAAGGGATTCCCATGTCCGTCTGAACCCGGGTCTCGAGTCCCCGGTGCATGATGTCCCAGGTGTGCGCGCCCTCGATCTCGTCGCAGACGCGGACGCAGCGAAGGCACAGGATGCAGCGGTTGTGGTCGATCGCGAACAGCTTGTGGCTGGCGTCGATGTCGACCTTGGGGTTGATCCGCGGCAGGTCGAAGTGGGTGAGCCCCAGCCCGGCGGCCATGCCCTGCAGCTCGCAGTGGTTGTTCGCCACGCAGACCGCGCACACGTGGTTGCGCTCCATGAACATCATCTCGGTGATGGCCTGGCGGTACTCGAGCAGGCGCTCGGAGTGGGCCGTGACCTCCATCCCCTCGCTGATCGTCGTCATGCAGGCGGCGGCGAGCCGCGGCGAGCCGGCGATCTCGACCATGCACAGCCGGCAGGCGCCGCGGTCGTGGATCCCCTGGAGGTGACAGAGGCCCGGGATGTCGATCCCGTTCTCCTCGGCCACCTCCATGATCGACTGGCCCTCGGATCCGGCGACGTCCCTGCCGTCGATCTTGAGGGTGTAGACGGTGGTCATGCCATCACCTCCGCCGGCTGCTCGATCGCGCAGACGCCGGCGGGGCACCTCTTGTCCACGACGTGGGCGAGGTACTCATCCCGGAAGTAGCGCAGCGTGCTGAAGATCGGGTTCGGCGCTCCCTGCCCCAGGCCGCAGAGCGACATCTTCTGGACGATGCCGGCCAGCCGCTCGAGCTGGGCGAGGTCGGCAAGGGTGGCCCGACCGCGCGTGATCTTGTCGAGGAGCATCCACATCTGGGTCGTGCCGACGCGGCAGGGGACGCACTTCCCGCACGACTCGTCGCGGCAGAAGTCCTGGAAGTACTTGGCGACGTCGACCATGCAGGACGTGTCGTCCATCACGATCATGCCGCCGGAGCCCATGAACGAGCCGAGCTCGATGAGGGACTCGTAGGTGACCGGGGTGTCCAGGTGCTCGGCGGGGATGCAGCCGCCCGACGGGCCGCCGGTCTGGACGGCCTTGAAGGGCCGCCCGTCGACGATCCCGCCGCCGATGTCGTCGATGATCTCCCGGAGGGTCATCCCCATGGGGACCTCGACGAGGCCGGTGTTCACGATCCGGCCGGCCAGGGCAAAGACCTTCGTGCCGCGGCTCTTGCCGGCGCCGATCCCGGCGTACCAGTCCGGACCCTTCCGGATGATCGCCGGCACGCTGGCGAACGTCTCGACGTTGTTGATGAGCGTCGGGCAGTCCCACAGACCCTGGACTGCCGGGTAGGGCGGGCGCGGCCGCGGGGTGCCGCGGCGGCCCTCGACCGACGCGATGAGCGCCGTCTCCTCGCCGCAGACGAAGGCGCCGGCGCCGAGGCGAACCTGGACGTCGAAGGTGAACGAGGTGTCGGCGATGCCGCCGCCCAGCCACCCGGCGCGCTGCGCCAGCCGGATCGCGGTCCGCAGGCGGGCCACCGCCAGCGGGTACTCCGCCCGGCAGTAGACGTAGCCCTCGGTGGCGTGGACGGCGAAGGCGGCGATGGCCATCCCCTCGAGGATGCGGTACGGGTCGCTCTCGAGGACGCTGCGGTCCATGAACGCGCCGGGATCGCCCTCGTCGGCGTTGCAGATGACGTACTTCTGGGTGCCCTGGGCCTTGGCGACGGTGGTCCACTTGAGGCCGGTGGGGTAGCCGGCGCCGCCGCGGCCGCGGAGGCCGCTTCGGGTGATCTCCTCGCGGACCTCGGCCGAGGTCATCTCGGAGAGGACTCGCTGGAGCGCCTCGTAGCCGCCCCGGGCGAGGTAGTCCTCGAGGCTCTCGGGGTCGACGCGCCCGAAGTTCTCGGTGGCGACGCGGACCTGCTTCTCGAAGAACGGACCCTGGGACCGGCGGGTGTCGGCCGGCTTGACCTTCTTGAGGGCCTTGACGATCGGCTCGACGTCGTCGGGGCGGACGCGCTCGAAGAGCTGGCCTGTCTCGGCGATCTCGACGAGCGGACCGGCGGCGCAGAGGCCCAGGCAGCCGACGCGCTTGACCTCGACGTCGCCGAGGCCGGCACGGGCCGTCCGCTCGCCGAGACGGAGCGTGATGTCGTGCGCCTGGGCGGACATGCAGCTGGCGGCCTCGCACACGTACGCGGTCGCGCGCGGCGGGCCTTCGTGGGTTTCCTCGGTGATCGCGCGGCGGCGGACTGGCCGCGCCGCGGCAGGCATCTCGCTCACATCGCCTCCAGCTGCGCCACGAGCTCGTTCGCGGTCACCTTGCCCTTCGCCTCGCCGTCGACGATCACGGCCGGCGCCAGGCTGCAGGCGCCGATGCAGCGAGCCGTCAGGAGCGACACCTTGCCGTCGGCGGTCGTCTCCTTCGGCTTCACGCCGAGCTTCCTGTCGAACTCGACGAGGATCTCCTTGGCGCCGTTGATGTAGCAGGCGGTCCCGGTGCAGACGACGCAGGTGTGCTCGCCCTGCGGCTTCAGGGTGAAGAAGGAGTAGAAGGTGGCCACCCCGTACACGCGGGAGTGGGGGACTCCCAGGGTGTCGCCCACGAAGTGGAGGGCGCTGTCGTCGAGGTAGCCGAACGCCTCCTGGGCGGCGTGGAGGGCCTCGATGAGCGCGCCCGGGCGATCGCCCATGCGGCGCATGCGCGTTTCCACGATCTTCCAGCGCTTGTCGTCGCTCGGGGCAGGAGGCTTCTGGTACGGGATGGGCATGGGGCCCCCTTCCGGTTCGATGCCGGCGTCTGGGGTGCCGGCGGGAGCACGCCGGGACTGTCTCCGGCGCGTTGATGACATGGTTCAGCGGCCCCTCGGGGGGCCTCAGACGATCATACGGAGCGGCGGCAGTGCCGCCGGGGGCCGGTCCTCCCTTCTCCGGGGGGCCGCATCGCCCTGCGTGCCGGGCCGGGGGCGTGCCGCGGCGGCCGGCCGCGTGCGTGCCGGGGGCGTGCCGGTTCGGCCCGGGGGCGTGCCTGCCGGCGGCGTGCCCGGGCCCGGCCGGTCGCGGGGGCGTGACGGGTCGGGGGCGTGCCGGGGCCCGGCCGGTCGCGGGGGCGTGCCGGGGGCGGCCGGCTTCCCCGGGCCGGGTCGCCGATCGTCGCGCCGCCAGCTCCGAACTCCCGGACGCCCCGGTGCCCGTCGCACGCCTCGAGCGCGTGGCGGACGTGGCCTTCGGTGACCGTCTCAGCCGGTCAAATCGCCGGGTCGCACGCTCCCGTTCGCGGCCAAGCTGTGACTTCGCCGCGATTCCACGCTCAGGAGGCCCGCTCCTGACCGTCTCAACCGGTCAGGAGGGCCCTGGAACGCGGGCCGCGAGCCTGTTGGCTACCGGCCGCCGCCCCCGCCGCGGTTCCCGCTCAGGAAGACCTCCCGCTCAGGAGGACCCGCCGCCGCCCGCTGTGCCCCCGCGTCGGCGCCCCGTGCGCCCGCCTCCTCCGCGCGCCGCGCCCGCCGCGCCCACCGCCGCCGCGGTTCCCCTCGAGGGCCATGACGAACGACCCGTAGTCGCGGTACGGCGCCGGGGTCCTGCGTCCGTCGACGCGAGCCCGCCGCAGCGCGCTTCGCCCGCGTCGAAGGGGATCGATCATCAGCAGGGCTCGGCCACGGATCGACGCGCCGTCGAGGAGCGCCGCGATTGCCTCGCGCCCGCGGACGGGGAATGCCCCTGCCATGACCTCCCGGTTGGCGACCAGGAATGCGTCGGCCTCGGCGGTTGCCAGCACGAGTACGACGACCACCAGCTCGCGCGGCTGCCATCCCAGCCGCCGCGCAACGCCCATGCAGAGCCGCACGTAGCGCTCCACCTGGCGCTCGAGCGCGCCGGCGTCGCGGAGCTCGGTCTTGACTTCGACGAGCACGAGCCTCCGCGCAACCGCGTCGAACCCGAGGAGGTCGATGGAGCCTCGCCACGGCCCGTCGGCCACCTCCTGCTCCGTGGCGCACGTGTAGCCCGAGGCTTCGAGAACCCGCCGAGCTGCACCAATGCACCGAGCGTGACCGCGGTCCGCCTGGCGAGGTCCCTCGCCCGAGTAGGGGAGGCGCGCCTCGAGCCGAAGCTCACCGTCGAGGGCGAGACAGATACGCTCGAGCGATCCGACGAGGGCACCCTCGCCCCCCTCTACTGCCCACACGACGGCCTGCGGCAGGCCGGCTCGGTCGGCGAGCTCACGCTGAGTCCACCGGCGAGCGATACGCGCGGTCCGTATCGATGCTCCGAAGGCTGTACGGGTCGAGGATGGCGCCATCACTCGATGAGACCACGCGCCCCTTACCTGCGGCTCATCTCCGGCTTGCCGGCCCCTTACCTGCGGCTCTCCGGCTTGCCGGCCCCTTACCTGCGGCTCATCTCCGGCTTGATCGGCACGTGCCCGACCCCGTGTGGCGGCTCCACGGGGGTTGGAGCCGGCCACCGCCCGCCGCGCCCGCCGCGCCCGCCGCGCGCCTGCCCGCTCCCCGCCCGGCGCCCGCAACCGCGGCGGCTACGCGCGGTCGCGGATCCTGGTGCTGTCCGTTTCCGCTGCAGCGTCCGCCGCGCGCCCCCGCCCCTTCAGGCGGCCCGCGTCGCGCAGGGCACGACGCAGCAGGAACTCGACCTGGCCATTCATCGACCGGAGGTCGTCCGCGGCCCACACCTGGAGGGCCGCGAACGTCTCGGGGTCGAGGCGGAGGAGGAACGGCTTCCGCTCGGCCATGGTCAGGTCTCCACGGTTGAGATCAAGGGGCCGGCAGGCCAGGGGCCGGCCGGCATCCGGGGGCCGGCAGGCCAAGGGCCGGCAGGCCAGGGGCCGCCAGGCTTCGTCGCCCGCCCGCGCCCGCTCCTAGGCGTAGATCGTCCCGGTGTTGACCACCGGCTGCGTCTCGTGCTCCGAGCAAAGGACGACCAGCAGGTTGCTCACCATCTGCGCCTTGCGCTCCTCGTCGAGCTCGACGACCTGCTTGGCCGACAGCTGCTCGAGCGCCATCTCGACCATCCCGACGGCTCCCTCGACGATCCGCGAGCGGGCCGCGATGACGGCGTTGGCCTGCTGCCGCCGCAGCATCGCGTTGGCGATCTCCGGCGCATAGGCCAGGTGGCTGATCCGGGCCTCGATGACCTCGACGCCGGCAGCCTGCAGGCGGTCCTGGATCTCGCCGCGGAGCTGCTCGGCGATCTCGGCGGGGTTCGCACGCAGGGCGACGTCGCCCTCGCTGTGCGCGTCGTAGGGGTGGGTGGTCGCCAGGTTCCGGAGCGCCGACTCGGCCTGGACGTGGACGAAGTTCTCGAAGTCGTCGACCTCGAAGAGCGCCTCGGCCGTATCGGTCACCTTCCACACGACGATCGCCGCGATCTCGATCGGGTTGCCGTCGTGGTCGTTGACCTTGAGCCGTCCGGTCTCGAAGTTGCGGACGCGGACGGAGATCCTGCGCCGCTGCGTGAACGGGTTGACGTACTGGAGGCCCTGCGTGCGCACGGTGCCGGAGTAGTGGCCGAACAGCACCAGGGCCCGCGCCTCGTTCGGGTTCACCGGCGTGAGGCCGGTGTACAGGAAGATGCCGCCGAGGAACGCGACGATCAGGAGGGCCATCACGCCGATCTCGACGAGCCCCGCGGTGCCGCCGTCGACGGCGGGGATGAACACGCCGACGAGCCACCAGAAGAACAGGCCGACGAGGGCCATGGTGATGACGAACAGGACGAGGAAGGTGGGGATGCCGGGGAGGGTCCGGGCGACGCGCTCCTTGTTCATGGTTCGACGACGACTCCTTCTGCGCGACATCCGGTCTGCGCGATCAGGATGATATCATCACGATACCGGTTGACAAGGGGCCATTCGTCACATTCGGCGATGGCGCGCGGCCCCCGGCGAAGGCGCCGCCGCCCGGCGATGGCGCGCGGCCGCCCGGCGAAGGCGCCGCCCAGCGATGGCGCGACGACCGGCGATGGCGCGACGACCGGCGAAGGCGCAGCGTCGCGCAGATGCTCTCGCCGCCCGCCGTCCCGCGGCGCGAGGCCCACGCGATACGGGCCACAGGACTCTGGCGTCCCGTGGTAGGCAGAGCCGACCCTGTGCGCCTCGGTGGCGACCCCCGCGGCCGACCGACACCTCATGGAGGTGGCGCCCCATGGCTGGACTCATGGCTGGTCTCGACGGCGATCACGGAATGGATCCCCAGGCGGCGCGCGACGAGGCCGCCCGCTGCCTGTTCTGCTTCGACGCGCCCTGCGTCACGGCCTGCCCCACCGGCATCGACGTGCCCGGCTTCATCCGGGCGATCGCGACCGGCAACCCGGACGGCAGTGCCCGCACGATCCTCGCCGCCAACCCGCTCGGGGGCACCTGCGCGCGCGTCTGCCCGGTCGAGCACCTCTGCGAGGGCGCCTGTGTCCGGACGAGCCTGGACCGCCCGGTTCCGATCGGGGCCCTCCAGCGCTACGCGATCGACACGTACCGGGATTCCGGCAGGCCGTTCGTGATCCCGGGGCCGGCGCGTCCCGGTCGGGTGGCCGTCGTGGGCGCGGGGCCTGCGGGGCTCGCCTGCGCCGCGGAGCTGCGGCGACGCGGCATCGACGTGACGATCTTCGAGGCCCGGGAGCAGGCCGGCGGGCTGTGCGCCTACGGCATCGTCCCGTGGCGCCATGCCCGCGAGATGACCGCCTACGAGGTGGCCGAGCTGGAGCGCGCCGGCGCGGAGATCCGGCGCGGGACGCGGGTCGGCGAAGAGCTGGGGGCGGCCGACCTCATGAACGACTTCGACGCCGTCTTCCTGGGCCTCGGCCTCGGGCGGAGCCGCCGCCTCGGGATCCCCGGCGAGGGCCTCGACGGCGTCTTCGACGCGCTCGAGATCCTCGAGCCCTTCGTGACCGAGGAGGGGGAGCCGCCGGCGCTCGGGAAGCGCGTCGGCGTCATCGGCGGGGGGAGCACGGCGATGGACGCGGCCGCCGCGGCCGCCCGGCTCGGTGCCGACGAGGTCACGGTCTTCTACCGGCGGAGCGAGGCCGAGGCGCCGGCCCACCCGCACGCGATCGCCCTCGCGCGCGAGCTCGGCGTCCGTCTGCGCTGGCTGGCCGCCCCGGTCGAGATCACCGGCACGGACGGCCGGGTCGCCGGCGCGACCTTCGACACCATGCGCCTGGGGGCGCGCGACCGGAGCGGACGTCCCGCGCCCCACCGCGTGCCCGGCGCCCGCTTCGAGGTGGACCTGGACGCCGTCGTCACTGCCACCGGGCAGGAAGCGGTCGAGCGCCTGGTCGACGACTTCGCGGTCGGAATGCGCGGCGGGCGCGTCGCCGTCGTCCCCTCGACCTGCCGGACGGACAACCCGCGGGTCTGGGCCGGCGGCGACCTGGTCAACGGCGGTCGCGAGGTGGTCCACGCGGTGCAGGACGGCAAGGTCGCCGCGTCGTCGATCGCGGCGGAGCTCGCGGCCCGGGCCGGCGGCGGACGGGCCGCCACTCAGCCGGTGCCGCAGACGCCTGCGCCCATGGCGGTCCCGGGCGTCAGCCTCGCCGTCGAGCTGGCCGGCATCCGCAGCCCGAACCCGTTCTGGCTCGCCAGCGCGCCGCCCACCAACACCGGGGAGATGGTCGCCCGCGCGTTCGAGGCCGGCTGGGGCGGTGCCGTCTGGAAGACCGTGGGCGAGCCGATCACGAACGTGAGCTCTCGCCTCGGATCGCTCGACCTCGACGGCCGGCGGATGGTGGGCATCTCGAACATCGAGCTGATCAGCGACCGCCCGATCGAGACCAACCTGGCCGAGATCCGCGAGGTCAAGCGCCGCTTCCCGGATCGCGCCGTGGTCGTCTCGCTCATGGTCGAATCGAAGCCCGAGGCCTGGCACGACATCGTCAAGCGGGTCAACGACACCGGCGCCGACGGCATCGAGCTGAACTGCGGCTGCCCCCACGGGATGGCCGAGCGGGGGATGGGGTCGGCGGTGGGCCAGGTCCCCGACTACCTCGAGATGATCACCGGCTGGGCGAAGGAGGCGTCGGAGGTCCCCGTCCTCGTCAAGCTCACCCCGAACATCACCGACATCCGGGTCGCCGCGCGGGCTGCGCAGCAGGGAGGCGCCGACGGGGTTGCGCTCATCAACACGATCAGCTCGCTCGTGGGCCTCGACCTGGACACCTGGGAGACGCGCCCGGCGGTCCGCGGGCGGGGATCGCACGGCGGCTACTCCGGGCCGGCCGTGAAGCCGATCGCCCTCAACATGGTCAGCGCGATCGCAAAGGACCGGGGCGTCACGCTTCCCATCTCCGGCGTCGGCGGCATCGAGACCTGGCGGGACGCCGTCGAGTTCCTGCTCGTCGGCGCCACCAACGTCCAGGTCTGCACGGCCGTCATGCACCACGGCTACCGGATCGTGGAGGACATGGTCGACGGGCTGGCCGGGTACCTGGCCGCGAAGGGGCTCACGTCCCCGGCCGACCTGGTGGGCCGGGCCCTCCCGTCGATCGGCGACTGGGGCGAGCTCGACCTCTCGTACGCGGTGAAGGCCCGCATCAACGCCGAGACGTGCATCCACTGCAACCTCTGCTACCGGGCCTGCGAGGACGGTGCGCACCAGGCCATTCGGTACGCGCGGACGAACGGTCAATCCACGTTGTCGATCGACGATGACGCGTGCGTCGGCTGCCGGCTCTGCCAGTACGTCTGCCCGGTCGACGGCTGCATCTCGATGGTGGAGGTGGAGCAGCCCGTCCCGGCCGGCGCGCACGGCTGCGCGGTCTGAGGGAGCGGCCGCCCAGGCCACAGCGCCGGCCGGGACGCGGGCCGCGGCGGTGTGGCGCCGCTCAGTAAGCCGGCCGCAGGTCCGGGAACATCGGGAAGTCGCGGACGTTGCGGGTGAGGAGCGTCGCCTCCATCTGCCGGGCCGTGGCCGCCACGAGAAGGTCGATGGCCCCGATGCCGGGGTGCGTGCGGCGGTACTCCCGGCCGAGCCCGCCGGCGATGTCGGCGAGCTCCACGGTCACCGAGATCCAGTCGATGGCATCGAGGAGCGCGCTGGTGGCGGCCTCCTCACCGGGCAGGACTCCGCGAAGGACCTCGGTGCGGATGGGCGCGACACTGACGAGCCGATCACCACGTGCGACCGCGTCCTCGAGGACTGTCTTCGCCCGCTCGTCCCGGCGCAGCGCGCCGATGATCACGTCCGCATCGACGACGACGTTCACGGCTTCGCGTCCGGATCCGTCCGCCAGAGGCGCTCGAGGTACTCCTGCCTCGCCAGGTCTGCCCGACGAAGGTCGTCGAGGTACGCGGAGCGATCTTCGCCCTCATCCTCCTTCCAGGCCCCGAAGGCGATCTCCAGCGCCGCGTGGAGCCGATCCGACTGGGTCCTGATCCCGTAGATCTCGTCGATCGCTTCGCGGACAAGCTGCGACCTCGTCTTGCCCGTGCGGATCGACTCGCGCTCCAGCGCGGCGCTTTCGTTCGGTGTCAGGTAGATCTGGGTGCGGTCCACGATGTATGTATACATCGTGGGAAGCGTACTGTCGAGCGCTTCACCGGGACTTGTCGGGGCGACGCGGCCGGCCGGCTCCAGGACCGGCGCGCCCGTCCCAGAAACAGCGACACCGGGGCGACCCGAAGGCCGCCCCGGTGCGAGTCCCCCAGGGAGCGGCGACGACGGCCCCCGCCGTTTACGCCGCCGCCTCCCGGATGTGGTGGGCGCCGGGGACCGGCGCCGGGCCGGGACGGCATGGTGGCCGGGATGGTGCCGGGCGCGGCGCGGGAGCGACGGTCGGGCGCGGTCCACGCGGCGCTACCCCGCCGCGCGGAGCTCCGCCTCGGCCTCGGCCACCTTGGCCAGGATGCCGGCCCGCAGCGTGTCGAGGCCCGTCCAGACCCCCTTCGTGGCGTTGCTGATGGAGGTCAGGTTCGCCTTGAGCCGGGTGATGGCGTCGAGCTGCTCGCGCACGCCCGCGAGGGCCCGCGCGATGGCCGCCGCGTCGACCTCGACCTCGCGGTCGTCGACCGTCGCGAGCGCCAGCAGCCGGGCCAGGCGGATGGCCGCCGCGAAGAAGGCCGGCTCCGGCGCCTCCGGGTCGACGACGCAGTAGACGTCGCCGCCGAGGACGGTGAAGGGGTCGATGCCGGACGGCGCGTGGGCCGGCGTGAAGACGATGACCCCGACCGCCGCGCCGCGGTTCTCCTTCGCCTCGCGGAGCTCGTCGCGGATGGCCCGCATCGACATCGGGCGGTCCTTCGCCTCGACGACGACGCGGACGTCGTGGCCGCGGGTGGCCCCCGGGTCGAGGGTGAGGACGAAGTCGCCCTTCTTCGACTTGAGGACGGCGCCCGTCTCGGCCGCGGTCCGGTCGAGCAGGTCGCCGGCGCCCCGGGCGCCCTCGGCCAGGAGGCCCTCGAGGAGGTCCTCGAAGTCGCCGCCCTTGGCGGTGCCCTTCGCGCGCTCCTGGGCGCGGGCGGTCGAGGCCGCCTCGAGCGCGGCGATGCGCTCGTTGAGCTTCGTGAAGCCCTCGGTGATCTCGCCGCGGAACTGGAAGAGCGGCGAGCCCAGGCGGGTGGGGTCGAGGAGGGTGGCGAGCTTGCTGCCGTCGCCGTCGATGTACGTGCCGAGGAGCGTCTTGATGCGGCCGATGGCGCTGTCGCGCTTCGACTCGTCGAAGAGCTCGTCGGTGAGCGAGCGGAGCTTGCCGCGGTCGCCCAGGAAGGCCTCGAGCGTGCGCGGGAGGCGCCCGTCGCCGTCGGCGAAGTTCTGGCGGAGGAGCTGGTCGAGGGCGGCGGCGGCCTTCGCGTTCGACTCCTCGGTCTGGCGCAGGAGGCCGGCGAACTCGGCCCGGACGGCGTCGACGTTGACGGTGACGCCGGCGTCCATGAGGGCGGTCATGCCGATCTTGAGGGCGCGCTCGACGAGGCCGGCGCGCTCCTCGGCGGGGCGCTCGGCGACGAAGGCGGCCAGGCTGGCGTCGAGGAGGACCAGGCGCTCGACGACGACGCGGTCGCGCTCGACCGAGACGCGGGTGGCGCCGATGCCGGCGGCTGACGGCGCGCCGACCGGCGGCAGGCTGGTGGCCGACGAGCCCGGCATGGGCGGCCGACCGGCGGGGGAGGGGAGGCTGACGATGTTGGCGGGGGCGTCCATGCCCCGGACTCTGGGGGCGGGCTGTGCCAGCTAGGGTGTCACGGTTTCTGAGAGCAGCCGGAACCCAGACGAGCGGAGATACTCGTACGTCTCATCGAGCACCGGGATGGGCGGCACGAAGACCGCGGTCACATCTCGTGCGCGAGTCAGCAGCACTCGATACGAGTTCAGGCGCAGCCGAAACGGGTCCTTGAGCATCCACCGCTTCTGGTACCCGCGTGCATGCTCGTTCGTCCACCTGACCGCGTGGCGGATGAAGTCCGTCCCCCAGGCGAGGAGTGTCGCATCCAGCTCGAGACCCTGAGCTCCGAACTCCGTCACGCACTCGCGTAGCGCCCGGCACGACCGCCCAAGGTAGTCTCCATCGCCTTCGCCGTACCACGGCCCGAAGTGGACACGTTTGGTCGACTGGAAGTCGTTGTTCACGCCGAACCGTGGCAGCGTCCGGTCCTTTGAGGATGCGATCAGGCCGAACCTGGCCGATGCATCGTCGCGGTACCGCCGGCGGAGATACTCGGAGCCCTCTGCCAGGTCTCGGGTGATCCGGAGGTGGTATCCCTGGCGCTCGATTCCTGCGCCATCGGCAGCAATCCTCCGGGGGCTCCCTTCGAGCAATTGCGCCACGAACGCGTGGTTGTCGTCCGCAACGTGATACCGGAGCTCCTCATCGAGGCGCAGTGCCGGCTCGATCGTCGTCTCGCCGAGGTCTCCGAACTCACTCTCAGGTCGGGCGACGCGTGCGTGATCCAGCCCCCGGCGCCGCTCCCTTCGACGGCCCGCCGCCACTGGATCGAGCCGCCTTCTTCGCCGATGTGGATCTCCTGGCCAGTCCCGATGAGGCCGATGTACGACACACCAGCCGGGGACGCGCTCGGCGAATTCGATGAAGTGCTCAGGCTCCGAGCGGCCATCCCCGTACTCGGGTGCTTCTCAGCCACCATCGCCGCTCGAACGCGCGCTGCGCTTCGTCGAAGATCAGGACGTGCTCGGTGGCACGAGATGCCGGTTTCGGCTGTAGGTCTTGACGTACTCCTTCACACCTCGAACGAACGCCTTACCGCCGCCGCCCGCCCCCTTGAGCTCGTACTGGAGGACCTCGACAAGCGGGCCGTTCCCCGAGAGGAACACGGCCGGCGCCGACGGCTTCCCGTCGCCTCGATCAACCGCGAGGTCGTCCAGCCAGCGAGCGTGGGCGACCTGCAGTCCGACCAGTGTCTTGCCTGAGCCGGGGACGCCGGTGAGCAAGATCAGGCGCCGTGTCTGCGTCGCGGCCGCTTCGTGGATGATCTCGGAGATACGGCGGATGGCGGGTTCTGTGGCGGCAGCGGCCCGATGGATGCGCGGGAGGTCGCCGTGCTCGAACAGTGACCGCGCCGACTCGATGAGGCTCGGCAGCGGACGGTAGGCATCGGACGCCAGGAAGCGGCCTGGGACGATGATCGCCTGGGCGTCGTGAACGTCGAGTTGCTGGGCGAGGCTGTCGACTGCGTCGATCCCGAGCACGTGGATCCCGGCATCAGAGCCGATGTACCCCGACGCGTCGGTCAGCACGACCGCGCCGTGCACGGGTCGGTCGGCGCATTCGCGGTGATACGCCCTCAGGTCACGGACTAGCCGGCGGCTTGGTCGATGTCGGCCCGATCCGCGTGGCGGCGACCCTTGAGCTCCAGAACGAGGACTGGCCCCTCCCATCAGGAGCACGACGTCCGGACGACGGTACTCGAGCGGAAGCTCGTACTCGAGGATGGCGGTGTAGTCCGTGGCGAGCGTGTCCTCAAGGAGGACCTCGCTGACCTCGCGCTGCAGTGGCGGGATGGACAGATCCCACGCTCGGATCTGTTCACTCGACACTTCTCGGAGGAAGTCCTGAAGCGAGCCCCGGATCTGGATCGCGGGCGCGGCACGGAACTCCGGGAACGTTGACGCCCAGCCATGGCCGGCCTCGTCTCGAACCGGGTACCGAGTCTCGTCGCCCATCGACGGCCAGGGTAACAGCTCAGCTTCGGGCGAACTGATCGCGCCGTCCTGGCCTCGGGGGACGCGTGAGTGGCGGCCGGCGCCCGCGTCCGCGCATGATGCGGCGCACGCAGCGAGCAGGGTGGAGGGGACCAGGTGGCAATCCAGGATGCGCGGGGCACCGAGGGGCCCCTTCACGGCGACCGGCGCACCGGCGCGGTCCCGACCCGGCCCTCACCGACCACCTGACCGAGTCCCTCGCCGACGTCCTCCCCGCCCTCGAGCAGTTCCTGCGGTTCGAGGGCGCCGACCCGGCGACCCGCCGCTCCGCCTGGCTCCCGGCGCTGGACCAGCCACTCCCCGCGACCGGCATTGGCGCCGAGCAGACCCTCGCGCGCCTGCGCGACGAGATCGTGGCGGCCGGGCTGCGCATCGGGCACCCGGGGTTCTCCGGCTGGGTGACGACGGCGCCGACGACGATCGGGGCGGTGGCCGACCTCGTCCAGGCGGTCGCCTCGCCGCAGCGGTACTGGGCGACGCCGGCGAACTTCGTCGACGACCTGGCGATGCGCTGGCTCATCGACCTGCTCGGGTTCCCGAAGAGCTTCGTCGGGACGTTCACGTCGGGCGGCTCGACCGCCAACCTCGTCGGGCTCGGCGCCGCGCGGCAGGCCGCCGGGGAGCGGCTGGGCCTGCGCCCCTCGATCGACGGCATCGCCGGCATCCCGGAGCCGCGCGTCTACGCCAGCACGGAGACCCACCACGTCGTCGGGCGGGCGCTCGGCGTGCTCGGGATGGGGCGGGCGAACCTCCGCTCGATCCCGGTCGACGGCGACGGGCGGATCGACCTCGACCTCCTCCAGCGGGCGCTCGACGAGGACGCCGCGGCCGGCCGGACCGCCGTCGCGATCGTCGGCTGCGCCGGCGACGTGAACACCGGGGTCGTCGACCCGCTGCCGGAGCTCGCCCGGATCGCCCGCGAGCGGGAGACGTGGCTCCACGTCGACGGCGCGTACGGCGGCTTCGGCCTGCTCGACCCGCGGGTGCGCGACCTCTACGGCGACGTCGCGACGTACGACTCGTTCGCGGTCGACCCGCACAAGTGGATGGCCGCACCGGTCGGCACGGGCGCGGCGATCGTCCGCGACGAGGGGATCCTGGGGCGGGCGTTCACGATCGAGACGGGCGACTACGACCGCGACCGGCTGGCCGCGCGCGGGACCGGCGACACGGAGTCGCCGTTCGACGACCTGGGCTACGGGACGCCCGACTGGGGACTCGAGTTCTCGATGCCGGCCCGCGGCCTGGCGGTCTGGGCCCAGCTGCTCGAGATCGGCGCCGACGGGATGCGGGAGCGGGTCATCCGCCACAACGACTGCGCCCGGCGGGTGGCCGACCGGGCCCGGGCGAGCGAGGAGCTGGAGCTGCTGCGCGAGCCGGTGCTGTCGATCGCCTGCTTCCGCTACGGGCGGTGGGGCGCGGGCGGGGCACGGCCGGCCCGCGACCGACGCGCCGACGAGGCGCGCCTCGACGCGCTCAACGAGGAGATCCTCCACGGGGTCCGGGCGCGCGGCCGCTGCATCACCTCCACCACGCGGGTCGGCGGGCGCTTCGCGATCCGGCCGTGCTACGTGAACCCGCGGTCGGGCCTGGCGGACGCCGACGCGCTCGTCGACGAGGTGCTCGAGGTGGGGCGGCAGCTCGCGCGGGCATCGTCGTAACCGCGACCGTGTCGTTGCGTTTTTGGCGAATACCGCTACTATGGCAGCATGGAACGTGACCGTGAGCTTCTCACGACCGGCCAGGCGGCCGCTCTCCTGCGTGCTCCCGCCAGCATGTCGTCGACCTGTGCGAGCGTGGCGCGCTGGCGAGTCGGACCGTCGGCTCCCATCGACGGGTGGCCCGGGCTGACGTCGAAGCGCTCGCCAGTTCGAGCCCGTGGATGTCGGCCAGGCGGCCCGAGCAGACACGCTCCCTCTGGCTTCACCGCGCGGTCGCCGGCAGGCTGGCCCGGGACCCCGAGGCGTCCTGCGCAGAGCGCGCCGGAATCTCGATCGGCTAGAGCGAACCCATCCGACCGGGATGAGCGCCCGGTGGCTGGCGCGCTGGCGGCGCTTGATCAACGAAGGTCCGGAAGCAGTCATGCGCGTGCTGACCGCGGAGTCCGCGGAGGCGGACGAGCTGCGCCAGAACTCGCCGTTCGCGGGCGTCCTGCCGGAGCGGAGCGCCTCGCCGTGCTGCGATCGGCCGGCCGCACGGGCCGGGTCCGGCCCGCGGGCGTGAACCGGGCCCAGCTCGAGCACGTCCTGCGTGCTGCCGCCACGATCGTCGACGACCCCGACCTCCTCGTGATCGGCAGCCAGGCGGTTCTCGGCTCCTTCGCCGAAGGAGCGCTGCCACCCGAGGCAACGACCTCGATCGAAGCCGACCTCGCCTTCGTCGTCGACCCCGACGGCGCGAAGGCGGACCGGTCGACGGCGCGATCGGAGAGCTGTCGCCGTTCCATGAGTCGTTCGGCTACTACGCGCAGGGCGTCAGCGTCACCACCGCGGTGCTGCCGAGCGGTTGGCAGGAACGGACCGTCGTGTTCGCGCCCGCGGGGGCTGCACCGGCGCGTGCGCGCTGCCTCGAGCCGCACGACTGTGTCGTGGCGAAGCTCGTCGCCGGGCGCGCGAAGGACCTCGCGTTCGCCCGGGCGCTCCTTCGCGAGCGCCTCGTCGATCCGGCGGTCCTCGTCGCCCGGGTCCGCCAGCTTCCGGCCAGTGAGCGCGGACGCAGGAACGTGTCATCGCCTGGGTTCGCCGCGAGGCTCGTCCTCCCCTCGAGTAGCGGAGATGGCCCCGGGTCGGCCGCTCACGGCCCGGCGAGCAACGCGCCGGCGCGGTGCCTCGGCGACCAGGCCGCCCCTCAGAACAGGAACGGCACGAACCGCTTCGTCGTGGCCATGTACTCGCGGTAGGCCGGGCCGAAGAAGCGAATGCACTCGGCCTCGTCCGCCTTCGCGGTGGCGACGAGCGCCGCCGTGGCTGCCCCGGCCAGCAGGCCGCCGAGCCGCGATGGCGCCTTGAAGAAGACGCCCCAGGCCAGGCCCAGGAGCGAGCTGTACAGCGGGTGGCGGATGTACCGGTAGATGCCGGTGTCGACGAGTGCCGTCGTCTTCTCGAAGGCGAGGAGGGTGGCGTCGCCCTCCCGGCGCGCCGCCGGCTTCCCACGGCCGCGCAGGGAGCGAACCCCGAGCACGAGCGGCGCGAGGCACACCGTCAGCAGGGTCCACGAGACGGCCTGGTGCCGGCTGAGGGGGTCACGGAACCAGGAGCGGACGTTCAGCGCGAAGAGGCCGACGATCGCCTCCCACGCGAAGAAGCGGTAGAAGCCGTGCGACCGGGGATTGCCGAGCGACGCCCGGGAGATCCACGCGAGGGGCACCGACAGACCGGCGAAGGCGATCAGCTGCGGCACGGGGCTTCCTTCTCTCGGGCTATTGTCGCCGCCGGCGCTCGGTTCCGCGAGTCCCGCTCGATCGGTCCCGGGCCCGCCCCCGGGACATCGGCTTCGCGCGCAGCGACGAACCCAGCAAGCCAGCATGCTGGTATCCTTGCCGCATGAAGGTGACGATCGATCTCGACCCGGACGTCTACCGCGCCGTGAAGGTGGAGGCCGCGCGGGCCGACCGGAGCGTGCGCGAGATCGTCGACGAAGCGCTGGCCGCCTGGCTGGAGCGGCTCGAGGACGCCGAGAACGCGGCGGCCGCGGCCGAGGCACTGGCGGAGTACGAGCGCGACGGCGGCGTCGCGGCCGACGAGTTCTTCCGGGCCCACGCCGCCGAGACGCGGGCGGCGTACGGCTCTGCCGGCGCGGGCAGACGGCACGGCCGACCCGAGCGAGCCGGCCGGCTCCGAGTGAGCGAGCGGCCCTGGCGGGTCGAGCTGGCCCCGGCGGCCCAGCGCCAGCTCCGGAAGCTGCCCCCGGCCGAGACCGCCCGCCTGCGCGGCCCCATCCTGGCACTCGCGCGAGACCCGCGGCCGGCGGGGGTTGTCCGGCTGGCCGGCACCGCCTTCTGGCGCCTCCGTGTCGGCGACCTGCGCGTCGTGTACGCCATCGACGACGAGCGGCGCCTGGTGGTCGTTCTTCGCGTCGCGCGCCGAGGCGAGAGCACCTACCGGCGCGTGCGGTAGGCGCCGGGCCGCGCGCTGCGGCACTGGCGCCCGACCGGCCGCCCGGGCGGGCGGTGCGGTGCGCGTTTGCATGGTTTTGGCGGGATCCTGCTAGAATTCGCGGCCGATTGGTCCGGGACCTCGAATCAACGAGCCGGACCACCCGGGAGATCCCCGGCACGGCAGGCCCACCCTCGGCCGGCCGCGAGACCGGTCGCCGGCCCCCAGCGCGGGCTGCGACCCTACGAGGCGTCGATCCCTGTACACCCCGACTCGCCGCTGGCGAGCCGTCGCGGTGGCCACCATGCTCACGCTCGTCGTGACCTCGACCCCGGCCACCGGCGCGCTCGCCGCGCTTCCCCAGCCGACCGATCCCATGCCCACTGGCGTGACCCTGCTCGGCTTCGATGCCGAGTCGGAGCCGACCCCGACGGCCGACCCGACCTCGACCGCGCCCACGCCGACCCCCGAGCCGACCCGACCCCGACGAGCCCGACGCCGACCCCGCAGCCGACCCGACCCCGACCCGCCGCCGACGCCGACTCCCACGGCCGACCCGACCCGACCGCCACGCCCACGGCGACCCCCGAGGCTGCCGCGGCGGCTGCGGTCGTGACCCCGCCGGCGCCAACCCGCCCGCGCATCGTCGCGGCCGCCCGGCGGCCCGCGAGGCTGTGGGCCCAGCTGCGCAGCGGCCTGACCGTCCGGGGCGTCGCGAGCTGGTACGGCGCGACGCGCGGCTACGCCGGCATCGCGCACGTCGCCATGCCCGGCGCCCGCTACCTCGCCCGCGGCCGCGCGGTCCCGCGGGCCCGCGTCTGCGTCGGCGACCGGTGCACGGTCGTGCGGGTCGTCGACGCCTGCGGCTGCCACGCGCGCACCCCCCGCGCCCGCGTCGCGGACCTCTCGTGGACGACGCTGCGCCGCCTCGGGCTCGACCCGCGCCGCGGCGTGTACCGCGTGCACGTGACCCTCATCCGGGGCTGACCCGGGCGAGCGACATCGCGATGGCGGGCGGGACCCCAGGTTCCCGCCCGCCGATCGGTAGGGCCGGCGCCTCCCGGGAGCGGGTTCAGCCGGCCCTCGACTGCGCACCCACCCATCGGCGCGCCTTCGCAAGGAAGGGCGGCAGGACGCGGTCGCGGGGTAGGAGCTCGAGCCGTTCGGCCACGACCCGCAGGTCGAGCAGGTCAGCGTCCGCGAGCGCGGCGACGAACTCGTAGTCCTTCTGCCGTCCTGCCGCCAGCTTTGCGGCCGCGAGGTCATGGCGCTCCAGGCACCAGCCGCGTCCGTCACCGCAGCCCGGGGTGTCGAACGCGACGAGCCGTTCCTGCCAGCCAGCCGGGGCGATCGCCGTGCGGAAATCCACGCCGTCGGCGTAGTAGCCGAACGTGGCGTGGAACTGCGAGCCCTGGCCCAGCGATCCCTCGAGCATCAGGCTTCTGGCCGTCGGGCCGTTGACGGGGCGAGGCCTCGTCGGAGCGGGTCGCTGACCGAGTGCGCCTCGTCGAAGGTACAGCCGCCTCCGACAACGAGGAAGCCCCTCTCGGGCCGGCGGCTGCGCGGAGAACGTGCCCTCGATGTTCGCGGCCGACCGCCGCTCCCAGCGTCGGTGACGAGGAGAGCCGATCGGCGATCGGGCCCGCCTCGCCGGCAGTCCGCGAGGTCGCGCGGCGGATGCCGGTTCGAGCCGGGTCGCAGTCGGCTGGCCGCGCTCCTCTGACCAGCTCGACGCAGGCCTTCGCCGCTGAGCCGGCGACGCGTGCCGCGCGGCGGAGGTCCGCTGAGCGCCGTCCATCGCCGCCCTCGTCCGCGTCAGGCGGCCATCGCCGCGCGTCCGGCCGAGCCTCCGATCGCCCGCTCGGGCGGGCGAGCCGGTCCGTCCCCGCCTTCGTGCCGCCGCCGCGCCGCGCCGGGCCGCGCGCGACCGGACGATCGCCTCCAGGTAGATCTTCAGCTTCGGCTCCGTGCCGGAGGGGCGCACGATCACCCGCGTGGCGTCGGCCAGGAGATAGCGGAGGCCCTCGGTCGGGGGAAGGCCGGGGCCGGCGCCCTCGGCCAGGTCGTCGATCCGGACGACCGCGACCCCGCCGATCTCGGCCGCCGGCTCCGCCCGCAGCCGGGCCATCACGACGTCGATCAAGCCCAGGTCGGTGACCCGCACCGAGAACGCGTCGGTGGCGTGGACGCCGTGGGCCCGGGCGAGGTCGTCGAGGACGTCGAGCAGCGTGCGGCCCGCGGGCGCGCAGCCCGGCGACCATGTCGGCCATCAGCAGCGCCGCGGAGATGCCGTCCTTGTCGGCCACGTGGGCCGGGTCCACGCAGTAGCCGATCGCCTCCTCGTAGCCGTAGCGGAGGCGCGGCACGCGGCCGATCCACTTGAAGCCGGTGAGCGTCTCGACGCCGGGCAGGCCGGCCGCATCGGCCATGGCGCCGAGCAGGCGCGACGAGACGATCGATCGCGCGAGGACGGCGTGGGCGCCCTGCGGGTCGACCCCTCGCTCGATCACGTGCGCGCCCAGGAGCACGCCGACTTCGTCGCCGCGGAGCATCCGCCAGCCCTCGGGATCGGCCGGGCTGGCGGCGGACGGGTCGCGGACGGCCACGGCGCAGCGGTCGGCGTCGGGGTCGCTGGCGATGACGACGTCCGGGTGGACGCGCCGGGCGACGGCCAGGGCGAGGTCCATCGCCCCCGGCTCCTCGGGGTTGGGGAAGGGGACGGTCGGGAAGTCGGGGTCGGGCTCGGCCTGCTCCTCGACGACGATCGGGCGGGGGAAGCCGGCGCGCTCGAAGGCGCGCACCACGATGTCGCCGCCGACGCCGTGCATCGCGGTGTGGACGACGGTCAGCTCGCGGGGGGTCGCGGGGTCGACGACCGAGGTGACGGCGTCGAGGTAGGCGTCGACGACCTCCTCGCCGAGGGTGGTCCAGCCGCCGTCCGCCCGGGCGACCGACGCCACCGACTCGACCGCGTCGATGCGGGCGGCGATCTCGACGTCGGCGGGCGGCACGATCTGGCTCCCGTCGCCGAGATAGACCTTGTAGCCGTTGTCGCGCGGCGGGTTGTGGGAGGCCGTGACCATCACGCCGGCGTCGGCGCCCAGGTGGCGGATCGCGAAGGCGAGGACGGGGGTCGGCAGGGGGCGGGGGAGGAGGAGGGCGCGGCCGCCGGCCGCCGTCACGACGGCCGCGGTGTCGCGGGCGAAGACGTCGGAGCTGTGGCGGGCGTCGAAGCCGACGACGACGGTGGGGGCGGGCGCCGACGCCGGGGGGCCGCTCGAGCTGTCACCCCTGAGGTATGCCGTCAGGCCCGCCGCGGCCCTGATGACGACGGCGCGGTTCATCCGGTTGGAGCCAGCGCCCAGGATCCCGCGCAGGCCGGCGGTCCCGAACTGGAGCATCCCCGCGAAGCGGTCGGCCAGGTCGTCGACCGCCGCCACGTCGCCGCCGCGGGCAGCCTCGATCGCGATGCGCAGCTCGTCACGGGTCGCCGGCTCGGGATCGTCGGCCAGCCAGGCCTCGGCCCGCGCGAGGAGGCCGTCGAGGGTCGCGTCCATCGGCATGCGTGGCCTCCGTGTCCCGGCGGGTCGGTCACTGCCCGGTCCGTCCGCCGTCGGGGAGAGTCTCGCCCATCGACCGCGGGGCGTGCGCCCTCGATCGCACGCGACGCGTCCGGGCCGCGGACCCTCGTGCTCCGAGCATGGAAAGCGGGCGAGAGCCGAGGCTCCCGCCCGCTGTCGACCCCCCGGTCGAGACGCAGGATCCTCGTGCTACTCCTCCCCGAGCCCCTTCCCCGTCTCGAGCAGCGTCTTCAGCGCCGAGAGGATGAACGGCCAGCCGCCCGACACCTGCTCGAGCGTGGCCGATCCGGCCACGAGGCCTTCGTGGACGAGGGTCAGCCGGCAGACGCCGGGCTGGGTCTCGTCGATCTCCCAGGTCACCGTGGTCGGCGCGTCGGCGGCCATGCCCTCGTCCCAGACGCCGTGGAACGTCTGGACCATCCGGCGCGGCGGGTCGGCCTCCAGGATGGTGCCCTCGATCTGGAGATCGTCGCCGACGGTCATCCGGTACGGCGAGCCGGCCTCGAAGGTCGACTCGATCGTGCAGCCGTAGTAGTAGCGGCGGGTGAAGTCGGTCTCGGTGAGGGCGCGCCAGATCGCCTCGGGCGTGGCGCGGATGTAGATCGCCGAGACGAAGGCGGGCGCGGTGGTCATCGGGTCCCCCTGTGGTCGTGGTGTGGCGCCGTCGGTCGGCGGCCGGACGATCGATGCCCGCCCGGCCCCCTCGAGCGCCCGTTGCAGGTCGATGAGCGAGTCGGCGGCCCGGGCCCGGTATTTGTTCAGCCAGCGGTCGTGGAGCCGCCGGATCGGGACCGGGTTCAGGTAGTGGTGCTTCTCGCGGCCGACGCGTCGCGTCGTCACGAGCTCCGCCGCCTCGAGGACGCGCAGGTGCTTCATGACGCCGAAGCGGGTCATCGCCGGCACTGCCGCGACCAGCTCCCCGAGCGTGCGGCCGTCGCGCTCGAAGAGGAGGTCGAGGAGGTGCCGGCGGGTGGGATCCGCGAGGGCGCTGAAGACGGGGTCGTCCACGGGACGGAATATACGTGACCGAAAAGTCACATGTCAAGCAGCCACGGGGACTCGACTGCGCCACCCAGGGGGTGACCTTTCGCTCTGGCGCCGGGTGCCCCCGCCGGCGTCCAATGCAACGCGAGCGGCCCGTGGCGCGTTCTCAACCCGACGACAGGCCGGTCACCTCGGGATGGATTTCCTCCGCAGAGGCTCCGGGAGGGATCGAGATGGCTCTCGCGACACCCACCGAGCGTGCGGGCGGGGACGGGGGCCCGCCGATGGTGCCGGGAGCCGGCGACCTCGCCGACGTCGGGCGCACCGGCATCCGTCTGCCGTGGCGGCAGCTCTTCGTGATGTCCGTCTACTGGTTCGGCATCCAGGCGATCTGGGGCGGTTACGAGACCTTCGGCCAGGAGCAGGTCAAGCTCATGGTCGGGGAGGAGAGCAAGGGCCTCGCCATCGGCCTGATCGAGAGCCTGGGGGCCATGGTCGCGCTCGTCGTCCAGCCGACCGCGGGCGTCATCAGCGACTACACGTCCACGCGCTGGGGCCGCCGGAAGGCGTACATCATCGTCGGGTCGGTCATGGACGTGATCTTCCTCGCCGGCCTCGCGCTCATCGCGATCCCCAGCCCGGGCAATGAGTGGGATGGCCAGGCGCTCGCGACGACGCAAACCGTCGTGCTCTACCTGGGTCTCTACCTCTGCCTCCAGTTCAGCTCGAACCTGGCCCAGGGCCCGTTCCAGGGCTACCTCCCCGACCTCGTCCCGGAGCAGCAGGTCGGGGCCGCCAGCACGATCATCGGGGTCATGAAGCCGCTGGGCCTGATCGGCGGCGCGCTGATCATGATCGCGCTGGGGATCGGGCTCGGCCTGTGGGGGCCCGCGCTCGTGCTCATCGGGCTCATCGAGCTGTCCCTCGCTGCGATCACGTTCCTCTACGTCCGGGAGGGGCCGACGGGCAAGTCCGCGCAACGGCCGGTCGTGGTGGTCGATCGGGACCGAGGCGTGGGGCATGGACGTCGTCAAGGAGCGCTCGTTCCTGCTCATGACGACCGTCCGCTTCCTGGTCCTCATGGCGACCGGCATCTTCTTCAACGTCCAGCTCTACTACCTCGAAGCGCTCGGCTATGCCGGCGAGGATCGGACGCCGTGGGCCTTCGCCGGGAGCGTTCTCGGGGTCACCACCGCGGTCATCGCTGCCGCGATCGCGACGCCGCTGTCGGACCGGACCGGCCGGAAGCCGATCATCTGGGTCGCGATCGCCATCGCCGGGACGGGGATCGCGGTCCTCGCCGCTGCCACGGATGTGACCGATCGCCCTCCTCGGGGTCGCCCTCATGGGGCTCGGGACCGGCGCCTACCTTGCCGTCGACTGGGCGCTGATGACGGAGGTGATCCCGCTGGCCTCCAGCGGCCGATTCATGGGGCTCGCCAACGTCGCGAACTCGCTCGCCACGCCGGTCGGCCTGGTCTTCGCCGGGCATCACGATCGACTACTTCACCCGGACCGGGAACATCGACCTTGGCCCGCGCGCCGGCGTGGCGCTCGGGATCCCGATGCTCATCGGCGCGGCGCTCGTCCTCATCGGGGTCCACCCGCGGCGCGACCCGCGCGGAGCGGGCCTCGCCGCCTGACGCGCGGCGCGCGCCCACGGAGGGGCTGGATCGTCGGCGGGGCAGGGGTCCGGCACGCGCCCGGGCGGCGCCGCTCGCCGGGGGCGGGCCTCGGCACCCGCCGGCATCTGCGACCATGACGGCGGCGCCGGCGAGCCCCGGCCCGGGAGCTGGCCGCCGGCCACTGGGAGGCGAGCGGATGTCGTGCTCGATCGACGTCGGCGGGCTCGGTCCCTCGAAGGAGGATCGCCGATGAAGGTGCTGGCGCTGGGGCACGACGTGGTGGCCCAGGACGATCCGCGGTTCGCCGAGCTGCGCCCGGTCGAGGCCCGACGGGTATGGGAGCTCTACCAGGCCGACATCCTGCGCGAGGTCTACTTCCGCGCGGACCGCCCCAACGGGGTGCTGGTCTTCGAGGTGCCGGACGTGGCCGCGGCCCGGACAGCCGTCGACAGCCTGCCGCTCGTCGCGGCCGGCCTCATCGACTTCGACCTCGTGCCGCTGCGGCCGTACCCCGGGTTCGCGCGGCTCTTCCGCGACGGGTAGGGCGCGGCCCGCCGGCCGACCCGCGAGGCCCGCCGGCCGACCCGCGAGGCCCGCCGGCCGACCTCGGGGCGGATCAGCCCAGGTCCGAGCCGACGAGGTCTCCGAGCATGACCACCCCCGCGCGGTCCCGGAGCGGAGCCAGGCGTGCCAGCCACGCGCGGTCGTTCGTGACGAGGTGGGAGACGCCGGCAGCCAGGCCGGTCGCGGCGATGAGCGCGTCGGGGGCGGAGAGCCCGAAGGCGACGCGGAGGTTCGCGGCCTCGGCCGCGACGTCGAGGTCGACTGGCGCCGCGACGAGGTTCGGGAACTCGCGGTAGAAGGCGAGCACCGTGGCGTGGGCAGCGGGCAGGCGTCGCAGGGGCTGGATGAGCGTCTCCACCACGCTCACCATCGATACGACTGCCGGATTGCGACCGCTGCGCACGAGGTCGTCGAGCAGCTCGACCGCCAGGGCCGACGTCCGCTCGCCCCCGTCGAGATAGGCGGCGAGAACGCTGGAGTCGAGGAGGAGGCGGTCGCCGGCAGGGAGGCGATCGGCCAGGGCCGTCATCGGGTGCCGCGGTTCGCGGATCTCAGCCGCCCCACGACGCTCGCTCCTCACGGAGGAACGCGAGGACCTCCTCTTCGGAGCCGAAGGCCCCGGCTGCCGCGCCCGCCCAGGAGACACGTGCCTTCCGGATGCGCACGATGCCCGGCTCGGCCGGATCGGCCTCAAAGAGGAGGCGGTCATCGGGGCCTGCCCCGAGGGCGATCGCCACCGGTTCGGGGAGCGTCACCTGGTAGCGGGCGCGGACACGCGCCTCAACGGCGAACGCGCGCGGCTCGCTCGTGGAGATCACGGCTCGGCTCCTCATCGTGTGACGATAATAGCAGGATCATCAGATGATGCCGCGCAATCGTACCGGGGCCCGCTTACCAGCCATGTATCCGTGACTCATCCGCCGATCGCGCTCCGGAGGTTGCGGATGACGTTGAGGCCCTCGTCGACGTCCGCGCGCGGGGCGTACGGCGCCGGCATCAGGAAGCATGGCCGAGCGGCGAGCGCGAGGTCCTCGACGTGGCCCCAGGGCTCGGGAACGCGGCGGCCGGCACACGCCTCGGCGGCCCGCTTGTAGACGAAGACGACGGCGGCCGGGCGCCAGACGGCGACCTTCTGCCAGAGGGGACCGACGCCTGCGCGCAAGGTCTCGTCGTCGGCGTCGTCGCGGGCTGACGGGAGCTTGAGGAGGTCGGTGATCCCGTGGCCGGCCGCCACCAGCGCGTCGTCGGCGGCCTCTGGCTCCGTGCCGGGCGGGAGGATCGTCGCCGTGACCAGCCGCCGCCAGAAGGCCCGGCCGAGGCGGCCCTGGTGGTAGTGGCCTGCGGCCACGCTCACCGGTGAGGGGTTGAGACCGACGAACAGGAGGCGCCCGGGCTCCGGCGGCAGGTCCGCCAGGGTCTCGACGGGAAGCCCGTCGAGGATCAGGGTCGCGCGGTGGTCGGGCATCGGGGCAAGGGTAGGGGAGGCGGCGCCGGGCTGCCGGTGGGCCGAGGTGGCGGCATTCGGAGGCCCTGTGGTGTATTGACAACTGTACAGTCAAACGTATCGTGACCAGCATGAAGACGCATTGGCGTGACCGATCTCCGGCAGCGGACCGCCGAGGTGCTCGATGACCTCGCCGAGTCGGCCGAGCCTGTCGCGATCCTGCAGCGATCGCGGAAGATCGCGTATCTCGTGGATGCCGACGCGTACGACGCGGAGCGCGCGGAGCTGCGCCGAGCGTGCGGCGCCAGATGTTCATCCGCGAGGTTCGCGAGGCCGAGGCGGAGCACGCGGCGACACCCGCGAAGGAGTACGACGACGTCGAGGAGCTGATCGCCGACCTCCGCCTGGGCGAGTAGCCGGTGAGGCTCTCGTTCACGCCCCGTTTCGCGCGCCGCGCGCGCAAGCTCCCGGCCGTCGAGCGGGCCCTCCTGCGGGCGGCGCTCCGGCGGTTTGCGGCCGATCCGCCGCGACCCGGTCCTTCGGACGCACAAGCTGCGCGGAGATCTTGACGGGTACTGGGCGTTCACGGTCGACGACGACCTTCGCGTCCTCTTCCGGTGGGAGGGCGACCAGGCGACGCTCGTCACCCTCGGCAGGCACGACGAGGTCTACTGAGACCCGCTCCTCCCGGGTGGCTCCGCGACGGCGGGCCGTTCCGGGTCGGCGGGTCGGGTCCGCGTCGGCCCGCGGTTCGGGGTCGGCGTGCCAGGCCGGGTTCGCGTAGCGATCGGCGAGGAGGCGCTCGGCGGCCGCGAGCTCGGCGGCGCTCCACGAGGCCGGTGACGCCCCGCCGGCGTCGAACGCGGCGGCGACGGCGACGTCGACCGCCTCGGCCGAGGGCGTCGCCCGACCCGCGGCGGCGAGCTCCCGGGCGATGGAGGTCACGGTTGCCCGGCGGCTCTTCGTGCGCTCCCAGCGCGGGTCACCCGGCGCGCCCGGGCCGGCGCAGGCCAGCGCGAGGGCCTCGAGGTCGGCGTCGACGAGCAGCGTTCCGTGGACGAGGAGCGCCCGACCGCCGAGCCAGGCGGCGACGCCGCCGAGCTTGGCCGTGGTCCCCGCGGGGCGGTCGACGACGAGGTCGCGCTCCGTGGCCCGGGCGCCGGCGACGCCGAGGGCCCGCGCGGCCGTCGCGAGCGGCTGGAGCACGAGCCTGTAGAGCCCCGGCAGGCGGCGGAGCTCGGGGTCGGCCGCCAGGAGCGCGTCCTCGGGGCGCAGCACCACCGATACGTTGAGGTTCCCCGGGTCGTGCCAGACGGTCCCGCCGCCTGTGAAGCGGCGGAGGATCGGGGCGCTGAGGGCGGCCGCCGCCGCCAGGTCCACCTCGGCCGCGCCGAGCTGGAATCGCCCGATCACGACGGCCCGCTCGCTTCGCCAGAGGCGCAGGACGGGGGTCGCGGCGTCCGGGTCCGCGGCGACGTGACGCGCGACCGCCTCCTCGCGGGCGAGGTTCGTCCGCGGGTCGCGCTCGCCGTCGTCGGGGAGCAGCCGCCAGGTCGTCACGGGGGCAGGGTAGCGCGAGTCGCGCGGGGTGGGACCCGGGCTGCCGGCTCCCGGGTCGCGTGCGGCGGCGCCCCGGCGGCCGGGCCGCGGGCCCGCGTCCCGCCCGCCTACCCCAGCGGGGCGAAGCGGGCCGTGAAGTGGCGCAGGGCGGGGGGCTCCTCGACGATCCGGTAGCCGGGCAGGTCGCGGGCGCGCTCGGCGACCCAGCGCACGACCTCGATCACGTAGTCGACGTGGCTCTGGGTGTAGGTCCGGCGGGGGATCGCGAGGCGGACGAGGTCCATCGCCGCCGGCGTCTCCGTCCCGTCGGGGTGCCGCCCGAACATCACCGTCCCGATCTCGCAGCCCCTGATCCCGCCCTCGACGTACAGCGCGACGGCGAGCGCCTGGCCGGGGTACTGCAGCGGCGGCACGTGGGGCAGCAGGGCCCGGGCGTCGAGGTAGACGGCGTGACCGCCGATCGGCCGGACCACCGGGACGCCGGCCCCGGCCAACGCGTCGCCCAGGTACGCCGTCGAGCGGATCCGGTACCGCAGGTAGTCCTCGTGGACGATCTCGCGCAGGCCCTGGGCGATCGCCTCGAGGTCGCGCCCGGCGAGACCTCCGTAGGTCGGGAAGCCCTCCGTCAGGATCAGCAGGTTGCGGCACTGTTCGGCCAGGCGGTCGTCGTTGAGCGCCAGCCAGCCGCCGATGTTCGCCAGCCCGTCCTTCTTGGCCGACATCGTCATCCCGTCGGCGAGGGAGGCGATCTCGCGCACGATCTCGGTCACGCTCCGGCCGGCCTGGCCCGGCTCGCGGGTCTTGATGAACCAGGCGTTCTCGGCGAAGCGGCAGGCATCGAGGAAGAGCGGGACGCCGAACCGGTCGCAGATCCCGCGCACGCCGCGGAGGTTCTCGAGGCTGACCGGCTGGCCGCCGCCCGAGTTGTTGGTGATCGTCACGAAGACGGCGGGGACCTTAGCCGGGCCGAGGTCGGCCAGCAGCGCCTCGAGGCGGGCGAGGTCCATGTTGCCCTTGAAGGGGTGCTCGACCTCGGGGTGGCGGCCCTCCTCGATGACGAGATCGACCGCCTCCGCGCCGGTGTACTCGACGTTGGCGCGGGTGGTGTCGAAGTGGGTGTTGTTGGGGATCGTCTTCCCGGGGCCGCCGATCACGGAGAACAGGATCTTCTCGGCGGCCCGGCCCTGGTGGGTCGGGATGACGTGGCGGAACGGGAAGAGATGGTGGACCGCGTCGAGGAAGACGTACCACGATGGGCTGCCCGCGTAGCTCTCGTCGCCGTGCTGGATCGCGGCCCACTGGTCGCGGCTCATCGCGCCGGTGCCGGAGTCGGTCAGGAGATCCACGAGGACGTCGTCGGCGTGGAGGTTGAAGAGGTTGTAGCCGGCCTCCTCGATCGCGAGGGACCGCTCCTCGCGGGTGGTGATCCGGATCGGCTCGACCGAGTGGATCCGGAAGGGCTCGATGATCGTCTGCCAGCGCTCCATGGCCGGTGAGGATACGCCGCGGCTGGGGCGGCGGCACGCCCGGGTGGTGGCGTGTCGCGGCGGCGGCGCGCCCGGGCGTCCGCGCGTCTCGCGAGCCTGACGCCGAGCCGCGAATCAGAAGGCCGGGATCCTGCGATCCCGGCCTTCGCGGCGCGACCCGGGGGTCAGCTGCCGATGATCTGGCTCTTGAGCTTCTCGTACTCGGGGACGCTGATCGTCCCCGCGTCGCGGAGCTGGGCGAGCTTGGCGAGCTCGTCGGCGGTCGAGACGCCGCCGGCCGCCTTCGATGCAGCTTCAGCCTGGGCCATCATCCGCACGTCCTGGGGCGTCGCCTTGGGGCGGGCGATGATGTAGATCAGGGCGCCGAGGAACGGCACGATGAACAGGACGAGGATCCACAGCGCCTTCCAGCCGCCGGACAGGTCTTCGCGCCGGAAGATGTCGGCGAACAGCGAGATGAAGATCCAGATGGCCATGACCCAGAAGAAGAAGATGACCATCGACCAGAGGATGTCCCAGAAGCCGATCGTGTTGTCGTCGAGCTGGCTGCAGCCGGCCAGCAGGACGGTCGCCAGCGCAGTCAGCAGCGCGAGGCTCCACCACCGGCCGACACCGAGATCCTTGATTGCGCGAACCATGAAGTCCTCCAATTGAACGGCCTTTGACGCGAACGGGCTCGGCCGCTCGTCTCCCGGCGGCATTCTGCACCATCGCAAGGGCGCTGTGTATCCCACCGAACAGGTGAGGGCATCTGCACGGCGCGCCTTCGCCCACGCCCGGCCGTCGTTCACGGCGTCGCCTGCACCCGCGCGCGCATGGTGGGGACGTAGTCGATCTCGAGCGTGACGGGCCCGCCGTAGGCGGCCGCGAGGTCGGCGGCCAGGGCCTGCGGGTCGGCCGGGGCATCCGGACCGGCGAGGACGAGCGAGACCGTGTCGCCCGCGACCGTCCACTCGCGGACGTCGAGATCGCGGTCGCCGACCCACTCCCGGACGTAGGGAGCGCCGGTCGTCGCCCGGATCCAGCCCCGGGCGTTCTCGATCCCGGTCACGGCGAGGGGGATCGCGATGATCACGAGGGCAATGACGGCAGCGACGAACCCGTTCCGCACAAGGCTTCGCTCGCGGATCATCTCCCGGCTGGGGACGGCGCCCGACAGCGTGAAGACGATGCAGGCGGCCACGACGATGGCGGCGAAGTTCGTGATGAAGAGGAGGAGCGCCCCGGCCGCGTCGTCCGGGCGCCCGAGCTCGAGGCAGATCCCGACGGTCGCGAGCGGTGGCACGAGCGCGACGGCGATGGCCACGCCCGGCAGGGCATCCGAGCCGGTGTGGCGGACGGCCACGTAGGCGCCGGCGGCGCCGGCGGCGAGGGCCACGCCGAGGTCCAGGAGGCCCGGGGCGGTCCGGGCGTCAAGCGACGGGGTGAGCTCCAGGATGTCGGGCAGGACGAACGAGACGACGAAGCCGATCGCCACGACCGCGGCGGAGCCAAGGATCACCTGGGCCCCGGTGACCCACTGCCAGCGGCTCCGGGCGGTCACCAGCGCGCCGGCGAAGGCCATGATCGCGCCCCCGAGGGGCGCCACGACCATGGCCCCGATGATCGACGCGACCGAGTCCTGGTAGAGGCCGAACGAGGCGATGAATGAGGCCAGCGTGAGCAGGACGGAGAACGTGATCAGAGACGCACGGAAGGCCGGGCCCTCGGGGAACAGGTCGTCGAGCGTCGCCGGGCCGAGAGACTGGCGGGCGTCGGGGAGGGCGGCGGCAACCGGCGAAGGCGCCGGCGAAGGCGCGGCCGAGGGCGCCGAGTCCGGGCCCGGTGGCGAGACTGTCATGCGTGACCCTCCAGTACCGCGGCTTCCGCCCTCGGGCGGACGGCGACCGCTGCCTACGCTAGCGTTTCGCGCGGGTGCCGGCGCACCAGGATCGCGACGCCCCGGACCGCGACCACCTCAGTCATGCCCGGGGGTCTACCCGGGATTCGCGGATACAATCGTCGACGGCCGCGCGTCGCATTCCCGCGGTGCGCCCACGGTGGCGGCGGCGGAGACGTCCCACGAACAGCAGGAGGCGAACGCATATGCCTGGCGGCAAGCCCAACATCGTGGTGTTCTGGGGCGACGACATCGGGATCACCAACCTCAGCTGCTACAGCGACGGCCTCATGGGCTATCGCACGCCCAACATCGATCGCGTGGCCGACGAGGGCATGCGCTTCACCGACTCCTACGGTGAGCAGAGCTGCACCGCCGGCCGGTCCGCGTTCATCACGGGGCAGAGCGTGTACCGGACCGGCCTGTCGAAGGTCGGGATGCCCGGCGCGGACGTCGGCATGCCGGCCGAGGATCCGACGATCGCGGAGCTGCTCAAGCCGCTCGGGTACGCCACGGGCCAGTACGGCAAGAACCACCTCGGGGACCAGGACAAGCACCTCCCGACCGCGCACGGGTTCGACGAGTTCTTCGGCAACCTGTATCACCTCAACGCCGAAGAGGAGCCGGAGCACGAGGACTACCCGAAGCCCGAGGACTTCCCGGACTTCAAGCAGAACTACGGGCCGCGCGGCGTGCTGCGCTGTCGGGCGAACGCGGACGGCACCCAGACGATCGAGGACACGGGACCGCTGACGCGCAAGCGGATGGAGACCATCGACGACGAGATCGTCGGCGGCGCGATCGACTTCATCGAGCGCAAGCACGCGGACGAGACGCCGTTCTTCCTGTGGGTGAACACGACCCACATGCACTTCCGGACGCACACGAAGGCCGAGTCCGTGGGCCAGTCCGGCCGGTGGCAGTCCACGTACCACGACACGATGATCGACCACGACCGACACGTCGGGCAGGTGCTCGACAAGCTCGACGAGCTCGGGATCGCGGACGACACGATCTTCATCTACTCGACGGACAACGGGCCCCACATGAACTCGTGGCCGGACGGCGCGATGACCCCGTTCCGCTCGGAGAAGAACACCAACTGGGAGGGCGCCTTCCGCGTCCCGGAGATGATCCGTTGGCCGGGACACATCCCGGCGGGCGTCGTGTCCAACGAGATCATCAGCCACATGGACTGGCTGCCGACGCTCGTGGCAGCCGCCGGCGACCCGGACGTCAAGGAGAAGCTGCTGGTGGGCCACGAGGCGGCCGGCAAGACGTTCAAGGTCCATCTCGACGGCTACAACTTCCTGCCGTACCTCACCGGCGAGACCGACAAGGGCCCGCGGGTCGAGTTCTTCTACTTCAGCGACGACGGCGATCTCGTTGCCACCCGGTATGACAACTGG
Organism: uncultured Chloroflexia bacterium; assembly: GCA_963709605.1. Lineage (GTDB taxonomy): Bacteria > Chloroflexota > Limnocylindria > Limnocylindrales > CSP1-4 > CTSoil-043. The sequence goes on along the minus strand of CAVPWX010000006.1, from coordinate 113,604 downwards.
AAGCTCGTGTTCATGGAGCAGCGGGTCCCCGGCACGCTGCAAGTCTGGGCAGAGCCCTTCGTGCCCCTTCGCGTCCCGGTGATGTTCAACCTCCGGACCGACCCCTTCGAGCGCGCGCAGATCACGTCCAACACGTACTACGACTGGATGCTGGACCGGGTGTACCTGATCATCCCGTCGCAGCGCATCGTCGGCCAGTTCCTGCAGACGTTCATGGCGTTCCCGCCCCGCATGAAGGCGGCCAGCTTCTCGGTGGACCAGGTCCTCGCGAAGATGGAAGCCGCCATGCAGTCCGGCCACTGACCCCGGCCCTTCGTCGGCGCCAGGACCAACCCGCAGGGGACGACACGGCCGGCTTAGACTGGGCGACATGCTCGACAGCGTCCCGGCCGCCCCGCCGCGCTTCCACGTCATGGCCAAGCCGACGGGGGCGATCTGCAACCTCGCCTGCTCGTACTGCTTCTTCCTGGACAAGGAGGCGATGCACCCGGGCTCCTCGTTCCGCATGGACGACGAGACGCTCGAGGCATACGTGCGCGGGCTGATCGAGGCGCACCGAACCGACCGGGTGACGTTCGCCTGGCAGGGCGGCGAGCCCACGCTGATGGGGCTGGGTTTCTTCCGGCGTGTGGCGGAGCTCCAGGAGCGGTATCGCCGCCCCGGCATGACATTCGAGAACACGCTCCAGACCAACGGCACCCGCATCGATGGCGAGTGGGCCGCATTCCTCGCCGAGCACGAGTTCCTCATCGGCATCTCCATCGACGGACCGCGCGCGCTCCACGACGGCAACCGCGTCGACAAGGGCGGCAAGGCCACGTTCGACGACGTCATGCGCGGCCTCCGCCTGCTCCAGGAGCACAAGGTCCAGTACAACGTCCTGACCACGGTGAACCGCCTCAACGGCGACTACCCCCTCGAGGTCTACCGGTTCCTCCGCGACGACGTGGGCACGGACTGGATGCAGTTCATCCCCGTGGTGGAACGGGTGGACGATGCCGGCCTCCCGGACCCGATGCGCGGGATGGCGGTGTCGGTGCGGTCGGTCCGGCCGGAGCAGCTCGGGCGGTTCCTGACGGCGATCTGGGACGAGTGGTTGCGCAACGACGTCGGCCGGGTGTTCGTGCAGACGTTCGAGGCGGCGATCCGGAACCACTTCGGGGCGGCGGGCTCGGGCCTGTGCGTGTTCAACGAGACCTGCGGCGCGGGCCTCGCGCTGGAGCACAACGGCGACCTCTACTCCTGCGACCACTTCGTGGAGCCCGAGCACCGCCTGGGGAACATCCGGCAGCTGCCGATGGTGGACCTGGTGGGCTCGCCGCAGCAGCAGGCGTTCGGGGCCGCCAAGCGCGACACGCTGCCGAGGATGTGCCGCGAGTGCGACGTCCGGTTCGCGTGCCACGGCGAGTGCCCCAAGAACCGCTTCCTGACGACGCCCGACGGGGAGCCCGGCCTCAACTACCTGTGTGCCGGGTACATGTCCTTCTTCCGGCACATCGACCGGCCGGCCAAGGCGATCGTGCGGCTGCTCAAGACCGGGCGCGAGGCGTCGGAGGTGATGGCGCAGGCCGGGCGCTACGACGCCGAGCTCGCGACCGCCGTCGCCGCGGCCGGGCGCAATGACCCATGCCCGTGTGGGAGCGGCCTGAAGGTGAAGCGCTGCCACGGGACGACGACGGCGACTGCCCCCGCCGACCTCTCGAGGATCCCGCTGGGGACCCCTCGACCTCCGGCCGTCCACCGCCCCCGCGCCGACGCCGGGGCCTGACCCGCGCGCGGGTACGCCGCCCCCGCCCTCAGCCCAGGAGCGCCCGCGCCACCACCAGGCGCTGGATCTGCTGCGTGCCCTCGTAGATCTGGGTGATCTTCGCGTCGCGCATCATCCGCTCTACCGGGTACTCGTCCACGTAGCCGTAGCCGCCGAGGACCTGGACCGCGTCGGTGGTCACGCGCATCGCGGCGTCGCCCGCGACGAGCTTCGCCAGCGAGGCCCAGCGGGCGGCGTCGCGGGCCGCCGGCCTCGATCTCGGCGCAGGCCGCGTAGAGGAGCTGGCGAGCCGCCTCCGTGGCGGCATCCATGTCGGCCAGCATCGCCGAGACCATCTGGAACTCGGCGATCGGCCGGCCGAACTGGCGCCGCTCCCGCGCGTAGCGGGCGGCCACCTCGAGGGCGCCCTGGGCGATCCCCACCGCCTGGGCGGCGATCCCGGGGCGCGAGCGGTCGAACGTCCGCATCGTTATCGAGAATCCGTCGCCCTCGGCGCCGACGAGGTGGTCGGCCGGAACCCGGACGTCGTCGAAGACGAGCTCGGCGGTGGGCGAGCCCCGGATCCCCATCTTGTGCTCGACGCGGGCGACCCGGAAGCCGGGCCGGTCGGTCTCGACCACGAAGCAGGAAAGGCGGCGGTGGCGCTCGCCATCGGGGTCGGTCAGGGCGACCACCATCACGAGGTCGGCGACCGAGCCCTGGCTGATGAAGCGCTTGCTGCCGGAGATCACGTACTCGCCGCCGTCGCGGACGGCACGGGTGCGAATGGCGGCGGCGTCGGAGCCGGCCTCCGCCTCGGTGATGGCGAAGGCGACGAGCCTGCGCCCGGCGGCCAGGTCGGGGATCCAGCGCTGCTGCTGTTCCTCGGTCCCGGCCATGAGGATCGGGAGGGCGGCCAGGCCCTGGAGGGCGAGGATGAGCCCCGACGTGGCGCAGGCGCGGCTGACCTGCTCGATCGCGAGGCAGACGGTGAGTAGGTCGCCGCCGAGGCCGCCGAACCGCTCCGGGAAGTGGACGGCGAAGACGTCCTGGGCCGCGAGGAGCTCCTTGATGTCCCACGGGAACTCGGCCGTCCGGTCGATCTCGGCCGCGCGCGGCGCGATCTGCTCGTCGGCGAGAGCCCGGACGGTGTCGCGGAGGAGACGCTGCTCCTCGGTGAGCATGACCATGGCGGGATGCTAGCGGCGGGGGAGCGTCGCGTCCATGCGCAACGGCGGGCCGCGGCTTGCCGGCCCTCGGGGTCGGTTCAGCGGCAATTCAGGAACCCGGCACAGGATGCGCGCGATGGACACTGCGCCGACCGTCCCGCCGACCCCTGTCGTTCGCGCGCGGTTGCCGGAACCCCGCTGGGTGATCCCGGCGCTCGTCGGCGTGGGTGGCCTCGCCGCATTCCTCTACCTCTGGAACGTCACGGTCAGCGGGTACGGCAACACCTACTACGCGATGGCCGCGCAGGCGGCGGCGCAGGACTGGGCGGCGTTCTTCTTCGGCTCGCTCGACGCCGGCAACTTCATCACCCTCGACAAGCCACCGCTTTCGACGTGGGTCATGGGGCTCTCGGTGCGGCTCTTCGGGCTCAGTGCCGCCAGCGTGCTCGTGCCCCAGGCGCTGGCCGGCGTGGCCACCGTGCTCGTCCTCTTCGCGGCGGTTCGGCGGTCGTTCGGGCCGGTCGCCGGGATCGTCGCCGCGCTGGTCGCCGCGCTGACGCCGGCGGCCGTCCTGATCTTCCGCTACGACAACCCGGACGCGATCCTGACGCTCCTCCTGGTGGCGGCGGCGTACGCGTTCGTGCGTGCGCTCGAGGCGGGCAGCTGGCGCTGGGTCCTCCTCGCCGCTGCGCTCGTGGGGGCCGGCTTCCTGGCCAAGTACCTGCAGGCCTGGATGGTCCTGCCGGCCTTCGCGCTCACCTACCTCGTGGCGGCGCCGGGCGGGCCGGGCCGGCGGCTCGCCCAGCTGGCGGCGGCCGCCGCGACGGTGCTCGTGACGAGCCTCTGGTGGGTGGTCGTCGTGGACGCGATCCCGGCCGCGTCGCGCCCGTTCATCGGCGGCAGCGACACCAACTCGGCGCTCGACCTGCTCCTCGGCTACAACGGGCTCGGGCGGCTGTTCGGCGAGGCGCCCGGCGGGCTGGGCCGCGGCCCGGCAGGATCACCGTTCGGCGGCGAGCCGGGGATCCTGCGCCTGTTCAACGAGCAGTTCGACGGGCAGGTCGCCTGGCTCCTGCCGTTCGCACTCATCGCCCTCGCAGCCGGGCTGTGGCTGACGCGCCGGACGCCCCGGACGGACGCGCGGCGCGCCGGCTACCTGCTGTGGGGCACCTGGCTCCTCACGCACGCTCTCGTGTTCAGCTTCATGTCCGGGATCGTGCACCCGTACTACTCCGTGATCCTCGCGCCGGCGATCGGGGCGCTTGTCGGGGCGGGCGTCGTCGAGCTGTGGGCGTGGCGACGGCGGTCCGTCGTCGGCGGGCTCGTGCTCGGGGCCGCGGTCGCGATCACGGCGGTCCTGGCGGCCGTGCTCCTGGCCCGAACGCCGGACTTCGTGCCCTGGCTCGGTCCGGTCCTGGCGGTCGGCGGGATCGTTGCGGCGGTCTTCCTCGCTCTGCCGGCCGGCCGGGCGCCCGCGCGGCTCGCGGCGGCGGCGGTCGGCCTGGCCCTCGTGGTCGCCCTCGCGGGCCCCGCGAGCTATGCGCTGGCGACGATGGATGGGGCGCTTGCCGGCGGCGACCCGCAGGTCGGCCCCGCGACGGCCTCGGCCGTGGGTGGCCTCCCGGGGATCTCTGGTGCCGCGCCGGGTCTCCTGCCCGGCGGCGACGGCAGACCCGACCAGCTTCCCGGCGGCCTCCTCGGAGGCGACGCGGCACTTCCCCCCGGCGGCGCACTCCCGGGCGCTATCGGGGCCGGTGACGGGGACGGGCTCCCGGGCGACGAGCTCGGAACCCTGGCCTCAGACCTGATCGACTACCTGGTCGAGAAGCGTGGATCAGCCACCTGGCTGGTGGCCGTCCCGTCGGCGAACCTCGCCGGCCCGATCCAGCTGCAGACCGGGATCCCGGTCATGGCCATGGGCGGCTTCAGCGGCGGCGACCCGGTGCCGACGCTGGAGCAGCTCAAGGGCTACGTGCGCTCAGGCCAGCTCCGTTTCGTCATGGCGGGCGGTACCCGCGGGCCATCTCCCGGGCCCGGCGGCGCGCGCGGCTCGAACGACAGCTCGTCGGCGATCGCGGACTGGGTGGCCGAGGCCTGCACGCCGGTGCAGGTCACCGGCCCGGGCGGCACCGGCGCCGCCGGCGACGGCACCGGGCTGGCCGCCGCGGCGGTCTACGACTGCGCGGGCGGCCTCTGAGGCCGGAGCCACACGTCCGGCGCAACGATGTCCGCTGGTGCCCGGACCGGGCGGAGCTGGGTGTGTTCTCGGCGCAACCTCCCAGGCTGGACGAGCGGTCGAGCACCCCGCGCGGTCGAGCGCCCCGCGCGGTCGAGCGCCCTGGGCAGGTTGGGCCGTGTCCGCACCCGAGCGCGACCGTCCTGACCGGCTGAGACGGTCAGGATGGTCGCGGCCGAGCACGGGAACGCGGCGAACCCGCGGTTTGGCCGCGATTCGGAGCGTGGGGGTGGCTCGCCTGACCGGCTGAGACGGTCAGGATGGTCGCGGCCGGTCGCCGCCCTCGTGCACGGCCGAGCGCCGCGCACGGCCCAGTCGCCACCCAACGCCGGTCGCCGCCCGGCACCACAGCGCCGCGTACGGCCCCGGACACGCCGCGGCGGGCGCCCACTGGGGAGGGCGCCCGCCGCGAGGCGGCGAGGGATACGGAGGGCCCGTCCGCCGCCGGCCGGCGGCGGACGGGCCCCGCAGAACCGGTCAGAAGACCCGGTACGCGATCTCCGCCGGGGCGAGGAGGAGCTCCTTGAGCTCCGCGTCCACCTTGAGGACAGAGATGTGCGCGCCGGCCATCTCGAGCGACGTGCAGTACTCGCCGACGTAGCTGCGGAAGATCTTGATGCCCTTCGCAGCCAGCCACTTGTGGGCGATGCCGTAGAGCAGGTAGAGCTCCGTGATCGGGGTCCCGCCGAGTCCGTTCACCATGACGGCGACCTCGTCGCCGGCAACGAACGGGACGTCGGGGACGATCGCGTTGAGCAGGAGGTCGACGATCTCGGTCGCGCTCGGCGTCGGGACGCGCTGGCGGCCCGGCTCGCCGTGGATGCCGATGCCGACTTCCATCTCGCCGTCGGCGATCTCGAAGAGCGGCGTGCCGCGGACGGGCGGCGTGCAGGACGACAGGGCGACGCCCATCGTCCGGACGTTGGCGATGACCTTCTCGCCGACGGCGACGCACTCCTCGAGCGTGCCGCCCTTGTCGGCCTTGGCCGCCACCGCCTTGATGACGAAGAAGTTGCCGGCGACGCCGCGCCGGCCGATCGTCCAGGTCGAGTCCTTGACGGCCACGTCGTCGTTGACGAGCAGGTAGCCGATCTTCTGGCCCTCGGCCTCGCAGAGCTCCTTCGCCATCTCCCACGCCGTGCGGTCGCCGGTGTAGTTGTTGACGATGAAGAGCACGCCGGCCGGCGTGTCCATGAGCTTGGAGGTCTCGGTGACGAACTCCACCGGCGGGCCGGCGAAGACGTCGCCCGGGCAGGCGGCGTCGAGCATGCCGGGGCCGACGATCATCGTGTGGGCCGGCTCGTGGCCGGACCCGGACCCCTGGATGATGGAGACCCGATCCTTCTTGGGCATGTCGGCCCGGTAGATCAGGTTGTACTTCGGCTCGAACTTGAGCGTCCCGTCACTCGCGAGCGCCACGCCCTCGAGGAACTCGGTGACGAACGTCTTGGGGTCGTTCAGGAACTTCCTCACGCCGTTTCTCCCTTGCCGTGCTTCTCGGCCCACGCCGTGGCGATGGCCTGGAGGATCACGCCGATCGCGGTCGCGCCGGCGTCGACGGAGCCGATGCTCCGCTCGCCCGTGTACGCGGCCCGGCCGCGCATCGCGAGCATGGACTTGGTCTCCTCGGCCGCCTTCACGGCGACGTCGGCGGCCCGCTGGATTGCGGCGACGCCGTGGTCGCCCTGGAACGCCGGGTCGCCGATCGCGGCTTCCAGGCTGTCCGTCGCGGGGACCAGGGCGTCGAGGAGCGTCTTCTCGCCGAGCGACGCGCCGCCCCGGGTCATGATCCCGGTGATCGCGGCGCGCAGCATCGCGATGACGTCCTCGGGCGCGAGCTCCGTCTTGTCCCCGGCAGCTGCGCCGGCACGGAGGAAGGCGGTGCCCCAGATCGGGCCGGAGACACCCCCGACCTTGCCCGAGATGACGATGCCGATCTTCTTGAGCATGGTGCCGATGCTCGATCGATCGAACGAGTCGTAGTCGGCGACGACGACCTCGAAGCCGTTGCGCAGCGAAAAGCCGAAATCGCCGTCACCGACGATCGAGTCAAGCTGGGCGAAGTACTCCGCGTTGTCGACGATCGTCGTCGCCATCGTCGTGAGGACGAGGTCGACGTCGTCGAACGACGCCTGTGTCATGCAGACCTCCTGTTCGCTGGCCGCGAACCCGGACGGAGCTACGAGGCGAGGCAGGCCTCCAGGTCGGCGAGCGTCACGAACGCGCCCGGCCGGGCGGCCGAGTGGTTGGCGATGACGGTCGTCTGCTCTCCATCCGGGTCCCCGAGGGACGATACGACGATGATCGCCTCGCTGAAGTCCTCCTTCTCCGTGTAGCCGTTGACGGTGACGAGACAGCGCAGGCCCGCGGCATCCGCCGCCTCGAGGCCGTTGCGCGAGTCCTCGACCACGAGCACCTCGGCGGCGGGAACGCCGATCCGCTCCAGGGCGAGGAGGTAGATGTCGGGAGCCGGCTTCTTCCTGGGTACGCAGTCGCCGGCCAGGAAGACATCGAAGCGGGCGGCCCGCTCGGGTCCGACCGCGTAGTCCAGGATCGCGTGGACCGAGGCCTCCGCGGAGGTCGAGGCGACGCCGAGCTTCCAGCCGGCGTCCTGGGCGGCGCTGATGACGCGCCGGATCCCGGGCCGCGGCGGGAGCTTTCCGGCGGCGACCATCTCGGTGTAGATGGCCGTCTTGCGCTTGTGCCACTTGGCGATCTCGGCGGCCTGCTCCTCGGGATCGGTGGGCAGGCCCGCGGCCGCCACGAACTCGGGGGTCAGGAGGCTCGCCATCCGCTCCTTGCCACCGCCGATCTTGAGCCGCCGCCCGTACTCCTCGACCGACCATTCGACCGGCAGGGCGAACTCGCGGAAGGTCTGGTTGAAGGCCGGCAGGTGGCCGTACTTCTCGGTGTCGGCGAGGACGCCGTCGCAGTCGAAGACGAGCGCGCTCACGTCCAGGCCTTTCCTTCGCTGCCGAAGAGCCGGATGTGGTACTTCGCCATCTCCATGACGGCCGCCCGCTGGGCCGCGAAGATCTTGGGCGGGTCGTAGTCGCCCGGGTGCTCGGTCATGAAGTCGTAGCCCGACTTCATGAAGGCGATCTTGAGGGCGGTGCTGATGTTGACCTTGGCGCAGCCGCGACTGATGAGGTCGCTGAACTGCTCCGGGCTCATGCCGGTGCCGCCGTGGAGGGCGACCGGCTTGCCCGTGGCCTCGACGATGTCGGTCACGCGCTGGGCGTCGAGGGTCGGGGCCGTCTTGTAGGTCCCGTGGGCGTTGCCGATGGCGGGGGCGAAGACGTCCACGCCGGTGGCGCGGACGAACTCGACGACGGTCTCCAGGCTCTGGACGTGCTGGGCCTCGTCGCCGGTCATCTCCTCGGTGCGCTTGAACCCCTCGATCTCGCCCTCGACGTCGGCGCCGTACCGGCGGGCCTCCGCGACGACCTCGATGCACTGGCGCTGGTTCTCCTCGACCGACAGCTTGCTGGCGTCGAAGAGGACCGAGCTCCAGCCCTTGGCGAGGCAGGCGCTGATGACGTCGCGCTCCGGGCAGTGATCGAGGTGCAGGGCGGTCGGGACGGAGACGCGGCCGGCGTACGCCTGCCACATCGCGTACATGGCATCCAGCCCGGTCATCTTCACGTGCTTGACAGAGGTCTGGAGGATGACGGGGGCCTTCAGCTCCTCGGCGGCGGCGAGGACGGCCTCCATCGTGAGGTCGTTGATGACATTGATGGCCGCGACGCCGTAGCGCTCGGCGAACGCGCGGCTGAGGATCTCGCGGGTTGGGACGATCGGCACTCCATCACCTCCGGGACGCGAATGCGTGGCGGCCTGCGGACCGCCGCTTCATGACGCCGTCGATCACCTCCCTCCCGCGTCGCGGTGCCGGACGAGCGGGACCGGCGTCGGGCTGCTCACCCGCGACGCGCCGGCCAGCTCGAGGACGGCCCGGGCGTTGCCCTCGTCCACGATGAGCACGTCGATGACGCCCGAACGGAGGATCCCGAGGATCGCCGGCGGCTTCTCGGGCTCGCTGACGACCGCGACGACGGTCCCGATCCGGCGCAGCTCCTCCATGGAAAGGCCGATGAGCCGGCCGCTCTCGGGGGAGGCGACCGGGTTCCCCTGGGCGTCGACGTAGTTGCCGAGGATGTCGCCCACCGCCCCGTGCCGGCGGAGCCGACGGATCTCCTCGAGCGAGAAGCAGCCGCTGCGGACCATCGTGCAGCCGTCGTCGGTGCCGCCGATCCCGACCAGGGCGACGCTCGCCTGCGCCGCGACCCGGAGGGTGTCGGCCACCGCCTCCTGCTCCAGGAGGCGGTCCCGCATCTCGGCGCTCTCGACATGCGCCGGCGCGTACAGGCCGACGGCGCGGCCGCCGGACCTCTCGGCGAGGGCGCGGCAGATCTCGTTCGGGTTGGTCGGGGCGTCGACGTGGGGGGAACCGCCCATCGCGCTCACGAACGTGCAGGTGAGCCGGCGCCCGGGCCGGAAGTAGCGGGGCACCTCGCCCGCGTCGCGGCCGTGACTGACCGCAACGACGTCCCCGTCGCGGAGCCGGCGGTCGAGGTAGCGTGCCGCCCCGCGAGCCACCTCCTCGCGCTGTGCCTGGGGATCCGCGCGGGCGGGGGTGACGATGGCGACGGCGAGCCCGAACCGCTCGCGGAGCCCGTCCTCCAGGTCGAGGTGCAGCCAGGGCGGAATCTCGATGTGGATGTCCACGACGCCGGCCCACCGGGCGCGCTCCAGGAGGCGCTGCACCTTCGGCCGCGAAAGGCCGAACTCCCGGGCGGTCTCCTCCTGGGTCCGACCGTCGATGTAGTAGCGGTGGGCGGTTCGGGCGAGGAGCTCGAACTCCTCCGGGCCGATGTCAACCGGCAATGAGACGCCTCGGGGACTCTGATGAGCATTCGCTCATGGATGAGCAGAGGTGCAGTCTACCAACCGGCAGGTGGCGGGTCAAGGCGATCAGGCGATCACGCGCCCGGGCGCGTCCAGCCGCAGGTGACCGCCGCGAATATGCCGGGCCGGGTGGTGATCAGGTTGACCTGACCACGCGCAACAGGGGGACCTTCGTCCCGTGTGCAGGGGCCGATGCGCACTCCACCGGGCGCTTCCGGCCCGCTGGAATTCGGGGTATGCAGCGTCCCATCTTCCCCACGCTCGTCGACATGGCCGCGGGCGACGCCGCGTGCATCATCCGCGTCGATCCGGCGGACGCCTCACGGCTTGCTGCCGAGGGGCTGGCACCCGGCGACCGGGTCCGGGTCGAGGCCCGCCTGCCGCTCGGGGGCCCGATCGTGCTCCGGGTCGGGCGCGCCCGGGTCGCCGTGGCGCGCCGCGTCGCCGCCGGATTCTCGTCGAGCGCGAGACCGCGGCGCCGTGACGGGCCGGCAGGGCCCGGTACCGACCGGCAGGGCCCGGTACCCGACCGGCAGGGCCCGGCGACGGGCTGCCACATGCCGGCGGGCGCCCCGAACCCGCCGATCTGCGCCCGACCGCAGGGGCAGGCGCCGAGTGCCGGCGCTGCGCCCGGGCGCGGCACCGATCCCGGGCCAGGGCCCGTCGCCCCCGCCTCGCCCGGGCCCGGCCCCCACGGCTCGGCCGGCCTCCCGGTGGTCGCCCTCGCCTGTCGGGCGCCCCAACGTCGGCAAGTCCACGTTCCTGGCCCGGGCCAGCCGCCGGTTTGTCGAGACCACCAACGCGCCGGGCACGACGGTGGGCGCGGAGGCCCGCGAGGTGCGCACGCGTGCCGGCCGGGCCCTCCTCGTCGATCTGCCGGGCACGGGGTCGCTGACCGACCATCCCGTCGCCGGCTCCCCATTCTGGGCAGCCCTCCTCGCCGCGGCCCCCGACGCGATCCTCGTCGTCGCCGACGCCGGCGACATCGGGCGGCACGTGCCGCTGGCCCTTGCCTGCCGCGATCTCGGCCTCCCGGTCGTCGTCGCCCTCAACCTCGCGGACGAGGCCGCGACGCACGGGATCGTGGTCGACACGGGGCGGCTCTCCCAGCTCCTCGCCGTCCCCGTGCGCCGGACGGTGGCCCGGACGGGGGAGGGCGTTGCCGGCGCGGTCGCGCTGGCCGTGGCCCGCGCCCGCCGCCGCCGCGGCGTCCAGGCCGGAACGCACTCCCCGCGCGCGCTGGTACCCGCGAGCGCCTACCCACCGGCCGTCGAGCGCACGCTCGCGCAGGCCGCCGCCGACCTCCCCACCAGCCACGCCCTGGGCGCCGCGGCGCTGGACCCCACCGGTCTCGGCGGGCTGGTGGCCGCGGGCGCCGTCTCGGCACGCGGCGCCGCGACCCTGCTCCTCCCCGGGGTCGTCGATCCCCTCCGCCGCGACTTCGCGGCACGCTGGGCGGCGGAGGTGGAGGCCGTGCGACCGGGTCGCCCCCCGTTCGCGGACCGCCTCGGCGCGTGGAGCATCCGGCCCTGGCCGGGACTTGCCATCCTCTCTGTCGTCCTTGCGGTCACCTTCGCCCTCGTCTCCGTCGTCGGCGCCGGGACGGCGGCCGTCCTCTCCGAGGCCTGGACCACCTTCGCCTCGCCGGTCATCGACGGAGCGGTACGGGCGCTTGTGCCCGTGCCGGAGCTCGCCGCGGCGCTGCTGTGGGGCCTCGACTCCGGGATCCTGGGCCTCCTCGCGATCGGCATCCCGTACGTCCTCCTCTTCTACCTGCTGGTTGCCACCCTCGAGGATTCCGGGTACCTGACGAGCCTCGCCGTCCTGACGGATCGCCTCCTCGGAGGGCTGGGGCTCTCGGGGCGCACCGCGATCCCGCTGCTCGCCGCGACGGGCTGCAACGTCCCGGCGATCTACGGCACCCGCGTCCTGGCGACCCGCCGCGAGCAAATCGTCGCCTCGTTCCTCGTCACGCTCGTCCCGTGCTCGGCCCGGTCGGCGGTTGTGGTCGCCGCCCTCGTCCCCTTCGCCGGGCCGGCGGCGGCCGCGGCCGCGTTCGGGCTCATCGTCGCGATCACTCTCGGGGCCGGGATCGCAGCCAACGCGATGCTTCCCGGACGCCAGTCGCCGCTGGTGCTGGAGCTCGCCCAGCTGCGCCGGCCCCTCGCCCGCCAGGTGGCCGCCAAGGCCGGCGCGCGGCTGCGGGGCTTCGTCCGGACGGCCGGGCCGGTGATGATCATCGGCTCGATCGTGCTCGGTCTCGTCTACGAGAGCGGCCTCATCTGGCCCGCCGCCGCCGTCCTCGACCCCATCGTCGTCGGGTGGCTGGGGCTCCCCTCGGTGGCCGGGCTCGCCCTCGCGTTCGCCTTCCTGCGCAAGGAGCTCGCCCTCCAGCTCCTGCTCGTGCTGGCCGTTGCCACGATGGGCGCGGGCGTGGGCGGCCTGGGCGACCTGATGTCGCCGGCACAGCTCTTCGTCTACGCGATCGTGACGTCGGTCTCGGTGCCCTGCGTGGCGACCCTCGCGGCGCTGGCCGGGGAGCTCGGCTGGCGGATGGCCGTGGCGATGTCCGGCGCAACCCTCGCGCTGGCGGTCGGCATCGGCGGGATCCTCGCCCGGCTGCTGGGGGTCGTCTAGACGGGATTGCCGCCGCGGTCGTCCGGCGGGGCGACGGGCGGTGCCGGCGGGGCGACGGGCGGTGCCGGCGGGGCGACCTCCGACGCCGCCTCGGGCGGGAGGACCTACCGGCCGGCAGCCTCCGGCCAGGGGGGCCGGCGCCGCCTCGGGCGGGGGAACCGGCGCAGCTCGGCGCAGCTCGGCGACGTCAAAGGCTCCCGTCGCCGTCGACCATCCTGCCGAGACCTCGATCCTTGTCGCGAGGGCAAGGCGAACCAGGCCCGACCCGGTCATCAGGATGGCGAACGCGGGGAACCCGACCGGCAGGACCGCCAGGACGACCGCCGAGGAGAGCTGCCCCACCGTGACGCCGCCGGCGGTCCCCGCGACGAAGCGGCTCTGCGCGGCGATCAGGCCGATCCCGCCGGTGAGTCGGAGGAGCCGCTCGTTCGCGGCCAGCGTGTGCGCCGACGCTCCGGCCGCGACGATCACGGCGACGACCAGGAGGATGGCTGCGGCGTAGGGGTTGCCGGGAAAGGCCAGGAGGGCCAGCAGGATCCCGCCGCCGCGGAGCACGAAGGAGAGGCGCAGCGTCCGCGAAGCCGACCCGCGGCTGAGGAGCCCGCCGACGATCGTCGCCGTCACCAGTGACGCCCCGGCCGAGGCCGCGGAGAGGAGGATGGCGAAGCCGGGCGTCTCGCCCAGGACGGCGATCGCATAGATGGAGAGGTAGGGTCCGAAGCCCGCGCCGGCCGCGGCGATGGTCACGATCCGTATGAAACGCCGGGTCTCCGGCGAGAGCGGCGGACGCTCCCCGCGGCGGGCCACGCGGACGCGGCCGGGCCGGCGAAGGCGGGCGACGGCCGCCAGTTCTCCCAGGCCGGCCAGCCCGGCGACCACGAACACCGCCGCGTAGACGGCGAGGCCGATCGTCTGGAGGCCCGCCTGGACCCCCAGGGCAACCGGGAGCAGGATGTCGCCCCCAGGCCCTGCGTGATCCCCATGACCCGCGGCGCGACGAAGCGCCGCTCCGGCTCGGGGAGGATCGCGCCATACCATGCCAGGAGGTTCGCGCCGCCGATCGCGCTGGCGGCGCCGCCCAGGCTCATGACCGCGGCGACCCCGGCGATCGCCACGCCGGCCGGGAAGAGCCCCAGGACGTGGAGGAGGACGATCCCGGCGAGGACGAACCCACGCGTCTCCCCGACGGCGAGGATCGCCATGGTGACCCCCCGCAGGTTGCCGTCCGTGCGCAGGAGGAGCGACGGGACGAGGAGCTGCGCGGCGGAGAAGGTGAACGGCAGGACGCCGATCACGGTGGCGAGCGCCGCCGGTGCACCGAGGGCGAGCAGGAGCGGGATCGTCAGGCCGTCGCCCGCCAGGGCGAAGACGGCGGCCGAGCCGACCCCGATCCCCTGGAACGGCCGGTAGCGCCGGTCGCCGAACGAGCGCCATTCCTCCACGGTGAGCCGCGCGCCGGCCGGGAGGCGCAGGCGGGGCAGGGAGGGGAGGCCGGGCACCCCGCGATGGTACGCGCGTCGCTCAGTCGACGGTGATGGTGACCCCCGACCCGTCCTCGTCGGTCACGTCGACGACCTGGCCGCGGAAGCCCGTCCGGAGTGCCTCGCGGACACGCTCCACGTAGGCCGACGGGATGCCCGGCACGGTCCCTGCGAGCTCGGCGAGGACGCCGGGAAGCTGCAGGTCCACGACCGTCCGGCCACCGTCGCGAACCTCGACGCGAAGCCGCCGGGGCGGTCCGGGCGGCGTTGGCGGGCGCGGGGCGTTGGGTGGGCGGGGGCGCCGGCCCGCGAGGGGTCCGGCCGGCGGGACTCGAAGCCCGCCCGGGCGGCGCCGGCGGCGGCTCGAGCCGCGTCCCGGGCCGCGCCGCCCGCGGCACGGGCCTGGGCGGCTGCCTCGCGGACGGCGGCAAGGGCCTCGATGATCGGCGCCGCCTCCTCGGGGCTCAGGCGGCCGTCCGCCACCAGGCGCAGGATCTCGTCGAGCGGGTCACGCACCGGGCGCACCCTCTGAGCCCGGGCCGGGGGCCGCGGCGCCGGCGAGCCGTCGCTCGGCCTCGCCGACGTCGATCTCTCCGCGGGCCAGCGCCTCGAGGATCGCGAGGGCCGCGGGGTCCGCCGGCAGAGGCGGGGGCGGAGCAGAGTCGTGAGCGGCGGCCTCGTCAGCCGTGGCCGCGGCAGCCGCGTCGGCGGCCGTCTCGCGCGCCCCCGGCGCGGACCTCGACGCCCCCGGACATGGAGCGGACGGCGAGGCGGGCGACGCCGTCGCCGATGACGAGCGGGCGCATCCGCCCGTCGCCGGAGCGGCGATCGGGGTGCGAGCAGGCGACGTCGCCGGAGATCGTCGTGGCCTCGAGCGTGAGCCCCCCGGCGACGGCAAGCTCCACGTACCCCGACACGGTGGAGACGGCGTGAACGGGCCCTGGCGCGAAGGCACCGGCCATGGCCGCGGCGCCGCTCACCGTCTCGATCGCGACATGCTCGAAGCGCGGGGCGACGGCCCGGATGTCGCCGGAGACACTGCGCGCGGTGAGCGCCAGCGGGCCGAGGGCGGCGACGTCGACGTCGCCCGAGGCAACGTCGACCGAAACCAGCCCGGCCACGCCCTCCAGGGAGACGGTGCCGGCCGCGGTGCGGACGTTCACCCCGCCGCCGACGTCGCGAACTGCCACGTCGCCGGATGTCGCCTGGACCTCGACGCGCGCGTCGACGGGCACCTCGATCTCGATCGTCCCGACGCTTCCGGTGCCGAGCGGGAAGCCGAACCCGCGGCTGCCGATTCGGAGCTCGACGAAGCCGGTGCGGCCGCGGCCCCTGCTCCACACGGAGAAGCGGCCCGGCTCGGCGAGGGTCTCCAGGCCGGCCGCGTCGGCGGGCGCCACGACCCGTGCCTCTGAGCCGTCGACTCCCCGGATGCGGATGTCGTCGGCCTCGGCGGCGACGGAGACGAGGCCGTGGGGGCCGATGTCGTGGACGCGCGGGCCGGTGACGAGGTTGCGCGCCTCGGCGGCGCCCTCGGCGGTGGGGTTCTCGGTCACGGCGTCAGCCTCCCAGCGCCCGCATCTCGGCGGCCGCCGTCGCCGCGTCGATCTCGTGACGGGCGAGCCGCTCCAGGACCGTCCGCCGAGCCGCCGCGGCGTCGATCGCCGTGCCGGCGGCGGCGACCTGCCCGTCCCCGGCTGTCTCGTCGAGCTCGCCGGCCGGCTGCTCGCCGTCGCCCACGCCGAGGGCGCGCAGGAGGGCGTCGACCCGGGCCCGGACGGTCGGGTAGCTGATCCCAAGCTCCCGTTCCATCTCCTTGAGGTTTCCGCGCGAGCGCAGGAAGCTCTCGAGGAGAGCGAACTGCTCGCGCGACAGGCGGGCGAAGCGCCCGACGTTGAAGTCGCCCTCGAGCGTGGTCCCGCAGCTGCGGCAGTGGAGGCGCGTGACGGCGAGCTCTCCGCTGCAGATGGGACAGGTGGCGATCGCGTCGTGCGGCATCACGCACGCTCCCGCCGGCTCGGGCGATCGGGGCGGACGTACCGGCCGGGCGGCGCCGGTCGCCGGCGACGCGGAGGTCCGCGGCGAGCTGGCGGCGGATCTCCTGGCTCCCCAGCCGGGGGAAGAGGATGCGGTACTCGTACATCGCGGGCGGCCTCTCGGCTCCAGGTCAGGTTGCTGCAGGACGCATAATGAACGACGATATGACAGATTGTCAAGCAGCAGTCTACAAATCGAAAGCAAGTGTTTCCACATGAGGGCCGCGCTCGGTCCGGGACTCCTCGCAGCCGGCGTGGAGCGGGCTGGCGCATCACGAGCCCCGCCGGGGCGTAGATTCCGCGCATGCCCGCCAACCGGCTCGCCGGCGAGACGAGCCCGTACCTCCTCCAGCACGCCCACAACCCGGTCGACTGGTACCCCTGGGGGCCGGAGGCGCTGGGGCGCGCGCGGGCGCTCGACCGGCCCATCTTCCTCTCGATCGGCTACGCGGCCTGTCACTGGTGCCACGTCATGGAGCGCGAGTCGTTCGAGGACCCGGTGACCGCCGCCTTCCTCAACGAGCACTTCGTGGCGATCAAGGTCGACCGCGAGGAGCGCCCCGACCTCGACGCCGTCTACATGGACGCCGTGCAGGCGATGACGGGCTCCGGCGGCTGGCCGATGAGCGTCTTCCTCGCGCCCGACGGCCGGCCCTTCTACGGCGGGACCTACTACCCGAACAGCCGCCGCCACGGGATGCCCGCCTTCCTCGACGTCCTGGCGGGGGTCGTCGAGGCCTGGCGCGACAGGCGGACCGATGTGGAGCAGTCGGCGGCCGCGCTGACGACCCACGTCGCCCGGGGCACCCGGCTCTCGGACGGCGTCCCGATGCTGGATGCCGGCCTTCTCACCGCGGCGGTGGGCGCGATCGAGGCCGGCTTCGACGCCGCGAACGGGGGCTGGGGGAGCGCCCCGAAGTTCCCGCAGGCGATGACGATCGACTTCCTCCTGCGGCGGGCCGCCGCCGCCGACGCCAGGGCCCTGCCGATCGCCCGGCGGGCCCTGGACCGGATGGCGGCCGGCGGCATCTTCGACCAGCTGGGCGGCGGCTTCGCCCGCTACGCGACCGATGCCGCGTGGCTGGTGCCGCACTTCGAGAAGATGCTCTACGACAACGCCCTGCTCGCGCGCGCGTACGTGCACGCGTGGGCCCTCACCGACGAGCCCGCCTGCCTGCGCGTGGCGACCGAGACGCTCGATTTCGTCGCCCGCGAGATGACCCTGCCCGACGGCGTCTTCGCTGCGAGCCTCGACGCGGACACCGGGGGCGAGGAGGGGGCGACCTACACCTGGACCGCGGACGAGGGCCGCGAGGTGCTCGCCGCGGCCGGGCTTGCCGAGGCATGGCCGGTCTTCTCCGAGGCCTTCGACGTGACCGAGGGCGGCAACTGGGAGGGCCGGACGATCCTCCGCCGGGTCGCGAGCGACGAAGGCCTCGCCGTCCGTCACGGCCTCCCGGCGGCGCAGGTCGCGGACCTCCTTGAGCGGGCCCGCGCGGCGCTCCTCGCGGCCCGCGACCGGCGGCCCCAGCCGGCGCGCGACGACAAGGCCCTGGCGGGCTGGAACGGGCTCATGGTCGCCGCGTACGCCGATGCGGCCGCGCTCCTGGGACGCGACGGCGATCCCGGCCGCGGCGCCGTGGCAGGCCGGTACCGGGCGATCGCCGAACGGGCCGCCGGCCGCCTCCTCGCGGTCCTGCGCGCCCCCGACGGTCGCTTCCTCCGCTCGTGGAAGGACGGCCAGGCTCGCCACGCCGGAACGCTCGAGGACCAGGCGTGCATGGCGGAGGGCCTCCTGGCCCTCTACGAGGTGACGGCCGAGGAGCGCTGGTTCGCTGCGGCGTGCGAGACGATCGATGCCATCCTCGCCCATTTCGCGGACCCGGCCGGGGGCTTCCACGACACGGCCGACGACGCGGAGGTCCTCGTGGCGCGGCCGCGCTCGCTGCAGGACAACGCGGTGCCGTCGGGCGGGGCCATGGCGGCGACGGTCCTCCTCCGCCTCGCGGCGCTCACCGGCGAGGGACGCTACGTCGATGCGGCCGAAACGGCCATGGGGATCGTGGGCGCCGCCGCGGCCGCCTACCCGACGGCGTTCGCCCAGTGGCTGGCCGCGCTGGACTGGTGGGTCGGGCCGGTCGACGAGGTGGCGATCGTGGGCCTGCCCGGCGATCCTGCGACGCGGCGCCTGGTCGGGGCCGCCCGGGGCGCACCGGCCCACCTCTCGTGGCGGCCGCGCCAGGTGATCGCCATCGGACCGGACCCGAAGGCGACGGCCGTGCCCCTGCTGCAGGGCCGCTTCTCGCTCGGCGGCCGCCCGACAGCGTTCGTGTGCCGCGGGTTCGCCTGCCGCCAGCCGGTCACCGAGCCCGAGGCCCTCGCGGCGATCCTGGCGGGGTAGGGACGACGGCCCGGCCCGGCGGCGCGCCGCCGCCTCAGACCGCCGGCTCGAGCGCCTCCTCGAACTGGCTGCTGTAGAGCTCGTTGTAGAAGCCGCGCCGGGCCAGGAGCTCGGCGTGGGTACCCTGCTCGACGATCTCGCCCCGGTTCATCACGAGGATGAGCTCCGCGTCCCGGATCGTGGAGAGGCGATGGGCGATGACGAAGCTCGTGCGCCCGTGCATCAGGCGCGCCATCGCCCGCTGGATGAGCACCTCGGTGCGCGTGTCGACCGAGCTGGTCGCCTCGTCGAGGATGAGGATCTCGGGGTCGGCAAGGAAGGCGCGGGCGATCGTGAGGAGCTGCTTCTCGCCCGCGGACACGCTGGTCGCGTCGTCGTCGAGCCGGGTGTCGTAGCCGTCCGGCAGGGTCCGCACGAAGTGGTCGACGTGGGCGGCGCGAGCCGCTTCGAGGATCTCCTCCTCGGTGGCACCCTCGCGGCCGTAGGCGATGTTCTCGCGGATCGTGCCGGAGAAGAGCCAGGCGTCCTGGAGGACCATCCCGAAGATGCCCCGCAGCCGGTCGCGGGTCAGCTCGCGGACATCCACGCCGTCGATGGTGATGCGGCCCCCGTCGATCTCGTAGAACCGCATCAGCAGGTTGACGAGGGTCGTCTTGCCGGCGCCGGTCGGCCCGACGATCGCGATCGTGTGACCGGGCTCGGCCACGAGGTCGAGGTCCTCGAGCAGCGGCGTGTCGGGCAGGTAGCGGAAGCTGACCTTGTCGAAGGCGACCCGGCCCGCGACCTGCTCGAGGGCGACCGGCGTCGCTGTCTCGGGCACCTGCTCCGGCTCGTCGAGGAGCTCGAAGACGCGCTCGGCCGAGGCCACCGCGGACTGGAGGACGTTCATGATGCTGGCCGTCTGGACGATCGGCATCGTGAACTGGCGGGAGTACTGGATGAAGGCCTGGACATCGCCGAGCGACATGGTCCCCGAGGCCACCTGGACGCCCCCGATGACGCAGATCGCCACGTAGTTGAGGTTCGCGAGGACGTTCATCGCCGGCTGGATCGTCCCGGAGATGAACTGCGCCCTGTACGAGGCCTGGTAGAGCGCCTCGTTCTCGTGGTCGAACGTCTCGATCGCCTCGCGCTGGCGCCCGAACGCCTTCACGACTGCGTGCCCGGTGTGCATCTCCTCGATGTGGCCGTTGAGCGTCCCCGTGCGCTCCCACTGGGCCGCAAACTGCTTCTGCGAGCGGCTGGCGATCAGCACGGTGACGACGATCGAGAGCGGGACGATGAGCAGCGAGATGACCGCGAGGAGGGGGCTGATCCAGAACATCATGATCAGCACGCCGATCACCGTGAAGAAGGCCGTGATCAGCTGGGTGAGGCTCTGCTGGAGCGTCTGGGCGATGTTGTCGATGTCGTTGGTGACCCGGCTCAGGATGTCGCCCCGCGACTCGCGGTCGAAGTAGGCGAGGGGAAGCTGGCCGATCTTCTCGTCGACCCGCTGCCGGAGGCGGTAGACCGTCCGCTGGGTGACGCCGGCCATGATGTACGACTGCGCCCAGGAGAAGACCGAGCTGGCGAGGTAGATCCCGGTCACCAGCAGGAGGATCCCCCCCAGGGCGGCGAAGTCGATGCCCTGCCCGGGCACGACATCCATGCTCGCGAGCATGTCGGCCTGGTTGTCCTGCCCGGCCGCCCGGAGCGCCGCGACGGCCGCCTCCTTCGACATCCCCGGCGGCAGCTGGTTGCCGATCCAGCCCTCGAAGATGAGGTCCGTGGCGGTGCCGAGGATCTTGGGGCCGACGATCGCGAAGCCGACGCTGACGATCGCGAAGGCCATCACCACCACCACGAGGAGCCGCTCCGGGGCCAGCTCGCCGAGGAGCCGCCGGAAGGACCCGCGGAAGTTGCGAGGCTTGGCGACCGGTGCGGCCGCGAAGCCCATCGGCCCGTGACCCGCGGGGCCGCCGCGGCCCGTGGGGGGGCGCCCGCCCGCCGGCCCGCGGCCCATGCCCGGCCCGCTCACGCGACCTCCTCCGCGGAGAGCTGGGAGTAGACGATCTCGCGATACGTGTCGCAGGTCGCCATCAGCTCGTCGTGGGTGCCGATGCCGGCGACGCCGCCATTCTCGAGCACCACGATCCGGTCGGCGTGGAGGATCGTGCCGACGCGCTGGGCGACGATGATGACGGTCGCCGTCGCGAGGTCGCGGTGGAGGGCGGCCCGGAGGCGGGCGTCGGTCCGGAAGTCGAGAGCCGAGAAGCTGTCGTCGAAGACGTAGATCTCGGGCTGCTTGACGAGCGCCCGGGCGATCGCGAGGCGCTGGCGCTGGCCCCCGGAGACGTTCGCGCCGCCCTGCGCGATGGGCGCCTCGAGGCGCTCGGGCATCTCCTCGACGAACTCGCGTCCCTGCGCGATCTCGAGCGCCTTCCAGAGGTCGTCGTCGGACGCGGCCTCGTCGCCGACGCGGAGGTTGCTCGCCACGGTGCCGCCGAACAGGAAGGCGCGCTGCGGGATGAGCCCGATGCGCCTCCACAGGTCGGCGCGGTCCATCTCCCGCACGTCGACGCCGTCGACGAGAACGCCGCCGCCGGTCACGTCGTAGAAGCGAGGAAGCAGGTTGACGAGGGTGGACTTGCCGCTGCCGGTGCTGCCGACGATCGCCGTCGTCTCGCCGGGACCGGCCACAAAGGAGATGCCGCGCAGCACGGGGTCCTCGGCGCCGGGGTAGCGGAACTCCACGTCCCGGAACTCGACGCGGCCGGTGCGCGCCGGGCTGACCGGCTCGGCCGGATCGTGGATCGACGGCTCCATGGCGAGGACCTCGGCGATCCGGTCGCTCGAGACCGCCGCCCGCGGCACGACCACGAACATGAAGGTCGCCATCATGATGGCGAAGAGGATCTGGATGATGTACTGCAGGAAGGCGGTCAGGCTGCCGATCGACATCTCGCCGCTGTCCACCCGGAAGGCCCCGAACCAGAGGACCGCCACGGTCGTCAGGTTCATGATCGCCATGAGCGCCGGCATCATGATCGCGAAGAGCCGGTTGACCGACAGCGCGGTCGCGAACAGGTCCTGGTTCGCCTCGTCGAAGCGGCGCTCCTCGTAGTCGGTCCGGACGAACGCGCGGATGACCCGGACGCCGGCGAGCGTCTCGCGCATCACCTGGTTGATCCGGTCGATCTTCCGCTGCATTGCCCCGAAGAGGGGCAGGGCGCGCCGGACGAGGAGGCCGATGATGACCACCATGATCGGCACGATCACCAGGAGGATTCCCGTGAGGGGGACGTCCTGGCGCAGGGCCATGATCAGGCCGCCGACCATCATGATCGGAGCCGAGACCATGACGGTCAGGCCCATCAGGACGACCATCTGGACCTGCTGGACGTCGTTGGTGTTGCGGGTGATGAGCGAGGCCGTCCCGAAGTGGTTGACCTCGACCTGCGAGAACGACTCGACGGAACGGAAGATGGCGCCCCGCAGGTCACGCCCGAACCCCATCGAGACCCTTGCCGCCCAGTAGACCGCGATGATCGAGACGATCCCGAGGAGGACGGTCACGCCCAGCATCACCGCGCCCGTCCGCAGGATGTAGTCGGTGTCGCCGGTCGCGACCCCGTTGTTGATGATGTCGGCGTTCAGCTCGGGCAGGTAGAGGTTCGCGAGGGCCTGGACCAGGAGGAGCAGGACGACGAGGACGAGGGGTCCCCGGTACGGGCGGAGGTAGGTCGCGAGGAGCCGGATCATTCCAGCGCTCCGGCCACGCGGTCGGCCAGCACGCCGAGCAGGCGCTCGAGCTCCCGTCGATCGGCCTCGGGGATGGGGTCGAGGACCTGGCCGAGCGCGGCGCCCATCACGGAGCGGAGGCTGCGCTCGAGCTCGCGGCCGGCTTCGGTCAGGTGGACCCGCGTCACGCGCTGGTCTGCCACGTCCGGACGACGCTCGATCGTCCCGGCCTTCTCCATCCGCTGGAGCATGGCCGTGACCGTCGGCGGCGACAGGTGAAGCGCCCGGGCCAGCTCGCGCTGGCTGAGCCCGTCGCGCTCGGTCAGCATCCGCAGGCAGATGGCCTGGCCGGGATGGGCGTCCTCCCCGGCGAGCACCCGGACCATCAGCTGGCGGTGGGCCGCGAGCGCCCGCATGAAGGCCGCGTGGACGCGTGCCGAGAGCGGGTCGAGGCCGTCGAGGGGAACGATCGGGAGGTGCGACGGGCGGTGCATCGCCGAACGATAGCCCACGAATGGTTAGCACGCAAACCGTTTGGACGCGAACGAACCGGCGGCGGCGTGGCCGGGCGTCAGGGGCATCGTCGGGCGTCAGGGGCATGGCCGGGCGGCGAGCCGCCGGCGGGGGGCGGCCGGCGGGGCGTCAGGGGCGCGGCCGGGCGCCAGGGGCGCGGTCGGGCGGCGAGCGGCTCAGGCGGGGGGCGGCGTCCCGTCGTCGTCGCGCTTGCCCATCTCGTCCTGGAGGTCCTCGACCTCCTTGCGCGTGGCCTTCACGCCGCGGCCCAGCGTCTCCCCCCACTTCGGGAGGATCTTCGGCCCGCGCCAGATCAGCACGACGGCGAGGACGGCGATGAGGACGACGACGAGGTCGAGGCCGAACATGCGCCCATGGTAGCGAACCCGGTGCGGGGTTTCGTGGGGCGAACGTTGCGCGCGTCGGTCCGGTCCGGGCGTCCGATCGGGCCGGCGGTCCCGGCCGGTGGGGCCGCAGGTCACTCGACGGCACCCGCCCCCGGGGCCGACGATCGACGGCGCCGGGCCGCGGGCGAACATGGGTCGAACCCACCCGGCAGGGTCGCGGAGGGCGAGCGATGGCCGGCAGGTCGCGACGACGGTTGACGATCGGCTTCCCTCGCATGCACAAGGAGCCCAACGAGCGGCGCGACTTCCTGCCGCCCCTGGTGGGCCTGCTCACGGCGCTCGGCGCCGAGGTGTACGTCGAGACGGGCATCGGCTCCGGGATGGGATACGTCGACGACGACTACCTGGCGCTCTCGCCGGACCTCCACGTCACCGACGAGGAGACCGCCTACCACCAGGACGTGGTGGTGGTGCTCCGCGCGCCGGAGGGAAGGTACGACCGGCTACGGCCCGGCGCGACCCTGGTCTCGATGCTCCACTTCCCGACGCGCCCGGCCCGCGTCCGGCTCCTCCAGGACCTCGGGATCGAGGCGATCGCCCTGGACATGATCGCCAACGACGAGGGCCGCCGCCTCGTGGAGAACCTCCGCAGCGTGGCCTGGAACGGTGTCGCGTCCGCCTTCGCGGCCTTGGAGCGGCAGTGGCCGGCGCTCGTCAGCGGCGACCGCGAACCCGTGCGGGTCACGATCATGGGCGCCGGTCAGGTGGGCAAGCATGCCGTCGAGTTCGCCACGAAGTACGGGGACGACGCGCGCAACGAGGCGTTCATGCGGATGGGCCTCCCGGGCGTGGAGGTGGTGACGACCGGCCGCAACCTGACCCGCGACGAGGCGTACCTGCGTCGCCGCCTGGCGGTCACGGACATCCTCGTCGACGCGACGCAGCGACGCGACCCGTCCGTTCCCCTCGTGCCCAACGCCTGGATCGGGCTCATGCCCGAGCACGCCGTCATCTGCGACCTCGTGGTGGACCCGTACCTGCTCGACGTGGAGCCGCGGGTCGTCCGCGGCGTCGAGGGGATCCCGCAGGGCAGCCTCGACCAGTGGGAGTTCGCCCCCGACGACCCGGCCTGGGGCACCCTTCCGCCGGGGATCCCGACGGACGAGCGGCGCACGGTCGTCTCCTGCTACTCGTGGCCGGGCGTCCGCCCGGAGCCGTGCATGCACGTCTACGGCTCGCAGCTGGCGCCGCTTCTCGAGACGCTCGTGCAGGCGGGCGGAATGGAGGGGATCGGCCCCACCGGCTCGTTCCACGCCCGGGCGCTCTGGCGGGGCAGCCTGCGAGGGTGGCTCGCCGGCGAGACGGAGGTCCCCGGCGTGGCGGGAGCCGGCGGGCAGGAGGCCGCCGCGCACCCCGGCCGGGGGTAGCCGGCGTCCGGGTCGCGGCAGTCGGGTCGGTCAGCCGCCGTCCCCCGGCCGCGCCGCCGCGTCGGGCGTGAGCCCCGCAGCGCCGCGGAGCCAGCGGCGCACGTTCTCGCCGAGATGCGCGACGTGGTAGCCGCCCTCCTGGAGGATGACGAGCCGGGCCCCGGTCGCGGCGACACGCCGGCCGGCCTCGTGGTAGGCGGGCGTCGTCAGGGCGAAGTCGCAGATCGGGTCGAGCCCGTAGGTGTCGATGCCGAGGCTCACCACGACGATCCCGTCGTGCCGCCCGGCGAGCCAGTCGAGGGCGCGGTCCAGGGCGGTGAGGTAGGCCGTGTCGTCCGTGCCGGCCGGCAGCGGCTGGTTGAACGTCGCCCCGGCGCCGGCGCCCTCGCCCGTCTCGTCGGCGTGGCCCGAGAAGTACGGGTAGACGCGGTGCGGGTCACCGTGGAGCGAGGCGTACGGCACGTCGCTGCGCTCCCAGAAGATCTCCTGGGTCCCGTTGCCGTGGTGGAAGTCGAGGTCGAGGATGCCGATCCGGCCGGCTCCCGCGCCCACCAGGCGCTCGACGACGACGGCGGCGTTGTTGAGGTAGCAGTAGCCGCCGAAGGTCGAGCGGCCGGCGTGATGGCCCGGCGGGCGGCAGAGCCCGTAGGCGACCGCTTCGCCGGCCAGGACGGCGTCCGCCGCGCTGAGCGCGACGTCGAGGGCGGCCCGCGCCGCGATCCACGTCCCGGCCGTGATCGGGCTGGTGGTATCGAAGGACCAGTAGCCGACGCGTCCGCCGGGCGCCCGCGGCTCGGGGGGCGGGCGCCTCGCGGACCGCGAGCGCGGGTAGGGGAAGGTGTCGGCCATCAGCGCCGCGGGCCGCTCTCTGGACGCCTGCCAGGCCGGCCAGGCTTCCTCCAGGAATCGGACGAGGCCCGGCTCGTGGACCGCCAGCGCGGGCTCCAGGCCGTGCTCCGCCGGGAGCTCGAGGGCGAACGCCGGATCCGCCGCCAGCGCGGCCCGGATCGACTCCGCCCGCGCGGTGACCTCCCAGGCGGGGCCGGGGTGGCCGCTGAAGACCTCGAACGGCGGCTCGTGGAGCAGGTGGAGCGGGGAGTGGACGACGCGCATGGCCGGAGGATAGGCCCGGCCGAGCGGATCGGCCGGCCGACGGGATCGTCCCGGCCGAACGGCGCGCGCGGGCGGGCGCGCCGCGCGCTACGCTCGCCCCAGCGCGGCGCCCCGGCCCCCGGGCGCGGGCGGACGCCGCCGGAGATGGAGGCGAACGTGGGCATTCGCGTGCCGGACCTCGGCGCCCTCCTGGCCGAGGCCCAGATGCGCCGGATGGCGCTCGACGCCACCGGCGCCTACTTCGTCACGAACATCGATCCGCCGCACGCCGAGGACTTCGCGAAGACGATGCTCCTCATGTCAGTCGCGCGGCGTGGCCAGCACGACCAGCCGATCACCGTCTACATCAACTCGGGCGGGGGCTCGGTCGGCGACGGCCTGGCGATGATGGAGATGATCAACCGGATGCGGCGCCAGCACGACGTCCGCATCAACACCGTGGTCCTCGGCTATGCGTACTCGATGGGGGCGATCGTCAGCCAGGCCGGCGACCACCGGTCGATCGGACGGTTCGGGACGCTCCTGCTCCATTCGACGCAGTGGATCCTCTCCGGCGAGGACGAGCGCATCTTCAAGGACTACCAGGAGCTCTCCGAGCACTACCAGCGGACGGTCGCCGACCTCTTCGCCCGGCGCACAGGTCACAAGGACGCGCCGTGGTGGCGGCGCTTCATCTGGTCGGGCCGGGAGCGGTTCCTGGGCCCGGACGAGTGCCTGGAGCTCGGCCTCGTCGACGAGATCCTGGAGCCGGCGCTCCTCCACGAAGCGCATCCGGCCATCTGAGGTCCGGAAGGGGGACGCCGGCGGCCGATCTCGATCCGAGGGCTTGCGGATACGGGCCGCAGGTCACATCGTATGCGTGACACATGGCAGGGATGTGCATATGCGCATCAGTCGCATGCTCGCCCCGGCATTGAGAGCGATCGGCCGCTGCGCCTGGGACGGCGGCCGGCGAGAGGAAGGGAGAAGCGCGCCACATGAGGGTCACAGATCGCAAGCATGCACTCGCGATCGCCATCGGCCGAGTCGTCATCGGCATCGTCTTCCTGTGGGCAGGCCTCGAGAAGATCATCGGCGAGGGCCTCGGGACCTGGTCCGCGGCAGGGTTCCTGGAGTTCGCCACGGGTGGCACGCTCGGCTGGCCGTTCGTCACCGGCGAGGTCGCCGAGGGCACGATCTACAACCCAACCCACGACTTCTGGGTCGCCCTCGCGGGCAACGAAGCCGCGATGACCGTCATCAACTACCTGGTCCCGCTCGGCCAGCTGGGCATCGGGATCGCGCTCATCCTCGGCCTCCTCACCCGCTTCGGGGCGTTGATGGGCACGCTGATGATGCTGTTCTTCTTCGTGGCCGCCTGGGACTTCGCCTACGGCGTCGTCAACCAGCACCTCACGTACGCGGTCGTCACGCTCGGCCTCGGCATCGTCGGTGCCGGCAACTACTACGGCGTGGACGCCATCCTCGGCCGGAGCGTCGGAGGCGGTGTTCGGAAGTGGCTCCTGTCCGGCGAACCGGACGAGGCCTGGAAGAGCGCCTGACGCTCCGTTTCCACGCGGTCGGGATCCCGACCGGCGGACGCACCCAGCAGCTCCCGCGGCCCCGCCGGCCAGGACCCGGCGGGGCCGCTTCGCGTCCGGGAGGCGGCCGGGCGTGCCCGACGCCCGGGGGCGTCGTCCCGGCCGGTGGCCCACGTGGACGTTCGAACATCCGGTCGGTTTGGCCCGGCGGCCGTATACTCGCGATCCCGTGGCCCGACGATCCGATCCGACCTCACTCCCGGCCGCGAGCCCGGCCGCCGAGGACCCGCTCGCGCGCTTCGCACCGCCCGTCGCAGGGTGGTTCCGCGACGCGTTCGCTGCTCCCACGAGGGCCCAGGTCGAGGGCTGGGCGGCGATCGCCGGCGGCGGCCACGTCCTCCTCCACGCCCCGACGGGGAGCGGCAAGACGCTTGCCGCGTTCCTGTGGGGCCTGGACCGCCTCGTCCGCACGCCGCCTCCGCCCCCGACGGCTGCCGGAGGCGCATCCGTCCGAATCCTCTACGTCAGCCCGCTGAAGGCCCTCACCTACGACGTCGAGCGCAACCTGCGCGCTCCGCTGGCCGGGATCGCCCTCGCCGGGAAGCGGCTCGGAACGCCGGTTCGGCCGGTTTCCATCGCCTCGCGAACCGGCGACACGCCGGCCGACGAGCGCCGATCGCTCGCCAAGAGCCCGCCGGAGATCCTCATCACGACGCCGGAGTCGCTCTACCTGCTGCTGACCTCGGCCGCCCGGGAGACGCTCCGCGGGGTGCAGCACGTGATCGTGGACGAGGTCCACGCCATCGCCGGGACCAAGCGAGGCGCCCACCTGGCCCTGAGCCTGGAACGGCTGGAGCACCTCCGTGCCCCGGACGCGCCGCCGCTGCAGCGGATCGGCCTCTCGGCGACGCAGCGGCCCCTCGAGACGATCGGACGGTTCCTCGCCGGGGTCGGGCCGGACCGCGCGGTCACGATCGTCGATGCCGGGGCCAAGAAGCGGCTGGACCTCCAGGTCGTCGTTCCCGTCGAGGACATGGGCCGCCTCGGCGAGGCGCTGCCACTCGAGGAGCAGCCCGGCGGACCGGCCGCCGGCGGCGAGATGCGGGTCAGCATCTGGCCGGCGATCCACCCCCGGATCCTCGATCTCATCAGGACCCACCGGAGCACGCTCGTCTTCGTCAACAGCCGCCGCCTGGCCGAGCGCCTGGCCCAGCGCCTCAACGACCTGGCCGGCGAGGACCTGGTGCGGGCCCACCACGGCTCGATCGCCCGCGAGCAGCGGGTCGCCATCGAGGAAGCGCTCAAGGAGGGCCGCCTGCCGGCGCTCGTGGCGACCTCCTCGCTGGAGCTCGGCATCGACATGGGAGCGATCGACCTCGTCGTCCAGGTCGAATCGCCGACGTCGGTCGCGCGCGGCCTGCAGCGGATCGGCCGCGCGGGGCACCGGGTCGACGAGGTGAGCAGCGGGGTCATCTTCCCCAAGTACCGCGGCGACCTGCTCGAGTGCGCCGTCGTCGCCGAGCGGATGCGGGAAGGCGACATCGAGGCGACGGCGATCCCGCGCAGCCCGCTGGACGTCCTGGCGCAGCAGATCGTCGCGATGGCCGTGATGGACCGCTGGTCCGTGGCGGACCTCCACGCCACGGTCGGCCGGGCCTCGCCCTTCGAGACGCTCACCCGGGAGGCGCTGGAGGGGGTCCTGGCGATGCTTGCGGGCGCCTACCCGTCGGACGAGTTCGCCGAGCTGAAGCCGCGCCTCGTCTGGGACCGCGTCGCGGACACGGTGGAGGGCCGGCGCGACGCCCGGGTCGTGGCCGTCACGTCCGGCGGGACGATCCCGGATCGCGGCCTCTACGGCGTCTTCGTGGCCGGCGAGGCCGGGACGCCCGGCCGGCGGGTCGGCGAGCTCGACGAGGAGATGGTCTACGAGCTCCGGGCGGGGATGCACGGCGACGTCATCGTGCTCGGCGCCAGCAGCTGGCGGGTGACGGAGATCACGCCGGACCGGGTGATCGTCCAGCCGGCGCCCGGCGAGCCCGGCAAGCTGCCGTTCTGGAAGGGCGACGCCGTCGGCCGGCCGATCGAGCTGGGCCGCGCCCTGGGGGCGTTCGTCCGGGGGATCGAAGCCGACCTCGTCCGCGGGGCGAAGGGCCGGGAGGCGGCGCTGGCCCGTCTCGGCGACCGGCATCACCTCGACCCGCTGGCCGCGGAGAACCTCGTCGCCTACCTCGAGGACGAGCGCGAGGCCGCGGGTGCCCTCCCGACCGACCGGCGGGTCGTCGTCGAGCGCTTCCGCGACGAGCTGGGCGACTGGCGGCTCGTGCTCCTCACGCCGTTCGGCGGCCGGGTCCACGCCCCCTGGGCGATGGCGATCGAGGCGCGCCTGCGCGAGCGGCTGGGGGCGGAGGTCGCGAGCATCTGGTCGGACGACGGGATCGCGATCCGCCTGCCGGACGGCGACCTCGACGGAGTGGAGGACGACCTCTTCCCGGACGCGGACGCAGTGGAGGACCAGGTGGTGGCGGCGGTCGGAGGGACCGCCCTCTTCGCCTCCCGGTTCCGCGAGAACGCGGCGCGGGCGCTGCTCCTGCCACGGCGCCGGCCCGGCACCCGCACACCCCTCTGGCAGCAACGCCAGCGGGCCGCCGACCTCCTCGCCGTCGCCAGCCGCTACGGGAGCTTCCCGATCCTCGTGGAGACGTACCGCGAGTGCCTCGCCGACGTCTTCGACCTGCCGGCGCTCCGCGACGTCCTCCGCGGCATCGAGCGTCGCGAGGTGGCCGTCCACCGGGTGGAGACGCCGCGGGCGACCCCCTTCGCCTCCTCTCTCCTCTTCGACTACGTCGCCGCCTACATGTACGACGGCGATGCCCCGCTCGCGGAGCGACGGGCCCAGGCGCTCGCCCTCGACCGCGACCTGCTCCGCGAGCTGCTCGGCCAGGAGGAGCTGCGCGAGCTCCTCGACCCGGCGGCCCTCGAGGAGACGGAGCTCGAGCGCCAGGCGCTCGTCGACGAACGCAAAGCCGGCTCCGTGGACCAGGTCGCCGACCTGCTGCGCCGGCTCGGCGACCTCTCGGAGGAGGAGCTCGCGGCGCGCACCCGCGGCGGGCTTCCGGCCGCCGGCGAGTGGCTGGAGACGCTGGCCGCCACCCGGCGGGCGGTGGTCGTGCGGATCGGCGGGGAGACCCGCTGGATCGCGGTGGAGGACGCCGCCCGGTACCGCGACGCGACCGGCGCCCAGCCGCCGGCGGGGACGCCCTCCGCGTTCCTCGGCGAGACACGCGACTCGCTCGGCGGGCTCCTGGCCCGCTGGGCCCGGACGCACGGGCCGTTCCTGGCCGCGGAGCCGGCGCGGCGCTGGGGGCTGCCGGAGGGGATCGTCGAGGAGGCGCTGGTGCGGCTCGTGGAGGCCGGGTCGCTGCTGCGCGGCGAGTTCCGCCCGGGCGGCGCCGAGCGCGAATGGTGCGACCCGGACGTGCTCCGCCTCCTCCGGCGCCGGTCGCTGGCGCGGCTGCGCCGGGAGGTCGAGCCGGTGGAGCCGGCGGCGCTGGCCCGCTTCCTGCCGGCGTGGCAGGGGGTGGCACCGGCGCCGGTTCCGGGGACGACCGGGGCCGACACCCCGGCGCCCCTGCGCGGCCAGGCGGCCCTGGAGCGCCTGGCGGAGGTGGTCGACCAGCTGGCCGGCGTCCCGATCCCGGCTTCCGTGCTGGAGCGCGACGTCCTCCCGGCCCGCGTCCCCGGCTACCAGCCGCGGCTCCTCGACGAGCTGGGGGCGTTGGGCGAGGTGGCCTGGGTCGGGTGCGGGCCGCTGGGCCGCGACGACGGACGAGTCGCGCTCTTCCGGCCGGGGCGGGGCGACGTCCTGCGGGCCGCGCTCGTCGCCGGGCAGGCGGCGGTCGGGGAGCGGCCGGCCGGGGAGCGCCACGCCGCGATCCGGGCCTGGCTGGCCCGCCGCGGGGCGTCGTTCTACCGGGAGATCTTCGGTGCCGCGGGAGGCGGCTCGGATCGGGAGGTTCTGGACGCGCTGTGGGACCTGGTCTGGGCCGGCGAGGTCACGAACGACACCTTCGCCCCGCTGCGGGCACTGCGCTGGAAGCGGCCGGGGGGCGACCGCCGGCCACGGCCGGGGCGGCTGGCCACGCTGGGCCCGCCGGAGGCGGCGGGGCGCTGGTCTCTCGTCGGACCGCCCGGCCCGACGAGCGCGGACGCGGCGGCGCCCGGCCCGACCGGCGCGGACGAGGCGCCGGCGGCCGTCCCCTCGACCACCGAGCGGCTCCACGCGCAGGCCCTGGCCCTGCTCGATCGCCACGGGGTGCTGACGCGCGAGGCGGTGATGGCCGAAGGCGTTGAGGGCGGCTTCGCCGGGGTATACCCGGTCCTGCGCGCCCTCGAGGAGGCGGGGCGGATCCGGCGGGGCTACTTCGTCGACGGGCTCGGGGCCGCCCAGTTCGCCCTCGCGGGGGCGATCGACCGCCTGCGGGCGGCCCGCGAGCCCGACGCCGAGAAGAGCCGCGTGGACCTGCTCGCGGCGGCCGATCCGGCCCAGGCGTACGGGGCCGCCCTCCCGTGGCCGCGCCGCGGCGACGACGACCGGCGGCCGTTCCAGCGCGCGGCCGGGGCGCACGTGGTGCTGGTCGACGGCGCCGCCGTCCTCTACGTGGAACGCGGCGGGAAGGGGTTGGCGACGTTCCCCGCGGCCGACGATCCCGACCGGGCCTCGCTCGCGCTGGCCGCGCTCGCCGGGCTGCTCGGCGACGGCCGGGCGCGCGAGATCGTGGTCGCGCGGGTCGACGGCGCGCCGCTCGGGCCCGACCACCCCTGGCGGGCGCGGTTGCTCGACGCCGGCTTCGTGCCCGGCTACCGGGGCCTGGCGCTTCGCCCGCGACGATAGGGGAGCGGCGTCAAGCCGGGTGCAGAATGTGATGGGACGCGCACCGGGCGTCCGGGGGCCGTTCGACTCTCGCCAGATCCCCGTCACGCGCCTACCGTGTCGGGTCGGCGGGAGGCTCTGACGCGCGGCCCACACCCTGGTCGCCGGGACCGCGCCGAGCCACTGGCGAGACCGACCCGCGCCTGGCGGAGGGCCTTGCGATGCGCCGGTTTGTGTTCCTGACGGCGGGAGTGGCCGCAGTCGTGGCGGGGGTCGCTGTCGCGTTCCGCTTGAGAGAAGCCTCGGCCGGGGGCTGGCGGGAGCGGCTGATGCTCACATCGGTCGGGTTGCCGAGCGGCCCGCTCGGCTGGGTCGCCACGTGGCAGATGGCGTTCGAGCACCGGCGGGCGTACGCGACGATGGCCCGGGAGCTGGACCTGCAGCCCGACGACGTCCTGCTGGACGTCGGCTGCGGGTCGGCAGCGTTCCTGGAGCGTCACGCGGCGCACGTCCGGCATGTCGCCGGCCTGGATTCATCGGAGATCCCCGTGGGCATGGCCCGACGGCGCCTCGCCGACCGCATCGCCGCCGGGACGGCGGAGATCGTCCGGGGCGATGCCATGGCGATGCCGTGGCCGGACGACCGCTTCAGCGTCGTGACCTCCTACGTCCTCCTCGAGTACGTCCCCGATCCCCTGAAGGCCTTGAGCGAGATGCACCGCGTCCTGCGCCCCGGCGGGCGGGCGGTGCTCTCGCTCGGCTTCCCGCTCAAGGACGCGAGCGTGTCGGGCACGAAGAACGCCTGGGGCCTCTGGCGCTGGAGCGAGGCCGACGCGCGGCGGCTGATGGAGGAGGCCGGCTTCGGCGACGTCGTGGTCTCGCCGCCGCCGACGTGGGAGTTCAGCTTCAGCTCGCCCGGGGCACCAAGCAGGCATCGCCAGCGGTCGCGGAGGCTGAGGAGACGCCGGCACTCGCGCAGGAGGCACTGACCTGAACGGGTCGCAGGCCGAGCCCGTGCGGTGAGCCGCCGGCCGGCGACTCCGGGGAGGAATGCTGATGGCCGACCGAACCATCGACGTGCGCTGCGGCCGCGACAGCCCCGGCTGGCTCTGCCTCGTGCGGGTTCGCGAGGGCGCCTTCGCCACCGAGCACCGGGTGACGGTCGCGGCGGTCGACCTCGCCCGCCTCGACCCCGGCGCCTCCGACCCGGAGCGCCTCGTGCGGGCCGCCTTCGAGTTCCTCCTCGAGCGGGAGCCGGCGTCGTCGATCCTGCGCTCCTTCGAGCTCCCGGTCATCGGCCGCTACTTCGCGGGCTGGGAGTCCGACGTCATGGGCCGGCTCGAGGAGTAGCGCGGCGACGGTCAGCGGGCACCTCGCAGCCGGCCGAGGCCCCGGAGGCGGCTACGCGGGCGTGAGGCCGAAGACCCGCCGGAAGCGCGCCGCGAGCGCCGGCGGCCGGCGCACGTCGCGGAGCCAGCCCCGGGCCCATGCGATCCAGGTGGCGGGGCGCAGGTAGCGGGCGGGATCCGGGTCGGGCCACAGCCAGGGCACGAGGCACCAGGCGAAGACCAGGTAGTCGACCCGCGGGGGCCGCGGAAACGCGAACAGCACCTGGAGCTGGACGAGCGTCGCGTCGAGCGTGAGGAGCGACAGGACCCCGGCCACGGCCAGGAAGACGACGCCCCAGGCGCGGCCCCTGGGGGCGAGAAGCGGCAGGAAGACGATCGGGACCCACTTCAACGCCGTCGCCAGCGCCCACAGGAGCCCGGCGGTGCGGGGGGCCGTGAACTGCGCCCCCCAGATCATGAGCACCAGGAGGAGGTTGATGTTCCCGGTGTCGAGGTTCGCCAGGAAGGGGAAGAGGAGCAGGAGCACGGTGATCGCCGTGGCCAGCGGGCGGAGCCGGTAGGCCCAGCCGATCGACCAGAGGAGCAGCACCACGTTCGCCGCCCGCCACGTGAACCAGGCGACGTCCCAGGGGAGGAGGGCCCAGGGCACGAAGGCGGGCAGCAGCCACGGGACGTAGACGTAGGGCATGAACGGGCCGGTGGGGTGGTACGGGTCGCCGCCGGCGAGCCAGATGCGGACGGCCGCCCAGTAGGCCCGGGCGTCCGCGCCGGCCAGCTCGCCGCGGGCGAACAGCGCCGCGATGCCGATTCCGCCGGCGAGCGCCAGGAGCACGATCGCCGCGGCGTGGCGCGGCTGCCGCAGGCGCGCGGCCTCGCGGCGCAGCGCCCGCCGCAGAAGGCCGCGGTGGGCCCGCGCGCGGCCAGTTCCCCGGAGCGCCGCTGGCTGGGACATCGCCGGCCGAGTATCGCACGGGCGACCCCCCTCACCCCCTTGCGAGGTCAGCCGATACACTCGGGATCATGTCGACCCGCCTCGTCACGCCCGCCGAGCTCGCCGCCCTCCGTGACCGGATCGCACCCGCCGAGCCGGCCTTCCTGGCCGACCTCGAGCGTCTCGTCAACCTCGACTGCGGGAGCTACACCCGCGACGGCGTGAACGAGGTGGGAGGCTGGGTCGGGGCCTTCCTGGAGCGCCTGGGCGGCGATGTGACGCGCCATCCCGATCCGAGCGGGGCGCTCGGCGACACGGTCGAGGCCGTCTTCGAGGGTGAGCCCGGCGGCCCCCGGGCGATCGTCCTCGGCCACACGGACACGGTCTTCCCGGCGGGAACTGCCGCCGCGCGTCCGTTCGCCATCACGGACGGCATCGCCACCGGGCCGGGCGTCACCGACATGAAGTCCGGGCTGCTCACCCTTCTCTACGGCCTCGAGGCCGCCCTCGCGGTGACCCGCGACGCCGGCCGACCGCTCCCCTACGAGCGCCTCACTGTCATCGCCAACCCCGACGAGGAGATCGGCTCGCCGTCGTCGACGCCCCACGTCGAGCGCGTCGCCCGCCGCTGCGACGTCGCCTTCAGCCTGGAGTGCGCCCGGGCGAACGGCGACATCGTCTCGTCGCGCAAGGGGACCGGCGACTACGTCATCACGGTCAATGGCCGCGCCGCCCACGCCGGCGTGGAGCCGGAGAAGGGGCGCAGCGCGGTCCTCGCCGCGGCGCACCTGGTGGTGCGGCCTGCACGGCCTGACCGGGCGCTGGCCGGGCGTCACCTGCAACGTCGGGGTGATCGAGGGCGGGATCCGCCCGAACGTCGTTGCCGAGCGGGCGGTCCTGGAGGTCGACCTGCGGGCGGTCGAGCGGGTCGGGATGGAGGCGGCGGACGCGGCGATCCGGGCGCTGGCGGCGGAGCCGGCGATCCCCGACGTGACGATCGACGTGGAGCTGCGGCACCGCCACTGGCCGATGGAGAAGCTCGAGCGCTCGGCGCGGCTCGTGGAGCTGACGCAGGGGCTGGCCGGCCGCCTCGGCTTCGCCGTCCGCGACGCCGCCACCGGCGGGGCCTCGGACGCCAACACGACGGCGGGGCTCGGCGTGCCCTCGCTCGACGGCCTGGGCCCCATCGGCGGGATGGACCACTCGCCCGAGGAGTGGCTGGACGTGGCGAGCATCGTCCCGCGGACCGCCCTCTTCGCCGCGCTGCTCCTGGCGACGGGCCGTGACCCGGACGTGCGCGCCTGGCGGGACGGGAGCTCGTGACCGGGAGGCGGGAGGCCGAGTCGCGGCGCCGCCGGGGCCCCGGCTGACGGCGCGATGCACGTCCTCGAGCTCCTCCAGCCGGCGATCCTGCCGGCCTACGCCACGAGCGCGGCCCGGATGGCCCGCCGGGCGCTGCGAGGGCACGTCCGCCACCCCGGCACCGCGGCGACGATCCTCCCCGCGGTGCTCGAGCGCTGCTGGGACGGCCGCCGCTACGCCGCGTCGGGCGGCCAGTTCCGCCAGCACTGGGCTCGCGACTTCGGGTTCGCGGCATCCGCGCTCGTCCGGCTCGGGCACGGAGCGCGCGTCGACGGGACGCTGGACTGGGCGCTCGAGGCCTGGTCGCGGGCGGGACGGGTGACCACGACGATCTTCCCCGGCGCCCGGCCGGCCGATGTCTGGGACTACGGGGTCGACTCGCTCCCGTTCGTCTTCCGGTCGCTCCGGGCGGCGCCCGCCGGCGAGCGGCTCGTCGCCCGGCATGCCGCGCTCCTTGGCGCCGAGGTCCGCCGCTTCGCCGACGAGGTCGTCGACCCGCGCACGGGCCTCGTCCGCGCCGAACGCCGCTTCTCGACCCACCGCGACACCGTCGCCACCAGCTGCAACGCCTATGCCAACGCGATGGTGGCCCTTCTCGAGCACGAGCTGCGCGAGACGGGCTGGTTCGAGCGCCCGTTCCCGGCCGGCGCCGCCGAGCGTCTCGTCGATGCCTTCTGGCGGGGCGACCGGTTCGGCGAGGGCCCGCGCGGGACGCGGGAGCACGACCTGCCGACCGGCGACGGGAACGTCGTGGCGTTCTGGCTGGGGATCGTGCAGGACGACCTCGGCGCGGTCGCGATGCTCGACGCGCTCGACGAAGCGGGGCTCGACGAGCCCCCTGCCGCTGCGCTACAGCGCGACCCCACCCGAGAACGAAGACGGCGTCCAGCGGCTCTTCGTCCCGGACTACCAGGGCACGGCGATCTGGACGTCGCTCGGGGCGATGGCGACCGAGGTCGCCCTCCGCGTGGACCCCCTGCGAGGCGAGCGCTGGCTCCGTGGCCACCTGGAGGTGATCGAGCGGGACGGCACGATGTGGGAGGTCCTCGACGGTGCCCTGCAGCCGTACCGCGGCCGGCTCGGCCTGTGGCGCGCCGACGAGGCGATGCTCTGGGGCGCCCTCTTCCTCGACCTCCTCAGGCGATCCCCGCGGCCCGCAGGAGGGCGGTGAAGGCGATCGCGACGAGGAGCCCGAGGGCGAGGTTGCGCCGCCAGGCGACGATCGCGGCGCAGGCGAGCACGGCGGCGGCCTCGGGGCCGATGACGAGGGCCGGTCCCGTCGCCGTGTCGCGCACCAGCACCTCGACGGCGGCGATCGCCCCGAGGACCGCCGGCCCGACCAGGCGCAGGTAGGCGAGGACGGGCGGCGGCAGCCGCTCGAACTGGGGCGCGAGGAGCGGGATCGCCCGCGCCGGGTACGTGACGGCGAACATGAGGACGGCGAGGCCGACGAGTTCGACGCTCACGGCGCCATCCCGTCGTCGCTCGCCCGCTGCGCCAGGCTCCGGACCTCGCCGGGGAGGTCCACCGGCTCCGGGGCAGGCCCGCCCCGGCGGGGGACCGCGAGCCCGGCGAGCGGACCGAGGACACCCCCGGCCACGACCCCGACCCGCGGGTCCACGGCGAGCGCGACCGCGAGGCCGATCGCGACCCCGGCGGCGAGCGCCACGACCTCCCGGCGGCCGGTCGCCAGCCCGACGGCGAGGCCCGCCATCGCCGCCGGGAAGACCACGTCGAGCCCGAGCACGGTCGGGTCGGGGATCGCCTGGCCACCGACGTGGCCGACGATCGTCGCGACGTTCCAGGGGATGAAGACGCCGCCGATCGCGGCGATCCAGTAGCCGCGTCCGTCGGTGACGCCGAGGCGCCGGAAGTGGACGAGGGAGAGGGCGAACGACTCGTCGGTGAGGACGTGGGCCATCGCGGCGCGCTCCGGGCGCGGGCGGACGCGGAGCCATGGGGCGAGCGCGGCCGCGTAGAGGAGGTGGCGGGCGTTGACGAGCCCGGTCAGGAGGACGATCGCGCCCCAGCCGAAGCCGGAGGCGACCATGCCCGCCGCGGCGAACTGCGACGCGCCGGCGAAGACGAGGGTGGAGAAGGCGATCGCCTCGACAAGGGAGAAGCCGGCACCCCGCGCCGTGAGCCCGAAGACGATGCCGAAGCCGACCGCGGAGACGGCGATCCCGCCCATGTCGACGATGAGCCGGCGGCGGGCCGTCCGCAGGGCCCCGGCGTCGGGAGGCACGCGGTCGCCGCGGCCGGGTGGACGGCCGCCGGATGCGGGCGTTCCCGCCCCGGCCGGGCCCGTCAGCGGAGCGTGGTGCGGCCGCAGCGGTCGCAGAGCACGACGACGGCATGCTTCTCGCGCGCGAAGCCGGCCACGTGGAGGAGGCCGCCGCAGCCGGCGTGGTGGTACGTCCACCAGCGGTCGCGCGCGTCGAGCGGCGTCGCCTCCGCGGCCAGGGTGGCGTCGAGGCCCTCGTGGGCCGCGACTGTCGCGGCGACGACGGCCGCCCGTTCGGCGTCGGTCTCCGAGGAGTAGGGATAGGCCTGGGAGATGTTCGAGGTCACGCGGGGATCTCCGGGGTGACGGCGGACGGGTTCCGACGGCGGCGAGTATCGCACGCCGCCAGGGTCCGGGAGGCCCCGGGCGGAGCCGCTCTCACGCCGGCGGGTCGCCGAGGGCGCGACGCCAGGCAGCCTCGAGGGCCGCCACCGTCGGCTCCGGGAGGTGCTGGCGGAGCGCCGCCGCGCAGGCCGCGTTCCAGATCGCGACGATTGCGAGGCGCGGATCCCACGGGGCGACGTGGCCCTCGATGAGGGCGATCGAGGCATCCTGGAGCTGGCGCGACGGCCGCGGCCGGAGGAACAGATCGACGATGCCGTCGAGGCCGAAACCGCTGCGCTTCGGGGCCAGCTGCGGCGCGATGCGCTCCACGTCGATCCCGGTGAGCCCGCCGGCCAGGGCGACGAGGAGATCCGAGAACAGCGCCTGGAGGTCGTCCTCGAGCTCGCGTGGGAGCCTCGGACCATCCCACCAGGCGAAGAAGAACCCCTTGTCGAGGTGCTTGTGCTCCCGCTCGGCGACGAGCGCCCGCACTGCCTCATCGAGGGCGTGGAGATCCTCGGTCGTGAGGGCCGCAATCCGCCGGAGGAGCGCCCGCCGGGGGCCCGGGTAGAGGAGGGGCGGCCGCTCGGTCACCGGGGCGCAGCCATCTCGAGGCCGCTCACCAGGCTGCCGGAAGGCCGGGCGAGCGTGGGTCGGTGGCCGCGGCGAGCGTTCCCCCCGGGCCGGGCCGCCGTCCACCAGCTCGATCGCGTGGCAGTGGCCGAGCGCGCCGTCGAAGGCGGCCCGGACATCGAGCCGGTGGCCCATCGCCGCCAGGCCCTCGAGGAGCCCCGGACGGAAGCGGGGCTCGATCGCGACGATCTCCGGGGGAGCGAAGTGGGCGTCCGGGGTCGGCGACCAACGCGGCGCCGCCACCGCCGTCACCACATCGACGCCCCCGTCGACGAGCGCCGAGACGACCTGGGCGAAGATCGCCGGCTGGGCGTCGCCCCCCATGCTGCCGTGGACGACCCACGGCCGCCCGTTCCGGAACAGCATCCCGGGAAGCAGCGTGTGGAGCGTCCGCTTCCGGGGCGCCAGCACGTTCGGGTGACCGGCATCCAGGCTGAAGTAGCTACCGCGGTTGTGGTAGGCGATCCCCGTCGCCGGGTCGACGACCCCGCTCCCGAAGCCGGCGTAGTTCGACTGGACGAGGCTGACCGCGTTCCCATCCCCGTCGACGACACCGAGCCAGATCGTGCCGCCGCCCCGCGGCGCCCGCGATGCCGGCGGCGCCGCGGCCCGGTCGGGGTCGATCTCCCGCGCCAGCCGCTCCCCGTAGGCCGGGTCGAGGAGCCGCTGGACCGGGACCTCGACGAACGCCGGGTCCGAGAGGTACGCGTCGCGGTCGGCCAGGGTGAGCTTCGTCGCCTCGATGCCGAGGTGAACCCAGCGCAGGTCGGCGCCGGCCGTCGCCCCGCCCGCCCCCGGCACGAAGGCCGGACGCCCGGGCGGCTCGAACGCCCGCAGCACGTTCAGGATCTCGAGGGCGACGACCCCCGAGGAGTTGGGCGGGTGGGAGGTGGCCGTCGCCCCGCGGTACTCGAGCGCCAGGGGCGTCTCCCAGGTCGAGGCATGGCCGGCGAGGTCGGCGGCGGTGATCGGGCTCCCGGCGGCGGCCAGGCCGGCCGCCTGGCGCCGCGCCAGCTCGCCCTCGTAGAAATCGCCCGGGCCGGCGGTTGCGAGGCGCTCCAGCGTGGCGGCGAGGGCCGGCAGGGTCACCCGCTCGCCCGGCCGCCACGGCCGGCCGTGGGGACGGTAGACGGCGAACCAGCCGCGGCTGCCGTCGCCGAGGGCGGACGCGAAATCCGGCGCGGAGGCTTCGACCGCCCGGACGAACGGCTCGTCGGCCGGGAAGCCGCCCGCGGCGATCTCGATGGCCGGCGCAAGGACGTCGGCCCATGCCAGCCGGCCGAACCGGGCGTGGGCATCGCCCCACGAGCGGACGGCGCCCGGCACCGTGATCGTCAGCGGGCCGCGGTGGGGGAGG
The DNA here is from genome assembly GCA_963709605.1 of uncultured Chloroflexia bacterium. Lineage (GTDB taxonomy): Bacteria > Chloroflexota > Limnocylindria > Limnocylindrales > CSP1-4 > CTSoil-043. Next base: position 73,236 of record CAVPWX010000006.1, on the reverse strand, counting down.
GTTGCCAGGCCGCGCGATCGGAGTGTCGCGGCGTCGGCGGCCGCGGCGGACCGCCCCGACCCGTTCAGCGCGACCTGGGCGCCCGCGGCCTCGTCCCAGGCGAGCCAGAAGGCGTCACCGCCGAGGCCGCAGGCCTCCCCGAAGACGACGCCGAGGACGGCGTTGGTCGCGATGGCCGCGTCCACCGCGCTGCCGCCCCCGCGGAGGATCCCAAGCCCGGCGGCCGTGGCCAGGTGGTGCGGGGCGACGACCGCGCCGTTCGCACCACGGACGAGCGATGCCGGCACGAGCGGGCGGGGAACGTCCACGGGATCGATTGTAGGCGGCCCGGGCGAGACGGGGCCGGCCCGGGGGGAGTGTGTGGGGGGGTGGTGCGCCCTCGTATGCTTCGGGCAGACAGGGGATCGATGGAGGAGGACCAATGGGCCGCGTCGCGATCGTCACCGACTCGTCCGCCGACCTGGTGCCGGAGCAGGTCGCCGCGCACGGCATCCAGGTCGTCCCGCTCTTCGTCCGGTTCGACGAGCGGGAGTTCCGGGTCGGGATCGACCTCTCGACCGAGGCGTTCTGGGAAGAGCTGCAGAAGCCCGGCGCGCCGTTCCCCTCGACGGCAGCGCCGTCGCCGGGCACCTTCCGGGAGACGTTCGAGGCGGCGTTCGCCGGCGGCTCGGAGGCGATCGTCGCGGTGCTCATCGGCTCCAAGCTCTCGGCGACCTTCGGCGCCGCGAAGCTCGCCGCCGAGGCGCTTCCCGACCGCGAGATCCACCTCGTCGACAGCGCGTCGACCTCGATGTCGACCGGGATCCCGGCGATCCTCGCGGCCGAGCTGGCAGCGAACGGGGTGCCCGCCGCGGAGATCGCCGCGCGTGTCCGCAACCGCCTGCCCGACCTCGATCTCTACGTCGCCATCGACACCCTCGAGTACCTGCGGAGGGGCGGCCGGCTCTCGGCCACCTCGGCCGCGATCGGGGGCGTCCTGTCGCTGAAGCCGATCATCACGGTCCGCGACGGCATCGTCGTGATTGCCGAGAAGCCGCGGACGCGGGCGAAGGCCCGCGAACGGGTCCTCGCGCTCGTGTCGGCGGCCCCGGTCGAGCGCCTCGCGGTCATCCACACCCCGACGAGCCCGCCCGACGAGGTCGCCGCGTTCCGCGACGCGCTCCTTGCCCGCATCCCCGGCGGGGTCGACCCCGCCCACGTCTCGACCGGGCTCCTCGGCGCCACGACGGGCCCGCACCTCGGGCCCGGGCTGATGGGGGCGGCCTTCCTGCGAGCCCGCTGAGCGTTCCCTGCGGCGACGGGTTCGGAGGGCGCGCGGTCGTCCTGAACGATCGAGCCGGTCCGCGGGCGGGATTCCTGCCGGCGGGCAGGGGGAACGGGAGAGGAGCAAGGGGGAGGCCCGATGGGGCGCGTCGCGATCATCACGGACTCGGCGTCCGACCTCACCGCGGCCGACGCGGAGGCGAGCGGGGTCCGGATCGTCCCGCTCTACGTGCGGTTCGGCGAGGAGGAGTTCCGGGCGGGCGTCGACCTCTCGACGGGCGAGTTCTGGACGCGGATGGTGGCGCCCGACGCCCCGTTCCCCACCACCGCGGCCGCGTCCCCCGGCGACTTCCAGGACGCCTTCGAGGAGGAGCTGGCGAACGGGGCCAAGGCGATCGTCTGCGTCACCGTCGGCGGCAAGCTGTCGGCCACGTTCAAGAGCGCCGAGCTGGCCGCCCAGGCGCTCCGCGGCGAGGAGATCCACGTCGTCGACTCTTCCTCGGCGTCGATGGGCGTGGGGCTTCTGGCCCTTCTCGGCGCCGAGCTGGCGGCCGACGGGCTCCCGGCGTCCGAGATCGCCTCGACGCTCCGCGGTCGGGTCGGCGACATCGACCTCTACGTCGCCCTCGACACGCTCGAGTACCTCCGCAAGGGCGGGCGCATGTCGGCGGCCCGCGCGGCGATCGGGTCGGTGCTCTCGGTCAAGCCGATCATCACCGTGACGGACGGCGAGGTGGACACGGCCGACCGCGTCCGAACCCGCTCGAAGGCGCGCGAGCGCGTCCTCGAGCTCCTGACGGCCAGGCCGGTCGAGCGCATCGCCATCCTGTACACCCCGCCCGCCGACGCCGACGCCGCTGCCTTCGGGCAGGAGGTCTTCGCCCGCCTCCCCGGCGGGGTCGATGCCGGCCACGCCACGACGGCCGTCGTGGGCCCGTCGGTCGGACCCCACATCGGCCCGGGCTGCCTCGGCGCCGTGGTCCTGCTCCGGCGCTGAGGCTCCGGCGCTGAGGGCGGTCGCCCGGCCGCGTGCCCGGCGGCACCCGAGGGTTGCGGAACGGATACGGGCCGGTGCCGGTACCATTGCGCCCGCTCTGCGGGCCGATCCGCCCGGGCGAAGCGTCCCCGTTCGGCCCTAGGCGGCGGGGCAAGGAGGGCCGGATGATCGGCCCGGTGTGATCTCCGTCGCGCCGCGACGGCCCGCATCGCGCGGGTCGCGCGCCGTGGCCGGCAGCCGTCCCGGAGGCGGCAGCATGGCCGCCCCGCCGGGGCGGACGAAATCGGCGGCACCCCCACGGGGCCCCGACAGGGAGGAACCCCTCTTCATGACCACCGAGCAGGCGGCGCCCGTCATCAACGCCTGGGAGGTCGCTCAGCGCCAGTTCGACCTCGCCGCGGAGCACCTCCACCTTGATCCAGGACTCCGCAGGGTGCTCCGCGAGCCCCGACGCGAGCTGACGGTCCACTTCCCGGTCCACATGGACGACGGGACCGTGAAGGTCTTCACCGGCTACCGCGTCCAGCACAACCTGGGCCGCGGGCCGGCCAAGGGCGGAATTCGCTACCACCAGGACGTCACGATCGACGAGGTCAAGGCCCTCGCGATGTGGATGACCTGGAAATGCGCGGTCGTCGGGATCCCGTACGGCGGCGGCAAGGGCGGCGTCGTCGTCGACCCGAAGAAGCTCTCCAAGAAGGAGCTCGAGGGCCTCAGCCGCCGGTTCTTCACCGAGATCTCGGTTCTCATCGGGCCCGAGCGCGACATCCCTGCGCCGGACGTCAACACGACGCCCCAGATCATGGCCTGGTTCATGGACACCTACTCCATGCACGCGGGCTACACGGTTCCGGGCGTCGTCACGGGCAAGCCGATCAGCCTCGGCGGGTCCGAGGGGCGCAACGAGGCCACCGCGCGTGGCTGCGTCTTCACGGTCGTCGACGCGGCCCGCCACCTCGGCATAGACCTGACCCGATCGACCACAGTCGTGCAGGGCTTCGGGAACGCCGGCTCGATCGCCGCCCGCCTGATGCGCGACGAGGGCTCGACCGTCATCGCCGTGAGCGACACGGGTGGCGCGATCCTCAACCGCGACGGGCTCGACATCGAGCGCGTCCTGGCGTGGAAGAAGGAGCACGGCACGGTCGTCGGCTTCCCCGGCTCCGCGACGATCACCAACCCCGAGCTCCTCGAGCTCGAGTGCGACGTCCTGATCCCGGCGGCCTACGAGAACCAGATCACCGATCGCAACGCGGACCGGGTCAAGGCCAAGATCGTCGCCGAGGCCGCCAACGGCCCGACGACGCCCGAGGCCGACGTGATCCTCACCGGCAAGGGCATCTTCATCATCCCGGACATCCTGGCCAACGCCGGCGGCGTGACCGTCAGCTACTTCGAGTGGGTCCAGGACCTCAACCGCGACCACTGGAGCGAGGCCGTCGTCAACGCCAAGCTCAAGGAGATCATGGACCGCTCGTTCGGCGAGGTCCTCGCCATGGCCGAGCGCGAGCAGGTCAACATGCGGACCGCGGCGTACCTCGTCGCCGTCCAGCGGGTGGCCGACACGACGGCCCTGCGCGGCCTCTACCCGTAGACCGACGCGGCATCGGGCCGCCGGCTGTACCTGTGCGAGCCCCGGCAGTCCGGCCGGGGCTCGCGGATTCCCGCGGTGTACCATCGGCCCACCATGCTCGACCACGAAGAGAAGTTCCTGTTCAAGGAGGAGATCCTCCACCTGGCGGGCGCGATGTCCGACTCGGCCGTCCTCGACAACGTGGAGGACCTCCTGACCGACGTCATCACGAGCCCGCGGTTCGACTCCGAGGTCTTCACCCTGGAGCGCTCGCTCCAGGTGATGCTCGGGGCGCGGGCCGGCTCGACCCTCGTGGGGCTCCTCACCGTGGCGCCCGAGGTCTTCGAGGAGGTCGGCGAGGTCCGCATCGCCCCCGAGGTTCACGAGCGGCTGACCGCCTGGCGAGCCCGCTTCGGCCTGGCCATCGACAACGCCCTGAACTTCCTGAACAACCCGGACGGCATCCAGGGCCACAGCTTCGCGACCCAGATCGCCCACATGGAGGACCGCCGTGTCCTCCAGGGCCGCCTGACGCTCGTCCGCTACAACAACGAGCCGCAGTTCTTCGTCGCCGACGCGGGGGTCTTCCTCGGCCTCGTTGGGGATGTCCTGGAGCGCCTGGGCCCGTACCTCGAGCCGGACAGCGTGGACCCCGACATGATCGGCCGCCTTCGCGAGGCCCTCGCGCTCGTCGAGCGCAAGACCACGCCACGCTGAGGTCGCCGGCCGTGCCCGTCCCCGGCCTCCGCCCCGTGCCGCCCGCCTGATGCGCCACCTCTACCTCGCCGCGACCGGCCAGAACCGGGGCAAGACCACCACGTCGCTGGGGCTCCTGGACATCTTCCTCCGCGAGGGCCTGCGGACCGGCTTCATGAAGCCGGTTGGCCAGCGGACCGTGGTCGACGAGTCCGGCGTCCCGGCAGACGAGGACGCGGTCCTGGTGAAGGCCGTCTACGACCTGCGCGAGCCGATGGCGGCGATGAGCCCGGTCCACATCCCGCGGGGCTTCACCAAGGCCTACATCGCCGGCGAGGTGGTCGAGGACCTCGGCGCCCGGATTGTCGACGCGCACGCGACCTTCGTGGCCGACAAGGACGTCCTCCTCATCGAGGGGACCGGGCACGCCGGCGTGGGCGCTGTCATCGGCCTCTCCAACGCTGTCGTCGCGGCGCTCCTTCGCGCTCCGGCCGTGATCGTGAGCGAGGGCGGCGTGGGGCGGCCGATCGACGAGATCGTCCTCAACGCGAGCCACTTCGCCGCCCACGGGGTCGCCGTCGCCGGGGCGATCGTCAACAAGGTCGACGTCGACGCCCAGCCGGGGATCGCGACGATCCTGGAACGGGGCCTGGCGCGGCACGGGATCCCGCTCCTCGGCGTCATCCCGTACCGGCCGATCCTGTCCAACCCGACGCTCTCGATGATCGTGGGGGGAACCGGCGCCGAGCTCCTCAACGCGGGTCCGGATCTCGACCTCGTCATCGGCGGCATCAGCGTCGCCGCCATGGAGCCGCACCACGTCCTGCAGCACGTGATCGGGCGCCGCATCGTGATCGTCGCCGGGGACCGCGAGGACGTCATCGTGGCGCTCTCGCGGGCGCATCGGGCGGAGATGCGCCGGCCCGCGGTGATCCGCGGTGAGGCGGAGCCGTCGACGGTCGGGTTCGTCCTCTCCGGCTACCGGCCCCGGCCGGCCGTCATCGACGAGATCCGGCGGGCCGAGCTGTTTGCCTGCTTCCTCGACGAGGACACGTACATGGTGGCCTCCGATGTTCATGACCTTCTGGTCAAGACCCACGCGTCCGACCGGGGCAAGATCGAGATGATCAAGTCGATCGTGGCGGCGTCGCTCGACGCCGAGCGCATGCTGGCGGTGGCCACGGACGCCGCCTGACCAGGGGAGGCACCTTGGACCCCGACGTCGGCACGCTCCTCGCTATCCTCATCCCGATCCTCGTCATCCAGCTGGGGCTGCTGGTCTGGGCCCTCTACGACCTCACCCGCCCCACGCGCCGGGTGAAGGGCGACAGCAAGGTCGTCTGGGCCCTGATCATCATCTTTGTCAGCTACTTCGGGCCCATCCTCTACTTCCTCGTCGGCCGCGAGGACGCGTGAGACGTCGACCGTGACCGCCCTCCCCGCGCCGGACGCCGCCGGAGCCCCGCCGGCGATCGAGGCCCACGGCCTGACCAAGCGCTACGGGGACGTCCTCGCCCTCGACGCGCTCGACCTGGCCGTGCCGACCGGCGCCGTCTTCGGGTTCCTGGGGCCCAACGGCGCCGGGAAGACGACGACCCTCCGCCTCCTGACCGGCCTCGGCCACCCGACGGCGGGCACCGCCAGCGTGGCCGGCGTCGAGGTCGGGAAGGAGTCGCTGGCCCTTGCCCGGCGGATCGGCTATCTCGACCAGGACCCCCGCTTCTACGGCTGGATGACCGGCCGGGAGCTGCTGGCCTTCGTCGGGCGCGCCTACGGGATGACGGGCGCGACGCTCCGCTCGCGGGTGGACGAGGTCCTCGAGATGGTGGGGCTCACCGACGCCGCCCGGCGTCGCATCGGCGGGTACTCGGGTGGCATGCGCCAGCGGCTGGGGGTGGGCCAGGCGGTGCTGCCGCGCCCGGCCGTCCTCTTCCTCGACGAGCCGGTGAGCGCCCTGGACCCGGCGGGACGGCGCGACACGCTGGAGCTCATCGGCCGCCTGCGGGGGGCCGCCACCGTCTTCATGAGCACCCACATCCTCACGGACGTCGAGCGCATCTGCGACAGGGTGGCGATCCTCGACCGCGGGCGCCTGGTGACGGAGGCGCCGATCGACGAGCTCCTCGCGCGCCACGCCACGCCGGTCTTCGAGCTCGACCCCGAGCCGGGCCAGGAGGCCGCCGTCATCGCCCTGGCCGAGAGCCTCCGGGCGGCCGCGTGGGCCCGCGACGTGCGGGCCGAGCACGGCCTGCTGCGGGTGATCGTCTCGGACACCGGGCGGGCGACCGCGGAGGCGCTCCCGCTGGTGGTGGCCGCGGGCGTCCGGCTGGCACGATTCGAGCGGGTCCGGCCCACGCTGGAGGACGTCTTCCTCCAGCTCGTCGGCAACGGGCCGGTCGACGGGACGGCGGAGGGTGGCCCGCCGGCGCCGGCCGATCGGCCGGCCGGAGGGCCGGCGGCATGACCGGTTTCGGGCTCATGCTGCGGAAGGAGGTCCGCGAGCAGGTCCGCACGATGCGGCTCGTCGTGGTCGTCGCCGTCTTCGCGATCTTCGGTCTCCTCTCGCCGGTCGTCGCCCGCTACACCCGGGAGATCGTCGAGGCGGTCGGGGGTGGCCAGTTCGGGGGCATGATCCCCGAGCCGACGGTGGCCGACGCCGTCATCCAGTTCACCAAGAACGTCGGCCAGTTCGGCGTCGTCATCGCGATCCTCGTGACGATGGGCGCCGTCGCCACCGAGAAGGAGCGGGGGACGGCCGCCTTCCTGCTGACGAAGCCGATCGGCCGCGGAGCCTTCGTTGCCGCGAAGGTCGTTGCCATCGGGGCCCTGCTCGCCCTCGCCCTGGCCGCGGCCGGCGCCCTCTGCTGGATCTACACGACGATCCTGTTCGAGCCGCTGCCCGTTGCCGCCTTCGCGGGGGCCGTCGCGCTCGTCTGGCTCTCCCTCGCCGTCTTCGCAGCGCTCACCTTCCTCGCCTCGGTGGCCACCCGCTCGGCGCTCGTGGCCGGCGGGGCCGCCTTCGGCCTCTTCCTGGTCGTCGGGATCCTCTCGGCGCTCCCGGGGATCGGGCCCTACCTGCCCACGAGCCTGTGGGGTGCCGCCGACGCGCTCGCCCTGGGCACGGTCCCGGACCCGCTCCTGGGCCCGGTGGTCGTGAACGTGGCGCTCATCGCCGTCGTCCTGGGCCTCGCCTGGTGGGGCTTCCGCCGCCAGGAGCTCTAGGCTGCCGGGGCCTCGAGCGTCGCGGGGGGCGAGGGCGGGGTCGAGCGCGGGCGCACCCGGCGGGCGACCAGCCAGGCGATGCCGATCGCGAGCCCGACCACGAGGGCCAGCGGGAGCAGGACGATCCCGACCCAGATCGCGGCGCTGGCGACGCCCTGGCCGAGGCCGACCAGCGTCGCCGCGGCCCGGTCGACGTCCGCCGCGGGATCCCAGCCCTCGCGGACCTGGGTCACGGCGATGACCGGGGGCAGCGAGAAGCCGACGGTGAGCGTAGCCAGGGCGGCCCGCTCCTCGAGCGCCTGCTTCTGGGCCGTGAGCTGCTCGATCTCCCCCCGGACGCCGGTCAGCTGGGCCTGGACCTCGAGGATGTCGGTGATCTTGGTGGCCTTCACCATGATCGCCTGGAGGGCGGCCTCGGTCGCCCGCAGGTTGGCCAGCCGGGCGCCGAGGTCGACGACCTGGCTGGTGACCTCCTCGCTGGCGGTCTGCTCGGCGAGGATCTTCGTCCCGACAGCGCGGAGCGCGGCGAGGGTGGCCTCCCAGCGGTCGACCGGGACGCGATAGGTGACCGAGGCGCCGGCGCGTTCGCCGTCGCCCTGGCGCTGCGAGGCGGCCACGTAGCCGCCGGCGGCCGCGACGGCCTTCTCGGCCGCGGCGAGCGCGTCGTCGAGGGCCGCGACCTCGAGGTCCAGCTGGCCCGTTCGGACGATCAGCGGGCCGTTGACGATGTCGGGAGACCCGCCCGTCCTGGGGCCGGTCGCCCAGTCGGCCTTGATCGAGTCCTCGGCGGGGCCGGCCGTCGCGGCGGGGGCGGGCATCTCGACAGCGCCGTCCTCGACCGGCGGGCCGAAGGGAGAGAGGGTCGAGGCGCCGCCGGCGCACGCGCCCACGGCGAGCGCGACGAGGGCCAGGAGCAGCACGCCTGCGCGGCGCGGGGAGGGAACAGACCGCGGCCTGCGGGCCGCCGACGGTGTGCGAGCGGTCATCGGGAGGACCCCCGTGCTCGGACGCGGGGATGGCTCGGTCCGCGTCTCGGGGCCGTGACGGCGGTCAGAGCGTGACGGTTCCCGGGAGGTCCTCGGGGTCCGGCGAGGCGTCGGGCGTGCCCGCGGCCGGGTGCAGCCGCCGCAGGTACGCCACCACGACCGGGGTGAACCAGCGCGTCCAGAAGCGGACGGCCAGCAGGTTGGCGGATTCGAAGTCGGCGCCGAGCCGGACGGCATCGCGGTCGCGAGCCCACCGCGCCGCGGCACCCAGGAGCGCCGCGGCCACCCCGCCGCCGCGTTGGTCCTCCCGGGTGAACGCGCCGTCGATGCTGGCCGTGCCGGCGTCGCGCACCAGCGTCGCGATGTCGTCGCCCGGGGGGCCGACCCGGAGGAACGCCACGGGCACCCCGGCTTCATCGGCCAGGAAGGTGGCCGTGGCGGGATCGGCCAGGCGTTTCGCGACCGTGGCGGGATCCTGCCGGTTGGCGAGCACGAGGAACGTCGGAGCGGCGACGAGGTGGCGGCGCAGCCCGCGGTCCAGCTCCAGCACTGCCGCAAGATCGTCCGGGCCGGCGCGCCGGATCCGGACCCCGGCGGGCGGCGCCGCCGGGAGGGCCGCGAGCGCCGCGTCGTCAAGAGGCCGGACTGCGTCAACGACGATCATCCCGTAGCCGAGCCAGACCAGGGCGTCGCGAACGACCGCCTCGTCGATCGCGACCGAGACGGCATGGCTTCGCAGGCCTCGCTCGACCCACGAGCGGCCAGCCCGGGCGACGAGCTCCTCCACGACCCGCCGCGCAGCCCGGGGCGCGACGCCCGGGGCGACGGCGAGTCCCGGCTCCGGCGTGTATGTCCGCGGCTCGCCCCTGCCGGCGAGGTGCCACGCGGCGTGATGCCCGGCGTACGAGCCGTCCCGGAGGGCCACCGATCCGGACCCGTCCCGGGCGAGCGCCTCGAGGAGCGGGACGTGCTCCGCCGGGTCGGACCAGCGCGCCGGGACGGTCGGGATCCGGGCGTGCAGGCGGGCGGCCGCCGCGGCCGCCGCGGCGGCAGCGGCCGGCACGTGCTCCGCGGTGAACGGGACGCAGGCGAGCCCTCGGAGCCCCGGGTCAACCGAGGGCGACATTGTCGATCAGGCGGGTCGACCCGAAGCGCACGGCCAGCGACAGGAGCGCCGGCCCCTCGACCCGGTCGAGCTCCGCCAGCGTCACGTCGTCCGCCAGTGACACGTACTCGACGCCGGCCAGCGGCTCGCCGGCGAGGGTGGCCCGCACGGCGTCCCGGATCGCGCCGGCGTCGCGCTCGCCCGCTTCCCAGCGGGCCCGTCCGGCGGCAAGGGCGCGGTGTAGCACCGCCGCCGCCGCCCGCTCGGCGGGCGAGAGATGGACGTTGCGCGAGCTCATCGCGAGGCCGTCGGGCTCGCGCACGGTGGGGCAGGGGACGACCGTCGTGAGGGCGAGGTCCGTCGCCATCCGGGCGATGACCCGGAGCTGCTGGGCGTCCTTCATCCCGAAGTACGCGCGGTCGGGCCGGACGACGCCGAAAAGGACGGCCACCACCGTCGCCACCCCCTCGAAGTGCCCGGGCCGGGCGGCACCCTCGAGGGGTGCCGCGACGGCGCCGACCCGGACCGTCGTGTCGAAGCCGGCCGGGTAGACGTCGTCCACCCCGGGGGCCCAGACGAGATCGACGCCCTCCTCGGCGCAGATCGCGAGATCGCGAGCCTCGCTGCGGGGATACTTCGCCAGGTCGGCCCGGCTCCCGAACTGGCGGGGGTTGACGAAGATGGAGACGGCCACCGTCGCGCACTCCGTGCGCGCGCGGGTGATCAGCGAGCGGTGCCCCGCGTGCAGCCAGCCCATGGTCGGGACCAGCCCCAGCGGCCGCGGCGCCCGTGCGAGGGCAGCCGCCAGCTCGGCCCGGTTGCGAACGACCACGAGCTCGCTGGCTCCCGGCCGCCCGACCTCCCCGGTCACAGGTCGTGGTCGAGGGGGATCCCGCCCGTGACGGAGCTCTCCGTGCCGCCGCGGCCCTCGGTGCCGCCGCGATCAGCCGGGAGCCGCCCCAGCACCTTGTCGAGGACGGCGTCGTCCATCCGGGTGGCCTGCTCCTCGCCGGGGAACGTGCCCGCCTCCACCTCCGCCCGGTACGCCGATGCCGCGGCCAGGATGGTCCCCCGCAGGTCGGCGAAGGGCCGCGCATGTCGAGGCACGAACGAGCCCAGGCCCAGGACGTCGGTGATGACCTGGATCTGCCCGGAGCAGCCCGCGCCGGCGCCGATCCCGATCGTCGGGATCCGCAGGCGGGCGGTGATCGCGGCAGCCAGCTGGGACGGGACGAGCTCCAGCACGACCGCGAAGGCGCCCGCCTCCTGGACCGCGAGAGCATCGTGCACGAGGGCCCGGGCCTGCTCGCGGCTCTTGCCCTGGACCCGCACCTTGCCCAGGGCGTTGATCGCCTGCGGCGTCAGGCCGATGTGGGCCATGACCGGGATCCCGGCCTTGACCAGCGCCTCGATGATCCGCGCCGCCCGTACCCCGCCCTCGATCTTGACCGCCTGGGCGCCTGCCTCGCGAAGGAAGCGCCCGGCGTTCGCGAGGGCGTCCTCGGGCGTGGAGTAGGAGAGGAACGGCATGTCGCCGACGACCATCGCCCGTCGTGTCCCGCGGACGACGGCCTTGGCGTGGTGGAGCATCTCCTCCATCGTCACCCGGACGGTCGTCTCGTACCCCAGCAGGACCTGGCCGAGCGAGTCGCCGACGAGGACCGCCGGGATGCCGGCCTCGTCGACGAGCTGCGCCGTCGGGAAGTCGTAGGCGGTGAGCATCGCAATCCGCTCGCCGTCGGCGTGCATCCGGGCGATGTCGAGGACCGTGATCCGCGCGGGGGCGGCAGGGCTTGAGCTCACGAAAGGCGGGTCTCCTGCGGGTGCTCGTCCGCGCCAGTCTGCGCCGCGGCGTCGTGGGCGTCCAGCGCGACGTCGCGGGCGTCCAGCGCACCGACGACCCGGTCGAGGATCCGCTCGGCGACCTCGCGCTTCGGCAGGAGCGGCAGCGCGTCCGTGGTCCCGTCGGCGGCCAGGATGGTGACCCGGTTCGTCGGTGTCCCGAATCCGGAGCCCTCCTCGGCGACGTCGTTGGCGACGAGGAAGTCGACGCGCTTGCGGGCGAGCTTGGCGGCGGCCCGCGAGAGGTCCCCGGTCTCCGCCGCGAAGCCGACGAGCACAGGGCGGGGGGAGGCCGGCCGGCGGGTCGGGGTCCCGTCGTCGGCGAGGCCGCGGACGAGGCGGCCGACCTCCGCCAGGATGTCCGGGTTGGCGACGAGATCGAGGGTCAGGCCCGCGTCCGTTCGAGGCAGCTTACGGTCCGTCGGGGCGGACGGACGGAAGTCGGCGACGGCCGCCGCCATCACGAGGGCGTCGAAGCCGGGGCGTCCGGCGGCCTCGGCGAGCAGGCGGCCGAGGGCGGCCCGCATCGCCGCCGCGGTCTCGGCGCGGATCACCTCCACGCCCTCGGGGAGCGGCACGCTGACCATGGCGGCCACGAGCGTGACCCGGGCCCCGCGGTCCCGGGCGGCCTCGGCGATGGCGACGCCCATCGTGCCGGTGCTGCGGTTGCCGATGAAGCGGACCGGGTCGATCGGCTCCGCCGTCCCTCCCGCCGTGACGACGACGTGGCGGCCGACGAGGTCGTCACCGTCCCGGGCCAGCCCGTCGGCGGTCGGCGGGGCCAGGCGAGGCGTCCGGTCCGCGTCGTCCGGCTTGCGGATCGGCCGGTCGCCGATCGCGGCGATCACGGCGTCGACGATCGCGCCGAGGTCGGCGAGGCGGCCGGGCCCCACCTGCCCCGAGGCGAGCGGCCCGCTCTCCGGCTCGACGATCGCGTACGCGAAGCGGTCGCGGAGGATGGCGACGTTGGCCTGCGTGGCCGGGTGGGCGTACATGTCGCCGTCCATCGCGGGAGCCACCACGACCGGCGCCGCGGTCGCCAGGCAGGTCGCCGTCACCACGTCGGCGGCGAGGCCGTGCGCCATCGCGCCGAGCCAGTGCGCCGTCGCCGGCGCGACGAGGATGGCGTCGGCGGCGTCGGCAGTCAGGACGTGGCCGATGCGGCCGTCGGGGAGGAGGTCGAGCACCTCCGCGTCGACGTGCCGCCGGGAGAGGGCTGCCAGGGTCAGGGGCGCCACGAAGCGGGTGGCCGACGGCGTCATGAGGACCTGGACCTCGGCTCCCTCGGCCCGCAGGAGGCGCAGCAGGTCGACGGCCTTGAAGGCCGCGATCGAGCCGGTGATCCCCAGGCCGATGAACCGGCCAGCCAGCCGTCCCGTCACGACTCAGCCCCCCTCGGAGCCGGTGACGGCCCGCCCGAAGAGGACGAGGCCGTGGAGGGTCAGGTCGGGGTCGATCGCGTCGACGCCCTCGACCGTCCTGGCCCAGGGCAGGCTCGCCAGGCCACCGGTCAGCACGACGCGCACGTCGTGGGGGGAGGAGCCTGCCCCCGCCGCGAGCTCGCGGCGCATCCGGGCCAGGAGCCCCTCGATCATGGCCCGGTGGCCGAGCACGGACCCGGCGCGGATCGCGCTCGCCGTGTCGCGCCCGATCGGGCCGTCGGGGAGGCGGGGCTCGACCCGCGGCAGGCGTGCCGTCCGGGCGGCCAGCGCCTCGAGGCCGAGGACCAGCCCGGGCGCGATCGCCCCGCCGACGAAGACCCCCGCGTGGTCGACGGCGTCGAGCGTCGTGGCCGTGCCGCAGTCGACGACCACGGCCGGCGTGCCGTAGAGGTGCGCAGCCGCGTAGGCGTTGACGAGGCGGTCCGGCCCGAGGTCGCCGGGTCGCTCCACGCGGACGGGCATGGGCACCGTCCCCGCCGACGCGACCAGGCAGGGGATCGTGTGCCGGGCGGCGACCTCCTCCACCGCGCCCACGATCGCCGGCACGGTGGACGCAAGCGCGATCGCCCTCGCGTCGGCGAGGCGCTGCCCGTCGAGGCCGAGGAGCCCCTCGAGCAGGAGCTCCAGCTCGTCGGGGGTGACGCCGGCGACGGTCGCGGCGCGCCGCGTGGCGCCGAGCGCACCGTCCCGCGCCGTCCCCAGGCGGGTGTTCGTGTTGCCGACGTCGATGACGAGGAGCATGTGGCGATGATAGGCCGCCTCCTGACGGCCGGGGTGCCGTCCGGGCCTCCGGCCGTCCCCTTTCGCAACCCGGGACCGCCTGCCCGGGCCCTCTGCCGTGCGCTACGATCCGCGTGTCGCGCCTGGCGGTGCGGTCCCCGGCGGCCCCGGCTCGATCGCACCGTCTCCCGAGCCGACCCGCGCAGGAGGTTCCCCGATGGCGCGCCCGACCCCGGTGAAGTTCTTCGTGAACAGCGGCATCGTGTCGTCCCGGGCGGACATCTTCAACCTGCTGCGGCCCCTCCTCAAGCAGACCGTGTCGTACCGCTACTACCGGGGCCGCGAGCTCGTGGCGGCGGGGAGCGGCTGGGTCGAGCGCGTCGTCGTCGACGAGCCGGAGACGTCGTCCTACTTCACGCCGGTCTCGGTCTGCCTCAACGTCGACTCGTTCGAGCACCTCGAGTTCGAGACCCGGCCCGACCAGCTCATCGTCTACGCCCTGGTGGAGGGCGACGAGCGCGTCGTGCTGGAGTTCGCCCCTCTCGCCGAGGGAGCGTCGCGGGAGCCGGAGCAGCTCGCCTTCGACACGAGCGGCTTCGTCCAGATGGAGCTGCTGGGACCCGATGTCGACGAGGGCGCCTGAAGGCTGCGCGCCCTGGCCTCCGTCCGGCCCGCCGCCCGCGGCCGGGCCCCGCCACTCCCGCGCCGGGTGCCGCCCTCTGCCCTATGCCCCTCGCTCGCCGCGCACGTACGGGATGCCCAGCGCGGCCGGCGCCCCGACTCGCTTGCGGAGGGCCTCGCCCGAGACGGCGATGAGGACGACGATGACCAGGACGTAGGGGAGCATCTGCAGGAAGAACGTGAGGGTATGGTCCTCGAAGAACGGGTTCGGGAAGCCGAACAGCGTCTCGGGACCCTGGAGGTCGATGATCATCCGCCGGATCGCGCCGAAGGCATAGGCCCCCACGGCTGCCCAGACCGGGTTCCAGCGGGCGAAGATCACGATCGCGATCGCGATCCAGCCGGCGCCGCCCGTCGTGAGGTCGCTGAACCAGCCGGGCGAGATGGCGAGGGTGATCGTCGCCCCGCCGAGGCCGGCGAAGAGGCCGCCGACGAACACGTACGCGTAGCGGAGCCGGTAGACGTCGACGCCGAGCGTGTCGGCGGCCGTCGGGCTCTCGCCGACCGCGCGGAGGTGGAGGCCCGGGCGCGTCCGGTTGATCCAGTACCACGCGGCAGGGACGAGGAGGAAGCCCACGTAGACGAGGATGCTCTGGTTCGTGAAGAAGATGGGGCCGATCACCGGCACCGCGGACAGCCCGGGGATCGAGGCGGTCGGGATCAGGGCGATCGCGCCGGCCTTGCTCAGCTCCTCCCCGAGGACGCGGGCGAGACCGCTGCCGAGGAACGTGAGGGCGAGGCCGGAGACCACCTGCTCGGCCTGGAAGCTGATCGTGATCACGGCGTGGAGCAACGAGAGGAAGCCCCCGGCCAGCATCCCCAGGACGAGCCCCAGCCAGGGGTTGCCGGTGCCGACGGCGGTGGCGAAGGCGACGACCGCGCCCATGAGCATCATCCCCTCGACACCGAGGTTGAGGACGCCGGCCCGCTCGGCGAAGATCTCGCCGAGCGCGGCGAAGAGCAGGACCGTCCCCGTGGCGACGCCCGCGTTGAGGATGATCGTGGGGTCCATCAGGCGGCCCGCCGCTCGATCCGGAAGCGGTAGCGGAGGAAGACCTCGCTGGCGATGAGGCAGAAGAGGATGATCCCCTGGATCATCGCCGGGATCCCGGACGGCTGGATCTCGCGGCCGGCGAGGATGAGGGCCCCGAAGGCGATCGCCGCCACGACGACGCCGTAGGGGTTGAGCTTCGCGATGTAGGCCACGATGACGGCGGTGAAGCCGTAGCCGGGCGAGATGGCGAGCTGGAGGCGATGCACGACGCCCGACACCTCGCTCATCCCGGCCAGGCCGGCGAGGGCTCCCGAGATCGCGAACACGATGATCGTGTTGCGGACGACGTTGACACCGGCGTAGCGCGCGGCGCGCGGGCTGTCGCCGATGAGCCGGATCTCGTAGCCCAGCCGGCTCCGGTAGAGCAGGAAGTGGACGAGGACGGCGGCGATCAGGCCGAAGACGAGGCCGAGGTGGACGGTCAGCCCCGAGAAGGCCGGGACCTGCTCCGCGAAGTCCGAGAGCCGCGGCAGCCAGGCCTCGCGCGGGAACTGCGGCGTGAGCTGGAAGCCGCCCTCGCTCCACGGCCCGAAGACCCAGTACGAGATCCAGAGCAGGGCGATGTAGTTGAGCATCAGGGTGACGATGATCTCGTTCACCCCGCGCACCGCCTTCAGGATCCCCGGGATCGCCCCGTAGGCGCCGCCGGCGAGCATCGCCGCGACCATCATGAGCGGGATCGTGACGATCGACGGCGTGCCGGCCGGAACGACGGGGATGAGCACGATCGCGGAGGCAGCCCAGGCGCCCATGAGCAGCTGGCCCTCCGCCCCGATGTTCCACAGGCGCATCCGGAACGCAAGGGCGCAGGCGAGGCCGGTGAGGATGAGCGGGGTCGCCTTCACCAGCGTGTCGGAGAGGACGCCGAGGCTGCCGAAGGACGAGCGGAGGATGTGCGCGTAGATCGCGAGCGGGTCACCGCCGGCGAAGGCCAGGATCACGCCGCCGATCAGGAGGGCGACGGCGACGGCGCCGACCGTCGTAGCGACGGGGAGCCAGCGCGGGACCTCGAGCCGCCGCTCGGCGCGGACCGCCCAGGGGAGGGCGACCCGGGAGCGTCCCGGCCGCCGGACGGGCGCCTGGGCGGTCACGGGACGAGCCTCGTCGGGTCGGCCGGCTCGGTGGCCCGCGACGACCGGCCGCCGGTCATCAGGAGCCCGATCTCGGCCACGTCGGCCTCGTCGGCGTCGAAGAGGCCGACGATCCGCCCCTCGTAGATGACGGCGATCCGGTCCGAGAGCGCCAGCACCTCGTCGAGATCCTCGCTGAGGAGGATCGTCGCCGAGCCCGCCTCTCGCTGCTCGAGGATGAGCCGGTGGACGGTGGTGATCGCTCCCACGTCGAGGCCGCGCGTCGGCTGGACGGCCACGAGGAGTCGCGGCTCCGATGCGATCTCGCGGGCCAGGATGAGCCGCTGGAGGTTGCCGCCGGAGAGGAGGCGCGCCTCGGTCTCCACCGACGGCGCGGCGATCGCGTACGCGTCGCGGAGGCGGTTCGCGAACCGCTTGACGGCGCCCGCGTCGATCGAGAACCGCCGCGCGATCGGGGCGTCCCGGTAGGTCTTCATGATGAGGTTGTCGGCGATCGAGAGGTCGGGTGCGGTCCCGACCCCCGTCCGGTCCTCGGGCACGTGGGCGATGTGCTGGCTGATGGCCTCGCGCGGGTCGCGGTTGGTCACGTCGACGCCGTTGACGGTGATCGACCCGGCGCTGCAGCGGCGCAGGCCGGTCAGCGCCTGGGCCAGCTCCGACTGGCCGTTGCCGGCGACGCCCGCGACGCCGAGGATCTCACCGGCCCGGACATCGAGGGAGACGCCGCGGAGCGCGGGCAGCCCGCGGTCGCTGAGCGCGTCGACGGCCCGGACGCTGAGGACGACCGGCCCTGGCGAGAACGGGCTGCGCTCGATCGTCTCCACGACGTCGCGGCCCACCATGCGCTCGGCGAGGTCGGCCGGCGTCGTGCCGGCCGCGGGGATGCCGGCCGCCGTCACCTTCCCGCGGCGCATCACGGTGATGCGATCGGCGATCTGGGCCACCTCGGCGAGCTTGTGGCTGATGAAGACGACCGAGGTGCCCTCGGCGACCATCGAGCGCAGCGTCCGGAAGAGGTCCTGCGCCTCCTGCGGGGCCAAGACGGCGGTGGGCTCGTCGAGGATGAGGATGCGGGCCCCTCGGTACAGCATCTTGAGGATCTCGACGCGCTGCTGCTCGCCGACCGAGAGCTGCCAGATGCGCGCCTGCGGGTCCACGGTCAGGCCGTGGCGGGCGGCGAGCTCGGCGATGCGGCCGTCGTAGCGGCCGATGTCCATCCGGAACCGCGGCTCGTCGAGCCCCAGGAGCACGTTCTCGGTGACGGTCTGGGTCGGCACGAGGGCGAAGTGCTGGTGGACCATGCCGATGCCGGCGGCGATGGCGTCGCGCGGGGAGCGCAGGTCGACCCGCTCCCCGAAGACCCGGATCTCGCCGGCCTCGGGGCGATAGAGGCCGTCGAGCACGTTCATGAGCGTGCTCTTGCCGGCCCCGTTCTCGCCGAGCAGGGCGTGCACCTCCCCGACCCGCACGTCGAAGTCGACGCCGTCGTTGGCGACGACGCCGGGGAAGCGCTTGACGATGCCCCGCATCTCGACGGCGAGCATCGACGACGGCGCAGGTCGGGGCTCGGGAACGGCGGTGGCGTCCGGGACGGCGGTCATGCGACGGGCGCTCCGGGGAAGAGGAGGACCCGCGACGATCGAGTCGTCGCGGGTCCAAACCTCATGTGGGCTGCTGGCCTACAGGTCGGGGAGCTTCGCGACGATCCCCTCGTTCCACCAGTACATGCAGGTCTTGCACTCGTTGCCGGGGGCGCCGGGCGGGAACTGGTCGAGATCGGACTGCACGAGCTTCTCGCCCTCGGGGAGCAGGGTCTTGCCGGCGTTGTCGACGATCGGGCCGGCGAAGACGATGTCGAACCGGCCGGTGCTGCTCTTGAGCATCTTGGCCAGGGTGTCCTTGACGAGCTGGACATCGGCCTCGGGCAGGTCCTCGACGCCCATGCGCGGGGTCTCGCCCTCCATGAAGCCGAGGAGGCCCATCGCGCCGGCATCGGCGTCGAAGTACTCGTAGCCGGCCTCGTACTCGCCGGCCTTCACGAGCTCGGCGATCCGGGTGTACTCGGGGCCCCAGATCCAGTACGGGGCGGTGAGGCAGCGCTCGGCCTTGCAGGAGTCGGGATGGTCATAGGTGACGCCCCACTTGCCCTTCTCCTGGGCCACGTCGGCGACCGCGCCGGTGTCGGCGCCGGTGAAGACGACCTGCGCGCCGGCGTCGAAGAGCGAGGCGGCGCCCTCCTTCTCGAGGACCGGGTCGTGCCAGGTGTTGATGAAGCGGATGTCCATCGTGCACTCGGGGCAGGTCACCTTGACGCCGCGCATGATCGCGTTGCCGAGGCGGAGCTCCTCCGGGATCGGGAAGGTGGCCATGTAGCCGATCTTCGGGTTGCCGTCGAGCTTCGCGCGCGATCCGGCCAGCATCCCGGCGAGGTACTTGAAGTTCTCCATCGCGCCGAAGAAGTTGCCGAAGTTCGTCCCGTTCGACTTGTACCCCGTCAGGTGCAAGAACGTGATGTCGGGGAACGCCGTGGCGACCGTCTCCATCGGGTCCATGTAGCCGAAGGAGGTCCCGATGATGAAGTCGAAGCCCTTGCGGGACAGGCTCGTGAAGACCTGCTCCGAATCGGCTCCCTCGGGGACGTTCTCGATGTAGGCGACGTGCGAGTCGGGCATGTTCTCGCAGAGGTAGATCAGCCCCTCGTAGTGGGCCTGGCTCCAGCCGCCGTCGTTGTGGGGCCCGATCAGAACCATCGCGACGTTGAACTTGCCTTCGACGATCTCGGGGATCTGCGTGCCGGACGCGGCGCCGGCCTCGCACTTCACGCCGGCCGCCGGGGTGGGGCTCGAGCCGCCTCCGCAGGCGCTCACCAACAGCGCCCCCGCAGCCAGCAGGACGAGGGGCGTCCGGAGTCGGGTGGCCATCGTGTGCTCTCCTCCATGCGATCACCATGGGGCCGGCAGGCACCCTGGGGACGCTCGGCGCTGCCTGCTGCCCGGCGAACGGGGCCCGAGTCGGGCCGGATCACGCGACCCAAGGATAGTCCGCCGGTGGCGACGTCGAAGGGCCGTTGGGCCCCCTTCGCCGGGCGGGACGGTCCCCCCGGCAGCCCTGATTCGGCGACGGCCCCGGGGGGTTTCGCGCGGATGCCGCGGCGCCAGGCGCCGACGTCCGGCAACGCGCCTGGCGGGCTCGCCCCGCCCGCTCGCGCCATTTCCGATACCCTCCGCCCGATGTTCGAACGAACGGCGCTGCCCGACGGGCCGCGCGTCATCTCCGCTCGGCTCCCGGGCTCCCGGTCGGTCACGATCGAGGCGCACGTGCTCGCCGGCAGCCGCCACGAGGGGATCGACCAGGCCGGCTGCGCCCACTTCATGGAGCACCTCACGTTCAAGGGGACGCGGGCCTACCCCTCGACGCGGGCCCTGTCCGAGGCGGTGGAAGGGATCGGCGGCTCCTTCAACGCCTCCACCGACCGGGAGTCCACCGTCTACTACGTCCGCGTCCCCGTCCGCCACGCGGCGCTGGCGATGGCCGTCCTCGGCGAGCTCGTCGTCCGGCCGCTCCTCGACGAGCGGGAGATCGAGCACGAGCGCGACGTCATCGTCGAGGAGATCCGGTCCTATCTCGACGACCCGGCCGAGCACGTCAACGTCCTCTTCGACCTGGCCGTCTTCGACGACACGCCGCTGGGACGGGAGATCGCCGGCACCGAGGAGAGCGTCCGGGCGCTGCCCGCCGACGCAATCCACCGCTTCTGGGGCACCTTCTACCGGCCGGCCAACGTCGTCGTGGCCGCGTCCGGCGACATCGCCCACGAGGAGGTCGTCCGCCTGGCGGCCGACACGTTCGGCACCGGAAACGGCACGATCCCGGGCTACGCGCCGGCACCGGCGATCCCGGCCGGCGAGCGTTTCGTGCGCGCCACCCGCGCCACGACCCAGGCCCAGCTCGTCATCGGCGTCCCCGGCCTCCGGCGCGACCACCCCGACCAGTGGGCGCTCTCCGTCCTCAACGCCGTCCTCGGCGACGGGATGTCGAGCCGCCTCTTCCTCGAGGTCCGCGAGGAGCGCGGGCTCGCCTACGACGTCGGCAGCTCCATCGTCAGCTACGCCGACGCCGGCGTCGTCTCCGTCTACGCCGGCGTCGACCCCGCGAAGATCCGGCCGACGATCGCGGCCGTGCTCGAGGAGCTCGCCCGCCTGCGCGACGAGACCTGTGGCGCCCCCGAGGTCGCCAAGGTCAAGGCGTACCTCGCCGGGCGCCTCGAGATGCGCCTCGACGAGACCCGCTACCTGGCCTCGTGGATCGGGACCCAGGAGGCGCTCCACGACCGGGTCATGACCCCCGACGAGGCGCTCGCCGCGATCGACGCGGTGACCGCCGGCGAGGTGCGCGACCTCGCCGGCCGGCTCTTCCACGAGGAGGGGCTGCGGCTCGCCGTGGTCGCCCCGGCGGGCAAGGGGCGCTCCCTCGAGCGGACCCTCCGGATCCCGGGCCGGCCGTGAGCGGGGCGGTGCCGCGCGGCGACGACCTGCGGCTGGCCCGCCTGCACCTGCGAGGGGGCGCCTACGCCCTCGCCCGCGTCGAGCTCGAGACGCTGGCCGGCGCCGACGGCCTGGACCGCGCCGGGATCCTCGACCTCGCCGAGGTCCGCTGGCGCACCGGCGACCTCGGCGGGGCGGACGCAGCGGCCGCGGCGTGGCTGGAGGACGGCGACGAGCCGGGGATCGACGGGGCGCTGGCCCACGCCATCAGCGCCGAGGCGGCGGCCGATCGGGGGTCTCCGGCGGAAGCCGCCACCCACGTGGAGATGGCGGCCGGCGGGCTCGGCGACCGCGGCGCGTGGATGGCCCTCCTGGCGGGCATCCTGCCGCGCGCGGCGTGGCCGTGGAGCGCCGAGGAGCCGGAGCCGTCGGCGGAGGCGGCATCCCGCGAGGTGGCGTCGGTGTCGGCCGCCCCGGGACCGGGCCCCGCGGCCGAGGGCGCGCCGGGCTCCGCGGTCGGGGCCGATCAGGCGCCCGCGGCCACCCCGGCGCCCGACGCCGTGCCCGGGCCCCTGTCCGCGGGCGTCCCGATCTCGCGGTCGGCCGCTGAGCTCGTCCGCGCCGGGGCGCCGCTCGTGGCGGTCGCTCCCGATCGTGCCGCGATCCTCCTTGCCCTCGCCCTGCGCGCCGACCGGGCGGCCGCCGAGGCGGTCCTGGCCGCTCTCGACGCCGCGGCCACCCCGCCCGTGCCCGCCGGGGACGCCGGGGACACGCCGGCGCCGCAGGCGGGCGCCACCCTTGCCTTCGTGCGCGCCGAGGCGCTGAGGGCCGCCGGCCGGCACGAGGAGTCGCGGATCGCCTACGCTTCCGCCGAACGCCTCGCCCTCGAGCCGGGCGAGGCCGGCACCCCCGGGAGTCCCCAGTGACCGAACGCAGCCTCGTCCTGATCAAGCCCGACGGCGTGCAGCGCCTCCTCGTCGGCCGGGTGATCGCCCGCCTCGAGGACAAGGGCCTCAAGCTCGTCGGCCTCAAGCTCGTCGCCGTCAGCCGCGAGCTGGCCGAGCAGCACTACGCGATCCACCGCGAGCGCCCCTTCTTCGCCGGCCTCGTCGCCTTCATCACCTCGAGCCCGCTCGTCGCGCTGGCCGTCGAAGGCCCCAACGCGATCGGCGTCGTCCGCGCCATGGTCGGCACCACGCGGCCGTGGGAGGCCGCCCCGGGGACGATCCGCGGCGACTTCGCCCTCGAGGTCGCGCAGAACCTGATCCACGCCTCGGACGGGCCGGAGACCGCCGTCACGGAGCTGGCGCTGTGGTTCCCGGAGGGCCTCGTCGAGTATCCGCGCGACCTCGACCGCTGGGTTCTCGGCCCGGGGGCCTGAGGCCCGCCTGTCAGGGCGCCGGCGACCCCGAGGCCGGGGGATCGGCGCCGGGCGAACCCGGCCCCTCCGTCGCGACGAGCCCCGCCCGTCCCTCTGTCGCCGCCGGCCCGCCGGCCGGGTCGGGCGCGGGCGCGGCCTGTTCGGGAGGCGCCAGGTCGGGCGCAGCGGCCGCCTCCGGGATCCCGAATGCCCCCGCGGCGGTCATCAGGGCGAGGCCGGCGAGCAGCACGACGAGGAAGGCTCGCAGCGGCGTGCGGTTGAGCTCGAGGAGGGGCCGCAGCTCGCGGGATGCCACTCGGATCGTCGCGAGGCGGCGACCCGCCGGGCTGCGCGCGGCTCGCGCGGCGGCGCGCAGGCCCGCCGGGACCCGCGCGAGCTCACCGGTCGCCGCGACGACGCGCGCCTCCGGCCGCCCGAATCCAGCGCCGAGGACCCGGGCCAGGGCGACCGCGGTCCCCAGCCCGGCGATGGAGGCCAGGAGGAGCGCCGGGCCGTCCGTCGCCGCCCCGAAGGCCGCGAGCCGCGCATCCCAGACCATGACGCCGGGCCAGCCGACGGCGGCGGCCGCGATCCCCGCCAGCGCCGCGCCGAGCGCCGGAGCTCGCCGCAGCCAGCCCCGCGCCTCCGAGAGGCGGGTTGTCCCGAAGGCCGCCCGGAAGGCGATGGTCCAGCCGACGAGCGCGGTCCGGGTGGCGAGGAACGGCAGGAGCCAGGCGCGGACGGCGTCGCGCCCGGCGGGATCGAGAGCAGCGAAGCCCAGGATCACGACGCCCGCGTCGAGGACGATGGTGTAGGCGACGACACGGCCGAGGTCGTCCTGGATGAGGGCCGCGAACGCGCCCAGGAGCATCGTCGCGATGCCGAGCGCCACGAGGAGCGCCCCGTCCCACCCGAGCAGGTGCTCGACGGGACCCAGCGTGTCCGGGGCCCACCCGAGGAGGATGACGGCCCAGGCGGCCGGCAGCAGGACCAGGAGCGCGGGGAGCGTCGACGGCGGGGCGGCGTCCGTCAGGCGGGCGACCCGGGCGTGGAGCGGGATGGCCCCGAACCGATGGCCGAGCGCGATCCCGGCGGCGACCGTCGCGAGGCCGGCGACCTGGGGCTGGACCGCCAGGCCGCCGATCTCCTCCGGCACGAGGCTGACCGCCACGATCCCGACGGTCATCGCCACGACGGCGCCGCGCGCCTCGCGGGCGAGGGCCCGGACCCGCTCGGGCGTCGCCGGCTGGGCGAGCGCGGCCGCGGCGGTGATCGTGGCCGCGGCTCCCACCGCGAGCAGTGCCGGCAGGGCGCCGGCGATCCCGAGCGCGAGGCCCGCGCCGGCGACGGCGAGGAGCAGGACGCCCGGCCCCACCTGCTCCCACGCCGCCAGGCGGCCCGACGACGAGGACGCCGAGGCCGCCCGCCAGGGCGACGCCCAGCAGGATGCGGGCGTAGGCGGTGAGGGCAACGGCGCCGCCGCCCACGGCGACCTCCGTGTCCGGCGTCGAGATCATGAGGGCCAGCAGGGCGAGCGCGACGGCCCCGAGCCCGACCAACGTCCCGGCCCGACGCCGCCCGCGAAGCGCCAGCGAGGCCAGCGCGCCCAGCGAGGCGATCACCAGGAACAGGACGAGGCTCACGGGTCTCCGTTGCTCAGGCCGGCGGGCGTCGACGTTCGGCGGCGCCGCGAGGCATCGCCGGGCCGCCCGAGGCGGTGGCGGCCGACCCCGCCAGGACGGTCGCGGCCGCGGCCACGGCGACAAGCATGCCCCCGGCCACGACCGCCTCGAGGGCCGGGGCCGTGCCGACGAGGGCGCCGCGAACGAGGAGGCCTGCGTTCGCCAGCACGAGGAGGGCGGTCCCCAGGCGGAACGCGTCGCGGGTCAGCGCGACGGGGGCGAGCGCGACGGCGAGACAGGCAAGGCCGGCCGCGAGGGCCTCGTCCGCGCCGAACGACGGGAGACCGATGGCCGTCGCCCCGAGGCCGGCCGCGAATGCGGCCAGCGCGGTCGCGACCGCCGCCGGCAGCCCCAGCGGCGAGCCGCTCCCGCCGCCGGCGCGCCGGCCCGCGACGACCAGGAGGAAGGCGGCGAGCGTGCCCGCCACGATGCGGAACGCGAGCACCGGCGACGGGGGGAGGGGATCGGCCACGAACGGCGTGAAGACCAGCGCGACGAGCGCTCCGAGCCCCGCGGTCCGCGTCGCGCGCGCCCCGATCGCGACCGCCGCCCCGAGGGCGACCAGCGCGCCGGCCGCGACGAGGAGCCAGCTCACGGGACGGCCGGGCTCGGCCTCGCGTCGCCGTTCCCCGGGGGGGTCTCGTACACCGGCGTGGGGAGGACCCCCAGGGTGCTGATCGGCCAGTAGCGGAGCCAGGCGCGGCCGATGACCGTGCTCCGCTCGATGGGCCCGAATGCCCGCGAGTCGGCGGACGCCCCGCGATGGTCGCCCATCACGAAGAGCTCGCCCTCGGGGATCAGCCAGCTCGCGGGCTCCTCGGAGGCGGTCGTGGGCTGGAGGTCGTAGACGTACTGCTCGTCGAGTCGGGCACCGTCGATCCAGACCGCGCCGTCCCTGATCTCCACGGACTCGCCCGGGAGGCCGATCACCCGCTTGATGAACGGCGTCCTGGGGCCGCCCTGGACCCACACCTCGGGGGGCTCGAAGACGACGATGTCGCCCCTGGAGTAGTCGTCGAAGCGGGGCGTCAGCTTGTCCACGAGGACGTACTGGTCGGGCTCCAGCGTTCGCACCATCGACTGCTGCTCCACCCGGTACGGCTGGGCCACGAAGGTCTGGATCACGAAGAAGATGATGAGCGTGAGAACGAGCGTCTCGACGATCTCGAAGAGGCACCCGAGGGGGCGTCGTGTCACAAGTCCGGCAGTATAGGGGCACGGCATGGCCGCCGCCCCCTCAGGGTCCGGCGCGGGTGCGCGCGTGCGCAGCGATGCATAAACGGGGCGATATTCGCGTTTGACCCGCGCTTCCGGCAGTTGATACACTCGCCCGCGGCCTGAGCCGCCCCGTCGTCCCGCCCCGAAGCTGGGCCGGCGGTCCCCAGGCGCGCCAACGATCCCTCGTCCCCGGCGCGACGGTCGCGCCAGCGCGGACGGCTGTGCGTGACAGGGAGGTCGCAGAACCAGCCCATGAGCCCCGAACAGCTCCAGCTCATCATCCTGCCGGCGGGGCTGATCGCCATCGCCTTCGCCATCTACCTTGCCCGCGACGTGCTCCGGCGCGACACCGGCACCAAGGAGATGGAGGCCGTCGCGGCGACGATCTACGAGGGCGCGGTCGCCTTCATCCGCCGCCAGTACGTGACGATCGCCGTCCTCGCCATCCTCGGCGCGGTCGCGATCGGACTCGTCATCTCGTACTTCGAGACCGAGGAGGTCGCCGATACGGCGGTCTTCGGGCCGGAGCTCGGCGTCCGGACGGCGATCGCGTTCCTGGTGGGGGCGGCCTGTTCGATGGCCTCGGGCATCATCGGGATGTTCGTCGCCGTGAAGGCGAACGTCCGGACGGCCGCCGCGGCCCGCCGCAGCCTCGTCGAGGCCGTTCAGGTCGCGATGCGCGGCGGGGCAGTCTCCGGCTTCCTTGTCGTCTCGCTGTCGCTCCTGGGCGTCTACCTGATGTTCGCGGCGTTCGGCGGCCTGAACTCGGAGACCGTGGCCCAGGCGCCGTTCCTCATCGTCGGCTTCGGCTTCGGTGCCAGCTTCGTGGCCCTCTTCGCCCAGCTGGGCGGCGGCATCTACACGAAGGCCGCCGACGTTGGCGCCGACCTCGTCGGCAAGGTCGAGGCGGGGATCCCCGAGGACGACCCGCGCAATGCGGGCGTCATCGCCGACCTGGTGGGCGACAACGTCGGCGACTGCGCCGGCCGCGGCGCCGACCTCTTCGAGTCGACCGCCGCCGAGAACATCGGGGCCATGATCCTCGGCGTCGGCGTCTACGCCGTCGCCTCGCAGGCCGGCTGGGACAACCCCGAGGCGTGGATCTTCTTCCCCCTCGTCGTCCGCGCCTTCGGCCTGCTGGCCACCATCGTGGCCCTGTTCTTCGTCCGCGGCCGCGAGGACGAGAACCCGATGAACATGCTGAACCGCGGCTACTGGGTCACGACGGCCCTGTCCGTGGTCGGCCTCGCGTTCGTCACGAACGTGATGATGCAGACGGGCACGCAGACGGGCGCCTACGACATCCCGACCTGGGTCTGGTTCTTCGGCGCTGGCGTCGTCGGCCTGGCGACGAGCATCGCCTTCGTCTACATCACCCAGTACTACACGGCCGGCACGTTCCGCCCGGTCAAGGAGATCGCCGAGGCCAGCAAGACCGGCCCGGCCACGAACATCATCAGTGGCGTCGCGGTCGGCTACGAGACGACGTTCGTCACCGCGATCACGATCGGCATCGCCCTCCTGGCCAGCCACTGGCTGGGTGAGCAGGCCGGCCTCCTGAGCGAGGACGGCAGGAACGTCGGCGGCATCTTCGGCACGGCCGTCGCGACGATGGGCATGCTCATGACCACCGCCTACATCCTCGCGATGGACACCTTCGGGCCCATCACCGACAACGCGGGTGGCATCGCCGAGTTCAGCCGCGCCGAGGCCCACGCCCGCGAGATCACCGACCGCCTCGACGCCGTCGGCAACACCACGAAGGCGCTCACCAAGGGCTACGCGATCGCGTCGGCCTCCCTGGCGGCCTTCCTCCTCTTCAGCGCCTACATCGACAAGGTGAACCTCATCCTCGGGCGCCAGATCGCGGCCGGCAAGGAGGGCGTCGAGCTCATGACGTCGGTGAACCTCGCCGACGTCAGCGTCTTCGTGGCGGCGCTCATCGCGTCGATGCTGGTCTACTTCTTCAGCTCGCTGGCCATCCGCGCCGTCGGCACGACCGCCCAGTCGATCATCGTCGAGGTCCGGCGCCAGTTCCGCGAGATCCCCGGGATCATGGACTACACGGCCAAGCCGGACTACGCCCGGGTGGTCGACATCACCACCAAGGCGGCCCTCAAGCAGATGATCGCCCCCGGCCTGGTGGCGGTCGCCACGCCGATCCTGGTCGGTGTCCTCCTGGGCTACGAGGCGGTGGCCGGCCTCCTCATGGTCGGCACGATCGCCGGGGTCCTCCTCGCCACCACCCTCAACAACGGCGGCGGCGCCTGGGACAACGCGAAGAAGTACATCGAGTCGGGCCACCTCACGGACGCGGCCGGGAACGTCCTCGGCAAGAAGAGCGACGCGCATGCCGCGGCGGTCGTCGGCGACACGGTGGGCGACCCGTTCAAGGACACGGCAGGCCCCTCGCTGCACGTCCTCGTGAAGCTGCTGGCGACGATCACCCTCGTCCTCGCCCCGCTCTTCATCCTCTAGGGAGCATCACGACGGCGGGCCGCGCCCCACCGAGGGCGCGGCCCGCCCTCAGATTCGATGGACACGCTCCTCCAGGCCATCGTCATGGGGATCATCCAGGGTCTCACCGAGTTCCTGCCGATCTCCTCGTCCGGCCACCTGCTCGTCGTCCCGCACATCGCCGGCTGGGACGATCCTTTCATCACGTCCCTGGCGTTCACCGTGATGCTCCACGTCGGGACGCTCGTCGCCCTGTTCGCCTACTTCTGGCGTGACTGGGCCCGCCTCGTCCCGGCGGGCCTTGCGACCCTTCGCGACCGGTCGTTCCGGGGCGACCCCGATCGCAAGCTGGCGTGGCTGATCGCGGCGACCCTCCCGCCCGCCGTGGTCGTGGGCGTCGCGCTCAACGACTTCTTCGAGGAGCAGGTCCGGCAGGAGCTCCTCGTGGCCCTGACGCTCGTGATCGGTGCCGGCATCCTCTGGACGGCCGACCGGCTCGGCCGCCAGACGAAGCAGCTCGACGGCCTCGGCTTCGGCGCGGCGTTCGGGATCGGATGCGCCCAGGCGATCGCGCTCGTGCCGGGCATCAGCCGGTCCGGCATCAGCATCAGCGCCGGCCTCTTCGCCGGCCTGACGCGGGAGGGAGCGGCCCGCTTCAGCTTCCTGATGGCGACGCCGATCACCCTCGGCGCAGTGATCTGGGAGTTCCGCAAGCTCCTCGCCGGCGACTCGGGCGTGCCGGTCGACGCGGGGATCCTCGTCGCCGGGATGCTGGCGGCCGCCGCGGCGGGGTTCGTGGCGATCGCGGTTCTCCTGCGCTACCTGCGCAACCACCCGATGACGATCTTCGTCGTCTATCGCCTGGTGCTGGCGGGCGTCGTCGTCGTCCACTTCCTCTCCGCGTAGGGCCGGGACCGCCGCCGTGGAAGTGATGAAGCAGCTCCGCCAGCGGGCGATCCGCGACCTCGTGGAGCAGCGTCCCATCCGGACCCAGCTGGAGCTGGCGGCCGCGCTCCGCGACCGCGGCTTTCGGACGACGCAGGCGACGATCAGCCGGGACATCGCCGAGCTCCAGCTGACCAAGGCACACCGCGACGGGGTCGCCGTCTACGCTCTTCCCTCGCGCCTTGCCGATGCCGACCCGACGGGTGAGGAGCGGCTGCGTCGCCTCTTCCGCGACCTGCCGGTGGAGATCCGGGAGGCGGGCGTGCTGCTCGTCCTGGTGACCCTGCCGGGGTCGGCCCACGCGATCGCGGCCTCGCTGGACCGGGCGCGCTGGCCCGACGTCGCCGGCTCGGTCGCCGGCGACGACACGGTCTTCGTGGCCTGCCAGGACCGCCGTGCGCTGCGCCGGGTCCGCGCGCGCTTCGAGCGTCTCGCGGCGGGGTAGCGGAGGAGCCGCGATCCTCAGCCGAGGGGGTCCAGGGTGATCCCCGCGAGGACCCGTGCTGCGTCCGCCGGATCGAGCTCGCCCTGGCCGGGGACGAGGGCGTTGGCACAGGCCGCCGCCGCACCCCGGCGGGCGGCCTCGGGGAGCGAATGGCCCGCGGCGAGGGCGGCGACGAGGCCGGCCAGCAGCGCGTCGCCACTGCCGACGACGTACGGGCCGAGCTCCGGCGGCGGCCCGATACGCCAGGGCGCGCCGTCCTCGGCGACGAGCACGGCGCCGTCCACCCCCCGCGTCACGAGTGCGACGGAGGCACCGCCGGCCTGCAGCGCCCGTGCGGCCGCGAGGGCCCCGGGCTCGTCGGGTGCCGGGATGCCCGTCGCCTCGGCCGCCTCGCGGGCGTTGACCTTGACCAGCCACGGGCGGGCCGCGAGAGCGGCCGCGAGGTGTGCCCCGCCGGCGTCCACGACCGCCCGGGCCCCGGCGCCGTCCGCGAGTGCCGCCAGGCGTCCGTACCCATCGACCGGCGCGCCGGGAGGCAGGCTCCCGGCGATCACGACCAGCACGTGGGCCTGGTCCTCCGCGAGCTCGGCATGGAGTGCCCGCTCCACCGCCGTCCAGCCGTCCGCGTCGAGGGTCAGGCCGGCCTCGTAGAACTCCGTGAGCGCGCCGGTCCCGCGGTCGACCACCGACAGGCAGGTCCGCGTCTCGCCGGCCACGCGCACGGCGCGGGTGCGGATGCCGCGGCGGGCCAGGGCATCCTCCATCCAGTCGCCGGCGTGCCCGCCGAGGACGGCCACGACGGACGCCACGAGGCCGAGCGTCCGTGCGGCCCGCGCCACGTTGAGGGCCTTCCCGCCGGGCAGGACCGAGAGCAGCTCCGGCCGGTGGATCTCGCCCGGGACGAGGCGGTCCACGGCGGCGGTCTTGTCGATGGCCGCGTTGACCGAGACGCAGACGAGGCGCCACGCGAGCGCCGGCCGGCCGGCACCTGGGCCCCGGGACCCGCCTGCATCCCCTGACTCGCCCGCACGGGCGCCCCGAGCGTCGCTCACGGAAGGAGCCCGGCAGCGCGGGCGGCCGCCTCGGCCTCGGCGAGGGTCGGCTGGGCCGCCGTGCCCCCGACGCCGCGCGTCGAGAGGGAGCCGCAGGCGACGCCCAGCGCGAGGCACGCCTCGAGCGGCCGGCCGGCCAGCCACCCGGCGAGGAAGCCGGCGTCGAACGAGTCGCCGGCCCCGGTCGTGTCCACCGGCTCGACCGGCAGCGCGGGGCGGCGTGCCAGCGCGCCGTCGGCTGCGGCCGCCAGCGCGCCGTCGGCCCCCAGCTTGACCGCGACGACCCGCGGTCCGAGCGCGACGAGCGCCCGGGCGGCCGTCTCCACGTCGACGACCCCGGCGATCCGGGTCGCCTCCGCGGCGTTCGGCAGGAAGACGTCGGTCTCGGCGAGGAGCGCCCGCAGCCCGCCGTCCCACGTTCCCCGCGGGTCCCAGTTGCAGTCGATCGACGTCGTCGCGCCCCCGGCTCGCGCCGCCCGGAAGAGCGCGGGCAGGTCGGGGCGCGCCGCGTCGAGGAGGAAGAGGCTGCCCACGTGGACGTGGCGCGCCCGGGCCAGAAGCGCCGGCGAGACATCCGCGACCCGCAGGAACGGCGTCGTCCCGGGGGCCGTGAGGATGGCCCGGTCGGCCGGGCCGGCGAGGATGACGCTGGCGCCGGTCGGGACGGCGGGGTCGACCCGGACGGCCCCGACGTCGAGGCCCCGCTCGGCCATCGCGGCGAGCATGAAGCGCCCGAGCGGGTCGTCGCCGACGACGCCGGCCATCGCCGTGCGCAGCCCCAGGCGGGCGGCGCCGCAGGCGAAGATGACCGACGAGCTCCCGATCACGAGCTCGATCCCGTCGACCCATCGCTCCACCTGGCCGAAGGCGGGACGCGGGTCGGCGGCCCGGACGACGACGTCCGGGTTCACCTCCCCGAGGACGAGGAGGTCGAGGTCGCTGGCGGGAGTGGCGGTCGGCGCCGGCGGCGCGGGATCCATCGTGCTCAGTATTCCCCGTACCAGCCCTCGCCCGGGACGTCCCCGGCGTCGAGCGTCCCGGGCCGGGCGTGCCAGGGAACGCCGAGGTCGTCGACGAGGGCGGCCAGCCGGGCCAGGCGGGCCCGCCCCTCCGTCGCCAGCCACGTGTCGCGCGCCGCGGTGGGCAGCGTGGCCGCCGGCGCCCAGACCGACCGCCCGACGAGGACGCCGGAGGCGCCGGCGTGGCAGGCGACCGCGACCTGGCGTTCGAACGTCGCGTCGTCGACCCCACCCGACAGGAGGACCCAGGGGACGGGCGACGTCGCCTCGAGCTCGGCGCACGCGTCGGCCCAGGCCGCTTCGTCCGCCACGCCCGGGTCGTAGGGAAACTCGGCCTTCAGGACGTCGCCGCCCGAGGCCATGAGCCGCCGCGCGGTCTCCACGACGCAGCGCCGCCGCGCCTCGCCCGTCAGCTTCCCGCCGGTCGACGGGTCGAACCCGAGCGGCTCCACGAACAGCGCGAGGTCGGCGGCGCGGCAGGCGGCGGCAACGTCCGCCACGAGGCGCTGCTGGTCGGCGGCGTTCGCGGCGGCGGGGTGGTAGTAGACGAGGAGCTTCGCTGCCGACGCGCCGAGGCGCTTCGCCTGCTCGACCGACCATCCCGGCAGGACGCGACTGACGCGGGCCGTCGGGGGCCCCTCGTAGCCGGTCGCCTCGATCGCGACGAGGAGGCCGGCACGGCCCGGCAGGGAGCCGTCGGCGATGCACTGGGCGGCGCCGATCTCGGGGTCCAGGAGCGTCCCCGTGGCCGTTCCGGCCAGGGCCCGCACGACCGCCCGCTTGAAGGCCACCATCTCGTCGTAGGTCGTCGTCTCCGGCGCCTCGGGGTGGAGCTCCCTGCGGAGGTTCTGGCGGTGGTCGAGGGC
Source organism: uncultured Chloroflexia bacterium (assembly GCA_963709605.1). Taxonomy (GTDB): domain Bacteria; phylum Chloroflexota; class Limnocylindria; order Limnocylindrales; family CSP1-4; genus CTSoil-043. The sequence goes on along the minus strand of CAVPWX010000006.1, from coordinate 41,036 downwards.
GAGGACGGCGAACGTGCCGCGAGCCGAGGCACACGCCTCCAGCCCGCGCCGCGTGCCGAGCGGGTACGGCATCGGGCACCTCGGGCGGAACAGGACGCCGCGATCGTACCGCGCGCTGCGGGAGAGGAACAATGCCGAGTCTGCGCGATATGCGCAGGATCGACCGTTGACGGCGCGCGTTGTGCGTCAGAAGATGCGCATATGCCGCGCCGCGACCGCCGCAGCCAGCTGCTCCGCCGCCTGAGCGAGGATGGGCGTGCCAGCGTCGCCACGCTCGCCCGGGACCTCGGCGTCACGCCGTCGACGATCCGCCGCGACCTGGCCCAGCTGGCAGACGACGGCACTCTCCTCCGGACGTACGGCGGCGCCGCGCTCGCCGCCGCCGAGCGGTCGCCGGCAGCCCGCCGCGACCCGGCTGCCGAGGCCAAGCGGGCGATCGGCGCGGCGGCGGCGTCCCTGGTGGCGGACGGCCAGACGATCGCGATCTCCAGCGGCACGACCACCATGGAGCTGGCCCGCCGGCTCGCCGACCGGCGCCTCACGGTGATCACGAACGCCCTCGATGTCGCCTCGGTCCTCCTCGACCGCGAGGGGATCGAGCTGGTGATCCTCGGCGGGGTGGTCCGACCGAGGATGCACTCCATGCTCGGGCACCTCGCCGAGCTCGCCCTCCGCGAGCTGCGGGCCGACACGCTCTTCATGGGGATCGGGGCGGTGGACCCGGACCACGGCCTCATGAACGACTCGATCCCCGAGATCCTCACCGACCGGGCCCTCCGGCGCAGCGCCCGCAGCTGCGTGGTCCTCGCCGACTCGAGCAAGTTCGCCCAGGTCGCCCCCGCCTTCGTCTTCGGGTTCGACCAGGTCGACACCGTCGTCACCGACGCGGGCGCCGATCCGGCCGACGTCGTCGCCCTCCAGGCCCGCGGCGTCCGCGTCGTGGTGGCCCGCTGACCGGCAGTGTCTCGAAAGGAGCCCTCCGACACATGATCTCCGGCACCGTTCCGGCCGAGATCGCCGCCGAGGCAGAGGCGATCCGGGCGACCCTCGCCGACAGCCTTCCGGGGGCTCGCGCCGCCGCCGCCGCCCTCCGGGCCGCCGGGACGCGGCGGATCCACGTGATCGGCAACGGCACCTCGTACCACTCGGCGCTCGCCGCCGCCACCTTCTACAGGCGCCACGCGGCGGCCGACGACCCGACGGTGATCGCCCTTCCGGCCGGCGAGTTCCGCACCTATCTCCCGGCGCTCGGCCCGGGCGACGCCGTCGTCGGCATCTCCGCCTCCGGGGAGTTCCGCGACGTCCTCGCGGTCGTGGACGCCCTGCGCGGGCGCGTGCCGACCGTGGGCGTCGTCCACGTTCCCGGCAGCACCCTCGACCGCACCGCGCAGCACGTCGTCCGCTCCTCCGGCGGACCGAGCGACGTCCCGGTGATGACGAAGACGTTCGTGGCGACCCTCGCGGCCACGCACCTGCTGCTGGGCGAGCTGCTCGGCGGCGCGCGGGCCCGGGCCGTGCGCGACGCCCTGGCGGGCGCGGCCGATGACGTCGCGGCAGCCGTCGCGGCCGCCGAGCCCCGCGTCGAGCTCCTCGCCGACGCCCTCGCCGATCGCGAGCACCTCTTCGTCGTGGGCAGCGGCAACGCCACGGCGGCCGCCTTGGAAGCCGCGCTCAAGCTCAAGGAGATGGCCCTCGTCCATGCCGAGGGCGCCGAGTCGTGGGAGATGGCCTCGGGGTCCGCGACGATCGTCGGACCGGGAAGCGTGGTCGTGGCTCTCGCCCCTGCAGGGCCCGGCCGCGAGGCGACCACCGACGTCGCCCGTCATGCGCGCGACTGGGGAGCCCGGGTCGTGGAGGTCGGCCCGGGGGACGGGCCAACGACCGGCGGCGCGGACCACCTCCCGCTCCCCGCATCGGCCGTCGAGGATCTCGCCCCGCTCACGGCGGTTGCCCCCGTCGCCCTCCTCGCCTTCGCCCTGGCCCGCCGCCGGGGCCACGACCCGGACCACCCCGGCTGGGTGGAGCGCTACCACAGCCAGGGGCTGCGTCACATCGTCGGCGTCGGCGACGCCGTCACGGAGGGCTGAGATGCCGCGGATCGTGCTGGTCGGCGCCGGGAGCGTCGAGTTCACCCGTAACCTGCTGGGCGACTTCCTCTCGTACCCCGAGCTCGTCGACGCCGAGATCGTCCTCCACGACATCGATCCCGATCGCCTGGCGACCGCGGAGCGGATGGCCCGCTGGACGGCCGGCGCGCTCGGCGCGGAGCCGACGATCCGGGGCAGCCTCGACCGCCGCGAGGCGCTGGCGGGGGCCGACTACGTCGTCAACACGGTCCAGGTCGGCGGCGCCCGGGCGACGCAGGTCGACTTCGACGTCCCCGCCCGCTTCGGCCTGCGCTACACGATCAACGACACCATCAACGCCGGCGGCGTGCTGCGCGGGCTGCGGACGATCCCGGTCGTCCTGGGGATCGCCTCGGACATGGCCGAGGTCTGCCCCGAGGCGCTCCTCCTGAACTACACGAACCCGATGGGGATGCTCGTCCGGGCGGTCGACGAGGCGATCGGGATCCCGACGGTCGGCCTGTGCCACTCCGTCTACTGGACCGTCCACCGCCTCGCCGAGTACCTGGACGTCCCCGTCGCCGAGGTCGACGCCCTGTCTGCCGGGGTGAACCACCTCGCCTGGATCCTCCGCCTGGAGCACCGCGGCGTGGATCTCTACCCCGCGCTCCACGCGTTCGTCGAGTCCGGGCTGGTGCCCGGCGACGACCTCGTGCGGGCCGACCTGTTCCGTCGCTTCGGCTTCTACCCGACGGAGTCGTCCGAGCACCACGCCGAGTACAACCCGTGGTTCATCCCCAAGGGCCAGGTGGAGCGCTTCAACATCCCCATCGGGGAGTACCTCTCGCGCGTCGCCGGCAACCTCGCGGAATACGAGGCGACGAAGCGCCGCCTCGACGCCGGCGAGCCCTTCGAGATCGAGCGAAGCGGCGAGTACGCGGCGGTCATCGTCCACGCGGTGACCGCGGGAGCGCCGGCGAGGATCGTGGCGAACGTTCCCAACGACGGCGGCCGGCTCATCGACAACCTCGCCGCCGACGCCTGCGTGGAGGTGCCGGCCCTCGTCGACGGGCTGGGCGTCCACCCGATCGTCGTCGGCCCCCTGCCGCCGCAGTGCGCGGCGTACACCCGGCCGGCCGTCGACTGCCAGGAGCTGACCGTCCGGGCGGCGCTCGACGAGGACCGCGACCTCGTCTACCACGCCGTCCTGGCCGACCCCCAGGTGCAGGCCGCCCTCTCCCTCGACGAGGCGTGGCGGCTGACCGACGAGCTGATCGCGGCCGAGGCGGAGTGGCTGCCCGGCTGGCTGGGCGGCGACGCCCCGGACTGGATGGCATGACCGGAGGAGGAATGGCGATGCACACGCTTCATCGGACCCGCGCACCCCGCCTGCTCACCGCACTCGCGGCCGCCGGCCTCCTGGCCGGCGCCTGCGGCGGGGGCGGCAGCCCGACCCCGACTGCGGCGCCGGCCGGATCCGGCGCGCCCTCGGCGAACCCCGAGGGCGGCTACACGGGCCCCGAGGTCACGATCTCCTACTCGATCTGGGGCGACCCGGCCGAGCTGCGGAGCCAGCAGGCGATCGTCGACGCCTTCCACTCCGCGAACCCGAAGATCACCGTGGACGTCACGGTGAGCGACTGGGACGCCTACTGGGACAAGCTCCAGACGGGGCTCGCCGGCGGCGCGGCGCCCGACGTCTTCGCGATGGACGGCCCGCTCTTCCCGGACTACCAGTCGCGCGACGTCCTGCTGGACCTCGCGCCGTACGTCGAGCGGGACGCGTTCGACCTGACCCAGCTGGTCGACCAGGGGGTGGCCGTCTTCACCACGTCCGACGGCGGCCAGTACGGCCTGCCGCGCGACCTCAACACGATCATCCTCTACTACAACAGGTCGATGTTCGACGCGGCCGGGCTGGCCTATCCGGACGAAAGCTGGGACTGGGCCAAGCTCGTCGAGGCCGGCACGGCGCTCACGAAGGACGACAACGGCGACGGCACCGTCGACCAGTGGGGCTTCTACACCGAGACGACGGACATGGAGAACTACTGGAGCTCGCTCGTCTGGCAGAACGGCGGCGACATCATCAGCGCCGACCGCACGACGACGCTCCTCGGCACGCCCGAGGCCGCCGGGGGGATCCAGTTCCTCCAGGACCTGATCTGGAAGGACAAGATCATGGCCGACCCGGCGCTCTTCGCCGAGACCGGCGACGCCTTCGAGCAGGGCAAGGCGGCCATGGAGGCGAACGGCTCATGGCTCGTCCCGACGCACACGGCGGCCGCGGAGGACCTGGGCTTCGAGTTCGGGCTCGCCCCGCTGCCCAAGGGCCCGGCCGGGCGCTACACCTCGGTCAACCCGACCGGCGCCGTCGTCTACAAGGGCAGCAAGGCGCCCGACGCCGCCTGGGAGTTCGTCAAGTACCTGGCAAGCCCGGCGGCGCAGGAGCAGCTCATGCTTCTCCAGGCGTCGCTGCCGGTCTCCAAGGAGGTCCTCGCGGGCCCCTACGCCACCTCCTTCGAGGGGGCCGACGTCCTCGCGGACAGCCTGAGCTACGCCAACCTCAAGCCGTCCTTCCGCGGCTACAACGAGTTCACCACCATCCTCCAGGGCGAGCTCGACGTCGAGGTCTTCAACGCGCCCAACAAGACGGCGGCCCAGGCGCTCGCCGACGTGGTGCCCCAGCTCGACGCCGTCCTCGCGAGCCAGTGACGGCCGCCCGGCGACCCCTCGCCGACGTTCGCCGATGACCGCTCTCCGCCGCCGCGCCGCCCCGGGGCCCATCCCGCGCCGGCGCGGCGGCGGTCCGGTCGCCGCCGAGGCTCGCTGGGCCTGGCTGTTCCTCGCCCCGACCCTCATCGGGCTCGCGATCCTGTCGGCCGGGCCGATCCTGGCCACCTTCGGGATCAGCCTCACGGCGTGGGACCTGCTGACGCCGCCGGAGTGGGTGTCCCTGGAGAACTACGCCGCGCTCGTGCAGGACGAGCGCTTCCTGGTGGCGCTGCGGAACACGACCTTCTACACCGTCGTCTCCGTCCCGCTGGGGATGACGCTGGCCCTGGGGCTCGCCCTCGCCCTGAACCGGGGGATCCGCGGCATCGCCTGGGTCCGGACGGCCTACTTCCTCCCGGTCGTCACCTCGGCGACCGCGGTCGGCCTCGTCTGGGCCTGGATCTACGCGCCCTCGGGCGGGATCCTCAACCTGCTCATCGGCGTGCTGGGCCTGCCCCCGCAGAAGTGGGTCTCCGACCCGTTCTGGGCGATGCCCGCGATCGTGATGATGAGCGTCTGGCAGGGCCTGGGAACGAGCGTGATCATCTTCCTCGCCGGCCTCCAGGCGATCCCGCAGGAGTACTACGACGCGGCCGCCGTGGACGGCGCCGGCCGCTGGGCCCGCCTCCGGAGCGTCACCCTGCCGCTGCTGACGCCGAGCATCTTCTTCACCGGGATCCTGTCCCTCATCGGCGCCTTCCAGGTCTTCGACCAGGTCTACGTCCTCGCGCGGCCCGGCAAGCCGACCGAGGCGACCGTGACCCTCGTCTACTTCATCTACGAGAACGGGTTCAAGAACTTCAAGATGGGCTACGCGGCGGCGGCCTCGTGGGTCCTGTTCCTGATCGTCGCGGTCCTGACGTTCGTCTACTTCCGCTCGCAGCGCCGCTGGGTCCACTACCAGTGAGCGCCGTCCGATGAGCGCCGTCCGGTGAGCGCCCCGCCGCTGGCCGCGACGCCCGGGCTCGCGCGGGCCTACCGGCCCCGCCGCCGCCGGGCCCTGCGCCTGGCGCGCCACGGCCTCCTCTACGCGGTCCTCGTCGCCGGCGCCCTGGTGATGATGATCCCGTTCCTCTGGATGGTCGTGACGTCGCTCAAGACCCGGGCGGAGGTGTTCGGGACGTCGCCGCTGGTCTTCCCGACGGGCCTCCACTTCGAGAACTACACGAACATGTGGAACGCCTTCCCGAACGACGTCACGTTCGGGACGTTCTTCGCCAACTCCCTCAAGCTCGCGCTCCTGTGCACCGCCGGGCAGCTGGTGACGTCGTCGATGGCCGCCTACGCCTTCGCCGTCATCCCGTTCCGCGGTCGGGGGCCGCTCTTCGGGATCCTCCTGGCCACGCTCATCATCCCGTTCCAGGTCGTCCTCGTGCCCAACTTCATCCTGTACCGGACGCTCCCGCACCCCTTCAGCGAGAGCGGGAACTGGATCGGGACGATGGAGCCGCTGTGGGTCGGCGCCTGGCTGGGCGGCGCGTTCGGGACGTTCCTCCTGCGCCAGTTCTTCCTGGCGATCCCCCAGGAGCTGGCCGACGCCGCCCGCGTCGACGGCGCGAACCCCTGGCAGATCTTCACCCGCATCTACATGCCGCTGGCCCGGCCGGCCCTCGCGACCCTCGCCATCTTCACCTTCATGTGGACGTGGAACGACCTGCTGAGCCCGCTCATCTACCTGCAGGACCTCGACCAGTACACGACGACCGTCGGCCTCGCGTTCTTCCAGGGCCAGCACGTGGGGAAGTGGCCCGAGATGATGGCCGGCGCCCTGCTCAGCCTGCTGCCGATGATCGTGCTCTTCGTCGTCGCCCAGAAGTACTTCGTGCGGGGCATCGCCCTGTCCGGCCTCAAGGGGTAGGGGAGTCGCGCGCGTGGCCGATTCCGTTCGGTTCGCCCCCGACGACCTCCTCCTTCGCGACTTCCGGCCACGCTCGCAGCTGCGCGTGCCGGCCACGCCGGTCGCCCGGCCCTCGATGCCGGCCATCGACGCCCACAACCACCTCGGGCCGACGCCCTTCTCCGGGCGCTGGGCGGACGCGACGGCCTCCGAGCTGGGGCCCATCCTCGACGCCTCCTCGATCACCGGCATCGTCGACCTCGACGGGGGCCGCGGCACCGGGCTGGCGCGCGAGATCGAACGCTGGACGCCGCTCGGCGGCCGGGTGGCCGTCTTCGCCGGTCTCGACTACCCGATGTGGGCCGAGCGGCCCGACTTCGGCGAGGAGGAGGCGCGACGGCTGCGCGCCGGCGTGGCCGCGGGCGCTCGCGGGCTGAAGGCCTGGAAGCCGCTCGGGCTGACCGCGCGCGACGGGTCGGGCCGGATCGTGGCCGTCGACGACACGCGGCTGGATCCCCTCTGGGCGGCGGCGGGGGAGCTGGGCATCCCGGTCACGATCCACGTCGCCGACCCGATCGCCTTCTTCGAGCCGCTCGACGCGATGAACGAGCGCTACGAGGAGCTCCGCGAGCACCCGGACTGGCACTTCTGGCCGACGCGGCCGCGGGACCGCCCCGACCTGCCGGGGTTCCCACCGTTCGAGGAGATCATCGACGGTCTCGAGGCGTTGCTGGCGCGCCACCCGCGGACGACGTTCGTGGGAGCCCACGTGGGCTGCGTCGCGGAGGATCTCGGGCGGGTCGGCGCCATGCTCGCGGCGCACCCGAACTGGCACGTCGACATCGCGGCGCGAATTGCCGAGCTCGGGCGCCAGCCGTTCTCGGCGCGGGACTTCGTCGTCCGCTGGGCGGACCGGGTCCTCTTCGGCACCGACGCGGCCCCCGACCCCGCCTGGTGGGCGATCTACGCTCGCTTCCTCGAGACGCGCGACGAGTCGTTCGCCTACGAGCCGCCCGACCCGGAGGCCGGCGACGCGTACGGGGAGCCGCCGTCGCCCGGATCCGACGCCCGGCCCGATGGGCCGCCCGGTGGCCCGTCTGGTGGGCCGCCCCGGCCCGGTGGCCCGTCTGGTGGGCCGCCCCCGGTCGGCTCCCAGGGCCGCTGGGCGATCCACGGCCTGGGGCTCCCCGCGGAGGTCCTGCGGCTCGTGTACGCGGGCAACGCCCGGCGGCTCCTCTTCCGCGAGCTGCCCGGCGAGGCAGGTGGCCACGTCACGCTGCACCTGGTCCCGGCTGAGCGCTGGGATGCCTGGCGGGCGGACCCCGACCCGGCCGCCGGCTATGCGCCCGCCGCATTCGAGGCCGAGGGCTTCGTCCACTGCACGGACGGCGACGACGAGATGCTCGCGGTGGCGAACCGCTTCTACGCCGGCGAGCCGGGGGCGTTCATCGTGCTCGACCTCGACCTCGCTCTCGCCGGCGCCCCCTGGCGCTACGACGATCCCGGGCGCCCGTACCCCCACGTGTACGGGCACCTCCGCCGCGACGCGGTGCGGGGCGTTCGAGCCGTGCTGCGCGACGCCGACGGCCGCTTCGCCGGCTACGGGGAGCGCGCCCGCCCCTGACCCGCCGCCCGCGCAGGTGCGTTCGCGGGATCCGTGGGCGTTCGCGGGTTTCGTGCGCGGCACGAAGGATCCCGGCACGGGCTTTCAACAGCACGAACGATCCGCACGTGGCAGCCGCTCGCGGTGCCATCGTCGTTCCTGTGGCGAACGCCACCTGCAGAATGCCGCCGTGCGCATCGGGACCGTTCCTCGGGCGAATGGAACCGACGGAATCCGGCGTGCGCGCTCCCGTCCGGTGTCGAGGACGTTCGCCCCACGAAGCACGGGCCACGGAGACTCGCCCCGCCCCGCGAAGCCCGCCCCGCCCCGCGAAGCCCGCCCCGGTCGTGGGGCCCCGGCGCCGCGGCCCAGTCCAGGGCCGGGGCGCCAAACCCTGCGCGGGGACCCCCGGTTTGACGCTCCCCGACGGGCGGGTCTATGATCCCCGCCGGCCGGACTTCGGGCGCGCCTCTAGCGGGCAGCAGCCCGGGGTTCGTTTCGTTATCCGCCACCTCACCGTCGCCCTGCCCGGCCACCACGGCAGCAGGCTCGACAGATCGCTGGGGGTCCGCTCCTCCGTGAACAACAAGCCTACCTACCTCTCGCGCGAGGGCGAGGCAGAGCTCCGCAGGGAGCTCGCGGAGCTCGTCGGCAACCGGCGCGCCGAGGTCGCCGCGCGGATCCACGATGCGAAGGAGCACGGTGACCTCTCGGAGAACGCCGAGTACGAGGAGGCGAAGAACGAGCAGGCCTTCGTGGAAGGTCGGATCCAGACCCTCGAGGGGATGCTCAAGACGGCCGTGATCATCGAGAACAGCGGCACGGAGCACGTGGCGCTCGGCTCGGTCGTCGAGGTCGAGTCGAGCGACGGGACCGAGACGTTCACGATCGTCGGCTCGGCGGAGGCGCGCCCTGCGCAGGGCCGGATCTCGAACGAGTCGCCCGTCGGCCGCGCCCTCCTTGGCCGGAAGGCCGGCGAGAAGGTCACCGTCAAGCTTCCGAACGGCTCGGAGTTCACCTACACGATCACCTCGATCGGCTGATCGCCCGCCCGGAAAGACCGGGTCGGGCGGCCGGCGCCGCGGCCGGGCCCGGCGCACCGGAGCGGAGGACGCAGCCATGTACTGGGCGGACGAGCTGGCCGCGTCGGTCGAGGGACCTCAGGTCGTCAACGACTCGAAGACTCCGTCCGGGACCGTCCACGTCGGCAGCCTCCGCGGCCCGGTCATCCTCGACGTCATCACCCGCGCCCTGCGCGACCGCGGGCTCCCGGCGACCCTCCTCTACGGCGTCGACGACATGGACCCGATGGACGCCCAGGCGCTCCTCACCCCGGATGCCGTGGAGCGGGAGATGGGACGACCGCTGGCCCATGTCCCCGACCCCGCCGGGGACTGCCATGCCAGCTACGCCCGCCATTTCGCGGGGGTCTTCATCGAGACCTTCGCCGGCCTTGGGATCCACCCCGACCGCTACTACTGGATGAGCGACATCTACCCGACGGGCGAGATCGACCCCCTCATCAGGACCGCCCTCGACCGGGCCCAGGTCGTCCGCGACGTCTACCGCCGCGTGAGCAAGGTGGAGCGGCCCGAGGGCTGGCTGCCGGTCCACGTCGTCTGCCCCGTCTGCGGCAAGGTCGGCACGACGATCGCCACCGCCTGGGACGGCGAGACGGTCGCCTTCGAATGCCGCCCCGACTACGTCACCTGGGCCCGCGGCTGCGGCGCGAGCGGCCGGATCGCGCCGTTCGGCGGCGCGGCGAAGCTCCCCTGGAACCTCGAGTGGGCTGCCCAATGGAGCCTCTTCGGCGTGACGATCGAGCCCTGCGGCAAGGACCTCGCGACCGCCGGCGGGTCGCGCGACCGCTCAGACGCGCTCGCCCGCGAGGTCTTCGACCGCGAGCCGCCGCGCAACCTCGCCTACGAGTTCCTCAACATCGGCGGGCGCAAGATGTCCACCTCCAAGGGCCGCGGCGCGTCCGCCCACAAGATGGCCGAGGTCCTCCCGCCGGAGGCGCTGCGGCTGCTCTTCCTGAGGCCCCGGCCGAACCAGGCGATCGAGTTCGACCCGGAGGGCACCGACGCCATCCCCCGCCTCTTCGACGAGCTGGACCGCCTCGCGGCTGCCGTCGCCGGCCGCCCCTACCGCGGGGAGCTGCCGCCGGACCCGGAGCGGCTCTTCGGCTACGTTCTCCTCCCCGCGACCCTCCCGGCCGAGGCCGCCGCGGCCTACCGCCCGGCGTTCGCCCATCTCGCGCTCCTCGCCCAGATCCCCGGCGTCGACATCGCCGCGCGGGTCGCCGAGGAGAAGGGCGTCCCGCTCACGATCGCCGAGGAGCTGACCCTCGCCGAGCGCCTCGCCGCCGCGCGCGCGTGGCTCGACGCCTATGCGCCCGAGAGCGCGGTCGTCCGGGTGCGCCGCGACGCGCCCCCGCCGGAGGCGACCGCCCTCGGCGAGGACCAGCGGGTCTTCCTGGGAGGGCTCGCGATCGCGGCCGAGAAGGAGGGACCGCATGGCGGCGACGCCTGGCAGGACCTCCTCTTCCGCGTCGCCGGCGAGGCCGGTCTGCCGGCCGGGCGCGCCTTCGGCGCCGTCTACCTCGCCTTCCTGGGCCGGCCGAACGGGCCCCGGGCGGGCTGGCTGCTGGCCAGCCTGGACCGGGAATTCGTCGTCGGCCGCCTGCGGGCCGCCGCCGGCTGGCATCATCACGTGGTCGACGACGTGGGCACGCCGGACGGACCCCCGGCCAGCGATGGGCCCCCGGCCGGCGGGCAGGCCACGAGCGAGGAGGCCAAGGGATGAGCGTCGGGGTGCAGCGGCTCCGCGAGGAGCCGGAGGTCATCCGGCAGGGCGCGCTCGACAAGGGCGAGGACGCCTCGCTCATCGACGTGGCCCTGGACCTCGACGCCCGCCGCCGCCTCCTCCTCGGCGAGGCCGACGGCCTCAAGGCGGAGCGGAACGCCGTCTCCCGGCGGGTCGGCGAGGCGATCCGCGGCGGGGCCGCTCCCGATGGCCCCGAGGTCGCGGCGCTGAAAGCCGCCTCGGTCGCCGCCGGTGAGCGGATCGCGGCCCTCGACGCGGAGGCAGCCGCGGTCGAGGGGCAGCTCGAGGACGTCCTCCTGCGGATCCCCAACCCGGCCGATCCCGACGTGCCGGTCGGCGACGCGGACGCGAACGTCACGGTCCGGACCTGGGGCGACCTGCTCCCCAACGTCGCGGCCGGCCCCGGCGGCGGCTGGACGCGCAGGCCCCACTGGGAGGTCGCCGAGGCGCTCGACATCATCGACCTCGAGCGCGGGGCGAAGATCACCGGCTCCGGCTTTCCCGTCTACAAGGGCGCCGGAGCGGCGCTCCAGCGCGCCCTCATCGACTTCTTCCTCGGCGTCCACACCCGGGAGAACGGCTTCATCGAGATCTGGCCACCGGCCCTCGTCAACACCGCCTCGGCGCGGGGCACCGGCCAGATCCCGGACAAGGAAGACCAGATGTACGTCGTCACCCGCGACGAGCTCTACCTGGTCCCCACGGCCGAGGTCCCGGTCACGAACCTCCACCGCGACGAGATCTTCGAAGCCGGCGCGCTGCCGGTCCGCTACGCCGCCTACACGCCATGCTTCCGGCGCGAGGCCGGGGCGGCCGGCAAGGACACCCGCGGGATCCTGCGCGTCCACCAGTTCGACAAGGTCGAGATGGTGCTGTTCGAGCGCCCGGAGACGAGCAACGACGCGCTCGAATGGATGACCGGGCGGGCGGAGGACCTCCTGCGCCGCCTCGGGCTCGCCTACCGGGTGCTCCTCATGGCGACCCGCGACATGGGCTTCGTCCAGGCCAGGAAGTACGACCTCGAGGTCTGGGCCCCCGGCGTCGAGCGCTGGCTGGAGGTCTCCTCCTGCTCGAACTTCCGGGACTACCAGGCCCGCCGGATGGCGATCCGCCACCGGCCGGCACCGGGCGCGAAGCCGGAGCTGGTCCACACGCTCAACGGCTCGGGGCTCGCGCTCGCCCGCGTGGTCGCGGCGATCCTCGAGACGTACCAGCAGCCCGACGGGAGCGTCGTCGTCCCGGACCCGCTCCGCGGCACCCTCGGCACGGACGTCATCCGCCCCCGGTAGGTCGCGGCGAGACGAGGACGCGCCGACGCGACGACATCGTCAGCGGTTGCCGCCGCGGCCATCCTTCTGCTGGCGGCGGAACCAGAGGCGCCATCGCCGCCGGGAGGCCTCCTCCTCTGTCGCCGGGTAATCGGCGTCGCTGGGCGGCACGGGCAGGCTCGCGTCGAGGAGCCGGCGGATCGCGGCGAGGATGCGGTGCATCGCTCGGTCCTCATCGGAGGTGGTCGGAGAGATCGTCCGGCGCGGGGCGGCGCCCGGCAAGGGCAGAACGACCCCTGGCGGGCGGCGTTCCGGGCCGATCGGCCCGGAGGTCGGGCGGAAGGGATCGTCGACGCGGGCGCTGCGAGCCGATACCATCGAGCGGCGACGCCGTGGCGCGGCGTCCTAGCGAGGGAGCCCAGCATGGACCAGCCGAACCGCCCCGAGGACGCCACCCAGGGCGTCCCGCCGACACCGCCGCCGGCGTATCCACCGCCGGCGTATCCCCCCGCCGCGCCACCGCCGGCCTATCCGCCCCCAGGACCGCCGCCGGCGCCGTGGGCGGTGCCCGCCGAGCCCGCCGGACCCGCCCCCGGCGTCCGCTTCGCCGGCCACGGCGCCCGCCTCGGCGCCTACATCCTCGACGCGATCCTCGTCGGCTTCGTCGCGACGGCGGCGGTCATCCTCATGATGGTCGTCTTCTTCGGGTCGCTCGAGTGGTCGATCGACGCCAACGGCGACGTCATCGTGGGCGACACGGGCGCGGCGGCCGGCGCGATCGGGCTGTTCCTGCTGGGCTCTCTCCTGATCACGATCTTCGCGCTCCTCTACTTCCCGTTCTTCTGGGCCCGCGGCGGGGCCACGCCCGGGATGAAGGTGGCCGGGATCCGCGTGGTGAACGACCGGGACGGGAGCCGGATCGGGTGGGGCGCGGCGCTGCTGCGCCTGGTGGGCTACTGGGTCTCGGGAGCCGTCTTCTACATCGGCTTCGTCTGGATCCTCGTCGACAGCCGCCGGCGCGGCTGGCACGACCTCATCGCCGGCACCTGCGTCATCAGCTCGCGGTGACCGAGGGGCCCGCCGCGCTCCGCGTCGTCACCCTCGCGGAGGACGGCCGCGCCGGCTGAGCGGCTACTCCCCGGCCTGCACCGTCACGGTCGCCGTCATGTTCCAGCGCAGGCCGTCCGGCACCGTGGCCGGTTCGATGACGGCGCGATAGACGACGTCGCCCTGGAGCGTCGAGCCGAAGAGGGCGATCGACGTCACCGTGCCCCGGACCGTTGCGTCCGGCAGGCCGTCGAAGGTGATGGTGACCGGCGCCCCGGGGGCAACCCGCGCCACGGTCGTCTCGTCGAGGTCGGTCGTCTCGATCCGCCAGCCGGACGTGTCGGCCACCCGCACCATCACGACCCCGGGCGCGGCCCGCTCGCCCACGCGGGCGTCGAGCGAGGCGATCGTCCCGGCGAAGGGCGCGACCACGGCCAGCTCGGCCGCGGCGGCCTCCGCCGCGGCGAGGCCTGCGGTCGCCCGGTCCAGCTCCGCCTGGGCCGCGGTGACCCCCGCCGCGGCCCCGTCGCGGGCGGCGGTCGACGCCCGGAAGCTCGCCCGCGCCCCCTCGAGCGCGGCCTCGGCGGCGTCGACGTCGGCCTCCGCGACGCGCTCCTGGGACGAGGAGGCGCCGCTGGGGAGCCCGTCGCGGACGGCTTCGGCGCGAGCGACACCGGCGCGGGCCTGGTCGACGGCGGCGATTGCGGCGTCGCGCTGGGCGACCGCCTGGGAGCGGGCGGCCTCCGCGCGGTCGACTCCCGACTCCGCGGCCGCGACGGCGGCCCTGGCCGCGGCGACCTCGGCGTCGGCCGCCGCGGCGTCCAGGCGGACGAGCACCTGCCCCGCCGTCACGGCCTCGCCCTCCGCGACCGCGACCTCGGCGATCGTTCCCGGCACGCCGACGCCCAGCTCGGCGCTCCGGATGGGCACGACCCGTCCGTCGGCGACGACCTCGTTCGAGGGCGGGACCGGCGGGATCGACGGCGACGCCGCCGCGTCATCCCCGCCGCCGCCGAGTCCCCCGAGCAGGAGCAGGGCGCCGCCGGCGACGGCGATGAGGATGATGGCGGCGACGGCGAGGCGGCGCATGGGGCTCCTTCGTGCGGGACGCTGTCCGGGCGGGCCCGGGATCGAGGCGGCGGGGGAGGGGTTCCGTCGGTCATTCGTAGGCCAGGACTTCGCGGACGGCGAGGCGCGAGGCCCGCCACGCCGGGACGAGGCTGGCGACGGCGGCCAGGGCGATGACGATCGCCAGCCACAGGACGACGCCCTCGAGGGAGACGGCGTAGGAGAGGGGCCGCGACAGGAACACCATCCCGAGGGCGTCGGAGAGGGTCCGGCTGATCGGCACCGACAGCAGGGCCCCGAGCCCCCACGAGATGAGCCCGATGAGGAGCCCCTCGGCGAGGAAGAGCCGCAGGACCGCCCCGTCGCTGGCGCCGACCGCGCGGATCACCCCGATCTCGCGGGCCCGCTCCACGACGTTGATGCTCATCGTCCCGGTCAGCCCGAGCCCGCCCACGACGCCGAGGAGGAGCGCCATCGAGGAGAGGAAGATGACGAGGACGTCGAAGAGGCGCTCCTGGGTCGTGCGCACCTCGGCGATCGTCGTCGTGGCTGCCACGCGGATGCCCACCGTCTCGAGGTGGTCGGCGGTCGCCTTCCCGACCCGGTCCTGGGTGGCCGGATCCCGGGATTCCGTGCGCAGCATGACCACCGACGCCCGGCCCACGTCGCGGGTGGCCTGCTCCAGGGGCCCGGCGTTCGCGTACAGGAAGGGCCGCTGGGTGGGCGACTCCACGATCCCCACCAGCGTCCACGCCGCGTCGCGGCCGTTGACCCGCAGGGTGACCGTGTCGCCGATCGCCAGGTCGGGCTCGTCCTCGCGGACGTTGGCCGTGGCCACGAGCGCGTTCCCGTCGCCGGGGAGGAGCCAGCGTCCCTCCTGGAGCTTCGGGCGGACCATGGTGGTGTCGGGCGGCAGGCCGAACGTGATGAACGAGCGGCTCTCCGCGCCGTCGGCCCGGATCCGCTGGGTGGTCGCGAAGCGCCAGGCCTCGGCCGCCTCCACTCCCGGAACCCGCTCCGCCTCGGCGACGAGGAAGCCGGCCCGGGCGGGAGCGGCCAGCTCCACCTGGACGTCGTAGTCGAAGTAGGCCAGGGCGTCGTCGAGGGTCTGGTAGAGCGAGGCCCGGACCGTGAAGACCGCCATGAAGACGGCCGCGCCGAGCGTCAGCGCCGAGAGCGTCAGGGCGAGGCGCGACTTGCGGCGGAACGTGTTGCGGATCGAGAGGAGGGTGGGGCGGGGGAGGCCCCGGACGCGCTGGATCGCCCGGTCGACCCGGCTTCGCCCGAAGGCGTCGGCGAGCCCGGTGCTGCCGACCGCCTCGCGGACGGTGATCCGCACGCCCCGCCAGACGGGGACCAGGGCCGCCAGGAGCGGCACCAGCAGCCCGACCGCGATCTCGAGGGCCAGCACCTCCGGTGGCGCGAAGAAGGTGTCGACGTCGAAGTTGACGAGGCGGGCCGTGAAGACGGTCAGCCCGTAGGCGCCGATCGCGCCGAGCGGCAGGGCCACGCCCAGCGAGAGCACGGCGTAGGCCAGGACCATGCCCAGGTAGAGGACCGCGACCTGGCGGTTGCGCGCCCCGACGGCCTTCATGACCCCGATCTGGCGCGTCTGCTGGGCGATGATCGCGTTGACCGTGTTGACGACCAGGAATCCCGAGGCGAGGAGGGCGAGGAGCCCCAGGAACCCGAGGACGAGGAAGACGCCGGCCAGCAGGTCGTTGGCGGGGTGCTCGCCCGGGGGCGGCACGAAGACGAAGGCGACGACCACGCCGGCGCGCTCGAGCCGTTCCCGGACCTGCTCCGCGACGGCCCGGATCCCCTCGCGGTCGAGGCTCGTGTCCGAGACGAGGATGCGCAGGTCGTCGTAGGCCGTCCCGTAGCCGAGGTCGGCCAGGGTGTCGAACGTGATGTGGCCATTGAGACGGCCGATGTAGAAGGCCGGCGAGGCACCGACCTCGTGGGAGAGCCCGGCGACCTGGAGCTGGTGGACGGAGCCGTCGACGGCCTGGACCTCGACCGGGCCTTCCACGGGGACGTCGGCGAGCGTCAGGCTGGAGCGCTCGAGGAGCATCTCACCGCGCGCAGGCGGCCACGCCGCGCCGGGCTCGGGCGTGACGAGGTCCAGGCGCTGGTCCTCGAAGTCCCGGATGGCGGTCAGCTGGAGCTCGCGGTAGCTTTCGGGCCCCGTCCGCAGGCGGACCGTGATGCTGCGGCGGGCCTCGGCGTCGGCGACCCCCGGCATCCCCCGCACGGCCTCCACGAGATCGTCGCCGAACCCGGACGTGGCAAGGGTCGCGCTGGCCGGCCGGCTTGCCAGGTAGACCTCGCGCAGGCCCTCCTGGAGGAGCGCGCTCGAGCCGGCGATCGTGCCCACGGCGAAGACGCCGACGGCGATCGAGAGGACGACCAGCACGGTCCGGGTGCGGGCGACGCCGAGGTCGCGGAGGACCTTGCGCCAGCGGACGCTATGCACGGGCGGGCTGCGCGGCGACCGCCTCGATCGCGGCGACCGCCGGGACCGCCTCGAACGCGCCGGGCGCCGGGACCGGGCCCGCGGCGGGCGCCGCGTCGTCGGGGAGCGTCCCGTCGAGCAGCCTCCCGTCGACCATGTGGACCGTCCGTCGGGCGTGCGAGGCGATCTCGCGGTCGTGGGTCACCATGACGATCGTCTTGCCGGCCCCGACGAGGTCGTCGAAGAGCCGGATGACAGCCTCCGCGGTCGCCGAGTCGAGGTTCCCCGTCGGCTCGTCCGCCACGAGGATCGGCGGGTCGTTGGCGAGGGCGCGGGCGATCGCCGACGCGCTGCTGCTGGCCGCCGGAGGTGGCCAGGGGGAGCTTCCCGGCCTGGTCGGCCATCTCGACCTGGTCGAGGAGGCCCATCGCCCGCTCCTCGCGCTCGCGCGGCGTCCAGAGCCCCCCGAAGTCCATGGGGAGCATGACGTTCTCCACGACCGTGAGGGTCGGGAGGAGCTGGAAGAACTGGAAGATGACCCCCACGGTCCGGCCCCGCCAGACCGCCGTCTGGCCCTCGGAAAGGTGGTTGAGGTGGGTGCCCCCGACCCAGACGTCGCCGTGTGTCGCCCGGTCGATCCCGGTCATCATGTTCATGAGCGTCGACTTGCCCGAGCCCGACTTGCCGACGACGGCCAGGAACTCGCCCGAGTCCACCTGGAGGTCGATGTCGCGGAGCGCCCGGAACGGACCGGCGTCGGTCACGTAGTCCTTCACGACGGCGCGCAGGTCGATGAGGTGGCGGCTGGGGGCGAGGTCGGCGGCGGCCGGCGCCGCGGGGTCGCTGCCCAGGAGTCGGCGGAGCATGGTCCTCCGGGAGGGAAGGCTCGGGGGGCGGTGTCGCCCGGCTGATCCTATATCGGGCGGGCCCCTGCCCTTGGATCGCCCGGGCCCCACCGACCGTGGATCACCGCCGCGGACGGCCCCGAGCGGGTGCATCGCGTTCACGGGGCCCGGACCATGGGGCCACACGGGGACGGGACGGTCGGGTCGTGGCCGCACGGGCACGCGGCCCGCATCGTGGCGGCGTCCCATGCAGATCATCCTCCTGCGGCGCGCCGCGATCGTCGCGCTCACGTGCCTCGTCGCCCTCGCTGCGGCCGCCCCCGCCGCGGCCGACTCGCGCCTCCAGAAGCTCGAGCCGCGGCGGACGGTGGAGTACCGCCCCGGCCGCGTCTTCACGCCGAACACCGACGTCCTGTCCGTCTCCGGCTACGCCGCCTGGATGATCGACGAGGTCCTCGAGGCGACGACGCCGCTGCCCCGGCTCGGCGCCGCCTTCATGCGGGCCGAGCGCGAGGAGGGCATCAACGCCCGCTACTTCCTGGCCCACGCGTTCCTCGAATCCGGCTGGGGGACCTCCGACATCGCCCGTCTCAAGCGGAACCTCTTCGGGTACTCCGCCTTCGACCGCGACCCCTGGCGGTACGCCACCCGCTACCGCTCCTACCAGCAGGGAATCCGGGCCGTGGCGGAGAAGCTGCGCGACGGGTACCTGACGCCGGACGGGCGCTGGTGGTACCGCTTCACGACGGCCCGCGCCATCAACCGCTACTACGCGTCCGACCCGCGCTGGGCCGACAAGGTCGCCTACGCGGCCAACGTCATCGACCGGCTCGTGGTGACCCTGCGCGAGCGCGGCGTCCGCTTCGGACGGCCCGCCCTGGCCGCCACCCCCGTGGTGGGGGCCCGGCTGGGCGTCGACGTCCCGTGGCGGGCGAAGCCCGGCCTCGAGCTGCCGGCTCGGCTTCGCTTCGCCGTCCGCTGGCGGCCGGTGGGGCTCGTCGAGGCGACGGCCGAGGGCCCGGCCCGGGCGCCGGCGACGAAGTGGCGACTGGTTCGCCGCGCGATCCGCGGCGACTCCGTGCGCCTGCCGCTGGAGGCTCCGGCCCAGCCCGGCGCCTGGCTCCTCGACATCGAGGCCCGCGACAGCGACGGCCTGCCGCTGCCGAAGACCGATCGGCCGGCCATCCGCTCGCTCCTCGTGCGCGTCGCGGCCGAGCAGGAAGCGTCGGTCTCGGTGGGGCTCGCGGCGGACGGGTCGCTGGAGGCCACCGTCCGCAATCCCGGCCGGGTGCCGATCGAGGCATACGGCGCCGGACTGGCCTCGACCGTCGACGCCTGGGCCTTCCCGCTCGACCCGGCGCTGCCCGCCCACAGCCTGGCGTCGGTCCCGCTGGAGACGGCGCTCGAGCCCGGCGCGTCGCGCGTCTTCGCGTTCGCCGCCCCGGCGACCCCGGCCGTCGTGGTCGTGCGCCTGGCCGGCGACCCCGGCACCCTCGGCCGGACCCTCCCCGTGGCCGCCCTCCTCACGGCCGGGGAGGCCGGGCGACCGGTGCTGACGGCCCTGCCCGTGGCCAGCCCCCGCGACGACGCCCTCCTGGGGCGAGAGCCGGCGGCCGACCGGCTCTCGCTGCTCCCGGTCGAGGAGCCCGGGTCGTTGCGGATCGTCGTGCCGGGGGACACGCGGGCGCCCGAGATCCGCGCCGAGCTCGCTGCCGCGGAACGGCTGGCGGGCGGGCCAGGACTGCTCGTGCGAACGCTCGCCGTGGAGCCCGATCGGGCCGCGTCGCCGACGGACGCCCTCCTGCACCTGTCGGACGAGCTGTCGGCCGAGCCCTCGTCCGAACCCCCGGGTGAGCCGTCGGACGGGCCGCCGGGTGAATCCCCGGCCGACACGCCGGCCATAGCGCCGGCCGAGCCTCCAGGGGCGGTGCCGGTGGGCCTCGCCGGCCTGCCGCCGGGGATCCGCCTGGTGATGGCCGCCTTCGTCCCGGTCGGCGCCGAGCCGGTGGACCCGGCGACGATCCGCCTCGCCTGGATCGCGGTGGCCGCGGCGCCCGCGGCCGAGGCCGACCCGATCTGACGGCCCCGGGTGCCGTCGGCGCCCGTGCTGGCGGCACCTTCGGCGCCCGCGCCCGTGCCGGCGTGCATTGCCCGCGCCTCGCTCAGCCGTACATGTGCGACGCTCGCGCGCGTCGTGCGAAGCCCCGTGGCCGCGCCCGCGCGCCCACGCCTGGCGCTACTCCGCGACCGTCTCAGCCGGTCAGATTGCCGGGCCGCACGCTCCCGTTCGCGGCCAGGTTGGGACTTCGCCTCGATCTCACGCTCAGGGGCCCGCTCCTGACCGTCTCAGCCGGTCACGAGGGCTATCGACTCCGTGGACGCGATGCGCCCGGGCTGGACGCCAGCTCGCTCCCGTGCGCCTCGGCCCGCTATCCTCGACGCGCGCACCGCGGAGAGGTGCCGGAGTGGTTTATCGGAGCGGTCTTGAAAACCGCAGGGCCTTCGCGCCCCGTGGGTTCGAATCCCACCCTCTCCGCCACACTGTCGTCGCGAGGAGGAAAGCCCCAGGGCTCTCGGGCTGCTCGACGTCCGCCGCATCGCGAGACCGTCCCGCTGCCACCCCGCGGACTGAGGCCAACCAAGCCTCGTGCAGAAGCGGAGGACGCGTCAGAGGGGCCTCGACGGGACCAGCGGGCAGCTCGTGCTACACTGGACCCGTGCTACGCGGGGTGTGAGATGGCGAACCTGACGGTCACCGTTGACGAGCGGGTCCTGCGACGCGCGCGCATCCGGGCCCTGGAGCGCGGGACGTCGGTGAACGCCGTCGTCGCCGAGTATCTCGAGCGCTATGCGGGCGCCGACGCCACGGCGGCAGCGCTGGCCGGCTTCCTGGACCTTGCGGCCGGCTCCCGCGCCGGGAGCGGCGAGGGCGGCCGGACATGGCGGCGAGACGAGCTGTATGACCGATCGAACCTTCGTTGACACCAACGTCTGGGTCTACGCGCTCGACGACGACGAGCCGGCCAAGCAGGCGCGTGCCCGGCAGGTCCTCGTGCCGGGGCCCGAGACGGACTTCGTGATCTCGGCCCAGGTCCTGGGCGAGTTCTTCGTGGTCGTGACCCGCAAGCTCAGCCGGCCGGTTCCCCTAGGGGAGGCCGACCTGTTGGTCGAGCGGATGGCCCAGCTCCCGGTCGTCGGGATCGATGCCTCCCTCGTTCGGGCGGCGATCGCCACGAGCCGGGCCTGCGCGATCTCGTACTGGGACGCGCTCATCATCGCCGCGGCCGAGGCGGCGGGCTGCCGGCGCATCCTGAGCGAGGACCTCGCGCACGGCGAGACGTACGGCAGCGTACGCGTGGAGAACCCCTTCCTCGACATGCCCGCCGAAGCCGGCCGACGGTGATCGTCCCGGCCTCCTGCTCCCGGTCCGGCCTCCAAACCGGGGAGTGAGAACACGGCGATCTGGGACGGTCGGGGGCCGTTCCATGCCACGGCGGCCTATGCCGGGTCAGTGAACGCATCAGCGGGGCCGGCACGTGGGTCAGCTCCGGCATCGACGCCAGCGCGACCTACGCAGGGACGATCACCTGGAAGTAGATCCGGCGGTCTCGACCGCCCCGACCGGCGTCGGCCGGGAGCGGCGGTGGGCTGCAGGGCCAAACCATCACGCCCGCGACGCGAGGTAGAGCCGGCTTCGACCCGCCCCCGCCTCCGCCTCAGGCGCTCCGCTCGCGGGATCGGACGCGCACCGGGCGTCCGGGGGCCGTTCGCCTCTCGCCAGATGCCCGACCGCCGCGTACGGTAGGCGACTGGCGATGAGGATCGGTCGACGGCAGCTTGCCTCGCTGTTCGTGTGCAGCCTGGTCCCCTGGACCGTTGGGAACGGCCTGCTCCCGCTGCTGCCGGTGTATGCCGCCAAGCTCGGTGCGGACCCCACGCTGGCGGGCCTGTATCTCGCGTTCTCGTACCTTGCCCTCGCCCTCGGTGCCACGTCGGCTGGATGGGTATCCGGGAGCCGCTATCGCCGCAGGCTTCCCTTGATCATCGTCGGCGTGGCGGCCGTCCCCCTGCCGTGGCTGATGGGACAGGTGAGCTCGGTCTGGGCGCTGAGCCTGCTGACCGCCCTCCTGTGGTTCTGCGGCGGCATGGGACTGGCCCTGCTCGGGATACTGACCGGCCTGTCGGCCGGGGAGAACGAACGGGGCAAGGCCTTCGGCGTCCTTGCCCTGACCAGCGGGCTGGGAGCGTTCGTGGGCGGGCTGGGGACCGGCTGGCTCGTGCGGGACTGGGGACACGCCGCCATGTTCGGGGTCCTCGGGGTCGTCATGCTCGTGTGGCCGGTGGCGGCGCTCGGCCTGGAGGAGAAGGAGGACGTCAGGCCCCCTGACGAGGACACGTCCCCGAGCCGGAGGTCACCGGGAACCGACTACCTGCTGCTCTGTGCGGCCAGCACTGTCCTGTCCGTCGCGGGGTTCTTCATCGTCCTGATCCGGTCGTTCGAGATGAGCGACCAAGGGTTCGGTCCCCTCGAGATCTCGAGCACGGGAGCCGTCGGGGGCCTGATCTCGATGCCCCTGCCCCTCCTGATGGGCTGGCTCTCCGATCGGATCGACCGAAGGCCCCTTCTCGCCGTCGGCTATCTCTCCGCGCTGGCGGCGCTGATCCTGCTGCCGGCCTCGAGCGTCCTGTGGCAGTTCTGGCTGGTCTTCATCCTGCAGGGGATCGCGGTGGGCAGCAACAGCTCGATCGGCAGCGCCTGGGTGACCGACCTGGTCCCTCGCGAGCTTCTCGGCAAGGGGCTCGCCTTCTTCGGGGCCACGGTCTGGGTGGGCGGGGTCGTCGGATTCGCCGTGGCGGGATCCCTGGTGCAGCACCTGGGCTATGGGCTCGCCTCC
This sequence comes from uncultured Chloroflexia bacterium, assembly GCA_963709605.1. GTDB lineage: Bacteria > Chloroflexota > Limnocylindria > Limnocylindrales > CSP1-4 > CTSoil-043. Next base: position 18,351 of record CAVPWX010000006.1, on the reverse strand, counting down.
GTCCTCGGAGGATGCCTGGCGCTGGCTGCCACGGTCTTGCTCATCCCCATCCGGGCTGGATCGCGCAATGTCCCACCCGCAGGCGGGCGGCGAGAGGTGTCGCGAGATCGCACCTGACCGGCCGGGTCGGCGCACCGGGCGTGCCGGGAGGCCGTACGCCATCACGATCACGAACGGCCAGCTGGGCGCCAGCCCGATCAGCGAATTGACCTGACCCTTCGGCGCGGCCGAGATCCGCGCCACACGCGACGCGCCGGTTCGTCTCATGGGGGACGGCCACCTGCCCGGGGACCGCCTGTCCAAGGCGAGGATCGAGGGAGACGATCGCAATGGCCGGGACCGAGCGTTCCTGGCGTCCCATCCGATCGCGAGCGGCACGCGTCGCCGTGGCCGTGGTCATCGGCATCATCGCGGTGTCGCTGGTGGTGGCCTTCCCGCCACCCCGATCGAGCCCGGAGGCCCTCGCGACCCCGGTCACCACCCCGGTAGTCACGCCCGGCGCGAGCACCGGCGAGGTCTGGCGACCCGTCGAGCTGCTCCCCCTGGCGCCCGTCGCGACGCTGGAGGCGATCCCCGTCGACGCGACCGGCGTCGCGCCCGACGGGCGCTTCGCGCTCACGAGCCTGACCGGTGAGCCCGCGAGGGCGATGGCAGCCCGCGTCCAGGTCAGTCCCGACGCCGAGCTGGGCATCGAGGCCGGCTCCGATGAGCGGACCGCGACGCTGGCGCCGCGGGGAGGGCTCGATCCCGGCACCCAGTACCGCTTCACCCTGCGGGCCGCGGATGGCAGCCTCGCCGCGTCGTGGGCGTTCCGGGTCCGCTCCCCCGTCCATGTCCTGAGCACGATCCCGGGCGACCGGACCACGGCGGTGCCCGCCCGGACCGGCATCGAGGTGACCTTCGACCAGGACGGCGTCGCCGACATGCGCGACCACTTCACCATCGAGCCGGCCGTGCCCGGCCGCTTCGAGCGGCACGGCCGGACCCAGGTCTTCATCCCCGACTCCCTCGCCGACGAGACGCTCTACACGGTGACGATCGCGGCCGGCCTGTCGCGCACCGACACCGACCTGGCGCTCGAGTCCGACGTCGTCTTCCGCTTCGAGACCGCCGGCGAGCACGATCTCACGCCGTGGCTGCAGTTCGCCCGCGACACCGTCGAGACCAGCCCCACCGAAGCCACCGTCATCGGCGTCCTCGAACCCTAGACGGCCGACCCCCAGGCGCCGGCCGCCGCCAGGACGGCGGACATCCGCGTCTACCGCATCCCGACGCTCGACGCGGCCGCCTCGCTGCTCGCGGACTTCCTGGTCGCGCCCCGCTGGACGGCGTACTCGACCCCGATGATGCCGACCGAGGGGCTGCCGGTCGCGGCCACGTTCTCCACGCCGGTGGAGCCATTCTCCTCCGCCGAGTATTCGAGGACGCCGGCGCCATCCGCTTCCCGGCGCCCCTGCCGGAGGGCTGGTACGTCGTCGAGATCCAGGATGCCCGGCCGAGCCAGGCCTTCCTCCAGGTCACGCCGGTGTCGGCATGGGTCTCCGTGCTGACCGACCAGACCGTGGTCTGGGTCAACGACACCTCCACCGGCGAGCCGATTGCCGGGGCGACCGCCGGCGTGCTCGACGGGGCGTCGATCGGGCGCTCCGCCGCGGACGGCCTCGTGATCGGGCCGACACCGGATGCATTGGTGCCGCCGGCGGAGGCAGGCGACCGCGAGGCTCCCGAGAGCCCGCCCCTGCTGGAGGTTCGATCCGCCTCGGGCGCCGTCCTCCTCGTCCCCTTCGAAGTCGGCTGGGACGGCGGCGTCTACCGTGGCGAGTGGTGGGAGCGGATGGGGTCGGCCGATTTCGACCTACTGGTCGCTGCTGCTCACGGAGCGCGGCCTCTACCGGACCACCGACGTGATCGACGTCTGGGGGTACCTGCGAGGTCGCGACGACGGCTCGGTCCCCCCATCGGTCCGGCTGCGGCTGATCCATAGCGACGTGGAGTCGACGGACGACCCGCCGACCGTCGCCCGGTCGGACGTACCGCCGGACGCGGCAGGGACATTCAGCGCGTCGCTCCGGCTCTCGCGCATCCCGATCGGCAACTACCGCGTCCAGGCCGTGGTCGACGGCCGCGTCGTCGCCTCCGCATACGTCGAGGTCGGCGTCATCCGCAAGCCCGCCTACCGCCTTGACCTCGAGCCCGATCGACTGGCGGTCTTCAGCGGCACGACCGTGCGCTTCACGACGACCGCGACCTTCTTCGACGGCTCGCCGGTCCCGGACCTGCCGATCACGTACGGAGAGCTGGGACGGGCGGCGACGGACGCGACGGGGCGCGACGTGGTGTCCGTCGAGATGAACGCCGACGCATGCTCCGACGACTACTGCCGCTGGGACACCGGCGGCCAGGACGAGGGGCTGGGCGTCACCCCGGCGGTCCAGGAAGAAGCCGAGATCGGCGCCGATGCGGATGTCATCGTCTTCCCGACCTCCCACGACATCGACCTGGAGGGAGCGCTCGACGGGCGGACCCTGCGGATCAACGGCTCGGTGGACGAGGTGGACCTCGCCAGGGTCGAGGCGGCCGTCGCGGCGGGGACGTGGGACCGCTGGGACGAGGAGACCAACGACCCCGACGGCGCCCCGGTGCCCGGCGCGAAGGTCAAGATCACGGTCACCGAGCTCGTCCCGGTCAGCCGCCAGGTCGGCACCGACTACGATTTCATCGAGAAGGTCGTCCGCCCGCGCTACGAGCACGACACGCGGCGCGAGCTGGTGCGGACGCTCACCGTGACGACCGACGCGCGCGGCCGCCTCTCGGCCGACGTGGCGGTGCCGGAAGCCGCGCACGAGTACGAGATCACCGCCGAGACCGCCGACCCGGAGGGCCGGGCCGCGCGGCGCCGGATCTGGGTGGGCGTCCCGTACGACCCCTGGTCAGCGCAGTCCGGCGTGCAGTTCGAGACCCCCGCGGGCGAGGGCACCGGCGAAGAAGAGTACGGGATCGGCAAGATGGTGGTCTGGCAGATCACCGACGACGGCGAGCCCGTGGAGCCGGCGCCGACGGACCGCTTCCTCTACGTCGTCGCCCAGCGCGGCCTGCGGTCGGCCACCGTCACGACCTCGCCGACGTTCGAGCGGACCTTCACGGCCGCCGACGCGCCCCGCATCTTCGTCATGGGCATTCGGTTCACCGGCTCGACCTACGCCCCGAAGGCCGCGGCCTGGGCCAACTTCGACGAGACGGAGCGCGGGCTGGATGTCACGGTGACCGCCGACCGGGCCCGCTACCGCCCGGGCGAGGACGCGACCCTCACGATCACGACCCGGGACCGCGCCGGCCGGCCGGTCGCGGCCAGCGTCGTCCTCCAGGCCGTGGACGAGAAGCTCTTCGAGATTGGCCGGGCCTCGGTGCCCGATCCGCTCGGCCGGCTCTACGCCCCGGTGGACAGCGGCATCGTCCGCCTGACCTCCACCCACCAGGTCCCGGTGGACGCCGGATCCGAGGGCGAAGGAGGCAACACGACCGTCAACGAACGCAGCGACTTCCGGGACACGGTGGCCTTCCGGGCCCTCGCGACCGACGCGACCGGGCGGGCGACGACGACTGTCCGCCTGTCCGACGACCTCACCTCGTGGCACGTGTCCGTCTCGGCCATGACGGCCGACCTGGAAGCCGGCGTCGACGACCTGCTGGTGCCCGTCGGGCTGCCGGTCTTCGTCGACGCGACGGTCGCCGACGAGTACCTGCTGAGCGACCGGCCGATCATCCGGCTGCGGGCCTACGGTGAGGCGCTCCAGGCCGATGACCCGGTCGTCTTCACCGTCGGCTCGGTCTCGCTGCGCCTCCCGGAGACCCGCCTGACCGGCACCGCCTTCCGCGAGGTGGACCTCGAGCTGCCCGACCTGGCGCTCGGCACTCAATCGTTGACCGTCTCCGTGACCGCGCCGACCCGCCTCGACGCCGCCGGGAAACCGCTGGCGGACCGCCTGAGCCGGACGTTCGGGGTCGTGCGCTCGCGGCTGAGCGCCGCCCGCACCGAGTTCCTCGAGGTCGGCCGGCCGCTGCCGGCCCTCGTCGGCGACGAGGCGGCGACGTTCACCTTCACCGACGCGGGACGCGCCCGCTACGTGCCGTACCTGGAGGCCTTCGTCTATCCGGCCGGCGTGCGGCTCGATCGGGCCATCGCCACCTGGACGGCCCACGGCCTGCTCGTGGGCACCTTCGGCCGGGACCCGGCGACGCTGCCGCCCGACACGTTCGATCCGACGCGCTACCCGCTCGAGGTGACCCAGGACGAGAGCGGCGCTCGACTCGCCGGGGCGGCGCTGCTGCCGTACAGCGGCGTCGACCCGTGGGTGGCCAGCCGGGTGGCGATCCTCGCACCGGAGGCACTCAACACTGCGAGCCTGCGCGACGTGCTGATCGCCGTGCGCGACGGCGGCACCGCCCGCCGCGACCTGCGGATCGCCGCGGTCGCCGGCCTGGCCGCGCTGGGCGAGCCCGTGGCGGACGACCTGGAGGCGGCCGGGGCGCTCGACGGCCTCACCGTCACCGAGAGGCTGCACCTGGGTCTCGGCTACGCCGCGACTGGTGACGACGCCTCGGCGATCGCGATCGAGCGTGAGCTGCTCTCGCGCCACGGCCAGCAGCTCGGCCCCTGGGTCCGGCTCCGGGTCGGCGACCTCGATGCCACGACCGAGGCGACGGCGCTCCTCGCCGTCCTCGCGGCCCGGGTGGGCGACCCGCTCGCCCCGTCGATGATGGACTACGTGCGCTCGCAGCCATCCGGCGAGACCTCCCTCGCACTCGAGCTGGTGACTGCCGCCCAGGCCGCCCTCGAGCACACCCCCGCCGTGGCCGCCTCGTTCGCCTACACCGTGGACGGCGAGCGGACCGTCGTGCGGCTGGAGCCCGGCGACTCGGAGACGCTCGTCCTGACCGCGGCGCAGCGCTCGGGGCTGAAGCTCGAGTCCATCGCCGGGAAGGTCGGCCTCGCCGTCAGCTGGCGCGAGCCGGCCGACCCCGCTTCGCTGCCCACGAGCCCCGGGCTGACGCTGACCCGACGGATTCCGACCGACCCGCTGCCGGTGGATCACCTGGTGAAGATGGATCTGCACGTGGCCTTCGGCCCGTACGCTCTCGAGGCGCCATGCTACGAGGTCGTGGAGGAGGTCCCGAGCGGGCTGGCCCCCCTGCCGTCGTGGGACGTCGGCACCGGGAACGCCGTGCTGGGGCCGACGAGCGTCGTCGGTCAGCGGGTCACCTTCTGTGTCCCGAACCCCGTCTTCGAGGACGTGGGGCCGCCGTCCGGGAAGGCACCCTCCGCTACCTGGCCCGGGTCGTGAACGAGGGCACGTTCACCTGGGAGCGGGCGGTCCTGCAGCTCGAGGGGGCAGCCGACGTGGGGACCACGGCACCGGGTGGCAGGGTGACGATCGGCACCCGCTGACGGCCGTCCCGGGGAAGACCACGTGCCCCGTCTCCCTGGCCCTGCGAGGATCGTCGGGCCATGGCCTTCGCGCCTGGTGCCGGTGGAGCATCCCCCGGCCGGCGCTGACGCCCGTCGCGGCGCCCGGCCCGCGGGCTTGGTCTCCGAGATCGCAATCTTCGGTCTGCCGGCGCACTGATCGGCGCACCGGCGCGCCGTCCGGTGCGCGTCTCGCCGCGCGGGCCCGTCGGCCGCGCGCAGCCGGTCCGCGGAGCCCGGCGCTAGTTGCAGGTCCCCGGTCCCGGCTCCACGCGGTACACGGGCAGGGTGTACTGCGCGGTCGGCCCCCGCGCGCCCACGCGGACCGTCAGCGCCTCGGTCACGGTGAAGCGCTCGCGCATCGGGTCCAGGACGCTGTCCCCGATCGGCAGGATGAACACGGGCCGCGAGCAGATCAGCGGTTCCATCCGGGCCTCGGGCGTGCCCCAGCCCTCGTACACGATGTTCGTGTCGTCCACGACCAGCACGTCGGGCCGCTCCCCGAGGACGAGCTGGGCGTGCCACAGCGGCGGCGACGCCCCCGAGAACGAGAAGATCGCCGCGTCCGCCGGCAGCGCCCCGAACAGCGTGTCCACGTACGTCCGGGCGGAACGGTCGCCGCTCAGGTCCGCCGTCGGGAGGTTGACCGCGATCAGCGTCACCGCAAACGCCGCCGCGGCGAGGGCCGCCGCGTGTCCCGCGGCGGCGTCGGCGCGGCGCGGCAGGACGGCCTCGAGCCGCGCGCCGCCCCCTCGACCGCCACCGCCGCCCCGAGGCCCAGCAGCAGCCAGGGCACCAGCAGGTAGTGCTCCAGGCGCAGGTAGTTCGCCCAGATGCCGATCCCGACGAGCAGCGCGCCCACGCAGGCGAGGCCGAATGCCGTCCGCCTGACCACGAGGATCGCGATGCCTGCCAGCCCGACGATCGGCACGACCGCCGTCGCCTGGGCCAGCGTCGTCGTCCATAGCTTCGGGAGCGCGTCCACCAGGACGCCGAGGCTCGATGTCGTGAACAGGCCCTCGTACTGGCCGCGGAACTGCTCCCCGGTCACGAGGAACCAGAAGGCGTCGACGGTCGTGGGGTGGTTGTAGGGGAGCGGCGGCTCGAGGCTCGCGGCGATCGGGATGTACGCGTAGACCGCGAGGCCGGCCAGCACGGCCGCGGCCGGTGCCAGGATCAGCCACTTCCGCTCGAGGAGCGTCCGCCGGCCCGCCCACAGGGCGAACAGCACGAAGAACGGGGCCACGAACGCGGTGAGCAGGTGATTGCCGAGCGACAGGCCGATCAGCAGGCCACCGAGCGCGAGATCGCGCGTGCGCCGCTCGTCCGCCCAGGCGAGGGAGCGGTTCACGAGGAGCGCGATGAGCGCGAGGTGGAGCGCGTTGACCTCCGCGACGACCGCCGACGCCCAGATCGTGCCGATCGCCCCCGTCGCGACGGCGGCCACGGCTGCGATGCCCGGCGCACGCCGAGCCGCAGCGACGTGGATGTCATCGCCGCCAGCGCCACGGCAACGCACACGGCGGCGAACAGGTTCGCCCGGAACGCGACCGACCCGATCGGCAGCAGCTGAAGAGCCAGGCCGTCAGGATGTACGTGGGGTAGCCGGTCGGGTGGGCGATGCCGAGCACGTGGGGCACGGTCTGCAGCTCGCCCCAGTCATCGAACGCCATGCCGGGCAGGAGCGTCCACAGGTAGAGCGCCAGCGATGCGGCGAACACGAAGACCGGCGCCAGGCGCGCGCCGAGCGACGGCGACACCGGCCGCTCCGTCACGGGGTCCCAGCCCGGCGACGAGCCGAGCGGCGGCCGCGGTCGGTCTCGATGCATCGGCGGGGTCCCCTCGTGGGTGGCGGGCGCCGGCCGGCGCGAAGCGATCTAGTCGACGGCGGACGTGCGCTAGGCTACGCCATCGCGTCGGGTTTCGAGTGACTCCAGCCGGACGCTCCCGCGGAGCAGATGTCCGGGATCGTGGACGCGATCAGCCGGTGGAACATGGCGTGACCGGCGCTCCGACTCCGTCCTGTCGCGATCTTCGTCCGCGTCGATGCAGGCGGATCCGCGGCGGGGTGACAGGCGGCGTATGGGGCGGGTGGCCGCACGAGGGGGGGGGAGAGGGTCGGCCTCTGGGTCGACGAGCCGATCCGCGGCCAGGGCGAGGAGGGGGGGGGGGGACTGGCCGTGACCTGGTGCTCGCCGCGGACCCGAAGCCCAGCCGCCTGGGAGCCCGGCCCGCCAGGTCTCGAGACGCACAGCTTCCAGCGCCCGGACTGTGCCGCCGCCTCGCTACGACGCCTACAGGGAGCTCGACGACTACCGCCCGGAGAGGAGCAGCCCTACCTGCGCAGGACCCGGGCCGCGCGCCCTGATCGCCGCGGCGCGACGGGCTCCTGACCCCAAGAGAGGGGAGGAGGGGGGGGAGAGGGAGGGGAGGGGGGCGCACTCAGAGCGCCGGCGCCAGGGCCGGCGACTGGGAGGGCCGACGAGACGGGTCGCCCCGCCCGCCCTGTCCGCCCCTACATCTGCTTGAAGCGCGGCCCCTCGCCGCCCTCGGGCGGCAGCCAGCGGATGTTCTCCAGCGGGCACTTCACCGCGCAGGTCATGCAATGGAGGCAGTTCGAGGCGCTCAGGACGATCTTCTCGCCGTCCCAGCGGTAGACCTGGCCCGGGCAGAAGTGGGTGCAGGAGCTGGCGTAGTCCCGCTCGCAGGAGAGGCACTTCGCCGGGTCGAGGATCGTCATGTGGGCCGGCTCGTCCTCGCGGTGGAGCGAGCCGGTCAGGCTGACGAACGTCGCGCCGTCCATGCCGCCCGGGTCCGCGCGGTCCAGGCGCGCGCCCTGCTTCGTGCCGGAAGTCGGGCTCCATGCCGAGGCGCCCGGGATCCAGGTGCTGGACGAGCGAGAGCGGCGCGCCGGGATAGATGCCCCAGCGGAAGCTCTGCCGGTAGTTGCGGGCGTGGCGCATGTCCGGCAGGACGCCGCGCTCCTCGAGCCGCTTGACGTAGCCGGAGAGGCCCACGCGCCCGTCGTCGGCCGCCGCCAGGCCCTCGGCAACGGTCTCGGCCGCGGCCATCCCCGAGAGCATCCCGTAGTGGATGCCCTTGATCTTCTCCATGTTGACGAAGCCGGCCCCGTCGCCCACGACGAGCGCGCCGGGCACCGCCAGCTTGCCCAGCGCGTAGTAGCCGCCCTCGGGGATCGTCTTCGCGCCGGTCGCGATCGTCACCGAGCCCTTGAGCAGGTCGGCGATGAACGGGTGGGCCCGGAAGCGCTCGAACTCGCGCTGGGGCGTCAGGTCGCCGTACTTCCAGTCGAGCCCCATGATCAGGCCCACCGCCACGGTCTTCGCGCCCATGCTGTACATGAAGCCGCCGCCGAAGACGCTCGGCGGGTTCGGGTAGCCCAGGGTGTGGATCACCCGGTCGGTCCCGAAGGGGTTCTCGCCGGCGAACTGGACCACGGCCTTGATGCCGAGCGAGTAGACCTGCGGGTTCCGGCCGGCCCCGAAGCGCTCGCGGAGCTGGGTCGAGAGCACGCCGCGCGAGCCATCGGCGAGGATCGTCACCCGCGCCCGGATCTCCTCGCCCGGCCGGTAGTTCGACTTGACGCCGCCGTGCGCGTCCCCGCCGACCTCGCCGAGCGCGACGCCGACGACGCGCCCGTCCTCGACGAGGAGCGTCCGCGCCGAGTACCCGCCGTAGAGCTCCACGCCCGCCTTCTCGGCCTTGTCGGCCAGGAAGCCGACGAGGCGCGAGAGCGAGATCGTGACGTCGCCGTGGTGGTCCATGCCCTTCGGCACGACGAGCGGCGGGACCCGGATCGCCCGCTTGCCGAGCAGGAAGTACATCTCGTCGCGCTCGACCGGGATGACGTGCTCCATGAACCTGCGGTCGTCGCGCCAGCCCGGGACGAGCTCGTCGAGGCAGGCCGGCTCGAAGGCGGCGCCCGACAGGCAGTGGTAGCCGGGCCGCGGCGACTTGTCGATGACGACGACCGACGCGTCGCTCGAGGCCGCGGCGAGCAGCTGCCTGAGGCGGATCGCGGCGGCGAGGCCGGCCGGGCCGGCGCCGACGACGAGGACGTCGATCGGCGCGTTCACGCCCGGCCCTCCGTCGCGCGGACCAGCTCGGGGACCACCGTCTCGATGTCGCCCACGACGCCGAAGTCCGCGTAGTTGAAGATGCGCGCCTTGGGATCCTTGTTGATGGCCACGACGATCTCGGAGCCCTGCATGCCGGTGATGTGCTGCACGGCGCCGGAGATGCCGATCGCGACGTACAGCCGCGGCTGGACGGTCTGGCCGGTCTGGCCGACCTGGAAGTCGTGGGTCGTGAAGCCGTCCTCGACCGCCATGCGCGAGGCGGCGACCTTGGTGCTCGCGCCCAGGAGCCGGCCGAGGCCGGCCGCGAGCGGCTGGAGGTAGCTGTCGAAGTCGGCCCGCGAGCGGAACCCGTGGCCGCCGGCCACGACGATCTCGGCGTCGCGGATGGAGACCTTGCTGGCGAACGACTCGACCGGCACGGCCTCGAGCCCGACGTCCGCCTCCGACAGCTCCACCGGCAGGCGGAGCACCTCGCCGGCCCGGTCGGGTCGGGCGGCGGCACCTTGAACACGCCTGGCCGGACGGTCGCCATCTGGGTCGGCGAGTCCTTGGTCATGATCGTCGCCATGACGTTGCCGCCGAGCGCCGGGCGCGTCTGCTTGAGGATGGCGACGAGGTTCGTGGAGCCCTTGCTGAAGTCGCCGATCTCGAGGCGGGTGCAGTCGGCGGTGAGCCCGGAGCGGCAGGCGTAGGCGACCCGCGGCGCGAGCTCGCGGCCGAGCGGGCTGGCCCCGAAGAGCATGACCTGCGGCTTCCGCTCCTGCACGAGGTCGGCGATCGCCTTCTTGTGGACGAGCGGGTCGAACGAGCCGAGGAGCGGGTGCTCGAGGACGTAGACGGTGTCGGCGCCGGCGGCGATCAGCTGGGCCGGCCGGTCGCCGGCCGCGTCGCACGGGAGGACGGCGCCGACCTTCTCGCCCAGGCTGTCGGCCAGCCGGCGGGCCTTCCCGAGGAGCTCGAGCGAGACGGAGCGGACGCCGTCGCCCTCGCGCTCGGCGAAGACCCAGAACTCGCCGTGGTAGGTCGGCTCCTTGCCGTCGAGCTCGTAGCCCTCGTCGGCGTCGACCGCCGCCCCGGGCGCCGCCTGCTGGTAGCGGGCGGCGATCTTCCCGATGAGCTCGGCCGGGTCCTGGACGTACTCGCAGGTCTTGGGGCGGTCCTCGGTCGGCGAGAAGAGGCGGTAGACCTGGGTCCACGAGCCCTTGAGGCCGATGCGCGTCGGGTCGGCGTCCACCGACTTCGCGTTCCACTCGTGGATCTCGGCGTGGCGGGCCTCGCGCGCCCGGGCGAACGAGCGGTAGAGCGGCTCGGTGCAGGCGGTCACCGTGATGAGCACCGGCCAGCGGACCGGGTGGACGTCCTCGATCCCCTCGGCCGCGATGCGCCGGATCGCCAGCTGCGGCTCCGTCCGCAGGCCCTTGGCGTAGGCGATGTGGTCGATGCCCAGCTCCTCGGCGATCTGCGGCGGCACCTGGGCCGTGTCGCCGTCGACCGACTGCATCCCCGCTGACGATCGCGTAGTCGCGGCTGCCGCCGAAGATCTCGCGCTCGATCCGCCGGATGGCGCAGGCGAGCGAGTAGGCGGTCGCGCCGGTGTCCGCCCCGGCGAAGGCCTTGTCGGTCAGCAGGATCGCCTCGCCGGGCACGCGCGAGAGGCACTCGACGAGGACCTCCCGCGCCATGGGCGGGCCCATGCTCAGGAAGACCGTCCGGGCGCCCGGGTCGCCGCGGGCGAGGCGGTCGGCGAACGTCAGCGCGTGCAGGTCGAGCGGGTTGAGGACGCTGTCGAGCATGGCCCGCCGGAGCGTGCCCTTCTCCCGGTCCCAGGCCTCCTCGGGGATGTTGGAGATGTCGGGAACCTGCTTCACGAGGACGATGCAGTTCACGCTCCCGACTTACGGGCGCGCGGCCGCCGGGGGGATCGGCCCCGTGGCCGCCAGATCGCGGGTCGAACGGCCCCTCGGCCGGGGCCGGTCCGGGCGCCGGGGGCGTCGCGCGCGGGAGCGGTCGCACGCCGCCGCACGCCGCGGGCCGTGCGGGAGGCAGGAACGCCGGCCGGGCGATCGTCGGGAGGATCCGCCAGGACCGTGCCGTCCGGCCCTCGACCTTTGGCCCCAGGTCCCCGGAGGATCCGGCCATGACCTGCGTGCTGCGCGCCACGGCCGTCCGCGCCCTCGCCGTCGCGCTGCTCGTCCCCCTCCTGGCCGGCTGCTCGGCCGCGTCGGCGGCGCCGGGTCGACCGGCCGACCTGCGTGCCTTCGAGGCGTCAGGGCCGGGCACCCCGCCGGGCGAGGCGACCGACCCGACGCCCGACCCCGACCCGACCCTCCGCCCCGGAGGCCAGTCCGACCCCGGCTCCGACTCCCTTCGCCACGCCGACCCCGACCCCTGCCCCCCGTTCTCGTGCCGCTCGTCCCGGTCACCGGCTTCTGGTCCACGGAGCGCTCGATCTCGCGGGCGTCGCTCGCGGCCGCGATCGCCGGGGCGGGGAAGCGTCCGAGGACGGTCTACGTGGCGGCGGCGGATCTCGCCCCCCTCGCGGCCGCCCTCCGCGTGAGGCCGGGGCCGAACGTCCGGGCCGTCTCGCCCCACGAACGTCCCCGCCGCGCTCGCGAAGGCACCGGACGCCCTGGGCATCCTGCGCGCGGGGGACATGAGCCCCGCCGTCCGCGCGCTCGCCGTCGGTGGGGTTCGCCTGTTCGGCGGCGCTCGCGTCCGCGACCTCGCGGCCTGGCCCCTCCTCGTCGCCGAGCCCGCCGGCGCCGCGCCCTCCGCGTATGACCCGGCCGCGACGTGGACTCTCGCTGCGGGCGGCGATGTCATGCTCGACCGGGAGGTCCACCGCCTCGCCGTCCTGGAGGGGAAGAGACTACGACTACCCCTGCGGACAGCGGCACCACGCGGTTGCACCGGCCGGTCCTGCTGCGGGTACCCGGGCTGGGAGATCGTCAGTGGCCGCAGGACCGGCCGCGCGGGCGCCGTGCGCGCGCTCGTGGGCGGCGCCGACGTCGCGCTCGTCAACCTCGAGGCCCCCGCCCCGGATGCCCCCACCTACCACCCGACCGGCTACGTCTTCACGATGGATCCGCGGCTCCTCGCCGGCGTCGACCGGGCGGGGATCTAGACCCGACGTTGAGGCGTGGCGCTACGAAACGGACACGATGGCCATGAAGCGGCCCGCGACCAGGCTTCGAACCAGGGGGACCTGAGCGAATCCAGCGCCTGCCGGCCGCGAACCTTGCCGGCATGAACGCTCGTTGGGGTCTTAAGGCGCTGTTTGGCGCCATCCTCGCAGTAATGCTGCTGGTGACGACAACCGCGAGTCTGAAGCAGCCGCTGTGGGACTGGGGCGGGCTCGTCTCGGAGCCCGACCGCTGGTGGACCCTCGCCACGCTTGCAGACGCCTATTGCGGCTTTCTGACTTTTTATGCCTGGGTCTTCTACAAGCAGGTCACCGCCGTATCGCGCGTCGCCTGGTTCGTCGCCATCATGCTGCTCGGCAACATCGCGATGGCGATGTACGTTCTGCTGCAGGTCTCGAAGCTGCAGCCAGGGCGAGCCGATCGCCAGGCTGCTGCTGAAGAAGGAATCGGCGTGACAGGAAAGCGGTTAGTGACTAACGGTTAGCGGATAGTGAAGATCGACGGAGAGCGGTTAATGACCAGCGGTTAGCGGTTCGTGAAGAGCGGAACCGCGGAACGGTCGGCCGCCCCTGCGATCCTCACTAACCGCTAACCGCTGATCACGAACCGCTTTCCGCTCTCCACTATCCGCTAACCGCTGTTCACTAATCACTCTCCGATGCCATCCCTCTCCTACTCCCTTCTCGAACGCGACCTGCTCCCCGACTGGCTGATCCGCGCCGGCATCCGCACGCTGCTCGCCGCAGCGGCTGCGCGAGGAAGACAAGGGCGATCCCGAGGCGCAGCAGCGGCACCTCATGCAGCTCGTGGAGGAGCTCGGCGGAGCCCGGTCGCGATCGACACCGCGAGGCCAACGAGCAGCACTACGAGCTGCCGCCGCGAGTTCTTCGAGCTCGTGCTCGGCAGGCACCTCAAGTACTCGACCTGCTACTACGGGCCCGGCGTCACGCACGCTCGACGCGGCCGAGGCGCGACATGCTGGAGCTGACCTGCGAGCGCGCGCGGCTCGCCGACGGCGACGCGATCCTCGAGCTGGGCTGCGGCTGGGGCTCGCTGACGCTGTGGATGGCCGCGCATTTCCCGAACGCCCGCATCACCGGCGGTCTCGAACTCGCGCACGCAGAAGCAGTTCATCGACGCGCGCGCCGCCGAACGCGGCCTGCGAACGTCGAGGTGATCACCGCGACGTCAACGTGCTCGACTTTCCGCCGGAAAGCCGCTTCGACCGCATCGTCTCGGTCGAGATGTTCGAGCACATGCGCAACTACGAGACGCTGCTCGGCGCGCGTCGCCGCCTGGATGCGCCCGAGGCCACGCTGTTCGTGCACATCTTCACGCACGCGCGCTTCGCCTATCCGTTCGAGGTGCGTGACGAGACCGACTGGATGGCGAGCTACTTCTTCACCGGCGGCATCATGCCGAGCGACCACCTGCTGCTCTACTTCCAGCGCGACCTCGCGCTCTCGGACCACTGGCAGGTCAACGGCACGCACTACCAGCAGACCGCCGAGGCCTGGCTCGCGAACATGGACGCGCACCGGGCCCAGGTCATGCGCGATCCTGGAGGCACGTACGGGGAGCAGCAGGCGCGGCGCTGGTGGGTCTACTGGCGCATCTTCTTCATGTCCTGCGCGGAGCTCTTGGGATACGGCGGCGGCGCGGAGTGGCTCGTCTCCCACTACCTGTTCGAGCGGCCCTGACCGGGATTGCATCCGGCGCCGTCCCCGTGTAGTTGTTGCGGACCGTGAGCGCCCGTAGCGAAAGTCCCGCCCGCCGTTTCCTGCCGGCCCTGCTTTGCGCGGCGTCGCTGGCGGGCTCGGGCCTGCACGCGCAGGCTCCGGCCGATGTCGCGACACCGTCTCCCGCCCAGGCCCCGACGGCCGCGGACCAGCAGCTCTCGTTTCGCCAGCTGCTGGACGCAAGGCAGTACGAACAGGCCGTCGCGGAAGCGAAGCGGCTGGTGGACGCGGCTTCGCGGCACCCGGATGCAGGCGAAGAGCTCCAGGTGGCGCTGATGAACCTCGCCGTGGCCCAGCAGCTCTCGCGTGACTACCTGGGCGCGGAGGCCAGCTACCTGCGGGTGATCGAGCTGATCGAGGCGTCGGGGCGGCTCACCACGCCGCGCCTGGTGCGTGCCGAGGCGGGTCTCGCCGCGACCTACTACGCCGGCAAGCGCTACGACCTCGCGGCGAAGCACTTCGACCGCGCGGTCACGCTCAGCCGCCGATCGGAAGGTCTCTTCAACGAGGAACAGCTGCCGCTGCTGCAGAAATATGCGGATTCGCTGACGGAAATCGGGCGCCTCGACGATGCCCTCAAGGTGCAGCGCTACTCGTTGCGGGTCGTCGAGCGCAGAGCACGGCGCAGGCAGCGTGCGGTATGCGGGCAGCTCGAGACCATCGGGCGCTGGTATGCGAGGATCGGTTCGTACGACTCGTCCCGCGCCGCGCTGCGCAAGGCCATCGAGATCGTCGAGACCACCAATGGCGTGAATGCGCCCGGGCTGATCGACCCGCTGACCGCGCTGGCCGACTGCGACCGTCGACAGCTGCTCGACTCGTCACAGCGGGATCTCTCGTCGGCGGACGACATGCGACGCTCGATGTTCCACGATCCGATGGCGCCGCTCGGCCCGGTCTTGTCGGCATCCACGATCAATTCCGAAGGCCAGAAGGCGCTGGAGCGTGCCGTCGCGATCGCGGGCAACCGGCCCGACTCGTCGCCCGTGCAGCTCGCCGACGTGCAAACACAGCTCGGCGACTGGTTCCAGTCGCAGAAGCAGTTCGACAAGGCGCTCCCCCAATACCAGCTTGCGTGGCAGTCGGCGACCGGCCAGGCGGTCGGCGGAAAGCCCCTGGCAGAGTTGCTGTTCGGCCGGCCGGTGCTGCTGCACTACGAGCCACCGCTCATCTGGGACCGCTATTTCGGAAAGCCGCCGGGCGAGGCCGTGGTGCGCAACGCCGCGGTCGAATTCACCGTGAGCGCGCAGGGCCGCGTCGTTGACCCGAAAGTCGTCGAAGACGGCGGGGACCCGAAGCTCGGCGCGCTGACGGAGAAGGCGGCCCAGTCCGCCCGGTACCGCCCGAGGTTCGAGAAGGGGCTTCCGGTGGAGACGCCCGGGATCCGGATCGACCAGCCGTTCTCGTCCAGGTCGAGGACCCCGCGCCAGCGGCGGCACCAACAACGGCTCCAGCGGCGGTGCCGGCGCAGCCGTCGCCCGCCGGGACCTGACGCTCAGGGCGGCGCCGGCGCCTCGTCGGCCGCCGGCTTGCTGGAATCTGCCGACAGCAGGCCGCGCACGATGGCCTGGTCGCGCAGCTCCGTCGCGAGCCGCGCCCCCACGTCGCGCATCGCGAGTTGCGTGGCTTTCTGCAGCGCCTCAGTACCGATGCCCAGCATGTTGCCGACAGCGGCGGCGCCATATCCCGTAAAGGTCCAGGAGTCGGTGAACTGGCCGTCGGGCTTGTAGCCGTTCACGCGGTACTTGAGGCTGACCGCGTATATGTCGGCGCCGGAATCAGTCGGAGTAACGAAGGCGTGCAATGCCCATTAAACACACAGGGGTATGAAGTAATAAATTATCTATGTCATTGCAAACGCGCCAAACTGCCTTACTGAATACACAAGCCGATAACCTTTCTTTTGCACAGAGCACGCCTTCACTGCATTCAGTCATGCTCTGTGCAATTGATACTTGCATGGTACTTGTTCCATTGGACATTGGCTTATGGCTGACTTGCTTAAAGAGTTAAGCTGCACCGTACAGCCGCCACGAGAAGTCCATTGGTTGCAAAGGCTTGTAATCTTATAATTGTGCTTTCCGACTTCGCTCACACAATGTGAGAATAAAATAGACTTCTTTTTAGGAGCAAACGAGTTTGTTATTATCGCCCAAGGGTGTTTCTCACTCTGACGGTACACTTACTATCACCATGACACATTCTGTTAGGCTCTGTCATCTCTCCAAGATTTTTGCTTACTTCTTGCATCTCCACTTCTTCAATGAGATTGCATAAATCCATATTGATTCCCAGCATGTTACTTGTTTCCAGATAAGGACAATGGGTAATGGAGTATTGAAATTCGTCAGTTTTTATATAATCCTGTTCAACCTGAAAACCAAAGATTCTGTCTTGAAGACCTGCAAGCCTTTTGATCTCTTCGAAGTTTTTTTCTTTGATTGTTTTTAAACCCTGTTGTACAATTTGTCTCCAGATAGATTTGAAAATTTCAATTCCCTCATTTCCCAATCTGTCTTTTAATGCCTGGTAAGCAGTAAACTTAAAATTAATTGCAGCTTGGCGAAGAAAAGCAATCTGCTGTTCTACAGGTATTAAAGGATCAACATATATCTCTTTAGTACATTCGTCATTATTCATCACCTCCTTTGTTAATTTGATATTTACCTCTTTTTTTCTTCAATGATCAAAAACCCTAAATTTTCCAGAATCTATCAGCTTCTTTATTTCCCTGACAATCGTTTCTGGTGCGGCATAGTTAGGATGACAGCGAAATAGAGCTGCGACTCGTTCGATCTCGTTCATTTCCTGAATGCGTTCTACTCTGCTTTATATTTTTTAGTGGATTGCTTGGATGTGTTGAAAAAAGTAAATTCTCAGAGTTTATCCAGCCTGTTTTTACAGCTTGATCAAGTTGTAGGGAACAGCGACACGGATTTATAGTATTAAAAAGGCCACATTTTTTGGTCATAAAATTCCGCATGCGTGTTCGTGCACGAGAGTAGCGTTTACGGAATGTTGAAGGTGTTATATGCAAAATATCAGCAGCTTCATCACCTGATACCTCAAAAATTCCACCGAGAATAAAGGCGATACGAAGTTCACGATCGAAGCAGAGCAACATCCCCTGCATACATCTGATCATTATTTCTTCAGTAATAAGGTTTTGTTCAGCCTCCAATGGTGCATTAACCGTGGACTGTGTAAGACCTTTATCAATTTGCTCCTCATATTTCATAAAAGTTATTTCCATATGCTCGGCGCGGCGTTTGTTGATATTCAGTACATGGTTAGAGGCAATCCGATAAACCCAGGTATCAAATGCACATTCCTGTCTAAAACTGCTAAGCTGAGTAATAATTTTGACTATAATTTCCTGTGTAGCATCTTCTGCATCAGCTGGATAATAGAGCATCCGTATCGCTAATCCATAAACTTTATCTTGGATTTTCCTTATTAGCGTCTCGAGTGCGCCTTTATCGCCTCTCTTTGCGAGTTCAACCAGGAATTCAATTGCTGCATCCATTGCCTTTAACCTATATTGTTAAGCAAGAATTAAATTAATAGAAGTATTAAGTATATCTCAATGACATTAAATAGATTCTACATATTTAGACACTTGTAAAATGAGTTTGTGACTAAAAATCGAAATAGGGGGATTAGAATCGGGGAATTGGGGACAGTGGGGGTGTTGAAAAAGTCTCCCGTAAATAGTCGTTACGCTGTACAAATCACCCCGTAGTCCAATTTCTTTTTCCAGTATTCAAAAAACTGCCTGCTAGCCTTAAAAATATTACGCACAAGTAAATACCAGGGAAAATAATAGGGGTTTAGTGCCCTGGCCAGACGCTTCAGGTTGATGACCGCTGCTATCAGATATACCTAAATCGCCACATTTGTAAAAA
>CAVPWX010000005.1:0-33166 GCA_963709605.1 uncultured Chloroflexia bacterium | reverse complement strand
GGGGGAAGACGCCTGCGGCGCCGACGAAATCCCCCAGCGGCCCCAGCGCGGGGTCGGCCGCCTCGATCACCCAGGTCGGGTAGCCGGCGGCGATCCCCTCGGCGATCCAGCTCCCGAGGTCGCGCTCGGCCATGGCGCGCTTGTCCGCGCTCGTGAGCGCGGGATCCGCGTAGTCGCGCCAGAGGCGGACCACGGCGGGATCGAGCACGAGCTCCGCGAAGAGCGTCTCGAAGTCCGGCGCGCGGTACGGACGCAGGCGGAGCCGCTCGGTCCGAAGCTCCACGCCGGCCAGGTGCCCCTACGATCCGAGCCGCGGGTGGTGGCTCAGGTACTCGAGCACGTCGAGCTTCGTGACGACGCCGGCCGGCCGCTCGCCGCGGGTGGCGAGGACGGCGTGCTCGCCGCCCTCGAGGAGGGCGAACGCCTCGTCCAGGGTGGCGTCCTCGCGGACCTGCGGGAGGGGCGGGTCCATCACCTCGCCGACCGTCCGCTCGACGATCCGCGGGTCCCGGTAGGCGCGCTGCAGGAGGCCGGTCTCGCTGACCGACCCGACGAGGCTGGCCGGGCGGGCGCCCTCGCGGTCCTCCGACACCGGCATCTGGCTGATGCCGTACTCCTGGAGGCGGGCGATCGCCGCGCCCACCGTCTCGGTCGTGCGGGCGACCACGACGTCCGGCAGCTGCCTGCCGTGGTGGTGGTCGTCCAGGACGTCGCGCAGGGTCACGACGCCCCCGGGGGTCGGCAGGAGCCCGTTCGCCCGCATCCACTCGTCGTTGTAGAGCTTCGAGAGGTAGTTGCGCCCGCTGTCGGGGAGGATCACGACGACGACGGCCTCGGGCCCGGCGGGTCCCTCGGCCAGCTCGTGGGCGACGGCCAGCGCGGCGACCATCGCCGTGCCGCACGACTCGCCGGCCAGGATCCCCTCCTCGCGGGTGATCCGGCGGGCCATCGCGAACGCGTCGCGGTCCGAGACGCGGACCCAGCGGTCGACGAGCGCCGGGTCGAAGGCGCCGGGAAGGAAGTCCTCCCCCACCCCCTCGGTGAGGTAGGGCCGGGCCGTGTCCCCGGAGAGGACGCTCCCCTCGGGATCCGCCCCGACGACCACGAGGTCCGGCCGCCGCGCTCGAAGGTAGCGGGCCGCCCCGGTGATCGTGCCGCCCGTCCCCACGCTCGCCACGAGGTGCGTGACGCCGGCCCGTCGGTCTGCTCCCAGATCTCCGGCCCGGTCGTCGCCTCGTGGGCGGCCGGGTTCTCCTGGTTCCAGTACTGGTCCGGCTTGTAGGCGCCGGGGATGTCGCGCGCGAGGCGCGCCGCGACCGAGTAGTAGCTCTCGGGCGACTCCGGCGGCACGTTCGTGGGGCAGAGCACCACCTCGGCGCCGTAGGCACGCAGGATCGCCTGCTTCTCCGCCGACTGCTTGTCGGCCATCACGAAGATGCAGCGGTAGCCCTTGAGCGCGGCCGCGATCGCCAGGCCGTGCCCGGTGTTGCCCGACGTCGGCTCGATGATGGTCCCGCCGGGCCGCAGCAGGCCGTCGCGCTCGGCCGCCTCGATCATCGGCAGGCCGATCCGGTCCTTCACCGAGCCGCCGGGGTTGAGCGCCTCGAGCTTGGCGAGGACGAGGGGCTGCCGCTCGAGCGGTCCGATCCCCCGGGTCAGGTGACCGATGCGGACGAGCGGCGTTCGCCCGACGAGCTCCAGGATGGACTCGGCGTACTGCATGGCCCGCGAGTATAGGGTGATCAGGCCTTCGGCCGGCCGAGGAGGAGCCGCGTGAGCCACGGCCAGCGCCGGCGGCGCGTCGGCGGATCGACGGTGGCCGGGTGGATCTCGGCGATCACCGGGGCGAGGATCTCCTCCAGCCGCTCCGCAGCGCGGCGGGCGACGGCCAGCTCCTCGCGCGAGCCCGGCTCGGGGGTCCCCGCCCACGCCTCGCCGGCCAGCTCGGCGATCGTCACCGGGGGGAGCAGGCGGGTCGCGAAGCGCTTGCCCCGGTAGAGCTCCTCGGCGCCGGCGACGGCGAGGGGCACGATCGGAGCCCCGGTGCGGAGGGCGATGACGAAGGCTCCCTGGCGGAACGCGGTCGGGCGGTCCGGCGGCCCGCCGATCGTCCCCTCCACGAACGTGGAGAAGACGCCGCCCCGCTCCAGCACCGCCCGGGCCGCCTCGACGTGGACGTCGATCCCGACGCCGCCGCGCCACACCGGCAGCACGCCGCCGACGCGCCGGAGGAGGCGCTCCTTCCACGGGCGGTCGAAGGCGGAGGGGCCGCTGCCCAGGGTCCAGACCCGGGGCTCCGGAGGGACTGCGTCGAGGGCGAGGAAGGGGTCCATCCAGCCCCGGTGGACCGCGGCGAGGAGCAGGTACCCGCCGGCGGCCGGCAGGTTCTCCCGCCCTCGGGCGTCGACGCGGAACCCCAGGACGCCCGTGAGCACGAAGCGGGCAACGCCGCGCAGGACCCGGTACAGGATCCCGGCCCGGACGTCCGGCGGCCTGCCGAGCCAGTCCAGCCCCTCGCGGACGTCACCCCGCGAACGGCGGAGCTCCTCGGGACGGATGTTCGCGGCGGCGCGCCGCCGCCGCCGCCCGGTCATGCCGGGGGTGCCGTCTCGGCGACGGCCGCAGGCTCGTCGCCCGCCCGGGGCTCGTCGCCCGCCCGGGGCTCGTCGCCCGCCCGGGGCTCGTCGCCCGCCCGGGGTTCGTCGCCCGCCGCGGCGCCGGGCCGGTGGCGCCAGGCCAGCAGCAGGACGGCCCCGACGACGAAGGAGGCGCTGATGATCGAGGCGACGGGCACGTCGAAGAAGACCCAGTTGTTCGTCCGCAGCGGCTCCAGGAGGAAGCGCGTCGTCCCGTACCAGGCGAGGAAGAGCAGGAAGATGTCGCCGGGCCGCAGCCCGCGGACCTTGCGGGCAACCAGGAGCAGGACGACCGCCCCGATCGCGCCGGAGATCGACTCGTACAGGAAGAGCGGATGGAAGTGCGCATCGACCGGCGTGTCGCCCAACGGTGGGCAGGCCCACGTGGCCGTCCGGTTGGCGCACTCGATCGCGATCCCCCAGGGGAGGTCGGTCGGCGGCCCATAGAGCTCCTGGTTGAAGAAGTTGCCCCAGCGGGCGACGGCCTGCATGACCAGCAGGCCGGGAGCGACGCAGTCGGCCCAGGTGAGGAAGGGCTGGCGCTTCCAGCGCGCGTAGAGGTAGGCCGCGATGACGCCGGTGACGATCCCGCCGTAGACGCCGAGGCCGCTGTACGGGGGGAGGACGATCGAGACCAGGTCGTCCTTGTAGAGGTCCCACTGGTCGATGACGTGGTACAGGCGACCGCCGATCAGCGCGGCGATCGCGACGATGATCATCCCGTTGACGAGGATCCCGCCGTCGAGCCCGCGGCGGCGCACCTCGCGCTCGATGACGACGAACGCCAGGGCGAGGCCGATCGCATACATGACCCCGTACCAGTAGACCTGCAGCGGGCCGATCGAGATCGCGATCGGGTCGGGAGTCCAGTCGATCATCGCCCGCGGAGTGTAGCGGTGGTCGCGGCGCGGCGGCACGACCGCGGTGGCCGGAGGGCGCGGCAGTCGGGGCCCTCCCGCGGTACCCTCGCCGGTGATGAACAACGAGTACGTGTGGTGGCTGGTGATCCTCGTCGCAGGGGGGATCGGCGCCGTGATCTACCTGGCGCTCGGACCCGTGCCCGAGGTGGAGTCCACGCCCGGCCTGCCGGCCGACGCCGGGGCGAGCGAGCCGACCCGGCCCGGTCAGGGCGCGCCGGGCGACCCCGCCGGCAGCTCGCCGGTCAGCACCTCGGTGCCGGGCCCCGCCGAGCCCGCGTCGACGAGCGACACCCCGTAGACCACGTCCGGCGGCAGCTCCGCCGGCAGCGCGACGGGGCCGCGCCACCAGGCAACGTCCCCGGCCCTCCACATCGTGCCCAGGGCGATGCGCGTCCCGCCCGACTCGACCCAGCACCGGTGCTCCGTCCCGGGCGGCGGCGCGGGGAGCCCGGTCGCCGTCACGACAAGGCGGCCCTCCGACGGCGAGAGGACCAGCGTCCCGGACGGGGCGCCGGTCGCGTCGCGAAGGACGGCCTCGCGGGCATCGCCCGCCGCGAGCAGTGTCGCCGTCTCCTGCGCGACGGCAGCCAGCGCGGTCGCCGGGTCCGCGCTGCCGCCCGGCGCGCCGCGTCCCGGCAGGAGCACCCCACCCGTCAGGCCGATCACGAGGGCCGCGGCGACGGCGCCACCCCAGGCGAACCGGCGAGCCCGGCGCGATGGAGCCGGCCGATCGCCGGCTCCAACCTGGACCGGCCGGCCGGCGCCCTCGTCGCCGCGGCGGACGCCGACCTCGCGGACGAAGGCGAGGGTCCGCGCGCGAAGGGCGGGGTCGGGCGCGTCGGCGATGGCCGGCCGAAGCAGGGTCTCGGCACGCCGCAGGCGCGCCATCTCCTCGAGGCAGGTCGCGCATCCGGCCAGGTGCCCGACGACGATCGCGGCATCGGGCGTGTCGCCGGCCTCGAGGCGGTCGAGCCCTCCCGGCTCGACGGCGGCGAGCTCGAGGACGGCCCGGACGTCGGCGTGCTCGTTCATCGGTCGGCTTCGGGGGCCGGCGACCGCGGGACGGCGGGCGGCCCGTCCCCGTCCGCGAGCGGAACCGGCGCAAGGGCCGGGCCGTAGGTGTCGGCAAGGGCGCCCCGCAGGCGGGCCAGGGCCCGCCGGGTCCGGGTCTTCACGGTCCCGAGCGGCCAGCCGAGCCGCTCGGCGATCTCGCTCTGGGTCAGGTCGTCGCGGTAGGCCAGCAGGATGGCCTCGCGCTCGGGCCCGGGCATCGTCGCCAGCGCCGCGTTGATGGCCGTGCGCGCCTCGGCCGCCTCGAGGACGGAGACCGGGTCGGCCGCGTCGAACCCGTCGCGGACGCGCCCGCTCTCGGCGGCCCGCTCGAGCGCCTCGCCGGGCGACTCGTCGTTCGGGCCGCCCCCCAGCGAGACGAGGCGCGGCCGCCGGCCGGCCGCCCGCAGGCGGTCGACCGCCCGGTTGCGGGCGATCGTGCCGAGCCAGGCGGCCAGCGACCCGCGGCGCGGGTCGAAGTGTTCGGCGCGGTTCCAGAGCGTCAGGAAGACCTCCTGCACCACGTCCTCGGCGACCCGGCGGTCCCCCGCGAGGCGGAGGGCCGTCGCATGGATCGCGGCGGCGTGGCGATCGTAGAGCGCGGCGAGGGCGTCCTCGGAGCCGGCGGCGACGGCCGTGACCAGCGCGGCGTCGTCCGGGGGCGGCGCGGTTCGCCCGCCGACCACCGTTACGACTCCGCGGGCCCGCCGGTTTTCGCGTTGTGGGCGAGGTCACGCAGGATCGGCAGCGGACGTCGCTCGAAGGGCGTCGAGAAGACGATGTCGGTCTCCG
Source organism: uncultured Chloroflexia bacterium (assembly GCA_963709605.1). Taxonomy (GTDB): domain Bacteria; phylum Chloroflexota; class Limnocylindria; order Limnocylindrales; family CSP1-4; genus CTSoil-043. The sequence continues at coordinate 27,768 of CAVPWX010000005.1, read as the reverse complement.
TCCGGTAGACGTGGCGCGTGCTCTGCACCCGTCGCACGATGCGCTCGAGGTCCGCGGTGTCCCCGGCCCGGATCTTGAGGAGGTAGTCCGCCTCGCCGGCGATGCGGTGGCAGGCCTCCACCTCGGGGATCCCGGCGAAGTCGTCGGTGATGTCGTCGGCGATGCTGCCGGGCGCCTGGGTGACCCACATGAAGGCGAGAACCCCGAGGCCGACGGCGGCCGGCTCCACCTGGGCCATGAAGCCGCGCAGGATGCCGCGGGCCTCGAGCTTCTTCACGCGCTCGTGGGCCGAGGGCCCGCTCATCCCCACCTCGGCGCCGATCTCGGCATACGAGCGCCGCCCGTCCCGCTGGAGGATGTCGAGGATCCGCGCGTCGATTGGATCGATCCTGGGTTCTCCGGCCATCTGGTACCAGTACGTTAGGCTAGGTGTGGTTGACGGTAACGGTTTGTTAGGCTAGTATCACTATCGAACCGCAGAACTGCGGGTGTCAAGCCTGTAACCACCACGGGGGTTCGCACGATGATCATCGCGACCGTGCTCGGCCTCCTCGCGCTCTTCTCCTTCGTCAGCATCCTGCTGAGCGGCGACGACGAGCTTGCCGAGGCCGATCCGCGAGACCGACTTCCCGTATGGGCGCGCTTCGGCCTGCGCTGAGCCGCCGGCACCACCCCGGCTCGCCCGGACCCGTCCGGGCCCGCCGGAAACCATAGCCTAGCGATCCGGGGCCCCCGACGCCGGGGGCCTCCTCAATTCCTGCCAGGTCCCCGCCGTCCGCAGCACCGGCACCGGTCCCAGGCGGCCTGCCGGGAGGTGTGCCTCCAGGCAGGTGACCCCTTCCGGGCCGACGACGGCGTCGTGCTCCGTGCCCGCCGGAAGCTCGAGCCGGTCGCCGACACGGAGTGCTGGCCGTTCGCCGCGCCGCGGTAACCCGAAGACGATCTCGCCGGCGGCGCAGACGAGGACCTTGTCGTACCCATGGGCGTGGGCGCCGTAGACGTCGCCCGGCCCGTTGGTCCAGGCGCCCGGCTCCAGGCCCTCCGCGCGGAGCCTCGCCACAAGCTCGCGCTGGCTCACATCCGGAGCCCTCAGCCGGCCATGCTGACGCCGATGAGGCGCCCTACCAGGTAAGTCACGATCGCCGCCATGGCTCCGATCCCGACCTGGCGGAAGCCCGAGAAGAGGAGGCTCCGGCCGGTGAGGAGACTCACGAGGGCGCCGAGGACGAAGAGGGCGGCCAGGCTGATCCCGAAGCTGACGAACAGGACGAGGTCGCCGCCGCCGAAGAGGAACGGGATCACGGGGACGATCGCCCCGATGCAGAACGCCAGAAACGAGCCGCCGGCCGCCGCCCACGGCGAGCTCATGCCGGCCTGGTCGAGACCCAGCTCCTCGCGCACCAGTGTCTGCAGGGCCACCTCGGGGTCCTGGAAGATGTGCTCCGCGAATCGCCGCGCGTCCTCCTCGGGGAGGCCCTTGGAGCGGTAGATCGCCACGAGCTCCTCGAACTCCTCCTCCGGGATCGCGGCGAGCTCTGCCCGCTCCAGCGCGATCTGCCGCTCGAGCACCTCGACCTGGGAGCGGACCGAGATGTACTCCCCCGCCGCCATCGAGAACGCGCCGGCGAGGAGGCCGGCGATGCCCGACAGGAGGATGAACGACGGATCGGCCGTCGCGCCCGCCACGCCCATGATCAGCGAGAGGTTGCTGACCAGGCCGTCCGAAGCGCCGAAGACGATGGCCCGCAGGGTTCCGGCCCCGCCGCGGTGCCAGTTCTCCGCCTTCGTGATCTCGGCAAGGCTCGCGGCAACGCGGCCGCGGCGCTCCGCGTCGACCGCGGTCGCCGCGCCCATGTCGCCCGCGGCCTCGCTCAGCTGGCGCCAGGTCTCCGCGTGGCGCCGCTCGTCGGCGGCCATCGAGGCGAGGGTCGCGGTCATCGCCCCGCCGTCGACGGTCGGAGCGCCCCGGGCGTAGCGTCGCTCGTCGTCCCCCTCGAGGGTGCGCACCATGTCGGCGACCGCGCGCGTCCCCATCACCCGCGCGAGCAGGAGGACGAAGCGCACCCGGGCGCGGATCCGGCCGCCCGACGGGACGTCGGCCCCGGCCTCGCGCAGGCGGCGCTCCCAGACGCCGGCGTGGCGGCGCTCGTCGGCGGCGATCAGGCGGAACGCCTCGGCCCGCCGGGGGTCCTTCTCGATGGCCGCCAGGCCGTCGTAGAGGACGATCGCCTCGCGCTCCAGGGCCAGGGCCTCGAGGCTCTCCCGGACGTCCCCCGGGACCAGGGCGGCGGGGGGAGGCAGGGTCGGAGCGGTCACGCCCCGATGGTACGCCGTGATGCCGCGTCGCGTGCGGTGCCGGGCGGACCGTGGCGCCGCGCGCCATGTGGCGCCGCGTGCGGTGTTGGCGCCGAGGCGGGCCGCCGCGCAAATCCTGGCGTCGGCCGTCGCCCGGGGCCTGGGGACGTGGCTGCCGCGCTGAGCCCGGCGTGGGCGCGGGTGCGCGCGACGCGGACGCGGTGGCAGACGGCTGGTCCCTGTTCCGAGACGCGGGCAGGCCCCGGGTGGGCTCCCGGGGCCTGCGGAATGCCGGTGAGCGGGCGGCCTGTGGCGGGCCGCCCGTGGCTCAGTAGGGCCGGCGCGCACTCATCGATGCGGCCAGATCCTGCTCCATGCGGGAGGTCGTCGCGAGCTGGGCGATGATCCCGGCGGCGGCGACGACGCCCCAGATGGCGATCCAGAGCCAGCCCTCGGTGTAGATCGCCGCGATCGAGCCGTTGGTCAGGTCCTCGGTCTTGACGACCCCGAGGAAGAGGGCGACGCCGGCGGCCAGCCACGAGGCTCCCGCGAACGCAGTCAGGATGATCGCGATGTACTTCGGGGCGTTCACCACGAGCGCGAGGAAGGCCACGGCGGCACCGGCAGCCAGGGCGATGAGCGTCGTGACGAACCCGTCGTCTGCGAAGCCGATGGCGACGAGCAGCCAGTGGGCGACCCAGTACCCGAGCGCCCCGCCGATCACGGCGACGGCACCCCACCAGTACAGGTAGCTGAGGACGGCGAAGATGATCGCCACCACGACGCCCACCCCGATCGCCAGGACGCTCCCGAGGAAGCCCTCGCCGAGCAGCATGGCGGTCGCGCCCGCGCCGACCATGAATCCCGTGAAGAGGCCCCAGATCGGCAGCAGGATGAGGAAGAAGCGGAACCCTGCGAAGGCGAACGCGGCGCCGAGCGCGACGCCCAGCAACCCGATGACGATTCCCTCGAGCGACATTCGCGATGACCCTCTCTCTCCGGGCCGCCTTCACGTCCTACATCACTCGGCGTCGCGCGGCCGGGCGCAGTGTAGCGCCACCGTCTAACGCTGGCTCCCCGTGGGCCTCACCCCGCCCGAATGATGCGGATCGCGACATCGCGCTGTGCAATGATCGGTACCACGCGACGGGCCGAACGTCCTCCGACCACCGGCCGTCCACGTCCTTGACGGAGACAGCATGCGGCGCCTGATCGACTTCTACCGCCTCCAGATCCAGGTGATGCGGACGTGGCGTCCCGGCGGCGGGTCGCGGGTTCGCCGGCTCCTGGCGACGCTCGTCGTGAGCGTCCTCTCCTTCGGCGGCGCCGTCTGGATCACGCCGGGCGTGGACCTCGCGCCGGGCGCCCCGGTCATCGGGTCGCTCCTCCTCGCCGCGCTCGTGCTGGCCGTCCTGAACGTCCTCGTCCGGCCGGTCTTCCTGGCCCTGTTCGCCGGCATCTCGGTCATCGCCGTCGTGATCGCGACCCTGGTCTTCCAGGTCGTCTCCTTCTACGTCCTGCCGTTCTTCGTCGCCGACCTCGTCATCAGCGGGGTGATCGCGGCCCTGGTCGCGTCGTTCATCTACGCGATCGTGAACACGATCCTCACCGCGATCTTCTCGATCAGCAGCGACGACTCCTACTTCGCCATCCTCATGCAGCAGGTGTCCGCCCGCCAGGAAGGCGTCGTGCGGACGGAGCAGCCGGGCCTCGTGGTCGTCCAGATCGACGGCCTCGCCCAGCCGATCCTGGCCCGCCAGGTCCGGGCCGGGCGGGTGCCCCACCTCGCCGGCTGGGTCCGCTCCGGCCGATATCGCCTCGATGGCTGGGAGGCGCTCCTGCCGCCAACGACCCCCGCCAGCCAGGCCGGCCTCCTCCACGGCAACAACGATGGCATCCCGGCCTTCCGGTGGTACGAGAAGGAGATCGGGCGAGTCATGGTCGCCAACCACCCGGAAGACGCCGCGCTGGTGGCGACCCGGATCTCGAACGGCGAGGGGCTCCTGTCGAACGACGGGGCGAGCGTCGGCAACCTCTTCTCCGGCGACGCCGTCCGGTCCTACATGACGATGGCAACGATCAAGGACAAGTCGCAGGGCCTGGGCAAGAGCAAGACCTTCTACTCCTTCTTTGCCAGCCCCTACAACTACCTCGGCACCATCGTCCGGTCGGGAGGCGAGGTCCTGAAGGAGTACGTCCAGTCCCGCCGCCAGACGCGGGCCGGGATCGTGCCCAGGATGCACCGCGGCATGCCCTACCCGGTCGCGCGAGCTGCCACCAACGTCGCCCTCCGCGACCTGTCCACCTCGCTCGTGATCGAGGAGATGTACCGCGGCGCGCCGGTGATCTTCGTCGACTACACCGACTACGACGAGATCGCCCACCACAGCGGCCCGGAGCGGGGCGAGACCTTCGACGCTCTCGACGGCGTCGACGGGGCGATCGCCACCCTCGAGAAGGCCGCCGGCTCCGCGCCTCGACCGTACCGGTTCGTCGTCGTCTCCGACCACGGCCAGACCCTGGGGGCAACCTTCCTGCAGCGCTACGGCAAGACGCTCGGCGACGTGATCCGCGAGCTGATGGGCGGCACGGCCACCCTGGAGCAGGCCACTGCCCGGGTCGAGGAGTGGGGTCAGACGAACGCCTTCCTGTCCGAGGTCACCCAGACGAAGGGCATCACCGGCGGGCTCGCCCGAACAGCCCTGCGATCGCAGACGGAAGACGGCGTCGTCGGGCTCGGGCCGACCGGCGAGGAGGCCGCTCCCGGCGACGCGAGCCGGGAAGCCGCGGCCCCGGAGGAGCGCCCGGACCTCATCGCGATCGCCTCGGGCAACTTCGGCCTCGTCTACTTCCCGCGGATGCCAGGGCGGGTGACGATCGAGCAGCTCGCCGCGACGTACCCGGGGCTCATCGACGACCTGGCCGCCCACCCGGGCATCGGGGCGATGCTGATCCGCTCCGAGGCGCACGGCGCCCTCGTCGTCGGCCGCGCCGGGATCAACTTCCTCGACGAGAACCGAATCGAAGGGGTGGACCCCGTCGCGCAGTACGGCGGCCGGGCCCGCGAGGCGTTCGTCCGCCTCGACGGGATGGACCACGTGCCGGATCTCTCGGTCATCAGCCTCTACGATCCCGAGTTCGACGAGGTGGCGGCGTTCGAGGAGCTCATCGGCAGCCACGGCGGCCTGGGAGGCCCGCAGACCAGCCCGCTCATCCTCCACCCCGCCGAGTGGGAGCTCGACGAGGAGCTGGTCGGTGCGCCGGCCGTCTACCGCCAGATCCGCCGCTGGGCGGAGCGCCACAACGGCCATCGCTTCGGCAGGGACGGTTCGGCGGCGCCGCTGCCGACCCCGGAACGGCCCTCGGCGGAGACGGCGGCCTAGCCCGGGAGCTCCACCACGATCCGGCCGTCCTCGACCGTGACGGGATAGACGGCGAGCGGCTCGTCGGCCGGCGGGTCGAGGGCGTCGCCAGTCGCGAGGTCGAAGCGCGACAGGTGGAGCGCGCAGGTCACGGCCGGGCCCGTCAGGAACCCCTTGTCGAGCTCGAAATACTCGTGGCTGCAGACCCCCTGCAGAGCCCTGATCGTCCCGCCGACGTTGACGAGCAGGACGGGCTCCGTACCGTCCACCCAGGCCATCCGCATCGTGCCCGGGGCGAGGTCGTCGGCCGCGCCCAGGTCGATCCGGCGGGTCATCCGCGGAGCTCCGGGGCGACGGTCAGGCGGCCGGCGCGGCGTCGGCGCGCTTCGACTCGGCCCACTTCGCCTCCAGGATCGCCCACAGGCGCTCCTGCTCCGCCTCGAGGGGAACGCGTGCCACCACGGGCTCCAGGAAGCCGAGGGTGATGAACTTGCGGGCCTCGTCGGGGGTGATCCCGCGGCTCTCGAGGTAGAAGAGCTGGGCCGGGTCGATGGGCCCCACCGACGAGGCGTGGCCGGCCCGCCGGCAGTCCGGCTGGTCGATCTCGAGGCTGGGGATCGTGACGGAGCGGCTCTGCTTGTCGAGGAGCATCCCGAACTCGCCAAGGAAGCTGTCGGTGCCGCGGGCCGACTTCTCGATCGAGATCAGGCCCTTGACGTAGGCCCGGGCGCCGTGCTGGAGGACGGCCTTGGACAGGAGGTTGCCGGTCGTGTCCTGCCCGACGTGGCGGGTGTAGGCGGTCAGGTCGAAGAGCTGGTCGCGGCCGCCGAAGACGATCTCGACCTGCTCGACCTCGCTCCCGTCGCCCTCGAGGCGGTTGTCGATCCGGGAGCGGACGACCCGGCCACCGAGGTGGGCGATCGCAAAGCGGAGGGTGGCGCCCGCGCCGATCCGCGCCGTGCGCTGCTGCAGCACGGTCGTGGTCGTCGCCAGGTCCTGGATCGAGGCGAACCGGAGGACGGCGCCGGGTCCGAGGTCGATCTCGCTCGTGCCACCGAAGAGCGCCTGCCCGTCACCCGCGACACCGGCCGCCGGCTCGACAAGCTCCTCGACGAGCGCAACCTCGGCGCCCTCGTCGAGGCGGATCAGCGTGCGGGTCAGCAGGGCCCGGTCGGCCGTGCCGGCGGACCAGCGGAGCACGATCGGCCGCTCGAGGACCACGCCCGCGGGGACGTGGAGGTGGATCCCCTGGCCCCAGAAGCCGCGCGAGAGCCAGGCCAGCTTCTCGTCGGCGGGCAGGGCGGTGGAGGTGATGGCGCCGCGGATCCCGGCGGCGTCGCGGGCGAGGGCCGCGCCCAGCGTCTCCAGCGCCACCCCTCGCTCGGCGACGCCGGGGGCGAGGGCGAGCCGGACGACGGCGTCCTCGCGCAGCTCGATGATCCCGTCCGCGCCGTCGGGGATCTCGCCCGGGGCTGCCGGTGCGCTGGCGGTGCGAACGTACGGCCGCGCGGCGAAAAGGTCGGCGCCGCGGAAGTCCACGTACGACGTGTAGAGCTCGCTCGTCTCGACCGGCAGCCGCTCGTACGCCGCCGCCGCCGCCAGCCGGTCCTCGCGCAGCCACCCGGGCTCGTCGCGCTCGGCGCCGAGGGCGTCCGCCAGGGCGGCGTCGGCGAAGGCGAAGGGAAGGTCGGCCGGGGCGCGTCGCGCGCGCGGCGCCGGCGGGGCCCCGGCCGGAGCGGGCCCGGCCGGGGCGGGCGACCCGGCGGGCGCCTCCGAGGAGGTCGTCATCCGAGCGACCCCTCCATCTCGAGCTTCACGAGGCGGTTGAACTCGATCGCGTACTCCATCGGGAGCTCCTTGGTGAAGACCTCCAGGAAGCCCTGGACGACGAGGTTCGTGGCCTCGTTCTCGGTCAGCCCGCGGCTCATCAGGTAGAAGATCTGGTCGGCCGACACCTTCCCGACGGTGGCCTCGTGGGTCATCGTCGTGTCGTCCTCCTGGACGTCGATGTAGGGGTAGGTGTCGGAACGGCTCTCCTCGTCGAGGAGGAGCGCGTCGCAGCGGACGCTGGCCACGACGCCCGTCGCGCCGGGCGCCACCTTGAGCGTGCCGCGGTAGGTGCCCCGCCCGCCGTCCTTGCTGACCGACTTGCTGACGATCCGGCTGCGCGTGTTCGGCGCGAGGTGGACGGCCTTGGCCCCGGTGTCCTGGTGCTGGCCGTGGCCGGCGAAGGCGACGCTGATCACCTCCGCGGTGGCTCCCTCGCCGCGCAGGTAGATCGCCGGGTACTTGACGGTGGCCCGCGAGTTGTGCACGAAGACGCCGTTGGCGATGAAGTTCGCGGTGCCCTCGACCTCGATGTCGTAGGTCGCATGCTCGCCGGCCGGCTCGATCGTGAGGATCGGCACGAAATGCACCGGGGAGTCGAGCGGCTCGTCGCCGAAGTACAGGTAGCTCGTCGTGTAGCTCTTCTCGCGCACACCGAGCGGCAGCTTCTGGCGCCGGGTCCACGTCGAGATCTTCGTGGCGTTCATCCCCGCGGAGATCGCGAGGGCCCGGACCTGCTCCAGGAGGGCCCAGCTGGTGCTCGTGATCGAGATGTTGCGATGTCCCTCGCGGATGTGGCCGTCGGCGGCGATGTACCCCTCGACGAACGCCCGCTTCTGGGCGTGCGGGATCCGGAAGATCCAGGCGGGAAGGCGCTTCGAGTCTGCGTCTCCTTCGAAGCCGGCGGCGCGTAGCCAGTCGACCAGCGGCGCCGAATTCACGCGGAGCTGGACGCCCCGCGCTCGATGAGCCTCGACTCCGAACACGGCGCGAAGGCGATCGCGAAGGGGGTCGCAAGCCGGGTCGCTGTCGGGGACCGCGAAGGTGACACGGTTCTCGCCGTCCAGGTAGCCGTCCCCGACATAGAAGCCGAGGAGCCACAGCAGGCCCTCGGTGCTCTCGGCTGGCGCCATGAAGGGGTTCCGCGAGCGCTTCCTCCGCTCGAGCGGGTCGAATCGGTGCGGGCGGCCGTTGTCGGGCACGTGACCGACGATGGCGAGCTCGTCGCCGGGAACGATCGACGCGACCGATGTCCAGGCGAGCTGCCGCGTCCGGCCCACCTTGCGCGCGACGAGGAACGGGTGGTTCGCCGTCGCCCGAACCTCGCGGTGGTTGCGCAGGACGACGTTGTAGACCTGCTCCGGCGGGTTCTCGCGCTTGCCGACGACCCGGCTGCGGCCGACCTCGAACTCCGGCGTCAGGCTGTACACCATGTCGCCCGGCTCGATCTCGGCGATCGGCACGAGGTCGTTGTTCTTGTAGACGAGCGCGTCGCCGGTGAGGCAGCCGGTGTTCGCGTCGACCCACTCGACGGTGGAGCGGGCGTGGGCATGGGCCCGCTTCGTCACCAGGTTGTAGACGTCGCGGCTCCAGTTCTGGATCGTGGTGTAGCGGATCTGGGCGCCGGGGAGGGCGATGACCTCGACCACCGCGGCGTGGAGCGCGTCGGTCGTGTAGATCGGGGCGGTGCAGCCCTCGATGTAGTGCACCTTCGAGCCCTCGTCGGCGATGATCAGCGTCCGCTCGAACTGGCCGGTGTTCTCGCCGTTGATCCGGAAGTAGGCCTGCAGCGGCAGGGGCACCTCGACGCCCCTGGGGACGTAGACGAAGGACCCTCCGGACCAGACCGCGCTGTTGAGGGCGGCGAACTTGTTGTCCTCGGGCGGCACGACGGTCGCGAAGTACTTCTTCACGAGGTCCGGGTGCTCGCGGAGCCCCTGGTCCATCCCCATGAAGACGACGCCGATCTTGCTGAGCTCTTCGCGAACGGAGTGGTAGACGACCTCCGAGTCGTACTGGGCGCCGACGCCGGCGAGGAACTTGCGCTCCGCCTCTGGGATGCCGAGCTTCTCGAAGGTCTGCTTGATCTGCTCCGGGACGTCGTCCCAGGACTTCTCTTCGCGCTCGGACGGCTTGCGGTAGTAGACGATCTTGGAGAAGTCGATGTTCTGGACGCTCTCGGGGACCCAGGTGGGCATGGATCGCTTGAGGAAGTGGTCGTAGGCGCGGAGCCGGAACTGGAGCATCCACTCGGGCTCGTCCTTGAACCCGCTGATCTCCTCCACCGTGGCTCGCGTCAGCCCGACCTTGGTCTCGGCCAGGTAGGTGACGTCGTCGTGGAAGCCGTACTTGTAGTCCTGGGAGACGATCTCGTCGCGGGCGACGGTCATGGGGCTCCTCCGGAGCGCGAGGTCGGCCCCGGGCAGGCGCGTCGCGCCGGGCCGCGGAGCCACGTGGCGGGTCGGTCAACTGGAGTTCGGCCGGTGGGACGCTGCCGGATGGGAACGCCCGGGACGGAACCCCGGGTGAGGACGCCCGGACCCGGCCGAATTCCGAGTTGGATTGTCGGATATCCGGGCGCCAGCGTCAACCCGCCCCGCGCATGCTCCCATTCGGATGACGCGCGGCCCGGCCGACGCGCTACGATCAGCCGGACCTGTTCCGATCGACATCGCGAGGATCGCCCGTGGTCGAGCAGCCCCGTTCGTTTCCGCCGGACCGCGGGCCGGGAGCCGAAGCCGTCCTCGCCGCGGCGCCCGGGAGCCCTGCTCGGCCCCCCGCTGATGCGCAGCCCGCGGGCGCTCCCAACCATGAGCAGGTGACACCCGCCTCGATGGCGGCAGGAGGTGCCAGATGAAACGAGCTCGGACGATCGTCTTCGCAGGAGCCGCCGCCGCGGCCGCGGCCACGCTCGTGTCGTCGCGCCGGAACGCCGCCAAGCGCGTCCCGTCCTTCCCGTCGGGGCCGGTCGCCCTGGCGGCCGAGGACGCCGCGGCGTTCGCCGCGCGGATGGCCGCCGCGCCGCTGGTCCGCAAGCGCGACGTGGCCGTGGAGTTCGCGCCGTCGACGGCGCACGGCGTGGTACCGCTCCTCCACGGGACGCGGTACTTCCCCCGGATGCTGGACGACCTCCGGGCAGCGACCTCGTCGATCCACGTCCTCATCTACGGCATCAAGCCGGGCGATGTCGGCTCCGAGTTCCGCGACGTCCTGCTGGCGAAGGTCGCCGCGGGGATCCCCGTCCGGGTCTCGGTCGACGCCGTCGGGAGCGAGGTGAGGGCCGGCTCGAAGGCCCTCTTCCGGGAGCTCGTCGAAGGCGGGGTCCAGATCGTCCAGAACCGGGGAATGTTCCCCGACGTCCGCGGCCCCCTCGGCCCCGGGGCGCCGATCGGCTGGCGCCGCGAGAACGTCCTCCACTTCGACCACCGCAAGTTCATGGTCCTCGACGGCCGGATCGGCTGGCTCGGCGGCACCGGGATCGAGGACCATTTCAACGACGAGCGGTTCACCGACGTCATGGTCCGCCTCGAGGGCCCCGTCGTCCGCCAGCTCCAGGCGCTGTTCGTGGCGAGCTGGCGCCACCAGGAGGGACCGCTCGAGGCCGACGACGACACCATGGCCGCGCTCTTCCCGCCGGACGAGGGCCCGGCCGGCGGAGCCGGCGTCGTTCCGGCGACCCTCCTCGTCAACGTCCCCGGGACCGGCCACGTCCCGATCAGCGAGGCCTACGAGCAGGTCATCGACGCGGCCGAGCGGCGGGTCGACCTCGTGAACCCGTACATCTCGGAGCGGCCCATCCTCGACCGGCTCGTCCACGCCGCAGAGCGCGGCGTGGCGGTCCGGATCATCGTCCCGGGCAAGCCGACGCCCCCGATGCCGGCGGCCGCGTTCCGCCACAACGTGCCGCGGCTCCAGGCCGCGGGCGCCACGGTCCTCTTCCACCCGACGATGGCCCACGCCAAGGTCCTCGTCGCGGACGACCGGGTGCTCGTCGGCGGCTGCAACCTCGACGCGCTCAGCCTGTACCGCAACTGGGAGCTCAACGTCCTCCTCGAGGGCGAGGCCGTCGCCGGCGACTTCGAGCGGGCGATCCTCGACCCGCTCGCAGAGGTGTCCGCCCCGGCCGAGCTCGACCGCTCGGCGGGCGGGAAGGTCTTCGACACGCTCATGGACCGGGCGTCGCCGCTGCTGTAGGGGAAGCCCGGCTGGGCGAGCGGCGGGCCCGGCTCGACCGGCGGCTCGTCAGGCCTCGACGTCGGACTCGACCACCTCGGGCATCGCCGTGGCGTCCATCACCGGGATGCCGACCGGCGTCTCGACCGCGGCCAGCGGCTCGCCCATGACCTCCGGGGCGCCCGGCTCGTCCGGCAGCGGCGCCGCCCGCCGGCGCGAGACGAACCCGACGATGGCGGTCGCCAGCAGGGACATGGCGATCGAGATCGTCACCGAGAGGATCACGAGGCCGATCACGCGGCCGCGTTCGTCGTGGGTCAGCCAGTCGCGTGCCTCCCGGCCGCGCCGGGCCATGTCGCGGTCGTGCATCAGCCACGCGCGCGCCTCGCGGCCGAGCCGCGCCACGTCGCGCTCTTCGAGGAAGTACATCAGTGGACCTCCAATCCGGGTTCGTCGCAGCCTCGCGCACGCGGGCGGCCGGGGCCAAGTGCCGGAGCGCCCGAACCGGCAACCGAACGGCCGGGCGGGACGGATCCCGCCCGGCCGTCGGAGGAACGTCCGGGCGACGTGAGGCGCACTCGCGGGCACCGTCGCCCGCGAGCGGCAGGTCAGCCGGCCGGGGCCGGCTCAACTGGCGGCGGCTGGACGGCCGCCTCGGCCGGGACCTCGCCGCGGCGGAAGCGCCGGGCCAGGCCCGACTTCCCGCCGTCGACGAGCGAGTAGAGAACGGGGATGACCAGCAGGGTGAGGAAGGTCGAGCTGAAGAGCCCGCCGATCACGACCGTGCCCAGCTCGGCGGCGATGATCGACCCCTCGGAGAGGCCCGCCGCGAGCGGGATCAGGGCCAGGATCGTCGCGATCGCGGTCATGAGAATCGGCCGGATTCGGGTCCGCCCGCCCTCGATCAGGGCGTCCTTCGTCGAGTGGCCCTCCGACCGCAGTCGCTCGACGAGGTCGAGCAGGACGATCGCGTTCGTGACCACGATCCCGATCAGCATCAGGAACCCGATGAGGGCGCTGACGCCGATCGGCTTGCCCGTGATGTAGAGCGCCGGGAAGGCGCCGATCGTGGCGAGCGGGAGGCTGAACAGGATGATGAACGGCGTGACCAGCGAGTTGAACGTGAGGACCATCATCACGTAGACGAGGAGGATGGCGACGCCCATCGAGACGAAGAGGTTGCCGAACGCCTCGTTCTGCTGCTGGGTGACGCCGGCCAGCGTGACGTCCACGCCGTCCGGGATCTCGCCCGCCGCGACCAGCGCGTCGATCTCCTCCTGCACGGCGAGGGAGACCGCGCCCGTGTCGTTGCTCGCGATCTCGGCCGAGACCGTCGCCGCAGGCGCCTGGTTGACCCGGGTGATGCTGCCCTGGGCCAGGACCTGGTCCACCGCGGAGATCGTACCCAGCGGGACGGTCACCGTGGTGCCGACCGGGAGCGCCCGCAGCGCGTCGACGCTGGTCACCGCCGCCGGGTCGACCTGGACGAAGAGCGGCACCGCGTTCGGCTCGCCCTCGATCTGGATCGTCGTGGCCTGCACGCCGACGAGCGTGGTGCGGACCTCCCCGGCAACCTGGGCGGCGGTGAGGCCGGCGCCGATCGCCTTGTTCGGGTCGACGACGACCTGGACCTCGGGCGTCCCCCTGGAAAGGTCCGACTTGAGGTTGAGGAGGTCCGTCGTTGTCGGCGAGAGCGGCCATGAGCGCGTCGGTGGCGACCGCGACGTCGTCGGGGTTCTCGGAGCTGACGACGACGCTCAGGCTGTTCGAGGAGAACCCGGCCGTCTGGGCGACGGCCACGTCGAAGCCATCGGTCTTGACCGGGGCGAGGGAGGTCGACAGCTGCTGGGCGTACACCGTGAGGTCGGTGACGTCGTCGCTGAGGCGCACGGTCAGCGTGGCGCTGTTGGCCGGCCGGCCGCTGAGCGCGGCGGTGACGGTGCCGAAGCTGGTGTCGCCCTCGCCTGGGACGCTGGTCTGGACGACCTCGACCTCCGGGTCGGCCAGCAGGATCTCCTCGGCCTCGATCGCCCGCTCGAGGACGGCCTCCGAGCTCGTGCCGGCCGGCGGCGCGACGGTGACGGCCAGGATCTTCTCGGAGCCTGCGTTGATGAACTGGGTGGGCAGGAGCGGCACGATGGCCATCGAGATGGCGAAGAGTGCCGTCGCGCCGGCGACGATGCCCCACTTGGTCGCCCGGCTGCGGAGGGCGAGCTTGATCGTGGGGGTGTAGGCGCGGATCCAGAAGGAGTTCTTCGGCTCGCCGTCCTCGTCGACGTTGAGCTTGACCTTGCCGATGAAGAGGTACGCCAGGACCGGGACCACCGTGAGGGCGACCACGAGCGACGCGAGCAGGGCGAAGGTGACGGTCAGGGCGAAGGGCAGGAAGAGCTGGCTGACGATGCCGCCGACCAGGCCCAGCGGCAGGAAGACGGCCACCGTCGTGAGGGTGGCCGACGTGATGGCGGCGGCCACCTCGCGCGGGCCCTTGAGCGACGCCGTGAGGCGATCGTCGCCGAGTGCCCGGTGGCGGTAGATGTTCTCGAGGACGACGATCGCGTCGTCCACCACCCGGCCGACGGCGACGGCGAGGCCGCCCAGGGTCATGACGTTGATGGTGATCCCGGCGATCTGCATGATCACGAGCGCCGTCAGGATGGAGAGCGGGATGCTGACCGCGGCGACGAGCGTGGAGCGGATGCTGAACAGGAAGAGGAAGATCGTCAGGATCGCGAAGAAGGCCCCGAGGCCGCCTTCCTTCAGCAGGCCGTCGCGCGAGTCCTTGATGAAGGTCGAGAGATCCGAGATGAACTCGATGTCGACCGTGCTCGAGGCGGCGTCGATGCGCTCGAGCTCGGCGGTGACCGCGTCGGCGACCTCGACGGTGTTCCCGGTCGAGGTCTTCGTCACGGTGAGCGTGAGCGCCGGCACGCCGTTCGTGCGCGCGTAGCCGGTCGTCGCGACGCCGGCCTCCTCGACGGTCGCGATGTCCTTGAGGAAGATCGGCGTCGGTGCGACGGGCAGGGTCGGAGCCGCGCCGGGATCCGTGCCGGGCGCGCCGGGGACGGCGCCGGGTGCGCCGGGGACCGTGGGCACGGTGGCCGGCATCTTCACGCCGACAACGAGGTTCTCGATCTGGGCGAGCGAGGTGATCGTCCCGATCGTCGAGACCGGGATGTTCGTCCCGTCGGTCGCGATCTGGCCGGACGGCAGCGTGAGGTTGTTGGCGGTGAGGACGCCGGTGACCTGACCAACGGAGATGCCCGTCTCGGTGAGCTTGGCCGGGTCGAGGGTGACGACGGCCTGCGTCTCGAGGCCGCCGGTGAGGTCGACCGTCGCCACGCCGTCGATGCCGAGGAGCGAGGGGACGATCTCGTCGCGGGCGACCTGGGCGGCAGCGTCGAGGCCGTCGGCGGACGTCCCCGCGACCGAGGCGATGATGACCGGGGACGCGTTGATGTTGAGCGCCCGGACCTGGGGCGTGACGCTCGGCGGCAGACCCGCCGTCTGAAGGTTCTGCTCGATCGTCGAGCGCACCTCCTTGACGTCGGTGCCGAACTCGAACTGGGCCACGACGATCGCGACCGAGTTGGCCGACGACGAGGAGAGGCCCTCGAGGCGCGGCACGCCGGCCACGGCCTGCTCGATCGGCTTGCTGACCTGCTCCGCCACGTCGGCGGCGCCGACGCCCGGGTACGGCGCGATGACGGTGATGACCGGGAAGTCGATGTCGGGGAGCAGCTCCTGCTTGAGGCTGCCCCAGGCCGAGACGCCGGCGATGAAGAGCCCGACCGCCAGCAGGAGCGTGACGCTCCGCTTCGCGACGGAGAGCTCGGTAAGGCGGTTCACGAGGGCCTTCCTCCGGTGACGAGGGTCGAGGACGCGATGGCGGTGTTCGAGGACGGGGTGTTGGCCGAGCGGGCGATCGGGGCGGCGGCCGCGGCGAGCACATCGATTGCCCGCTCGACCACGGCCAGGTCGGCGGCGTCGAGACGGGCGAGGAGGGTGCGCACCTGCCGGGCGTTCAGCTCGCGGAAGAGCTCGAGCTGGCTGACGCCGGCGGCGCTGATGCGGACGAGGGCCTGGCGCCGGTCGGCCGGGTCGTCGCGGCGAGTCAGGAGTCCCTGGTCGACCAGCCGGTCGACGACGCCGCTGATGCTCGGGAGGGTGACGCCGAGCCGGCCGGCGAGGTCGGACATGCGGATGTCGGGCTCGGCCTGGACGAGGTAGAGCACCT
Organism: uncultured Chloroflexia bacterium; assembly: GCA_963709605.1. Classification (GTDB taxonomy): domain Bacteria; phylum Chloroflexota; class Limnocylindria; order Limnocylindrales; family CSP1-4; genus CTSoil-043. Next base: position 11,874 of record CAVPWX010000005.1, on the reverse strand, counting down.
TCGCCTGGGACATCGTGACGCCCACGCCGACGAACTCCGGGGCGTGGGCCGAGGCGACGCGGTGCATCAGCGTGTCGTAGGCCACGACGACGCGCTCCACGAGCGCATCGCGCTCGGGGTCGTCGCCGGGGTCGTAGGGCGATCGTTGCTCGGGCATTCGTTCACTCACAGCTAAGCATTAGGGCAGCCGCAAGGATATCGCGTCGGCGAAGTATTCGCGTTGATCGAAGGATTGCCCGTTGTCGGGCGGGTGATGGAGGCCCGCCCGAGGGTCGTGTCGGCCCGCTACGATCGGTCGTGCCGGCCGCGTCCGGCGCATCCGGCACCCTCCCCCGCTCGCGGCGGGACCGCCGGGTCACCGGTGGCCGAGCTCGGGGGCGTCCCGCCCGCGCCGGCTCGCGACGCCGCACGACCCACCTCCGAGCAGGAGCACCACGATGTCCTCGCCACGGTCGATCTCCCGGGACGTCGCGCGACGGTTCCTCGTCGTCCGTCACCTCCTGGCCCCGCCGCGATCGCTGCCGGCCGTGGAGGAGAGCGTCCTCGCCGTCGTCGACCGGCTCGGCTCGCTCCAGTTCGACCCCCTCGACGTCGCGGGACGGAACCACGACCTGGTCCTCCACGCGCGCATCGCGGGCTACCGGCGCGATATGACCGACCGCCTGCTCTACGAGCGGCGCGTGCTCTTCGAGGCCTACAACAAGGGGCTGAGCATCCTGCCGGTCCGCGAGCTGCCCTGGCACCGGCTCACCTGGGACCGGGCGCGCCGCGCCCACGACGGCGAGGTCTTCCGCGACCATGGCGACCACGTCGAGGAGCTCCTGGAGCGGATCGGCCGGGACGGGCCGACCTCCACCGCCGACCTCGATCGGTCTGAGGCGATCGCCTGGTACTGGGGTCCCACGGGCAAGTCGCGGGCGGTCCTCGAGGCGCTCGCCGAGGCGGGGATCCTCGGCATCGCCCGGCGGGAGGGGAACCGCCGCTTCTACGACCTCGCGGAGCGGCTGTTCCCGGCCGGCCTCCTCGACGAGCGTGTCCCGGAGCGCGAGCAGCTCCTCCACCGCCTCCTCAGCCGGTACCGGGCGCACGGGCTCCTGGGGGCGACGGGCCAGGGTGAGATCTTCCTCGGGTTCGGGCCCGGGACGATGCTGAGCGACGGCGCGCCGCGGCCGACGCGCGCCGCGCTCCTCGCCGAGCTCGTCGAGCGTGGCGAGCTCGTGCCGGTCACGGTAGAAGGCGAGCGCCGCCGCCATCACGTCGTCACCGACGAGCTGCCCCTCCTTGCCCAGGCCGAGCGGGAGGTCGCAGAGGGCCACGGGCCGGGCGGCGAGCCCGCCGGCGTGGCGTTCCTCGCGCCGCTCGATCCCCTCGCCTGGGACCGCGCGCTGCTGCGCACGCTCTTCGACTTCGACTACCTCTGGGAGGTCTACGTCCCGGCGGCGAAGCGGCGCTGGGGCTACTACGTGCTGCCGCTCCTCTTCGGGGATCGCCTCGTCGGGCGGATCGAGCCGCGGGTCGACCGGGCGGCCCGCGCCGTCCGAATCCTGCGCCTCTGGTGGGAGCCGGGCTTCGACCCGCTCACGGCCGAGGGGTTCGTGCCGGCGCTCGGCGACGCCCTCGACGCGTACCGGGCGTTCCACGGCGCGAGCCGGGTGACGTTCCCCCGTGACCGGGCGTCGCGCTCGCTGGCCGGCGCCGTTGCCCGCCGCGCCTGAGCCCGACCGAGGTCCCGGGTACCATCTGGGTCCCGGCCCACCAGGTCCCGTCGTCGCGAGGTCGGCGCGAGGCCCGCGGGCCTGGTCACCACTGTGCAGGAGGGACTCCATGGCCGCCATCCGCACCGCCGAGGTCACCTGGAACGGCTCGCTCGCCGACGGCTCCGGGATGATCGACTACGTGACGAGCGGCGCCTTCACGCGCCTGCCCGTGACCTGGGCCTCGCGCACCGAGACCGCCGACGGCCGGACCAGCCCCGAGGAGCTGGTGGCGTCGGCCCACGCCGCGTGCTACGCGATGTCTCTCTCGGGCAGGCTCGGCCGCAACGGGACCCCGCCGACCTCGCTGAAGGTCACGGCCACGGTCACGTTCGACAAGGTCGAGGCCGGCTGGAAGGTCGTCTCCTCGGCGCTGACCGTGCGCGGGACGGTCCCGGGCATCGACGCCGCCGACTTCGCCCGGCTCGCCGAGGCGGCCAAGGACGGCTGCCCGATCAGCCAGGCGCTCAAGGGCAACGTGGAGCTCTCGGTGGAGGCCACGCTCGAGGGGTAGTCGCGGGCGCGTCCGGCCGACGGCGTCGGGGAGCCGCGCGCCGCGCCGGGTCGGCCCGCCCCTACCCGGCGATCGCGAGGAGCCGCCGCGGGTTGTCCGCCGTGATCCGGTGGATCTCGGCCTCGCCGACACCCCGCTCGCGGAGCCGCGGCAGGAACGTCTCCTGGAGGTACGTGTAGCCGTTCCCGCCGTAGAAGACGAGCTGGCTGTTGTCGCAGACGTCCTGCGACAGCAGGATCCGGTCGCCGTGGCCCCGCTCGAGCATGCGCAGGATCAGCTCGATGACCCGCGGCTCGCCGCGGCGCTCCATCGGCGTGAACGACATCCCGAGGAAGTCGCACTCGAGCGAGGCGCCCCGCGCGACGATCTCCAGCCAGTGCTCCAGGACCGGGTACGAGTCGGAGTGCCCGATGACCACCCTCGCCGGGTCGGCCCCCGCCTCCTCCAGGATCTCCAGCTGGCGAAGGCCCACCGGTGACATGACGGCGTGGGTCGAGACCGCCATGCCGGTGGCCCGCGCCGCCCGCCCGCAGGCCCGGAGGACGCGTTCCTCCTGCGCGCTGACCCACGGCTTGTGGGTCCCGATCTCGCCGATGATCCCGGGTCGGACGCGGGTCCCGTCCTCGTCCTCGCTGCCCGCGACCCCCTCCTCGAACTCGCGGATCATGACCTCGGCCAGCTCGCCCACGCTGCGCCGGTCGATGAGGGCGTCGGGCGGGTAGTAGGGCTGGCGGTACCAGCCGGTCCCCATCACCACGTGCAGGCCGGTGCGCCGGGCGATACGACGAAGCCAGCCGGGATTCCGGCCGATCCCCGGCAGCGTGAGATCGGCGAGGCACGTGCCGCCCGCGGCGCGGAACCGCCTCAGCTCCTCGGCCAGCAGCTCCTCGTCGGCGGTCAGCTCCCAGTAGTCGAAGCGCTCCGGGATCGTCCAGAGCTGGCACTGGGTGTGCTCGTGGGGCAGGGTGAACCCGAGCTCGGAGGGGTCGATCCGCCCGAGGACGGTCTGGACGAAGGGCGACATGGCGCGATTATCTGCCTGCGCAGGCGAGCCCGAGGGGCGCCCTCGCGGCACGCCAGCGCGTGCTCCGCCCGCGCGGGCGCCCGCGCTGGCACCCCCGCGCGCATGTTGTGGCGCCCCCGGGTTCGTGCCATGATGCCGGGGGTCGTCGCCGCGGCCCGTCCCGCCGCCGGCGACGCACGCTGCATCGGCGAGCGGCGCCCGCCGCCCGCACCAGGAGGAGGACGTACTCCATGCGGACCACCCGGAGGATCGCGGCGCTGGTCGCCGTCGCCGCGCTGGCGTTCGCCGCGTGCCAGAGCGGAAGCGACACCGACACGCTCCTTGGCAAGGTCGAGGCGGCTGACAAGATCGTCATGTCGACCGACCCGCAGTACCCACCGCAATCGGAGCTCGCCGCGGACGGCACCTACCAGGGCTTCGACATCGACGTCGGGACCGAGATCGCCAAGCGCCTCGGTGTCGAGATCGAGTTCACGACGCCGGACTGGAACATCATCACGGCCGGCTCGTGGGGCGGGCGCTGGGACTTCAGCGTCGGCTCGATGACGATCACGACCCCGCGGGAGAAGGTCCTCTCCTTCAGCAAGCCCTACTACTACACACCGGCCCAGATCGCGGCCTCGACGACGTCCGGCATCACCAGCCTCGATGGCCTCGCAGGCAAGACGATCTGCGTCGGCGAGGCGACGACCTACTTCGATTGGATGAGCGGCACCCTCGACCTCGGCTCGTACACGCCGACGGAGGGCCCGCCGGAGGGCTCGAAGGTCACGACGCTCAGCACCGATCGGCTCTGCGCCGAGAACTGGAAGGCCGGCCGCACCGACTTCGAGGGCTGGCTCAGCTCCTCCACGACGGTCGACTCGGCGATCGCCGAGGGCCTGCCGCTCGTGAAGGTCGGGGATCCGGTCTTCTACGAGCCCCTCGGCGTCGCCTTCGACAAGAGCGGGCCCGACCCGGCGAGCATGGTCGAGAAGGTCAACACGATCCTCGACGAGATGCGCGCCGACGGGACGCTCAAGGGGCTCTCCGAGAAGTGGTTCGACGGATTCGATCTCACCGTGGAGCCGGGGAGCTAGCACCGGCGATCGGCCGATAGCGACGGGGGCGTCCACGGGCGGCGCCCCCGTCGTCGTTTCGGAACGGAGGGAGGAACCAGTGAGCGCATCAACCGGCGCGCTGGGCGCGCCAGCCGGGGGCCTCGTCCCGGCCGAGCCACCGAACCCGATCGTCGAGGCGATCGCCGCCCAGCGGCGACGCCAGACCCAGCGGTTCCGCGTGATCTTCGTCGTCACGTGGGTGATCCTGCTGGGGAGCCTGCTCGGGTCGCTCATGGCGGCCGGGAAGATCGACTTTGCCTTCATCTCGGAGTGGGGGCCCTACATCCTCGGCGGCGTGACCACGACGGTCTTCGTGGCCGTCTGCTCGATCGCGATCGCGATCTCGTTCGCCGTCATGGGCGCCCTCGGCCGCCTCAGCGGCAACCCCGTCCTGTACGCCATCGCCACCCTCTACGTGTCGCTGGTTCGCGGAACCCCGCTCCTCGTCCAGATCCTCTTCATCTACCTCGCCCTGCCGCAGGTCATCCCCGGGGTCTCGGGCGTCCCGCAGGTGGCGCTCGGCATCTTCGCCCTCGCCTTCAACTACGGCGCCTACATGACCGAGACGTTCCGGGCCGGGATCCAGGCCGTCCCCCGCGGCCAGACGGAGGCGGCCCAGGCACTGGGCATGCCGGGCCGGACCCGGATGTGGCGGATCATCCTGCCCCAGGCCATCCGGATCGTCACCCCGGCGATCGGCAACGAGTTCATCTCCATGATCAAGGACTCGTCGCTCGTCTCGGTCATCGCCGTGCCCGAGCTGCTCTGGCGGGCCCAGCGGGTCGGCCAGTCGAACTTCCGGACGCTCGAGACCCTCTTGATCGCGGCCGCCATCTACTGGGCGCTCACCATCGTGCTGTCCATCGTCCAGGACCGCCTGGAGAAGCGGATGGCCGAGAGCGACCGGCGGATGTGAGGAGGCTGAGATGACCACGACCAAGACCGCCGATCCGTTCGCCGACGTCCATGATCAATTCGCTGCGCCGGGCGCCCTGACGCCTGCCGGGGCGAGCCCGATCGTCCGCGCCCTCGCGATCGAGAAGTACTTCGGCTCCAACCACGTCCTGCGCGGCTGCACCCTGGAGGTCTACCCCAGCGAGACGATCTGCATCATCGGGCGCTCCGGCTCGGGCAAGAGCACGCTCCTGCGCTGCCTCAACTTCCTCGAGGAGCCGACCGCGGGGGCCGTCGAGATCGACGGCCTGCGGGTGGAGGCCGATCCGCTCCACTCCCGGGGCTCGGGGCACCGCGAGTCGATCCGCCAGATCCGCATGCGGGCCCAGATGGTCTTCCAGGAGTTCAACCTGTTCCCCCACAAGAAGGTGATCGACAACCTGATCGAGGCGCCGGTCCGGGTGATGGGCGTCCCGAAGGACCAGGCCATCGCGACGGCCGAGAAGTACCTCGCCAAGGTGGGCCTCTCGGAGAAGCGCGACGAGTACCCGGCCCGCCTGTCCGGCGGCCAGAAGCAGCGCGTGGCCATCGCCCGGGCGCTGACGATGGAGCCCAAGGTCCTCCTCTTCGACGAGCCGACATCCGCCCTGGACCCCGAGCTCGTGGGCGAGGTCCTCAAGGTGATGTCGGACCTGGCCCACGAGGGGTCGACGATGCTCGTCGTGACCCACGAGATGCAGTTCGCGAAGGAGGCCGCCGACCGCGTCTACTACATCGACCAAGGGATCTTCCTGGAGGTCGGCCCGCCGGACCAGGTGATCGACCACCCCCGGGACCCGAGCACCGCGAAGTTCCTCTCGCGGCTCCTCGGCCCAGGCGCGGGCCGGCCGCTCAAGCCGCTCCCTGAAACCGGGCCCGTGGTGCTGCCCGGACACGGCGAGGTGGGCCACATCGAGCAGCGGGATCACCTCTAGCTCCGTCATGGCAGGCTCGCCGCCGCCGGCCCCCGACGACGAGGTCGCGCGGCGGCTTGCCGCCCTCAAGGCCGGCGCCGACCCGGGCTCATTCGGGGCACCGCCCCGACCGCCCCGCGACGAGCCGCCGGCGCTCGTCGGCGAGGTAATCGACGACGCCGGGCGGACGTGGGCACCGCAGGCCGAGGCCGGGCGCCCCGGCCCAGGACCCGGCACGCCGCCTGCCAGGTCCCGGCGTTCGCGCCGTCTCGTGGGGGATCTCCCAGGCCGAGGCCGGCCGGCTCGGGCTGTGGATCGGCCTCGCCCTCGTCGCCTTCGGCGGCTACCTCGTGCTCGCCGAGTTCGTCCCGGGGATCGGGACGCTCGGCTCCGCCGCGCTGGCGGTGGCCGGCGGCGCGCTCGTCGCCTGGCACCTCGCCGGCCGCGCCGGCGGGTGGGCCCTCCACCTCGGCGCCATCCTGGCCGGCTTCGGCGCCCTCCGGCTCGTCGCCGACGTCGCCACCCTGCCCTCGGCCGGCTGGGGGGCGCTCGGAGCCGGCCTCGGTCTGCTCGCGATCGCGATCCTGCGGGCGATCCGGAGGCAGGGCGTCGGCTGGCAGGCGTGGGTCGGCGGCGCGCTCGCGGCCTGGGGCGGCTGGGGCGTCCTGGGGGCGACCATCCCCGGCTTCCCCACCCTCGGCGACCTGGTCGTGCCGCTCGTGCTCGTCCTGATCGGCGTCGCCGTGCTCCGGCGGGGCATGCGGCCGGGGCCCGGGGCGGGGAGGTAGGCGCCGTCGCGCCCCTTACCGCGCGCCCGCCGGCACGGCCGTCGCCGTCGCGATCGCGGCCGCGACGCCGTCGGCGATCCGGGCCATCTCGTCCTCGGTGACGACGAACGGCGGCCCCAGGAGGATCGCGTCCCCGTCCACCCCGTTCGCGGTGCCGGTCCCCGAGTAGACGAGGACGCCGTTCCCCCTGGCCGCGGCGACGATCGCCTCCGTCCGCCGTTCGACCCGCGGGAACGGCACGGTCGTCGCCCGGTCGGCCACGATCTCGAGGCCGACCATCAGCCCGCGCCCCCGGATGTCGCCGACGTGCGGATGGCCGCCGAGGCGCTCGCCGAGGAGCGCCCGGAGCCGCTCGCCCTTTGCTGCCGAGGCCGCCACGAGGTCCTCCTCGCGCAGGATCCGGAGCACCTCGCGGGCGACTGCCGCGCCCACCGCGGAGTGGCTGAAGGTGAAGCCATGGACGAACCCGCCGGCGGCGATCGCCTCGTACACCGGGCCGCTGGCGGCGGCGAACCCGAAGGGCCAGTAGCCCGAGGTGACGCCCTTCGCCGCCACGACGATGTCCGGCCGGAGCCCCCAGTGGTCGCTCCCGAACCAGCGGCCGGTCCGCCCGAAGCCGGTCATCACCTCGTCGGCGACCAGCAGCACCCCGTGCCGCCGGCAGACCTCGGCGACCGCCGGCCAGTAGTCGTCGGGCGGGACGACGGCCCCGAGCGTCGCCCCCACGACCGGCTCGGCGACGAAGGCGGCGACGCGGTCCGGGCCGGCGGCGACGATCGCCGTCTCCAGCTCCGCCGCGAGCGCGGCGCCATCTACGAGCGCGTGGGCGGCCGCCTGGCCGGCGCGGTAGGGGTACGGGGTGGAGACGTGGTGGAACCGCCCGAGCCACGACGCATACGGCCGCCGCAGCGGCTCGCGCCCCGACAGGTCCAGGGCGCCCAGGCTGTTGCCGTGGTAGCTCCCCCAGCGGGCGATCACGACGTCGCGTCCCGCCTCCCCCCGGGCCAGGTGGTAGGCGCGGGTCATCTTGAGCGCCGTCTCGATCGCCTCCGAGCCGCCCGACACCGGGTAGATCGCCGGGGCATCGAGGGGCAGCAGCGCGCCGATCTCGGCCGCGTAGGCCTCGAGGGCCTCCGTCGTGAACGCCGTCCCGTGGGCGTAGGCGACGCGGCCCGCCTGCGCCGCCATGACCGCCGCGACCTCGGCCCGCCCATGGCCGATCCCCACGACGACGGCACCCCCCGCCGCGTCGAGGTAGGCACGGCCGTCGGCGTCCCAGATCGTCGTGCCGGCGGCGCGGACGGCGACAGGGAGGCGGCGTCCGAAGACACGCGGGAAGACGCGGCCGGAGGGCGGCCGGGCGGGCTGGTCGGTCATGGGAGCGATTGTACGGAGGTGACGGGTTGGCGCTCCAGCCCGCTCGCAGATGCGCAGCGACCGGGTCGACCCTCGCGGGTCGGCCCGGCCACGCCGTGATCGTGATCGGGGCTAGACGCGACCCTTCGGGACGGTCTGCCAGTAGGTCTTGTTGAAGACGATCTTGCCGAGGTGCCAGAGCTGGTTCGGCTTGGGCGGCTTCGGCGGGTGGTCGTAGTCGAAGGAGAGGAGCGTGCCCTTCCCGTCGCCGACCTCGAAGAAGCACATGACCTTGCCGGTGTAGAGGGCGTGCTTGCCGGACGGCTTGCGGCGCAGCACCGCGGCGGCCACCCGCTCGGCAACGACCGGGGCTTCGAAGTGGGCGGTCGAGCCGGCCTTGGAGAGCGGAAGATCGGTCGCGTCGCCGAGGGCGTAGATGTTCGGGTAGCGCTCGACGTCCTCGTCCTTCGTCCCCGGCGCCGCCATCTTCTTGACCTGCAGGGTGTGCCGGTCGGTCGGCAGCCAGCCCGACTTCGGGGCCAGCCCGGAGTCGGTGACGACCTGCGCGCCCTTGTGCGGCGGGACGCAGATCAGGAGGTCGTAGGGGTACTCCTCCATCGCGTCGGTGATGACCACCTTGCGCTCGGCGTCGATCGAGTCGATGCCGGCGAGCAGCTGGAGGTCGATCCCCTTCTCCTCGAAGATCGGCGTCGCCATCTCGCTGACACTCTCGATGGTGAACGCGCGGTTGATCGGCGAGAGGAACTGGAGCTCGGTCTTGTCGCGCAGGCCGCGCTCGCGCAGCTCGGACTCGACGAGGAAGGCGACCTCGAGGGGCGCCGGCGGGCACTTGTAGGGGATCCCGGCGATCCCGATCACGATCTTGCCGCCGGTGAAGGCGTCGAGCGCCTTCCGGAGCTTCGCGGCGGCCGCGGCGCTGTAGAAGTGGTGGGCCTCCGTGTCGAAGTGCTCGATCGCCTCGGGCACGATCCGCGAGCCGGTCGCGATCACGAGCTGGTCGTAGTGGAGTGAGTCCCCTGAGCGAAGCTGGACGCGCGAGCCCTCGACGTCGATGCGCTCGATCGTGTCGATCACCAGCTCGACGTTCCCGTCGAGCAGCGATCGCTCGCGCCGAAGGAGCTTCTCGGGCCGCTCGTTGCCCATCGCGATGTACATGTAGCCGGGCTGGTAGGCATGGCTCCCGGACTCGTCGATGACCGTGACCTTCGCCTCGCCCTTCGCGATCCGGGCCTTCAGCTTGCGGGCGACGAGGTTCGCGGTCAGCGTGCCGCCGACCCCGCCACCCAGGATGACGACGCGCTGCATCAGTCGCTCCTACCGCGCCTTCGTGACGACGATCTCGTCGTAGCCGTCCTTGGCCTCGACGCTGACGAGCGTGTGGCCGGCCTTCTCGACCCACTTCGGGATGTCGATCTTGCTGCCCTTGTCGGCCGACCAGACGGCGACCGTGTCGCCGACCTCGGACTCCTTGATGGCGCGGATGAGCTCCATGAGGGGGCCGGGGCAGAAGCTGCCGCGGGCGTCGATGGTGCGGGAGATGGTGGCGGCCATGCGTGGCGTTCCTTTCCGTTCCGGGACGCGCCGGGGTCTTCGCCGGCGCGTGGTGGTTCGCGAGTGGGCGTCCGGCGGGCCGCTCGGGGGGAAGCGACCCGCCGTGCCCGGGGGGAAGCGACTAGATGAAGAGCGGGGCGTCTCCGCCCTGCATGAGCCCGATGACCGTGGCGGCGCCGACCGGGTCGCCCAGGCCGTCGATCATGTCCTCCCTCTTGAGGCCGAACATCTCCATCGTCATCTGGCAGGGCATGAACTCGACGCCCATCGCCTGGGCGATCTCGAGGAGCTCTTTGGGCTCCGCGGACTTGTACTGCTTGGCGAGCTTCTTCATCATCCACGGCCCCATGCCCAGGAAGTTCATCTTGCTGAGCTTGCGGTGGGAGATGCCCGGGCGCTGCATGAACGACATCATCTTCTGCATCGTGTTGTCGCCCGTGATCCGCACGTCGTCCCTGACGAAGGCCTGGAGGCCCCAGAACGTCAGGAAGATGCGCACCGTGGCACCCATCGCGGCGCCGGTCGTGGCCAGGATCATCGCGGCCCAGATCCTCTCCAGCTCGCCGCTGTAGCAGATGATCAGGATGTCCCGGGGCTTGACCTCGCCCTCGGGCGCCGGCGCAACTGCGGGCTCTGCGGCGGGAACGGGGGGATCGCTGACGGCGGTCATCGGGTTCGGCTCCTTACTTCTTGCGGAGGACGAAGCGGAAGACGCCGCCCTCTTCCGCCTGCTCGACGAGCGGGTTCCCCGTCGACTTGGCCCACGCCGTGAAGTCCTTCACCGACCCGGGGTCCGTGGAGAGGACCTCGAGGAGCTGGCCGGAGGCGAGGCCCTTGATGGCCTGGGCGGTCTTGACGATCGGCATCGGGCAGGACAGTCCCTTGGCGTCCACCACCTGCGCGATCTGTTCAGTCGACACGGTTCCCTTCCTTTCGGCCGCCGGCCGAGCCGGCGGCGGACGATCCTCGCGGATCAGATGAAGATGATGTGGCCGTCGCCGGCGTTCAGGTAGAAGGCGGTCACGCCCTCCACGCCGTCGACCATGGGATCGAGGTCCTCCTCCTCGATCTTGAGGACGTCCATCGACAGCGAGCAGGCCTGGATGTCGAGCTCGCCGAGCTCCTTCGCGACGCGAAGGGTGGCGTGCCAGGGCTGCTGGCCGGCCTTGGCCGCCTCGGCGACGAGCGCCGCGCCGCGCTCGCCGGCCTCGGGCGCGAGGCCCAGGCTGGCGGAGATCCGGTCCTTGCGGAAGGCGTCGAGGGCCCAGTACTGCAGGAAGATGTTCACCCTGCGGCCGAGCGCGGCGGCGCCGCTTGCCATGACCGCGGCCGCCTGGAGGCGGTCCTCGGTGCCCGAGAACAGCACCAGGTTGAGGGGCTCGTCGTCCACGTGATCTCCTAGCCGGTCCCGGCAGGCGAAGCGGCCGGCGTGGGCCACTCGTCCGACGGGCTCGGGCGTTCAGATAGCTCGCCAAGGCGGGCGAGGCGCCGCATGAGGACCCCGCGCATGAGGTTGCACGCGTCGATGACCTCGGGGTCGGTCAGGTGATACCGGACCTCTCGCCCGTCGCGTTGCGCCTCGACGATCCCGGCAGCCCGCATCACGGCAAGGTGCTGGGAGACGTTCGGCTGGGTGATCCCCATCTCCTCCGCCAGGCGGCCGACTTCCTTCGGCTCCCCGGCGAGCAGGTGGAGGATCTCGAGCCGGCGGGGGCTCGCGAGGATCTTCATGACCTCCGATTGGAGGCTCCAGATCGGGTCCATGCGCGCATTCTGGATACATGCGCACTTGCGCATCATTGCCGGATGGCCCTTCCGCGGGCCCATCCGGCAGGGGATCGGGGGGCCGTTCGGCAGGGGTGCCGCGGCAAGGGGGCCACCGAAGAGGTGCCGCCGAAGTGGTACCGGCCCGGGCGCTC
>CAVPWX010000004.1:0-17618 GCA_963709605.1 uncultured Chloroflexia bacterium | reverse complement strand
TGCTGAACCGCGTTCAGTCTAGCGCAGCAATACCCTGGCGTGAACGGTGCCGGCTACTCGTGGCGCTCTTCGAGCCTCAGGATCCCCTCGATCTGAGGGATGAGCTTCGGGAGATCCGAGGCTGCGATCTCCCACAGTATGTCGAGATCGACGAAGTCGTACCCGTGGATCAGCCGGTTGCGCGCGCCGATCGCCTCTCGCCAGGGCAGAGCGGGATGCCGCCCCTGCAGCTCCGCGGGCACGCGGCTGGCGGCCTCCCCTACGATCTCGACGAGCCGGGTCAGGGCGAGCTGGAGCAGGCGGTCCGCATCCAGGTCGGCCCGCGACCGACCTTGCACCAGCTCGACCGCCTCCCGGGCATGGTCGAGCATGTGCCGCAGCGCGACGAGAGGGTCATGCCGCGACATACAGGGCCCGCGCCTCGAAGAGGACCCGGTCACGGAAGTAGGGACTGAGAGAGGCCCGGGTGTTGAGGTCGACTCGGCGGCCAAAGACCCCGGTCAACTCCTCCTCCAGTCGGAAGAAGGCGAACCCGGGCGTGCGGCCGGGCTCGAACTCGATAAGCAGGTCGATGTCACTGCTGGCCAGAAAGTCCTCACGCAGGACGGACCCAAAGGCGGACAGCCTCCGGACACCGTACCGCCGGCAGATTGTCCCGAGCGTCTCGCGCGAGAACTCGAGCGGGAAGTCACGGCCCATGCGCTCCATGCTAGAGCCAGGAGGCTCCGTGATCAACGAGGGCTCGCAGATCGCTCTCGGAGAACGCCCCTACGGCGCCTCCCAGTCGAGGGCGTAGAGGTCGCGCGTGCTGCGGTCGCGCGTCACCAGCGGCGACCCGTCGGGGCCAGGCCCATCCAGGGACGACCGACCCAAGTCACCAGCGGAAGGTCGCTCGAGGTCCGCGACTGGTCTCGAGTCGCCGGGTCGCACGCGACCAACGCTCGATGCGCGAGTGCGCTGAGGTTCAGCCCGATGAACGACTGGCCGTCGGGAACCAGTTGGGATGCGCAAGGGCAGGCGCCCAGGAGCTCCCACCGGGCCCCGGTCGGCAAAGAAGCCCAGTAGGGCGCGTCCGACTCCCCCTGCGGCCGGCTTCCCCATGGCGAGGACGTCGCCGCGGGAGGAGCACTTCGGGTACCGCAGCCGCTCCGCCCCGGGCAAGAGCGATACGCGTCGCGTCGCAATCGAGCCGAAAGATACCGAGTCGCGCGGCGTCCGAGCGGCTTGAGGAGTACAGGATCGTCCGACCGTCCGGGAGCCAGCAGGGTCCCAGAGGTCGGCGTCGGTGTCGCTGCGGGCGAGGACCTCCGTCTCGTTGCCGTCCCGCGGGGTGCGAACGATGCAGAGCAATCCCTCGTCCGGCGCCCTCCCCGCGAACACCAAGCTCGTCCCGTCCGGCGACCACCGCGGCAGGTGAGCTTCCCAACCGGGGCGGTTAGCCGCAGGCGCTCCGTCCCGTCGGGGCGGCTCCTCCACAGAGCGCCATCCGGGTAGCTGACCCAGGCCAGCCATTGCCCGTCGGCGATAGGCGTCGACGTAGTAGACGGAGGCGCCGTCGAGGTACGTCTCGAAGCGGCCGCGCCTCGCGTCGAACCGCAGCAGCTCGCCCCGGTCGGCGGTCCCCCAGCGCGAAGAGGCGCTGTCCCGTCGGGGCTCGGCCCGACGTCGCGTGAAGCTCAGGGGGCCGAAGGTCAGGCGCACGGGCGGCGACAGGCGAGAACCAGCGGAAGCGCGGCTCCCGGACCGCGTAGAGGTCGCGGCGTGCCTCCGACCTGCTCCGCCGATCGAAGACGAAGTAGCGGCCGTCCTTCGTCCACCGGCCCCGCTCACCCGGCCACAGCGGCTCGGGCGCTGCCCCCGTCGACCGGCACCTCCCAGATCCACGGCTCGCCCCCCGGTCGGCCCGACGGCCTCGAAACGGAGGCGTTTGCCATCCGGCGACCAGTCGATGCCGGCCGGCTGCGAGGGGAGCGGCGGTCAGTCGCGGATCGACGTGCCGTCGCGCCGCACGATGAGGATACGAGTAGCCCCGCTCGACAAGGGCCAGCGTTGCTTCGTCCGGCGAGAGCGCGCGGCCACGAAGGCCTCGAGGCTCCCGACCCGGCGACGGCGCGCCCGCGGGCACAGGGACGGTCCACAGCGGCCCAGCGCCTTCTGCGTCCGGCCGGGTGCCCGCATCGAGCCCGTCAGGAGCAGCGCCGACTCCCGGGAAGGTAGCCGTACAGTCGAACTGGCTGTACGGCGGGCGGCGCGATCGGCATCGGAGCCGGCTCCCCACCGGTCGCCGGAACCTGGATACACCGCGGCACTGACCGTCCTTGCTCGCCGAAGAAGTAGAGCCGCGCGCCATCGGTTGCCCAGCCGCGTGCCGGTGAGCAGGGCCGTCCATCCGCCCGTCAAGGGGCGGGCGTTCGTGATCCGGGCGGGCGCGGCGATCGCAAGAGCCAGAAGCCGGCCGCCGACGGCCGACGACCACGGCGGCCGCAGCGAGCCATGAGCCAGGCGCCGCCGCCGCCGCCGGCCCACCTCCGCCAACGCCCGGCTCTGGCTCGCGCGCCCGACGTGCTCGCCGCACCTGCAGCCGCTCCAGGTCGACCAGCAGCTCCTTCGCCGTCTGGTAGCGAAGCTCCGGGTCCTTGTCCAGGCACTTCAGGATCACCGCCTCCAGACCCGGAGACACCGTCCCGCTCACGCTCCGCGGCGCGGCCGGCGCCTCGTGCAGCACCGCGTCCGTCAGCTCCACCCCGCTCTGTCCCCCGAACGGCCGCCGCCCCGTCGCCAGCTCGTACAGGCACGCCCCCGCCCCGTACACGTCCGTCCGCGCGTCCACCCCCTTCCCCCGAAGCTGCTCCGGAGCCATGTACGCCGGCGTCCCCACCACGTGCCCCACCGCCGTGTCCGTCGACGCCGTCTTCTCCCCCACCTCCGGCAGCGTCAGCCGCTCCAGGCGCGCCAGACCGAAGTCCAGCACCTTCAGCAGCCCGTCCGGCGTCAGCGCCAGGTTCCCCGGCTTCAGGTCCCGGTGGATCACCCCGTGCTCGTGCGCCGCCTGGAGTCCCCGCGCCAGCTGCGACCCCAGCCGCACCACCTCCTTCTCCGAGAGCGGCCCCTCCCGCACCGCCTCCAGCAGCGTCTTCCCCTCCACCAGCTCCATCACGAGGAAGTCGACCCCGTCCTCGCTGTCGAAGTCGAGGAGCGTCGCGATGTGGGGGTGGCTCAGGCGCGAGAGCGCCAGCGCTTCCTTCCGGAATCGGGCCCGCGCCGCCTCGTGGCGAGAAGCCCCGGCGGCAGCACCTTCACCGCCACGTCCCGGCCCAGCTTCTCGTCGCGGGCGCGGTACACCTCGCCCATGCCCCCCGCGCCGAGCTTCTCGAGGATCCGGTAGTGGGAGAGCGTGCGGCCGATCACACCCACCTCCCGTCAGAGCTGATGAACCGCGTTCAGTCTAGCGCCGCTGTCAAAGGCCAAGGGAAGTCGCACGGCGCCTCATGACGCTTAACGCTTGACGTTATTAACGCGTCACGTTATGCTGGTTTCGTGATCCGGAGCTTCCGCGATCGCGAGACCGAACGGCTCTTCCGGCGCGAGCGAAGCCGTGCCCTTCCGCCGGAGCTGCAGCGCGTGGCGCTCCGCAAGCTCGTGCAACTGGACGCCGCGGCGTCGCTCGCGGACCTGCGAGTCCCACCCGGGAACCGCCTCGAGTTGCTCCGAGGCGGCCGCGCGGGGCAGCACAACGTCCGGATCAACGACCAGTGGCGCATCTGCTTCCTCTGGAAGGAGAACGGCGCTGACGACGTGGAGATCGTCGACTATCACTAGAGGAATCATGGCAAAGAAGGTCCACGAGCCGATCCACCCCGGCGAGGTCCTGCTCGAGGACTTCCTGAAGGCGATGGGGATCAGCCAGTACCGCCTCGCGAGCGGGATCAGCGTTCCCCCCGACGGATCAACGAGATCGTCCACGGCAAGCGGGCGATCACCGCCGACACCGCCCTCCGCCTGGCGCGCTTCTTCGGGACCTCGGAGCAGTTCTGGCTGGCTCTCCAGAACCGCTACGACCTCGAGATCGGGAGGGACCGGCTCGGCAAGCGCCTCGAAAGGGACGTCGAGGTCCTGGCGAAGGCCGGCTGAGAGCCGGGTACGCCGCATGAGGCGAGCTCCGACTCGCGCGGGAGAGGTGCTGCTCGAGGAGTTCCTCGCTCCGCTCGGGATGAGCCAGGCCGAGGCCGCGCGCCGCATGGGCATGAGCACCAACCGTCTCAACGAGCTCGTCCGCGGAAAGCGCGGGGTCACGGCCGACACTGCCCTTCGGCTCAGCCGGCTGCTGGGAACGTCGTCCGAGTTCTGGCTCAACCTCCAGATGACGTTCGACCTCTGGCACGCACATCAAGCGGAGAGGCGACGGGGCGCCGCCTGACCGTCCGGCGCGGGACATGCATCGCAAGGAGCGAGCGGTCTATGAAGGCCAGGGCTAAGCGGATTCCTCGTCTGGCGTCGGAGGCCGCCGAGCGGCGGTTCTGGGAGAGCCACGACAGCGCGTCCTACGTCGACTGGTCGCGCGCCGAGCGCGTGGTGTTCCCGAACCTCAAGCCCACGACCCGGAGCATCTCCCTTCGGCCCGCGGCACCTCGGTAGCGCGCGGGCTTGCGGACGGGGCTAGAATCGGGGCACCAGTAGCCGCCAAGGGTTTGGAGGTGCCGTGATGCGCGACCGACAGGCTCCGTCGAGATCCGCCGGCGGGTGGCCCTGGTGGCTGCCTCTCGTGGCCGGGGCCGCCCTTCTCCTGTTCGCCCCCCACGCGGCGCAGGCCCAGGCCCCCGAACCCGCCCCGCCTCCGCCCGCCCAGGTCGAGCCGGCTCAGACCGAGCCCGCTCAAGCCGCGCCAGACGCGGCGGCCGCCCCGGCGGTCGCGTGCTCCAAGATCTGGCTCGGGCGTGAAGCCGAGTTCGAGGAGCTCCTGCGCACGGCCGACGTCACGAAGGTCGAGAGGATCCCGATCGGCGTGACCCGCCCGCGGGTCGCCTTCGTCGCCCCGGGCCTGCCCTTCCAGCGGATGGCCTGGAAGCCGCTGAAGCCGGGGAAGTACCAGGGCTTCTTCGAGAGCTACCAGTCGGAGATCGCGGCCTACGAGATGGACAAGTTCCTCGGCCTGGGCATGGTCCCCCCCACCGTGGAGCGGCGCATCGAGGGCGAGGTCGGCTCGGCGCAGCTCTGGGTCGAGAACGTGAAGAGATGGGACCTGAAGAACCCCGTGCGCGGACCCGACAAGAGGGCCTCGGCCCTCCAGTCGGTGCGGCTCAAGATGTTCGACCAGCTCATCGGCAACATCGACCGCAACCAGGGGAACTTGCTCTACGACGCCGAGTTCCACTACATCCTGATCGACCACTCCCGGGCCTTCCGGGAAGTCGTCGACCTGAACCAGTACGCGAAACCCCTCTTCGTGGACCCGGTGCTCTGGGACCGGATGCAGGCCCTGACCATGGAGACGCTGCAGGCCGCCATCGGCAAGTGGGTGAGCAAGGGCATGCTCTTCGCGGTGCTGGACCGGCGGAACCGGATGAAGAGGGACATCGACAAGCTCCTCGCGGCGCGAGGGCCTTCGATCTGGCTACGCTGAGGCGAAGACCAGCCACACCGAGGGAGGGTCGCCGGGCACCGCTCCCCCGGGTTGGCTGAATCGTCTCGCGACCGGCGTGGATTCCGGCGGGTCGGCGACTACTTGTCCGTGCGGACGTCGATCCGCTCGGCCGTCATCTTCGTCTTCTCCGTGCCGAACTTCCCGAGGCAGATGACGCGGAGGTTTTCCTTGACGGTGTCGAGCGTGGCCTTCTCGTTGCGGAAGGTGAATGCGGTGGTGGGCGTGTAGGCGATCGTCCACTCCTGGCTGGTGGTGCCCCTCTGCCGGATCTTGATCTCGGACTTCTCCTTGTCGATGCCCACAACGTACCCTTCGAGCCGGTCGAGTTTGGTGGCTTCGTCCTTTGTGGCCTGTGCGTGCAGTCCGGCGGCCAAGCCCAGTGACACCACCGCCACGGCGAGGAAGCTAGCGATACCCCGTTTCATGAGACGCCTCCTAGTCGGCGGATTTGCCGGGTCGATTGTAGTGGCGTCCCGCCAGCGGAGTAAACGGGAAAATGAGGGTAGGAAGCGCCGGCTCCTGCCCCTCGTTTCAGGCCCGGATGAGGTCGACCCTGAAGTGCGGGGCCTGGCCCTCCCCCCGCCCCGACAGCACGACGCCGCCGTGGAGGGCCACGATCGCGTGCACGACGCTGAGCTCGGCGTCGGCGAGGTCGGGGCCGATCTGGGGCGCGGAGGTGACCGAGGCGCGCCCCCCCCCGGTCACGCGCACGCGCACCTTGTCGCCGTCCTCCTCGACCCGGACCGAGACCTCGGGGATCTGCCCCTTCTCGAGCGCGTCGGCCTCGCACTGGCGGACGAGGCTGGCGAACGCGAAGCGCAGGAGGGGCGCGTCGCCCAGCACCGCGGTCACGGGCGACGAGGCCTCGATCGTGACGCCCGACCCGCCCAACGGCCCCAGGACGTCCACCATCCGGAGCGGGCGCCTCCGCGCCAGCTCCCAGGGCAGGCGCGTCAGCAGCGAGGCGACGGCGGCCGCCGACGCCCTCGAGAGCACCTTGAGCCGCTCGCCGGCCGAGGCGGCCTCGCGCGCCGCCGACGCCTCGAGCGGGCCCGCGAGCACGCGGGCGAGGAAGCCGAGGTGTACGACCGTGTCCTGCGGAGGCAGCGCCGCGTAGGGGCCGAAGTACAGCAGGGCGAGCCCCAGCAGGCGCTCGGCGGAGCGCAGCGGCACGAGGGCCACGGCCTCGAAGTCCGGCTCACCCAGGCACAGGGCCTGGGCCAGCTGGGGCGAGCGGGAGGCCTCCTCGAGCTGCGGCTCGGTGAGCTCCTTGGCCTCCTCGACGTGAGCCACCCCCCATGTAGTGCGGCAGAGGGGATCGGCCTCCAGCGGAGGCAGCGCCAGGAGCTGCGCCGAGTCGCCGGTGAAGAGCTGCAGCGTGGCCCCCGAGGCCCCGGCCGCCTTCACGAGCACCTTCAGGATGGCCCGGAGGCGCGCCTCGACGTCAGTCTTCCCCGGGGCCTCGGTCGCCAGCTCGAGGGCCTGCCGCACCTCGTCGAGGCGCACGCGCAGGAGGTCCCGCGCCTCCCGCAGCTCGCTGACCAGGAAGCCGAGCTCGGCGGAGGCCTGCGCGTAGGACTCGGTGAGCGCATCGGTCGTTCGGATCTCCGGGCCGGCGGGCGCCTCGCGAGTCGCGTCCTCGGCGGTGGGGACGCGGACCTTGAGGTGCTCCACCACTTCGGGCTCGGGGACCGCCGCCGCGGCCTCTCCTGCCTCCGGCGCCGCCGCCGGCGCCTCCAGCCGGGTGCCCCCGAACATCCCCTCCACCGCCTGCTTCGTCCAGGCTTCCACGGTCTGCCCGGGCGGCAGCTGAAGCATCGCGTAGCGCCGGCAGAGGTCCTCGACCGTGAGGGTCAGGAGGGCGGTGAAGGTCTCGAGCACCCCCTCCCCCTTCGCCGCCACCGCGGGGAACTCCGGGACGCGGCGGTGGTTGAGGGCGCGGGAGAGGGCCGAGAGCTCGACGACCGCGGGCAGGTCGCGCTTGTTGTACTGGAAGACGAGGGGGATCCGGGAGGCGTCGATCTGCTGCGCGAGCAGGTTCGCGACCATCTCCTGGAGGCTCTGCTCGTTCTCCCGCCAGCGGTCCTCGGCCGAGTTGGCGACGAAGGCGACGCCGTCGGCTCCCTTGAGGACGACCCGCCGGGTGGCGGCGTACATGGCCTGCCCCGGCACCGCGAGCAGCTGCACCTTCAGGTCGTAGCCGCGAAAGCCTCCCGTGCGCAGGGGCAGCAGGTCGCACAGGATCGTGCGGTCCTGCGCGGAGTTGACGGAGACGAACTGCCCCCGCCGCGTCCCCGCCGCCCGCTCGAACAGGACCTTCAGGTTGGTCGTCTTCCCGCCGACCGCCGGCCCGTAGTAGACCAGCTTCACCTTGATGACGCGCTGGCGATGATCGATGTCCACCATGGCCGGGCCGTCTACCCTCGCCCTCCGACGGGCTGCGCCATCAGGCGAAGTTCCGCAGGTACCCGAGCGACTGCCGGAGGGCCTGCTTGCGCAGCTCGAGCGACCCCTCGTAGGCGCGGTCCTCGACCTCGACGCACACGGGCCCGTCGTAGCCGGTGTCCGACAGCACCGAGAAGAAGCGGCCCCAGTTCACCTCGCCGAGCCCGGGCAGCTTGGGCCGGTGGAACTCCAGCGGCGTCGCCAGGATCCCGACGTCGTCGAGCCTCTCGGGGTCGAGCCGCACGTCCTTCGCGTGGACGTGGAAGATCCGGTCCTTGAACTCGCGGAGCGGCCTCAGGTAGTCCATGTGCTGCCACACGAAGTGCGACGGGTCGAAGTTGAGGCCGAAGCTCGGGCTCGGGATGTCGGCGAACATCCGCCGGAAGACCGCCGGGGTCGTGGCCAGGTTCTTGCCCCCCGGCCACTCGTCCCCGGTGAAGAGCATCGGGGAGTTCTCGATGCCGATCCGGACGGCGTGCTGCTCGGCGTACGCCACGAGCGGCCGCCACGTCTCGAGGAAGCGCGGCCACTGGGCGTCGACCGTCTTCGTCCAGTCGCGGCCGACGAAGGTGTTCACGGTGGGGACGCCGAGGAGGTTCGCGGCGCGGATCACGGCCTTGATGTGCTCGACGTAGACCTTCGCCTCGGCGGGGTCCGGGGCGAGCGGGTTCGGGTAGTAGCCGAGGCCGCTGATCGTGACCTCGTGCTCGTCGAGCAGCTTGCGCACGCGGGCGGCGGCCCGCTCGTCGAGGTCCGCCGCGTCGACGTGGGTGACCCCGGCGTAGCGCCGCTCGGCCTTGCCCTTCGGCCAGCACATGAGCTCGACGCACTCGAAGCCCTCGGCGCTGGCGAAGGCCAGCACCTCCTCGAGCTCGAGCTCGGCAGGATGGCGGAGACGAAGCCGAGCTTCATCACCAGACCCCGGGACCTCACCCAGCCGCCCTTGCGCTGGCTCTCGAGGACCGCCTCGCACAGGACCACCTCGCGGTGGCCGTCCTGGAAGGTGGCGAACGGCGCCGGGGCCGAGAAGTCGCCCTTCGCGACGTACCCGTAGAACGCCCGGAAGTGCTGCTTGAAGGTGTCGGCGTAGCCCTCGGCGTGGCCGCCGGGGACGCCCACCGCGGCCCGGGCGGGACCGGAGAGGATCGACGGGTCGCGCAGCAGCAGCTCGTTCGGCCCGCCGCGGCGGCCGATCCACAGCTCCTCGGGGTTCTCGCTGTTCCAGGCGAGCGCGCCCTTCTCCCCCGCCATCTCGTAGCGCAGGCAGTTCTTCCGGCCCGCCGTCACCTGGGAGACGACCAGCGCCCCCCGCGCCCCGCCCTTGAAGCGCAGCAGGATGGCCCCGTAGTCCTCGGTGGTGATCGTCACCGGCTCGAGGTCGGCCTCCTTGCCGAGCTTGCCGCTGAAGGTCTCGACCTCGCCCTTCGGCCGCCGCCGCACCGGGTGGACGGTGAGGAGGTCGGCGCAGACGGCCTCGACCTCGAGGCCGGTGATGGCGTGGACGAGGTCGAGCCAGTGCGTCCCGATGTCGGCCACCGCCCGCAGCTCCCCGCCCTCGGCGGCGAGCACGCGCCAGTTGTAGTCGGTGTCGAGGAGCAGCCAGTCCTGGACGTAGCTGCCGGACACGTGGTGGATCTTCCCGAGCCGCCCCCCGCGGACCCGCTCGCGGGCCTCGATGTTGAGCGGGTAGAAGCGGATGTTGTAGTTGACCCCGGCCGCCTGCTTCGGGTGCTTCCGGGCGAGGGCCACGAGCTCCGCCGTCTCCTTCGAGGTCATGGCCAGCGGCTTCTCGCAGAGCACGTGCTTGCCCGCCTCGAGGGCCGCCTTCGCCATCTCGAAGTGCAGCTTGTTCGGGGTGCCGATGTGGACCGACTCGACGGCCTTGTCGTCGAGCAGCTCCTTCATCGAGCGGTAGGCCTTCGCCCCTCCGAGCGCCGCCGCGAACTTCGTGGTCTCGGCCTCCGAGACGCCGAGGACGCCCACGACCTCGCACCCCGCCCGCCGCAGCGCCTCGGCGTGCACCCCGCCCATGAAGCCGGCCCCGACGACCGCCACACCGATCCGCGCCATGCGACCCTCCTGTTGCCCAGCGATCTTTACACCGGTCGCCTCGCCCCCTGCAAGATGCAGACGTCAGCGGCGAAAGGGGTTCGTACCTTCACGCCCTCGTACGGACCGGCCGTGGGCGAGGTCCTCCGACAGAATGTCGCACCGAGGAGGCGGGCGGCCTCGAGATGGCCGCGTCCCAGTATGACAGCCGGTGCGCCTCCGACTCGAGGGCGCCCTCGACGGCCGTCCGTCGAGCCGCGAAACCGCACAGGACTCGACGAGCAGGGCCGCCTTCGTGGCGAGAGCCGCAGCGACAGCACGTGTGGCCTGCACGTAGAATCTCCTGGAGGACCTGGACCGAGAGGGCGAGGTCGTCCGCGTCGAGAAGGCGCGGGCCACCTCGGGCTTCGCCGCCTCGGCCGAGGCCGTGCTCACGGCGTAGAGGAGGACGTTCGTGTCAGGCGCATCGCGGTCGTGGACCTCCGCGCTGCGGTGCCCGCGCCCGAACCTCCGGACCGTCGCCAGCACCTCGGCCTGGAGGCGCTTGCGCCGCTCGAACTCGGACTCCTCGTCGCCGAGCCCGGCCAGGAACTCCCGGACGAGGGCGCTCACCGAGTGTCGCGCGCCGCCGCCCGGACGCGCGCCCGACGATAGACGTGATCGGGCACCGTGACCGTGATGTTCTTCACAGTCTCACAGTATCACAGATACCGAGCCGGCCTCGGGCTCCCCGAGGCCCTCAGTTCCCGACGACGCTCAGGCGCACCAGCGAGGGCCCGGCGGCCGGCGCCAGACCCGCTGGGTCGCCTTGCGGAAGTCGGCCTCGGTCGCCTCGTTGATCCTCACGAAGGCCTGCGGGTTGAGGTTCACGAGCGGGAACCAGCTGCTCTGCACCTGGACCATGATGCGGTGCCCCCGCCGGAACGTGTGGAAGGCGTCGGGCATCGTGAACTCGACCGTCTCGACCTGGCCCGGCACGAACGGCTCGGGCCGCTCGAAGCTCCTCCGGAACTTGCCGCGGAAGGGCTCGCCGCGCACGAGCTGCTGGTAGCCGCCCATCTTCGAGCGGCTGGGCGCCTCGTCCCAGGGCGCCTGGCGCGTCCACTCGCCCGGCTGGATCGGGTAGTCGTCCGGGTACACGTCGATCAGCTTGACCACCCAGTCGGAGTCGGTGCCGGTCGTCGAGACGCTCAGGCTGGCGCTGATCGGCCCGGCGATCGTCACGTCCTCCTCCAGCGGCTCGGTCTGGTAGACGAGGACGTCGGGCCGCCGCGCGGCGAAGCGCTGGTCGGCCACCATGTACTCCTTCGTCATGCCGATGCTCGTCTCCTCGACGAAGGGCACCGGCTTCGCGGGGTCGCTCACGTACTCGTCGAAGGCCTCGCCGGCCTCGGTGGGCGCCTCCTTCGACAGGCGCCGTTCGCCGCCAGGTAGAGCTCGAGCGGCCTCGCGTCCCGGGGCGGCCAGGCGTCGAGCGACCGCCACTCGTTGCGGCCGGTCTCGAAGACGTAGGCCTCGGGGAGCTTCGGGTCGACGCCGTCCTTGAGCCAGGAGCGGAAGAACGCAGCTCGATCTCCTCCTGGAAGAACTTCGACGTCGGCTGGCCGAACTGCACCTTGCCGAGCGCCTCGCCCGTCGCGCGCGACCACCCGCCGTGCGACCAGGGGCCCATCACCAGCCGGTTCGCGATCCCGGGGTTCTGCCGCTCGATGGCCTTGTAGGTCTCGAGCGCGCCGAAGAGGTCCTCGGCGTCGAACCAGCCGCCCACCGTCAGGACCGCGGGGCGGATGCCCTTCAGGTGCGGGCGGGTGTTGCGCGCCTGCCAGAACGCGTCGTAGGTGTCGTGGGACAGGATCTCCCTCCAGAACGCCACCTCGCCCTTCAGGTACTTCCGGTCGTAGCTCGGCATCGGCCCCGCGTCGAGGAAGAAGCGGTAGCCGTCCTGCGTCTTGTGGTCGAAGCGGGCCTCCATCTTCGTGGTCGGCTCGGGGCGCGGCCGGCCGAACGAGGACAGGAAGTTGAAGGCGTGGGGCAGGAAGAAGGCCCCGTTGTGGTGGAAGTCGTCCCCGACGAACCAGTCGGCGATCGGCGCCTGCGGCGAGGTCGCGACGAGCGCGGGGTGGGCGTCGATCGTCCCCATGCTCGCGTAGAAGCCGGGGTACGAGATCCCGTACAGCCCCACGCGGCCGTTGTCCCACGGGAGCCTCGCCAGCAGCCACTCGATCGTGTCCCAGGTGTCGCTCGACTCGTCCACGTCCCTCGGGCCCTTCGCCGGGTCGTACGGCCGCACGTCCACGAACTGCCCCTCGGACATGTAGCGGCCGCGCACGTCCTGGTAGGCGAAGATGAAGCCCTCCTTCGCCGCCGCCTCGGAGGGGCCGACGTTGTCGCGGTAGGCGTCGCTCCCGTAGGGCGCGACGCTGTACGGGGTCCGCGTCAGGAGGATCGGGTAGCGCTTGCTCTTCCCGGCGTCCTTCGGCACGTAGACGGAGGTGAACAGCTTCACCCCGTCGCGCATCGGGATGCGGTACTCGTACTTGGTGTAGCGCGCGCGGACCCATCGGCACGCTTGTCGCCTCGGCGGCGGCGGAGAGCGCGATCGCGGCGACGCCGAGGAGGGCGAGGGAGAGGGCGCGGCGGCCCATCACTTCGCCCCCACCCCGAGGAAACCGTAGACGGCCTCCTTGAAGCCCTCGGGCTCCTCGACGGGCGAGAAGTGGCCGCTGTTCTCGAAGACCACGAACTGAGCGGTCGGGAGCCCGTCGGCCAGCCCCTTCACCCTCTCCGGGGGCAGCGTGTCGTGGGCCCCGGCGATCACGAGGGAGCGCACCGGGATCGCGGCCAGCTTGTCCCGCGCGTCGAACGTGGGCATCTCCCTGTTCGCGTACTCGGCGTGCGGCCAGCTGAGCTCGGCGTCCTTGAACACCTCGGCGACCAGGGCCTTGCCCCTTTCGCGATCGGCGAACAGGACCGGGAAGTAGTCGTCGAGCCACATCTTCCGCTGCAGGGCGTTCTGCTCGGCGACGGACAGCCCCGGCTTCTTCACCGCGGCGAGAAGAGCGACGTACTTCTTCATGAGCTCCGGGTGCTTCGCCTCGACCTCCGCATTGTCCTGCGCCGTCATGCTCGCCATGCCGTGGAGGAAGATCGCGGACGAGAGCGCCTCCGGGTGCTCGTGAGCCAGCCAGATGAGGTTGACGGCCCCGTTCGACCAGCCGATCACGTTCACCTTCCCGAGCTTCAGGTGGGTGCGCAGGGCCAGGAGGTCCGCACGGACCGCGGCGAGGCCCCGGTCCGAGTCCTCCCGTACCGGCCCCGACCGCCCCATCCCCCGCGGGTCGAAGTAGACGAGGGTCAGCTTCTCCTCGAGCGGGCGGTACATCGCGCGCAGGGCCTCGTGCGACAGCCCCCAGGAGTTCGTGAGGGCCATCAGCACGGGCCCCTGGCCGTGGACCTCGTAGTGGATGCGGAAGCCGTTCAGGTCGGCGGTGAACGAGCCGTTGGCGAGCCCGGGGACAGCGCTCGGCGAGGGCGTGGAATCGGGCGCCTTCGCGGTGCAGGCCGCGAGGGCCACGAGGCCGATGAGGCCGAGGGCCGGCAAGGCGTGCGACATGGCGTTCCTCCCCGCCGTCAGGAAGACGACGAGGCGAAACGTATCACGACCGGGCCGCGCCCCGTGGGCGGTAGACTGGACATCGAGGCGAGGAGGCCGACCCTGATTCGACAGTCCAGACCCGGAGCAAGGGGACGGGGGCTTCTCCTGCCGCTCGCCGGAATCCTGCTCCTGGCGACGTGCGGTCAGCCACCCACGGACGGCGACGGGGCCACAGTCCCCGGCTGGGGGCAGCCTGAGATCCTCGCGGAGCCGGCCGTGTTCGACTCACCGGTCGGCGTCAGCCTGGACGGAGACGGACAGGGAAACGCCGTCGCGGTCTGGGCTCCGGCCACCGACGTCTACGCACCGGTGCTGGCGCGCCGCTGCGCGGCCACCCGGGGCTGGGGGGCCGTCGAGACGATCGCCCCCGCGGGAAGCGGCTCGGTCAACACACCGACCGTCCAGATGAACGCGCGGGGCGACGTCCTCTCGATCTGGGACGGCTATGGGGGGCTGAGAGCCTCGGCGCCCACGGCCGGCGGCGCCTGGCAAAGCCCGGTGCTCCTCGGGGATCCGGCCGCCCAGATGTGGAGCTGGGGGCTGGACGACGAGGGCCGGGCGCTCGTCGTCTGGCTTTCCGGCACGCGCGTCCTCGCGAGGCGCCTGGAGCCCGCCTCCGGCTGGGGACAGCCGGCGCCGGTCCCCGGAGCCCGAAAGCCAGGTCTCGCGGCTGCAGGCGCCCAGTGTCGTGGTCAGCGGCAGCGGCAACGCCCTCGTCGTCTGGCCCAGGGGGGAGACCCTCGGTGCGAACCAGGAGTTCTGGGCGAACTCCTTCGACCCGAGCGCCAGTTGGGGGGCACCTCGTCGCCTCGCCCCTCAGCAGGCGTCCTCTCGCGTCTCCAGCGCCACGCTCTTCGTCAACTCCGCGGGCGACGGGCTCGCCGCCTGGCTGGAGTACGACGCCAGCACGCCGTCGGCCGGCGTTCTCTACGCCAGCCGCTACGCCCGGGCGACGGGCTTCGGGCCCGCGGAGATCCTGGGGCCCTCGGCCGGGTCCGGGATCGACGCCGCGATCGACGCCGCCGGCAACGTCCTGGTGATCTACGAGAGCGGTCAGGGCCTGCGCCGCCAACGCTACGGGGCCGGCCGCGGATGGCAGGCGCCCGAGCCCCTCGAGGGCGTGGGCGGCTACGACGCCGTGCCGCTCGACGACCTGGGGAACGGCTGGGTCCTCTGGAACGAGAGGGTCGACGCCAGCACCGTGTCGCTCCGGTCGCGACGGCTGGCCACCGGCGTGGCCACGGGGCCGGTCGAGCCGATCGCTTCGGCCTTCGCCGGATACGCGTGGTTCCGGGGCACGCCCCTCGACGCGCGCGGCGGTCTCGTCGCCGCCTGGTTCCAGCGGGTCTCGCCCACCGGCTCCGCCGAACGCTACTCGCTCGTCGCCAACCGCTTCCGTGAGACTCAGCCGATCCGGTAGCGCTCGCGGAGGATGCCGACATGGTGTCTCGGGTGCCCGGCCATCACCCACGCGAGGGCCCGCACGCTGATCGGATGGCCGCTCGCGGTGCCGACGCGCGTCCACTCCGGCAGCTCGAGCGGGCGCAGCACGACGAGGTTCGACCGGCGCACGAGCGCGAGCTCCTCCACGAGCTCCCGGAGTGGGATGGCGTCGGATCGGGCGGCCGCCACGTAGCGGTTCTCGTCGAACGACGGCAGCGCCGCCGTCTCCCCGCGGCTGAAGCAGAACGCCCGGTAGCCGAACACCCGCTCGCCGTCGACGAGGTGGCCGAGGACCTCGCGCACGCTCCACTTGCCTTCGGCGTAGCGCGAGGTCTCGCGCTCCGGGGGCACGGAGGCCGCGAGGCGGCGGATCTCCTCGACCTGCTGCTCGAGCACGGCGAGGATGTCGGTCTCCGGGACGAGCGCGACGTAGCGTGCGTAGAAGGGGGCGTACTCGCCAGCCGCGGGTCGCGGCACCGGGTCTCCCATCGTTCCCATCGTCCTCCCCCCGTTTCAGCGGGCCGGCAGCACGCCGAGGGCGGCGAGCGCCTTCTCGGCCATCGGCCGGCAGACCCTGCCCGTGGCCCCTGGCCCCTCGATGAGGGCGGCGAAGACGTAGAGCCGGCCCCGCTTCTCGACGGAGCCCACCCACCACCCGTGCGGGTTCGCCCCCCCCGGGTCCTGGCAGGAGCCCGTCTTCCCCCGGTAGACGATCCCTGGGCCCGGCGCCTCCTGGACGAGCAGGTTCTCCACGATCGCGATCGACCGGGCGGAGGCGGCCAGCTCGCCGGCGTGGAGCCGCGCCGGAAGTCGACCTGCTCGTCGGGCGAGAGGCGGAGCGACGAGCCCAGCCAGAAGCGGTCGATGCCGCCCGACGTGTCCTCGTTGCCATAGCGGAGGGCCGACACCCAGCGCTGCATCCGCTCCGGGCCGACCCGTCGCGCCAGCTCCTGGTAGTACCAGACGACGGAGTGCTTCATCGCCGACCGCAGGTCGTGGTCGCGGTTCCACTCCGGGAGCGCGCGCGGGACGCCGTCCCACGGGAGCACGAAGGATGCGTCCGGGATGACGCCGGTCTCTAGGCCGATGATGGAGTTCGGGATCTTGAAGGTCGAGCAGGGGGCCGTGCGCGCGCGAGCGAGCGCGGCGCCGTGGCGCACGGTGCGCCCGCCGGCCACGTCGCGCAGGACGAGGGTGGAGCGGAACTCCGGGAAGCATGCACCGAGGTCCCGCGAGACGTCGTCGGCCCCGGCGGGTGCGGCCAGCCCGGCCGGGCACAGGAGGAGGCAGAGGAGAACGGCGCGAGCGGACATCGTTGCAGCATAACCCGGCCGGGGCCGGTGTTGACCGAAGAGCTTTTTCCCGGACTTCCCTGTTGGGTATTATTCCAGGCTCGCCAGGCCTTGATGAATGCTCACATTTCAGATTTAAATGCAGCCAGAACAGGTCTCATCTCTGCTTCCACAGGAGGGGGCATGGATAGAACTGAAAATTTCTGGCTGAAGTTCAGAATGGATAAATCGAGAGGGCGGCTTAGGGATATTATTTCGCACGATTGTGCCGACAGTACTGAAAAAATTGCAGCCTTCCTGGAATCGTTGATTACGTAACGACCATTATACAGCATGTTCCTCATCGGCAAATGCCATACTCGTCGGAACGCGACTCATTGAAAATGGTATTCTTGACAGGGTCCTGGTGGGTGGTGTTGATGCACTCTCCCTGTTTACTTTGAATGGATTCAACAGCCTAATGATATTAGACAGGTCTGGATGCAAACCATTTGATAATGAAAGAAATGGACTGACATTGGGAGAAGGCGCAGGGTATCTCATGCTGGAATCAGAACGGAGTGCTCATAATGAAGGGAAGCCTGTCCTATGCTCTGTAACAGGATATGGTAATGCCTGCGAAGCATTTCACCAGACTGCCTCTTCCCCTGAGGGAGACGGAGCCTTGCTTTCGATGCAGAAGGCATTGTCAAAAGCTGGCATTACACCTGCAGAGATTGATTATATTAATGCCCACGGCACGGAACAATTAACAATGACTTGTCGGAAGGAAAAGCTATTGAGAGAGCTCTGCAGCGGGCTGGTACCCCCTGTAAGCTCAACAAAATCATTCACAGAGGTGCTGGCCCTGCTGGAAGCGGAACTGCTGCTGTAATTGCTCCGGCACGTCGAAGGTGACGGCGATGGTGTCGCGCGTTTCATTGCGCACGTGGGACACCGACAGCGGATAAAATTTACTCATGCTTCATCTCCAGTTTCTTCGAACTTCCTGCTTTTTTTAATGGCACTTGAAGTAATCAACGGTTCTCGGCAATCGATGCACTTGTACAGCGCCTTGCAGGGCGTGGAGCCGAACTGGCTGGTCAGCTGCGTA
>CAVPWX010000003.1:0-3933 GCA_963709605.1 uncultured Chloroflexia bacterium | reverse complement strand
GACCAGGCGAATGTGCCGGTGCCGCGGTGCTCGAGGGCGTCCAAGCGCGGGTACGGCTGGGGCCACAGGATCGACGGGGACGGCCTGGCGTGGCGCGCCCGACGGGTGGGGTCCGCGCCGACGTCCTGCGACATGCCCGTGAGTAAGTCTGAATCTGGCGAATCGCTTTGGTGACTCTTACGCCTCGCTCGTCTAGAGTCGGGGGATGATGTCGATCGATCGAACCCGGCTCGAGACGGCGCTCCGAGCATTGGGGGAGCTCCTCGAGGCTCGCGGGCACCACTACGAGGTCGTCCTGATCGGGGGCGGCAACCTCGTCCAGCGCGGACTCGTCACGCGACCAACGACCAGGGATCTCGACCTGCTCGGCGAGCGGACGGCCGACAGGGTCTCGCCCATGCGCCCGATGCCCGAACCGCTCCGCCACCTCGGGGTGGAGGTCGCCGATGGATCGCTCGGGTAGTTCCCTCCAGAGCGCGCTGCTCGACCGGGCGTGGATCCAGTGGATCGCGCTCGGCGTCGACGCCGTGGGCGAGCCCGACGACGCCGTGGTCGACCCCGAAGCGCTCATCGCGCTTACGGCTGAGCTCGGTGACGCCGACGCGCGCCTGAGTGATGTGAGCACCGACTGGTGTGTCGCCTACGGACGCTACGTCAACGGGGCGCGACTCAAGCAGGTGGTGCGGGAGCTCGGGACGCCGAGCGAGGCCATCGGGGAGTACGTCGCCACGGTCGCCGCTTCCGGAGGCCCCGCCTGGCCGATGGCGACCGAGCCTCGTCGCGAGTACGCAACGCGCGGCAAGGCCCGGCTCGATTCGGCCCGGTACGCGGTCGCGGCTGCGCATCCGCCTGCGCGCCGGGTTCGGCGTGAATGCCCGGGCCGACGTGCTGGCGGCCTTGTTGGCCGCTCCTCGGGACGGGTTGAGCGTGGCTGATCTTGCCCGCAGGACGCGCTTCACGAAGCCGAGTACGGCGTTCGCGGTGGACGCGCTCGTGCTGGCCGGCCTGCTGGAGGCATGGACGGTGGGGAATGAGCGGCGCCTTCTCCTGGCCACGTCCGGCGAGATCCTCCCGGGACTCCGACCGCCCATCGTCCAGCCCGACTGGGTGGCCCGGTTCGGCGTCGCGCTGGAAGTCCTTCGTTTCGAGCAGCAGGACGGGATGTCCCCTTCCGTGCGTGCGATCGAGGCGCGGCGACTCGTCGAGGGCTTGCTGGCCCGGATCGCGAGCGAGGGGCTTCCCCAGCCGGACCTCGATGCATTTGGCGACCGGTTCCAGGTGCGTTCGACCGATGGGTCGTCCAGCTCGTGGGGAGCCTCGGGAGTCCGAGTCGAACCTAGCCGGCGGAGCACCGGGATGGCCGAGTTTCGCCGTCGAACGCCAGCCCGGCGGCCGCGCCTCGTCGGCCTGCGCCTCACACACGCGGCGTACCGGCACGGATTGGCGCGGGCGCCGCCAGACGCTGGAATGGCGCGCCTGACCTGAGAGGGCCTGGAGTCCGCAGTGCCGTCTTCCGCCCGGTGAAGGGGTCGGCGCTGGCCCTCGCCTCAGGCCGCCCGGCCGGTGGCCTCCGCGTCCTCGGCGTTGCGCAGCCGGAGGCAGTCCTCGACGCGCATCCAGCGGAAGAGGACGCTGGTCCGAGGCAGAGAACCGGTCCGCCACGGTCGCCAGCGCGATCAGCTCCGGCTGGTCCACGCGGTACGTGGCCCCCTCGTGGACGAGCGTCGCGGACCCGGCCGCGAGGACGTTGCGCAGCCACTGCGCGCGCGAGCCGTACGGCAGCGCGACGAGGAACGCGTCCCCGTCCGCGACCACGCCGACCGGCGTCTCGTACGCGGCCCCGGAGATGCGCCCGCGGTGCCGGACGATCGAGGCGTAGGCCCCGGGCGTGCCCGCGGAGCGCATCTGCATCGGGTTCATGACCTTCTTGCTCATCCAGACGATGGGCCCCAGGACGAGCCCGGACTTGGCCCGCCAGCCCACCAGGAACGCGGTGGCGAGGGCGGCGAACCCGAGAACGACGACCCCGAGGAGGGCGAGGAGCTGTGGCATCGTTGATGTCTCCCTGCTGTGCTGCTACACTGTAAGCCTACGGCGTAAGCCAGAATACGACTACACCGTAAGCCTGTCAAGCCCTCCTGGGAGCCACCCGATGCCGAAGCCGCCCGCACCAGCCGGAAGGAACGCCCCGCCCCGGGTCCCGCTGAGCCGGGAGCGGGTCCTGGCCGCCGCCCTTGCGCTCGCGGACGAGGGCGGCGTCGAGGCCGTCTCCATGCGCCGGCTGGGCCAGGTCCTGGGCGTCGAGGCGATGTCGCTCTACAAGCACGTCGCGGACAAGGAGGCGATCCTCGACGGCATCGCCGACCTGGTCATGGACGAGGTCGAGGTGCCCTCGCCGGACCTCGACTGGCGGACGTCGGTCCGGCGGAGCGCGATCTCGGCGCACGAGGCCCTCCGCCGCCACCCGTGGGCGGGCCTCGTCCTCGAGTCGCGCCTCAACCCCGGGCCCGCGCGGCTGCGCTACCTCGAGGCGGTCGTCGGCGTGCTCCGGGGCGCCGGCTTCGACACCGCGACGGTCGCCCGGGCCTTCATGGCGCTCGACAGCCACACCTACGGCTTCACGATGCAGGAGCTCGCGCTGCCGTTCGACGCGGCCGGCGCCCCGGGCGTCGCGGAGGAGTGCCGCGCGCATCTTCGCGGACGGCTACCCGAACCTCGCGGCGATGGCCGAGCTGGCGATGTCGGGCGCGCAGCTGCTGGACTTCGAGTTCGGGCTGGACCTGCTGCTCGACGGCCTGGAGCGTCTCCGGCCGGCGGGCTGAGTCCACCATAAATCCACTCAGGAGTCGGCGCCGCTTGCTCAACCTTCACGCGTCAGGTTGACGTGCTTTTTCCACGGGGACCGTTCGCGGCCCTACGCCACGCTGATGATCACGTTGCCGCGCTTGTGCCCCTGTCGACGTACCTGTGCGCTCGACGATGTCGTCCAGTGCATAGGTGCGATCGATCACGGGCCGGATCTCGTCCCCGCCGCCACTCGCCGAGCAGCACCAGATCCTCGCGACGAAGCTTCGGTGTCCCGTCGTCGACCGAGACGCAGGCGCCGCCGGGAGCAAGCACTTGCCGGCACCGCCGAAGGGCACTGGCGCTCTTGCTCTTGCCCACGGCGTCGAAGACCAGGTCGTAGCGCTCCGCCCTGTCCGTGAAGTCCTCGACGGTGTAGTCGACCACTCTCGTGGCGCCGAGAGATGCCACGAGCTCCACATTCGCGGTACTGCAGACACCCGTGACCTCGGCGCCGAGATGTCGGGCAAGCTGCACGGCCGACGTGCCCACGGCCCCGGATGCCCCAAAGACGAGGACGCTTTGTCCCGCTCGAACGCCGGCCTTGCGCAGGAAGTGGAGAGCGAGGAGGCCACCGTAGGGAATGGCCGCCGACTCTTCGTCTGTGAGGTTGGCCGGTCGTGTCGCCAGAAGTCCGTCCTCCGGCCAGCACACATACTGCGCATAGGTTCCGAAGAGGTGTCGATTGAAGCCGAATACCGGCTCACCCACTTCGAATGACTTGGCGTCCGGCCCGACCGAGTCCACTTCCCCTGAGAGCACCATGCCGAGCACCGGTTGCCTGGGAGCGTTCCAACCGAGTGCGAGTCGCGCCATGATCCGGTACGCGGGACTCAGTCTCAGCCCCCGGACGTAGCAATCACTCGATGTCACGGCGGTAGCCAGGATGCGTATGCGCACCTCGTTCTTCCGGGGGACTGGAGTCGCGAGTTCCTCGAGCCGGAGAACCTCCGGCGGACCGTAGCGCGTGCAGACGACTGCCTGCATTCCGAGTCCCCTCGGCCCGCGGCTCCGCGTCCCGCTTCTCCCCCGGCAGGCCTGCTCCGGCGTCGACGTCCTTCAAGCCCTTGACCAGGAGCCACAGCGCCA
>CAVPWX010000002.1:0-30334 GCA_963709605.1 uncultured Chloroflexia bacterium | reverse complement strand
CAACACTCGGGACGTTCGGCATTGGGCAGCGGCGGGCGCACGCGCTACGGTCACCCGTGGATCAGCGTTCGACCCGCCAGAGAGGGAGCGGGCCGGATCGCGTCTCCGCGCGTTCCCTCACGTTGGAGGTGCCCCGTGCGCGTTCATCGACGTACCGTCGTCTCGCTTACGGTCGTCGCGCTCCTGGGAGGGCTCCTGCCCACCGGAGTGGCCGGGGCGGCCTCGCCGCCCGCCAAACCCACCGCTTCCGGCGTCGTCTTCTATGCCGCCGACGGCATGCGTCCGGACCTCATGGAGAAGTACGCCGCGCAAGGCGTCATGCCCACGTACGCCAAGCTGATGGCGACCGGCGTCAAGGGTGCGAATGGGATGGTCCAGGCGTTCCCGCCGAACACGGGTGTGGGCTGGTACACGCTGGCGACGGGTGCCTATCCCGGCGAAACCGGCTCGACGAACAACACGTTCTTCCGGGCGGGTGAGAGCGACTTCAACAACCGCACTGCTGCCTTCTCAGGCGGCGTGCTCCAGGCCGACACGATCGCCGAGGCCGCCGAGCGGGCCGGCAAGAAGGTCGTCTCGGTCGAGTGGGCCGGCGGCTCGCGCACGATGACGGCCCTGAAGGGTCCGGTCGTCGACTACCGCAACTTCTACTCGAACCGCGGCCTCTGGACCAACTGGGACGTCCCCGGCCAGCCGGATGGCGCCAAGGCGTTCGGCGTCCAGTACCAGCGCTTCGGTCTGACCGACGCGGCGGGGTGGGCCAACGTCCCGGCCAGCTTCAGCCCGGCCAAGCAGGGGACCTTCGACATCGGGGCGTACACGAGTGGCACACCCGCCGCCCCGGTCATCGCCAACGACCAGTACGACTTCTACGTCTACGACTCCACGAACGACGCGAAGGTCAACTACGACAAGGTGCTGATCGTCCCGAACGCCGTCGTCAAGGACGGCACGAAGGCGGTCGCGAACCTGATGGCCGACGCGTGGGCCGACGTCAAGGTCACCCTGGCCGACCCGGCCGGCAAGACCGGCGGCTTCTACGTCAAGGCCCAGCAGTTCGCCCCCGACCTCTCCAAGTTCGCCCTCTTCTTCACCTCGGTCACGCGCGCGGTCGCCACGTGCAACGGCTGCGGGTACGTCGGCGACTTCGAGGAGGACCTGAACCGCTGGTTCCCGAGCTCGACGGCCGCCGACTACGCGATCTTCGAGTCGGGTCTCGTCGATGCCGACACCTACGTCGAGCAGGGCCTGATGTGGAAGGACGCGCACTACGCCTACCTCCGCTACATCATGGGCAAGGCTCCCGTTGCGAAGGTCGGCGGTGGAACCGTCAAGGGCATGGGCTACAAGGCCGACCTCCTGATGCTCGGCAACCCGACCACCGACGAGTTCTCCCACATGTTCCTCGGGCTCACGACGCCCAAGGTCAACGGCATCGCGAACCCGTACTACAACACCTACGAGTCCTACGGCGAGGTGATCACGCCGGCGAAGGCCGACGGGTACATTCGCGAGGCGTACCAGGAGGCGGACGCCACCCTGGCTCTCGGCCGCAAGCTGATGGGCGGCACGCCCACGACGTTCGCCGCCTCCGACCACGGCTTCGGTGCCCAGTGGCTTGCCGTCAACGCCGGCAAGGTGCTCCAGGACGCGGGGCTGCAGAACAGCGGCGGCTCCAACCTGACCGAGGTCTTCAGCAACTGTCGCGCGGGCACCGGCGCGGGTGCCACCAACCTCGCGAAGGCCTGCTGGGCCGGCGGCACCGCCCAGATCTACGTCAACTCGACGCTGCCGGCCGGCGTGACCTATGAGCAGGTCAGGACGGCGGTCATCAACGCGTTCTCCAACCTGGCCGACCCCGCCAACCCGGGGGCCAAGGTCGTGCTCAAGATCCTGAAGAAGGAGGAGCTGCGCAACGTCGACGGGAGCGACTCGCTCCACCCGAACCGCAGCGGCGACGTGGTGGTCGTGCTCAAGCCGCCCTACCAGTTCGACGCGGCGACCCTCGGCAAGACGATCGCCTTCTCCCAGTTCTTCGGCCAGCACGGCTACCTGCCGGAGACGGTTGACCTCGCCAGTGGCGTGAACATGCACGCGACGTTCGTCGCGGCCGGCCCCGGCATCCGCAAGCAGGGACCCGTGAAGGGTGTGCGCGCGGTCGACCTGGCCCCGACGATCAGCTTCCTGCTGGGGACCCCCGGCCCGATCAACGCGCGCGGCAAGATCCTCTACCAGCTGTTCCCGAACCCGGGAAGCTGGAAGGAAGCCACGATCCTCTACATCAGCGACTACCACGGCCAGCTGACGCCGCTCTCGCAGGCTGCCGATACGCTGGGCCCGTCGTACGCGCTCGGCGGGGCGGCCTACCTCAGGCCGTGGTTCGACACCTACCGCGCCGAGGCGATGGGCGGCCTCCGGGGCGGCAACCACATCACGCTCACCGGCGGCGACTCCGTCGGCGCCTCGCCCCCGATCTCCACCTTCTTCGGCGACAAGCCGACGATGAAGGTCCTCAACATGCTCGGCCTGAGCGCCGACACCCTGGGCAACCACAACTTCGATCGTGGGTCGGCATACCTGCGGACCACGCTGATCCCGCTCGCGAAGTTCCCGTACCTGAGCGCGAACACGGTGTTCAAGTCGAACGGCAAGCTGCCGGCATCGTGGAGTGCGTCGCGGATCTTCAGCTTCCGCGGGTTCAAGGTGGGCGTGGTCGGCTACACGCTGCCGGAGCTCGCCACGCTCATCTTCCCCGGCTACCTCGACCCCTTCAAGGTCACGAACCCGAAGACCGCCATCAATGCCGAGGCGGCGAGACTCCGCGCCGGTGGAAAGGTCAGCGCCGTCATCGCCGTCGGCCACATCGGAGGCGACGGGACCGACGTCACGAACCCGACGGGCGCGCTGGTCAGCCTCGCCGACGGCCTGAAGGGCGTCGACGCGATCATGGGCGGCCACACCCACACCCAGTACATCGCCTACCGGCCGAAGGGCATCCTGGTGGCCGAGAGCCCCAACGCGGGCTACCGGTTCACGCGCGTCCGGCTGACGGTCAATGCCTCCACGCAGAAGGCGATCTACAAGACCGCCGACTTCCACAAGCCATGGAACCTCGGGGTGACGCCCAACCCCGCGATCCAGGCGTACATCGACGAGCTCAATACGCAGCTGGCCCCGATCTTCAACACGGTGATCGGCAGCTCGACAGTCAAGATCCCGCGCGCCGACGCGTGCGGTCGGTCCGACGGTCGCCTGTGCGAGTCGCTGATCGGCGACCTCTCGACCGATGCGCTCCGGAAGACCTACAACACCGACTTCGCGATCACCAACTCCGGCGGGCTGCGGGCGGACCTCACGTGTCCCTCCCCGGACGTCGCCGGCGACTTCTGCCCGGCATTCACCCCTCCCCCGTACCCGATCACCCGCGGTTCGGTCCTGGGGGTGCTGCCGTTCGGGAACGTCGTCTTCACGGTCTCGATCAATGGGGCCGAGCTGAAGACCTTCCTGGAGAACGGCGTGTCGTCGATGCCGGCGGCCAACGGGAAGTTCCCGCAGGTCTCCGGCCTCTGCTTCACCTATGACGTTGCCCTGCCCGCCGGCAGCCGCGTGCTGAGCGCCGTCCGCCAGGCCGCTGACGGCAAGTGCACGGGGGCGCCGGTCGACCTGACCGCCGCCTCGACCTACAAGATCGCCGAGAACGACTTCATGGCGACCGGCGGCGACGGCTATCCGAACGTCTATGCGCGAGGGACCACCCAGAACCTCATGGACCAGGTTCTCGCCGACTACATCACCGCCAACACCCCCGTGAGCCCGGCCATCCAGGGCCGGATCGTCTGCAAGACGAGCGGCGCAGCGGCCTGCCCCGTTGTGACGCCGTAGCCGACGCCCGCGCGGGCCACCCGCGCGGGACGCGAACCGAGACGGCCCGGTGGCGACACCGGGCCGTCTCTCCTTCTCGGTCGGTGCCTGCGCGTGTCGGGCGGTGCGTCCGCGCACGATCGGGCGGTACGGGCGTCAGGCGCGAGGGGGCACCGTTCGGGCCGATCGGGCCATCGACGTGGGCGGCCGCGGGCGAGACGTTCGCGGCGTTCGATGATCGCTGACCGGAGGTGCCCGATGCTCGCCCGACAGGTCGCCCGCGCCACCGTGGCGGCGGTCGCCCTCGCCCTCGCCCTCGCGGCATCGCGGCTGCCGATGCCGCACCCGGCGACGCCGACCTCGCGACGGCCGGCCCGCAGATAGCGCGCGATCTCGGCACCGTCGCGCCAGGCGCGACGGTCGTCGCCGACGTCGGGTTCGTGCTGACCTGCAAGGGCCTGTCCCACGTTGACCACGGCCAGGTCGTGACGTTCACGTTCGCCAGCGCGACAACCCCCTTGGACGGTGCACTGGTCGTCACCGGCGGGAGCGTCGGGCCCGTGCCGGACACGTGGCCGCTCGACGAGGAGGGTTATCCCTACCCGGCCCCGACGATCGGCCCCGCGACCCCGAGCCACGTCACGCTGACCGCGCCGACGGTGCCCGGCACGTACACGTTCACGATGATCTACGAACGGTCGGTGGCGCCAGCGGGCTCGAACGATACCGCCGCCTTGACCGGGGTGACCGCGGTCGACCTCGTCGTTACGGTTGCCGTGACCCCGCCTCCGCCGCCCCCGCTGCCTCCGCCGCCTGCGCCCCCGCCGACCGGGACGGGCATGTCGGTGGCCTTCCTCGAGCCGATGGCCGGTGGCGATCTCACGGTCCCGCGCTGGGTCCGCTCAGTGCCCGTCAAGTTCCGGCTCGACCCCGCCCCGGCATCGGCGCCGACCCTGGCGGTCGTGCCCCTCGCCGCCTGCGATGGGACCGCCGCGGCCGGGGCCGAGCGCGCCGTGGCGGTCAGGCCGGCCGGGAAGAGCGGCTTCTGGATCGGCCAGGCCAGCCTCGCCGGCCTCACCGCGCCCTGCGTGCTCCTGGAGGTTCGCGTCGACGGCGCCGCGGTCGGCTCAGCACGGGTGACCGTCCGTCGGTAGCGGTCGGTCGCTGACCCAGGCGGATCACGGGCCGGTCGCCGGCGGGGACGCCCGGAGGCGTGCCGGCGGGGACGCCCGGAGCCGGTCGCCGGCGGGGACGCCCGGAGGCGTGCCGGCGGGGACGCCCGGAGCCGGTCGCCGGCGGGGACGCCCGGAGCCGGTCGCCGGCGGGGACGCCCGGAGCCGTGCCGGCGGTGACGCCCGGAGCCGTGCCGGCGGTGACGCCCGGAGCTGAGCAGGCGGTGACCGGCTGAGACGGTCACGGTCGGGGTCGCCGAGCGTGGCAATGCACCCTGCCTGGGGTTTCGCCGCGAACCGGAGCGTGCATCGGGCGGTCCTGACCGTCTCACACGGTCACGCGTCGCGTCTCACACGCCGCGTCGCCCGCGGCACGTCGCCCGCGGCACGCCATCGCCGCCGGGATGGCGGCTTCCCCGCGCCTCGTCGCCTGTCGGTGGCCGGGAGGCGAGGACGGCCGGCCCTCGCCTGTCGGCGGCCCGGTGATCGGCGCCGACGATCAGATTCGGGGTCGCCGAGCGTGGGAACGCCGGGAACCTCGATGGTTCGGGGCGAATCGGAGCGTGGACCCGGCCCGGTTGATCGGCCGCGACGATCACGGGCTCGGTCGCGCGGACTCGCGCGCAGCAGGGGCTCGGTTCCGGGCACGCAGCACGGGCACGCGTGCCCGGCGCGGGCGCATGGTGAGGACACGCAGCAGGGGCGTGGTCCCGGGCACGCAGCACGCGCGCAGCACGGGCACTCGGCGCGGGCACGCGACGCGGCATCGGGTGCCCGCCTGCCGCACAATCGGGGCGTGACCCCGCAGCTCGAAGCCACGCTCGCCGGCCTGCCGACGCGCCCGGGCGTCTACCTGATGCGCGACGCTCGGGGGACCGTTCTCTACGTGGGCAAGGCGCAGAACCTCCGGGCCGCGCGTCCGCGGCTACTGGCAGAAGCAGGCGCCCGGCGGGGGGCAACGCGACCCCGGCAACGGTGGCAGTGGCCCGGGCGGACCGGGCGAGATCCACCGGATCCGCGAGGCGATCGATCGCGTGGCGGACCTCGAGTACACGCTCACGGATTCCGTCTCGGAGGCGCTCCTCCTCGAGGCCAACCTCATCAAGCGCTACCAGCCGCGCTTCAACGTCCGCCTCAAGGACGACAAGAGCTACCCCTACATCCGGATCACGCTCGGCGTGGACTTCCCGCGCGTCGAGCGGACGCGGAAGCTGGTCTCCGACGGCAGCCGCTACTTCGGGCCCTACGCCTCGGCCAGCAGCGTCGACGAGGCGATGAACCTGATCCGCCGCCTCTTCCCCTTCCGGACCTGCACGATCGACATCCGGGAGGGGGAGCGGGCGCTGCGCCGGCCGTGCCTCCTGTACCACATCAAGCGCTGCCAGGGCCCCTGCATCGAGGCGATCGGGAAGGAGGCCTACCGGGCCGACATCGCCCAGGTGGAGCTCTTCCTGGAGGGCCGCCAGGAGACGCTCGTCCGGGGGCTCCGCCGGGAGATGGAGGTTGCCTCCGGGCGGACCGAGTACGAGCGGGCGGCCGCCCTCCGCGACAAGGTCCGGGCGATCGAGCGGACGATGGAGGACCAGAAGATGGCCGCCTTCGCCCGCACCGAGCTCGACGTCCTGGGCCTCGCCCGCTCCGACGCCCAGGCCGCGGTCCAGGTCTTCGCCGTCCGCGACGGGAAGCTGATCGGTCGCGACGTCTACGCCCTCGAGGCGCCGGCCGGCGTCGCCGACGACGAGGTGCTGGCCGGCTTCGTCCTCCAGTTCTACGCCCGCTCGACGTCGGTGCCACCCGCCATCCTGGCCCCGACGCTGCCCGCCGAGCCCGACGACCTCGAGGCGTTCCTGTCCGACCGGCGGGGTCGGCGCGTCCGCCTCCTGGTCCCGGAGCGCGGCGAGAAGCGACGCCTCGTGGAGCTCGCGGCCCGCAACGCGGCCGACTTCCTGGCCCGGGAGCAGGCACGCTGGCTGGCCGACGAGGGCAAGACGCTCGTCGCGCTGGAGGAGCTGGCGGCCGCCCTGGGCCTGGCCGGCCCGCCGCTGCGGATCGAGTGCTACGACGTCTCGACGATCGGTGGCCACGAGACCGTCGGAAGCATGGTCGTCTTCGAGGACGGCAAGCCCCGCAGCGGCGCCTACCGGCGGTTCCGGATCAAGGGCGTCGCCGGCCAGGACGACTTCGCCAGCCACGCGGAGATGCTCCGGCGACGGCTGCACCGGACGCGGGCCGGGGAGGAGGGGAGCGCCGAGGAGCTCCGCTGGGCGCTCCCGGACCTGATCCTCGTCGACGGCGGCAAGGGCCAGCTGGCGGCCGACGTCGCCGTCCTCGCCGAGCTGGGCCTCGACGACATCCCCGTCGCCGGCCTGGCCAAGGAGCGCGAGGAGCTCTTCCTCCCCGGCCGCGCGGAGCCCGTGATCCTCCCGGCGACTTCGTCGGCCCTCTACCTGGTGCAGCGGATCCGCGACGAGGCGCACCGTTTCGCGATCACCTACCACCGCGACCTCCGCCGGAAGGCGGCCGTCCGGAGCGCCTTCGACGAGCTGCCGGGCGTTGGCCCGGCCAGGAAGCGGGCCCTCCTGCGCACGTTCGGGTCGGCCAAGCGCGTCCGCGAGGCGCCGGTCGAGCAGGTTGCTGCCGTGCCCGGGATCGGGCCGGTCCTGGCGGCGCGGATCAAGGCCCACCTCGACGCGGGGTAGGGGGGCGGCCCGCTGCCGCTCGCCCCGCCCGCTGCCGCAATCCTCGTCAATGTCGCGCCCCGTACCACTAGCGGAGAAGGGCGGGCCGGCGGATGCCGCCCGAGCCGGTGCCGGGCAGGCTCCGGCCGGCGATATCCTCGGACCCAGGCCCGGTCGTTCGCCATGCCGCGAGCACATCCCGCGCGAACCAACCTCGGCTAGCGGTACCGGGATGTGCATTGGCGAGGAAAGCGGATGCCGCGGGGCCGCTGGGGCGCCGACGCGGTCGGCGAGCCACCGGTTCGCCTCCGTCAGGAGGTCCGGCGTCATGCAGACGTTGGGGCGCCCGGCGGTCGAACGCCGCGACCTGCGCCGACGCCCGGCGGGCAAGGGTGATAGCATCCCCCGCCGATGCGTCGAATCACCCCCCTGATCATCCTCGCGGTCCTTGCGGTCGCCCTGGTCGTCAACTTCTGGCCCAACCTGACGCTCCCGGGGCTCGGAGCAGATGGCGAGAGCCGCGTCGTCGAGACGAAGCTCGGGCTCGACCTCGTGGGCGGCCTGCAGGTCGAGTACCAGGCTCTCCCGGTCGGCGACGAGTCGCCGGACGCGGCGGCGATGGGAACGATCAAGCAGATCGTCGAGAACCGCATCAACACGACGGGCGTCGTGGAGCCGGTGGTCCAGACCCAGGGCGTCGACCGCATCGTGGTGGAGCTCCCCGGCGTCAACGACCCCGACCCCATCCGCCGGCTCCTCGGCCAGACGGGTCGCCTCGACTTCATCCCCCTGCCTCCGGAGAAGTACGGCTCGGGTTCGGCGCCCGGCAGCTACACGGCCTCCCAGGGCCAGCCCCTCCCCACCGAGGAGACCCCCCTCTTCTCCGGCGACCAGGTGGACCAGGCGTTCGCCAGCCAGGACAGCAACGGCCTACGGGCCGTCGGCTTCCGGCTCAAGAGCGAGGGCGCCCAGCTCTTCGGCGACTACACGACCGCCAACGTCAACAACTTCTTCGCCATCGTCCTTGACGGGTTCGTCGTCTCGGCCCCCGTGATCCAGAGCGCGATCACGGGCGGGGAGGGGATCATCACCGGCGGGTCGGGCGGCTTCTCGGTGACCGAGATGAACAACCTCATCACCGTCCTTGCCTACGGCTCGCTGCCCTTCCCGCTCCAGGAGGTCAGCTTCCAGACGATCGGGGCGACGCTCGCCGACTTCTCGCTCGATGCGATCCTCCAGGCCGGCCTGATCGCGATCCTCCTCGTCTTCCTGTTCATGCTGGTCTACTACCGGCTGCCGGGCCTCGTCGCCTGCATTGCCCTGGTCTACTACGCCCTCGTCGTCTTCGCCATCTTCCGGCTGATCCCCGTGACCCTGACGCTCGCCGGGATCGCCGGCTTCGTGCTCTCGGT
Organism: uncultured Chloroflexia bacterium; assembly: GCA_963709605.1. Lineage (GTDB taxonomy): Bacteria > Chloroflexota > Limnocylindria > Limnocylindrales > CSP1-4 > CTSoil-043. The sequence goes on along the minus strand of CAVPWX010000002.1, from coordinate 21,211 downwards.
CGGCATGGCGGTCGACGCCAATGTCCTGATCTTCGAGCGCATGAAGGAAGAGCTCCGCCTCGGCAAGTCGCTGCCGGCGGCGATGGAGGCAGGCTTCAACCGGGCCTGGAACTCGATCCTCGACTCGAACGTGTCGAGCCTCATCACCGCCACGATCCTCTACGTCTTCGGGTCGTCGACGATCCGCGGCTTCGCCCTCGTCCTCATCATCGGCGTCCTCATCTCGATGTTCACCGCGATCACCGTGACCCGGACGATGCTCCGCTTCATCGTCCCCAACGAGTGGGCGCGCCGCCCCAGCCTGTACGGCCTGCGCGAGGACGAGTTCAGCGGTGCCCGCGGTGGCCGGCCGGTGGTCCGCGGGGAGGCCCGCTCCCGTGCGTGACATCATCGGCAAGCGGAACTGGTTCTTCGCCTTCTCGCTCGCCCTGATCGTCCCCGGCCTCATCTTCATCATCCTGGGTCCCCTGACGGGCGGCGAGGCGGGGCTCCAGTTCTCGATCGACTACACCGGCGGCACGAAGTGGGAGATCCGCTTCGAGGACCGCGCCGTCACGCCGCAGCAGGTCAAGGACGTCCTCACCGCGCAGGACCTCGGCGACTCGGCCGTCCAGACCACGACGGAGGACTTCCTCCTCATCCGCACCGAGCCGATCGGCTTCGTGGAGACGCTCGCGCTGGCATCGCCGTCCCCGTCGGGGTCGCCCGTGGCATCCGGCTCGCCGGACGCATCCGCGTCGCCGGCCCCGAGCGTGACGCCCGCGCCATCCGGCTCGCCGGACGCGAGCGGCTCTGCGGCCCCCTCGGCCGGCGCCAGCCCGGCCATCACGCCCTCGCTGAGCACGCCCGGCCCGAGCTTCCCGGCCAGCCTGCCGCCCGCCTCGTTCACGCCGCCGACCCCGGCGCCGCCGGGCGAGGTCACGCGCGTCGGCGAGATCGGCGACCTCGCGACGGCCCTGGAGGCCGAGCTCGGACCCATCGAGTCGCAGCGCCAGCTGACGACGATCGGCCCCGTCATCTCGGGCGAGCTGACCCAGCAGGCCCTGATCCTCGTGCTCATCGGGTCGATCGGGATCATGCTCTGGATGACCTTCCGCTTCCGCGACTTCCGCTTCGGCATGACGGCCCTCGCGGCGCTCCTCCACGACGTCATCGTGGTCGTCGGCGCGTTCGCGATCCTGGGGACGTTCTTCGGCCTCGAGGTCGACGGCCTCTTCGTCACGGCGATGCTGACGATCATCGGCTTCTCGGTCCACGACACGATCGTCGTCTACGACCGGATCCGCGAGAATCGCGCTCGCCATGCCGGCGAGCGTTTCTCCGCGATCGTCAACCACTCGATCCTGCAGACGCTGGCCCGCTCCATCAACACCAGCCTCGTCGTCATCTTCACGCTGACGGCGCTCTTCCTCTTCGGCGGCAGCGCGATCCGGCCGTTCATCCTGGCTCTCCTCATCGGGATCGCGTCGGGGACGTACTCCTCCATCTTCAATGCCGCACCGCTCCTGACGGTGTGGGAGGAATGGGCCGCCCGCCGCAAGGAGCGGTCAGCGCCGGGGCGGCCGGCCCGACGCGCCTCGGCGTGAGCCCGGCGCGGGCCCGGCGCGACCGGAACCGCCGGTGAAGCCGCCGATGAGCGGCCCGTGCGATCCTCCCGGCATGCTGGCCCCGCGCTTTCGCTGGCGCTACCCCGACCGCACCCCGCTCGCGGACGACTACGCCGCGGCCGTCGCCGCGCACGGCGGCTCCGCCCTCCTCGCCCGTGTGCTCGCCCGCCGCGGGCTCGAGGCCGCGGACCTCGACGCCTTCTTCGGCCCGCCGGAGCTCGGGATCCATGACGCCGGGCTGCTGCCCGACGCCGAGATCGTGGTGGCCCGCGTGGCTCGCGCCCGGGAAGCCGGCGAGCGGGTCCTCGTCGTCGGGGATTTCGATGCTGACGGCCTGACCGGCCTTGCCATCCTCGTGACGGCCCTGCAGCGTCTCGGCCTCGACGTCGCCTGGCACGTCCCCAGCCGCGTCGACGACGGCCATGGCCTCTCCCGGCGGGCGGTGGAGGTCGCCCGGGAGGCCGGCCGGACGCTGCTCTTCACCGTCGACACGGGAAGCTCCAGCGTCGTCGAGATCGCCGAGGCCGCCGCCGCCGGGGTGGACGTCATCGTCACGGACCACCACCGCGTCCCGGACGTCATGCCGCCGGCCGCCGCGATCGTCAACCCGCACCGCCCCGATGCCGCCTACCCGGACCGCCGCCTGGCGGGGAGCGGGGTCGCGCTCAAGGTCGCGGCGCTGCTCGGGGAGCGGCTTGCCGGGATCCCGGCCGCAGCGACGGTCGCCGATCTTGCGGACCTTGCCATGATCGGCACCGTGGCCGACGTCGCTCCCGTCCTCGGCGAGAACCGGTCCCTCGCGCGCCTCGGCCTGGCGAGGATCCGGACGGCGCCCCGACCGGGGATCGCCGCGCTCCTTGCCGCCGCCGGCGTCGAGCCGGCCGCCGCGACGCTGGAGACCGTGGCCTACGCCCTCGCTCCGCGCCTCAACGCGGCCGGCCGGGTGGGAGAGGCCGCGGATGCGGCTGCGCTCCTGCTGGCGACCGACGCCCAGGAGGCTGCTGCCGCCGCGGCGACCCTGGAGAGCGCCAACGTGGCCCGCCGGGACGTCACCCGGACGGCCCTCGAGGAGGCCCGGGCGGTCCTCGCCGGGGAGCCGGCCGACCTCCCGGCGACGCTCGTCCGCGGCCCCTGGCCGGTGGGCATCGTCGGGCTCGTCGCCGCCCGCCTGGCCGACGAGCGGGGCCGGCCGGCCGTCGTTGCCGCCGAGCTGGACGGCGTCCTGCGGGCCTCCTGCCGGGCGCCCGAGGGCTACGACCTCGCGGCGACCCTCGCCGCCTGCGACGACCTCCTCGTCCGCCACGGCGGCCATCGTGGGGCCGCGGGCTTCGAGGTCCTCGAGGAGCGCTGGGACGCCTTCCGGTCGCGCTTCCTCGAGCTGCTCGCCGGGAGCGCCCCCGCCGATCCACGCCCGGAGCTCGTCCTCGACCTGGCCCTCCCGGCCCGGGCCGCCGACTACCGGCTCCTCGAGCACCTCGCCGCCCTCGGGCCGACCGGGCCCGGGAACCCGGAGCCGCTGGTGGGCGTCCACGGGCTCACCGTGACCCGCGTCAGATCGGCCGCCGGCGGCCACGCCCAGCTGACCCTGCGCCGCGACCTCGACGTCGTGGATGCCATCGCCTTCGAGCGGGCCGACCTCGTCGACGCCGTGCGCGAGGGCGACCGCGTCGACGTCGTCGGGCGGCTGGCTTCGCGGCGGTTCGGGGGCTTCGAGTCGCTGCAGCTCGTCGTGCTCGACGTCGCCCCGGCGCGCGACGGGCTCGCGTGGGCGGCCCCCGCGGCGGATGCCGCCCCCGTGACCGCGGGCGGGCGCCGGTGACCCGCAAGGGCCCCGCGGGCCGGGGCAGCCGCCCGGTGCGCCGCACGACGGGCGACCCGTACGGGCTCGGCGCGGCGCGGCCGTTCCTGGCGCCGCTCCTCTCGCTGGCCGGGCTTGCGGTCGTCGGCATGCTCACCCTGGCGCTCCTGACCGGCAACCTGCCCTTCCTCCCCTCCGGCGGCCAGGGTCCGGACGGCGGCGTCGACGGCGGCCCGGTCGTCCCCGGACGGACGCCATCGCCGAGCGCGGCACCGGTGGTGAACCCCGGCATCGAGGTCGACGGGCACCTCGTCTACGCGAAGGTGGGGAACCTGTGGATCCAGGAGGGCACGGAGACGCGGCGCCTCACCTCGACCGGCCGGGACTCGCAGCCCGCCTGGTCCGAGGATGGGGCGTGGATCTACTTCATCGAGACGCGCCAGACGCGGGTGAAGTACCCGATCCAGGGCCAGCCGGTCATCTACGAGCTGAGCTACCCGATCCTCACCCGCATCCGCCCGGACGGCAGCGACCGCAAGGCGCTTCTCTCCGGGCTCTACCGGACGGGGTCGAGCGATCAGTACGCCTGGTCCTACTTCATCCGCGACCCGGCCGTGGCGCCGGACGGCGCCAGCGTCGCGGTCGTCTCCGACGGTCCGGATCCCACGAGGTCCAACGTCGTCCTCGGCCTCGTCCGCGTCTCGACCAGGAAGCTCAAGAGCATGGGCCTGCCGGAGAACCCGCCCTATGGCCACCAGGACCCGGCCTGGCGACCGGACGGCACTGCGCTGCTGTACGTCGTCAACGCCCGGGAGGAGGGTCGCGGAGCGCCGTCGATCTGGCGCTACGACCCGGCCACCGAGAAGACGGGCCAGCTCAGCCGCGCCGGCTACACGGAACCCAACTACTCGCCGAACGGCCGCTTCCTGGTGGCCACCAAGACGAGCTCGCTCGGCACCGACATCGTGGTCCTCGACGCCCGGAACGGGAACGAGCTGCTGCGGGTCACCACGGACGGGCGCTCGTGGGGCGGCGCCTGGTCGCCGGACGGGACCCAGATCGCCTTCCTCGAGCTGGTGGGCTCGACGACCGATCTCCAGCTGGCGACGCTCGCCCGCGGCGCGAACGCCGACCTCTCGGTCGCCAGGATCGAGGCCCTGACCGAGTTCAGCGGCCTCGACGCGGAGAGCCGGCCCGCCTGGTGGGGCCCCCGTCCCACGCCGGCGCCGACGCCGACGCCGGCCCCGGCACCCCCCCCGGCCACCCCGGCCCCGTGAGCGAGGCATACCTCGCGCGCCTCGGGCGCCGGACTGCGGCGACAAGGACCGTTCTCTGCCTGGGGATCGATCCCTCGCCCGAGATGCTGCCCGAGGGCTGGCCGGCGGGCCTCCCCGGCATCGAGCGGCTGGCCCGGCTGATCGTCGAGGCCGCGGCCCCGCACGCGGCGGCCGTCAAGCCGAACCTCGCCTTCTTCGAGGCGTACGGGAGCGCCGGCCTCGCGGCCCTCGAGCGGGTCCTCGCCGCCGTCCCGGCGGGCGTTCTGGTGGTGGCCGACGCCAAGCGCGGCGACGTGGAGACGACCGTGGCGCGCCAGGCGGAGGCCCTCTTCGATCGCCTCGGCGCGGACGCGGTCACGGTGAGCCCGTACCTCGGGCTCGGGGCGCTGACGGCGTTCCTCGACCGACCCGACCGCTTCGCCTACGTGCTCTGCCGGACGTCGAACCCGGGCGCCGGCGAGCTCCAGGACCTCGTCGTGGGGCCGGACGAGGATCTCGGGGCGCCGGCGGAGGCGCTCCACCGCCGGGTGGCCCGCCGGGTCGCCGCGGCCGGCCTCGCGGACCGGGCGGGGCTCGTCGTGGGGGCCACGGCCGCGGCCGAGCTGGCGGCGCTCAGGGTCCTCGTCCCGAGCCTCGCGTTCCTGGTCCCCGGGGTCGGCGCCCAGGGTGGCGCTGCCGAGCCCGTGCTCGAGACCGGGCCGGCGACGGCGGGTCCGGCCGCCCGGCAGCCGGGTGGCGGCCTCCTGGTGAACGTCTCCCGCGGCATCTCCGGCGCGGCCGCCCGGCGCTCGTCGGCGACCGAGTCTCCCGATCCCGGCGAACGCCTCGCAGCGGCCGCCGTCCGCTGGTCGGCCACGCTCGCTGTGCTATCGTAGCCCGGCCTCGAGAGGCCGCCGAGACCGGCCGCGAGGCTCGGTCACCGCATCCCGAGGTCGCCATCTGATGCCGAACATCGGCCCGGTCGAGCTGATCATCATCCTCGTGATCGCCCTGCTGATCCTGGGTCCCGGACGGCTTCCGGATGTCGGCTCCGCCCTGGGGAAGAGCATCCGCGAGTTCCGCAAGGCCGCGACCGACGTGCAGGATGCCGCGAAGGTGGACACCACGGCGTCTCCGGCCGCCGCGCCCTCGTCGCCAGCGGCCGCGCCGGCACCACCTCCGCCCGCCCCGAACACCCTCGCCGCGCCGGCCGAGCCCAACACGCTGGCGGTGCCGGCGCGGGCGGCGGACGCCGTCGCGGCCGAGCCCGTGGCCACGACGCCCGAGCCGAAGGCCTAGCGCGCCCCCGGGCCGCAGCGCATGGCCGACGCGGATCTCGCGCGCGAGGGCGCCGCCGGCCTCCTCGTCCCGCAGCCGGTCGCACCCGAGCCGCCGCCGGCCGCGCCCGCGCCGCCGGCCGACGGCGCGGTGATGCCGCTCTTCGACCACCTCGCCGAGCTGCGCCGGCGGATCGCGATCGCCCTGCTGGCGATCCTGCTGGGCGCCGTCGTGGGGTTCGTGCTGGGCCCCCGCATCATCGAGGTTCTCAAGGCCCCCTACGGCGACGCCCCGCTCCTGCTCCTGGCGCCCGGCGAGGGCTTCTTCATCACGCTCAAGATCGCGATCGCCACCGGGATCGTGCTGGGGATGCCGGTGATCCTCTTCGAGCTGTGGCGCTTCGTCTCGCCCGGCCTGACGGCGGAGGAGCGGCGGATCGCCCGGCCGTGGGTCCCGCTCGCGCTCGTCTTCTTCGCCGCGGGGGTGACCGTCGCCTACGTCGTCCTGCCGTTCGCCATCGGCTTCCTCTCGAGCTTCGGGACCGGCGAGCTGCAGAACGCCTGGACGGCGGACGGGTACTTCGGGTTCGTGGCCACCATGTTCGTCGGCTTCGGGCTCGTCATGGAGTTCCCGATCGTCCTCGTCCTGCTCTCCAAGGTGGGGATCGTGACGAGCGCCCGCCTCAAGGCCTCGCGGCGGTACGTGATCATCGTCTTCGCGATCGTCGCCGCGGTGGCGACGCCGGGCGGCGACATCATCAGCCCGTTCGTCCTGGGCCTGACGATGTACGGGCTCTACGAGCTGTCGATCCTCCTCGTCCGCGCGGGCGGTCGCTGAGCGCGCGGTAGACTGGCCGCATGGCGACGACCGAGCCGCGGAGCAACGAGCAGGACGCCGGCCTCGACGAGCAGGACGAGGCCTCGACGAGCAGGACGAGAGCCTCGACGAGCAGGACGAGAGCCCCGACGAGGCCAGCGGCGCCGTGGGGCCGCAGCACGTCGTGGTCATCTCCGGTCTCTCGGGGGCCGGGAAGACGGCCGCGACGAAGCTCTTCGAGGACCTCGGCTACGTGTGCGTCGACAACCTGCCAGGGGAGCTCCTGCCGGACCTGGCCGACCTGATCGCCCGCGAGCCCGAGCGCTTCGAGCACGTGGCGATCGTCCTCGACGTCCGCGCCGGCAACGTCCCCCTCGCCTTCGCCGCCATGCGCGGGGCCCTGGAGGGCCGCGGGATCCGGCCCCAGGTCTTCTTCCTCGAGGCCCGCGACGAGGTCCTGATCCGGCGCTACTCGGAGACGCGTCACCGCCACCCGCTGGCGGGCTCCGACGGCATCGCGGCCGGGATCGTCGAGGAGCGCCGCCTCCTGGAGGCCGTCCGGTCCGACGCCGACGTCATCCTGGACACGTCGGAGCTCTCGCTGCGCGAGCTCCGGGAGCGCATCTTCTCGCGGCTGTGGCACGTCGTGGAGCCCGACCAGCTGTCGATCCAGCTCGTCAGCTTCGGCTACAAGTTCGGGATCCCCCTCGAGGCCGACCTCGTCTTCGACGTCCGCTTCCTGGACAACCCGTACTACGTGCCCGAGCTGCGGCGGCTCTCCGGGCTCACCGAGAGCGTCCGCGCCTACGTCATCGACCAGCCGCTGACCCGCCGCTTCCTGGCGGCCGTCCACAAGCTCCTCGAGCTCACGATCCCGGCCTACGTCGGGGAAGGGAAGACGCGCCTGACGATCGCCATCGGCTGCACCGGCGGGTACCACCGCTCGATCGTCCTGGCCGAGGAGCTGGCCCGCTGGCTCACCGAGCGCGAGTACGGGCCGGTGAGCGTCTTCCACCGCGAGCTGGAGCGACGGTGACGCGGTGAACCTCCGTCGCTGGCTGCGGCCCGGCGTCGGGGTCAAGCGCTGGCTTGCCGTCGCGCTCGCGGGCCTGACCGCCCTGGCCCTGGCCGGCGCGCTGGCGCTCCGCCAGCTCTACCGGGAGGTCGAGGTCGAGGGCCCGGTCCAGGCCGCGATCTGGGTCGTCACCCTCCAGTTCCTGCCGTACGGGGTCCGGGCCGTCGTGCTCGTGGCCGCCGGGGCGTTTCTCTTCGCCTACGGCTCCTACCGCGTGATCCGGGCGCTCCTCTGGCCGTTCACCGAGAGCGCCAGCGAGCCGCTCGTCGACCTCGTCTACCGGCGCCGCCTGCTGGCCCGCGGCCCGCGGATCGTGGCGATCGGCGGCGGCACCGGCCTCTCCACGCTCCTGCGGGGGCTCAAGGCGCATACCGCCAACCTGACTGCCGTCGTGTCGGTGGCCGACGACGGTGGGTCGACCGGCCGGCTGCGGGAGCAGCGCGGGATCCCGGCGATGGGCGACATCCGCAACTGCCTGGTCGCCCTCGCCGAGACGGAGACGGCGATGGGCGAGCTCCTCCAGTACCGCTTCGGGACCGACGACGCCAGCCTGGCCGGCCATGCCGTCGGCAACCTCCTGATCACGGCCATGAACGAGATCGACGGGGGCGACTTCGAGGCGGCCGTTCGGGAGATGAACCGCGTCCTGGCGGTCCGCGGGCGGGTCGTGCCGGCGTCCGGCTCGCCGCTGACGCTCCACGCGAGGCTGCGCGACGGGGCCGAGGTCATCGGGCAGTCGCGGGTGATGCGGACGCAGGGGATCGAGCGGGTCTGGCTCGAGCCCGCGGACGCGCGGGCCAGCCGCGACGCCGTCCGCGCGATCGCCGAGGCGGACCTCGTGATCCTCGGCCCCGGCAGCCTGTACACGAGCCTGCTGGCGACGATCCTGGTGCCCGAGCTGCGGACCGCGCTGGCCGCGACGCCAGCGCTGCGGGTGTACGTCGCCAACGTCGCCACCCAGGCGGGCGAGACGGAAGGCTACGACCTGGCGGACCATGTCGAGGCCCTCGCGGCGCACGGCATCGCCGACCTCGTGGACGTCGTCCTCGCCAACAGCCACCTGGCCGGGAGCGGCCCCGACGACGAGCTGGGCGTCCCCGTCAAGCTGCGCTGGCCGCCGATGGGCGCGACGCGGCAGCCGCGGCTGGCCCTCGACGACGTCGTCGACCCGGGGCGCCCGCACCACCACGATCCCGGCCTGCTGGCCGCGGCCCTGGTCCGGCTCTTCGGCCGCGAGGCCGGCGCCCGGCGCGGCGGGATCGCCAGGAGCGCGTAGCCGGTGGCGGACGGCGACCGGGCCCTCGTCGCGGCGCTGCGCGCGGAGCTCGCCGCGATCGAGCCGTCGCGGGCCTGCGACCGGTCCGCGGAGGTCGCGGGCCTCGGGACGGCGGCGGTCCGCGGCGACCGGCCGGCCCTCGGGCGGCTGATGATCCGCCTGCTCCGGGAAGGGGGGCCGCCGCCCCCGGCGTTCGCCTGGGACGAGTCGCCGGACCACTGTCGGGCGGCGTGGCTCCGCGGCCGCTTCCTGGCCCGGGGGTCGCTGTCGGTGGCCCACGGCCGGCTGCACCTGGAGTTCGTCGTGCCCCCGGAGGAGGCGCCGCAGCTGGCCGCGCGGCTGGCCGGGGTGGGGCTTCGCGCCGGCGTGCGGGACCGGCGCGGGCGCGGCGTCGTCACGTGGAAGGGCGCGGACCAGATCGGGACCTTCCTCCGCTGGATCGGTGCCGGGGCCTCGCTCCTGGAGCTGGAATCCCGCCAGGTCGCGCGGGCCGTGCGCGGGGACCTGAACCGCGTCCTGAACGCGGAGTCGGCGAACCTGGAGCGGATCGCGGAGGCGGCGGCCCGGCAGCTCGACGCCATCGCGACCCTCGATGCGGACGGCCGGCTGCAGGCCCTCCCGGAGACGGTGCGCGCGGTGGCGGCGCTCCGCCGCTCGACGCCGGAGGCCTCGCTCGGCGAGCTGGCCGTCGAGCTGGGGATCTCGCGCGGCCGCGTCCAGCGGGCCCTCGAGCGCGTGGAATCGCTGGCCCTCCACGGCGACGAGGCGCCCGCCCCCCGGCCGGCAGGCGGGCGAGGGAGGCCGCGGGCCGAACGGCCCGCCCACGACGGGCCGCCCGCCCCGTCGGCGGCTCGCCCGGCGGTGGCATGATTGGCGCCATGCGACCCGTCATCATTGCCGCCAACTGGAAGATGAACACCACCCCCGCCGATGCCGGGGATCTTGCCCGCACGATCGCCGGGCGGACCCGTGAGCCGGATGTCGTCCGGGTCATCTGCCCGCCCTACGTCTGCCTCGCGGCCGTCCGCGATGCGGTGGCGGGGGAGGGGATCGGCATCGGCGCCCAGAACCTCCACCAGGAGCTGGCCGGCGCGTACACCGGTGAGGTCAGCGCGCCGATGCTGGCCGGCCTCGCCACCTGGGCCATCCTCGGCCACTCGGAGCGCCGACGCGACGCGGGCGAGAGCGACGCCCTCGTCGGCAGGAAGCTCGGGCGGGCCGTCGAGGCGGGCCTTCGGCCCATCCTCTGCGTCGGCGAGCAGCTGGCGGAGCGGGAGGCCGGGCGGGCCGTGGCCGTCGTCGAGGGGCAGCTCGCGGGCGCGCTCGCCGGGCACGACCCGGCGGCGCTCCTGGCAGCCGGCATGGTCATCGCCTACGAGCCCGTCTGGGCGATCGGGACCGGGCGCAACGCCTCGGCCGCCGACGCTGCGACGATGGCCGAGGCGATCCGTGCCGCGCTGGCGGCATCCGGCTGGGGCGCCGGCGCCGACGACGTGCCGATCCTCTACGGTGGCAGCTGCACCAGCGCCAACATCGCCGAGTTCCTGGCCGAGCCGTCCATCGACGGGGCCCTCGTCGGGGGCGCCTCCCTCAAGCCCGACGAGATGGCGGGGATGGTCGGCCGGGCCGCCATCACGGCCGCCGCCCGTCGCGCCGCAGGCGCCTGACCCCGGCAGCCGCCCGTCGCGCCACGACCCGCGCCGGGACCCGCGCCTGGACCCGCCAACGACCGCACCTGCAGGAGCCGCTCCATGCCGACCCTCGTCCTCCTCCGCCACGGCGAGAGCACCTGGAACAAGGAGAATCGCTTCACGGGCTGGACCGACGTCGACCTCTCCGGGACCGGCGTTGCCGAGGCTCGCGAGGCCGGCCGCCTCCTCCTTGCCGAGAGCCACCGTTTCGACGTGGCCTACACGTCGGTCCTCAAGCGCGCGATCCGGACGCTCTGGATCGCCCTCGATGAGCTGGACCAGATGTGGCTCCCGATCGTCAACTCCTGGCGCCTGAACGAGCGCCACTACGGGGCGCTGCAGGGGCTCAACAAGGCGGAGACGGCCGCCAGGTTCGGCGACGATCAGGTGAAGCTGTGGCGGCGCAGCTACGACATACCGCCCCCCGCCCTCGACGTCGACGACGAGCGGTTTCCCGGTCGCGACCCCCGCTACGCCGGCGTCGCCGATGCCGACCTGCCACGCTGCGAGTCCCTCAAGGACACGGTGGCGCGGTTCCTGCCGTTCTGGGAGTCGGACATCGGGCCGGCCCTCCGCGACGGCAAGCGCGTCCTCGTGGCGGCCCACGGCAACAGCCTGCGGGCCCTGGTGAAGTACCTCGACGGGATCTCGGACGCCGACATCATCGGCCTCAACATCCCGACCGGGGTGCCGCTGGTGTACGAGCTGGACGACGACCTCCGGCCGCAGGCGAGCGGCTACCTCGGCGATCCTGACCGGGTCGCCGCCGCCGCCGCCGCCGTTGCCGCCCAGGGGACCGCGCCTCCGACCTGAGGTGCTCCGGGGTCGATCCGGCCCCCGTGTGCTACGATCCCGCGCGGCCGCATCTGCTGGAGGATCCCCCGAGAGTGAACGCGTTCCTGGCCCTCGGCCAGATCATCGTCAGCATCGCCCTGATGGTCGCGATCCTGCTCCAGGCACGCGGAACTGGCCTGTCCGGCGCGTTCGGCGGCGACTCCGCCGTCTACCGGAGCCGGCGCGGGATCGAACGGCGCCTCTGGCAGTTCACGATCGTCCTCGCGGTGCTCTTCACCGTCTTCTCCCTGGCGAGCTACGTCTTCGCACCCTCCGGGCTTTGAGCGGAACCCCGGGAGCCCCGGAGCCCGCCTCGTGAGCCGGAGCGACGGGGGCGTGGTCCTCGCCCTCCTCATCGTCCTCGCGGTCCTCGCCGGGACGGCTCTCGGCCCATCCTTCGCCCCCGCCGGGACCACGTCGCCGAGTCCGAGCCCGGGCCCGACGGCGACCGCCGACCTGGGGCACGTCGAGGGAGTCCTGGGGCGGCCGTCCTCGATCACCCCGCTCACGGCCCGCACCCAGGCAGATCGGGACCTTGTCGCCCTCCTCTTCCGCGGTCTCGTGCGCCTGGGGCCGGGCAGCTCGGTCCTGCCCGACCTGGCGGACCGCTGGACAGCAGGGGAGGCGGGGGCGACGTGGACCTTCCACCTGCGCGAGGACGCCCGGTGGCACGACGGCGTGCCGGTCACGAGCGCCGACGTCATCTACACGGTCCACGTCCTCCAGGACCCCGGGTACAGCGGGCCGCTGGCCGCGACGTGGGCCCAGGTCGACGTCACCGCGATCGACGGCCGGACGGTGCGGTTCGACCTGGGCGACCCGATCGGCGGCTTCCTCCAGGCCGCGACGCTTCCACTCTTGCCGGCCCACCTCCTTGACGGGGTCCCGGCCGCCTCGCTCGCCGACCACGCCTTCGCCCGGGAGCCGCTCGGCAACGGCTCCTTCGCCCTCGTCGACCTGACCGACGATGCGGCGGTCCTCGAGCCGGTCCTGCCGCCCGTCTTCGACCCGCCCGAGCCCCTCGAGGATGCCGGCCCGGGCGCCCCGGATGTCCGGACGCCGCGCCTGGCCCGCCTCGAGCTCCGCTTCTACGACACCGCTGGAGCTCTCGCCGCCGCCTTCGTCGCGGGGGAGGTCGAGTCGGCCGGTGACCTCCCGGCGGCCGCGGCCCTGGCCCTCGCGGACACGACGCCGGAGGCGCGGGCGATCCGCTACCCGGGCACCACGGTGACGGCGGTGACCTTCAACCTGCGCTCGCCAAAGGGCCCCTTCGCGGACCAGCGGACGCGACGCGGCCTGCTCGCCGCCATCGACCGCGCCGCCATGATCGATGACCTGCTCGGGGGTGGCGGGGCCCGGGCCGACACGCTGATCCCGCCATCCTCGTGGGCCTACAACGCGAAATCCGCGCCCGAGGTCGCCTACGACCGCTCTGCCGCGGCCGAGGACCTCAAGGCCGCCGGCTGGCGGCGCGTCAACCGCGCCTGGCTACCGCCCGGGGCGAAGACGGCGCTGGAGCTCACCCTCCTGGCGCCCGAGCGCTCGGCGAACCCGGTGACCTACGAGGCGGCACGGCGCGTCGCCGCGTCGTGGACGTCCATCGGGCTGGCCACGAAGGTGGAGGCGCTGCCGCCGGCCGAGTTCGTCGAGAAGCTGCGCGCGGGCGAGTTCAGCGCCGCCGTCATCGACGTGAACATGGGCCTCGATCCCGACCCGTACCCGATCCTGGCCTCCACGCAGGTCCGCGAGGGCGGCTCGAACGTCGCGGGGTATCAGAACGCCATCCTCGACGCGGCCCTCGTTGCCGCGCGTGCGCCGGGCACGATCACCACCCGCAAGAAGGCCTATCGCAACCTCCAGCAGCTCCTGGGCACCCTCCAGCCGATGCCCACCCTCTTCTTCCGCGACACGGTTCTCGTCGCGGGCCCGGACCTCGCTGGGCCGGTGGCCCGGCCGGTCGCCGACCCCGGTAGCCGCTTCTGGGACGTGGTACGATGGGCCGCCGGACGGTGACCCTCGCCGCCCGGACTCGTTGGTCCCTGCCGAGGTGGCGGAACTGGTAGACGCGCTAGCCTCAGGAGCTAGTGCCCGCAAGGGCGTATGGGTTCAAATCCCGTCCTCGGTACCACCGCATCGGAAGCGGGCCTCGCGCGACACGTGCCCAGGTGGCGGAATTGGTATACGCGTACGTTTGAGGGGCGTATGAGGCAACTCATCCGGGTTCAAGTCCCGGCCTGGGCACCACGACCTCGCACATCGATCGGGCGGCTCCGCCGGGAGCCGCCCTCGCCGTCTCCGGGCCGGCAGCCCGGCCACTTGGGCGGTTAGCTCAGTCGGTCAGAGCGCCTCGCTTACACCGAGGAGGTCGGAGGTTCGAGACCTCCACCGCCCACCATCCGGGCCACCTGCGCGGCCGGGGCGGCCGTCCGGCGTGGCCGCGAGATCGGCACCTGCCCGGGCCCGCGTCTCGCCCCGGCCGGCGGCGTCCGGAGCCTGTGTCGCGCCGAGAGCCCGTGTCGCGCGGGGTACACTCTGGCAGGAGCGGCCGCTCGTGCCGCCGCTGTGAGACCGGGAGTGACCATGGAGCTCGGCATCATCATCCTCGTCATCGTCGTCGTCCTCGTCGTGGTGGGCGTGCTCCTCTACAACGGGCTCGTCACGAAGCGGAACCGTGTCGACGAGGCGGTCGGGCAGATCGAAGTCCAGCTGAAGCGGCGCCACGACCTCGTGCCGAACCTGGTCGCCGCCGTGAAGGACATCATGGGCTTCGAGCAGGACGTCCTGACCCGCGTCACCGAGGCCCGCGCGAATGCGGTGGCGGCGGGTGCCCAGGGCACCGTCACGGCCGCCCAGGTCCAGGCGGAGAACCAGCTCAGCGGCGCCCTCCGCTCGCTCTTCGCGGTCGCCGAGAACTACCCGCAGATCCGCTCGAACGAGAACGTCCTCGCCCTGCAGGAGCAGCTGACCACCACGGAGAACCAGATCAGCTTCTCCCGCCAGCACTACAACGCGACGGTCAACGAGTACAACACCACGATCCAGACGATCCCCTCCGTCCTGATCGCAGGTCCGCTGGGGTTCGTCCGGCGCGCGTTCTTCGACGCGGAGCCGGAGGCAGACCAGGTCCCGGTCGTCGCGCTTCGCTGACGCCCGCGCGCCCGGCGCGACCCGGCCGCGGAAGCCGCCATGGCCACCACCTTCTACAGCCAGATCGGCGCGAACCGGCGGAACTCGTTCCTGCTGGTGCTGGTGATCGTCGCCCTGCTCGCCCTGCTGGGCTTCACCATCGGGTACGGCACGACCGGCGTCCCCGAGGGGGGTCTCGGCTGGCTCGGGGTCTTCGGGGTCATCGCGATCGTGACCTCGCTCGTCGGCTACTTCTCGGGCGATCGCGTCGTGCTTGCGGCCTCGAAGGCCCGCCCTGCGACCGAGGCCGAGGCGCCCCAGCTGGTCAACGTCGTCCGCGAGCTGACGCTGGCGGCGGGGATCCCCATGCCGAGCGTCTATCTCATCGACGACACCGCGCTCAACGCCTTCGCCACGGGTCGCGACCCGCGCCACGCCTCGATCGCGGTGACCACCGGGCTCCTCGCGCGCCTCGACCGTGAGGAGCTGCAGGGGGTGGTCGGTCACGAGCTCTCGCACGTCCGCAACTACGACATCCGGTACGCGATGCTGGTGGGGGTCCTTGTCGGCACGATCGCCCTGCTGGCCGACGTCTTCCTGCGGATGACGTTCTGGGGTGGCCTGGGCCGCCGCTCGTCCTCGAGCGACCGGGGCGGCGGGGGCCTCCAGGCGCTGGTCTTCATGATCGCCATCCTCCTCGCGATCCTGGCGCCGTTCTTCGGCCGGCTCGTCCAGCTGGCCGTGAGTCGCCAGCGCGAGTACCTCGCCGACGCCAGCTCCGTGGAGCTGACCCGCAACCCGTACGGCCTGCAGCGGGCGCTGGCGGTGATCGCCGAGGACCAGGAGGTCCTCGAGGTCGCCAATCGGGCCACCCAGCACATCTACTTCCGGAACCCGATCCGCACGTTCGAGGAACGCTCGAAGGGTCTCTTCTCCACGCATCCGCCGATGGTGGAGCGCATCAACCGGCTCCGGTCGATGGCCGGCGAGGCGCCGATCGACGCGGCCGGCCTGCCCCACGTCCAGGGCAGCGACTGACCGCCGGGCTGCTCGGTTCCTTGCGGCTACGGGGCCCTTCGTGGTACGTTCTCGGACGCCGACGGGCGTTCGCGCCCGGCGGGGCCTACGGGCCGAGATAGCTCAGTTGGTAGAGCACGCGACTGAAAATCGCGGTGTCGCCAGTTCGAATCTGGCTCTCGGCACCACCAGCCCCGGGCGGCGCACCGAGCGGAAGTGGCTCAGTTGGTAGAGCATCACCTTGCCAAGGTGAGGGTCGCGGGTTCGAGTCCCGTCTTCCGCTCCATTTCTTTGTCCGGAGACTGAGCTGGTCCCCGCACCGCTGGCCCTTCGTCTAGTGGTAGGACAGCGGACTTTGGATCCGTGAACCGAGGTTCGAATCCTCGAGGGCCAGCCAGCAACGCGGGGCGACGTAGCCAAGTGGCCTAAGGCGGAGGTCTGCAAAACCTCTATTCGCCGGTTCGAATCCGGCCGTCGCCTCCACCCTCCACGCGACCGACGCCCGCCACCGGAGGCGGGCGCTACGATCCCAGCGCGACACCGCGCCGAGGTGGCGGAACCGGCAGACGCGGCCGACTTAAAATCGGCTGGCCGAAAGGTCATGTGAGTTCGAATCTCACCCTCGGCACCAGGCTGGCGGCCGGGCCTCTGGCCTTCTCACCTGGGTGTAGCGTCCACTTGGTGGTGCTCGACGACCGGACGGACGGGTCAGCCCTGGAGAATCGCGCGCGGCAGCTCGGCTCCGCCCGCAACGCTCACAGAGTTGACGACAGTCGCCCCGAAGCGCATCGTCAGGTCCGTGGACCGACGTGTGTACGACCACCTGAAGCAGGCCGTTGAGGACCTGGGGTCGTCGTCGTCGTTCATGCGGGCGCCCGTGCGGCAGGCGAAGGATGAAGCTCGTTGCCGGTCCCCGCGATTTTTGGCCCCTTTCAAATATGAAGTGCGCTCAGCAATCAACGAAACTCGGCGATGGCTCACAAGGGCCCGTGGCATCCCCGCCAGCTGCCCGTGGTATCGCTTGCATGATCCGACCTGGGCCGTCACTGTGCGCGGCTCTTGCAGTAGTGACGCTGATGGGCTCGTTCCCTGGAAGGGTCAATAACCATGGGAATCTTCACGGGGTAGCCCTCTCTTTCGCGAGCATGGCTGGCCTTTTGTATTCGTGACTGCTGCCGGCATCCACCGTCAACATCGCCAGCGGCCTTCGGTGCAGAGAACCCGTAGGCGTTCTCTTAAAGGAACTGCGAGGCAAGGGGCTCTGTTTGGCTTGGTCACCCGACCTTGACGACCCACTCAAGGTCACCGGCCCGGTCGAACCATCGTGGCTGGACAACTCTTCACCTCCTCCACCGGCTTCGCCCGCGGCGGCGAAGCCGCCGCGGGCGAAGCGGGATAGGAAGATCGGGGCGGGGGGATCGCTTCGTGTAGCTGGAAACGGGAGCCTCCACGGGGCAAGCCCGTGGCATCCAATTCGAAGAACCATGAAATCTCATTCTGTAGCGATTGGCCATGGAAACCGTTTGGTGCTACCGGGACCGGTACGGTCCACAGACCTTGATCACGCTGTGGCTCTCCGACGTGTCGTCGACGATCACCACGCGATACTCGTCGCCGCCGGGCGAAACCCGCAAGACGATGTGGCCGTGATCGCTGGCCATGCTGTCGATGTCCTTGATGGCCGCGTGCATCGGGATGCACGTCGGTGGCGAAGACGTCGCGCGGACCCGGATAGAGGCGTTCGGACTGCAAGCGTTCCCACACACTCGGCGTCGGATGGTCGGCATCCCAGACCGAGATCGTCCATACCCGGGGCGCAACGTGGCGATGAAGCGACTCGTTCATCGAGTCCACGTAGCCGTGATGGTCCAGGATGGCCGCTTCCACCGGCCCCACCGCCTTGGCCACGGGCGTTTCCACGTCGTACCACGCCGGGCTTTCGGGCGAATGCCCGGGATGTCGCCGCCGTTGAAGTAGTCGAACTTGCCGTAGCTCAGGCGGAACGAGATGCTGCACATGTTCTCGTCCGGCCATTCGCTGCGGGGGACGGTCTCCAAGGACGGGAACTGGCTGCCGGTGGCCGTGCCCTCGCCCGTCCAGATCTCCCCGTTGGCCCCCACGTTGCGGAACTCGAACTGGGGGTACTTCTGCGGCTCGCGGCGCAGGACCACCTGATCGTTGCGCCCGGGCACGAAGCGTTCGACCTTCAGACCGTTGTTCTCGGCCTGCCATTTCACGAACGCGCGATAGTTCTTCATGACGGCGATTCGGGCTGAGTCGCGTTGCTGTAGTCCGGCCAGCCGCGGTCCAGCAGCTTGCCGATCTTCAGATCTTCGACAACGCGGGTCACGCCGGTGAGCGTGTATCCGTGGGGTGAAACCGGCATGCCCGTCGCCACTTCGCCCATGTGATCCTCGTGAAAATGCGTCAACAGCACGTAGTCCAGTGCCGGCTGCGGGTCGTGCCGCAGCGCATGACGGATGTAGCGGACGATCCACTCGCCGGCCCGGCGCGTGCCATCCGGCCGGGCGGGCGTGTGCTGGGGACTCGTGCCGGGCAGTTCGCCGGCATCCACCAGCAAGGTCGTGCCGTCGGGAAAGATGTACAGGCCCGCATTGCCGCGCCCGGTGCTGATCTGGTGGATATCGAGCATCCCCGGTTGCCAAGACGCGATGGGACGGCCGACGACATCCTCGGCACGGCGCAACCATGGCGGCGACGGCCAGCACAACGATCGTAAGAGACAATTTGAATTTCATCGACTTGACCCTCGGCGTTGGTGTCATTCAATAAGAGGCATGCCCCAAGTCTAGCCAACCGCTCTTCCTTGGCCAAGCCATGCACTGTCTCCCATTGCCCTCTGTGCAGTTCTGGGTCCCGACCCCGCATCCGCTCACCTATAGGTCTCCAGAAACCGGGACCTGCGTCCCTGTTGCGTTTGGACCTGTGGCGATAGGCAATCGCTCCGAGAACGCAGTCGCCTTCGGCTTGCCGTTAAACGAGGAGATTATTTCGTGAGCGTTGCTACCTCCCCACACGCCACGAAATCGGCTATCTTCACACGCAGCTTCCTCGCAGCAGTCGGGTTGGCCCAACATCAACCCCAACCAGGAGAAACACGATGCGACGAAAACTACAGTGTCTGGTCTTGGCCTTCACAGCGGTGGCGTGGACAGGGAACCTTGGGGCGGCCGAGTACCAGGCCGTCCCCGCCCAGAAGATCCGGCCTCGCGAAGGGATCGGCCATGTGATGGCCAAGATCCGAGCTGGTCAGAAGGTGACCGTGGCCTACCTGGGCGGATCGATCACCGCGGCCAATGGTTGGCGGCCCAAGACGACGGCCTGGCTCCAGAAGACATTCCCCTGTGCGAAGTTCGAGGAGATCCATGCCGCGATCGGCGGCACGGGCAGCGATCTGGGCGTGTTCCGCGTGGGGCACGACGTGCTGCAATACAACCCCGACCTCCTGTTTGTCGAGTTTGCGGTGAACGATGGCGGGGCATCGCCGGAGGCCATCTGGCGCAACATGGAGGGGATCGTCCGACAGACCTGTGCAAAGACCCCAAGACCGACATCGTCTTCGCCTACACGATTCACGAGGGCATGATCGAGGAGGTGAAGAAAGGCCTCTGCCCGCGGTCGGCCTCGGCCATGGAACTGTTGGCCGACTTCTACGGCATTCCGTCGGTCAACTTCCAAGT
Source organism: uncultured Chloroflexia bacterium (assembly GCA_963709605.1). Taxonomy (GTDB): domain Bacteria; phylum Chloroflexota; class Limnocylindria; order Limnocylindrales; family CSP1-4; genus CTSoil-043. The sequence goes on along the minus strand of CAVPWX010000002.1, from coordinate 1,736 downwards.
GCCCGTGGTGGAGTTGCTGCAGCAGGACAAGCTGGTCTTCAAGGCCGACAAACAGCCCGAGGGTGACAAGATCTGGTTCGCCGCCGACGGTTGCCATCCACGCGACGCGGGGCACGAGATCTATCTCAAGCTCATGGCCGACGCCATCACGCAGATGCAAGACAGCCGACCCGCCGACCACCAGGCCAAGCTCGCCAAAGCCTTCGTCGCCGACAATGCCGAGGCCGCCAAGATGGTTCCCGTCCAAGAGAAGATGCTGTCGGGAGACTGGAAAGCCCTTCCCGCCGGCGACGACAAGCAGAAAGCGTTCGGCAATCGCATGGGCCAGATCTGGATGGCCGCCCAGCCCGGCAGCAAGCTCCACTTCAAGTTCAAGGGCTCGGCAGCCAAGTTGTACGATCTGCTCGGCCCGGACGGCGGCCAGGTCATCGTCACCGTGGACGGCAAGACCGGTGCGAAGCCCGTTCCGCGATTCGACAGCTACTGCACCGGCCATCGCCTCGCCACGCTCAACCTTGGTGTCGGCTGCGGATCCGAACCAGGTTCACGACGTGACGGTGGAGATTCACCCCGAACAGCCCGACCGCAAGAGCGTGGCCTTCCGGTTGAAAGACCCGGAGAAGGAACTGAAGCCGCCCAAGTACCAGGGCACCCGCCTCTGGGTCGGCCAGATCCTGCTGCTGGGCGACCTGGTGGAGTAAGAAAGGAGAGAATGACATGTCCGGGATCAGCGGTGCGGTCATCATGGTTGCGTTGGCCGGACCACGGACGAGCCTTTCCCCAAGGCCAAAGGACTCTGACGAGCAGATATGCAGGTACCTTCCGGTGGCCAACAAGAGGTGGCCTCTTTCACCGCTTTCTCCCGTTGGCTACGGCCGTTGGCAGGATCTCCAGTACGCCTGATCCGTGGCGTACACGTTGATCTTGTAGTCGGGCGGCAAGGGACGTGGAAGGATGCTAAAGTTCTGGATCTCCTCGATATAGAAACGGTTGGCGTAAATCCCCGGCTGGCTGAAGCGTTTGCTTTCTTCGGCCAGTTGCTCGGCGGCCTTGGTTATTGCCGCCGAGGACGCCCCGTAGTCCGCATCCGCCGGCTCGGTGAACACGGCGGGACCGCGCAGCTCCAGACCGCCCGCCGACTTGGCTAGTGGTGCTTGCAGGAACAGCGACTGTGCGGGCCGCGACAAGTTACCGTACGCCTGGGCACAGACCCGTATTCGCCCGGCGGCAAGTACGCGAGGTGCCGGATCAGGATGATGTCAGGCACGCTGGTGAGTAGTGGCTGCGGCGGTGCCCGTAGGTGTTCTGAACTGGTAGCAGAAGGCGTCCTTCTTCACGTGGCGATACGACGGTTTTGTGGGTCGCCGTGTGACACTCGGCACAGCGGCGGCGGAGTACTTTGCTAGGCAGATCCACCGGTACGGCGCTGAGCTGCCTATGTGGCGCAGGTGCTGGTGTAGGCGTCCACCGACGGATCCACAACCGCACCTGCGTCCGTTCCCGATCCGTCAGCCGAACCTTGTAGTGCTAGCTGTTGATCAGCTTCATAGGGCGGCTGGCGGACGAACCAATGGTCCGCGGGTACCATTGCCCGGACCGTTGCGGCCGTCGGAGACCAGAGCCTCGGTGAACATGGTCCAGTAGCTGGTCGAGTACAGCGGTGTCAAGGCCGCCGGACAGGTCCACGCCGCCGTCTCGCGGCTCATCGGCGCTGTGGCAGGCGACGCAATGCCGAT
>CAVPWX010000001.1:0-21630 GCA_963709605.1 uncultured Chloroflexia bacterium | reverse complement strand
CATCCCGGTGGGCGCGCCCCGGCGCGCCTCAGCCCGGCGGGATGTTGTGGTTGATCCGGAACAGGTTCTCCGGGTCGTACTTCCGCTTCAGCGCGACGAGCCTGTCGTACTTCGCTGGGCCGTAGGCGGCCAGCGCCTTCGACCGCGCGTCGGACTCGTCGGGGCCCAGGAAGTTCACGTACTGGCCCCCCATCGCGTATTGGTCGCATCGCCGCCGAGAAGCCCTTGACCCAGGCCGTCCGCGCCGCGTCCTCGGCCGGATCGGCCCAGAAGCCGTAGATGTTGAGCAGGTACTCGGCGGCCCGGCTCGGGTACGCCGTTGCGTCCTCGGGCACCCGACCGAAGGCACCGCCCATGTGGTGGAGGTCGACGGCGGTCCCGTACGTCTGGCCGCCGCACCACTCGACGAGCGTGATCGATCATCGGGCCGTCCAGGCGATCGAACGAGGCGTTGCGCGAGTACGCCCGTGAGCCCTTCGGCAGGGCGGCGTCGAAGGCCGACTGGAAGGTCAGCCAGCGGGTCGGGTCCAGCACGGCGACGTCTGGCGCGCAGGCGTCCTGGATGCGCCCGACGACGGCCTCGCCGGCCGCCCGGTCGGCGCCGGCCCAGGCGAAGCCCATCAGGAGAAGGACGCGGTCCCGAGCTCCCAGCTCGGCTGGCGGTACCAGCAGCGTCATCAGCACGCTCAGGTCGTCGGGCAGCTCCGGCCCGAGGGCCGCGAACGACGCGAGCGCCTCCCGCCACCGCGGGCGCTCGTAGACGAGCGTTCCCGCGAAGACGTCCTGGTCCAGCGGATGGGCCCGGAACGTGAAGGAGCTCACCACGCCGAAGTTGCCGCCTCCGCCGCGCAGCCCCCAGAACAGGTCCGGGTGCTCGGCTTCACTCGCCGTGACCCGCTCGCCGGTCGCCAGGACGACATCGGCCGAGACGAGATTGTCGATGGTCAACCCGTACCGTCGAGACGAGCCAGCCGACACCGCCCCCGAGCGTGAGGCCCGCGACGCCGGTGCCCGAGACGACACCGACCGGGACCACGAGCCGTAGGGTTCGGTCGCCCGGTCGATGTCCCCGAGCTTCGCCCCGGGGCCCGTGCGGACCAGGCGTGCGTTGGCGTCCACCTCGACCGCATCGAGCCCGCCGAGGTCGAGGACGACCCCGCCGTCCACGGTGCCGTTCCCGGCCACGTTGTGACCCCCGCCCCGGATCGCCAGCCGGAGACCCGTGGTGCGGGCGAGGTCGATCGTCGGGGCGATGTCGTCCGTGGTGGCGGCCTGGACGATGACCAGCGGCCACCGATCGATCATCCCGTTCCAGACCCGGCGGGCCTCGTCGAAGTCGGCGTCGTCGGCCGTCAGGACGCGGCCGGCAACGCGAGCGCGCAGCGCCGCGATGGCAGAGGTGACATCGGCGTCGGCGGTCATGGCTCACTCCCGAGGGGTGCGGTGGCGCCCCGCAGTATCCGCCGCTTCGTGCCATGCTGGAAGTGCCGGAATCACCGAAGCGGGCCGAAAATGACATCGATCGGTTGCCCCGAATTGTCCTGTTCGCCGCACCGGAGACGTCCGCCGCGGTGCTCTACGGGCTGTACGACGTCCTGGGCTCCGTCGGGTCCGCCTGGCCGGACATGACCTCGGCCACGCCCGGCGACCCGCTGCTCGACGTCCGGATCGTCGCCGCGACGGCCGAGCCGTTCCGCTGCTACGGGGGGTCCGGATCGAGCCGCACGCTGCCATCGCCGACGTCCACGACGCCGACGTAGTCATCGTGCTGCGACATGTTCACGCCGATCGACGCCCCGCCTCGCGGCCGATATGTCGTCGAGTCGGTGTGGCTGCGCGCGATGCGCGAGCGCGGCGCGCTGATCGCGAGCGTCTGCGCCGGGTCGTTGCTGCTCGCCGAGTCCGGACTGCTCGATGGGCGGTCGTGCGCCGGTCACTGGGCCTACGTCGATCTCTTCGCCTCGTCCTACCCGCGCATCCGCTTCAAGGCCGGCTCGATCCTCGACCTCTCGAGCGAGGCGGCGGGGTCGTGACCGCGGGTGGCGCGACATCCTGGCAGGAGCTCGCCCTGTACGTGATCGGGCGCTTCTGCGGGCCGGCCCAGGCCACGAGGACGGCCAAGATCTACCTCCTCGCCGGCCACCAGGATGGTCAGCTGCCGTTCTCGGCGACGATTCGCCGGTCGCATCTCGATGATCGCGTCGTCGCCGAGAGCGTCGCCTGGATCGAGGTGAACTACGCCACACCCAACCCTGTCGCCGCGATGACGCAGCGCTCCGGGCTCACCCCTCGGACCTTCGCGCGCCGCTTCCAGACCGCGACGGGCCGCCGCCCGATCGACTACGTCCATGCCCTGCGCATCGAAGGCGCCCGAGAGCGCCTGGAGGCCGGCGACGACTCGGTCGACGACATCGGGTTCGAGGTCGGCTACGCGGACCCCGGCGTTCTTCCGGCGCCTGTTCAAGCGCGTCACCGGGCTCACGCCGGCGGCCTACCGGCGGAAGTACGCTCCGATCTTCGGGCCGAGGTAGGACGGACGGTGCCAGGGGGCCGGGCGGCGTTGTGAGGGATCACGCGAGTGGGCTGAGATGGAGGACCCGCGATGGGCGACCGCTCCGTGATCGTGATCGGGGGCGGAATTGCCGGGCTCGCAACGGGGACATACGCCCGCACGAGCGGCTCGGCCGGCGCGGAGCCGCGCAGCCTCGCGGTAGCCTGGCGATCGGAGGGTGAAGGCGCTCGCCCTCACCCCGGACGGTGTCGAGCGGCGTTCGCAGGTCCTCGCGCTGCTCGCCCTCCCACCCGAGAGCGTGACCGCCTTGATCCCCGCGTCCTTGCCTCGATCTCGGCCGGGCTCGAGCGCATCCTGGTCCGGAGCCGAGCGCCGGCAGCGAGAGCCGCGATGCCGTCGCTGCCCCACCTCTTCCGGACGACGTGTCCGAGCATCCGTCATCGAGGAATCATACCCGATAGCCGGTGGACCTTGCGGCATGGACGACCGTCCGCGCGATCGATGGCTAGCCGGAGGTCGTCGTCTCGGACGTACTGGAGGCAGATGACAGCCGAAGCGGCCCACCTCGCGGCGCTCGTCGACGACGACCTCCTCCTCCTCCTCCTCCTCGCCCGGACCAACGCCGGGACGCTCGAGCTGCAGGTCGCCCGGGTCGATCTCGCCGAAATGGCGGTGGAGGCCGTGAGCCCCCTTGCGACCGGGGCCGCCTCGCGGGCGGCGATGGCCGCTACCCGGCCGACACCTCGATTGGACGGCCGTCGTGGCCACCGGCAACCACGACGCGATCTCGACCCAGCGTCTTGGCGCGATACATCGCCGAGTCGGCCGCGAGGATCAGCTCATCGACGGAAGCTCCGTGCTCCGGGTAGGCGGCCACGCCAATCGACATCGTCACGGTCGGATACAGGCGCGTCGGTCCGTCGAGGGGGTGCACCTTGATGCCTTCGCGCAGCGCCTCCGCACGGCGATGGGTGTCAGCGAGCGATGCCTTGGGGAGGAGAACGATGAACTCCTCGCCGCCGAAGCGGCAGGGGACGTCCTCGCCCCGCACCGCCCCCGCAAGGAAGCGCCCGATCCGCCGCAGCTCCTCATCCCCGGCCGCGTGCCCGAAGGCGTCATTGAGTTCCTTGAAGTGGTCGAGGTCGGCCATCAGGATCCCGACGCCATAGCCCTCGCGGGCGGCCCGACGGATCTCCCGGTCGAGCGATTCCGCCATGTACCGGCGGTTGAACAGCCCCGTGAGCGGATCACGCGAGGACTGCTCCCTGAGCCTCGCCCGGAGGCGGATGTTGGCGAGCGTGAGGGCCACCTGTTGCCCCAGCGTCTCGATGAGGCGTTCCCGATTGGCCAGCAGGCCCGCGCGCACCCTGGTCGACGCCCGGCGCCGGAGCTGGACGTGGAGCAGGCCCAGCGTCTCAGCCTGGGCGGCAAGCGGCTGGCACAGGAGGCCGGCCGCGAACGGCTCCTCGACGTGGGGGCACCGCACGTCAGGGTCGGCGTCACGGACCACGTGAAGCCGACCCCGCCGCAAGGCCCAGCAGTCGTTCGGGGCGAACACGCTCCGGGATGGCGGCGGACTGCCCCACGCGGCCACGACCTCGGCCGCCGTGCCCGATTCCGTCAGCGCATAGACGGCCCCGGCGTCGCCCGCGAACAGCGGCTCCGCGACCCGCGCGATCACGGCATACGCCTCGTCGAGCGACTGGCAGGACTCCAGCAGCTCCCCCATCTCGGCCAGCAGGGACATCTCTCGTCCGCGTTGTTCAAGCTCGTCGACGTGGCGCTGCAGCTCCTCATGCGCCCGCTCGAGTTGCCCCAGGAGGTTCGCGCGGGTCGTGATGTCGACGACGGTGGCGTAGACGATCTGACCGCGCCGAAAGCGCACCGGAGCCAGGCTGATCTCCACGGGGAACTCCGTGCCATCGCGGCGGCGTGCCGTGAGCTCCCGTCCCGTGCCCATCGGCCGGGGCGTGGGCTGCCGGTGGTAGGCGGCTCTCAGTGCGGCGTGCCGCTCGCTCTCGCGCGACGGCACGAGACGCTCGATCGACTCGCCGCGGAGCTCCTCCGGTGACCAGCCGAACTCCTGGACCTTCGAGTTGGCGTACACGATCCGGCCGCGGCCGTCGACCCCGATGACGGCATTGGGGCTCGCGTCGAGCACTGCCTCAGTACTGAGCCCGATGGGCGTGCCACCCTGTCCTCGAGGGGTCCCCGGGGTGTCCATGCAAGAAGCGTACCGGCCTGCGCCGGGTCCCGCGATAGGGCCATCCGGATCGGATTGCGCGGGGCTATCAGAATTCGGTGATTCAGCGTATTGCCGCCTCACGTCACCGCATCGAGCTCCTCGAAGAGCGTGAGCTGGAGGCCGGCCGGGCCCTCGAGCCGGGCGTTGAGCGAACGCCACGGTGTGTCGACCGGCGCCGCGACGAGCACGGCCCCAGCGCTGACGGCGCGCTCGGTAGCGGCGGCCGCGTCGCGCACCTGGAGAGCCACCCGAACATGGCCCGCCACGCGCCGGCCGACCTCCACCTCGTCGACGTATGCGGCGTGCGGCGGGTCGGCCAGCTCCAGGGTTGCCCGGCCCGCGGCAAGGATTGCCATCCGGGCCCCGGGGGATGTGAACGCGGCGATCTCGCGCATCCCCATCACGTCGCGGTAGAAGGCGAGGGCGGCCTCGTAGTCGGGCGCTGTCACCACGAGCCGCATCTCGAGCACGCCGTCCGACATGTCCCCTCCTCCGGCCGGCCTACCGCCGGCTGCCCCAGGCCACCTAGGAGCGCCCCTCTTCGGAGGGACGAGGACCAAGACTACCTCGCGTCCTCGCGATCGTCGTCCCGTCGAACGGATCCCGGGCGCGTCGACGGCGCGCCCCCGTCATCGGGCAGGTAGGCGATGGGGCCCGCGGCGGCCGCCAGGGCGCCGACAGGTGGCGGGCGGTGCTCGCCGGGACGTCCGGCTCCGTCGCACGGCCGGCGGCACGTTCCGCGGCATCGGCCGCGGCGAGCTCGATGAGCGTCGCGCTGTCGCGTACCACGGCTGTCCGGAACATCCCCTCCATCGCCTGCAGGATGAGCCGGTCCTTGAGCGAGCGGGGCCGGCCCACGCGATAGACGAGGTCGGTCTGATCTGGGCCGCGCGCGATGAGCTCCATCGTGAGGATGATCCGGGGAGCGCCCTTGAACCCGGTGTTGATCCGCTTCGTCTCGTACTCGGGCGGGACCCAGTCGATGACCTCCTCGATGGACACGTTCTTGCCGTGGGCGCAGTGGTTGACGGTGCCGATCCCCCGCCGGCCGTTCGCGAGGTCCTCGGTGACCTCCGTCATGCCCGACGTCCAGTGGATCCGCCGAGCCGGCGAGGTCGTCCACTCCCAGAGGATCTCGCGCGGGACGGCCGCCGGGATGGTGATCACCGCGAGCGCATCGTCGTCGGTCACCTTCGTCCGCACGCGCCGCCGCTCCGCCTCCCAGGCCGCCCCGAGGTCGCTGACCCAGCCCGCCACCTCGCCCACCGACTCGAAGGACTCGCGGTACGCGTGCATCCCCGCCGCCGCGGGATCCGCGAGCCCCATCGCCCCCACGAGGGCGTCCGTGTAGAGGGCATAGGCCGGCACGCCGAGGTCCTCGCCGATGTGGTTCTTCAGGAGGCGGTGGACGACGACGACGTCGCTCCCCACGAGCTCCTCCCGCCCGGCCATCCGCTGCCGCGCGACAAGGCCGTGGTGGGCGACGAACTTGAGGTCCAGCCCGGGGATCCGGCCGCAGGCGTTGCACTCGCAGGTCGACGCCCGGAGGATGTCCCGGACGCGGCGCTGGAACGCGAAGTAGCAGCGCTCGATGACGTCCAGGAGGCCGGGACCGTCCACCGTCGCCGCGGGTACCCAGACGAACGCGGCGTCACCCTCGAGCTTCGCGAGCTTGAACGATGGGCGCAGCGCGCCGACGACCGTGTCGACGAGATCGGCGAGGATGTCCTGGGCGTGGTCGAGCTCCACGCCGGCGAGGTAGCCGCTGTACCCCGCGATGTCGGCGATGACCAGACAGGCCGGCTCGGTCCGGGCGAGCATCAGCCCGGCTCCGCCATCAGCCCTCGGATCGAACCGACGACCTCGGCAGACGCGGGGCCCAGTGCCCGGGAGGGGATCGTGACGGTCATCCGACGATTGTCGCAGACGCGAGATGAGGCGATCGTCACCGGATCGTCTCGCCGCCATGCCCAGGAAACCGGCATGGTGCGCCAACTTGGGAAGATCCGCTGGATCGGGCGATCGCGACACGCGCATGGCGAGCAGCTGCGCGTAGAACGCGCCACCGACCCACGTGATCGCGCAACGCGGTCTCGCTCATGACCAGCCGGCCAGCAGTGCGAGCCCGAGGAGCAGAGTCGGGAGGTACAGCGTCGCCGGGATCATGTCACCGCTGGTCGCGACCCACACGATCGACAGCGCGCCGACGACCACGCTGAACCAGGCGACCGGGATTGCGACGCCGCCGCCGACCACGAGCGCGAGCCCGACGGCGACGAGCGACGCGGCGGTCGTCAGGGCGAACCCGGCGAAGATCCCGCCGATCGCGGCCCCGAGCAGGGTCTCGGAGGGCTCGGTCGGTGTCCCGGCCGCGACCATCTCGGCAAGGACCGGCGTCGTCCGGGTCCGGATCGCGAGGACGGCACACCACAGCACTCCCCCGATCGCGTACGCGACGGCCGCACCCGCAAGAGCGGCGCGCGGCGTGTCCTCGATCGCCAGCGACCCGGCGAGGACGATGAGGCCCGCCGCCGTCAGGACAGTGGCGACGGTGAACCCGATGTTGACGGCGGTCCAGCCCCGGCGATGGGCGCGAACGAGCGCGAGGTGCTCTTCCCGGGGGGCCGTCCACACGCGGTACAGCCCGAAGTCGTAGAACCCGAGGAGGCCGAGCAGCGGGCCCCCGACCAGCAAGGCCGCCGCGACCGTCACGCCGTCAGGCATCGGTCGTGGCCCGCCGCTCCATCAGATACGTCGCGATGTGGCGCGTTCTCGTGGGCGCGTCGAGCACCTCGATCCGGAATGCCGGCTCGAACAGCGCCTCGACCTCGCCCGGAACGAGTCCGGGGAATGCCTTCGATGGGCCTCCGAAGCTGAATCGCGGCAGGTCGTTGGGCCGCGCGGAGAACGCGAACAGGAAGAACCGCGCGCCGGGCCGCGCCAGTCGCGTCACGTATCGGGCCATGGCCCGTCGCCCGGCCGGTGGGAGATCGTCGAGCGTGCCGTAGTCGACGAGCAGGTCGAAGGGGCCGTCGACGCCCGACACGTGTCCGGCCGTCAGGTCGCCGGCGACGAGCCGAACCCGCTCGGGCCCGAGGCCGCGGCGCGCTGCAGCCGCCCGTGCCTTGGCCAGGGCGACGGGCGAGAAGTCCACGCCGACGACGGAGAAGCCTGCCTCCGCGAGCTCGATGGCCACGCCACCGGCACCACAGCCGAGGTCCACCGCCCGCGCGGCGGGTTCGCCGGGCCGCCGGAGCGTTTCGGGCGCGCATCGACCATCCCCGACGAGCGCGCGCAGCTCGACTCGATCGGCGCCCTCCCATGGTGCGCCGAACCGGTACATGAGGTCGTAGGCGCGGCGGCCGACGGTGACCATCATTCGCCGCCCACGTCCACGAGGCCGTCCGCCGGGATTTCGGGTCCCGGGCCGGACGACGCCGCGCAGGCCCCGACGAGGAGCCCGACCAGCAGGCCAGCGCCGATCACGAGATAACGCACCGGTTCCCCCCCTTGCGGCATGGGCCGCGGGGCGCCCGACGGACTGCCCGAACGGCGCGGCCCACCCGCTGTTGAGGCCGCATCATTGCAGCCTTCACCGCGGCGGACAAGGGTCAGGCTCTCGCGGCTCGGCTGCTCTCCGACCTTGGCGGCCTGCGGTCGAAGCTTGCTGGCCTTCCACGGATCTACGAGCGCCGATTGGCCAACGAGGTTGCCCGCGTGATCGACCTCGTCCGCCCGGCGGCGCGCGGCGCGAACGGCGACGTGACGAACGGCCCGTCCTGGATGGGTCCCTGAGATCGGCCGGATCGGGGTGCTGGCGGGAGGAGTGCCATGGCAGTCAAGGTCATCGTCGAGCTGAAGGCCAAACCAGGGCGGCGAGACGAGTTGCGATCGCTCATCGAGGAGCTCGCCACACGCGATCGACCGAGCGGCTACCACGGGAGCACGTACTACGAGTCGCTCGACGACCCCGACGTGCTCATCGACATCGCCGATTGGGAGTCGCCTGAAGCACGGACGACGCATCTCGCGAAGGCCATGGCCGCCGGTGCCTATGGTCCGGTGCTTGAGCTGCTGGCGGGGCCCTTCCGGGCCACGGTCATCCGCCGGCTGCCCTGAGCCCTGCGTCCACGCAGCGGCGGTCGTTCCGCGCCCGGAGGGCGTCGGAAGCGCAGGAACAACAACGGGTGAACCAAGGTCTCTCCCGGTTGGTGTCCCTAGCCCTCTGCGCGGGACAGGATCCGGCTCAGCTGGGCGAGATGGTTCTCGTCGTGCCACGCGAGCACCGCCGTCCAGTCCTCAATCGTCAGCCGGCCGAACCTCGGGTGGATGCTGCCCCGCCCCCACTGGGCGTTCGAGAGTCGTTCGAGAAACGCGAGCGACTGGGCGCGGAGGCGGGCGAACGCCTCTGCCGACTCGTGCGGATCGTCGCGTCGATACTGCCGGTCGGTCGCCCAGCGCTCCGGATCGAACAGCCAGGCCCCGTCCTCGATCAGTCCCCAGGCGAGCGGATCTTCGGGTGCCCCCGCCGCCGGGACGGACGGGTCGATCATCCGAAGGATCATCCGGAATCGGACGAGGTTGAACTCCTCGATGTCCCGCATGTGACTGATCACCTCGACGGCGCGCCAGCCCTCGGCCGGCGATGAACCGCGCAGCTCATCCTCCGAACATCCCGCGATCAGCGCACGCACCTCGTCGGGGGTCCGCTCGATACAGGCCACGCGATCCTCACGGGGTCGCGCTCGCCACGCGGCAATGGCATCGGGCAGGGCTTGGTCCGGCGGCATCACGTGGCACACGGTACATCGGGCATCACCCCGGCCGGCGTCGCTACCTGCCGTCGGGCCTCATGGGGAACTCCGGGGGCGCTATGGCGGGCGTCGGGCCGCAACGACGGCGTACGATCTCGGGATGGACCTCGACGCACTCGCGTTCCTCGACGAGGAGCGCGACGCGTGGCGTCCGTTCGAGGCCCTCGCTGACCTGACCGACGAGCAACTGACCGTCCCGGCCGAGGCCGCGCACGGCTGGACCGGCCGCCAGCTGATGGGACACTTGCTGTCGGGGCATGAGGTCGCCCTCGCGGTCGCGGCCGAGCTTGCGGTCAACGAGACGAGCCCGGTCCAGGAACGCGCCGACGCCGACTGGGATGCGCGTGGCGGCGAGGTCGTCAACGCCGAGATCGACGCGACCTGGGCGGCGCTGTCGATGGACGAGCTGCGTGACCGCTTCGCCACCCTCCCGGGTCAGCTCCGCGGCCATCTCACGGTCGTACCCGAAAGCCGCTGGCTCAAGCACGGCGATCGCCAGCGCTTCTTCCGCTCCGAGACGACGGCCCACTATGAGGACCACCTCGCCGATCTGGCTGCGATCCTGGCCGCGGCCGGCCGATGAGCCTGCGCGGCCTGCTCGTCGATGCCGTCGGGCAGCTCGACGAAGTCGAGACCGCGCTCACACCTGACGGCGCGATCATGAACGGCCCGCGCGAGACGCGTCGGACACCCGCGGGACGTCGGCAGGTGTCGTCGGGTGGGCGGCGTCAAGGACGAGTCTGGTCCAGCTCCTTGACGCCCGGCGAGAGCATGGCCGCGATCGAGAACGCCGCAAGCAGGGCGGCGAGCGCAAGGTACGTCCACGCAAGTCCGAGCTGCTCGACGGCGCCGCCGATGACCAGCATGGCGATGGGCGGGACCGCGTAGAACGCGGACATCTGAACGCCGTAGACGCGGCCCTGCTCGTTGGGAGGGATGCGGGTCTGCACGAGCGTGCTCATCATCGGGTCGGCCGGCCCCCAGGAGAGGCCGAGGAAGAACCCCGCGACGGCGAGCACCGGGAGTGGGGGCAGGAGCGCCATCGGCACGATGCTGAGCGCCACGCCGGCCAGGACGAGCCGGGCGATCGTGGAGAGCCGGAGCCGCCGCCGCAGCCACCCGTAGCTGAACGCCCCGATCATCGCGCCCAGCGCGAGCGCGGAGATCACGATCCCGAGCGCTCCCGGGTCGCCCAGCCGCTCGAAGTACGTCGGCAGCAGGACGGCCTCGGTCGGCAGGTAGATGGCGGCCAGGACGACCACGGCGATCGTGACCAGGCGCAGCGGCCGGTCGTGCCAGAGGGTCGTGAACCCCCTGGTCAGGCTCGTCCAGCCGAGGTTCGTCCCCATCCCCCCGTCCGCCTCCGCGCGGGCCCGCTGGCCCGCGTCGCCCACGCGCATCGCGGCGACGCACCCGCTCGCGACCAGGAAGAGGACGAACGGCGCCCAGAACGACTGCTCCGCGCCGACGGTTGCGATCAGCGCCGCCCCGACGACGGGCCCGACCGTCCAGCCGACGGCGAAGACCCCTTCGTGGATGCCGTTCAGCGGATCCACGGGTCGGCCGGCGGCCTCGGCGGCGTCCGGCAGGATCGACCGACGCGCCGCGTATCCGGCGGGGTCGAACGTGGCGCCGACCACGGCGAGCGCCACGATCGTCGGGAAGTCGAGGTTGCCGAGCATCGCCACCACCGGGATGCTGGCGACGGCGAGGGCGGAGAGGATGTCCGAGACGACACTGACCACTCGGCGGCCGAACCGGTCCACCAGCCAGCCGACGAGCGGCGCCACCAGGATCGCGGGGAGGGCGCTCGCCGCGGCGACCAGGCCCGCCGATGCCGGGGACCCGGTCCGCTCCAGCACCAGCCACGGGATCGTCAGCATGACGATCGCGTTGCCGACGCCGGACGCGAGGTTGGCGGCCTCGAGCAGGATGACCGGGGTCAGCCGCGGTGGTCGTCGTGGCTCGGTGGCCATTGACCCTCCTGCCTTGTCGCGCCCACCAGGGCATCTTACGGACGCCCGCGATCGAGTCGCCGTCGACGCGGCGCGGCTTCCGTCATCGGACTCTTCGTCCGCCAGGATCCAGCCGTCGACGGCCCGACCATGACCTGCCGGCGGGGCGATCCGGCCGCGGCAGGATCAGCGAAGATCCTCCCCATGGCGCGCGAGAACGGCTCCGGCTCGGAGGTCGCGGATCGCTCGGAGCTGGCCGTGCGCGCCGAGCTGCTCGCCGAGCTCGACGCGGCCGTCGAGCGGCTCCTGGCAGCCGCCGCGGCGAGCATCTCCGACGATGCGCTCGTCGACGGCTCGTGGGCGGTCCGCGATGTCGTGGGCCACGTCACGTTCTGGCACGAGAGCTTCGCCCGCAACGTGGACGACCTGGTCCATCGACGCCGGCCGACGCCCCTGCGGGGCCGCCTCGCGGACCTCAACGAGCGAGGCGTGGCGGAGGCGAGGACCGTGCCGCTGGACACGATCGTCGACCGCTTCCGAGCCGCTCACGCGACGATCCGCGCCTCGATCGTGTCGCCCACGCTCGGCCTGATCCCATACCGAGTCGGCTCGCGGCCGTACACCCCCAGCGAGCACCTGGAGGTGGTGCGCGACCACATCCGGGCCCATGCCCGCAGCCTCGAGCGCGCGTCCGCGTACCGCTCGACGAGGTCTTCCAGTACCCGCACGAACAGGATGGGCAGGAAGGACAGGGATGAACGAGATCACAGGGAACACCGGCCCACCGCCGGCCCCGGCCTCCGCCGAACGCGACCACGCTACTCACGCCGAACAGGAGCCCATGATGTCTGAACCGTCGACGAAGTCGCCGTCGCTGCCGCCGCGCTGGTTCATCCGCTCGTTCTGGGTGGGGCAGCGCGCCGTCTACTCCGTCACCGGTGGCCGGCTCGGCCTCCGCCGGGCGACCGCCACGCAGTGGGGCATGATGCGCCTGCGGACGGTCGGCCGCCGGAGCGGCGTCGAGCGGGTGGCCATCCTCGGCTACTTCGAGGACGGCGCGGACCTGGTCACCCTGGCCATGAACGGCTGGGCCGACCCCGAGCCCGCGTGGTGGCTCAACCTGCAGGCCAACCCGGACGCGAGCGTCGACCTCCCCGACGGCCCCCGGGCGGTCCGCGCCCGCGCCGCCGGCCCCGACGAGCGGCCCCGCCTGTGGGCGCGCTGGGTCGAGTACGACAAGTCCGCCGACATCGACGCCCTCGCGGCCCGCAGATCCCGCGACACCGCCGTCGTCATCCTGTCGCCCCGGCCCGAGGTATCGGCGTGAGCGTGGATCGGGAGGCCGGCCGGAGCCACCGCAACCCGCCGGTCATGCTCCCTGCAGGGCCCGCTCGATGCCCTCGAGGATGAGGTCGAGACCGAACTCGAACTCGTCTCCGTAGTCGAACCCGGACGCGAGCAGCTCCGTGGCGACACGCACGAGGTGCGGGTACGCCTCCGCGGGCACGTGGGCGAGCATCTGCTCGCCCACGATCGCCAGCTCCTCGGCGTTGCTGAACGGCAGCTGCGCCTCCTGGAGCGCGAACCCGTACACGCAGCTGTCGAGGATGTTGTGGGCGTGCGTCGCCATCGCCGCGGAGAACCCCGCGTCGAGCAGGACGGCGAGGACGTCATCGCGGCTGCGGAGAGTGGCCGGGCCGGGCGGCAGGCGCGACTCCATGAGGGTGATCGCCCAGGGATGCCGCCGGAGGGCGGCGCGGGCCGAGATCGACCGGGCCCGGAGCACCGTCCGCCAGCTCGAGCGATCGGCCGGCAGCTCGATCTCGGCGAAGACGAGGTCGACCATCCCGTCGAGGATGTCGTCCTTGTTGCGGACGTGGCGATAGAGCGACATCGCCTCGACGCCCAGCCGGCGCCCGATCTGCTGCATCGTCAGCGCCCCGATGCCGCCTTCGTCGGCCAGCTCCGCGGCGACGCGCACCACGCGGTCGCGGCTGAGCGGCGAGCGCTTCCCCTTCGTACGGCGTGTCATCCGCGTTCTCCTCGGCAGCCCTTGACAGCATCATAGCTTATGCCATATGCTTATGCCATAAGCAACCGCTGCGAGACCAACACGAGGAGTGACCAGTGCAGGCAATCATCGGGGAGAGGTACGGCGGGCCGGAGGTGCTCGTCAGCCGGGAGATCGACAGGCCCGGGATCGGCGACCGGCAGGTGCTCGTGCGCGTGCACGCGGCGGGGCTCCACATCGGTGACGTGTTCGGCGTCCGGGGCTCGCCGTTCCCGGTCCGGTTCACGAGCGGCCTGCGCGGCCCGAAGCTCGGCATTCCGGGGTTCGACATCGCCGGGACGGTGGAGGCGACCGGCCGCGCCGTGACGCGGTTCGCGCCGGGCGACGAGGTCTTCGGCGTCTGCAGCTGGCCGTCGTCGGGCGCCTGCGCCGAGTACGCCCGGGCCGACGAGGACACGCTCGCCAGCAAGCCGTCCGGGATGAGCTTCGAGCAGGCCGCGGCCCTGCCGACCTCGGCATCCGCGGCGCTCCACGGCCTCCGCGACGCCGGCCGGCTGCAGGCCGGTCAGAAGGTCCTCATCAACGGCGCGTCGGGCGGCGTGGGGACGTACGCGGTGCAGATCGCCCGCTCCTTCGGCGCCGAGGTCACCGGCGTGTGCGGCCCGACCAACGTGGAGATGGTCCGCTCGCTGGGTGCGCACCACGTCATCGACTACACGCGGGAGGACTTCACCCGGGGCACCGCGCGCTACGACGTGATCCTCGACAACATGGAGAACCACTCCCTCGCGGACACTCGACGAGCCCTGGCGCCCGACGGCACCCTCGTCCTCATGAGCGGCACGGGCGCGAGCGGCGTGGCGCTGCTGGTCCGGCTGATCCGGCCGGTCGTGATGTCCCCCTTCGTGAAGCACAGCCTGCGTCGTCCCCTACTCCAACCCGAAGCGCGAGGATCTCGAGATCCTCGCCTCCATGGTCGAGGAGGGGACGCTCCGGCCGGTCATCGACTCGACCTACCCGCTGTCGGAGACGGCAGAGGCCCTCCGCCACATCGAGGCGGGGCACGCCCGAGGGAAGGTCGTCCTCGTGATCGACGGGCGCGACGGGACCGACGCCGGCGTGGCGCCCGGCGCGAGCGCTGCGGGTGCCGGCCGATGACGGACGTGAGGGTCGTCCTCTCGGGGTTGTGGGTGGCCGTGATGCTCACCTACCTCCTCGGCGACGTGCTGCGCCTGATGGCCGGCGACATGACGCCGGGCGAGCTCGGCGGCCGAGAGGCGAGCCAGGCAATGTGGCTCGGGATCGCGGTGATCATGCTGGTCCCGATCGTCATGGTCGTCCTGTCCCTGACGCTGCCGTATCCCGCAGTCGGCTGGGTCAACATCGCCGTCGCGGTGCTCGTCGTCGTCTTCAATCTCTTCGGCCTGCCGTACCCCGGCCTGTACGACAACTTCCTGATCGCGGTGAGCTTCGTCTTCAACGCCCTGACCGCCTGGTACGCCTGGACCTGGGTCTCCGCGCCTGCGTAGCGCAGGCGGCGAGCCGGCGCCGGCTCGGCGAGGACCCACCCGCGGGACTGCCCATCCGGGGCGCGCCGCCACGCGGGCCCGGCCCGGTCGCCGGTCCGGCCGGTGCGTCCATGCTATGTCCGCCAGCCCGACGGACACGGCCAGGCGTTGCCGAGCCCGCGTCCGGGTGGGGCCTCAGCCGCGCCGCCCGATCGTCGCGTCGCAGAAGGCGGCCAGCGCCCGCGTCGCGGCGTCGGCCGTCCCGAAGGTCGGAATGCCGGCGGCGTCGAGGAGGGCTGCAAACGGGTCGTAGAGCGGGCCGACATCAACGACGGCCACCCAGGGCTTCGTCGTCTCGGGCCAGAGACGGGCCAGCCGCGCCGCGACGGCGTCGGGGCGCGCGAGATCCTCCGTATGGCCCGGCCCCGCCGGCAGGGCGTCGAGGGTGTCGGTGACGGGCACGATCCCGACGAGACCGACGTCCACCTCGTCCGCGTCGAGCACCGTCCGCGCGACCGCCTCGTAGACCGCCGCGTCGGCAATCGGCGTCAGGTCGAGAGGGTTGTGGACGTCGACCACCGAATCGATGCCGGCCGGCCCGAGGATCCCCGCCAGCCGGGCTTCGGTGACCGGGCTGAAGGCCGGCAGCTCGAGTGACTCCAGGTGGTCGGCGATCGTCACGCATTCGGAGCCGGCGTTGGTGACCGCGCCGAGCCGCCGCCCACGGGCGATCCGCCCGTCGAGCAGGGCGAACGTCCGGAGCAGCTCGTCGAAGGCCCCGGGGGTCTCGGCAACCACGACGCCCGCCCCGCGGGCGAGCTCGCGAGTGACGATGGCGTCGCCGGCTATGGCCGCCGTGTGGCTGGCCGACGCGCGGGCCCCGGCCGACGTGCGCCCTGCCCGATACAGCAGGACCGTGCGACCCTCGTCGGTGATCCGGGCTGCCGCGTCGAGGAAGCGGGCGCCATCCAGTCGAGCGAAGCCCTCGACGTAGATGCCGAAGACCCGGATCGCCGGATCGTCGCCGAGGTGGGTGAGGTAGTCGCCGACGGTCAGGTCCATCTGGTTGCCGACCGTGATCACGTACCGCGGGTCCAGGCGGCCGAGGCGCGACAGGCGCGTGACGGCGAAGGCACCGCTCCCCGTGATCAGGGCGATCGGGGCCGGCCGCCCGCCGGCCGGGAGCTTCCAGCGCGGGATGAACAGGGTGTCGTATCGGCCGGGCCGGGAGCGGATCCCCAGGCAGTTCCCGCCGTTGATGAGCGGCCCGCCATCCTCGCGTGCCCGTGCCGCCGCCAGGGCATCCCGCATCCGCGAGACCAGCTCGCCGCCCCCGCGCTTCTCCTCGAGACCCCCGGGGATGAGGATCAGGCTCTCGGCGAGATCCCGCTCGATGACCTCGGCAACGAAGGCGGGCGCCTGGGCGGCCGAGAGGGCGACGACGAACAGGTCCACCTTGCCGGGGAGGGCGGCGAGGTCGGGCACGCAGCGCACGCCGTCGATGTCGTCGACGCCGGGCTTGACGACCACGATCCGATCCTTGGTGAAGCCCTCGCGGATGAGGTTGCCGAGGATGACCCGGCCGGGATTCGAGGCGCTCGAGACGCCGACGATCGCTACCGACCGGGGCTCCAGCAGCCGGGCGAGCTTGTGCACCGGCCTTGGGGGCCCCGCCGGTGACGGGCCGTCACCGAGCGCGACCAGGACGTCGAGGGCGACGAGCCCCCCGGCGGTGACGCACGCCGGGTTGATCTCGCACTCGACGAGCTCGGCCGGGGCGAGGGCGGCGCCGAGCGCAAGCAGCCGGCCGACGACCTCGACAAGGTGCTCGAGCGGCAGCCGGGGTGGCTGGCCGCGGAGCGACGTCGTGGCCAGGCGGACCGCGGTCGTCGCCGCGAGCGCAGGGCCGATCGCGTCGGGCGGCGTCAGGGAGGGGGAGACGATCGCGATCTCACGCCCCGGCCGGAGGTCCGCGGCGAGGGTCTCAGCGTGGATCCCGCCGGCCCCAACGCTCACGACCGCCCCGAAGTCGTCCGTCCAGCGCAGGGAGAGGAGCAGCTCGCCGCCAAGGGCGGAGTCGTGCTCGACGTGCTCCGCGATGGTGTAGCCCTCGGCCGCGCTGCCCAGGCGAACGCCCATCGCCGTGATCGCTGCCGCCACGGCCGCCCGGTCGCGGGGCACGATCGCGATGCCGCCGACCTCGGTCTTGTGGGCGATCCGGCTGGAGACCACCTTCACCACGACCCGCTCGCCGGGGATGTCGTCCAGCGCGGCGCCCGTGAGCCCCGCGGTCCCCGGTTGGGCGCTGTCCAGCGTCCCGACGTCCCGGACGAAGCGCCAGCGCGGGACCGCGATTCCGGCGGCCGCCAGGACGGCAAGGCCCTCCGGCTCGAGCAGCGTCGTCCGGCCCTCGCGGCGGGCGGCGGCAACGATCGTGCGGATCGCGTCGAGGTCGGGTGCGCCGCCGTCGTCCGGTCGAGCCATCCGCCACAGCGTGCATCCGCGGGGCCCCGGGCGCAAGGTGAACCGGCGGCACCCAGGGCCTCTTCCGTGCTCAGAGTGCTGGCGCGCCCGGAGGGCGTCGGGCGCGCACGAACAACACGGTCGGACCTCTGCCGACGCGTGCGGGTCAGGCCGCACGGCCCAGGCTCAGCTCGCTGCAGGGGGACGTCAAACACCTGTGCTGTGAGCGTCTCGCTCGTCCAGGAAACCCACTCCTCGTGTGACCAGCCACGGTCGACCACCGGGTGCGATATGAAGCGGGGCTCACGAGGAACAGCAGCGTGTCCGTTGCGCGGTCCGCGGAGAGGCCTGCTCGCAGCGGTGACTTCGCACGGAGGAACTCGATCATCTGGCGATCGGTCTCCGGCGGGAGATGGACGCGGCCTTCAGGGAGCTGAAGAAGCTGCTCGAGGCACCGGTCCCGACCGGCTCGCCGGAGACCGCCACGCGGTAGGATCTGCCGGACGACGTTCCCGCCCTGTAGCAGCCGGCTGGCGCGCCCGAAGGGCGCCGCCTTGCGGTGGGGTACCAGGGGTTGGCAAACGTCGGGAGGGAGGGAGCGACTCGATGACGGACAGCGTGCGCTTGTCACCGGGTGTCATGTTCGTGGGCCACTACGGAGTCCCGGCCGGCCGAGTCGAGGAATGGCGTGCCGCCAACCGGGCCATGACCGCGTTCGTCGAGGCGAACCTGCCCGACGTGCTCTCGTTCGACGCGTACCTGAGCGCAGACGGCACTGAGGGGACGAGCATTCACCTCCACCGCGACGCGGAATTGTTCGAGCGGTATCTCGCGGCCATGGCCACCATGATCGGCAAGGGCACGCAGATCGTCGAGGTCACGGGCATCGACCTCTACGGCGCGCCCCGCCCTGAGATCGTCGAACGCCTGCGCCAGATGGGCTCGTTCCCGGTGCACGTCCATTCACACGAGAATGGTCTCGGGCAGTAGACCCGGCGCGGTTGCCGTGTCCGCACGGCCTCCTCGCGTGGTGGTGTTACGCATCGGTCCAGACCGGGTTCGAGTCCGCTGGCGCGCCCGGAGGGCGTCGGGCGCGCAGGATCAACAAGTGCCAGCGGCGATCTTCAGCCCGGCGTCGGGATCACGAGACGGTAGATCTGCCGGGCAACTGACATGCCCTTGAGCTCGTGGACGCCGGCGTCTTCCAGGACCAGGCCCGAGCCCTCGAGGAGGTCGCCCGTCGTCGACGAGACAAGAACCTCGTTCCGGCTCGCAAGCGCCGAGGATCCGCGCCGCCGTGTGGATGGCGATTCCGCGTACGTCGTCTCCGACGAGCTCGATCTCGCCCGTATGCACGCCGGCCCGGATCTCGACTCCGATCGCCTGCGTCGAACGGAGCATCGCAGCGGCGCACTGCACGGCACGGGTCGGGCTGTCGAAGACGGCCAGGACGCCGTCTCCCGTCGTCTTCACTTCCCGTCCGCGATAGACGTTGAGCTCCTCGCGGAGGCGCGCGTTGTGGGCCGCCAGTAGGTCGTGCCAGGCTGCGTCGCCGATCCGTGCGAGGGTGATCGTCGAGTCGACGATGTCGGTGAAGAGGATGGTCGCAAGAGAGCGGGCGCTCGCCCCATGGAGCGCTGCTCTAGTGGCGCGACCGCTGCCGCCCCATTCGATGCAGACCCACGGCTCCTCACCGAGGACCCACTTGTCGTGACCGGGCGGGATGTCGAAGACCGTGTCCGGACCGATGTCGAGCGTCTGCCCGTCATCCATCACGATGTGGATGGTGCCGGACATCGAGTAGCCGAGATGCCGGGTCGGGCAGGAGACGCTTCCAACCAGCGGGCCCATCTGCGTGGACCAACGCCACCCTGGCTCGAAGGTGCAGTGCCCGACCGTGGCGTCGTCGAGCGCGACGGTCTCGAACCGCACCTGCGGCATCGTCGCGACGTCGTCAGGCGTGCCGAAGCTCTTGGCCTGCAATCGGGGCATCTGCGGATCCTACCCGGTGCGTCCGGACGAGGCCCCCGTCAGGCGGTATCCACATGTCGGCAACTGACTACGCTCCGATGTGGCCGCGCAGGTCCGCCCGGCACATGCCTCCATGGCGTTCGGCCCGGCCGAGTTTCGGCGACACACGGCGACCGCCGTCGCCACCTAGGCGAAGAACGCGGTGATGGCCTCCGTGTCGTCCGAGAACGCCCAGCGCTCGACGGCCCTGCCGTCGCGGATGTGGAAGATCTCCGCGGTCCGGTACACGAGGGTCTTCCCACCTCGGGTCGCGGTCGCGGTGCCGAGCGCGATCGCATGGTCGTCGTTCGCGATGACGTCGTGGAGGTCGTAGGCGATCGTCCAGTCGCGCGCGCCCTCCATCATGGCGGCCCTCAGCTCGTCCTTGCCGCGGCGCGGCTCGGTGCGGCCGATCTCGTGCCACACGATGTCGTCGGCCATGAAGGCATCGACGATCGGCATCTCCTGCTGGGCCTTCGACATGTCCAGCTCGGTCATTGCCTGCGTCGCGCGGCGGACAAGCGCCACGTTCGGGTGTTCGGCCATGGTGTCCCCCCCTGTTCGGCGCCAGCGGTGCGTGCCACCGCGGTGCGACCCGTGTCCCACCCTAGCACCCGGCGCAAGGGCGGCGCCTCGTCGGTGCACGGCTACGGCGGTGGCCTTCAGCCCTCACCCCAGGGGTCGACCTGCGGCGTCACGAACGTCCCGAGCCTAGTCCACCGGCAATTGGGAGCGCACGGGCGGGGCGGCGTGCCGCGCCTCGAGTCAGGCGAGGCCGAGGGCTCCCAGGAGCTCCTCGTCCGACGGTTCGCGCAGGATCATGTCGGGCCGATCCGGGTCGCCGATGAGGATCGTCGGGGTGCGCCACCCGCCGTCGTTCCTCGCACGTGTCGCGCCCGAGGATGACGATGGGAGGCAGGGCCATCGCGGTCATCCGGAGAGCGGCCGCCTCAGGCCGGACGGGCGCGCCCGAGGACACGGACCTCCGCGCTCGGCAGCGTCTTCCACCAGTGGGCGTAGCGGCGGTAGACGGCCGGGTCGCGGCCGGCAAGGTGCGCCGCCAGGGCGCTGGCCTCGGCCTTCAGCCCCTCCCACGTCTCCTCGGGCAGCGGGTGGAAGGCGGTGGCCTCGATGCCATCCCGGACCGTGCGCCAGACCCCGGCGACGTGGCCGTCCACCAGCAGGGTCGGCAGGACGTCCCCGTTGTTTCGGGTCACAAGCCGCCGGTAGTCCGGGGCGATGATGCGGCTGCGGTCGGCGTAGGCCAGCAGGATGCTGTCCCACATCGCCATCAGCCGCGGCGGGGCGGGCGTCTCCTCGGGCGGGGACAGGCCGCCCGTCACGTCGAAGAGCTCGACTCCGTCCGGGCCAGTAAGGCGCTGGAGCATCCCTGCCATGGCCGTCAGGGCGTCGCGGGCCCGCGACCGCTGGACCAGCGCGAACTGCGCCACGTCCGCGACCGTGGCCGGCCCGAATCCCTCGAGGTAGCGGCGGACAAGCATCTGCAGCGATGCGGCCCCGTCGCCCGGCCGTCGCTGGTGGGGTGCGGCGACGTACGACGGCCGCGGTCCGAATGACCACGGCCCGCCAGTCGGCGCGTGAACGAACGGGCCGAAGGTGCGCAGCGCCCACCATGCCCGCTCGGGACCGGGCCCCCGGGCCGTCCGGCCAGCCAGGCCTCGACCTCGGCGTTGGTGCGGGGTCGCCCCGCGAACGCGAGGAGCGGCTCGACGAGCGCGTCGGCGTCCGTCGCGGTCAGCCCGGTCCCGGTGAACCGGCGATCGAACAGGCGCGACGCCCGCAGGCTTGGCAGCATCGCCTCGTGGAACGCCGGGTAGTCGGCTGCGTCGACGGCGTGCAGGGCGATGCGCATGAGCGTGGCCTTGACGACTGCATGGCCGGCGAAGGCACGATCGAGGTCGGTGGGATCGAAGCCGGCGAGCCGGTTCCACAAGGCGAGGTAGGGCGACGCGGGCTCCTGCGCCTGCAACGCGACGACGCGGTGAACGGCCCCGACCACGTCCAGCGGCTCGCGCTGCAGCAGGAGCTGCCGGCCCAACGTGGCCCGGTTGAGCTGGCGGGCGGTGAGCAGCATGGGAACGATGATGTCAC